>JABZFM010000015.1 GCA_014237465.1 Desulfobacteraceae bacterium | reverse complement strand
TCCTTAATAAGGTTATAAGAAATGGACTTCCGTTTACTAAGGAGGTATTGTAATTGATAGTTGGATAATCGGAAATGATTTTAATTACGGTTTATTGGGCAGGACGAACGGATCTGTATTTTCCGCGTAGCGGTTCAGTTCAATCAGCAATGTTGAATTTTATAATAAATTCATGCAATGGTTGGAGATCCCATTGACTCTTGTGTCGGATTATTATGCCTATAAAGGCATATCACAGGTTTTCGCCAATGATAATAGAACTGAGATACCACCAAGATATCCTGAATTTTTCTTGAATTGAACAAGCCTCAATATGTTGCCATTTCAAATTATAGAAGAAAGAAAGATACCAGAAGAATGTGCATAACATTGTCTTCACCGGCCGCGATCACACTGGTCCAGTGGAATATTTGGTTATGTAAATGTCTTATTGCTACATGAGCCTATTTCAGAAATTAATCACAAGCATCCGGAGGCAAATTATTAAGATCCGTGCCATAGTACCGGATGACGTAATAATAGGGATCTCCTGCATTGACGGGCATCCAATAGGAGCCATCCTTTGGATCTTTGGAACTAAAGGTGATGATTATGTTTCCGTTTTTATCCGGTTGGGTATTGTAGGCATTGAAAACGTCATTTTTCCCCGGTAGCGTATTTCTGGTAATTGCGCTGTAGCGGGTGATCGACCAGAATTCTTTAACATTGGGAGGTTCATATGGAAGGGTGAATACTTCGGTATTATCACCGTTTAGGGGAACTCCCTGGCAATTGATGAATCGAGGAATATAGATGGCATGCTTTGCCGGCAAGCCCAAATGACCGACTATTGCAGAAGCTCTATAAACCGGATCGTTGCTGTGAGGCTCGTCGCTGTCAATGGGGCCGAAGAGCCCTATATTAGATTTTATTTTTCCTGTTTCGCCCAGTTTAGTCATGAAGTCGAAAACTTTTTTGTGATCTTCAACGCAATAATCCATAACCGAGGCCAAAATACCCTTGTTTTGCGGATAAATGTCATGTGTATTGAGAGTAAATTTGATTGCATTATCAAATTTTAAAGTTTTCCTTACCCCTGTCAGCTTTATCTGTTTCTGTATGGCAATAACATTCGGCTTATCATCTTCAGAAAAGAGCTGGGTGCGGATAAATAAATGAGGATAGTCGCCCGGGCTTTCGATTGCTTTAGCACCTTCCGGCACTTTTATATTTTTCCCTTTGCGAATAAACACATACTTGCCAAGAGGGCGAACTTCGTCGTAAATGGTATAATGCTCTTGATCAGTAATGTGAATTGAAAAGTATCTGTCTTTTGAAACCTCCGGGATTTCAAGAACTACAGGTCCGCTGGTCAGGTCAATCACCGCCTTGGTATAGAGGTGATCCAGTGCAGGTGTGACAACCGGGTCGGTTCCCTCTGTTGGAAGTTTCGTAGTATGTATCAGCTTGTTGGTGCCACCAGCCTGGGCAGCCGTAGTCTTCAGATACTCTGCATGATGCACGACTTTGTATGCATGAAGCTGGGCATCTGTGGGACGTTCAGATGCTACTGCAGTCCCTATAAAAAAAGTAATAAATACTATCACAATAATTGATCTTATCATTATGAGTTACCCTCCTGTTTTAAAATTTCAATAATTTTTTATAACAGTTATTAACAAACGGAGAAGTTCACCCAACACAAAAAATTTGACATCCCTCGTGTCAGGTGACGGGTCAGGTTCGCTGGCAAAGATGAACATTCATCAGTTCCCAACCTTTTCAATATCCGGTAACTTCCAACTCCTTTCGAAGTAAGGCTCAGTCGGGGCATAGAGGCGCAAGTACGTGAACCAGCCTTTATCGGGTACGGTCGGAATCCAATTTTTCTCTTTGCCAGCCGGTGCTTTGGGGCCGAAGTAAATGTCAACAGAACCGTCATTGTTTTTGAGCAGATCCATTCGTGATGATCGATCTGCAATTTGTTGCTTGTTGTTGATGAGACAGCGGGTATCGGTATCATAGACCGTAATCGACCAGAACTGCTTCATGGGTGGATCTTGAGGCAGATGGAGACGATAGGATTCACCACCATCAAGCCATTTTCCGTTACTATCTTTATAAGTACTCAGGAAAGCCTGACCGATACCTGGTTCCTTGGTGTCCATGGCCTTGGCAATACCCACAGCTTCATAAGTGTAGGAAGCCAGTTCATCAAGCTGGTGGTAATACTCGGTTTCATGTGTCCAATCCCAGACCATGACATACTTCCAGTGTGCATCCGACCTGTACAGAACATCTTCAAAGCGTTTATCAAAGGTATTGACCTTTGCCATAGCCTCACCGACAAGGGCAGCTTCTATCAAAATCTTTTTCTGCCTGTCATTCGGTTTGAACACCTTACCTTTTTCAATTCCAAGGTTTTTCAGCATTGCCATCATGACCCGGTCGTGCGTCTGTACAACTTCATTGTTGATTATTTCTGAAAGGTGTTCCCAGTAGACCAATCCCCTTGGTTGCACATGACTCCATTTTTTGTTGTCTGCATTGATAAATTTTGTTTCAGGAGGATTTCTCCTCTTTGTATAGGGATACATTTTCATACTTCGAATCCAGGACAAACCAGTTTCAAAATCCGGTTCGAGCGAACGAAAACCAAACCAGGCATTTTGAGTTGGCATACGCACCATGAAATAACCTTTGACATCCGGCATATCATTGCCCGGAGGGAGAATAAGGTATTTACCACCTTTGTTTTGGTCCGGTCCCATTGCACCAACATCAGTGATAGCCTTTTGCCAGAAAGTGGATATCCCACTTGCATTTGGGCCGGGTTTCAACTCCAAAACAAGAGGTCCGGTTTTCGACAAATTCGCAAAACCGAACACATAAGGTGTGGTCGCATTTGCGGTTATTATCCCCAGTTTGTCACGATAGGTTGTATAGATAACAAAATCACCGTCGCCAGCACCGAATATTTTTTCATGAGCGTGTTGCCACTCTGCAATTGACACAAGAGGCAATCCCCACAGATACGCTTGGCAAGCACGTTGAAAGTCCATTTCATCATAAAGCTTTACAACAGTCTCATCGGATGGGTAACCGTTCTCAAAATCATGACTAAACGTTAATTTACCGATGCGGGTCTGAACTGTCTGTGCATTCACAGTGACTGCAAGGCTGATAAACAAGATCAAAGCCAAATGAAGTATTGTTATTTTACGCATAATGTTAATTCTCCTTTCTCTTTCCTGCAACAACGCTAAGTTGAGCTGTTTTTTACAATCAAAAAATAGACTTTAACGATTTGAACCTTCCCCAAAAAACTGTAATCCGGGTTAAGCCACTTTTTTCAGATCATGCCATGCCTGCTCACAGTGAGCAGGCGCTTTCCAGCCATTGGCCGAATGTTTTCTTCTCTGGTTATAATAAACTTCAATATACTTAAAGAGAATTCTTTCAGCTTCCTCAACACTACTAAAACGAATATGATGAATTAATTGTGTTTTCAATGTATGAAAAAATGATTCTGCAACAGCATTATCCCAACAATTACCTTTGCGGCTCATGCTTTGGACAAAACCATGGGTTCTAAGGCACTTTCTAAAATCTTTACTGGCATATTGGATGCCACGGTCGCTGTGAACCATCAAACCTTTACCCGGCCTGCGACGCATTATAGCCTTATTCAAGGCCTTGATAACCGAAAACCTTTCAAGTGAATCACTTAAATCCCAGCCGATTACGGACCTGGAAAAAAGATCCATAAAAACTGATAGATAATACCATTTACGGCCAATTTTTAAATACGTGATGTCGCTTACCCATACTGTATTCGGCTCTTTTACATCAAATTCCCTGTTTAATAAATTTGGAGCAACAGGCCCATTATGTTTTGAATCAGTTGTAGCAACAAACTTCTTAACAGTTTTGCATTTCAAATTCATTTCTCGCATCAACCGGGCAACTGTGTTGGGGCTGACATTAAAAAATTCAGGTTCATCATTAAGGTCGGCTGTGATCATTGGACTACCGGCCATGCCATTATGCTCCACATATAGTTCAAAGATGCGCTTTTTTAACCGATCTCTTCTGATTTGCCGGGAAGACGGTTCCTTTGTCTTCCAATGTTGATACCCGCTCGCAGATATTTTAAGGACCTGGCACATCTTCTTCACCGTAAACCTGGAGCGATGATTTTCGATAAATTGATATCTCATTTCGGTGCTTTGCTGAAGATGGCCATGGCTTTTTTTAATATATCTCGCTCCATCTGTGTTTCTCGAAGCTGCGTCTATATCTTCAGTTGTGGTTAGCCTTCAAATATCCATTGCATTGCTTTATCACGTTTGTGAAATATTTTTACGCCGACAGGAAAATTTTCCATTTCCACGAAAACCATAAACATGCGCCCTAAGGCAAAAGCAAGATCATGAGGTGTAACTAAAGCTGTCTTGCCACCTTTTCTCTGATCGCTAAATTTTCTACCAATCTTTGCAAGGCATCTAACATCTTCAGATGGGAAATTATCTAAATCGGCACCTGTAAGATCCCATATGACATTTGACGTTACCTTGCCCCTGTAGTAATCGGTAAAGTGCTCAGAGATATCTCTGAGATCAAGATCGCCCTTGATGATATTAATGGTAAGGTTTTTTTGATGATCAATAGAGGTTTTGATAGTTGCCATGATTGTTACCATGTAAAAAAAATATGATTTTTTTAAAGTTATATTTATTGAAATATACATAATTTGTCGGTTGTAGCCTGTTCGATGAAAAACCCGTGGTGTTTATGCGGCTTTGCCGGAAATCGTTACTGTCTTTATAAAAAATCGCCTGATAAACGGCATCAGCCAGAACAGGAAATATAAGCAATGTTGAGGCACGCCGAACGTTCGATGCAATTTACGGCTATGGGCTGATTTCCAGACTGTTTTAGCGACTCTTTCCGGGCCATAGTTGATGCCCAGCTTTTTAATGCTGTAAACCTCTTTTGGATTATCCAGCAAAGGTGTTTTTACATATGGCGGTTTGATGTCGCAGACAATGATGCCATATTTTTCAAATTCAATATCCAGCGCTTCCGTCATTGCGGAAAGGGCATGTTTGGTTGCGGAATATACTGATAACTCGGGGATTCCGTAAGCGGATGAGGTTGAAGACATGTTGATGATTCGGGCATCCGGGGTAGCTTTAAGATATTCAAAGGCATGGTATATACAGTTCAGGCAGCCCTTGACGTTGACATCGATAATCTTAAGATGATCCTGCAGGTTGACCTTTTCATAGCGGCCGAACTTGAGAATCCCCGCATTATTAAGAAGGACATTCAGTTTCCCGCCTGTTTGTTGTGCAAAAGCCTCAATGCCCGTTTTTACACTCTGAGGATCTGTCACCTCCATCACCTGTGTGAAACAGTTTTCTTTTCCGATTTCATCGGAAAGGCTTTTCAAACCGTCTTCGTTGACATCAAAAATCCCTACAAACCATTTTTTTTTGGCAAAGAATAATGCAGTTTCCCGTCCAATGCCCGATGCAGCGCCTGTGATCAGTATCGTTTTTTTGTTCATCTTATGATTTCCTTCCTCTGAAGTTACAAGTGATTTAAAATTTTCTTTGGGGCTTAAAACTATTTTGAATGATGCTCTGATAGTCGTGAAATCGGGTCCAGGAAATATCTATTTTTTTTGTACGCCTGGCTATGATTTTTTTGTACGCCTGGCTAAGGGGAAGGCTTTTCAAAACAATTTTTGCCGTACAGGTTGTTCAACTTTTTCTTTTTTGATTCTTGCTTTTTCTATGACCTCTAAACCGGCACTCGTAATTGTGCTGAACCGGATCTCCGGCGGTTTAAGGGACATCTCCATCACAAGAAGCAAAAGCAGATAATCCTGTGTACAAAGATGGCGCTCCATTACAGTGTTATTTCGCCATTCCTCGTCAAACATGACCGAATGTCTTTGTTCTACATCCTGATAAACGAAGCAGCTGATACAGCCTTGCTGCCCCTGGTTCTTCGGGCAATCTCACGCAATCTGAGAAGAACCTCATCTTGCTTCTCAGGGGCAACAACCATTCTGACCGATACTCTGATCATGCTAAAACCCTTCCATCTAAAATTTCGATTTTTTACGCGCAAGCACAGGCGCAGATTTGTTTAAGATTATTTTTACCTTCATCCTGAATCCAATCTTTATAAACGCAGAATGTGTGCCAAGAAAATTCACATTGTAAAATATTACTTTTCGGCAATGTCTCTTTACCTGCGTGAAACACAGTCTTTTTTTCCACAATTCCTGCACGGGTTATAACGCTCAAATGGATCTATTCCGGAACTAACATCTTCTATGATACCAAAAACAGCGGAAACGGATTTTCTCGGAATCATCAAAGAAGAGTTATGCAGGGAGACACCTGCATGTTTTTCCCCAAGAACGCTAAACAAGGTCCCTTGCTCGGTAATGGGCCAGTCGCAATAACCAGGGCTGAACCGGTGGGTACCTCCTTTACCAATCCCATTCAGACGTTTTACGGTCTCCATGTGGAACTGTTCAGCCAGATTTTCCGCAGCCGCCGATCCAATGGCGTCCATTATATATCCGCTAAAAACGTTACCAGCCAGCGTGTGCTTTTTAATTGCAGCATCCACTTCTTCGCCCAAAGTGACTATGAAGCAGACTGCATATTGAGCGTCTCTGAGGGCTTTTGCCAGTTTTCTGCTGGCAAGTTCAGCTCCCTGTGCAAGGACCACAAGACCCCGCTTACAATTTTCAACAGGAACGATCACTGCTTCACATTGCGGCGCCATCATTTTTTTTACATGTGTTATAGATCTGGTTACTTCATGCAAAATCGAACCCCTTAAACGACGGCCATTTGCACCCATTATCCGTGCAATCTCATCCAAATCGATCACAGGACGAAGATCACCGGGCAAAACTGTCGTCAAATCATTCACATCCAAAGAACCAACCCCCATGTACATTTACCACCTCTTTTTCTTATTTAAAAAAACTGTTAGCTATTTTGCTCCATACATTGAATGGGTCAAAGCCGGCTGCAACAACGTCAAGTGCGGACAGTTTCTCTCTTGATGTATCTCCTTCAGACAGCCATTCCATATTTCCGTGCGATTTCCGGATAGGCCTTGTAAGCAGGCTTGAGAAGCGGGATAAGCTTGAGCACTTTGACCAAAGAACCCTTGACTTTTATCTTGCCTTTGGCCACCGCCATTGGCAGGGACAGTTCCTGCATCCAGAATGCATGACAGCTGTCACCTGAAAGGGTCATTGCAACTGAGGGAGCCAGCGGATTATCTGTTGCACCGCAAATAACCTCGCCTTCCTTGGTCACCCATATTTCACCCGTGGGTCCGGAAATGTTGTATTTGATAATCATGTCCGATTCCCTGTACTTGGTGCCAATCGTCTCATCCGCCAATATCTCTCGTAACAACGATCCTATAATGTCATACATCTGCTCAGTGCTTTCAAAAGCCTGCATGTTAATACCTCCATTTTTGCAATTTTTTTTAAGTTTATGTTTAATCACGCATCAGGAAAAAATCTCAGATCCCCAGAGAACCACTTGATCAAACAATCGGCCTTGGTTTCAGGCAGAATATATATGGTTCGGGAACGCCTCTTCAATCCGCAGCATGATTAAGCTCCTTCATGACAGTGATTAGAGCAAGGAATGTGCCACCCGGGCTGATTTATTAATTTAGCTATATTTTCAACGAATTGTATATTTGGTGGTTTTGATTGGAACCTTTTTAATCGATTTTTAGATATTTAAACATCGATATATCGATAAATGAATTGACGCCTCTCTCCTGAATAAAGTATCTTATAACAATCACCAATAACCATACGATAACTTTTGGAGGAGATGATGCCGGAGGGCAGCCAGACATTGCCGAAGGGCGACATTGACAACCGGATCCTGGGCGTGGCAGCTTTATTTGAGGGGGATTTCTCCATTGACTGGCTTCAGGAGCTTGTCAGAAACAAGATGTCTTTCATCCTGAAAGTACTTGAAAAAAACACTCAACTCGGGGTTTTGGAGCAAAATAGCATTGATATTTACCGTTTTTCCGATCCCGGCATGAGAGAGCGAATGCGCGATTTCATTCCAGAGGATGAGCGGAATGCGCTTCTCCGTCGAATTGCAGAAACTGCCATAAGAGACCTTCCCGAGGAAAGTCGATTGGCCAAAGCCATTGCAGATCAATTGCTTCATATTGCAAACGACCTGGATGGCTGCCAGCTACTTCGTGAGGCCGGGGATTATTTTCGAAAAGAGGGGCAATCCGCCAGGGCTCAGGCTTACTACAATAAAGCCATTGGAGACCTTGGCAAATTGAGAAGTAAAGAAGCCGATATCATGTTCATCGAATCGGTGATTGGTTACTCGAAGGACCATAATGCGATTGGCAATTATGACAAGCTGATTCCTTATTTACATAAAGCCCTGAAAAAAGCAGAGAAAAGCAATGATTTTAAACTGCTCTCCTTGGTTTTATTGCATCTTGCCTCAAACGAATGGATACGCGAGAATTTTGAGGCAGCGGATAATTTTTATAATCGCGCCAGGGAAACAGCCAGGGATCTTGACGATCCGGATGTGGATCGGTCCTTATTAACCGGTGTGATTATTAATCATTGTCATTCCGGTCGGTTCGAAGAGGTGGTTAAAGGATACGAGGCGCATGAACCCTTGTTTGCCAAAAAATACCCGAATCACCGGTTATCGTTGATTGTGGGAGTATTGCTGGGTTTTTCCTATGCCAATATCGGCCAGACCTCCCAGGGGCTCGGCATAATGGACGGCGTCCGCAAACATGCTTTAAAAATCAACGATTATGACACAGCCCATTCCGCATCCGGGGACATGGGCTATATACTTTTAATGAATAACAAAATCAAAGAGTCCTTTAAATACCTTAGTGACTTTGCCGAGCATGGTGCCAAATCCAATAATGCCTACCAAATCTGCTGGTCCTCATATTTTTTGTCATACTATTATTTTAAAAAGAACAATCCCGTGAAATCGGTGAATCATCTTAAAAAAGCTTTACACATAAGTAAAAAAGAAAATTACAATATCAGGTGGGTGCCTTCATTACTGGAAATGTGTTGGGCCATAAAAATCGGTGAATTTCCTGCACTGGAATATCTGTCTCTTGAGAATGAAATAGAAAAAGCCCTGAGCATGGACAATATTTGTTACAAAGGGGTTGCTTATCGGTATCTGGGAATGCTTGAAAAACAAGACAATAAACAGTCCGCCGAATATTTGAAGCAATCCCTGGAACTTCTTGAAGTGTCCGGACATCGGATTGAGCTGGCGAAAACCAATCTTGAACTTGGGCGCCATCACATGGCGCTGGGGAAAAAGTCCAAAGCCGGAGATTATGTCACCGAAGCGGCCAAAACCCTCATGCCCATCGACAAGAACCTGATTCCGACAGAATTAAGGGACCTGATTAAGAACAGGAGGTTAAAAACCGATCTGCTGGACGAGATATTCAACTTTGGCCGGGAAGTGGTGGACATTCGGGATACCAAACAAGTGGTTCATTATATTTTTTCGACCATCAACCGAATAACCGGCGCTGAAAGAGGGGCCATCTTTCTTAAGAATAGTGGATCTAATGCCGCCGATATCGAGCTCTGGGCCTCAAAAGGCCTGACTGCCGACGAGGTGACTCAGCCGGAATTCGAACATTCGCTTTCCTTGGTAAGAGAGTCCGTCCAAAAAGGGAAAGTCCATTTACAAGGCGTTAAAGGAGACCGGCCCCGAACGCCCGAGCAGTCCATTTTATCCCTCATCTCAGTTCCGATGCGCTTACGGGGAAAAGTGATCGGTGTGTTGTATCACGACAATCGGCTGTTTGAAAGCACCTTTCAAAAACAGGACATTAAAACGCTTACCTATTTTGCGTCACTGGCCGCCATCGCTCTTGACAACGCCCGGGCTTATGAGGAGATCAGGCGGCTTAATCAGCGATTGAATGAAGAAAAACAGTATTTTGAGGAACAGCATCTGGAAAGCCTTCATTTTGAAGATTTTATTGCCGTGAGCCAGGCTATCAAGCGCGTATTGGCCCTGGTGGAAAGCGTGGCCAAGACGGATTCGACCGTCTTGATTCTGGGGGAGACCGGCGTCGGAAAGGAGGTGGTGGCCCGGGCCATTCATCAGAGCAGCCACCGCCGGAACAAGGATTTTATCACCGCTCATTGCAGTGCCCTCCCGGAAAGCCTGGTGCCCAGCGAGTTGTTCGGGCACGAAAAGGGGGCCTTTACCGGAGCGGTCAAACGCCGTATCGGACGGTTCGAACTTGCGGACAAGGGAACCCTGTTTTTAGATGAGATCGGCGAGCTACCGTTGGAGGTCCAGGTGCGTTTGCTCCGCGTCCTTCAGACCGGGGAGTTCGAACGGGTCGGAGGCCGGGAAACCATCCGATCTGATTTTCGGCTTATCACCGCCACCAACCGGAACCTGGAAGACGAGGTGGCCGCCGGTAGATTCCGCTCCGATTTATTTTATCGTCTCAACGTTTTCCCGATTTTTGTGCCGCCTCTCCGGGAAAGAAGAGACGATATCGCCCCGTTGGCCTGCTATTTTCTTAAAATTCATGCGGAGAAAATGAGCAAATCGTTTCAGGGAATTCCGGAAGGCGAGATGGCCAAATTACTCTCATACCAATGGCCGGGAAACGTTCGGGAGCTGGAGAACGTGATCGAGCGGGGGGCCATTTTAAGTCCCGGCGGTCATTTCCGCATACCGGAATTGAATCCAGGGACATCTAAAGCGCCGGCCGCCGGCCAACTGGCTTTGGGAGATGTGGAACGGCAATACATATTAGACACTCTCGCCAGGGTAAAGTGGAGAATCTACGGGCCCGGCGGTGCTGCTGAACTTCTGAGCCTCAAGCCAAGCACCCTATATTCCAAGATGAAAAAACTGGGGATACAAAACCCCGGAAAAACAAATAAACACTGAAACAATCATTATTATTTTCAATCAGTTGATACCCTAACGCGAATTTCTTCATGAGATATTCGGGCTCAGCCTTTTATCTGCCCTTCACCATCAATCACGCAAACATCAGTGAACCCGGGGTAAAAACACTCCTGAATTTCCAATATCGACCCCTCCCTTAACAATTATTGATATATCAATAATTGTTATCTTGATAGCAATATATTCATTGCGCCAAAACACGTCAAATCGCTTAACAAGCTATAATTATTACCAAATTAAGTTTACGTAAAATTTGGTACAGCTTTTGCATTATTAGTTTTGCAACTGTAAATATGAACCGGCGGCCGGTACTCCGCCCAAATCGTTTTAATAATTCACACAGGGAGGATGGAATATGCGGATTGGATTATTCGGTCATGATGATTTTAAGATGGGCATGATGTCTCTCTTTTATATAAACCCATCCTAACCAGATTAACAAAAGAAGGTTAATAAAATGATTATCGTTGGAGAATTAATAAATGCGTCCCGTAAAACGGTGAAGTCAGTTATAGAAAACCGGGATCATAATATGCTCCGGAAACTGGCCATGGACCAGGCGGTAGCAGGTGCCGATTATATCGATGTAAATGCCGGCATTTTTGTCGCCGAGGAAGCGGAGTGTCTTAAGTGGTCTATTGAAAATATATTGAACGCGACGGATAACCCGTGCTGCATAGATACCCCGAACCCTTCCGCCATGGAAACGGCCCTGGCTTTTCATCAGGAAAAGACCGACAAAATTCCAATGATTAACTCTATTTCCCTGGAGAAGAATCGATTCGAGCCTATTTCTTCGATAATTGCCGGAACTGATTTTAAGGTCGTTGCCTTATGCGTTAGCGATGATGGAATGCCAACAACAGCGGAACAGAGAATTTCCGTTGCAGACAAGTTAATCAATTCTCTGGTGAAAAAGAATGTCAAACTGGAGAACATATATGTTGATCCCCTTGTTCAGGCCATCAGCACTGATTCGATTTTCGGAATGGAATTTTTAAAATCGGTTAATGAAATTATGACCCGTTTTGAAGGCGTTCATACCATGTGCGGGCTGTCAAATATTTCCTTTGGAATGCCCGAGCGTAAATTTTTGAACCGGACATTTATGGCAATGGCCATTGCCTGTGGGTTGGACGGCGCCATCGTAGATCCTTTGGATGAAAAAATGATGGCAAATATCATCACCGCGGAAGCTTTAGTCGGAAGGGATGATTTCTGTACGGCTTACTTGAAAGCGTTCCGGGCAGGGAAAATACAAAGTTGAGAAACCGGACAAAATTTATACGGATTTCGCTTAATCAAAGTGGAAGAAATATCAAGTATAAAAACGCAGCATAAAAATTTTTTCAGTGAGTTGTGTGTTTTGCATAACGATCTATAAGAACGAAAGGAGTAACGTAAAAATGTCTGAAAATTTGTCAAAGGCTCTGACTGAGCTAAAAAGAGATGAGGTATTGGATACGCTGAAACGCAGGATCGATAATAACGATGATCCGATTCAGCTCCTGGAGGAATGCCGTGAAGGGATGACCGTCGTTGGTGAACTTTATCAAAAGGGAGAATATTATTTAGCTGAAATGATGTTGTCCGCCAAGATTTTCTCAGAGGCCACCACTCTTCTTGAACCGGCCTTGAGCAAAGCGCGACCGACGGAAGCCATGGGCAGGATCGTACTGGCGACAATGAAAGGCGACATACACGACCTGGGGAAAAACATCGTGGCAGCCCTCCTCAAAGCCCAGGGATTCCTGGTGGATGACCTGGGTGTTGATGTGGAGCCTGCACGGGTATTTGAGAAGGTCAAAGAGGTGAAACCTGATTTTGTCGGATTTTCATGCCTGATGACCGGCGCGTTTGACGCGATGAAACAGACCTCTGAAATGCTTGAGGAGGCCGGTCTGAAGGACAAACTAAAAATGATGGTCGGGGGAGGTGTCGTAACCTCTAGGGTTAAAGAATACATCAATGCTGATTTTCACACCGTAGATGCGGCAGAAGGTGTGGACTATTGCATGAAGGAAATAGGAGGAAAGTAAAATGGCAAAAGAAACGATGACCTCGGAAGAAAGATTATGGAGCGCAATCAGACTGGAGAAACCGGATCGTGTCCCGGTTGCCCCCCTAATGAGCACTGCGGCGGCGTCAACCCTTATGAACCTGGATCCTGCTAAAGTTTATGCTTCGGCACAAGATCAGTTGGATGCCGAAATTAAAGCGTTCGATGCATTTGGCGGATGGGATGGCGTTATCGGTTCACCCCTTAGCGCAGAGGAACTGGGCCTGTATTTTAAAATAAGAAAACCGGGTGTCGATGAAGGCGTGACGGAACTCCAGACAATTGAGGAGGAGAACACAAAATTCGAGGATTACGATACCATCACGGAAATAGGCTTGTATCCGTATCTTATGGAGCACCTGGTGCCACGGCTACACAATATTAGTCCTGAAGAAGGGACTCAATTGACTGATAATGTTCAAACCACACTGCTTGAAGTCGGGATGCGGGGTCTTGTTGAGTATCAGGAAAGAGGCGCTGCACCACTTTTCCCGGTTTGGTACCCTCACCCGTTTTTCCAGCTTTCGCTGACTCGTTCAATGGTCAGCTTAACGGAAGACATCTATTACCACCCTGAAGTCGTGGACAAGGCAATGAAGGCTTCAATGCAGCAATATATAGAAATGGGTATCGAGATCTGCCAGGCTACCGGCCTTAATATGTGTAACTGCACTGAGGAGAGAGCCGGCGCTGCCATATATCCTCTGAATGTTTTCGAACGCTTTTGGTGGCCTTATGCCAGGGAGGTCGTAGATGCCTTTTGGTCTGAGGGAATTGTCACCTGGTTCCATTTGGATACAAACTGGATCAAGAATCTTCCGTATTTTAAAGAACTGCCTAAAGGGTCCGCTATCATTGATCTGGACGGCACGACGGATATTTTTGCTGCCAAGGAAATACTGCGAGGCCATCTGTGCATTTCCTCTGATGTGCATGCCACATTGCTGTCGCTGGGCACACCTGAAGAAGTTGAGAATTATTGCAAGAAAGTCATCGACGAGGTCGGCGGCGATGGCGGACTCATACTGTCCACCGGTTGTACTGTTCCCGGTGCAATCAAGCCGGAGAACTTTCGTGCAATGATTGAAACCGGTAAAAACTACGAGTTATCGAAAAAATGATGTTTCAATAATGGATGATAATGGCGCCTAAACGCGTCGTAGTTGTGGAAGTCACGGCTCTGGCTGGCGCAATGTAAAAGGTTGGCGATGATAACAATTAACAACAGGAGAATTTATTATGAAAAAAAGAATTGGTTGTATTATTTTTTGTTTGATGTTTGCTTTTTTACTGATATCGCCCTTTGCTGCAATGGCGGCAACAAGAGAATTCCCGACCCAGACATGCCTTTGGTCGGAACCTATGGAAACTAGCAGCTTTGATACAGGCATCAATATAGCTTTCCCTGATCCGGGTGCTGCATACTGGACCACCACGGTCAATATTCCGGAAGGTGCCACACTTCAGTTTACTGGCACTTTTCCTCATTCCCGCTACATGTCTTTTAATGCATATAACTGGGTAAACCGCGCTCCAGTGAATGCGCTTGATGATGTTGAAATAATACCTGACGAGGGAGGAGACAACCCTTATCTCCCGGATGCAAAACGTAACTCTGATAAAGAAAGCACCTATACCGTTACTGTTGTGAACGCCGTTGCCCCCACCGATCCTGGCATGTTAGCACCGAACACAATCTATGCAGGTGTGGAAGGCCAGGAAGTAGAGGAATTACACCTGTGGTACCGCGTTTATGTTGCGGACAAGGGGTTTGACATGACCGGCACTGAACAATATCTTTATTTGCGCGGTCTGCCGACAACTGCAGAGGCAGTATGTGCACAATATGAAGCAGTGGGAATGGAATGTCCGGAACCATATGCCACCCATGCCCAAATACTTCAGGATAATAATGACCTTGGCGGAATGTCCGAAATTCCCCTGAAATTCACAAAAGCCTTCACTGTTCCCTATGCCGTTCAATGCCTCTACCTTGGTGCGTGCGGCGGTGAAGAAGTTATTCCTGTTGAATTAGGACAGTACTCCAATGAACAATGTCATTACGTATTTACATCCATCAGCCGCGAGTTCGGCGATGTCCTTGTTCTGCGCGGTAAAATGCCGACATACGCCGAAACTTACAATCGTGTATCTAAAATGCCTGACGGCAGCGAACAGATGCGCTATTGGTCAATAATTACCATGGAACAAATGGTCACCACCAGGACAAGCGACGGTGTTTATGATGAACAAGTCCCCCTTGATGATAACGACTATTACACAATTGTTATAAGCCTTCCCGAGGACCGTCCGGACAACGCCAGCCTGAAAAAAGGCGTAACATGGCTTAAATGGCCTGAAAACGGTGATGCATTGCCTGAACCTTATAACCATCCCAATGACGGTAATATCATGATCAGAAACATGATGGTTTCACCCAGTTTCGATAACGCTATCCAGAAAGCGACCTCACCGGCCGTTTTAGAGGAAGTTATGGGAGAGTATCTCCCCACCGGACAATACATGAGCAAAGAGGACTTTGAAGCCCTTGGAGACAACCCTGTGGAGAGACTGCAATAACAGGCGAAACGGATAAACGTGTCAGCTATTTATGGAGGGGTGGTAGCAGGTAATTTTTGCCACCCGCCCCACACATGAGCAAGAAGAAATTGGAAGCGCTTGGTTCATATCCGCTATCGCGGCAGTGACTTGTATTAGTTTAGAGCTATAAAACCGAAAGGAATATGGAATATTGAAATTGTTATTTATTACGGGTTTTCTCGGCTCCGGAAAAACAACACTGCTGCTGGAGATTGTAAAAAGCCTGAAAGGTGCTTCAAAGCGCATCGCAATCATAGAAAATGAGGTTGGCCAGATAGGGATCGACGGCAAATACCTTAAGCAAGAGGGGCTGGAAGTCCAGGAACTCTTTGGCGGATGTATCTGCTGCGCCCTGTCTGTCAATCTTGTTATTACGTTAAAAAAACTGGATCAACTGTTCCACCCGGAATTGACCATAATCGAGCCGAGTGGAATTGCCCGGGCAGGTGATATCGTGGATACCATAAACCGTGAAATTCCGGATATCGCAGGCATACAGGTGGTTACAGTGGTGGACGCATCCCGTTATAAAGCTTTATTGGAGGTGATGAGCCCGTTGCTAACGTCCCAGATCCAGGCGGCTCAAATTGTTGCTATCAATAAAACCGATAAGGTGGATAACAAGAATATCAATTTTATTGTTGAAAGCGTTGGTCAATTAAATTCTCAAGCAAAGATTACGGCAATCTCGGCAGAGGAGAAAGTCAACCTCGAGGCCGTATTAAAGGATCTGATGTGAATGGCATAATGTTTGAGGCGCATCCGGCTGTTTGTGCTAAAAAAGAGAGCCTAACGTTTAAAAATCCAATCCCGGCCGGCGTGCTGCAACAAAAAATCGACACTTTTCTGCTGGAGTTGACATCCTCCCTTCAAAACGATGGCTGCAAGCTGATTGGCCACATTAAGGGAATGCTTGGTATTGAGGGAAACGATCACTTATTTTTCAGCCTTACCTCTTTTGATGAAAAAATTCGATATAAGGGGGAACTATCCGGTACAGTAGAAAAAACAGAGCTAACAATAAATGTTATCGTTTACGGAATTGAGCAAACAAAAATTGCCTGCCACCTTGATGAGGGGCTTGACAAACATTTTAGCGTTCAACAGCTGATATAGTCCCGACGGCACGTTCTGCTTCAATAAGTTGTTTGCACGCACTTTGCAGTATCCTAAAATTATTAACCATTGGGGGACGCTGCCCTATGAACGAAGACCGAATCAAAGCATTGTATTTCGCACTGTGCTACAGGTGCTTCACGGAACTCCACACCATAGCGGACTGCGAGGGGGGTACGCGCAATTTAGAGAATCTTCGGATAGATACGGACACCTTGCATTGCAGGAAATGTGGAAGCTTTCTTTCAATAACGGATTTGATATCAATTCAGAATATTGCACAGGTCGTTGAGAGTGATTTTATCAAGTGGTTCGGGGTCCGGCCGTGGCTCATTGCGTGGAGCAAGAATAAGAGCCTGATCGACAGACTCGGTGTTCACTACCAGGTGACGCATGGCTGGGAGCCGTACTTCATGTTTATTCTTGTCTCTGCGTTATCGGGAATAATCGGCAATGCAAGGTACGAATATATAAGAAAGTTTGTCAAACCCCTTTTTGAACGGTGCTATCGGGATAATAGCATCGATTTGAACAATCATCTCGACCTTGTTCTTAAATACTACCGTGGTGAAACGTCAGAGTTTACCGGCAAAATATCAAGATGGCGTGTCCCTAAAAAAGTCGGTATTACGATCAGGAAATTTGTAAACCCTTCGAAACAGGAAATCTTAGATCAGGTATTAAATGAATTACAAGAAACCTTCAAAAAGATAACAGCTGATATTTTATATCCACGAGGACTGCCGGATGATGCCTTTGACTCGGCCTTAACCGCCAACAACCAGGAAAAATGAAGGCCGGCTGAAATCCTTGGAGAAAATTCTCTATGATGACCCAACCCATTATATTAAATGAAATACCATTTGAAATCGATGTAGACCGACTGATGAAAGAACTGCGCATTCAAAAAAGCCGGGATCTGGAAACCGATTTCAGGGCTTTATGTGAAGAGGCATATAACCATGCACATCCCAAAGCAATGATCCGCGGTGCTTACATTGATGAAAAAGGAGAAGACTATGTGATCATTGAAGGGGTCAAGTTTAAAAGCCGGGTTCTAAGAATTAACCTTGAAGTGGCGGAGCGTGTCTTTTTAGCGTGCGCAACCTGCGGCATGGAACTTTATGAATGGGGACAGAGCCAAACGGATATTTTTTTGCAATTTTGGGCAGATGCCATTCAGGATCATGCATTGCAACAAGCAATTGAGTATGTGAGGTCATACATTGAGAAGACATTTAATCCCGGCAAGCTTGGCGTGCAAAATCCAGGGTCGCTTAAAAACTGGTCTATTAAAGAACAACAGAAACTGTTTGACCTGATCGGTGATTCGGAATCATCCATCAATGTAAAGCTTTTGGATAGTAATATAATGGTTCCAACGCATTCGGTTTCAGGTATTATCTTCCCAACGGAAATCAGTTTCGTGAATTGCCTGCTTTGTCCGCGCCAAAATTGTCCAAAGCGCAGGGCCCCTTTTAACAGAGATCTATACAAAAATCATTATGAATTAAACTGAATATAACGTTGCTCTCATACTTGATCTTTCCAGGGCAAATCTTTCCCGGACGGTTATTGGATAATTTTTGAATTCTTATCATAATAATTTTTCCCTGATAGTAAAAAGGTTTAACATGACAGAAAAAACAAAAACTTTTCAGAAAAGGCGGGGTCGGTCAAGAGGGCTTGCCCTTGGAATAGACGCCGGAGGCACTTACACGGATATAATCCTCCTGGATCAGACTACCGGCCATATTATTTCCCGGCACAAGTCACCCACCACACGTCCCGATCCCTCGACGGGTATTAAATCCGGGCTGGACGGCCTTAATAATCCGGATTTCGACAGCGTGGAAATGGTATCTTTGGCCACAACTTTTGCCACCAATGCCATTGTTGAAGAAACCGGCGCTGAAGCCGGGCTGATTCTGATTGGTTATGAGAAAACACCTGAGATCATCCCCAAAGGAACCCGGGTTTTGCATCTTAAAGGCGGCCATTCAGTGAAGGGGGATGAGCAAGAGCCTTTGGATCTGGAAACCTTGGACAAGAAACTAAAATCGTTTGTCAAAGGGCTTCAAACCGTGGCTATAGCCGGGTTTTTCTCGATTCGGAATCCGGAACACGAAGATCTTGTAACCGCCAAAATCAAAAGTTTTTGTGATCTGCCGGTAATCCAGGGGCACCGCTTGTCCATGCGGTTAGACGCGATCAAGAGAGCTGCCACTGTTTGGCTGAATGCCAGGCTGATCCCAATAATCAGAAACCTGATCCGGTCCTGCCAGAAGGTTTTGGCGGATTATAAGATTCAAGCGCCCCTCATGGTCGTCCGGAGTGACGGCACCCTGATGTCTGCGCACATGGCTGTGGAACGCCCCATAGACACATTACTTTCAGGACCCGCAGCCAGTATCCTGGGAGCCAAACACCTGGCCGGAGTTGATGAATGTCTGATTGTGGATATGGGTGGCACAACTACGGATATAGCCATTCTTTCCAATGGGCGGGTTAAAATTTCTTCCCAGAAAGGGGCCAGGGTCGGTAAATGGGAAACCCACGTGGAAGCCGCCCAGGTCCGAACGATAGGACTGGGTGGAGACAGTTTGATACATGTGGAAAAACGCAGAAATCTCAGGGTTGGCCCTCGCCGGGTAATTCCCCTTTGTGTTCAGGCGGATAAGGATGAAAGAATCATTCACCATTTGACCAGTGTCCTGGAACGCATCAGATATGTGCCATGCAAAGGAGCCAATCCCTGCTCATTTTTTATTCAAAACAGCCCTCGAAAAAGCGGATCGCCGGAACTTATCAGTGAATATAATCTGTGGATCAAAAACGATGGGCTGTTTGTATACAACCTGATTGAACAGGAAACCAAAGGGCTCTATTTCCGAACAGCTCTAACCCCCACCGATCTCAGGGTGGCCCGCGGTGAATTCTGTTTGGGAAACCCGGAAGCATCCCGTCTGGCCCTTAGGATTTTTGCCGAGTACATGGAAATGAGCGAAGAAGCGCTGTCCCTAATGGTAAATGATCATATTCAGCAGAAACTGTGTCTTGAAACAGTAGCTTTTGTTTCCGGCAAGGATAAGGAATTTTTTAACGGCCTGGGACCCCGTTGGTACAATGCCTCAAATAATGGCAGGCAGGCAAGGATTGATCTTGATCTGCAGGTAACCCTCACCGCTCCCGTAGTTGGGCTTGGAGCCCCGGCACACTCCTGCATGCCCCATGCTTTTGAACATATCAACACTGACACGCTTTTACCCGAGGGATATGATGTTTCCGTGGCGGTCGGTTCCGTGATCGGCATGGTGGACAAGACGTATAAAGGCCTTATAAGGGCCAATGGATCCAATACATTTGATCTGTTCACCCCAAAAGCCAGAAAAAATTGCAACAGCCTGGAAGAAGCCGTTGCATTGGGTCGGACAATAATGGAAGACCTGGCAAGGGATGAAATGCGTCAAAACTATGTGGGAGATCCCTTGATCAAATTTAACTTCTATGAACAGTGTCTTAGCGGGGAAGAGGAAGATATCCACCTTGAAACGGAACTGTTTCTAAGGGCCACCGGACGACCCAATGTCAGTATCCCGGAAGGATTGATGACGCAATAAACAAACAGATACCATATGCACGAGCACCTTAAGAGCGTAAAAAGTTTTAAAACATGACTATATAAATAACAGAGGCCAGCCGATGAATTCACCACCTCTTCTCATTGACAAGCAGGATCATATTGCCACGGTAACCCTTAACCGGCCTGAAAAGGGAAATGCGCTCAGCATGCATTTGATGGAAGAAATCATTGGGGTGGCCGAAGCATTCCACTCGGATCTGGAAACCCGGGTGGTGATTTTCAAAGGCGCGGGAAAACATTTCTGCCTGGGCGCGGACTTGAAAGATCCCCGGCAATTCGCTGCTGCCGACGGCCCTTTGCTGGCCCGACAACGCAGTTTCAACACGGGGCCGCGAATGATCCGCGCGTTAATGGAAATGAACCAGATCACAATCGCTGCATTGCACGGCCTGACCCTCGGCGGCGGCGCATGTATCGCCACCGCCCTCGATTTCCGCACCGGCACGACTGATTGCCGTGTGGGTTTTCCGGAAATCAACCTGGGCATCCCCCTCAGCTGGATCAGCCTGCCTCTGTGCGTCCGGCTGATCGGACCGGCCCGAGCCAAACGGTTTGTCATTCTCGGGGAGAAAGAGGATGCCGACACCTTGGTCCATTGGGGCTTTCTCGATGATATCGCTGAAAAAGACCGGTTAATGTCCCATGCCATGAAGATGGCCGAATCCTATGCAAAAAAAGCGCCGATCCCGGCCCAAATGATAAAACGCAGCATTAACGCAATCGCTTCCGCTCTGGATCAGGCGGTGATGCATATGGATACGGACCAGGTGCTGCTAGCCCAGTCCGCCGTGGGTTTTCAGGAGGGAATAAAGACGGTTTTTGAAAAGTGACCACCACAATTTAAAGGGGAGTAATCTTAACGCGGCCAAGCCGGAATCACACAGATCATTACCCTGAATCGACATTAGCACAATAAATAAACTGTTCTGTCGATGCCGGGAATATAATTTTTGGCTCACCTTGATTATTGCAATAACAATTGTCAAATGGTTCTACTCTCTCGAATTCCTAACTTTCAGATTGCTATAGTAATTTTGGGCCGAAATTTTTCTATCTACACCTTTGGAAAGCCAGCATCAATTGCAGACTTTAAAAACATTGCTCACCTCCATAGGATCGTCATCGATAATAGCATGGTGGCAAAAAGCGACAGTAATGCAAAATTTTTCTGAGGTGAACATTATCGATAAAAGTGGGGCGGTTTTTTGATTTGGGGGGTATTCTATATATTGTGGCTGCCAAATTTAAAAAAGATCTTCGAATCGCTATTAAATTTTGAAAAAAAGCTGGAATTTCATATTTTTTTTGGCTACTGAAAATCAAACCATGCTTGATACGAGATACAGTATTGCGGCCGCTCATCAATTCCCCACCATGCTTCAGGCATTCCTCGAGTCCATGTCAGACAAGCGAAAATAAGTTAGCCACTTACTTATTGCCAGAGAGGAGATAATCCACTCTCAATGACTATCTCCAAAAGGGTTCGGACTGCAGAGTTGGAATGCTTTCTGTTAATGAAAACACCTGCACCCGGTGTCATACCAATTATACTGATCCTGGATTTGATTACAACCGGGATGTTTCCATTGTAAATCACGGGAGGGTAGAAGTGGGTTTAAACTCCAACAATTTAGATAGGGAATCATTTTGATAATCAAGGGGATGCCTTCTTAAAATATAGCACCAGGCTTTTGCCGAGTATCGGATTAAACAGCCTGTCAATGCTTCGGGTAATTTTGGGTTTTTCCATAATATCCCATGTCAGCAGGCGATGGTAGAGATTTACGGGCAGCGAGTCATCCCGGCCCGGGCCGACCAGGCATTTCAGCCACCAGTAGGGTGTGTGCAGGCTATGCGCAAAATGAGATCCCTGTTTGCGCAGTCCCTGATCTTCAAACAGTAATGAAATTTTTTCTTTTTTATAAATCCGGACATGTCCGCCGTTTGCTTTATAATATTCTTTCGACAGCATCCAGCAGATTTTTTCAGGTAAAAATCTTGGAACACTGATTACCAGGTTGCCCCCGGGCTTGAGAACCCGGACGAGTTCACGGGCTGCTATGGATTCATCCGGTATGTGTTCCATGACTTCAGAACATATGACATGATCAAAACTTTCGGTTTCAAAGGGAAGTGAAGTGATGTCAGCAGCAGATATGCCTCTTTCGCCGCCGCCGTGTTCGCCGCAGTTTGTGATAAAGTTCAGCCTGTTTCTGGTTTCAATCAGGTCGTTAAAGTTCATGTCCGCGCCGATGACGGTCACACCTTTAAATCGGGATGCTTCCCCGGTGTGCCGGCCGGAACCGCATCCGATGTCTAAGATTTTTTCTTTTGGTTGAATATTTAAACGTTCAAACTTTACGGTAATCATTGATTGCTCTTTGATACGCTTCAACCGTTTTCCGGGCTGCTGCGTTCCATGTTAGATGGTTCTGAACCCGTTCATACCCGGCTTCACTCAATTGATCAGCCAGGTCCGGGTTGTTTAAAACTTCTGTGATAGCGTTTGTCAATGCCGCCGGATCAGCAGGCGGGATCAGGATACCGGCATCGCCGACAACTTCGGGCAGAGCCCCGCCGGTTGTGGAAATCACAGGAACCCCACAGGCCATTGCTTCCCCGGCAGGCAAGCCGAACCCTTCATATACCGAAGGGATCACGGCCACGGTCGCTTTGGCATATTGCCGGACAAATTCCTCGTCGCTGATCCGGCCGGTAAAGGTGACAAACGGGCCGATTCCCAGTTTTTTGATCAGACGGAGAATTCTTCCGTTTTTTTTGGGGGTTCCGATCACAATCAGTCTGATCTTTGTTTTTTTAGAGATTTCCGCCACGGAAAGCAGAAGATAATAAAGTCCTTTGAGCGGGGTGTCCGCGCTGTTTGTTACGATAATGCGGTTCTTCCGGCGTTTGATTTCCGGCATGGGATAAAAGAGATCCGTGTTGATACCGTTGGAAATGACTGTGAACCGGTCTTTCGGAATACGAAATTCTTTACTGATATCGTTTTGTGCGCATTCAGATACTGTAATGATATGGGGCAGTGTTTTGGTGACTCTTTTTTGCATTCCCAAAAAAGAATACCACCGGAGATGTTTTAATTTTTTCCATAAAACCGGCTCGGATTTTACTGTAATATCCAGGTCGACTGTAATCGGATGATGAATGGTTGCGATGGTGGGTATTTTCTTTTTGATTGCCCACAGGCCATAGGAAAGACTTTGATTGTCATGGATAATATCATATTTGTGGAACTTATTTTTCAGGTATTTATAGGCGCGCATACCGAAAGTGAGCGGTTCTGAAAATCCCATGGTGGAGATGCCGAGCCATTCGATCAGGTTCGTGGGATTCATAAGCTCTGAAATTTTGGGAATACGGAATAAATCATCCGGGTTATAAAGATCCAGGCTGGGCAGTTGAATCAGTTTGATATCCGGGTCCAGAATCGGATAGGGGGGGCCTGAAATGATATCGATTTGATGGCCCAAGTCAGCAAGAGCGCGGCTTAAGCTTTTAATATATACCCCTTGCCCCCCGCAGTGCGGATTACTGCGGTAACTTAAAAGACCTATTCGCAAGGATGTTTGATTAACGCTTGTCATTTGGATTCAATCATTTGACGATTTGTTGTTTATATATTATATAAATGAATTAAAATGATTCAAATATAAGCGGGCATCATTTTCGTCAAGAGAATTTTATGCGACCTGTTAACAATATATGAACTGTCATAATGCCGGAATAAATGCTTATTTTGATATGATGTCCGATGGGTATTGGTTTGAAGCATTGTTATATGATAACTTTTTAATTGTGAACTGTACGGAATATGAGAGACAGAAAATTTTGCGTTGATATCGGTGGAGTGGATCTTAAAAATCCGGTCATGACGGCATCCGGAACCTTTGGATACGGCAGGGAATTTGATGAGTTGATTGATTTGAATCAGCTGGGCGGAATTATTGTAAAAGGTCTTTCTTTGTTGCCTTCTCCAGGGAACCCCCCGCCCAGAATTATTGAAACACCCTGCGGTATGTTAAATGCCATTGGGCTTGAGAATATCGGCATTGAGGCATTTGTAAATGAAAAACTCTCTTTTTTGAAGAATTTTTCAACCCCGATTTTTATAAATATTTACGGCAAGACCGTGGATGAATATGCGGACCTGGCGTCACGGATCGATGAACTGGATGATGTGGCAGGCCTTGAGGTAAATATTTCCTGTCCCAATGTCAAAGCCGGCGGGATCGCCTTTGGCGTGGGTTGTGATGCCGCTGCAGAGGTGGTCGAGAGTGTTCGGAAAAGAACTTCAAAGCCGTTGATGGTGAAGCTTTCTCCGAATGTAACAGACATTGTTGAAATTGCAAAAAGTGTCGAGGGAGCCGGTGCGGATTCAATTTCCCTGATTAATACGATCACCGGAATGATGATTGATATAGCAAAGCGCAGGCCGGTGCTGGCAAATATTACCGGCGGGTTGTCCGGGCCGGCCATTAAGCCGGTGGCCCTCCGAATGGTATGGCAGGTGGCGCGTGAGGTTAAAATCCCGGTGATCGGCATTGGCGGGATTATGAATGCTGAAGATGCTATTGCGTTTCTGATCGCCGGTGCTACCGCGGTTCAGGTGGGCACCGCCAATTTCGTTAACCCCCGGGCGACCATTGATATTATTGAAGGTATTGACTCGTTTATGGCAAAAGAAAATCTTGATCAGGTCGGTGATTTGATCGGCTCGATAAGGATATAGTTTTGTAAATAAAAAAAACTATTCAATAACGCTGAAATATGATATTAGATTTAAAATTATAAACAATGTTCAGTTCATTAACCAACATAATTAACGATGAAAAAAAGGAGTGTGTTATGTTAAAAAAAGTTTTAATTGCGCTGATGCTTGTTTTAATGTTGGTAACTGTGTCATCGGCGAGAACAATTAATGAAATTGATTTTCCTGAAACATTGACTTTCGGTAAAACAATTTTGCTTTTAAACGGGGGCGGAACTCGAGAGGCTTTTTTGAATGACGTTTATGTCGCTGGTCTCTGGCTGACAAAGCCAATGACAGATCCTGCAGAAATAAAGGATGCAGATGAAGCTATGGCAATCAGAATGCATGTGACGAATGATTTTTTTGCCAGCAGTAAAAATATTACCAAAGCGTTCAATAACGGTTTTAGAAACTCAATGCCCAGGGGCGATATAAGTTCAATACAAGAAAAAGTTGATAAGTTTAAAGCTTGTTTTGCAGGCGAGATCACAGACGATGAAGAATTTGATATAGTCTATATTCCCGGTGTAGGTGTATCGGTATATAAAGACGGTCTGCTAAAAGATACCGTCCCGGGGTATGAGTTTAAGAAATCGGTCTGGAGTATATGGATGCACGAGACCCGGCCGGCTGATGAAGATTTGAAGTTAGGAATGGCAGAAGGCAGTATCAGCGAGGAAGCATTGGCTGCAAAGGAAGAGTGGATTGCCAAAATAAAAGATATAAAAGAAGATTTAGTGGCAAAGGCTGAAGCCTCAAGAAAGGCTAAGTCTGTTGCCGAAGCCAAGGCTGTTGCCGAGGCCCAGGTTGCTGCCGAGGTCCAGGTTGTTGCCGAGGCCAAGGCTGCTGAAGAAGCTGCTATGGCAGCCAAGGCCGTAGCAGTGGCCCAGGTTGCTGAAGAAGCCGCCGCCGCAGAAACCCAGGCTGCTAAAGAAGCCAAAGCTGCCGAAGAAGCAGCCATGAAAGCTAAAGCAGGAGCCAAGGCAGAGGCAAAAGCCGCTGCTGCCAAAGCCCAAAAAGCAGCGGCCGCTGCCGAAGCCCAAAAAACGTCGGCAATGGCTGATGCAACGCCTTTAACAAAAGCGGAGTTTATCAATGAAGATGTCTATTTTGGTCTAAACTCAGCGGCCTTAGATGCAAAAGCCAAGCAGACGCTGACCATGAAGGCTATGTGGATGAAATCAAATCCGGTTGCGTCTGTAGCGGTTGAGGTTTACTGTGACTCTCGGGGATCTGTAGAGTACAACAAGAAGCTGGCCGTCAAGCGGGCAAAGAGTGTTGCCAAGTATATGGTAGAACAAGGTATTGATGATTCAAGATTGGAAATTGTAATTTTTGGCGCGGTTGATTCAGTTGCCAATGAAAATGCATGGGCAAATAACAGAAGGGCTCATTTTAGAGTTAAATAATTTCGAAAATATTTGAAAAATGGGGGGCTTTTAAGCCCCCCTTTTTTATTTGTCAGGTCTGTTTAGTCTTTGATGTTTCATGATGTCATACGAAAAATGCAGTACTTTGTATTGCGTTGTTCACTTTACGAGGCCATCCAAACTACAAGCTGCCGGCAGTTGACGCTGGATTCATTTTAAGATACTCCAGCCGGTTTAAGCCGTTAACATATGCATACGCGCTGGCGGTGATAATATCCGGATCTGAACCGCGTCCCAAAGCAATGCATTTATCCTCTTTCAGCCGGACGGTTACTTCACCCTGGGCATCCGTGCCGCCAGTCAACGCGCTGATGGTAAATCGAAGCAGCTGCGATTTTGTGCCGGTCAGCTTGGCGACCGCATTAAATGCCGCATCAATCGGCCCGTTACCGCTTCCGGTACCGACAACCTCGCGACCGTTCAAGAGCATTTTTACGGTAGCCATGGGCAATACTGTGGTACCGCTGGTTACCTGAAGGTACGTAATCGAATAGATATCGGAAGTTCTTAGTACTTCCTGATTGACCAGGGCTTCAAGATCTTCATCCATGACCACTTTTTTCTTGTCGGCCAGTGATTTGAACTTTTTAAATACAACCTTCAGTTCCTCATCGGATAAATCGTAACCCATGTTTTTAATATGCGTAAGAAGGGCATGTTTTCCGGAATGTTTTCCCATGACCATTTTGTTTGCGGTTAAACCAATGGTTTCCGGTTTCATGATTTCATAGGTCATGGGGTTTTTAAGAACACCATCCTGATGAATACCCGCTTCATGAGCAAACGCATTGGCCCCCACAATGGCTTTATTCGGCTGAACCATCATGCCGGTGATCATGCTGACCAGGCGGCTGATTTGATAGATATGGTTTGTCTGAATGCCGGTGGTGACATCCGCGTATGTCGGACGGGTATTTAATGTCATCACAACTTCTTCAAGTGATGTGTTGCCGGCCCGTTCCCCGATACCGTTGATCGTAACTTCCGCCTGCCGGGCCCCGGCCTTGATGGCGGCCAGTGTATTGGCCGTTGCCAGGCCGAGATCATTGTGGCAGTGAACGCTTAAAATCGCCTTGTCCATGTTGGGCGTATTATCGATTACATATTTAACCAGATTCCCGAATTCTTCGGGAATCGCGTAGCCGACCGTGTCCGGAAGATTCACCGTTTTAGCGCCGGCATCAATGACCGCTTCAAATACTTCGCAGAGAAAATCCGGATCTGTACGGGAGCCGTCTTCAGCAGAAAATTCTATATTTTCTGTAAATGTGCGGGCGAATTTCACAGCTTCAACGGCAGACTTAACGACCTCGTCCCGGGTTATTTGAAGCTTGTATTTGATATGAATATCCGAAGTCGCAAGAAAGGTGTGAATCCTGGGCCGTTTAGCATGGCAGACCGCTTTCCATGCCCGGTCAATGTCGCTGACCGTCGCGCGGCAAAGGGCCGCGACTTCGGATTGTTTGATCTTTTTGGCAACCTGGGTGACCGCTTCAAAATCACCTTCCGAAGCTGCCGGGAAACCGGCTTCAATGATATCCACGCCAAGTTTTTCAAGCTGTGTGGCCAGTCGCACCTTCTCAGCCGTGTTCATGCTCGCCCCCGGAGATTGTTCACCGTCCCTTAACGTGGTGTCAAAGATAAATACTTTTTCTATCATGGGTCTTTCCTGGATATTTTCTTATACGGATTTAAATTATTATTTAATGGACTTGTCTTTCTCCAAACGGGCCAGTTTATGCTGGAAACTGTCTGCCAACGCCTGCCAGCTGGCTTCGATAACATCTTCGGAAACACCGATGGTGCTCCAGATGCTGGTTTCATCCCTGGATTCGATAAGCACCCGGACCCGGGCCGCGGTCCCGTCTCTGCCATCTAAGACCCTGACTTTAAAATCCACCAAATGTACGGGATCCAGTACATTGGGATATACCTTGTTTAAGGCCTTTCTCAGGGCATTATCAAGGGCGCTGACCGGCCCAGAGCCTTCGGCCGCAGTGATGCCCTGAACCTCATCGTCAACGGAAATTTTGATCGTTGCATGGGAGTAGCAGGGTTGATCTTTATTTTTTTCAATGGTGACTCTGAAGGAATCCAGGTCAAACAATGGTTTAAATTGATTTGCCAGTTTTTCCATCATTATCTGAAATGTGCCGTCCGCCACATCAAACTGGTATCCTTCTTTTTCCAGACGTTTGATCCGGGACAGAATTTTTTCGGTATCCAGTCCGTTATCGTCAAGCGATATGCCGAGTTCTTTGGCTTTATACTCAATATTGCTTTTTCCGGACATATCGGAAACCAGCACCCGCTGACGGTTGCCGACAAGCGTGGGATCCATATGTTCATAAGAACGGGATTCCTTCATAATGGCATTGACATGGATGCCGCCTTTATGCGCAAATGCGCTTTTGCCCACAAAAGGCCTTGAGCTCAGCGGGGTCATATTTGCGGTTTCACTTACAAACAAAGACGCCATCCGGAGTTTTTTTAAATTTTCATCCGAGATGCAGGGATGCTTCATTTTGAGCTTCAAAATGGGAATAATGGAGGTTAAATCCGCATTACCGCATCTTTCTCCGTATCCATTAATCGTCCCCTGAACAATGACGGCCCCCGCGCGCACCGCAGCAATAGAATTGGCGACCGCAAGGTTGGCATCGTTATGCGTATGAATGCCGAAGCGGATCGGTTTTTTGCGTTTTTGTTCTGCTTCCGGTTTGTCAAAATATGCGATCACTTCTTTGACAATCGATTCAACTTCATGGGGCAGTGAACCGCCATTGGTATCACACAGGCCGATGGCATCCACGCCGGCTGTGACGGCAGCGGAAAGTGTCTGAAGCGCATAATCCTTGTTTTCCTTAAACCCGTCAAAAAAGTGCTCTGCGTCATAATGGACTTCTTCAAGATGACTTGTTTTCAGATATGCGACGGATTCACGGATCATGTCCAAATTGTCTTCTAAGCGTATCCGCAGTATTTTTTCGACATGAAGATCCCATGTTTTTCCGAAAATTGTGGCAACCGGCGCACCGCATTCAATGATGGCATTCAGATTTTTATCTTCCTGGGCAGATATGCCGTATCGATGGGTCGACCCGAACGCGGTTAACCTGGAATTTTTAAAAACAATATTTTTTGCGGATTTAAAAAATTCCTTGTCCTTGACGTTGGAGCCGGGCCACCCGCCCTCAATATAGTGAATGCCAAGTTCGTCCAGCTTTTTTGCGATTTTGATCTTGTCATCACCTGAAAAAGTGATTTTCTCACCCTGGGTGCCATCTCTTAATGTTGTATCATATAACAGAATTGGTTCCATTATATACAAGGTCTCCGGATTTGAAGGATTGGTTGTTTAAAACAAAAATTTGTTCTTTTAAGCTGCAATCGGGCATGTGATTTATGATGACATGACCCCGATTGATTTAAATATAATAACAAAATGGTAAAAAACCAGTTATTTTTTTCTTTGAGTGGGTCTTAATGAACGGACCGCGGCGCCGGCTTTCCACATTTCAGAATTTTTAATCTCATCTAATTCAGCCTGGAGTTTTTCTTTGTAATCCGGCGCACTGTTGACGTCTAAAACCCTTCTGGTTTCGCTGCCATTTGCGACCTTTTCATACAGATCTTCAAAAACCGGCATTACCGCATCTCTGAACTTGGGTGCCCAATCCAACGCCCCGCGCTGAGCGGTTGCGCTGCAGTTTGAGAACATCCAGTCCATGCCGTTCTGGTCAACTAACCGGATCAGGCTCTGGGTGAGTTCTTCAACGGTTTCATTGAAAGCCTCACTCGGTGAATGACCGTTTTTGCGCAGCACATTGTACTGTGCTTCCATGACGCCTGAAAGGCAACCCATCAGAACACCCCGTTCGCCGGTGAGGTCACTGAAAACTTCTTTCTGAAACGTTGTGGGAAACAGATAACCGGAGCCGACTGCAATCCCTAACGCAAGGGTTCTGTCTTTTGCTCTGCCGGTAAAATCCTGTTCGATCGCATAACTGGAATTAATCCCGTCGCCGGCTAAAAAATTAGCCCGTACACTTGTCCCCGACCCCTTGGGTGCCACGAGGATAACATCAATATTTTTCGGTGCAATGATTCCGGTCTGGTCTTTGTAAACAATGGAAAAGCCATGAGAAAAATACAGGGCATCCCCTTCGTTTAAACATTCTTTTATAACAGGCCATGTGGCAGTCTGGCCTGCATCAGATAAAAGCTCCATGATAATGGTGCCTTTTTGGGCGGCTTCTTTAATGGGGAACAGGGATTCGCCGGGTACAAACCCGTCCTTAATCGCTTTTTCCCAGTATTCGTCACCTTCTATCTGGCCAATGATCACATCAATCCCATTGTCCCTGAGATTCAGCGCCTGAGCAGGGCCCTGGACGCCATATCCGAGGATGGTGATTGTTTCATCTTTCAGAATCTCGCGTGCCTTATCAAGTGGGAATTCGTCGGATATGATTACATCTTCGATTGTTCCGCCAAAGTCAATTTTTGCCATGATTTACTCCTTCGTTATTTTTTTATTAAAATTTGTTTATATTATTTCTAAGATTTTGATTTATTTTCCCTAAACATTGCAATGCACCCGGTTCTTGCAATTTCACGGATGCCGAATGGTTTTAAAAGGGTCAAGATTGCGGTTATTTTGTCGGTATCTCCGATGATGTTGATGGTAAAGTGCTCCTGGCCGACATCCACCACCTGGCCCCTGAAAATATCGGTAATTCTTAAAATTTCTGCCCGGTGTTCCGCTTTCGCGTTGACCTTCAACAGGACCAGTTCCCGTTCAACAAATTCCTGGTCTGTGAGATCGGTCACTTTAATCACATTGATTATCTTGTTCACTTGTTTTTTAATTTGCTCCAGGATCATTGAATCCCCCTTGGTCACCATGGTGATTCGGGATACAAAGGGTTCCGCAGTTTCCGCGACACACAGGCTATCGATATTATAACCCCGGCCGGAAAACAGCCCGGCGATTCTGGAAAGAACACCCGGTTCATTATCGACAAGAATAGAGAGTATATGTTTTTTTGTCATTTCCATATCCTTATTAATTAAACCAACAGCATTTTAGAAATCGGCGCCCCTGCGGGAACCATGGGATAAACACATTCCTCCGGTTCAACCACAAAATCCATGATAACGGCTTTTTTGCAGACGATTCCTTCCTTGAGAACTTTTTCAACCTCTTCGGGCTTTGTGGCCCTTAAACCAACCGCTCCATAGGCTTCCGCCAGTTTTACAAAATCCGGGGTATGCTGGAACTTGGTGGATGAATAGCATTTGTCATAAAAAAGCTGCTGCCATTGACGAACCATTCCCAAAAACCCGTTGTTTAATATAACGACCTTTACCGGCAGATTATATTGAACAGCCGTTGCCATTTCCTGGATGTTCATCTGGATACTGCCGTCACCGGCAATATCCACAACCAGTTTGTCCGGCGCTGCGACCTGGGCGCCGACAGCGGCCGGAAGACCAAAACCCATGGTCCCCAAGCCGCCGGAACTGATAAATTGCCCCGGTTGCGTGAAATGATAATACTGTGCCGCCCACATCTGGTTCTGACCGACCTCGGTGGTGATGATCGCTTCTCCTTTGGTGAGTTCAAACAGTTTTTCAATAACATATTGCGGCTTGATCACATCTGTTTGGTCATACACCTGAGGGGTCGTTTTTTTCCAGTTGTCAATCCGATCCAGCCACTGCTGGTGTTCCGGTTTTAATTCTCCCATATCCTCATGATCGATCATCTGGTTTAATAATTCCAGGGAAATCTTGCAATCTCCAACAACCGGAACATGGACCTGGATATTCTTCTGGATTGACGTGGGGTCTATATCAATCTGGACAATTTTTGCGTAGGGGGCAAATTCATCGGTTTTCCCGGTGACACGGTCATCAAAACGAACTCCCACGGCAATCATCAGGTCACATTCCGAAACCGACATATTCGCGCGATAAGTGCCGTGCATGCCGAGCATACCCAGCCACAGGGGATCCATACCTGAAAACCCACCAAGTCCCATGAGCGTGCTGGTGACCGGTATCTTGTTTTTTTTTGCCAGTTCAGCCAGCTCTTTATGCGCCCGGGATAATATCACCCCGCCGCCGCTGAAGATCAGCGGTTTTTTTGCCTTTTTGATCATATCCACCACTTTTAGAAGTTGCTTCCGGTTGGGCACATAAGTGGGATTATATGACCTTAGCTGGACATCATCCGGTAGCTTAAAGCTGGTTTTGGAAATCGAAACATCCTTGGGCAGGTCGATGAGTACCGGTCCCGGACGACCGGATCGTGCGATATGAAATGCTTCCTTTATGGTTTTTGCAAGATCTTTTACATCCTTTACCAGGTAATTATGTTTTGTGCAGGGCCGGGTGATGCCGACAATATCGACTTCCTGAAACGCATCATTTCCGATCAGTTTGGTCGGAACCTGACCGGTGATGACCACAATGGGTATGGAATCCATATTTGCAGTCGCGATCCCTGTGACTGTGTTTGTCGCACCGGGACCTGAAGTAACCAGGCAAACACCGACCTTTCCGGACGCGCGTGCATAAGCATCCGCGGCATGCACCGCACCCTGTTCATGACGAACGAGGATATGTTTTAAATCGGTTCTTGCCAGCTCATCATAAATGTCAAGGACAACACCTCCGGGATACCCGAAGATCGTATCAACGCCTTCTTCCTTTAACATCCTCAATAGAATCTGTGCACCCGTTAACTTGCTCATGATCATCCATCCTTGATGAAGAATTAAGAATTAGGAATGAAGAATTAAGAATTAGGACGTAGGCCTCAGAACTTATTAATTCCTAATTTTTAATTATAAATTTTTAATTGTTATTTATTCCATGACCGCGCCTTTATCCGCCGACGATACCATGCGGGCATATCGGGCCATGTAACCTTTTGTGATTCTGGGCGCCGGTTTTACCCATTTTGAAAGCCGGTCTTTGATCTCTTTTTCATCAACTTTTAATGAGATTGTTTTTTGCGGGATATCAATAGATATGACATCACCTTCGGAAACGATGGCGATCGTGCCTTGCTGCATGGCTTCCGGGGAAACATGCCCAATCGCCGCCCCCCGGGTACCGCCGGAGAATCTGCCATCAGTGATGAGGGCCACGTGCGCATCCAGCTGCATTCCGGCAATGGCCGATGTCGGGGTCAGCATTTCTCGCATACCCGGCCCGCCCATGGGACCTTCATATCGGATTACTATCACATCGCCTTTAACAATTTTTCCGTTAAGAATCGCTTCCGTGGCATCTTCTTCGGAATCAAACACCCTTGCCGGACCTTCATGAATCATCATTTCGGCAACAACCGCGGATTGTTTGACCACGCAGCCGTTGGGCGCTATATTGCCGAACAGTACCGCAAGTCCGCCGACCTCATGGTATGGGTTATCAATCGGTCGGATCACCTCCGAATCCTGTACCGCGGCCTGGGCAATATTGTCTTTAACCGTTTTGCCGGTGACCGTTATACAGTCATCGTGAATGGATCCGTTATCTGCCAGGACTTTAATAATCGCCTGAATGCCCCCGGCATAATGCAGATCTTCAATATGATGGGCCCCGCCCGGGCTTAATGAACACAGATGCGGTGTCCGTTTGCTGACTTCATTGATCAGATCCAAATCCAGGGGCAGGCCGATTTCATGGGCCAGTGCGGTCAAATGAAGCACCGTGTTTGTTGAGCAGCCAAGGGCCATATCCACGGTCAGGGCATTTTCAAACGCTTTTTGGGTCAATATTTGGCTCGGTGTGATCTGTTTTTCCAAAAGTTCCATTATTTTCATCCCGGCCATTTTTGCCAGCCGGATACGGGCGGACATCACCGCAGGGATGGTGCCGTTGCCGGGTAACCCCAGGCCGATGACTTCGGTCAGGCAGTTCATGGAGTTGGCCGTAAACATTCCGGAACAGGACCCGCAGGTCGGACAGGCGGCATCTTCGATGCCTGTCAGCTGTTCTTCAGTCATTTTACCGGATCGAACAGCGCCCACTGCTTCAAAGACCGTGATCAGGTCGACTTTTTTTTTCGGGTTGTCCGGATGTTTTCCGGCCAGCATGGGACCGCCGCTGATGAAGATTGTCGGGACATCCAGACGGGCTGCGGCCATCAGCATACCCGGAACGATTTTGTCACAATTCGGAACCATGACCATGCCGTCAAGGGCATGGGCAATTCCCATGACTTCAACGGAATCGGCAATCAGTTCCCGGCTACCCAGGGAATATTTCATCCCCACATGGTTCATGGCAATCCCATCGCAGACACCGATTGTGCCGAACTCCACCGGTGTTCCGCCGGCCATATAAATACCGACCTTGACGGCTTCCGTTATTTTATCTAAATGAACATGGCCGGGAATCGCCGTATTCACCGAGTTTGCAACTCCGATCAGCGGCCGATTAATTTCTTCATCCGTATAGCCGATGGCTTTAAACAAAGAACGGTGAGGGGCTCTTTCAATCCCTTTTTTGGCTCTGTCACTTTTCATTTTTTAAATCTCCGTCAAAAAAAAACCGTTATCAGCTTTTTAGTGCTGATAACGGTTTTTAAAATTGTTTTGTTATAAAGTCAGGCCATTATCAACACTTGTCTTGGTTGCAGACATCAATGGTGCCCACAAGGACGCCCACAAGAATGACAATAATAAGTAGTAAATTGTTGATAATGACTTTAAATTTCTTCATTTTTTGAGGCCTTCAAATTACATTTTCTTCCCATGTAACAATATAATTTTAGCTTGTCAAGCCGGTTTTATAATTTTTTTGAACAGTTTAATGTTTTGTTACTCGTTACAAAAAGATGATAAAATATAATTTAATTTACTGCCTATGATGTGGTCCGGAAATATTTTTTAAACCATGCAACCGCCTGATCAATAAATTCTTCCTGATGAATTTCATTGCTCATCGGGTGGTCCCCGGTTTTTTGACAAATCAGCATTTTGGGTTTTTTTGCTTTTTGATTTAATTCCAGGGCATTTTCAAAAGGTACAATTCTGTCGTCATCCCCATGAAAAATCAGCAGATGGCTGATAACGGATATCCGGTCCCTAATATCAAAAAACAGTTTGTCTTTGTCAAGCATCTGCATCACTGGTTTGTTTGCCGAATCATTGACATAAGGTTCTTTAATGAGTTCACTGCATAGGGGGGCTGCGACGGTCACAATTGATGCAATGTTCAATGCCATGGCCATTGCCAGGCTGATGGCCCCGCCGAAACTGCTGCCGAAAAGCGCAATTGCGTCTCCGGTTTCAGGTAAGCCCCGGAGGGTTTTCACAGCAGAAATCAGGTCACGGCAACGTCCTTCAAATGTTGTGGCAGAAGTAAATTCTCCATCACTTTTTCCGCATCCACGATGATCATAGCGGAAATATGCCATATTGTGCTGAACGCATGTTTCAGCCAAAGCAATCTGTTTAGGGGAATCGCCGGTACTGAGCAGCCCGTGGGACCCGATCACCACCGGCGGGTTTTTTATTGCCGGCAGGTGCAGGGTGCCGTGTAGTTGATATTCATCAGAAGAAAAAAGTATTGTCTTTTGCATAATTTCAGCCTCTATATGTGAATCGCCGATTGATTTTGTGATAAACAATTATTATATCCATTTTTAAAAGTAAATTAAAAATAATCAGGGGTTATAAACATATATGAATATTAAAAAAGGCCGGGAAATTGAGCTGGAGGTAACGGATCTGGCATTTGGCGGGAAGGGCATTGCCAAAATAGACGGATTTACCTTATTTGTCGAGCAGGCCGTACCCGGAGACCGTGTCATTGTACGTATTTTTAAAAAAAAGAAAAATTACGCGGAATCACGCATTGTTTCCCTGCTGTCTCCGTCGATGGATCGTATAAAAGCCCCATGCGCCTTTAGCGGGTTTTGCGGCGGGTGTAAATGGCAGTTTTTTAAATATGAAAAGCAGCTTGAATATAAACAGCGCCATGTGAAAGAGTCGTTTGAACATATCGGCGGCCTTGAAGATGTAACGGTGCACCCCACCAGGGCGTCTGATCGGATTTTTGAGTATCGGAATAAAATGGAATTTTCCTGTTCCGATCGGCGGTGGCTTTTGCCGGACGAACTCGGTGATGAACGTATTGACATTGGTTTTGCACTGGGCCTGCATGTTCCCGGCACCTTTCACAAAGTCCTGGATATTGATAAATGCCTCATTCATCCTGAAACAGGTAATGAGATTCTGAACACCGTCAGGCAGTATATGAAGAATTCCACCCGCCCGCTATACGGACTCCGATCCCACGAGGGATTCTGGCGGTTTCTGATGATTCGTCATTCAGTTGCCTATGATCAATGGCTGGTCAATATCGTGACTTCCAGTAAAGACCTTGCAGAAGTCCAGCCCCTGGCCGATGAGCTGTGCGAAAAATTTCCAAACATTGCCTCGGTGGTTAATAATGTCACCGCCAGCATAGCCAGCGTGGCCACCGGGGAATATGAGGTCCATCTTGCCGGCGAACGGTGTTTGAAGGAAAAACTGGGGCCGTATGAATTTGAGGTTTCCGCCAATTCATTTTTCCAGACCAATACCAGAGGTGCGGTTGTTTTATATGACATGGTCAAGGAATATGCGCAGCTGACAGGAAAAGAAGATGTGCTGGATCTCTACAGCGGTACGGGAACAATTCCCATCTGGCTGTCGGATTCCGCCAATGAAATTACCGGTATTGAAATCGTGGAAAGCGCGGTGAACGATGCCCGGGAAAACTGCCGGAAAAATGGTGTTTCAAACTGCCGTTTTATGGTCGGGGATATCCGTGAGGTCGGGTCCAAAATCAGCAAAACACCGGATGTTTTAATTATTGATCCGCCGAGAACCGGGATGCATAAAGATGTTGTCAAGCAGGTGCTGGATTTGAATCCGAAAAGAATTGTCTATGTCTCCTGTAATCCGGCGACCCTTGCAAGAGATGCCGGGATGATGAAAGACGCTTACCGGGTCGCCGAGATTCAGCCGGTGGATATGTTTCCCCATACCTATCATATAGAAGTGGTGGCAAGGCTGGAGGCGTTATAGGAAATTTTAGCGAGGTATTTACCATGAAGATAGAAATGACACCAATTGGGGTATTTCATACAAATGAAAAAAATATTCCCAGGCACTGGAGTGTTTCAGAAGTCAAAGGCAGGATCGAAATAAATAAAATATATGAAAACGGTTTAAAGGACATCTCGGTCGGACAAGAAATTATTGTTCTGTTTTATTTTCATAAAAGCCAACCATTTGATCCGGCATCTCTTGTTCAGACGCCGCCTCACCGGAAAAAGGCGATGGGCGTTTTCAGTATTTGTTCACCGTATCGCCCCAATCCCATCGGTTTGTCTGTGTTAACGGTATTAAATGTTGAGGCAAATATCATCACGGTGAATCATGCGGATATGATTGACGGCACCCCCATTTTAGACATTAAGCCGTACATAGAGGACAAAAGAGAATGCCCGAGTTATGTGGAAGAATAGGGCTGATTCAAGCTCTTTTTATATTAGGAGCTCAGGTGATCAGAGTCACTTTTAATTCATAATTCCGAGAGCCACCGAGGGGTGGGTGACTCCATTCTTCGTCTTGGTTTTCGAGCTTGGACTTTACACATCTTTAAAAAAACCTGTTATTTTTTAACCGGAACATGCACCGCCATCATGGTCCCCCTGCCCGGATTCCCTGAAATTTTTATCTCCCCCCCAGCCGCATGGGCCCGTTCCATCATCCCCATCAACCCGAATGAATCGCGGTGGGCAATCTGATCCTCGGTTATCCCGACCCCGTTATCTCTTACAATAAGTTCTATAATGCCGTCTCTTTCTTTTAAGCGCACTTTAATACATGTCGCCTGTGAATGGCGGGTGATATTTGTGAGGGTTTCCTGAAAAATCCGAAAAATTGTTGTGGAAAGCGCGTTATCTAACTCAGGCTCTTCAGGATCGATCGTCATATCTGTTTTGATGCCCGTCCGTTCCTCAAATTCTTTTATCTGCCATTCCATTGCTGCTGCAAGTCCCAGATCATTTAACAATCCGGGTCTTAATTCTGAAATGATTCGCTGGACCGACTTGATGGCATTATGCACAAGCGCAATGGTTTTTTCAGCCTTTTTAACAACCGTTTTTTCCTTTTTGGGAATTTTTTCTTTTAACCAGGAAAGGTCCAGTTTTATCGCGGTTAATGCCTGTCCCAGATCATCATGAACCTCACGGGCAATGTGTGTCCGTTCCTGTTCCCTTGCAGATTGGAGATATACTGAGAGATTGCGCAACTTTTCATGAGATTTTGTCAGTTCCTCCTCCGCCTGCTTTCGATCGCTGATATCGCTTGAAATGCCACACACACCATAAGTCGTCCCTGAAGCATCCTGAATGGGAAATTTAATGGAAATATACGTATGTATCCCATCATCATGAAGAACGTTCTCCTCAAATTCAAGGGGCATGCCCGCTTCAATAACCTTTAAATCGTTTTCCTTTAAACGATCGGAAATTTCCCTGGGAAATATATCATAATCGGTTTTAGCGAAGATCTCTTCTTGAGTGATATGAAACAGGGTTTCAAACTGCCTGTTGATGAGAATAAATTTCCCCTGTTTATCCTTAAGATAGATAACCGCCGACGCGTTATTAATAATGGATTTCAGTTGATGCTGGCTCTCCCGCAGGGCTTTTGCCGCCATTATTTTTTCTGTGACATCCTCTACCACGCCGATGCCGCCTTCCACAAAATCACCGTCTGAAATAAGCGGAATAAAATCTGATTTGGTATAGGTTGTCTTGTCACCGGTTACAGACGAATATTTTCCTTCCAAATGACGCGTTTTTCCATCCAGAGAATCTTTCACTGCGGTTAACATATGTTCATTTTTCAGGTTTTCCAGCAGGTTAAAATCGATGAGATTTTCAATTGATGTTCCGGCTATTTCCGCTGATTGTTCATTGCACACGGTAATAACGCCCTGTTTGTCATAATGGAAAATGCCGATGGGGATTTTATTACAAATAAGACGATATTTTGCTTCACTCTTTTTCAGCGCTTCTTCGGCCAGCTTACGGTCGGTGATGTCAATGGCGGTTGCAGCCATTAAATAGGGGCTGCCATCATCTTTTTTGATAATGTATCCGTTCATGATCGTTGGAAAAACAGAACCATCTTTTCTAACATGCCAGACTTCTTCGGCCGAATAACCGCCTTCATTTACCAGTTTTTCATTCAGCCTGTCGACGTGACCCATTTGCTCTTTGGTGTGAAAGATTTCAAGATTTTTTTCTGCCAGTTCATCAGGATAAAATCCGTGCATCAGCGCAAAATTTTCATTTATATAAATAAAATTGCCGTCAAGATCCACTATCGTCGTGCCGTAATTTGCCTGGTCGGAAATTGTTTTAAATTTTTTCAATTCCGCTTCAGCGAATTTGCGCTCCGTTATATCTGACAGAATGCCGTTAAAAAAAATACTGCCGTCTTCTTCAACGGATTTAATGGTATTAAGATTTATCCAGAACAAATCACCATTTGATTTTTTACACTCAATTTCCACATCCCGGATAAACCCATTTTTTTTAATATCCGAAATGAGCTGTAATCGTTTTTCGGGATAAACATAAATATCATTAACATTTTTTACCGCTTCAAGCGCCAGGGCAGGCGAGTCATACCCGAAAATTTCAGCGCATTTCCGGTTCAGCATCAGGAGCCTGCCGTCTATTTCAGTCTGGAAAAGACCCATTACAGAATTTTCATAAAAATCCCTGAATTTTTTTTCACTCTTTTGAAGCGCTTTTTCTAATTCCTCATAAGTTGGCTTGACATCCATTAGAAAATCCTCCAATTGCAAAAAAAATAAAGGCGCATATGTCGATACAGTTTAAATTCCATGAGTTGGATTTCTCATTTTTTGTTCATATTGTCATTCTTTTTACGTATTGTCCATCGGTAAACTTTAATAATAACGAGAATTCCGGGAACACCTTACTTAATTATCAGCAACAATCGTCGTATTCGGTTGAAAGGGGGTGTAAATGGTATCAGCCCTTGATTATCATATTCTGTAAAAAGATTGTGGACCGGCACTTGTTTTTTCTTTTGGGATGGTATCAAGGGATCTGATAAACGTAAAGAGGCAGTGGAGAGGCAGCAGAACAGGGTCGCATCTTTAATTTTGAATTTTCGTGGCAGTTTTTATGAACGGCTATGAACTGGGGCATTGTTGGCCGGCATTGTTTGCAAAGAGCCGGAATTGGGGTCTGACCCCAGATCACAACCAGATCACTTAATGGTTTTTTTAGCGGATATTCATCCCCCGGCCCCGGAGGTAGTCCTTTAAGTCATCGATGCCGATGAGCCCGAAATGGAACACGGACGCGGCAAGCAGGATGGTCGCCCCAGCCTGTGCGGCCCCATAGAAGTGTTCCAGTTTCCCCGCGCCGCCGGACGCCACAACCTCGGCTGAAACCGCTTCCTTGATAGCATGGATTACCGGCAGATCAAATCCGGTTTGCGCACCGTCGCCCGCCTTACTTGTAGGAAGAATGACCGGCACCCCGAAACCATCCACACGTTTGGCCCATTCCACTGCATCAGCACCGGTGGCCGTTCGTCCGCCGTCAATATAAACTTCATAGCCTGAGGGGAGGGCTTTGTTCCGGTCCACATCAATGGCCACTGTCACGTTATCAGCGCCCAGCACATTCACCATTTCCGGGATCAGTTCGGGATTCCGGAAGGCGGCACTGCTGGTCGAGACTTTGTTTGCGCCTGCGTTTAATACTGCTTCGGCCGATTTCACGTCGGAAATTCCGCCGCCAACGGTCAATGGAACCGTGGTGACCTCTGCGACACGCGTAACAATATCAAGCATGGTGGCTCTGCCTTCCACCGTGGCCGTGATATCCAAAAGGGCCAGTTCATCTGCACCGGCGTCGCAATACGCCCTTGCACATTCGACCGGATCACCGGCATCCCGAATATCCACGAAATGAACGCCTTTGACGACGCGTCCGTTCTGCATGTCAAGGCACGGCATAATTCGAACTGATTGCTCCATTGTCTAATTCCTCCTTTTGTGTTTTGATATTTTTTAAGGTTTAGCCACCTATATCAAAACCTGTAATCCTCTTTTTTGCAATAGGATTGTCAGATCAAGCCTGAACTATTTCAGCTTAAATATAGTCGCTGAAATCCACACCGCGGTTCCCCCCTCTTACTTTCAACCAGTCCATTTCATTCTTTGGCGGTTTTGTGATGTCTTGGGCATCTTTTCTAACCAGTTGGATAGATTCCGACGGGCATGTGGAGATACAAAGCCCGCACCCGATGCACCGCTCCTCGATTACACGAAAAACTTCATCCACCTCTTCAATGGCTTTGACCTGGCATCGTTCTTCCTCACATACACCACATGAGATACAGGTGTCCGGGTCGATTTTAGCGCAAAAATTTGAGTTAATGGCATCTGTGAAGCCATACTCATTCATGCCTCGAAGGATTCCGCAGCAGCATCCGCAGCAATTACAGATAAAGAAATGCTCGCTTTCAATGTTCTGGGTTAAATGAACAAGGCCGGCTTCCTCTGATGTTTTCAGCACATCATAGGCTTCCTGTTTTGATATGGGTCTGCCCCAATGGGCAAAATTATCAAATGCCCCGGGAATCGGCGCAATAGCAAGGCATACTTCCATGGGCTTGTCACAACGCTCATCTAAAAGGCTTTTTTCCTTTTTGCAGATGCAATCCGCAACCGCAAAAGACAGCCCATTTTCAATGATCGTGGAGACTTTTTCATAGGACAGGGTTTCATGTTTTTCAGATATTTCCTGCTCAATGGGAATGGTCTGCATAAACTGGGGCTTTTCGGTAAAAAATTGTTTGGCCATAAAAGGTGCATATTCTTCACACAGTTCCGCAAATTCACGGTCCATGCGTTTTAGTTGAAATTCATAGATACCGAGGACCCAGGGAATCATCTTAAACATTTTAAATCCATTTAAGTCCACACCAAACAATTCACCTCTTTTCCACATGGAGACAAGTTGTTCATCTAAGCCTTTTAAAGGTCTTCCGGTCCGTTCCGCGATCTGTTTCGGTGTTTCAGCGGTAAGCCGTAAATCCATAAAAAGGTCCGCCTCTTCAGGGGTAAAAATTTTTTTCAGCAATTTGATTTCAACACCGTTGGGTGTGGCGGGAAATCCGTTTGGCAGGGTGTCAAGCAGCTTTGCCAGCTTGTGATAAATTTCATCGCTCATGATTTGTCCTTTCTTGTATTAAAGTTTTTTATGGCAGACGTTAAAATTTTTTTTGCAGCATGGAAATAGTTTCATTGATCCACTTAAGGTTCATCTCTTCATAAAGTTCCCCGAACCGCCGGGTTGCCTCCCACATATGGGCATCTTGCTTTAACGCCGGCACACTGGCTGCGACCTCTTTAATGATATCTTTTGTTTCAGATTGATAGTGTTCCATCTGTTGTTCGTGAAGGGTACGCTGCAGGCCCAACTGTGCCAAGAGGAATTGTTTTTCCTGGTTGGCTGAGAAAAATAGTTTTAAGAGTAGCGTGTGCTTGACTGTTTCAGGGTCGGTCACAGGTTTTGCCAGCCATTCCTGCAAAGCCTTTATTCCGGATTCCGTAATAGTATAAACCCGCCGGTCAGGACGACTTTCCTGGTGTTCAAGGAGAGAGGAGACCTGTCCGGCTTCTTCCAGTTTTTTAAGCGTGGTATAAATCTGGCTCTGTTTGGCATGCCAGAAATGACTGGTGGATGTATCCATTGTCTGTTTGAGTTCATAGCCTGTTTTTGCGTTATATTTCAGGAAACCAAGCAGGGCGTATTTAAGCATGTAAAAAATCTTTCAGTTAAGATGGTGCTTATAAAAATATTTATATATAATTATTTATAGTATAAAAAGTTATATATTGCTTTGTCAAGTAAATTTTTTACAGTTATCCTCCGGGTGATGATGAGCTAAATGTTTTATATTTTATATCGGCGGGTTGAGAAGCATGCGTGGCGTTTTATAGTAATGATAGCAGCGTATGAGGGGGAAGTTTTATTAAAATCCAGACTGTTTACCAGTCATGATTGCTTGTTCAATTCTCCCAGATAACAAAGTTATTAATTATCTGAATTACGACTTGATCCTTGTTAGCATCATCTAAGAACGCAACTTGTCCAAAGCTTCACGTGCTTCAGGAGCGATTTTACAGAAATGTTTAAGTTTATCGCACGTGCTATACATATCACAAGCTGCACAATTATCTAATTCCATTTCCTGACAGCATTTCCGAAGTTCACACATATCGGCACAATAAAAAAACTTTCTGCCGTCAGAACGACATCCTTCACAATTGATATGCTCTGGTTTGATGTCAGCTCTATACCTTGCTGACCATTTTTTTGCTATATCAGCCCGCATATTGTCATCATCGGTTTGAGTGGCAAGGAAACACTCGCACTTGGAACAATCCAATCCGCAACAAGCAATCATTGTTGTCTCTCCTTTTTATTTTGAAAATAAATATATCTGATACCCCGTGTAAAGTCTAACAGCAATAGGCGCCACATCTCGAATTTAATAGGCAATTGTCACATAGCTCCGTAGATGCTCGTCGGTGCTCATTTGCTTCAGCATAAATTCCGCCACGTCCGCTCGACTGATTTCGACTCCATTAGGAGGCAGAAAATTGACGGCAGTGCGGTACTTGCCGGTTCGAGGGGTATTCATCAGCCGCATAGGACGAATGCCTATCCAGTCCAGGTCATCGCAATTGGCCAGGACGTTTTTCTCGGCCTTTCTTATATCGTCGTAATTAGCTTTGAGGATACGCCTGATGATCTGCTTGTGGATGAGCGGCTCGCTTGGATCGGGCACCGTCCCGACCGCTACGAGTGCAATAAAGCGGCGGATGTCGTGTTTGCGCATGGGCAGCAACAATGTTGGCAAAGCCTTCGGAGTAGAGGGTCGTCGGCTTGCGTGCCTGCATGAGAGTGGCACCGCTTCCCAACGCACTGATGACAACCTCCCCCCTGGCGACGGCATCCTCAACCGATTGGGGGTCGAGCGCATCACCCCAAACGACAGACAAGTTGGCGTGTTCTACTTCGATCAGCCCTGGATTACGAGCAACTGCCTTCACTTCGAGTCCACCCTCCAGCGCCTGGTTGAGTACCTCCCGGCCCGTCAGGCCCGTTGCACCCCAGAGGACTATCTTCATCTTGTTACTTCTTTCCATAAATTTCTTTCATTAATTGAACTATTTGACTCGTGAAAATCGTGATTTTACTTTCGACCAACTATCTGTCGCCAGAAAACTTTTATCCATATTTTCCAGCATGCTCAAAAATTTGGGCCAGGGGGCGGAGAAAGTGAGAAGGTGCGGCTTAAAGCGGGTTCTTACTGAAGGATCTAAAGCTCCCAGGACCGCCTTGGGCTGGTCAGATTTCAGTTCGTACATTGGGAAACCAACAATTGAATCACAAGCAGTACCAAACGGTGCAATCACGTCGTATGGTGTCATGGTGTCGAAATTTGCAATCCCATGGAGGCCGGAGATAACGTCCGGGTTGCCGAAGAAAAAAACCACCTGCGGATCATCCTGTTTCTCAAGTGTGTCCCAGCGCTTGAACACAAGGTATTTCCCTGGAGCCTGTTTAGGTGGGCGGTGTTCATACATGCTCTCAAGATGGTCATAGCTCTTTTTAACACGTTCCACATTGCAGACATAGTTCTTAACATCCTCGGTGAGTTCAAAGTCAAAACCAAAAGGCAAAAAACTCCCGAAACACCCCAGGTTCTCCTTGTTAAAGGCACGGGCGCACCCTTTCCTTACCGGAGTTATCTGGGCGAAAATACATGTATACCCTTTGCGATTAGGCTTGGGAGCCTTCGGAAACTCCACGTTATTCAGCTCATTGGAGTAAAAACAGGCGATGGGTAGTTCGCTGCCGGGGAAGTGTTTTTCCCATGCTTCCATAAAGCGTTCCTTGATTTCGATGTTCATGGTATTCTCCTGTGTACGATGAATTTTTGCTTGTTCAAGCAAACAATTTATGGCTAAAATATTATTCTCCATATTTTTAAGGCTTTAACGATTTATACATATTTTGCAATCGTTCAGGGTTAAAATTTCGGAACGCTATAGCACTGTTTCCAGAGATTCAGATAGGCCAGGGCTTCATTTTGCCATTTTTCGTCAGTCCATCCGAGAATCGGCTGACAGATTTTACGAATTCGCGGAAGAATCTCATCCCCCCCGTTACAGAGCAGCAATCCCAAGCGGGTTCGTCTCAGCATCAGATCCTCTAAGTGAATGACACTTTCGTTTTGGGCGGCCCAACGAAGTTCCGCCCATACGGTGAGGGTGCCGGGAATCGTCTCCAGTTCGGCGTCTGTAGCGTTTTCTATCAGTTGTTTAAAGTTCTCTCCGTATCTGCCCTGGAGCCGCTTGACTTGTTCTTTTTTTAGACTGCATGACTTCGGAACGGTTTGGTTATGGCGTGAAAAGATTTTTCGCTTTTTTTGTACATCCGGTAAAGCGCCGATATATTCCTGGGCTTCTGCTAAAACATCTAAGGCAGTGATTCGGAAAGTCGTCAATTTCCCACCGGTTACCGTCAGCAGCCCTCCCTCTTTCCAGATGGCATAATCTCTCGATTCTTTTGACGGGTCTTTTTTGCCCGAGTCCACCACCGGCCGAATACCGGCAACGGTGGCAATAATATCCTCTTTTTTAACTTTTAATCCTGGAAATAGATAGTTGACTGTTTCCAAAAGGTAAACAACCTCTTCTGGGCTAATGGTGGGTTCCTGGTTCAAATCATATGGATGGTCAATATCGGTGGTGCCGACTAAAATACGGCCTTCCCAGGAAAGTATGGTCACCGGACGACCATCTTTCGGGTGCATGGTTAAAAAATTATGCTGAAGCGGAATTTTTTCTTTAGAAAAAATCAGATGGCTTCCCCGCAATGGGCGGATCTTCTGAGAATTCGATTTTTCGACTTCAGCCCGAAGTTTATCTACCCAGGCACCGGTGGCGTTGATAACCAGGCGCGACTTCACATCAATGGTCTCGCCGGTTTCCGTATCCTGTAAAACAACACCGCTTACATGCCCCCCCTGCTTTAACAGGCGGGTTGCCCGGCAATAATTTATTGCGGTTGTGTCTTCACGGGTTGCTTCGGCTATTACTCTGAGTACCAGTCTGGCATCATCGGTGATTGCATCGTTAATTAAAAAGCCCGCCTGTAAATCCTTTTGCTTAATAGACGGTACGAGTTTGGATAGTTCCTTCAAAGAGGACAGATTCCGCTTCCATCGCCCGGCCAGCAGGTTGTATACAATCAGGCCGACGTGAATTAAGAAACGCTGAAACAGTTTGCCTTTATAAACCGGAAGAATAAAGGCTTTGTCATTGGCCAGGCCGGGGATTTCCTGGAGTAGATTTTGTCGTTCTCGAACGGATTTATAGGTCAGAATAAAATTGCCTTCTTTGAGATAGCGCAGACCCCCGTGTATCATTTTTGTCGAGCGGCTGGAGGTTCCCCAGGCAAAATCCCGCTGCTCAACAAGGAGTGCTTTGAGATTCAAGTGGGCTGCCTCTCGCAATATTCCCGCGCCGGTGATGCCTCCGCCGACAATCACGATATCCCAGCTTTCGCGTTTTATTTTTTGAAATATTTCTTTTCGTGGTTCCTGAATGGTCATATCCATAATTTTATAGCCTCTTGTAATTTTGTTTACGATTAAACATCTAATCCCAATTGTCCGCCGGGATTCATAATGTTATTGGGATCAAAGTGATGCTTTAATGCACGCAAAACTTCCATCTGCTCTTTTCCGAGATGCTTTTCCATAAAGGGGCCAAACATTTTTCCAATCCCGTGATGGTGACTGATCGATCCCCCATGTTGTTGTATGACATCCATGATCCCATCCAAAAACTTTTTGTACTCATCAATATTTTTATATTTTGCGATAAAAATAAAATACAAATTGGTTCCCTGGGGATAAAAATGAGAGGCATGCGTCAGGCACATGGTATTGGGTCGACTTTTGATAAACGCTCTCACGCCCTGGTGAAGATTATGCAGATTCGACCAGGTCACAGACGATTCAACGGTATCCGAAATAATACCATAGTCCTGTAAATCCTCTCTCATGTAAGGATCTGAATAGCGTCCTTTCCGCCATTTTTTGATCGGGTAGCCGGTGAGGTACATGGCGCCATGTTTTTTGCAAATCTGTTTGACCATCTTTTCAACATGCCTGGAAAAGCCCTTTTCCCCTTCCGTATGGCCGATATACAAACAACGTTTTCCGGACTTATAACCTCTCATTTGAATTAATTTGTCCAGCATTGTTCCTTCTACGCCATACAGCTTAAGCCCCATGGCGGTTTCTTCAGGGTCGGAGATCCGAAACACAGATGGCATGCCAAACTCTCCCTGGCTGATCTCACGGGTTGCACTCACAGTCGCCTCCCAATCCGGAAATATAAATGCAAAATCCTTTTGATTTTCCGGCATATAACGGAAGACCTTCATGGTTAATTCCGTTAAAATCCCAAAACTGCCTTCACTTCCTTTCATGATATCATTAATTTTAGGACCCGTTGCAGTTGCCGCATAATCAAGGGTTTTTATCTGCCCCGCAGGCGTTACAAACTCCTGGCTCAGTACAAGATCGTAAGCATCACCATAATAGGAAGACTGCTGCCCCGAACCCAACGTCACCACCCAGCCCCCAACCGAGGAATATTCAAAAGACTGGGGGAAGTGTCCGCCGGTATACTTATTTTTGGCTGAAAAATTTTCCGGCGCCCTGTTGAGCGCATCTTCATAAGCCGGCCCCATCATACCGGACTGAACCCGAACGGTCTGATCCGTTTCGTTGAACGCAATAATCTTGTTCATGTGTGTTTTCATCACAAGAGAGATGCCGCCCTTAACCGGCATATGACCGAAATTCACAGAAGAACCGCCGCCATAAGCATAGATGGGAATCTTCTCATTATGACAATATGAGACAATTTTTTGTACATCTTCTTTATCACGCGGGTGAACCACAATGTCGGCCACAGATTCATTGCCCTTTTTTCTGAGCGTATTCACTTCAATCATTGTCATGCCACTGGAATACTTAACTCTTGAATACCCATCCTGTGTCACATTGTCAGAGCCGACGATTGACTGGATGGCCTGAATATGAACGTGATCAAGCCCTATGGGATTGTCACACACCACCTTTTCATGTCCTTCGTTCTCTCTTTTTTTGAAATCATTGTCGGTTAATTCCAATGCTTCTTTCATATGATCATAGAGACGTTTATTGGGATGTTTAAATCCTTTTGGGTCACCCCATTTGAAAATTGAACGATAACTGCCTTCTTTGGGCGGTTCATCTATCCAGTCAGGGATGAACGCACTTTTGTTATAACCATGCATCTATTGAATCTCCTTAATATATTTATTTTCCTTATTCGGCATTAATCAAGATCAGAAATGCCGCCAAGCAGAATTTTTTCGACCGCCTGGCAATACGCCTTCTCATCCAGGGGTTTTCCATTAAACAGGTCTTCCAATATTGACTCCATAGCACCTCGCAGCATCCCCCATCCGGCATAGAGAAAATAGCGGGCTGAAGGAGAGGTTGAGGAAAAATCACCCAGGATCTGTTGCAAAAGTTTTTCAACCCTTCGGACGAGTTCGTCCTTCTGGGTGTTTAGGATTCCCAGGAGTTCTTCACTCAGATTTGATTTCAAGTATTGGTTGACACATCTTTTGTGGATGGTAAAGGCAACCGGATCACTTAAGCAATAATCCATGTATGCACGGATCATTTGGGGCACGCCACCAATGTTCCCAGTCACTTCGATCTCCTTTAAACGTTGGTTTAACGCGTCCCGGTGGCGCAAAATGAGATGAGCGTATATTTCATCTTTGCTTTTAAAATGCTTATAAATCGTTCCACGGCCGATCTCCGTTTGCTCGGCGATCATCTCCATGGTCATCTGGACCGGCTCCATTCGGGTTAATAGATTGTAGGCCGTGGCAAGAATTTCTTTTTCCCTGCGTTTAAACTCCCGTGCTTTTCGTTCCTTTACTCCCATGATTTTTTCCTGTTTTCTTGTAATGGCAATGCATAAAATATCATCTGTTCATATTATGACATTCGTTCATACAATGAATGTCATTTCTGATTTTGTCAAGCACTATTTTAAAAAATAATCATCCGGTCAGGGCGCACAATTATCTGATGCCATTTCCTGACAGCATTTCCGAAGTTCACACAATTTCCCCAATTTTTGCGTTGGACTCAAATTTTAATCCTCAGAAAACATCAATCCTCTGATCAGGAGCAAAAACCGGTATCTAACTCTATTTTTTTAATTTTTTCTTGACAGGCCAAAGGCCATATTGTAGATTGTCGACAATATACAATTATTTGGTTTTGAACTGGCCCCAAAAAGCAGCTAACCTGAAACAGGAGGCATGAAGATGAAACTGGAGAAAGTCCTTCTTGTAAAAATCGTTCTCACAACTTTTCTTTGGGCCGGTCCTCTGCTGGTTGGACCTCCGGTCCTGTTCTCTTTTTTAAATATCCCATTTCCCGATCCATCTCAGTTTATTCGTCTGTTGGGTGCCGCCTACGTCGCTCTCATCATTGTATACTGGTGCGGGTACCGAGAAGTCGGATCGGGAGGGAGCGGGATTGTTGCGGTTCGAGCCGGTGTCGTTAGTAACGGGCTTGCAACGATCATCTTATTCTATAATGGCATCCTGGGAAACTGGAGTAACTGGGGGATTCTTGGCCAACTCTACATGTGGTTTTCAGCCGTAGCGACGTTAGCATTGTCCGTTGGGCTTGTTGTTGCATACAAAACCAGGCCTAAATGAAATGACAGATATACTTGAAAATTTACGTGGCGGTGACCTTCGGTCAATTGGGCGTGCAAATGAAAAGGAATGTAAATGGCTTTTAAAGCATCGGAAAATCTGGCCGAGCAGATTGCCCATTATGTGGGTGAAAAAATTATTCAATTGGAATTAAAACCCGGTGAAAGGGTCCTTGAGGCCAGAATATCAGAAGAGTTGGGCGTCAGCAGGAGTCCGGTCCGTGAGGCGTTGCGCATCCTTGAAAAAAACAGGCTGGTGGAGCTGATTCCGCGTCGCGGTGCTAAAGTAACTGAAATGACGCCATCTTATATCGAATGGCTTTACGATATTCTGGAGGAATTGTATGCCCTTACCACTCGAAAATTTGTAGAAAATTGCAGTAAAGAAGATCTTCGCATGCTGCATGATGCATTGAAGAAGATTAAAGAAAGTGTTGGAAAGGGTGATACCATGGGATACTTCAACGGCATCTTCGAATATGCATCCGTCGGCCTGGCGGGTGCTAAAAACCCTTTGCTCGAACAAATGCTGCTTGATCTGTGGCCAAGCAATCGCCGTGTTCAATTTGCATCGCTTTCCTTTCGCGCTGAAGATTTGATTAAAAATGTTCGGTTTTTTCAGCTTGCTACCCGGTATATAGAAGAGGGGAAAGCGAAGATGGCCTCCCAGGCCATCCGTGACTACGCAGAAAATGAGAAAGCGTTTGCCTTAAAAATCCTGAACAAAAAATCTGTAAAAGGGAGTACGGATTCAACCAGGGCTGCAGTGGTCAAAACATATTAATTTATAAGGAGATCAGTACGGGACACCTCGCTACCAAAGATATTTATAAAAGACTGGGAAAAAAAATCGATAACCAGCATGTGAGGGCGCCCATGAATGACGCCTTCTATGAAATTTTAAAAGAATTTTATTCGGTTGAGGAGGCCGAGGTGATCGTGAGGATGCCATATGTTTCCTCCGGCCTGGACCGTATCAGCAAAATCACTAAAATTGATAAGACAAAATTGCAGCATATTTTAGAAGGCCTGAGTGCAAAGGGTCTGGTCATGGATATCTGGTTGAGAGGCGAATACAAGTATATGCTGTCCCCGCTGTTTGTCGGCGTGTTTGAATTTACCATGATGAGGACCGGCGACGGCCTGAATATGAAAAAATGGGGAAACCTGTTTAACAATTACATGCATGATGGGGCTCCCTTCAGGGCAAATTTTAACGGCGGGGAACAGACCTCCATTGCCCGGGCGCTCCCCCATGAAGAAGCTGTGGGCGACCATGTTGAAATTCTGGATTACGAACGGGCAACGAGCATTATCGAAGAGGCTGAAAAATTTTCCGTGGGCAATTGTTCATGCCGCCATAAGAAATTGCATGCTGAAGGTAAAGAGTGCTTTGTGCCGCTGAGCACATGCACTTCTTTTGGCATCGGCGCCGAATACCTGATCCGGCATAAAATGGCAAAAGAGGTCTCAAAATCGGAAATGCTGGAAATATTCGCCCGATCAAAGGAACTGGGGCTGGTATTTTCCGCGGACAATGTTCAAAAAAGACTCATGTTCATCTGCCACTGCTGCGGATGCTGCTGCCAGATTTTAAACGGCATCACCACCCACGGACTGCCGGCGACCCTGGTCACATCCACCCTGATTCCCGAGATTGATGAAGAAAAATGCATCGGGTGCAAAAAGTGTTCAAAGGCTTGCCACATTAATGCCATTGAGATGATTCCCATAAAAAATCCCTCTGTTGATGCGAAGGGCAAAAAGAAGAAAAAATTTAAGCCTCTGGTAGACCAGTCCATCTGTGTGGGCTGCGGTGTATGTGCTTTGGATTGTAAAACAGGTGCGCTCAAACTGGTAAAGCGGGAAAAAAATGTCATTCATCCGGAGACCACGTTTCACCGGGTCATCCTCCAGTCCCTAGACAGGGGAACCCTTCAGAACCAGATTTTTGACAATCCCGGGAGCATGACCCAGACGGTTATGCGCGGCATCGTGGGCGGATTCTTCAAACTTTTTTTGGTAAAAAAGGCCCTTATGAGCGATGCACTACGGTCTACATTTCTTAAAACCATGGCCACCGGAGTTAAAGTTCAGGGAAAAGGCTATATTTTGGAACTTTGATGGCGTCGTTAAAAGTCCCATTTACTGCGTTGCAGCCTTTTTTCAGACACTCGACATACTCTATGTATGCCTTCGTGCCTAAAAAAACGCTACGCCTTGCCAAATTTTATGGGATTGGTGGAACTTTTAACTTAGCCATTTTTTATCAAAACCGGTACTTTTTATGAATTCATCAATATTACGGCTCCCTAAAAAACCAGTAAAGGAGAATTCTGATGGCGTTTATCAACACGATCCCCCCGGGCAAAGCAACCGGCGAGACCGCCGAGGTTTACAAGTCACTCGCACAGGTTGAAGGGCATGGCATGATCCCAAAGATTGTGCAAATATTCAGCCTCAAACCCGCTTCAATGAAAATGATGATTCAGATATGGGAGATGTCCATGTGGATGGGAGACGAGCCGCGTTATAACCGGGAGATGGTGGCGGCAGCGGTCTCACGTTTTAATGAATGCCATTATTGAACCGACGGCCACGAGGCATTCCTGCAGGCTGCAGGAGGAAAAGCCGCCAGAGTCGCTAAGTTAATTGATGGTTCAGCAGCAGATGAAACTCCGCTTGAGCATGAGCTTATTGCACTGGTCAGGAAAAACTTTGAGCAGCCTGCGCGACTTGTCCCGTCTGATCTTGATCCGCTCCGGGAGATCGTTGGAGATGGCGCCATCGACTACACGTTAGCGATCGGCGCATTCCATTTTATCAACCGGATGGCGGACCTTCTGAATGTTTCTCCCGAGGCTCTTCCTGAACCCCTTCGTCGATTTGAATTTTTAAGACGCTTCACTGTCCGTATTGCAAGCTTAATCATGTCAAAGATGGATCTTCAGAATCGAGAATTCAATTCCTCCTATGAAGAAACACTTGAAAATATTACGCCACTCTTTGAACAAGCCCTGGGAAGGAAACCAGGGGATGCGTTCGCGTCTGTTAAGTCGCGCCCCAGGCTGATAGAAGTCTTCCGGTTTATCCTTGAGGAGCAAGTCATCCACACCAGCCTCAGTCGTGAAACGCTTGCCAAAATCCACCGCACAGTGGAAGATGCGTTACCGGCAGGCGTTGAGGACGCCAAAGGATTTCATAAGTGTCCGGAGAATCCGGTCGAGGCCTTCGCATTTGTGGGAACACGTTATGCCTTTCGCACAACAAAGGATATGATCGATGATCTGAGGCGGATGAACTATGATGATGTCGGTATCCTCGACTTGGCCATCGCGGTGGCCAGTGCTAATTATTGGGCGCGCATCCATCGTCTTCTATGCCTTGAACCTGAATTGTTCTATGTTGGGCTTGAAGGTTTTAAGTCTGCATCAGCCGTGGCCTGAATTTCAGCCCTTTAATGGGTGCCCCACACTATTTACAAAAAGGCCTCCTGGAGGACAACATAAGTCGGGCTAATATCTTCGTTTAATTCCGGGTTGATTTGCCTCAGCATGCCGGCAGCCAGACTGCAGTATTAATCATAAAACATTTTACTTGACATATTGAACATTGTTTAATATAAAAACAACATTCAATAACTCGGGGTGGCAAAACAGCAGAAATTCGATTTGAAATGCATAAGGAATAACATATGAAAGCACTGAGCAAAGCACTATCCCAGCGGCAGCAAGCAGAAAAGCAAGAACGCATTGAAAGAATCATGAATGCCGGCAGAAAAGTATTTCTAAAAAAGGGGTATTTAAGTTCTACGATACGGGACATTGCCCTTGAGGCAGAGTTATCCCCTGGTCTGATTTATTTTTATTTTAAAGGAAAAGATGAAATTTATGGACGCATATGTAAAGAAGCGTTTCACATCCTTTTAGGATATCTCAAAGAGGCTGCAAAAACCGCTGGGGATGCTTTTGAAAGGGCGGAAGCCATAGCATATGCCTATATTGATTTTTATACTAGCCACAACAATTATTTCGATATTATCTCTTTCAAAGATATGGGATTTAAAAAGGTTGGTGTTTCTGAGAAGCTTCAAAAGGAACTTGATAACCTGTCATTCGATACACTATCTATTTTTAATGATAGCGTAACTGACTTGATCAAAGAACGAAATATCCAAACTGACGCTGACAGTTGGAAATTGACTTTTGCCTTATGGGGTTTCATTGAGGGTTCGTTGTTTATTCATAAGCGGGGCTATTTCGATATTTTTGATTTAAACCTGAAAGATGTTATTGAGTTACAGCTTCAAATCATTAAAGAAGGCACTGGTCGGAAATAATTTTTTTTCTCAAGCGTTAAACAGCGTTCAATGATTAACGACTGTTTAATAGGGGTTTATTCCGTGAGATATGCTGTTTTGTCAGATGTCCATGCAAATCTTGAAGCTCTCACTGCGGTGCTGGAAGATATAGAGGGTCGGTCAGTCCGGAAGGTATTTTTTTTAGGGGATGCAGTGGGATATGGCGCTGATCCGGTTGATGCCCTGCGGCTTATCGAAGAAATATCCGACGAAGTTGTTGCCGGTAACCACGACCACATTATTGGAACGCTCACGGATATGGAAGATACAAGCATTGGTGTCGTATCATCCATTCGATGGACAAAAGGTATGCTGAGCAACCAGGAGATAGAAAAGCTTGCCAACCTTCCGCTCGAATACTCAGGTGATGGCATTCATTGTGTTCACGGATCACCACATAACCCCCGGCAATGGCATTACATGATGGCAGCAGACGATGCGAAAAAGGGTTTTGCTGCAAGTAATGAAAAAATTATTTTCGTGGGACATTCACATATACCGGTTGTCTTCGCCGAGATTGAGCATAGAAAATTTTTTGCAGGAGAAATGCGCCGAGTCAAAACAATCAAGGCAGAGACAATGCCGATATCGGACAAATATAGATATATTATCAATGTGGGCAGCGTCGGCCAACCCAGGGATGGAGATCCCAGGGCTGCTTACGGGGTTTATGATTCGGATGCGCAAACCTATACTCTTCATCGGATATCTTATGATGTTGAAAAAGCATCAGATAGAATCATAAAAGCCGGTTTACCAAAAGAGCTTGGAGAGCGGCTGAAAGTGGGTAGATGAAGTTAACATGAACTTAACCGAAGAAAATATTCATCGAATCAAAAGCTTGTGCTTTGAAAAGCCGGGCATTTTCCTGCCTTCTTTTGATATTGAGGCGATCAGGAACGTTGCTGATGATTGTTTTTTATGGATTAAAACAGAGGACAAGAGAAGCCCAAGGATCATTCAGGCTGTTGGGAGCAACAATGGCGATTCATTAAAAGTTATTCCGTACTTTCTAATCAACGAACGACCGGAAGCACAAATGACCAGTTATTATCTGGGCAAGGGGCTTTGCAATCTTGCCGAAATAAGAGAACTATTTGATGGGTTGTACTCACGCTTTTGCGGAAGTTACAACTTGTGTGATCTGCCGCATCAGGAAGCAGATCAGTCGAAAATCGCCCTCTGGGTCCATGACTGCCTCACAGCAGACATTGATCATAAAGCGTCTCTGAACCGGCATGCCCTTGCCGGGGGAGTGGCCATCTCCTATGATCTCGGCATGTCCTTTTATTCCCCTTATTTCCCACCCTTTTACACGTTCGAACTGGGGATAAGCGACCAATCAATTGTCGAAAACCGCGAGTTTCTATTGAATCTTCTGGCCGATTACACCCACAAAATCAACATAGAGGAGGAATCATTCATCTCCCAATTAGAAGGGCTTTATCCCAAAACCCATCAGGGTGACCTGTGCAGGTATTTTTTCAGAAATTTTAACGCCGCTTTTCCGAAACATCTCTATTTCGGACGTTTTTTTGAAAAGTTGAAACATACGCGGTTTGATAAAGCTGCTCTTGCCAAAGTGGCTGATGCAATACATCTGGATATGAAGGATGTGAACGACTGGACAACATTGCTGAAACAATTGTCAAAAATTCGATCCTGCAAGCTGGACCTTCGCCAACTAAATCTCACTAATGCGGATTTAAGAAGGGCGAATCTCAAATCGGCCGATCTCAGGGAAGTTAATTTGGCAGGAGCGGATCTGGAAAAAGCGGATTTAAGAGGGGCGGATCTCAGAGGTGCAAATTTTGAAAAAGCAAACCTCAAAGGAGCGTTGATCGATTAAAAACAGTCGTGAGAAAAATAACGAATTTTCAAATATAATTTTAAGTACTTAAATGCACAAATAAAGAGGAAGTAAAACTTAGGCGTTATCTGCGCCAATACACAACAACCATAACATAAAAGGAGGGACTCAACATGACAGAAAAAGAAAAAGTACATCTTTCAAAAGACCACTGGATCACCCAGGAGGGAATCGGATGGGAAGAACAGGTCGCCACAGAAGACTTTTCTCCCCACATTCCGGAAAAAGAGTTCAATTTGCGGATTGATAAGGCCAAAAAGATTCTCGCCAAACACGGGCTTGATGCCATGATTTTGTTTGCAGAGGAAAACAAGTATTATTATGGCGGATATCGGGACGCAGCACTGATGTTCACCGACCGATGGCGGCACTGCTTCATCGTCTCGCAGGAGCACGACACTGTATTTGTCGGTGAATCCATACTTGACAGTAATGTCAGAAAAACAACATGGGTCAAAGATACACGATACTGGGCCGGCATAAAGCCATGGAGACTTCCCCTCAAGTTCATTGAAGTGCTGGTTGATACAATGATCGACCTGAAACTGGACAATAAAGTGATCGGAATGGAATACGGCGCTCACCACATTTCTCAAATAGGAATTGATGAGGTTCGTCAGATTGAAGCTGCCCTGCCGAATGCCCGGTTTGTCACCGCCGAAAAAGTTCTCTGGGAGCAGAAAATGATCAAGACCGATTGGGAAATCGCTCTGATGCGTGAGATGTGCGACAAGGCCGGACGGGTGCTTGAAAAAGGCTGGAAGGCGATCAAGCCTGGAGTTACCGAAAGGGACGTTCACCGCATTATTTGGGAAGAGTGGGTCAAGGAGGATATGTTTGAAACCCCCTGCATGAGCAACCCTGTACTTTTCATTTGCGGAACCGATGGCCCGAACAAGTATCGGATTGTTACGACACCTTTTTTCGACCGTGTGATTAAAAAAGGCGATCAGGGTTTTTCAGACTGTGGACCGTCGTACAAGGGTTACTGGACCGATATTCAACGATGCTTCTACGTGGGGGACAAGCTTCCGCCCAAGTATGCCGACCTTTCCAAGTGGGGTGAAGAGGCCTACATGAATACCGTCAACAATATTTTTCCCGGCATGAGAGGATGCGATGTGTTCAAGCTGGGTGAAAAAGAGTCGTACCGCCAGGACTGGAATCAGTTTGTGCCCATCGAGTTCGTGGGCCACGGTATCGGGACACTGAATCATGAGCCGCCATGGCTGGCTGAAGATGACCTTACCGAATTGGAACCGGGAATGACTTTATGCGTTGAGGTAGGCTGCTATGACGAAGAACTTGTTTTTATGGGCAATATGCCCGAGGACATCTGGCTGGTAACGGATGACGGTTTGGAACTTATCGGCTGCGACCTGCCTCGAGATGTATGGCTCTGCGGTTAACATTTTAAAAAACGAAATTGTCAGGAAACATATTAAATGAAATGGAGGCAATCATGGCGCTGACAGAAGTAAGACAGATTATCGAAAAATTTAACCGCGATTTTGATCCGGAGGCCGCAAAGGGAGTCAAAGGGGTAATTCAGTACCACATATCCGGAGATGATGGCGGGGATTGGAATATCACCATTAATGACGGCACATTCAAGATTGAGGAGGGAATTCACGATTCTCCAAACGTGACACTGAAGATGACCGGAAAAACATGGCTGGGACTTGTCAACAAAACGGTCAATCCCATGGTGGCGTTTACGACCGGACGGCTCAGAGTAACAGGCGATAGAGCGCTCGCCCAACGTGTGCCGGCGATTTTTCGTGTTTGACAGGCTATTTTGAAATACAGACATGATTTCAAAAAAGGCAAGCTTGTCAAAATCTCAGATTTTGCGGTTTTGCTAATTTCCGTTTCCCTTCATAATTAGAAGATGGAGGCAAGCTTGCCGATACTTTTTTGTTGTTTCTTTGATCGTAAACCAGATTGATCCACAATGTGAGACTTTCATTATATCATTACAGAGGCACTAAAATGATTATAGGAATTCCAAAAGAAATTAAATCAAATGAGAACAGGGTCTCCTTGCCGCCATGGGCGGTAGGCGAATTGGTCCAAAACGGTCACAAGGTTTTGGTTGAAACAAATGCCGGGATCAACAGCGGTTTTGAAAATGTTGATTATACATCCGCCGGTGCCCAAATGATGCATTCCGCTTCAGGTGTATGGGGCAACAGCGAAATGATTGTTAAGGTGAAGGAGCCGGTTCATTCAGAATACGTTTTTTTTCGTGAGGATTTGATCCTTTTTACTTTCCTCCACCTTGCCGCCGACCGGGAGTTGACAGATAACTTACTGGAAAAAAAGGTAACCGGCCTGGCCTATGAAACGTTTCAACTCGATGACGGCAGCCTCCCCCTGCTTGTCCCCATGAGTGAAATCGCCGGACGAATCGGCGCACAGGAGGCAGCATGTCATTTGAAAAAACACAGCGGCGGGAAAGGGCTTTTGATCGGCGGTTCCGCTGGCGTTCCTCCGGCAAAGGTGGCTGTTCTCGGTGGCGGAATATCAGGGTGTGCGGCTGCGCGTGTCTGCCTGGGAATGGGAGCGCATGTTACAATATTTGATATCAATGTGAGCCGCCTGCGGGAAATTGATGATATATTTGATGGAAAATGCGTGACATGCTATGCCAGCGCGCACAATGTCCAAAAGTCTATTGCAGACTCAGATGTGATAATTGGATGTGTCCTTATACCCGGAGCAAAAGCCCCTAAACTGATAACCCGGGAGATGCTCAAAATCATGTCACCGGGTAGTGTCCTGGTCGATATTGCCATTGATCAGGGCGGATGTTTTGAGACCAGCCGCCCGACAACTCATGAGAACCCGACATACATCGAAGAAAAGATTGTTCATTACTGCGTTACAAACATGCCGGGCGCAGTTCCCCGTACATCGTCTATTGCGCTTGCCAATGTTACATTGCCTCATATTAAAAAAGTCGCGGGATCTAAACTGAATGAATTGCTTTTGGCAGACAATTCAATCAGAAGCAGCATTAATACATACAAGGGCAAATTAACGAACCAGGCGGTCGCTGATGCCTTTCAGCTTAAACATGATCAGATTTCTTCCTTGCCGAATTAAAATTAATCAGGAGGTTTGTTCTCCCTGATATTAAGTGAAGAGCGACGCACTACTAAAATGATTTATGACAATGACAGATATATCCTCTGAGCCCGTAAGAAAAAGAAAGGGTAAAAAGTTTTTGGCCATGATGAACAATCAGGTTCTAAAATAACCGGAATAAGAATTTCAGTGAAAATCAGTTTAGTGATTAAATCCACATTAATATTTTTTTATATGGGAGGACCAGTAATATGATTCAAAGAAAGGCTTTTGATGGAATTTCAGAAGATGCAGCAAAGGTGATTAGCAACATTAAGTCAAGATGGAGTTGCCGTATCTTCAAAGACGAACCCGTGCCAAAGCAAGTCATTGAAGTTTTAATAGACGCAGCGAATTATGCGCCTTCTCCAAAAAATTGTCAGCCATGGGAGTTTATAGTTCTCAGTGGTGAGCCACTTCACCAATTTCATGAATCGATAGACCAATGGATCAAGGAAAAGGAAGATATCAAATCCCAAAAAGATGAACTTAAAAAATTATTACCTGATGGGGAGTATTATACAACTTTACCGAGAGAGCTTCTGAAAAGACAGAAGCATTTTTTACAGAAAGTGTCTGAACAACTTGAAAAGTTTGGGGTTAAACTGAAGGATGTTTATAAAAACACGTTCTATTGTCACTATGCCCCTGCGGTTATCCTGGTGATCAGCGATAGTGTGAAAAGAGATCGTCATGGCTTAGAAGTACATCAGGCGTTAGCGGCGGCCATTCAAAATATCCTGCTTGTCTCGCATGCTTTAGGGTATGGCAGTTGCTGGATTGGAGACATACTTCGATTTGGGAAAAAATTAAACACTCATTTTGCTATCAGTGAAATGAAAGAGGTTGTTGCCGGTATTGCTATCGGGCGCCCGGGAATATCAGTAACAGATGTATCAGACAAAATTAAAGAAGCGGTAGACGATAATATATCGGAAACTGATTTTACGATGGAGCGAATACCAAAAGAACCCGTTGATACCAAAGTGAAATTTTTTGGTTTTTAACAGTATAACTTAGCGTTCAATCAACCCCAAAATAAAAATACCATCAATAACATAAACTTGAGAAAAGGAAAATCAGGTGAAAAACACAACCTTACTTATCGTTCTGATTACATTGGTCGCGTTTTCGAGCATTATCAGTGCGGCTGAAACCGTTATGGTTAAGAGAACAGAAGACAAGCCATATGGGCGGGTGGCATTTAATCACAACAGCCACAGCAGTGACAAAGATTCCGGCTGCGAGGTGTGTCATCATAGCGGCGACCCGGACACCTCATGTTCATCAACGGGGTGTCATGCAGGAAGAAACGGTACCATAACTTTTCATAAAATGTGTTTAGGGTGTCATAAAACACGTTTTGAAAAGGCTCCGATTGAGTGTGTTGGATGCCACAAGATCAAATAAGGGGGAAAAATGGATTTAAACCGTCGTTGTTTTTTAAAATATGCCGCCTCGGGTATGATCGCGGCAGGAGCACTTCCGGCTATAGGTTGCAGCGGATTAAGGCGGAAAGACCTTACAGGATTATTGGAACAGGAAAATTATGTTCACGGTCTTACAAAAACTGAATTGGACATTCTTTACATGGCATCTCTTGCGCCAAGCGGACATAATGCACAGCCATGGACAGTTAAAATTGTTTCACCGGAAAAATGGATTATCGGCTCGGATAAAACATGCTGGCTGCCTGCAGCTGATTCAGATAATTTCAATTGTTTGCTTTCAATTGGCGCTTTTATTGAGAATCTTGTGATTGCCGCAGGAAGCAACGGCTATAAAGCGGACGTTCAAATTACCGCCAAAGATCCATTTGATACAGAAATTGCGATCATCCACTTCAGCAGACAAAGGCGAAATGGCGAGCTGGTAAAAAGAATCAAAAACAGGCGGATGACAAAGATACCCTACCGGAAAAAAGAAATACTGGCAAAAGATATCGAGTATCTGACGCATCACTCTCCAGAACACATCTGTTATTTTCCTAAAGGATCGCCGCAGTCAACATATATTGAGGAAGGCACGCTTGAATGCAATCGAATTCAAGATGCCAGACAGGATGTATTAGAGGAGACGGCGAAGTGGATACGCTGGTCTGATGAAGATGCAAAAAAATACAGAGATGGGTTGACGCCCGAGGCCATGTCGATTCACGGCGTAACCGGATGGGTGGCACGACATTTCTTTACCCGCGAATCCCTTTTTAATAAAATGAATCGAGAGATGTATTTGGATATGGTCGAAGAATTGCTTGAAAACCACGGCGGGTGGATTGTATTCACGGGCAAAGATTCTTCTGTGTCATCGATGATTGACTCAGGAAGAAGATTTGAAAGACTATGGCTTAAGGCAAGGGCAAAAAATATTGCTATACAGCCATTTTCACAGTTGTTGGAAGAAGCTCCTGGCGCGACTGTTGGAATAAAGGGCATTGAGGATGACGTTCATTTTATTATGAGAGTTGGATATATAGATTCCTATCCGGATCCGGTTAGTTTAAGAAAGCCGGTATCATGGTTTGTAGAAGCATGAGGACAAGGGAAGCACCAAAATGAAAATATTAATACATTATTACTCTGGTGCGGGAAATACAAAATTTATCGCAAAAAAGATTACAAAATCGTTTGAGGACAAATCTTAGTCAAAAGGAAACAATATGGAATTTTCAATATACAAATATCTCAAAAAACATCCGCTTCAATTCAAGCTAATCAAGGTATGGGTAAAATTAAACCTTCCAATTCCAGGGATCATGAAACGACAATTGGCAAACGAGATTCATACAGAGATGATTGTTAGATTAATGGATTCCACTATTAATGAAGGAAGTTTGACCCTTGATAGAGCATTACAGATTCATTATGAACTAGGTAAAGAACTTGGAAATCAAGTAAATGATTTTCTGTCGGTGAATCCGAAAAGTGCTACGGACTTATCTAGAATTATTGATTTTCTCCATGACTTATTGAATATCAAAGGGAAAAAAGTAATTATTAATTCCGAAAAAGAAGCCATTTCTCATTGGACAAAATGTTCTTTGTATAAACAACTTTATTCGAATAAGAATGGACATTACTATTGTCATTTATATCAGGAAATATATAAAGGTGTACTTTTCTCAATTAATCCTAAAGCAAAAGCGAACAATCTGGACAAAACCAGATCTCAGGGGTGTGACTATTGTGAGTTAAAGACATGGATTGGCGATCAACGCTACAATTAGACGATTTGAATTTACCTATAAGATTGCATATGAAAATCATCGGTGAAAAAATCAACGGAACTTTGGGGCCAGTTAAGAAAGCCATTGCGGAACGGGATGCGAACTTTATCCGGTTTCTGGCTCAACAGCAGATAGATGCAGGGGTCGGTTGGCTTGATATACACGCAGGCACACAAGCGGATAAAGAGATCAAGGATCTCGTCTGGCTGGTTGAGACGGTCCAGGAGATGACCAAAGTTCCGTTATGCCTGGACAGCACAAACCCGGAAGTACTGGCAGCCGCTTTAAAGGTTATACATCAGCCACCATTGATTAATTCGATCAGCGGTGAAGTCGAACGGCTGGAACATATTTTGTCACTTGCAGCTGAGCATGGCTGCCAGGTAATCGCTCTGGCCATGGATGGGCGTGGCATTCCTTCATCGGTATTAGGACGCATGGACGTTATTCGTAACATTATCACAGAAACCCGCCGTTGTGGTATTAGTGATGAAATGATCTATATTGATCCCTTGATTTTGACGATCGCCACAAATATCGACAGCGGTATGATTTCACTTCAAACTATGCGGATGGTAAAAGCCGAATATCCCAACGTCCATTTGACCTGTGCGATCAGTAATATTTCATTTGGGCTTCCTTCCCGGTCACTCATTAACAGCACCTTTTTAACCCTTGCAATAGCAGCCGGTCTGGATAGTGCAATCCTTGATCCCCTTGATCGTTATCTACGGAAAGCTCTATTAGCATCAGAATTGCTGCTCGGGCGAGACCGCCACTGTTTAAATTACACACAGGCGTATCGGTCCGGATTGTTTGGCAGATCCGACCCTATAAACTAAAAGGGGAAATATTCAATAACGTCTTATTTAAAAAGGATATTATTATGTTACAAAAATTGACAACAGCCATAACTGAAATGAATGAAAAAGAAGCGGTTGCTATTGCTGAAAAGCTGTTAAATAACGGCACAGAACCGCTAGAGGTGATTGAAGCCTGTCAAAAAGCCATGGAAGTGATTGGCCGGCGGTTTTCAGCAGGTGAATGTTTTATCCCTGAATTAATTCTTGCCGGTGATATGATGAAACAAATTTCTGAAAAAGCTGAGCCACATCTTAAGCAAGATGTGGCAGTCAAAAAACACGGCAGGGTCATTATCGCCACGGTGGAAGGTGATATTCACGACATCGGTAAAAACATCGTCGTTTCTATGCTCGATGCCAACGGGTTTGATGTGCTGGATTTAGGTGTTGATGTTCCTGTAGCCAAGATTGTCGAGACGGCCAAAGAATTTAAACCTTCAGTTGTTGGGTTGAGCGGATTATTGACACTGGCATTCGATCCCATGAAGGCAGTTGTTGCAGCGCTTGAAGAAGAAGGGTTGCGTAAAAACATAAAAGTGATGATCGGTGGTGGTATGATTGACGAACAGGTGCGCCAGTATACCGGAGCTGATACTTTTGGGGCCAATGCCATGGATGCTGTAATTTTTGCTAAAAAATGGACAGGAGGAAAACAAAATGTCGGATAAAACCGAAACAGAATTATTATACGAAGCACGCGAGAAACGGTTTAACGATGCCGTCAGCCTGAAGAAACCTGACCGTGTTCCCATCGTGAGCCTAACCAACTTTTTTCTCACCAGATATGGGGGAATTACGGATAAGGAAGCAATGTACGATTACAGTAAGATGAGAGAAGCCTGGTTGGCCTCGATAAAAAAACTTGACTGGGATTTTGTACCCGGAATTTTTACTTTTTTTCCCGGCAAGGTACTGGAAATAATGGACAGCAAGGCGCTTAAATGGGCGGGACACGGCCTGGGGGAGAATATTTTATACCAGTATATTGATAAAGAATATATGCTGGCCGATGAATATGATGAATTTTTAGACGATCCCAACGGGTTTGTTGTTACCAAGTTCCTGCCTCGAGTGTGCGGGATATTCAAACCACTCGGAGAGCTTCTGCCCATTCCCTGGTTGGCAAGCGGTTACACGGCTCCTGTACTGGGGGCGACTCTGGCTGGATTGCCGCATTATGCTGAGATGATGGAAAAACTAATAGAAGCCGGAAAAGAGATGACCGCATATAATATCCATCAGGCGCAACTGGTTCAAGACGCAAAGGAAATGGGTTACCCCATGACTGCCGGTTCGTATTCCGTAGCACCGTTTGATTCTATTTCGGATTTTTTTCGGGGTCTGAATGGCACCATGCTGGATATTTACCGTCGGCCGGATAAGCTGAAAGCTGCTGTCGACTACGTGGCTCCACATGTCACTCAGTTTGCGATAAATTATGCGGCCATGACCGGTAACCCGAGGGTGGTAATTCCGCTTCACCGTGGCTCAGGAGCCTTTATGTCTGACGAGCAATTTGCCGAATTCTACTGGCCGGGATTAAAGAGGCTGTTATTAGATCTTATAGATGCCGGATTAACGCCAATACCGTTTTTCGAGGGGGACATGACTCCCCGTCTTAAATATCTCGCCCAATTGCCTCCCGGTAAGGTAGCAGGTCATTTTGACATAGTTGATAAAAAGAAATTTAAAGAGATTCTTGGCGATAAAATGGTCTTCTGGGGCGACGTACCAGGGTCATTGCTTGTCACCGGCAAACCTCAACAGATTAAAGACTATGTTAAAGCATTAATCGATATGTTTGCCGACACGGGTGGGTTGATCATCGATGGCGCCGTCGAAGGTGTGCCCCCCGAATCTAAACCTGAAAACGTGGAGGCTATGACTGAGGCTGTTAGAGAGTATGGTGTTTACCAATAAGACAGATTTTCTTTGCTTCTCTTCGCAATTGGTGTACCGGAATATTGGAAAGTTATGTTTAAAAGGAGGAAGAAATGAAAATATTAATATACTATTACTCTGGTGCGGGGAATACAAAATTTATCGCAAAAAAGATTGCAAAATCATTCCTCGTGTCTTTTCCAGCAGATTGTATGATTTACGTGTAATTGAATTATTGGAGCAAAATTATGTTGTCATCAGATATGAAACTTATTTTAGTCGTTGGTGGAACAGGCGGCGTCGGAAAATTGATCAGTCGGGAAATAATTCGTTTGTTTGGCCCTGGTTCCCTTATCGTTGGGGATTATAAAATGGAGCGTGCCGAAAAATTCGCCGGATCCTTAGAAGGGCAAGTTGTTTCCCGTTATGTAGATGTCCATGACAGGGAAAGCATATCTAAGGCACTTAAAGAAATCCATGCCGTTATTGTTGCTGCCCGTCAAAAAGACCCCATTGTCCAGTCAATATGCATGGAACATCAGGTTCCCTGTCTCGATATAACGGCCTACCCTGAATTCGTTGCAAAAGTTCAAGCCTTAAATTCTCAAGCACTTTCTTCACAAACACCTTTAATCATGATGGCCGGCTTATTTCCGGGCCTGTCCGGGATTATGGCAAAAGAGGCAGCCCAAAGGCTGGATCAAGTTTCTTCAATTGATGTCGGATTAATGCAAAGCACTCAAGGCTCTGTAGGTGCAACCGGTTTAGCGGATATGCTGGATTGGTTTTCGCAGCCGGTGATTTTTAGAAAAGAAGGGAAGCAGCATTTCATGCCGGGATTTTCGATGAAGCGAAGTTTTATTTACCCTGACATTTTCGGAGAACAGAAACAGCGGCTCGTCAGTTTCCATGAAGCCTCTGTGGTATCCGAAAAATTGGCAGTTTCCGATGTCAATTATTGGACGAGCTTCGACCAGGCAAGTTTTAACCTGTTGCTTTCCTTTTTAAAAAAGACCGGCTTTTTAAAGCTTTTTCATTTTCAAACAACACGTATGAAATTGGGAAAAATGCTCAATTTTATTAAAAGTGCCGCCAAACCGAAATCCGAAACGATCGCTGTGACAGTTGAAGTATCCGGGCGCAAAGAGGGAACGCCGCATGATAGCCAAATAAGTATTATTGGGCCATCTGACTATGGGGCAACGGCAATGAGTGCAGTTGCTATGACCAAATTGCTTCTTCAAAAGCGCGTTACTTGCAAGGGTGTTTGCTTCCCGCTGGAAGTTTTTCCTTTGGATCTTCTGGTTGAAACAATGGATTGTAATGATATCAAGCTTCTCTATTAATTTTTTTTCTATGCATGCACGGATCGAAACTGAGAATGAAAATCGATGATAGCGAAACCGATGGGTGTAGATTTATTTAATTCTACAATAATTTTTTTCAAACATGTTAGCCTTTGTCTGGGATTCTCTTTGTTCTATCCTGGTGGAATATTATGCCGATCAGGCCGAAGCTTTTATCGTTGATCACTTCACGGATATTGGACTATCAACCACCCGCCGTTTCAGTCCCGGTTATTTAAACGGAAGTTTTTCCTGATCAGAATTTATATTTAATTTTTTATATTTACCTGATATCCAGTTTTCCAGATCCGAGCTATACCATTTTGAGAATCTCCGGTCAGACGGTCCTCCTGCCAGATTAGTATAGATATCGTCTGTTGAAAGATCTGTGACCATTCTGAAACTCGGCGCAAAAGTGGTTTGCCTGCCGGCACTTTCGAAAACCTGTCCCTGGTGCGGTGTGGCGAGGCTTCCGATGATGGTGATTGGTCCGCGGTCAAACCCGAGAAATTTTGGGAGCTTGCCGTCAAAAAGGATATTTTTCATAATTACTTTTCTGGCATTCCCCCATTTTTCAGGCGGTTCCTTCAGCGCTTTTTCAGCAGCCCGCAAATAGAGGTCCTCTCTTTTCCGGTTGCCAAACCATGATGAATTTTCAGAAAGGAGTATCCGGTCGAAGTTTATATAAAAATCGTTGAACATGCCGGTGTGTTTATCAATATGTTCAACAGCCTCTGTGCCGAAACCGTGCTTGCCGAAAACTTCCAGGTAAAGTTCTTTGTAAAACCTGTCAAAAAGATATGCCCCTTCTGAATCAGCAGAATATTCAAAATCCCAGGTCTTGAGTATTTCTCCCTGCTTTGTATCAGGAAGGAGGGGGCCAAGAATCTTCATGTATAATTCAGCCTGTGTTGAATATACATCATAATGTAATTTGTACATGTATTCACGTGTGATTTCATTATTTTCAGAAAGAAGTTTGCCGATCCGGTCTGAACGGTAGGGTCCCATGCCAACATTAATAGGATTAACCTTTCCGTATTCATTAAGGTCCTGGTTGGTTGTAACAAAATAGCCGCATTCGGGGTTATAGCATCGCGGCAGGTCTTCCGGTTTTTCAAACCCCTGCCAGTCATTTTTTTCTTCCCAGCCGGGCAGGGGGACAAATCCACTGACCCCTTCCCGTCTTCTCGGCATCAGGCCGGACATCTGATAGCCGATATTTCCATCCTTGTCTGCAAGGAGCAAATTCCAGGAAGTCTCTACACGGCCGAGAAGGTCCATTCCTTCTGTAACCGTCTTTGCGTCAAACACTTTAATAATACTGTCCAATGTGACAGCACCAGAAAATGCAGGTGCCCATGCAGTGCTTATGTAATATCCTTGCCTGTTCGGGTCTCCTTCAAGGACACCGTGGGTGTTTTCATAAAAGACTATTTTTACGGGATCTTTTTTCTTTCTTTTTATTATTTCCTCCCTTTCGGTAAATTGTATCCACTGGTCAGGCTCACGCAAATATTCGCCGCCTTTGCATTTTTCAATCCAGGAATCCGTACCGTCCATGAACGTATACGTCGCACTCCATGCAAGGTCCGGATTTCGACCCACTAAAAGGGCCGGGGCGCCAGGCATAGTCCCGCCCATTGCATAGGTGTCTTTGGTTTTTAGTACCATTTCATACCAGACATTCGGAAGTCTGTTTACTTCCAGGTGGGGATCGTTTGATAGAATCGGCTTTCCTGAAGTGGTCTTTTTTCCTGAAACAGCCCAGTTATTGGATGCCATCATCAATGGTGCGGCGATATTCCAGAGAGCTGTCGGGGCGACGAGTCGTTCGGCAAGTTCTATTTTTTTTACAAGGTCAATATCGAGCCCTCCAAGGATTCCCGGGAAAAGCTCGTTTAATCTTTCTTCATCCATGCCTGCCTGGACAAACTCAATCAGCAGTCTTTCCATTTCACCCTGGGACTGTGCAAGGGTGAGGTAGCCGATCATCCGTGAGATAAGAATCACGTCTTCCGCGCACCAGGGCTCTGGTTTATAACCGAAAAGTTTGAATTCCCAGGGAATTTTTTCTGCAAGCGCCCTGTTTATTCCTTCGCAGTATGCATCAGTTACTTCTTTTGCCTCAGGAGAGAATTTTTCAATTTCCGAAGAAGTTGAACCGGTCCAGTTCATACGCCTGAAGAATTTGTCGATTTCAAGCACTTCATCGCTCGAATCGAGGATTTCAGATGCCCGGCCCTGTCCCAGAATACGCATTAAAAGAATTTGCATTCCCCTGTCTTTTCCATGGGCATATCCCATCAGTCCGAAGACTTCTGTCTTGTCTTTTCCCTCAACATGGCAGACACCGTGTTTGTCTCTCCAGATTTTATCGCTGGTATTCATATTCCCTCCTGGTTTTAGTTTTTTTCCACAAGAGACCTCAGAAACGAGATCAATTCATTAAAAACTTCCTTGATGTTAATACGTTTCGGGTCAACATTCGCTTGTATAACAATCCCGTTTAGCATACCGACTATGATAGCTGCCATATTTTCAGATATATCCAGTTGTTGAATGAAAGCCGCTCTATTTTGTATATATATATCACGAATCCTGTATTCAATTTTTTCCCGGGTCTTATTATTAAAAACAAAAGAGAAAAATATGATTGGGATCTCCGGCTGTTCATCAAGTAAGCTTTCATAATCGTGTAAAAAATGTTTGAATTTTTCAAAAGGAGTTAAATCTGCTGGATATTTAGCTAAGAATGCCTCTTCCAATCTGTGAAATACAGTGTCAATCACTTTTATAAAAAGTGCTTCCTTACTTCCAAAGTGCCAGAGGATACTGCTCTTTGAAATTTTGCACTTATCGGCGATTTGATCTAGTGTGACACTGTTGCTGTCAGATTTTCCTATAAGAATACGCGTTGTTTCCAAAATTTTTTTTCGGCTGCTTTCACCTCGCGCGGTTTTAACAATATTATGATTTTTCAATGTTGATGTCTCCATAAAAAGTCGGATTTTGAGGGCGGCGGTCTTTTAACATATTGAATTTATAAATGGCAAAAGTCAATAAACAGCCATTTTATGACTTTTTACGAATCCATCAATGTTTGGTCCTTTGTTTGAATTATATCTCAATTTATAGCATGGAGTATTTTGAGGATTAAAATTTGAGCCCAACCCTAAATTAAAGCCGGAAATTGGGAAGATTGGCGGTTTTCGTTTGGCACTATCGAATTTATAGCCAGCTTTCCGCCAGTGCTGTTTTATCGCTATCATTTTTATGGAAAAGTAAATAATCTGACCGTTCAGTACAATACTTGTTTTAACCTTTCTAAGTCAATACTTTTTTTCTTTTCAAGTGAAATAGCAATGAAACAGGTCAATGAAATTGAAATAAGGTTTGGAGAGTAACGGTTAAAAAATTCAGCTAATATCTTATGAAAAGTCAAGATAATCGCGGCTCACAGAAGATTTTTTATTAAATTGGACCGAATTGATCTAAATATGATCTAAATATTGTTTAAGGGCTTGGACTGTGTTAAAATAAAAAATACCAAGCAGGTGACGGTCAAACAAAAAATTTAAACAAGGAGGACCGACATCATGAGAAGACAGATTAATACTATATTTTGTGCCACTGATTTTTCAAAGTTAGCGGAAGAGGTCGTGGCATACGGCATCACCTTGGCCAAGGAATTTAATGCTAAGTTGATCGTCTGCCATGTTGTTGATTTTCCGACTGTTTCGATGTACGGAGAAGCTGTTAGCGGCCCGATTGAACACCAGAATCGGTTTATGGACTACGCGCGGAGTGAAATCAGTCGTCTGGTCGGCAATGAGTCCATAGATTCTCAGGCCCTTGTCACACTGGGAAACACCACTGAAGAAATTTTCCGCCTGGTAGTAGAGTTTAATGCGGATCTTGTGATAACCGCAACCCATGGCCGATCCGGTTTAAAACGGTTTTTTCTCGGATCTGTTACGGAACGCCTGATGCGTACGCTGCCTTGTCCGTTGCTGGTTTTGCGTGGTACCGAAGATGGATCCGAACCAAAACTTCAGAGGTTTCCGTTTAAGCGGATTCTGGTGGGGTGCGATTTTTCATCTGATTCGGATCTTGCCTTTAAAAACAGCCTCAGTATGGCCCAGGAATTTGAAAGCGAACTGCACATGGTCCATGTGGTGGAGCCGTCCGGCTACAAAGACCTTTTTAAAATACCCGCCGAACAGGGAGATAAATTCAAGCAGGATTTATTTGATATGATCAAAGGGCGGCTTAAGTCAATGGTTCCGGATGAGGCCCTGAATTGGCTGACCCTTCAAACTCATCTGCTGGTGGGCAAGCCCTATGCGGAAATCATTCGCTATGCGGAAATCAATGATATTGACCTGATTGCTTTGGGTATCCGGGGACATGGAATGGTTGAGGATCTTCTCGTGGGATCCACAACCGACCGGGTGATTCGAAGAGCGCCGTGTCCGGTATTGTCGATCTGTCAGAAATGATGGCTGCGTAAAAAGTCCAATTTCTGCGTTGCGCTACATCCTTCGTTTCTTCATTGTACGAAAAGTACGAATCATTACTTAGGATTTGCGCGCCTTGAACTTGGAGCTTTTTTTTTGCCATCGAAGCAGATTTTCGAAATTATAGAAATTAAATTATTTTTTATATAAAGTAGAAGGCTGAAGACTGAAGGGCTATTAATTCAGTTCCCAGATTTTTTCAAAGTAGGCCGGGTTTCTTACCCGGTGATTGATATGGCATGCTCATTTGTCGGGAAAGAATCCCGACCTACAGCTGGATCCCTGCTTTCACAGGAGTGATGAGCGACAGGCACTTCTCATGAATCGTCACCCCTGCGAAGGCTGGAATCCAGTATCTGTCGCATGGATTTATTGAGAAATTACAGGTTTTTATAAATCCTTAATTCCTCGGATTAATTTCGGAACAAAAGTATTATCTCGGGCAACAAGTTCGGCAAACCGTTCACCATTCTCACTGTTGGCCTTGTAGTATTTTATGCAGCGGCGGAGAATATCAAACACTTCCGGATCGGAATATATTCCAGGTAATTCTTCGGCAAGCCGCGGATGCCTGCCGAGCTTGCCGCCTATCTGAATCCGGTACCCCTGCTGATGTGTTTCAATAGTACGGGTAGGGCACACATCAATGCATTGTCCGCAGGCAACGCACAATTCATCATCGATGATGGGTATATTTTGCGTCTCATCGATGATGATGGCCTTTTCCTTACAGATACTGACACATTCCATGCATCCGATACATTCATTTTCTGTGACATAAGGGGTTTGGGCGCCAATGATCCCGATGTCCTTGATCTGGGGTTGGGAGCATGCATTGGGGCAGTCAGAAACGGTCATCCTGAATTCATGGTGAAATTTGAGATCGCCTTTCACTTGGTTTCGTAGAAAACCCAGCAAATCTTCTTTTTTTAACAAATCTTCAATTTTGCTTTGTATTCCGGTATTAAAAATTTGATTCGGACATCCGCTGGAACCAAAACAGGCGTCTAACTGAAATCCCCTGATTTCAGCGTCCATTTTTTTCAGAAATCGCTTTTGGGTGGCCTTCACATCAGCAAGAGACACAATGATTTTTCCTGTGTCTCCTGCTTCTTTTTCAACACGCGCTTTTACCTTTTTCCGGACAAAAAAAGGGACCTTTTGGATTGCTTTTTCAGCGTCTTTTTCCCATTTCATGGTAGATTATCCGGTTTATGCAATGTGAAGGTTGCGGTTGTCATCTGCACTATCTGTTTTAGATATCATATTTCCCCGTGCGCCAATAATGATTTCTGTGGTCGGGATGTCGGCTTTTGCCGCTTCCAGACCTTTTTTAACAATCCAGGGGAGTCCGGAACAGCAGGGCACTTCCATTAATACAATGGTCAAACTTTTAATATTTGCCGTTGAAAAGATTGCTTTAAATTTTTCAATATATTCTTCCGTATCATCAAACTTCGGGCACCCCATCATGATAATTTTTCCGGCAAGCAGGCTGCTGTGCAGGCTGGGGTATGCCACGGCGGCACAGTCCGCAGTAATTAGCAGGTCCGCATTTTTCAGAAAAGGCGCTTGCGGCGGGATCAGACGGATCTGGACCGGCCAGTTGGATAGTGCTGACGACTGATTTGATGTAATTCTCACTTCTTCATCATTGCATTTAATGGTGTTGGCCGGGGATAATGTCTGTATGTGCTGTGACGCACAACCGCAGGCCATGACCGGTTTTTCGTCCTCTTTTTTAGATGTTTCCGCCAGATGTTTTTCAACCGCTTCTTCATCAAATTCATGTGCTTCCCGTTCGATTATTTTCAGGGCGCCGTTGGGACAATCCCCCATGCAGGCCCCCAGCCCGTCGCATAAATTTTCGGCAATTATCCGGGCTTTCCCGTCAATAATCTGGATTGCCCCTTCCGCGCATGACGGGACACATTGTCCGCAGCCGTCGCAGAGTTCATCGTCTATTTCAATTATTTTACGCATTGTTTTCATATCTTTTCTCCTGTCCTGTTATTTTTAATTAAGTAAATGTTCTGCTGCGATTTTTTTACCGTTTTTAGTGAAAAAAGAAGAATCAATTATTTTTTTAATCTTTTCCGGTTCAGCAGTTTTTTCTTTATGATTGTCTTCAATATTGGCAATCAGGTCCGCATCATAGAGTACTTTGAAGTTAAGGGTTTCTTTTTTTCTCGGATGATGGTGGTGACCGATAATATCGCATACTTCTTCAATAAGAACTTCGGTTGCACCTAGGCCCTCCATGATGGATCTGGCAATGGGAGGCCCTTCCTGTTCCTGATAAACAGCGGCGGTGGAGTTAAATTTCCTTTCCGCTTCATGGATTCCAATATCATGAAGATAAGCGGCCGCCAGGATGACCGCCATATTTCCCCCTTCCGCCATACCGATTTTTTGCGCATACCGTGCAACACGGGAGGCATGGCCGATACGTTTAAAATCTGTTTTAAAATACTTTTTCATTTCAATGGCAATCCGGTCTTTAAGCAGGTCGTCCCGTTGCGCCAGAATTTCCGGCGGCAGGGTGCCGATGCACTGATCTGCGAATTTGCAATAGGCAGCACATCCGAAATCCAGTTTTGGGTTGGCAAAACGATGACCGCAATGGCCGCATTTCCGGGTGGTATCATCTTTAAAAAATTCCACTGTTTTTCCGCATTCAGGGCATTTTGCCTCAAATATAGAATCGGGTTTCCAGTATCTGCTGTCTTGTCCGGGACATTTCATAGTGAGCCCTCCATTACGTTACTTAAATATTTAAGTGGTTAAGTCCTGGGTTTGATATTTACCAATTTGTATAGTATGAAGACTTAACTTTTGTGTTTTTAAGATAATCACCAATTCGATGAATTAAAATAATAATATGAATTTCCGTTTTTTTTAAAATTAAATCTATTTGTTATCATTAATTATCGAATCGGTTTATCCGTATTTTTGACTTCTAACTTACAGTTTTAATGCCGGGTCTGCATTGACTTATGTCAAAAAAATAAAAAAAGTGAATTTTTTTGAAAATGACAAAATATTTTGAACTGATATCCCAAACGATTCTCTTTAAAGGTTTGCCGGATCAGCATATTGATGAATTGCTGAAAATTGCGCGTGAAAAAGATTTTGTTAAAAATGTGTTGATTTTTACCGAAGGGGATAACGGAGACGGCTTTTATATAAATGTTGAGGGCCTGGTCAAAATTTTTAAACTCTCGCCGGAAGGTAAAGAACAAATACTGCATATATTCGGTCCGGGTGAGCCGTATGGAGAAGTGCCGGTGTTTTCCGGGCAAACGTTTCCGGCCAATGCCGAAACGCTCAGCAAGTGCCGGTCATTGTTTTTTCCGCGTAAAGCCATTGTGAACCTGATCACTGAAAATCCCTCCATTGCCCTGAACATGCTGGCTGTCCTGTCTTTAAGGTTGCGCCAGTTTACCGTTCAGGTGGAAAACCTGTCCTTAAAAGAAGTCCCCGGCAGACTTGCCGCCCATTTGCTTATTCTTTCCATTGAACAGGATAAAACTGATACCATCAATTTAAATATTTCAAAATCCCAGCTTGCCAGCCTGCTCGGGACAATCCCCGAGACGCTGTCAAGAATTTTAAGTAAAATGGCAGGCCAGAATTTAATTGATGTTCAGGGCAGAAAGATTAAACTCCTGGATATCGAAGGCCTTGAGATGCTTGCCCAGACCGGCCGGATCGCGGATATTGAGAAATTATGAATTTTTCGATGAAGATTTTGACAAATTGATGATTGTTGACTAAATTTATAAAATTATGCCTGAAAAAAAATTTAAACAAATATTGACCAATGAAAAGAACCTGGTCCGGATTCTTGATAATTTAAAAGAGGGCATCATTGCCCATGATTTGAATCGCCGAATCTTCTTTTTTAACCGGGAAGCGGAAAGGATTACGGGTTACAGCCGGTCCGAAGTATTAAATACCGATTGTCATGAGGCATTTGGAGAGCCTTTTTGCGGGGAAAGGTGTTTATTCCGGGACGGCAGCACATTTGTGCCGAATAAGTCCGAGTACCCGGTAACGCTTGTCACAAAAGATGGTGAAACGCGAAATGTCGAAATGTCGGTATCAAAGATGCGGGATGAAGGTGGTGAAGTCTTCGGCGTGATTGCCTTTATTAAGGATATCACCGATATTGTGCAGTTTCGCTTGAGAACCGGTGAGTTAACCGGGTATTCGAATATCGTCGGTCGTGACCGGAAAATGCTTCAGGTGTATCAGCAGATTCGGGATTTAGCAGGATATGACTATCCGGTTCATATTTTCGGAGAAACCGGAACCGGCAAGGAACTTGTCGCAGAAGCGATTCATGCCGCTAGCCGGCGGGGAGGGGCGCCGTTTGTCCCCATCAATTGCGGCGCATTGCCTGAAGGGTTGATTGAAAGTGAGCTTTTCGGTCATGTGAAGGGTGCTTTTACCGGGGCTATCAGAGATAAAAAAGGGCGATTTGAACTGGCGGACAGCGGTACCATTTTGTTGGATGAAGTGGCAGAGCTTTCAAAAGAAATGCAGGTGAAGTTGCTTCGGTTTCTACAGACCGGCAAATTTGAAAAAGTGGGCGGCGAACAGACTGTTTCGGTAAATGTCCGGATCATCAGTGCGACGAATTCGGATTTGAAAAAAGAAGTTAAAAATAAAAATTTTCGGGAAGATCTTTATTATCGCTTGAATGTAATCCCTATCCATCTTCCCCCCCTCCGGGAAAGGAATAATGATATCCCTCTTCTGGTGGAATATTTTTTAAAGCAGTTTAGCGGGGACGGTGGGGATAAAAAGATCGTGATCAGCAGTGAAGCTATTTCCCTGATGATTGATTACGCCTGGCCGGGAAATGTTCGCCAACTCCAGAATGCGCTTCAGTATGCAATTGTCAAAAGCAGCGGAAATTTTATCCGGCCGGAAGATCTTCCCATGGAATTGTTTGAGTTGCGGATAAATAAACACCGGCGGGGGCCGTCGAAAAAACTGGATTTTGAATCGGTTCAGGCCGCCCTTGAAAAAAGCGGTCACAATAAGGCCAAGGCTGCTCGGCTGCTTGGTGTCGGGCGTGCCACTCTTTACCGGTTTCTAAATGATTATCCGGATGTGGTTCCCGAATCCATTGAAAAAATCTGATCCGTCATAACTGAAATGGAACGGGCTTGCGCAGAACAACCTTTCTTTGGTCAAGATCAATTGAAACATCGTACACAATGATTTCAATACCATTCTGATACGCTTTCCGAAGTTCTTTGCCGTAAGCCGGGTCTATGTGATCTGCGGGTTTGAAAATTTTCGCATCCATGCGATTGACAAGAAAGAACATCACCGTCCGGAAACCTGAAAATGCCAGCCGCTGGAGTTCCATCAGGTGGTTTCGGCCGCGGACAGTTACCGCGTCCGGGAAAAAGGCAGTCCCGTCCTCCACCAGTGAACAGTTTTTAATTTCAATATAACACGGGTCCGGATAATACGGATTCGGGCCATTTTTCGAAAGCATCAGGTCCAGGCGGTGTTTTTCCCCGACTTTTACTTCCGACCGGACCTCATCATATTCGGCAAATGGCTCCAGTCTCCCGGCTTTAATTGAATGATATACCAGCCGATTTGGAATCAAAGTATTGACGCCCACCAGTGATGTGGGCATCTTGATGATTTCCCATGTATATTTATATTTCCGCTTCGGATTATCATGAAATGAAAGATATACCTTTCTCCCCGGTTCTGAACAGGCTTTCATGGTCCCTGTGTTCGGGCAGTGAGCGGTCACCACTTCGCCGTTTTCAAGTTCCACATCCGCCAGAAAACGTTTATACCGTTTGATCAGTTTGCCGGGTATCAGGTCCGGTAAAATCAAGCCATTTGAATAGGTCCCTTGCATAACATCCCTTTTTTATTTGCCATCCGAATTTGATTTTTTGCTGGATTATCCCTTTTTAAATCATGAAAAGTACCCCCTGTCAGATTGACGGGGCGTATCATTTTATGTTTTATGAAACAGTTGTGTTTCATAAAAGATTTTGAAACGATTAATTATATAGTTTAGATTTTTATTTCAATAGGTTATATTGTTTTAAATCTTGCTTTCACCCTTGAAAGAATGGACCACTGTATCACAAACTCTTTTAAGAACATACTGTTTAAAATTATTTGTGCATCATTAATAGAGAGGGATCAAGACCGGGAAATCGAAAATCCATATGATTAAATCGATAGCTTGCCGGAAATAATTTGTAATAATATGAAGGTAATAAATCAATGTCTGATTGTCAGGTGATGAAAAGTACTAAATACTGATTCGGATTTTTATTTTAATTTTTATTTTTTGGCATGTAACTTGAAGATATACATTTCATTCCTTAATTTAATTGGAGATTCAATACCCATTGAAAGCCTGCAATCAAAACATCAGAAAAACTTTAAAACTCGTTGAAAAAATGATAGAACTCGCAAACTCGGGCGATGAAGACCGTGATGACGTGGGATGCGGAATTCTATACGGTATTTTACGAGATTCAGCATACCGCATTAAAAAAATCGCTGAAGAAGAAAAAAACACTCACATGGAAAAAGGAAAATGGGATTAGTTCCTGACTTTCAGTTTTTTGTATGGTAGGATTTGTTTAAATATTTTAAAATTAAAAATTAGTTGAAATCAAGAGGAGGAAAAATATGAGTAGTCTTAAGGGAACCCGGACCGAACAAAATCTGTTAAAAGCATTTGCCGGAGAATCACAGGCCCGGAATCGTTATACGTATTTTGCAAGTAAAGCCAAAAAAGAAGGTTATGACCAGATAGCCGCCATTTTTGAAGAAACAGCATCTCAGGAAAAAGAACACGCCAAGCGGTTCTTCAGTTTTCTGGAAGGTGGCGAAGTTGAAATCACCGCCGCTTTCCCTGCCGGTGTCGTCGGAACAACCCTGGAAAATCTAAAGGCCGCAGCAGCAGGAGAAAACTGCGAATACACCGATCTCTATCCCGGTTTTGCAAAAGCAGCCAGGGACGAGGGCTTTGAAGCCGTTGCCATGGTGTTTGGAGCGGTCGGTGTTGCCGAAAAACAGCATGAAAAAAGGTATCTTGATCTTGCGGCCAACATAGATGCAGACAAGGTGTTTAAAAAAGACAGCTCAGTGATCTGGCGCTGCCGGAACTGCGGTTATCTTCATGAAGGAGATGCGGCCCCTGAAATGTGTCCCGCCTGCGCACATCCGCAATCTTATTATGAGTTGCTCGGAGAGAACTACTAAACGGATTTCTTGGTTGAGCAGAGCAGCCTCATGATTGATACTGCTCTGCCTGTGCCTGCATCATTTTTAATGGAAATATCTATTTTAATTACATGGAGGATTTTTAATGGCTTTTGATTTTAACGCAAAAGATATTTTTGAAATGGCAAAGCAGATGGAACGCAATGGTGCTAAATTCTATCAATCTGCAGCCGAGGGTGTCAGTAGTGAAGAAGAAAAGAAATTTTTATTACATCTTGCCAAAATGGAAGAGGCGCATGAACAGACCTTTGCTGATATTGAGGCGCAATTGCCCGCCACTGAGACAGCGGAAACAACTTTTGATCCGGAAAATGAGACCGCTAAATACATTAAGGCGCTTGTTGACACCAAGGTGTTTTTTGAAAAAGATATCGATACATCATCTATGAAAGAAATTCTAAAGTCAGCCATTACCGCGGAAAAGGACTCCATCGTTTTTTACTTAGGGATGAAGGATCTGGTTCCCGGTAAATTAGGCAGTACAAGAATTGATGATATTATCAAGGAGGAAATGTCTCATATCCGTATTCTTGGCAGAGAATTACTGGCGTATAAATAATTAAATTAATTTAATCCATTATTAAGGAGGAAACCAAAATGGCACAACGGCTTGAAGTTTATAAATGTGATCTTTGCGGCAATATTGTTGAAGTGTTGTTCGGCAGCGACGGGCAACTGGTCTGCTGCGGCCAGCCCATGACCCTGCTTGTGGAAAATACGGTGGATGCGGCAAAAGAAAAGCATGTTCCGGTCATTGAAAAAATCGATGGCGGGGTCAAAGTCAAAGTCGGTGAAGTAGCCCATCCCATGGAAGAAAAACATTTTATCCAGTGGATTGAAATTATCGCTGACGGTAAGATTTACAGGCAGTATTTAAATCCCGGTGATTCACCGGAAGCGGAATTTAAAGTGACTGCGAACCAGATTATCGCCCGTGAATACTGCAATCTCCATGGACACTGGAAAGCAAGTTAACACAACCTGTTAAGGAGGAATTTTAATGCCTGGCTGGAAATGTTCAAACTGCGGGTACACGCTTGAAGCGGATATACCACCCAATGAATGCCCTTCCTGCAAACAGAAATGTGAATTTGTCGACAATACCTGTTATACGCCGGATTGTGCGGACAAAGGGACGGATGACAGAATTTGAATCTTTGTGACACTCAAAAAGGAATAAGTGATGGCTAAAGCACTTGTTGTATATGCGACCAGGACCGGATCCACCCAGAAAATTGGTGAAATAGTTGCTGAAGGGTTAAGATTTTCCGGTCATGAAGTTCAAGTTGCCAATGTCAAGGACATTAAATCCGAAGCAGACTTAAGTGGTTATGAAGCATATGTTTTCGGATCCGCCACCTATCACGGGGATATGATGCAGGGGATGAAAACATTTCTTTTTTTGGCTGAAAAAGCAGACCTTGTAAATAAAATCGGTGGTTCTTTTGGTGCCTTCGGGTGGAGCGGCGAAGCACCTGAACGAATTTATGATACGATGAAGAACATCTTTCAGATGGATATGGTCGGCGGGCCGTTAATGCTTAAATCAAGTCAACTCGGTGGCGGCATTAATATGGCCCAGGATTACGGACGTGAAATTGCCGGCAAGTTATAAACATTAAATTTTGAGGGGGATATCATGACAACACCGCAACATTGTCCCGGATATGAGCAGTTTAAAAATCTCAAATCTTTTAGTTGTAAATGCCCGAGCTGCGGAGAGGCAAAAGAGATCTTTTCCGATGAATTTGATAAAAAGCATACATGTGCCAAATGCGGACAAGAGATCGATTTTACCCAGTGTACACTGGAAGGCAGCGCATAGATCCTGATACTTCAATGTTATGAATTTTAAATTTATATAGGAGGAGAGTCATATGGATGTTGTGCTCCTTTCACGGCTGCAGTTTGCCGCAGCAACCATGTTTCATTTTCTGTTTGTTCCCTTGACGTTAGGGATTTCCGTCCTGATCGCGTACATGGAAACTCAATATGTCCGTACCGGTGATGAAACCTATCTGTCCATGACAAAATTCTGGGGCAAACTGTTTTTAATTAACTTTGCCCTTGGCGTGGTGACCGGTATCACACTGGAGTTCCAGTTCGGCACCAACTGGTCGAGATACTCTGCCTACGTCGGAGATGTTTTTGGTTCACTTCTCGCCATTGAAGCGACGGCCGCTTTTTTTCTTGAATCCACGCTTATCGGGATCTGGGTTTTCGGTTGGCAAAAGCTCTCGAAAAAAGCCCATGCCACGGTCATGTGGCTGATTGCTTTTGCAGGTACCCTGTCCTCAATATGGATTCTGATGGCCAACGGGTGGATGCAGCATCCGGTCGGGTATGTCATACGAAACGGTCGGGCGGAATTGGATAGTTTTACGGCAGTTGTTACAAACAAATTCGGTATCCTTGAGTTTTTTCATATGGTGAGCAGCGCCTATGTGTTGGGCGCTTTTTTTGTTATGGGCATCAGCGCATATCATCTGTTGAAAAAACAGCATATTGAATTTTTTACCCGTTCATTTAAGATTGCGCTTGTATTTGGTTTGGTAAGTTCTCTTTTTGTAGCAGTCATAGGGGACATGCACGGCGTTCATGTCGCTGAAGTCCAACCGGCAAAGTTTGCGGCCATGGAATCTCACTGGGAAACCACAACCCGTGCCCCCATACATCTAATTGCAATTCCGGATGAAAAAAATGAAAAGAACTTGATCGAGATCGGTTCCATACCGGGCCTTCTCAGCTTTCTGAGTCACCATGATTTTAATGCCGAAGTAACAGGACTTAAAGATATCCCAAAAGATGAACGCCCTCCGGTCTTGTTAACATTTCTTTCATTTCGCATCATGGTCGGACTGGGCACCTTGTTTATTCTGTTGACACTGATTGGCTGGTTTAAGCGTAACCGTCTTCTGGAAAGTCCGAATTATCTTAAAATCATGCTTTTATCCATCCCATTGCCCTATATCGCAATAGAGGTCGGCTGGGTTCTGGCGGAAGTCGGGCGTCAGCCCTGGATTGTATATGGATTGATGAAAACTTCGGATGCCGCGTCTCCGATTGCCGGTTCTCAAGTATTATTTTCTTTGATCGCTTTTATACTGCTCTATTCATTTCTGGGGGCCGTTGGTTTTTATTTGATCGTTATAAATGCGAAAAAAGGACCGGTTTTGGAATAAAGAGGGATCAGGGTTCAGGGTTCAGGGATCAGGGTTCAGGGCAGAAGGTAAAGATATAAAGGGCTGTGCCGCAGTTTTTATACCTTCAGCCTGTCTGCAGAGTTATTACGAATTATCTTACATAAAATAGTGATCCGAGCTTTTACAGGGGGTTAAAAATGGAATTCATTTTGCAATTTATATGGTTTTTCCTGTGGGGCCTGTTATGGGCTTTATTTTTTATGACAGATGGATATGATTTTGGTGTGGGGGCGTTATTGCCTTTCCTGGGTAAAGATGATACTGATAAACGCCTGATGATCAATTCTATCGGGCCCTTATGGGATGGTAATGAAGTGTGGCTGCTTACTGCCGGGGGTGTGACCTTTGCTGCTTTTCCACAGGTTTACGCCGTAATGTTCTCTTCGTTTTATACGCCGTTGCTGCTGATTTTGTTTGCCCTGATTATCCGGGGAGTTTCATTTGAATTTCGTGGAAAGATCGAGTCGGCGGCATGGAAAAAGTTGTGGGATACCTGTATTTTTATCGGCAGCGTGGTCCCGGCTATTCTTTTTGGCGTGGCGTTTGCCAATATTTTTCAGGGACTCCCTTTGGATCAAAACGGATACCATGGCAATCTGATATATTTGTTAAATCCATATGGCATTTTAGGGGGCGTACTTTTTCTGCTTTGGTTTCTTGAACACGGTGCATTGTGGTTATCAATTAAAACACCCGGTCAGTTACACGACCGTTCGGTGTCTGCAGCAAACAGCATATGGTTCGGTCTTCTTGGGATTTCGGTTTTGTTTTTAATTGCAACGTATTTTTATACGCCGTTGTATGCTAATTATCTGGCCCATCCGATACTTTTTATTGTTCCCTTGATTACGGTTTTATCGTTATTGGGCGTTAAATTTTTTCTGCTAAAAGAGGCATATTTTAAAGCCTGGTTTGCCTCGGCCCTGACCATTGTCAGCGCGACGTTTTTTTGTATTATCGGACTGTACCCGAACATGTTCCCTTCAAACATAGATTCAATCTATTCTTTAACCGCGCATAATGCGTCGGGAAGTCAATTGACGTTAACAATCATGCTGATTGTCGTACTTATATTTATCCCCATTGTTATCGGGTATCAGGCTTGGGCTTTTTATATGTTTAAGGACAAACTTTCAGTAGACGATCTGGATTATGAAGAAGCATATTGACCTGCATTTTTCACGAGAGCCGATTTTACCGCATCTGCAGTGTTGCAGGACAATCGCAGTAGCTCATTACGGCTTCATGTCCTGCGCCTTGCATCTGCGGCAAACTCGGCGCGTGAAAAACGCAGGTTATAGATGGGAAAGGGAGAAGAGATAAACATGAGGGAAAAATTAGTCTGTCTGCTCATTGTTGTATTTTTTGTTTTTTTAGCAGTTTTTTCATACGCCCATGAAGATCACGATGATTTTGGTGATGAAATCATTATATTGGAGAAGGGCAGGATGCCCCAGGTTACGTTTCCCCACCAAATGCATCAGACGGTTCTGGAAAACAATTGTAATGCCTGCCATGATTTATTTCCAAAGCAGCACGGAATCATAAAGGAAATGATCACCCAGGAAAAATTAAAAAAACAGCAGGTGATGAATTCAAATTGCCTCAAGTGCCATAAAGAGAGAAAAGCGGCCGGCCAAAAAGCAGGACCTGTCAAGTGTACCCAGTGCCATGTGCGCTCAAAATAAAACAAATTTACAGATTAAAAACAATAATGATTAAATTTTAAAGGAGGAGATAATGGATAAGTATGTATGTGAGATTTGCGGTTATGTGTATGATCCTGAAGCAGGAGATCCCGACAATGGCATAGATCCCGGAACATCGTTTGATGATATACCCGATGACTGGGAATGCCCGGTATGTGGCGCTGCGAAAGACGATTTTATAAAAGAAGAATAATATATTATTGGTTTAAAGGTTTTTTAAAATAAAAAGAGGAGAGTAGAAGATGAAGAAAGTGCTGATTGCTTTTGTAAGCAGGACGGGAAATACTGAAAAGATGGCGGAATATATTGCCGAAGGGATTCGTTTCTCCGGTAACGAAGCAGTCATTAAAAAAATTTCAGATCTGAAGAATACTAAGGATTTATCAGGCTTTGACGGGTATGTGTTGGGTTGCCCCACTTACCACAGGGATATGACCGGCGGCATGAAAACATTCCTTTTTTTGGCGGAAAAGACGAATTTGCTTGGGAAGATGGGAGGGGCTTTTGGGCCGTATACCCATAGCGGGGAATCAGCGCCAATGCTTTTTGACACTATGAATTACGTATTTAAGATGGATATGGTGGACATGGGGGCACTGAGCTTAAAAGATGCCGTTCTTGAAACAGATGAAGGGTTAAAGGCATGTCAGGATTATGGAAAGGCTATAGGGCAGAAATTTAAATAGTTGAATCTGAGGAGGTGGAATGAAGCCTGTTGAAATTGCAAAAGGAATTTATAGCGTTGGCGTGATTGACTGGAATATAAGAGATTTTCATGGGTACTCAACAGAAAAGGGTACAAGTTACAATGCGTTTTTGATTGTTGATGAAAAAGTTGTCCTCATTGATACGGTGAAAAAAGGATATGAAGACCAGCTGCTCGATAATATTTCACAAATTATTGATCCAAAGAAAATTGATATCGTAATCAGTAACCATACGGAAATGGATCACTCCGGGGGCCTGCCGCGAATTATGCATTTTATTGGAGAGCAAAAACCGCTTTATTGTTCGAAAATGGGACTGAAAAATCTGTCGCAGCATTTTAAGCAGCAGTGGAATTATCACGCTGTTGAAAACGGCGAAGATTTAAACATCGGAAGCCGGACCCTGACATTTCTCGAAACCAGGATGCTTCACTGGCCGGACAGCATGTTTACGTATGTCAAGGAAGATGAAATTCTTTTTTCGAGTGACGCATTTGGTCAGCACTATGCCGGTTATGAAATGTTTGATGATGTGGTCGGCCATACCATCATGGCACAGGCAAAAAAATATTATGCCAATATTTTGATGCCATATTCTCCAAAGACACTTAAACTTTTAGAGCATGTTCAGGAAATAGGGCTTAAAATCAAAATGATTTGCCCGGACCACGGGGTGATCTGGCGAAAAGATCCGGGTAAAATAATTGAAGCCTATGTTAAATGGAGCCAGCAGATTCCGGAGAAAAAGGCCATTGTTGTGTATGATACCATGTGGCATAGCACGGAAAAGATGGCAGAAGCCATCGCCGACGGCATTTCCAAAGAAGGTGTTTCCGTAAAACCCATTCATATCCGCAGTTCCCATCGAAGTGATATCATGACTGAGGTGCTCGATGCCAAAGCCGTTGTTGTCGGGTCACCGACATTAAATAATGGTATGTTTCCCACAGTTAGTGATACATTGACGTATATGAAAGGATTAAAACCCAAAAACAAGATTGGGGCGGCATTTGGCTCATATGGCTGGAGTGGCGAATCGATTAAGCTGGTAAAAGCGGAACTTGAAGCCATGAAGTTTGACATCATTGAACCCAATCTCCGTATCCAGTATGTTCCGGATGATGAGGGAATAGAATCCTGCGTTGAATTCGGCCGGAAAATCGGCCAGGCGGTGAACGAGTAACTTCTCAATAAGTCTGGGCAGAGGAACATTCGTAGGTCGGGTTAGTCCGGCACTCAACCCCCCGAGAAACATAGTAGAAAACAGTACAGCACACACAAGGTTGAATGCCGGACGTAACCCGACAAAAACGCCTTATTGAGAAGTTACGTGAACGACGGGTAACTATCAATGAAAATTCCGGTTGTGGAACTCAGTGACTGTATTTTATGCGGGATTTGTGAGGAAGTCAGCCCGTCCGTATTCCACATAAGCGATCTCGGGTATGTTCGGGTATTAGATCTTGATGAATATCCTGAAGAAGAGGTGGATGATGCCATCAGAAACTGTCCTGCTGACTGTATCATGTGGGAAGAAATTTAAAGGAAGGAAATTTCATGAAATTGATGCCGGTTGTCGTTTCAATAATCCTTGTTTTGGGGACCCTGATTGTTGCCGTGGAAAATTGCATTGCTGCTGAAGAAGAAATCAACTGCATCAAATGTCATCGAAGAGTCACCCCCGGCCATGTGACTGACTGGGAAACCAGCACCCATGCGGAGATAGGGGTTGACTGCTCGGTCTGTCACGGCACGGAACACCAGAGCGTAAAAAACGCTAATCTTGCCGTGATGCCGGATGAAAGTGTGTGCGGTGACTGCCACTATGATCAGTTTGAACAGTTTCAAAAAGGCAAGCACAATCATGGCTGGAAGTCCATGAACGCCATGCCGGTGACGCATCTGGAACCGGATGAACTCATGGAAGGCGGGCGCGGGTGCGGCGGGTGCCATAATATGGGCGTAAAGACCGATTCTGAGAAACAGGCGCTTAGTGAAAAGGGATACCGGTATCAAAATAATTCCTGCGATGAGTGCCACACCCGGCATACGTTTGCCAAATCCGAGGCCCAGGACCCCAGGGCCTGCCAGCAGTGCCACATGGGATATGACCATCCCCAGTGGGAGATGTGGAGCAGTGCCAAGCACGGCACCCGCTGGTTTGCGAAAGAGCAGGGCCGCCTGCCGGAAAATGCTACTGCCCCGACATGCCAGGATTGTCATCTCCCCAACGGCACCCATACCAACAGGACCGCATGGGGGTTTTTCGGCGTCCGGCTGCCAATGCCGGAAGACAAACAATGGGCAGAAGACCGCACAACCATTTTAAAGGCTCTCGGGGTGCTGAATCCCAAAACAGGTGAACCCACCAAACGCCTGGAAGTGATCAAAGAGCTGGATATGGCCCGCCTGACCGAAGAAGACTGGCAGAATGAACGCAATAAGATGATCAAAACCTGCGGCCAGTGCCATTCAAAAACATACGGAGCAACCCAGTTAAAAATGGGCGATGACCTGTTGCAAAAGGCAGACCGCCTGATGGCAAAAGCAATTAATATTGTCGCCGCGCTTTATGCGGACGGGATCATCAAAAAACCGGCTGAATATGAATATGCATATCCGGATTTCATGTATTTTTTGCGCACCAACGGAAAAAGCCTGGATCATATGTCCCATATCGACCAGGTCCTTTTCCAGATGTATATGAAGCATCGCATGCGTACTTACCAGGGATGCTTTCATGTTAACCCGGATTATGCGTACTGGTACGGCTGGGCCATGATGACAAAGGACCTGGGTGAAATAGAAGAACTGGCAGATACTTTACGAAAGCTGCACGCAAAAAAAGAATCCAAATGATCTGCGCAGGAGTGTGGTGGAATTAAAAGGCAGACGGGTAAAGAAACACATCAAAGCGCTGTTGCAGGCAGAAGATTTTGAAACATCCCTTCAAGCCATCTTTCAATATCCGCCCCGTCTGAGCGTGAATTTTTTATTCTCCTTTTTTTACAGCAAAGAGGAAATCATAAAATGGCGGTCAATTGCCGCCATGGGGCGTGTTGTCTCCAGGCTTGCCGATGAAAACATGGAATCGGCCCGCGTTATCATGCGCCGCTTAATGTGGAATTTAAACGATGAGTCCGGCGGTATCGGCTGGGGGTCTGCCGAGGCCATGGGAGAAATCATGGCGCTTCACCCCGGGCTGGCGGATGAATTTTCCAGTATACTCCGGTCATATATCCGGCCGGATGAAAATTTTCTGGAATACGAAATGCTCCAGCGGGGTGTTGTCTGGTGTATCGGCCGGCTGGCAGAGGTGTATCCGGAAAAATTAACAGAAACGGATTCATTTCTGCTTCCTTTTCTTGAATCAGGAGATGCGATTCATCGCGGGTATGCCGCCTGGGCGCTGGGTAACTTAAAAAGCCTGACGGCCGCAGCAGCCCTTGAGTGTCTGACCCAAGACAAGGCGCAGATTTTATTTTTCTCTGACCTTCAGCTCAAACCGGTGACAGTCGGTTTACTGGCAAAAGAGGCGTTGGTCAAAATATGGAAAGAAAAGTAAATTATTATGGTTATCTGCTTTGATTAAGTTTTCGTAACATGCAGCCGATTTTTTATAAATAAATCTCCCCCAACCCCTCTTTGATAAAGAGAGGAGCTTAAAGTCCCCCTTTTTGAAGGGGGATTTAGGGGGATTTTGAGTGCAACTTAACTAAAATGGACAACCAGTTAAATTAATTTTTGACAGTTTCATAAAAGTCGATTTGTAATGGCAAAGAAAAAAGTTCCAAATTCAAGGCGCGCAAATCCTGAGTGATGATTCGTACTTTTCGTACTATGAAGAAACGAAGGATGCAGCGCAACGCAGAAGTTGGACTTTTTACGAAGCCATCAAAGGAGTTTATTATGTTCGTACTGGGCCTACAGGGAAGTCCGCGGAAAAAAGGAAACACTAATTATCTGCTGTCTGCTTTTTTGGATGAGGCCCAAAAAAGAGGTGCGGAAACACTTGCGATTCATGTGCCGGATAAAAACATTAAACCCTGTATCGGGTGCGCGAATTGTGAAAGAAAAGGGTTCTGCTCCATCAAAGATGATGACATGACCAAAGAAATTTTTGGACTGATCCGTCGGGCAGATGTGGTTGTAGCTGCAACACCCATCTACTTTTACAATGCCACCGCCCAGTTGAAAGCATTAATTGACAGAAGCCAGACCCTCTGGTCACGAAAATACAAACTGGGCCTGACCGATCCCGGTCGTCCGGATCGAAAGGGGATTTTACTGGCTGTCGGGGCGACCAGTGGAAAGAACCTGTTTGAAGGGATGATTTTAACAGCCAAATATTTTTTTGATGCAATTGGTGCGGACTTTCACGGAAAACTTACCTATCGTCGGATTGAAGATTTTGGCGATATGGAAAAGCATGAAACCGTGATGGAAGATATAAAAAAGGAAGTGGATCGCCTTGTCCCATTTCTAACCAGAAAAAAAATATTGTTTGCCTGCCGGGAGAATGCCGGCCGGAGCCAGATGGCCAGGGCCTTTGCCCGGTATCATGCCGGAGGAAAAATTGATGCGTTAAGCGCAGGAACCCGTCCTGCGGAAAAAATTAATCCAGTCATGGAAGAAACTATGCGGGAATCCGGAATCGATGTGGCGTTTCGAAATCCACGATCAATTGATGATGTTGTATCTGTAACAAAACCGGATATGATTATCACCATGGGATGCGGTGAAGAATGCCCGTTTATTCCCGGAGTAGAATATGAAGACTGGGATTTGCCGGATCCGTCCGGCAAGCCCATTGAATTTGTAAGAGATGTTCGTGATGAAATTGAAAAAAGGGTGAAGCATTTAATCGACAGCCAAGGATAAAATGATGAATCGCAAAGGCGAAAAAATGGGTTGGATCGGTGGATGGTCCGGTGGTTTTATTTGGTTGGGGCTGCTATCTATCGTCTGGGTATTTCAAAACAAAATTAGCAATGGAATGATAGGAATAATGGTATTTATTGTCGCGATTACAACCATTGTTGCGACGGCTCCCTGGAGACATCCACATACAAAATACTGGAAATTAATGTTACCAATTTATTTATTGTTTTTTATTTCTATTTTTTTGTGTATTTATCTTTATGGTGGGTTGGACAGCATTGGATTGAAATGGACATCTTTTTTTTGGGTAATCCCCTGTCTTATACCATTTGTAACTACTGGTAATCGAACATGGGATAGTAACGCTCAACAAAGCGAATAAACCCGGACACGTAAATTTCGCATTTGATTTGTAAGGGAGATTATGGGAATTTTAAATAAATTATTCGGCGTGAAGCAGCCCGAGACCATTCCCAAGCTGGGACGTAACGATCTATGCTGGTGCGGAAGCGGGAAAAAATATAAAAAGTGTCATTTGGAATCGGATATGAAGAGACAATCGCGTTTGCGGGCATCAACTTGCAGTGTCAGTTCGTGACGTCGATAAAACCGGTGCCGGAGGCACTGGATGAAGAAAATTGATATTCGCATTTGGCGGCGAACAATACAAACAGGTGTCGCTGTTTTTTTTATTATGCTTCCCATACTGAACGCCGAAGGGTTCAGTTTTATCTGGGGGAATTTTTTAAACATCCATGTCGGCAGTTTGACATTTTCAGACCCCCTCGCTGTTTTACAGGTGATCGTTAAGAACCAGTATCTACCGGTCGGGCTCTTGATCAGCGCCGGTATGGTTTTGGTTATTGCATTTTGTCTGGGGACTGTTTTCTGCTCCTGGATTTGTCCCTTTGGATTGTTGTCGGAACTGGTCAATAGTCTCGCTTGCCGGGTTTGGCCCTGGAAATCCAGCCTTTGTAAAATTTTCAAAAACGGGTTTGCGGTTAAAGCGGTTGTTTTTTGCGCAGGCTTTTTGTTTGTATGCGGTTTTTGCAGTTCACCGGTTTTAAACCTGATGTCCCTGCCGTTTCAGTATTCGAATATTTTTCAGTATTTTTTTATTCAAAAATATTTGTCCGCTGTAATCTGGTTTATCGGGACAATTTTGCTGGTGGAATTTTTATTTCGTACCCGTTTGTGGTGCCGCTGGATTTGTCCGCAATCCGTTCTTCTGATTGTTGCCAAGCAGTTCAACCCCTTTCGGCTTAAAGTCGTTTTCGAAAAAGAAAAGTGTGTTGGAAGCAAGGCGCCATGTCCATGCCAAAAAGCCTGTTCCCTTGATCTGGACCCCAGGCGCTTAAATAGCAGAATCGAAGCAGAGTGTACCAATTGCGGCGATTGTGTGGATACCTGCCGAAAAACAGGCGGAGCGCTCGCTTTGGGATTTGGCCAGCGTAAAAAGGGTCGGTGAGAGGAAGCATAGTGTCTTGAATTGTGCGTTGACATAGGAGGGGCAGGTTTTCAATTTTTATTTTATGCTGTCAGGAATGTAGACCTGATTTTATTATTGCTGCCGGACCGTAGGGTGGATTAGCGAAGCGTAATCCACCAAAAACGAAATAGCGGTTAAAGAGAAGTCAGTTTGTGTAATTAACGTTATCCAGCTGATATATTTTTTAATGGGTGCCTACTTACTTTCTACTTTTTTTGGGCGGGTAAAGAAACGTAGCAAAAGAAAGCCCGCCCTTCAACTTGGCCTTCGGCTGCGTGCAATGATATAAAATCGGCCGTCTATTTCAAGTCTGTTTTCTGGTTATCTATCTGAAAATAGGTAGTTATTTCAAATAGTCCGGCTTCATTATCAAATCAGTGCTTTTCTTCTGAGTTTGATCGCATGTCAAAAAACTATCACCAGACCTCAATGCCTTTGCTGATAATATGGGGGGAACAGGACGAATGGCTTCCTCTTGAGAATGCTTCCGGACTTCACGAGAAAATTATCAATTCACGTTTAGTTACATTACAAAATTGCGGTCACAACTCCCATCAGGAATGTAGTGATCGTGTTAATCCCATAATCCTGGAATTTTTAAAAACCAGTGAACAATAGATATAAGACAGTTATTTCAGATGTTGTCTATTTGCCTTTTCAGATATGGGAGAAACAATTTTTAACAATTGCGTAGAGACCGGCTTGATGGGTAGCGCTTTTTCCTACGTTTTCGGTAGCCGAAAGTTTATTATTTTTGTGTAAGTTCGTCTCACCCACCAAGCTGACTCACGCAGGACGTTCACATCTTAAAAGGAGGCGTTACCATGGCAGAAGTATTAAGAACTCCGGAAGAACGATTTGTCGATCTTCCGGGTTTTCCTTATGATCCAGTTTACATCGATGATTTGAAAGGCTTTGAAGGTTTGCGGATGCATTACGTGGATGAAGGCCCTCAACATGCTAACCATATCTTCCTGTGCCTACACGGCGAACCAACGTGGAGCTACCTTTACCGGAAGATGATCCCGATTTTCACGGCTGCGGGTAATCGGGTGGTAGCCCCTGATTTTTTCGGTTTCGGGCGTTCGGACAAGCCAGTGGACGAAGCTGCGTATACTTTTGACTTTCATCGTAACGCGCTGATTGCGTTTATTGAATATTTAGATCTCAAGAACATTACCCTTGTTTGCCAGGACTGGGGCGGAATTCTTGGGCTCACTTTGCCCATGGACATGGCAGATAGGTTTTCCCGACTGCTGGTCATGAACACAACCCTCGGCACCGGAGACGTTAAACTTTCTAAAGGGTTTCTCGATTGGCGCGCTTGGGTCAGTAAGAATCCTGATATGTCCGCCGGGCAGCTGCTGAAGCTAACGTGTCCGCATCTGTCGGAAAAAGAATGTGCTGCTTACGAAGCGCCATTTCCAGATATTCGGTACAAGGCCGGTGTGCGCCGTTTTCCAGAAATAGTTCCTGGTCGACCGGATGCGCCCGGTGCGGCGCTGTCGCGTAACGCCCGCGAATGGCTATGCGATAAATGGACGGGACCGGTATTTATGGCTGTCGGCATGAAGGACCCGGTGCTTGGTCCTCTGGTGATGCAGGCACTTCGTAATGACATACGGAGTTGTCCCGAACCATATGAACATTCTGAAGCCGGGCATTTTGTTCAGGAATGGGGTGAAGAGATCGCAAGAAGAGCGCTATCGTCCTTTGACAAGTAAAGTGGCGCTATTGGTTTAAACGCTTTTTCAAAACTCAAAATGGTTTTAATCACAAATCAATGTAATGGCCCCATTCCTCCTCACTGACCGCCGCCGTTATGTGATCCAATAGCCAATTTCAATTTAAGTAGGAATTACATGCTCGAAATTTTCAAAGAAGCTTATTATTACCTTGATTTGCTGATCGGTTTTTCTTCTCCGTTCCTGTTTTGTTTTTTATATAAAACCGGACGTATCGAAAAATTCGTATGGCACTTTTTCTGGATTGGAGTCCTGGTCGGATTAACATGGGAAATTCCAATATTCGTTCTGAGCGGCGAATCTACTTCTGTACCTATTGTTACATGGACCCGCCCGTTGATTGCTCATTATCTGGTATTCATGATATCCCATTCCTTGTGGGATGGATTAATTTTCGTGACAGGCGTTTGGCTGGTATATAGAATATGTCGCAAGCCTTTTTTTCAACATTTCCGATGGTCAGAAATGTTAGTACTCCTGATTTGGGGACAAGCCTCCGAATTGCTTGTTGAACTTTCCAGCACTCTTAATGATGGATGGGCTTTTATACAGTACTGGTGGAACCCCGTCATATTTCAATTCAATGGGCATAATATTACATGGCTTATGCAGATAGTCTGGGCAGCAGCATCGGTTGGATATTACGTATTGCTTTTAAAGCTCAAACCAAAATACAATTAATTTTTGGCTTTTGTCGTTGCATTTAACAAGCGTATCAAAACAACACCACATTATGCCGCACATCCTGTAAATTTCGATGAAGAATTAGGAAAGATGCAATATGATCCCATTATTTGCACAATATCCTTCATTAAAGGAAAAAATCCCTTATGTCTCATTGGGAGAGTTGCCAACCCCTATAGAGCATCTGAGTAAATTAGGAATGGAAATCGGAGTTGACCATCTGTATTTAAAACACGATGGATTAAGCGGCTCTCTATATGGTGGAAATAAAATACGTAAGCTTGAGTTCATTTTAGCTGATGCCCTTCAAAAGAGGGCAAAAGAGGTCCTTACTTTTGGCTTTGCAGGGTCCAATCATGCCCTTGCCACAGCAGTCTATGCATATAAAATGAAACTCAAATGCTTATCCATGCTTTTAGCGCAGCCCAATGCCCAATATGTTCGTCGTAATCTTCAATATAGCCATGTTTGCGGTGCCGAACTTCACCATTATAAAAATGAATTGGCAATGTATATGCCGACCTTAGTCCGGCTGTTTGGGCGTTTTTTAAGACACGGAAAATTTCCGTATATCATATTGCCCGGCGGATCATCGCCTATAGGAGCAGTCGGCTATGTGAACGCCGGTTTTGAACTCAAAGAGCAGATTGAAAGGGGATTACTCCCTGAACCTGATCAGGTTTTTGTGCCCTTAGGTACCATGGGGACTGCAGTCGGCCTGCTGATCGGGCTTAGGGCTGCCGGGCTCAAAACTCACGTTGTTTCTGTGCGGGTGGTTGACGACAAATTTGGAAATAAAGAAAAGTTTATTAAGCTTTTCAGAAAAACCCTGGCGTTGATTCGTTCGCTTGACCCTTCTTTTCCACATGTGAAGATTGCCGATGACGAAGTTGATATTATACATAATTTCTTTGGAGAGCAATATGCACGTTTCACTGACCAGGGGATGGCAGCGGTGAACCTTGTTGCAAAATCCGAGAAAATCAGATTAGACGGCACCTATACAGGTAAAGCAATGGCAGCACTTATAGATCGCGTTAGAAACCACGGCTTAATAAATGAAGTGATCCTATTTTGGAATACTTATAATGCCAGAGACTTCTCTGATACCATAAAGGACGTTGATTATCACCAGTTGCCAGGGTGTTTCCATCGGTACTTTGAAGAAGACGTACAGCCGTTGGATAAGCACCATTGGTCGAAAGTAAAATCGCGTTTTTCACAAGTCAAATAGTCCAATTAACTACAATTGAGGTCAAATTGGCTCTTGCTAAAATTTTAAATGAGTCAAGAGCAGGCTTGGCCCCCTAACGAAAGGGGTTGATGATGCGTAAAACAGCGTTGATGATGCGTAAAACAGCGTTGATCACCGGCGCTTCGGCGGGTATCGGGCTTGAACTGTGCAAGGTTTTTGCCGGAAACGGTTATAATATCGTGCTGGTTTCCAGAAACAGGCAAAAGCTTGAACAGGTCGCAAGAGAGTTGGAAAACAAACATTATCTTCAGGCAACAGTGATACCCAAGGATCTTTGCGAGCCCACTGCGCCACAGGCCCTCTATGATGAAATTGCCGCTATGGGCATCGTCATCGATGTGCTGGTCAACAACGCCGCCTTTGGACTTTACGGCCGATTTACCGATTTCAGTGTTCGGCGGCACATGGGCATGATACAGGTCAATATCACCGCATTGACCGTGCTGTGTAAACTGTTTGGCGCGGACATGGTGAAGAAAGGCGCCGGCAGCATACTCAATGTGGCATCAACCGCCGCTTTTCAGGCCGGCCCCCTGCTGGGCTCTTACTATGCATCCAAAGCTTACGTGTTGATGCTCTCAGAAGCTATGAACAGTGAACTACGAAAAGACGGCGTCACGGTCACGGCGCTGTGCCCCGGTCCCACGCAGACCGAATTTTTTGAACGAAATGACATGATCGGCACCAACGTGGCAAAGAGCCCGTGGCTCATGAGCGCTGCAGATGTGGCAGCAGCCGGTTATGCCGGTTTAATAAAAAAGAAATGCATCGTCATCCCCGGTTTCTTCAACAAACTGCTGGCCTTTTCGGTGCGGCTCTCACCGCGATGGCTTCCTGCCGAAATCGTCTGTTATTTAAACCGGAAAAAGTAACCAGGAATCGATTAACTGTGTCCGCCGCTCTTGCCGGTCTGTATGTTCTCAATAAATCAGGGCGTTGTAGCGGAGGCCTTTAGGCCTCCATCTATAATTGGCTTATGGAAGGCTAAAGCCTTCCGCTACATGGATTATATATGAACGCACATTTATCGCCCGGACTTATTGAAAAGTTACGTCGGTCTGTATTAACTTATTGAAAATTAATAAAATAGATGCTAAGAGGGTTGCTGTTTATTGAAATTTGATCACGCGTTCCGCGTGACCGAATGCATTAACCACAACTTTAGATCACTTTTAACTTGTTCGGGTTAGGAGGTGTCCAATGGAAAAAGTTATTCTTTCAATCGATTGCGGTACGCAGAGCTTAAGGGCTCTTCTATACAGTCAGAATGGGGATCTTATTGAAAGGGTCCAAATAAAATATGATCCTTATTTCAGTCCCAAACCCGGATGGGCGGAACAGGATTCTGAAATTTACTGGCAAAGCCTGTGCAATGCGTGTAAATCGTTAAAGGAAAAAAATCCCGACGCCTTTGGAAAAATTGAGGGTGTTGGGGTGACTACCATCAGGGATACCTGGGTGAATGTCGATCAGGATGGGAATCCGCTTCGCACCGTCATACATTGGCTGGATCAGAGAAAAGCAAAAAAGGTATATTTCCCCAATGTGCTGATCAAGCTAGGTCTTAAGGCAGTTGGAATGGCTGAAGTACTGGATAAAATTCAGAAAGATTCAAAATGCAACTGGATTCGGCAGAATCAACCGGAAATATGGGAAAAAACCTACAAGTATATGCAGATTTCAGGGTTTTTAAACTTTAAATTAACGGGACAATTTGCAGATTCAGTGGCTTCACAAATCGGGCATGTTCCCTTTGATTACAAAAAAATGAAATGGAGCTCAAAAGGAGAGTTGAACTATTCGTTGTGTCCGATAGAAAAGGAAAAACTGCTTGATATCGTAACTCCCGGGGAGCTGTTAGGTAAAATAACAAAAAAAGCATCGGAACTAACCGGAATTTCTGAGGGCATTCCGGTCATTGCCTGTGGTTCAGATAGAGGATGCGAGACGATCGGGATGGGCGTGGTTAATCAAAAAATGGCGAATCTGGGTTTTGGAACGATCGCTACCGTTCAAACCACATCAAAAAAGTTTTTTGAACCGCGTCGCTTTTTACCCCCTTATCCGGCACCAATCCCGGATCATTATAATTTCGAAATCGATGTTTACAGGGGTTACTGGATGGTGACCTGGTTCAAGGAAGAGTTTGCATACAAGGAAATACTTGAGGCAGAAGAAAAAGGGATTATACCCGAAGAGGTGTTAAATAATCTCTTGGGCCAGGCGCCGGCAGGTTCAATGGGGTTGGTGGTTCAGCCCTACTGGGGTCCCGGCTTAAAAACGCTTGAGGCCAAAGGCGCAATGATCGGGTTTGGATCGATCCATAAAAAATCCCATGTTTATCGGGCCGTGATCGAAGGGCTTGGCTATGCATTATTGGATGGGTTGAAACAATTAGAAAGAGCCGGGAAAGAAAAAGTTGAAAAGGTGACGGTTGCCGGCGGTGCTTCCCAGAGTGATGAAATTTGCCAAATCAACGCGGATATTTTCAATCTTCCCCTGGTTAGAGGAAAGACCCATGAAACATCAGGACTGGGGGCGGCAATTGTTACATCTGCCGGGCTGGGTATTCATTCTTCATTTGAAGCCGCAATAAACACAATGGTAAAATATGATACCGTATTTGAACCCAATCCCCAAAATGTTGAGGTTTACCAGGAGATTTATAACGGGATTTACAAAAATATGTATAAATCGTTAAAGCCTTATTATGAAAAAATCAGGGATATCACAGGTTATCCGGAAAAATAAAGGCGGTTGATCATGGCAAAAGTGACTTTCCAAGATGCCCAACCATATTTTATGTCATTCCCGCAAAAGGAGTGGGAACGAGTTGTAAAAATTCTTATTAAACCCGGTAGGGGGGGGGGCTTTATGCCCGCCTGGAAAATCTCAGCTTGAAGTTCAATGTTTGGCCCATCTATGGTGTTTGATGAACATTGACGAAAAGTACACACTGTGAAATAATCACCGTAAATTTTAATCAAGATAATTATTTCAGGAATCAAAGTGACGCTATACGATATCGGTTTTCATGAAGCCATGCGGCTGTCAATGACCCATTCAGGAACCATTGGAGCAGAGACTATTTCTGTTCTAAAGGCAGCCGGAAGGGTTGTCGCACAGGATGTTTTGGCCGTGGTCGATTCGCCGTCTGTCGACGCATCGCTCAAGGACGGGTATGCCGTGGTATCAGGCGATATTGTGGATGCATCGAAAGACAACCCGGTCAAATTGATGGTGATTGACAGTGTGGCTGCAGGAGATCAATCCGGTCATCGTCTGTGTTCGGGCGAGACGATCCGGATTTTAACCGGAGCGCCCCTGCCGAAAGGGGCACAGGCGGTTCTGATAGAAGAATTCACTTCAAATAACGGCGAGTTCATCTATGCACACGCTGACGCAGCGCCCGGCAGAAATGTTTTGGAAAAGGGAGTGGATGTAAAGTGTGGGCAGACACTGGTGCAAACAGGGGAAACACTGATTCCGCAACAAATCAGCCTGATGATTGCCGGGGGCGTATCTGACGTCAGGGTATATAAAAAACCCATAATCGGATTGTTGGCAACCGGCAGCGAAGTCATCATGCCCGGACAGCCAATGACCCCGGGCAAAGTTTATGCGAGTAATGTCGGGCTACAGCAGGCCTGGCTGACCATGCTGGGGTTTGAAGTGCGTGTCCTTTCCGCAGTCGATTCCGTCGACCGGATCGCGGAATCCATGCTGGATCTAAATAAAACATGCGATGTGGTCCTTACTTCCGGCGGTGCATGGAAAGGAGATCGGGACCTGATAGCAACGGTTATTGATTCCCTGGGCGGTAAAATGGTGTTTCATCGCTTGCGGATGGGACCCGGGAAAGCATCGGGAATGGGTTTTTTAAATAATAAACCGGTTTTTTGCCTGCCCGGGGGGCCTTCGTCAAATATGTTCGGGTTTGTCATGATCGTGCTTCCGGCATTATTCAAAATAACAGGGACTGACCGTTGCCCGCATCTGTCTTTTGAAGGAAAACTTGAAAAAGAAATTACCGGCCAGGCGGACTGGACCAATCTGGTTCAATGCGATATTGTCAAAAACGGGCCTGACATTTTACTCTGCCCCCGGAAATTGAAAAGCCGGCTGGTTGCCATGGCGACAAATCATGCGATTGTTGTTATTCCCGAAGGTGTGGAAAAATTTGCTGCCGGAGACACGGTTCCGTTTATTTGTTTGCATACGGAATTGTTTGCCTATCAGGTCTGATCGCTAAAGAATTGTAGGTCGGGATTCCAATCCTGACAAATGGATAAAATCGATTGCCGGGTAAGAAACCCGGCCTACTTGATAGAGGTTAGTACCAACCTCAGAGAAGTGCTGATTTTCATCACATTTTTTAAGTAGAAACTTTTTCTAAGGTCTACAGCACCGTTAGCACATTCAAATTTTTCATTCCCTTTAGTCACTTCACACTTTTTTTTCTACAATAAAATCTGATTCTCCAAAGACCGGGATTCACCGGCTGAAATGGTCCGGATGGCGGGTTTTCCTTTAACCGGGCATTTGAATTCACAGATGCCGCACCCGGTGCATCGTTTCAGGTCTACATAGGGAAGCTGAATCTCGATCTTTTGACCGTCCGGCCGGATAATCACATCTTTTTTAAAATAAATGGCTTTGGGGGATGTGGGGCAGTGTTCCTCGCAGACGATACAGGGGGTATTGCCGTTCCAGGGCAGGCAGCGACCCCGGTCAACATAAGCTGATCCGATACGAATCGGTGTTTTAATCTTTTCTTTTGCAGTGAGTTCTTTTATGGCGCCGGTGGGGCAGACGCTTGTGCACAGGGTGCATGTATATTCACAGTAGCCGAGGGTCATAATCAGGTTCGGGGTCCAGAATCCGGCCAGACCTGCTTCACTCAGTGCCGGGTTGATCACATTGGTGGGACATACTTTCATGCACAGACCGCAACGCTGGCAACGGTCTAAAAAATTTGATTCCGAAAGCGATCCTGGCGGACGAATCAAATTCGGGGCTGAAGTTTTCGATAAATTCCCGTCCAGTCGGCCAAGAAGCGGCAGTGAAACACCGGCCAGCAGACCGCCCATGACCGCCCGTCGGCCGATATCGGTTTTCGTGGTTTTTTCGGTCAATTTTCTGAAACGAAAGGTGAGCGCATTTTCCGGACAGCAGTTGGCGCAGTTAAAGCATAAAAAACATTCAGCGGTCTGCCATATTTGACCGGGTTCCGGGGAGGCAGCGCCCTGGCAGTTTTTGACACACGCGCCGCAATGGGTGCATTTATTTTCATCTTTTGCCAGGGTCAAGATGTTGAATTTCGAGCAAATGCCTAATAGCGCGCCCAACGGGCAGAGGACCCGGCACCAGAACCGGGGCCGGATGCGGTTTAAAAACAGGATCACCAGAAATAAAAAGCCGATGACCCACCCGGTCTGAAATGCCTTGTTTTCATATCCAAATACAGGGGCTGCCAGTGCTTCGAGGCCGTATCCCAGATAATTGAACACCTTGATATCGCTGAAGGCCAGGGCTTCAAAAAAATCAGTTAAACCGATACCAATGGCTGGAAGAATGGAAACCGCAAGGCTTCTGAACAGAAATGAGATAGGATCCATCAGGCCGGCATAGTTCACGCCGACAGCAGCGGCCCCGATAAAAGCAATCAGCAGGAAATATTTGATCCGGCGACTGTTGTTTTTTTGGTTTGCATCGATCATGGAGCTGCCTTTGAGGGACGGCCTGATCGATCCGGCCATATGATGCAATGTTCCGAACGGGCAGATAAATGAACAGAAAAAACGCCCGAAGAATATGGTTGCAGCCAGTAAACCTATGGCCCATCCGAATCCCGTGATCCATTGGCGAGAGGAAATAACCGATGACAGCCAGACCAGGGGGTCCAGCTGAAAAAAGAAGGTTACCGGGCTTTTAATCCGGATGTCCTGAGCTTCGGCAAAGGACAGGGAGTAGTCCATGTAAACATTCAGGGGGAGTTTTGTCCCGATCAGAAGATAGATGAACAGGCAGAGGAAAAAAGCCTGACAGAAACGCCGGATCCAGACCAGATGGCTGGGTTTCACAGGACCACCGAATACTGTTTTAATTGGGCCGGATCCATTGTTCCCAGTCCCCATTTATCCCCTAAGTGAATAAAACCGATATCTTCCGGTTTTTTATCGAACAGCAAAGCACCCTTGGCATCGGCCGCCACCGGGTCATTGCTCAGGATCAACCGGTTCACCACCTTGACATCTGACGGACTGCCCCCGGACGGGCCATTTGAAATCATGATCCGGGTGGCATCAATTAAGGTAATGTGTGGTTTGAAAAATTGAGCCAGGTCAACAATGGTCAGGTGGATATCCTGGTGAAGGGCACTGCGTCTGCCGCCGACCGCGCCGATCCAGTTTTTCATGCCCAGGGTAAGACCGCTTAAACCATGGACTTTTGCCACCGGCAGATTGATGACTTTATCGGCTTCCACCAGCGGGGTAAACACCGGCCATACATCCAGCCGATTACCGTGCAGATTCATTTTTTTCATCATCGAAGATCTGGGATGGATAAGTTCTGCGCCGGTTTTTTGCGCCACCTGCCCGGCACCGGTAACGGCAAAACATCGCTGGGCGTCATGAATGGTGTGGTCCGCAATACGGACTTTTTTTGCACCCGCTTCCTGGCAGAGTTCGATAACAGCTTCCAGTACTTCCGGGTTGGTCGTTGCTGCCAGTTGAGGCGCACGGGCCCAGGAGATATTGGGTTTAATAACCACCACGTCTCCTCTGGAGATGAAGCGATTCATTCCGCCGGCTGTTTCAAAGACGTTTCGAGTTAACTGCTTCACTGAATAACCCGATTGTTGTCCGATGCCTTCGACGATCCATTTGTCAAGTGTCTCCGCGGCGGTTACCATTTTTGTAGTGATTGATAAGGGCAGGTTTCCGGCAACCAGGATGCCGCCGGATAAATGAATGATTTTTTTCAGGGAGTCTCTTCGGGTAATGGGCTGGTTCTTCATCGGGCACCTCCACATCATATTGAAGGAAAATGAATGAATGATATATACGACTATAAGTTCAATCCCAACTCAATGTCAAGTTGAACAGCTGGGATTATCAGGGTAACCGCATTTGGAAATTCGTTTGAATGAACACTGTGGGAGCGGCATCCTGCCGCGAATGCGGAATTAGATATTGTGAATGATTTTCACGAATATCCATATCGTTGATATATTTCTAATGTGTAATGTTGATCCTTAAA
>JABZFM010000054.1 GCA_014237465.1 Desulfobacteraceae bacterium | reverse complement strand
TCTAACGACAGCAGAAGATCTTGAATTAAAACCAAATGCAAGTGATGATGATCTCGGGTACGAATTTGACCTGTGGTATACGTATCAGCTAAACAAATATGTGCAGTTAAAATTAGATGCGGCATATCTGGTGACCGGAGACGGAGCAGATCATCTTGCAGCCAGCGACAATTATAAAAGCGATGACTTATATAAACTGGCAACCGGCATTAAGATCAGCTTTTAAAGCCATCAATCATCGTTGCATTCAAAGAAGAAATATTTTACATAAAAGCCGGCGGCTATGCCGCCGGCTTTTTATATAATGCTTGATCGAAATATCTTGATTGAAATATCTTTGATCTTAGAAAGAAATTATCATATAATATGTAATATGGAGACAAAAAAGGAATAAAGATCCGGGCCCAAAGGGCCCGGTTTTTTAAGTTAATATAAATACTTGATGGATTCGTAAAAAGTCAAAAAACGGCTGTTTATTGACTTTTGCCATCAATAAATTCAATATATTAAAAAAACAACCCTCCCCTAATCCGACTTTTTACGGAGACATCAATACTTAAGGCATATAACGCCTATGACTCGGAAAAAAACAGCTAATATAGACACCCGGGTGCTTTTAGTCGTCCTGAAAAAACTAAAGAATGCCTTTACCGACCTGTTGCCCATCGTCCTGGTTATTGCCTTTTTTCAGCTTGTAGTGCTCAGGCAGCCACTGCCGCAGTTGAGCGAGATAATTTTCGGGACGATTCTTGTGATAATCGGGTTAAGCCTTTTTGTTCAAGGCCTTGAGATGGGACTGTTTCCCATTGGCGAGGCAATGGCGCATGCCCTGGCCCGGAAGGGAAGCGTCTTCTGGCTGTTGTTTTTTGCATTTGCACTCGGTTTTTCAACCACAGTGGCGGAACCCGCGCTTATTGCCGTTTCACAGGAAGCGGCCGATATTGCCATGCAGGGCAATCTCATTGATTCAGACAAAGCATCTCAAAAAAACTATGCCCTGGGACTGCGATTATCCGTAGCCTTTTCCGTGGGAATAGCCATCCTGATTGGCGTATTGCGAATTCTCCGCGGCTGGCCCCTTCATTACCTGATCATCAGCGGCTATGGGATTGTAATGTTAATGACCACAATTGCACCGGCAGAGATCATCGGCATCGCCTATGACGCCGGCGGGGTCACCACATCCACCATTACCGTTCCTCTAGTCGCGGCTTTAGGCGTCGGACTGGCCTCTATCATTAAAGGACGCAACCCGTTAGTGGACGGCTTCGGGCTCATCGCCTTTGCCTCCCTGATGCCCATTATATTTGTTATAGGCTACGGACTGATTATTTTTAGTTAGAAACTTGTGAATAATGAATTAACATTATGACTTTTTTGATTGATTTTGGTAAAATATTAGTTATCACCGGCCGGGATGTACTGCCGATAATTATCCTGATAACCGGCTTCCAATTGCTGGTGTTGCGTCAGCCGATTCCGCACCTGCGCCGTCTCATTGTCGGCGGGGTGTTTGTCGTTTTTGGGCTGGCGCTGTTCCTTGCCGGGTTGGAAAAAGCGCTATTTCCCCTGGGTAAACTAATGGCCGAACAGTTATCTGACCCGACTTTCATTTGTGGCCCAGATGCCGGTGCTGCCCGGGGGGACTGGAAAGCCTATGGCTGGATTTATCTTTTTGGCGCCATGATCGGGTTTGCCACCACCATTGCCGAACCCGCACTCATTGCGGTCGCCTATAAAGCCAATGAGGTGTCTGCCGGCACCATCAGCCAGTGGGGACTGCGTATTACAGTAGCAATCGGTGTTGCCGTGGGAATCAGTCTGGGCACCTTTCGAATTGTCAGCGGCACACCACTTTATATTTATATTCTTGCAGGATACGTAATCGTGGTCGTACAGACAATATTTGCGCCCAAAAATATCATTTCTCTGGCTTATGATTCCGGAGGTGTCACCACATCGACGGTTACCGTGCCACTGGTGGCCGCACTCGGACTGGGATTGTCCGCGTCCGTTCCCGGCCGCAATCCTGCTTTAGACGGCTTTGGACTTATCGCTTTTGCAAGTCTGTTCCCGATTATTACCGTACTGGGCTATGCGCAATGGGTACAATGGTATGTTAACCGCCCTAAAAAATCTCCCAAGGAGGGTAACAATGCGATTTAAAATTATTTTAGCATCAGTTAAAACGGAAAAAACCGATCCGGTTGTTGACGCGGCCAAGCAGGCCGGCGCCACCGGTGCGACGGTGATCCCGGCACGCGGCACCGGCATCCGCGAGGCGAAAACATTTTTCGGCCTTACCTTAGAAGCCCAGACCGACATCATCATGTTTTTGGTTGAAGAACATATTGTTGGAGATATTTTAGATGCAATAAACATTGCCGGCGAGTTCAGCAAACCGGGGACCGGCATTGCCTTTGTTTTGCCGGTGGAACGGGTAATCGGTTTGGAGAGTCAGATGAAGCAATTTAAGGAAGAAGTACGTGACCAGTATTTTTAAAAAACATCGGCAAAGTACTGTGGAAGGTATGATTAAAAAAATAAACATCGAACATCGAACATCGAACGTTGAATAAAAAAACAAATATTGAACAGCAAATGGTGATTGAGGAAAGACTACGTAGGGTGGATTAGCGAAGCGTAATCCACCATTTGCGATGGTTGTATTCTACCTTCAGGCATCATGTTCAACGTGGGCTATATCCGGAAAACCGGGGAATGGGTGTTATTGATATTCGTATCAATATGCGCATGGTTAAAATATTCGGCGGATTACGCTTCGCTAATCCACCCTACGAGCAATTACAGGCATCAACCATGAACCTTTTATAACCTGACTAAAGGGGAAAAAAGATGACTTCAACAACAACTCCGATTGTGCGGGCAAAAGACGTTATTCATAAGGAGATAGTATCTATCAATGGCATGGCCACTGCAAAAGAAGCCGCGGCAAAAATGCGGGCTGAACAAATTCCATGCCTGATAGTGGAAAAACGCCATGCTGATGATGCCTGGGGCATCATCGTCGTCCAGGATTTGATCCGGGAGGTGATCATCCCCGGACGGTCTTCTGTTAATGTGAATGTTTATGAAATTATGGCAAAACCGGTCATTACCGTACCGGCTGACATGGATATCCGATATGTGGCGCGCCTTCTTTACCGGGCCGGCATTCGGAGAGCTCCGGTTGAAGAGCAAGGGGAGCTTATCGGCATGGTTTCACTGTCATCTCTAATTTTAGATAACGATTTGTTTTAACCCTGTCGCAGGCACTCTACAGACACACCATTACCCTTTCCATTTCAAAAAAGAGATCCTGTTCCCGGATAATACCGACCACATCGCCGGATGAAGCGACAACAAGCCTTCTGGCCTTGTTTTTTATCATCAGGTGGGCCGCCTCCATGAGTGACGCATTGCCGTCGATGATAAACGGCGCCGGAGACATGACATCCCTGATTTTCATAGTTGCCTTTTTCTCAATTTCCTTACTGAACATTCCTTCCCAGAACATGGGGGAATACTGGATGGCATCCGCCATGGACGGCTTTGGCGCAAACAGATAATCCGGCAGTATCATTTTCAGCAAATCAGAAATTGCCAGGATCCCCTGCACCTTGTTGTTCTCATCAACGACCATAACGGAACGGTGGCCTGTTTCCATGATGCTGGCGGATGAAACTTTTGACTCAAAGGATTTTCTCAATTCAAGAATGGCGTCACCAACGTTTGTCTCACCGCTCAAGGTCGTATAGTCATGAATGGGAACCATCACACTCAAAACATTTCGTTCCCTGTATTTTTCATCTGCCGCTGTTTCCCGCCAATGACAGGCCTCTTTTATTCTTCCTACCAGCACATCAATGTCACAGGGCTTTGTTAAATAATCAAAGGCGCCTTCTTTCCGTGCCTGTTCAGCGGACGGCAGCGCACCGTGACCGGTGAGCATGATTACCGGAATATCGGGTTTTTGCTTTTTAATTTCCAACAGGGTTTCATGGCCGTCCATGCCCGGCATTTTAATATCCAATATAATGGCATCCGGATTTTCACCCAATTTTTCCAGGGCAGCCTCGCCGCTTTCCGCCATGATGGTAGAAAACCCCCGTCGGGTCAGAATTTTATTTGTGGTCGCCCGGAACCGTTCTTCATCATCCACCATTAACACTTTAATTTTTTTATCCATTATTTTGACTCCTTTTCATATATCGCAGCAGCTTTAACTAAAATCTCATTCTATGATATTAGGGGCAACAGTGACCGGAAAAACAACACCATTACACCGATGCTTACGCCAATCACAACGACTGCCTGGGGCCATTGAAAACCGCAGGTTTGTGTTAATCCCATACCGATGAGCATCCATTTCCATGGTTCCGTCAGCCAGATAAACAGGGGGATCCACGATGCCAGGAGGGTCACCCCGGCGGCAAATGCGTAAACGGCGAACAACCGGGAAAATGTGGCTTTTCTGCCAAAAAACATGGTCATCAGCATATATCCCAGACCCGCGGCAATAAATGGCATGCCCATGGCATTGATAAAAAAAATACCGCCGGTTAATAATGGCCGGGCAAATTGACGGGTCAACAGGCTGGCCCCGGCAAAAAAAGCAGATGAAACCATTAAAAATCCAAAGGGTTGTTTAAAACCGGTATCTTGCAATTCCTTGAAAAAAGTACCCGGCGATCCCAACACCTTTGCAAGTGCCTGAAAATAAAACCCCACAGAAAATTGACCGGTCTCTTGTTTCATCACAGCTTCCTACAGTATGCCTGTTTTATATAACACACCGGCAATCAGCATAATAATCGTCAATATAAAGAAAAACGACCGCTCTGCCTGTTTGGTAAAATAAAACCGTCCATCCCGGTAGCAGATACTTTTCTCATTGCTTTCACCCTGTTTTTGTAATTGATCATTCATTTAAACTTGTCCTTATTCTTTATTAGTATCTGAACGAAAACTTCATTTATTGGTAGGTTGGGTTAAGCCCGATCGAATTATGTTGGGTTTCGTGCCTCAACCCAACCTACAAGAATCACATTTACCAACGTAAAAATTGAAAGGGCGTAACCCAACAAAACATGCAGCTATGTTTTCGTTCAACCAATAGGTTCTTCCTTATTTAAAACCCCGCCAATCCGCCAAACCCTCTGAACGACCAGTAACCGGCTGTCAGGAGCACAAGCAGAATATTTGTGACAAACCAGATGGGAACTCCCACCCGAACATAATCTTTGGGTTCCAGATAGCCGCTGGCATAAACAATGGCATTGGGTGGGGTTCCGATAATCAGGCAATAAGCCATTGAAGATGAAATAGCGGTTGACATGGCGATAAACGGCAGGAATGTGGAACCCGGATGTACAATACCGCCCATATTCAGGGCAATGGGTCCCACCGCGGCCGCGGCCGGACCGTCGGCCATCAGGTTGGTCATGACGGCTGTGAGACCGTTTGAAACCGCCATTAAGGGAAGCCCTGAATCAAGCCCCAACGGTGAAATAAAATCAATCACCGATCTGGCAATCCAGTATGCGGCCCCGCTTTTATCAAGAATTCTGCCGAATATAATGGCGCCCGCATACAGCCAGACGACTCCCCAGTCGACTTTTTCCTGATAGTCTCTCCAGTTCACCACACCGGCAAACAAATAGGCCACCGCGCCGGCCACCGCCACGACACCGATACCCAGTCGAATGGGTACAATACCCATCTGGTAAAATGTTTTTTCCGTAAACCAGCCAAACACCATAACGATAAAAATAATCAGCGCCAATATCTGCTGCTTGTTCCATCCCCCCATTTTACCGATCTCATTTTTCAGATGATCCATGGCGGGTGCCAGCGAATGGATCTGTGGTTTAAACCGCCAGTTGACCATAAACCAGGTCACGGGAATCATAATCAGAACAAACGGGAAACAATAGGTGACCCATTGAAAATAGCCGATATCCAGTCCGAACATATCGTTTAAATAGGTCATCATGATAACGTTTCTGGCACCGCCGGAAGGCGCGCCCGGGCCGCCGATATTGCAGGCCATGGCAATGGCAATCATCAGCATCTTTGCCAGTTCCGGATCTTCCGGGATCTCCTTTGTCAGGCTGTTCTGATAAAGCAGAATACCGATGGGAAGAAACATGGCGGCCAGTGCGTGATCTGAAATAAACGCGGCCAGGGGGGCGATAATAACAAAAAACATCAGGGTAATCATTTTCACGTTAGGGCTTGCCAGTTTTTTAAAGATCATCAGGCAAACCCGTTTGTCTACCCCCGTCTTGACAAACGCGGCCGCAAACATGAGGCTGCCCATGATAAACCAGCAGGCATCACTCCAGTAAAGGCTGGCAACTTCATTCCGGCTTACCACACCCGTAAACACCAGAATCAGGCCGATACAAAAGGCCACCCCCGGCAACGGGATACACTCGGTCAAAAAGCAAATCACCACAAACACCGTCATGGCAATAGCTACTTTCACCTGCCATGCGCCTTTGTCCGCTTCTTTTTTATCTTGTTCGTTCAAATTTTCATATTTAAGATCCGTTTTCCTAAGGTCAACGGCAGATTGCATTATCTGCTTAAACCGACTCTCCGACACCTGGGTATCAATATAGTCTTTTGCTTTTCCCAGATTTTTTTCATCTGCGGCAATGTCGTATTTTTTGCACCATTTCAGGTCCCGGCTCAACAACCGGTCTTTTGAAAGCGCCCCCATATCAATATTCTTTTCCATCATTTGGGCGACCAGCAACTGCCACTGTTCCACTTCATTACTCTGGGTGTTAAACAGTTCTTTGGTAATAAAATTTTTCACCATCTTTGGCCCGACACGGTATTCCATGCCCACATCTTTCATTCCATATGGCGTGGGCATCGCTAAAATCAGGCCTAACAGTACCACCGGAATAATAAATATTTTCCAGTCCACATATTTGTCATATCCTGTCACCTTGGGTTTGTCTTTTCGGACGGCCATTTTTTCTCCTTTATGGTTGACTTCTCAATAAGTCCGGGCATTAGCTTCTGGATTCCCGCCTTCGCGGGAATGACGATTCATGAAAATTACCTTTCGCCCGTCAATCCCGTCTGGTCGGGACTTACGAAGTCATCAGTCTTCGCCGTTTTTATCAAAAACCGCCATGGGATGGCTGATCATCCGGTCCACCTGGACCCTTTGAATTTTATTTTCCATGGCCTGCTTCTTGACATACGCGCCTTCCACCTTTTCCAGAATTTCAGGAATGTCGCACGGCTTTAACACATAATCAAATGCCCCCATCTTCAGACCCACCACCGCCGAATCCACCGACCCGTGACCGGTGAGCATAATGACTTCAATCAGCGGATATGTCTGCTTGATTCGCTTCAACGTCTCCTCACCGTCCATGCCCGGCATCTTCACATCCAGAATTACCACATCCACCGGCGCTTCATCGATGATTCGCAATGCTTCCGCACCGCTGGCAGCTGTTTTCGTTGATATCCCCCGTTTTTCCATTAATGCTTTTGTTGTCTTTAAAAACCGTTCTTCATCATCCACGATCAGGAGTTGGACGTTGCTCATTATTCATTCCTCCTTTATTTGATGGCTTCGCAAAAAGTTCAAATTCTGTGTTGCACTGCATTCTTCGTCACTGCGGAGTAGGCTTACTACGCCTCATTCCTCAGAATTTGCGCGCCTTGCCAGTTTAATAAAAATGGTGGTGCTTTTTTCTTTGCCATCACAAATTGACTTTTTGCGAGTCTGTTTTATTTAATTCTCTTATCGCTTCTTATTTTTAAATAATCCGGATATCGGCAATTGTACCGTAAAAACCGTCCCGACATTGAGTTCACTGGTTACTGTAATATTGCCGCCAAGGTGTTCAATGATCCCATAGCAGGTACTGAGTCCCAGTCCAGTTCCTTTTCCTACCGGTTTTGTGGTAAAAAAAGGCACAAAAATTTTTTTAAGCTGGTCCGGATCAATGCCACATCCATTATCCGCAACCGCCAGCAAAACAAATTCATCGTCAAGTTCCGACGTAATCCTAATTTCTCCGTCGTCCCTGTCTTTTACCGCGAAAATCGCATTATTCAATAAATTTAAAAACACCTGCTGGAGTTGCGCCGGGTCACTTTCGATTTCAGGCAAATCCGGATCAACTTCCTGATGGATCGTTATTCCTTCTATATGGGCCTGGTGTTCGACCATTGCGACAATTTCGCCAATCATTTCCCGGGGAACAACTTTTCGGACAACCGGATCGGTTTTGCGGGCAAATTTGAGCAGCCCCTGGGTGATATTGCTGCACCGATTGATCTGCAAGCCAATCTGGTCAACGGATTCCGCCATCAGGGCCAGGGTCTCTTTATCCATTGGTTCTCCGGTCCGGCAATCTTCAAACAGGTCATTAATCATGGTAATTTCAGACGTCATGACCTGGAGCGGATTATTGATTTCATGGGCCATGCCGGCGCTCATCTCACCGACCTCCGCCAGTTTTCCGGCCATGATTAACTGACTGCCCATTTCCCGCTTTTCCGCGTCCGCCAGTGTCAAGCGGTTGGCTAGGCCGGATGCCAGAAAAAACGCGATCAGGACGACGACTGCGCCCCCAATAAAAACAAGACCGATGGCAACCAGCACCGCCCGTATCAACGGCGTGGCCGCATCTGAAAAATCCTGCCGGACCACCAGAAACCATCCGGTTTTATTCAGGCGCCCGGTGGCATAAAGACATTTCCCCCCCTGATGATCCCTGGCGGTAAAAGACATGATCCGGTGATGATCACTTTGATATTGCAAAAAATCAGGATCAATGTCCATCAAGGAACCGCCGGACCGTTTCCGGGTCTGCAGCACACCATCCTTGTTTATCAAATAGGCTTCCCCGGTTTTTCCTACCCGGATGTTTTCAACCAGGTTATTGAAAAACTGGGTGTCAATGGTGGCACGCAGATACCAGGACTCCCCATCTTCTACCTTTTTTACGGCAATAATAAAATGCGGCGTGTTTCGATATCCCAAAAAAACATCGGATATATAAACCGATTTTTCACAAACCGCCTTAAACCATTCAGCTTGACTGTAATTTTTCCCCTCCAGCCGGTAAGGGCCTTCATAAGCTATATGATTCCCCTTTTTATCAAACACCCCCAGATCCAGAAATGCCGGTGATGTGGATTGGAGCACCTGAAAAATATCCGCCAGACGATCTTGCCGGTGTATTGATTTAAAATGGTTTGCTCCGGCAATAAATTGAAGATCTTCGGTCCGTTCAGAAAAAAACTGTTCAATCAAGTATCGATGATCGTCCGCCACCCGTATGAGTTCAGACTCCACCCGGTCAAAAAGGTTGGTGGCAAAATAATAGACCAGGGTGCTGCAGACGATCATCAGGATAATAAACGGGGCAAGGAGCACCCGGGTTAAGATAATCCGCCGGATCCGGGAAAACTTTTCTGTTCCTTTATTTTCCTGTGCAGTTGCGTTCATTTATTATTTCCATTTTTTTTAGTCGCTCTTATCGGAGATCGAATCTTAAACATAAGCCGAATCTGACTTTTGTAGGTTGGGTTGAGTCCCGACACTGACGTTGGGTTTCGTTCCTCTACCCAACCTACTTAAACCTCAGATAAATTTTAAAATTTAAATTTAAGGGACGTAACCCAACAAATCACTTGTATAAGGTTTCGTTCAACCACTAAACCGCCGGAAATCCGACCCACTTCCAGTATCCCCAGAACGCCCATCCCCACAGTACCAGAAAAGAAAGCAACAGCACGATACTGCCGTGGATGAAAAAATCTTTCATGGTCACCAGTTGCTCGCCGGTTACCGGATCTCTCGCCATGCTGTAAGCAATGGCATTATTGGGTGTACCGATAATCATAACATGGGCAAAAGATGAGGCAAATGCGGTGGCCAGCCCGGTCATCCACGGGTGGGTTCCGGACAGGGTGGCCATGGGCACGGTAATGGGTCCGATGGCGGCCACCGTTGCGCCGTCACTCATGAAATTTGTCATAATGCCTGTAAACAGACTCGACGCAAACGCAAGCCCGGTGCCGCTTCGCAATACATCCGGAAGGATGCCGATAAAGCTGTCCGCCACCCATAGTGCTGCGCCGGTAACGGCCAACCCGGTCCCCATGGCGCAGGCGCTGGCATACAGAAGCACCACGTCCCAGTGAATTTCATTAACATCCCGCCATCGCAGAACCCCTAAAATATTCAAGGCAACAATGGCAAGGATCACCGGCCCGCCCATGCCGAAACGGCTGCTGACCGTGGACCACAAAACAACCAATACCACCAAAACGGCTGCGGTTTTATATTCATCCCGGGTCATTTTCCCGATTTTGTCCGTCTCCTTTTTGACTTCCGCCAGCAGATTCAAATCTTTTACCTTGATCTTGTTGCGAAACCTAAAAAAGAAATACGCGCCAATCACCAATGCCATAACCGGCACAAACGGCAGGCCATACTGCATCCACTGGCCAAACGAAGGGGCAATCCCGTAATCAGACATTATTCCCAGCATAACGGCATTTCGTCCGCCGGCGGCCGGAGACCCAGGACCGCCGATATTGGCCGTAAAACAGACCATCAGGATCATCATGACCGCCAGGTTTCTGTCTTTTCTCAGTCCCGCTGTCCGGACAACACCCATGTATGCCATCATCAGTACCGGAATAATAAACGCGATCAACGCATGTTCCGAAAGAAATGACGCGGTAACCGCCAGCATCGGACAGAAAATAAACGCAAACTTCCACAATTTGTTACTGGTTCCCAGCAATAATGCGCCGATCCGCCGGTCAAGCCCGGTTTTCATGACCGCGCTTGAAATTGCCAGCACACCGAAAATAAATATTACCGCATCCTTTAAAAAAGCCTTGGCCACGCCATTGGGCGGCAACACCCCGAAAAAATACATCAACACGCCCACCAGCAAGGCCGTCATTCCGATAGGTATAGCGCCGGTGGCCCAGAAAAGGCCAGCAATAACCAGTACACCGATCATCACTTTCACGCGAAAAACTGTTTTACCGGGATCCGCAACTTTATAATTGATTCCCCCATTTTCATTTCTGATGGTTTCACCCAGTTTCGCTTTCTGGGAATAATAATCCGACACACTTTCTCCGGACTTCATTTTCTGGTAATACGCATAACCGGCGATAGCGTCACTGGTTTGGCCGGTTTTCGGTGCAGTAACGAGTGTCTTTAACCGGTCAGACGTCGGCATCATCAATATTAACGCAAATAACAGAGCGCCCAGCATGATCAGTCCGGGTCTGGCATTATGCGCGCCCACGAACCAGTGTTTTAGGCTGTGCCGTTTAACCTCTGTGATCTCATGCCGGGCCATGGCATGTATTCTTGCCTGACGCGCGTCTTTAATATTTTTAACAAGTTCTTCAATGCCGCAGGGTTTTTCCATATATTTAAACACGTCAAGTTTGCCGGTTTCCGTTGCGTCATCCGTGCTGCCGTGCCCGGTGAGCATAATGACCTGAACCTCGGGCCTTACCTTTTTGATCTCCTGCAGCGCCTGGATACCGTCCATTACCGGCATCTTCTGGTCCAGGATCACCACTTCCGGATTCTTGTGGCGGACCACTTTAATGGCCTCAAAACCATTTTTTACATCAAGGACATAATATCCTCGAACGGATAACTGTTTTTTCATGGCTTCCCTGAAATGGTCTTCATCGTCGACCAGCAAAATTCTCGGTAACCTCTTGGGTCTTTTGAGCCCGTTTCCATTGGTCATTGTTGCTATACCTCCTTATAATTTATCGGCAGGGAAACAATAAAGGAACTGCCTGCATCGGGCATGCTCTGCACATCAATGGTGCCTCCCATTGCCTCCACAATACTCAAGCTGATCCCCAATCCCAGACCGGTCCCTTTTCCCACTTCCTTTGTGGTGAAAAATGGAAGAAAAATTTTTCCCATTTGCTCATGGGTCATCCCTTTGCCGGTATCAGACACGACCACCTGGACCTTTTCATCCTTGACCCGGGTGGTCAGGGTAACTTTTCCCGGACCTTCGATGGCGTCCCCGGCATTATTGACGAGATTTTGAAACACCTGATAAATCTGATCTGAATCCAAAAAAATTTCCGGAAGATGCGAATCATACTCCTTTACCAACTCAATATTTTCCACCTGGAATTCTTTTTCCATCAGCCCGTCCACCACATCATCCAGAATCTGATTCACATTGCACTTTTCGAGTTTGGGCTTACTTTTTCTGGCGGATTTCAACAGTTTCTGTGTAATATCCTTTGCCCGGCTGACCGCCTCATCGACAATTCCCAGTTCCCTGACAATATTGTCCGGGGTTTCCGGTTTCATATGCGCATCGCCGCCGACCTCCGGATCAAACATGTCACGAATGACACCGCATTGCGAAGAAATGATGGCCAAGGGGTTATTGATTTCATGGGCGATACCGGCCGCCAGTTCCCCCACTGATACGAGTTTGGCAGCATGAAAAAGCTGTGACTTCAATTCTTTTCTGGCTTCTTCATTGGCTTCCGCGCGATTGAGCAACCGACTGGTACTGAACAATATGACTGAAAGAATCATAATAATGACCAGAATCGTGGCAAAAATAATGATCCGCCGGGCTTTATACATATCCGCATAGGCAATATTTAACGGCTGCGTGATGGAAAGGACCCAGGGGACCTCGCGGAGCCAGGTGCATGCGACCAGTTCAGTTCTGCCACTTTTGCTGATTTCCGTCACTCCGGAACCGGTTAAAACCGGAGGAATAAAATGACTCGGCTCCAAAGGAGTTCCCTGACCCGGGTCAACCACCTGGTATTCCCCTTTTTCATTAGTCAACGCCGCATTTACCTCTTTTCCGCGGCCAATGGACCGCAGAAAAAGATAAAACTTGTCCGGATCCAGCGTCGCCCGCATTACATAAATTTCATTGTCCACCCGCTGTTTAACAGCGATTGTAAAATGGGGCTTATTACGAAATCCCATATAAATATCACTCACATAATAATTCTCCGCTTGATTCATCAACGTCATAAACCACAATTCTTTGCTGTAATTCTGCCCTTGGAGATACGGAAATGGACCTGCATATCCAATCTGGCTTCCGGTTTTATCCAGAAAACCAACGTCTATAAATGCACTGCTGGTTTCTATTAAATTCTGAAGAAAGGCATTCATCTGCTGCTGTGTGGGATTTAAATTAAACGCACTGCCATGAAATAAATTAAAAATATTAACGACCCGTTCCTGTAAAAACAGATCAATGGTATTTGTCAGGCTTTCGGCCAATGAAATCAGTTGGAGTTTGCTGCTTTTTTTCAATGTCATGTTAAACTGGACGTGGAAATAGACGGACAAGATCATAAGCGGCACAAGAAAAGCGATACTCATTGAAACCAGCAGCCTTTTTTTCAACCGCCGGAAATAATTTTTTGTTCCATCACCATTTGATTCCGGGATACCTGCCCCGGCAAAGGAGGCTGTTTCTCCGCCTTTTGTTGTTTGAGTCCGTTTCATTCAAACCTCTCCGGATTTTTTAAAAATTTCCAACCGGACGTCATATCTGTACCGCCATAAAACAGCAAATTTAGTATTTCCCAAGGACTTCTGAAATACTGTGCAGCAAATCCTGAGGATCCTCGTTTTTTTCTATAAAATCATCTGCTTTTTGCACCGCCGGGTGACTTTCATATTCCGAAAGATGGGTAAAGATAATCTGAGGAATGGGCGGAACGAGATTTTGAATTCTTTCCAGCACACTGATCCCGATACTGACCGGCCAATCAAGTTCAGTTATCAGAAGATCCGGAGGGTGTTCGATTTTCAATTGCTCAAAAATTTCCTTGCTGCTCCCGGCCTCTACCGTCCGATATCCGGCTGTAGACAGCTCCCGGCTCAAAAAAGACCGGACAAACGGATTGGGGTCCGAAATCAAAATCACGAATGATTTACCCATTTTCTCATCTCCCTTGGGATATTAAAAACTAACCATACATGAGCAAGCACTGTGCCAACACAAACCGGATAGGGCTATTAGTATTTGAATTTTAAGATAATAATTTTATTTTAAAGGGAGTTCGATCTCAAAAAAGGACTTTGGCATGTCAATTTTTTTTACAGGGTGTAAAAAAAAAGAAATGTTCGTTGGTTATGATTGGTTGGATAAGGGTATGGCCTCTTTACGGGTGGATTGCTTTTGAGCTGGATTTTTATCGGTGGATTGAGACAAATGGCGTTACCCGCCTTTCATCCTCCGGCATTGCCCCGATGAAATTTCACAACCCGTTTTCATCGGATTTTTTGACCGATGTTTCGAAAACCAGGTTGTATTTTTCAATTTTGGATTGAAGGGTGGGACGGGACAAACCAAGCAGTTTTGCCGCCCGGCTCCGGTTGCCGTCGGTCAGGCTGAGTGCTTCGCCAACGACAACGCTTCCGAAACGGTCCATCAGGTTATGAAAAGGATCTTTTCTGTCTTCTGTTGCCAAAATTTCCCGGACCCATTGCCGGGCTGCCTTTTCAATGGAGCTGACTGACGTTACGGCGGCCTTTTTATCCGAATCTGATATGGCATAAGATATATCGGTTGGCCGAATGGGATAGCCGCTACTGAAAATCAGGGCTTTTTTAATGGAATTACCCAACTCCCGGACATTGCCCGGCCATGCGTATTTTTCCACCAGTTCTTTTGCATCATCCGTTATTCCGGGATTTTCTATGTTCATTTCCTTTGAAAACAATGATAAAAAATACCCGCACAATAATGGGATATCCCCCTGGCGATGTCTTAACAGCGGCAGGTTGATGGTGACGACTTTTAACCGGTAATACAGGTCTTCCCTGAAACGTTCATTTTCAATTGATTTTTCAAGATTTCGATTGGTTGCCGCGATAATCCGGACATCCACCGAAATCGGCCGGGCTCCGCCCAGCCTTTCAATGCTTCTTTCCTGAATTAATCGTAAAATCTTGGCCTGAATCGACATGGGCATATCACCGATTTCATCTAAAAAAATGGTGCCGCCGTCGGCCTGTTCGATTTTACCCACACGACGATTTAAAGCGCCGGTAAACGCCCCTTTTTCATAACCGAACAATTCACTTTCAAGTAATGTTTCCGGAATAGCCACACAATTGATCACCAGAAATGCTTTATCCGCCCGCTGGCTGTGCTGATATACGGCTCTTGCGACCAGTTCCTTACCGGTTCCCGACTCCCCCCGAATCAGTACCGTGGCATCCGTCGGCGCGACCCGACCGATGGATTTATAGACCTCCTGCATTACGTCACTGCGTCCAATAAGCACATCCGGCTTAACTTTTTCAGGCCCAACATTCATCTCCACCCGCGACCGCATCAAACGCCCGGCTTCAAGGGCCTGTTCGATTAATTTTAAAACCGACGGGATATCAAAGGGTTTTAAAATATAATCAAATGCCCCCAGTTTCGTTGCTTCAATGGCTGTATCCGTGGTCCCGAAAGCCGTCATGATAATAACCGGCAGCGTGGAATCAACTTTCCGGATCTCCCCAAATGCTTCAAGCCCGTTCATCCTCGGAAGTCTTACATCCATAACCACAAGGTCGGGCACATGCTGCTTCACGGCCTCAACGCCGGCCTCTCCAGTGGGCGCTATTTGAATATCATATCCTTCTTCTTTCAGCAGCTTGGCAAAGCTGATGCGTAACTGATCATCGTCATCAACGATTAAAATTGAACTCATCTTCAGACCTCCCCGCACGCCGGAAACGTCAGGCTAAACGTTGTCCCCTGACCTTCCTTTGAATGCAGCTCCAATGTCCCGCCATGTTCTTCTATGATTCGGACCGCAATAAACAAACCAAGCCCCGTGCCATCCGCCTTTGTGGTCTCAAACGGCCCCAAAATCCTTTTCCGAACTTCTTCAGACATCCCCGGCCCGTTATCCTTTACCTTCACGAGAACCGCCCTGCCGATATTTTCCGCCAAAGCTTCCTCCTCACTGATCACAATCTCTCCCCCGTTTTCCATGGCCTCACAGGCATTGACCATTAGGTTCACGAACACCTCCTTGAGCAGTTCCGGATCCGCATCAATGAGCGGCAGGTTGTCACTCTGTTTACGGATTACCTCCACGGAATGGAGTTCCAGGCGGTAGCGAAGAAGGTCCAATGTCATATCAATGACTTGTGATATATTAATCCGCTGTTTTTTCAATTTATGAGGCTTGGAAAACTCAAGATAATTTCGAACAATATTATCCAGTCTGCGCATCTCTTCCGACACCACCTCAAAATCTTCTTGTTGAATATCCTTTAATTCAAGACTCCGCTTTAAAGAGAACAACCGCATATTAATAGATGTCATGGGATTGCGAATACTGTTCGTTGCCGGATGATGCCATCGTGTCCGATACAGACGCTTTTTTTGATAATCTGCGGATGGGTGCCAAAACCTGCGATATCATAACAAATGCCAAAAGAATCACCAATAAGAGAGAGGCGACCATAAAAATAACAGCAGCCGTTGAAATCCGTTTAAGCCGGAGATGACTGATTGCCTGCACCTGTTTGATATTGAACTCATTGGCATGCATATACTGAATACATAAACCGTTTAGCTCAAAAAAATTCTCCCGGACCTTCCAGTGAAGCGCTTCCCCCGCCTGGCGATCGCCGTCTTGATATAATGCAATGACCTGATCTTTTTCAGTAATATATTTTTCATATTTCGACTGAATTTGATTGAGTAATGCTCTTTGTGCCGGCTTTTTATCGATTTTAAAGGCTTGATTTAACCAATTCATAAACGCCCGGCGGTGAACGGCCAGTTCATTGAGCCATTTGGGGTCTCCATCCAGAAAATAATAAGTGACAAATCCTTTCTGATTGGCCAGCTCAGTTTCAATCTCCCGGGAAGCCTGCAAAGCGGCCATGTCTTCAACAATGACCCGATTCAGCATTTTGTTGAATTGATCGGCATACCATATGGATGTCAGCCCCATGCCGAATGTGGTGCTTAATAATAAAAACAAAATAATAAAAATTCGGGTTGAAAGCCCCAGTTGTCTCCACCAGTTCATTGCTACGTTCACCCCTTTTATTAGAGAATAAATAATTCCAGCATATGAGAGTATCAAACTCGATTTTCGGTTAATCCAACTTCTGAATAAAAGTAATTCTACCTGTTAGTATATCTTATTGACAGAATATTCAATATCTGTTTTGATATTGAATCAATCATAACTGTTTGAATATTTGATTGGTTTTCTTGTTTTATATCAACCGTTCACATCAAAAATAAATCACCTGCTAACTGATGGCACCGGAAATCAATAACCGTCTCATTACGCACCGTGTAAAAAATCTGATCAAAAACAGTCAGGCCATGACCCTGGCCACTGCCAGTAACAATAAAGCCTGGGCCGCACCGGTCTATTATGTGAACAAAAGAGCGTGTTTTTATTTTTTCTCAAACCCGAACTCCAGACATATAGAAGAAGCCTTTGCATCCGGCCAGGCTGGCTGCACTATTTATGCCCAAGATGCATCCTGGCAAAACCTCTTGGGCCTGCAAATGTCCGGAAAGATTCTGATCGTGCCCGGCGGCATAGAAGCATCAAAAGCGATCCTGGCATATGTTAAAAAATTTCCCATCGTCAAAACGTTTTTCCCCAATATAAAAAACGCAGACCTGAGTGACTTTATATGCAAATTCCATGCAAAGCTATATTGTTTTATACCGGAATTTATTTTTTTTATGGACAATTCGGTTAATTTTGGATTTCGCAAAGAAATCAAAAAGGAAAGTTTATTTGAATGACATATTCATGCACAAAAGCGCTGATTGATGATCTTGACCGGCACGGGCATCTGGTCCGCATCAAACAGGCAGTTGATCCGAACCTCGAAATGGCGGAGATCCAGCGCCGGGTCTATGCGGCCGGCGGACCGGCCATATTTTTTGAGAACGTAAAATCATCCCCTTTTCCGGCGGTGTCCAACATATTCGGAACCCTGGATCGCGCCGGGTTTATTTTCAGGAACACATTATCTAAGATTCAACGGCTGATTGAGTTAAATGCCGATCCATTTCAATTTTTAAAATCGCCCCTGCAATATCTGAACCTGCCCGTCACCCTCTGGCATATGCTGCCGAAAAAAGTGTCATCCGGACCCGTGTTTCAAAATACCACTACCATTGACAGGCTGCCGCAGATCAAGTGCTGGCCGGATGACGGCGGTCCCTTTATTCTGCTGCCCCAGGTTTATACCGAGGACCCGGCCAGACCGGGGATTATGCATTCCAACCTGGGCATGTACCGCATCCAGCTGTCCGGCAATGCGTATCAGACCAATAAAGAAATCGGGCTTCATTACCAGATCCGCCGGGACATCGGGGGGCACCATGCGGCCGCCCTTGAAATGAATCAACCCCTGCGTGTGAGCATATTTATCGGCGGCCCGCCGTCCCATGCATTTTCCGCTGTCATGCCCCTTCCCGAAGGCATGCCGGAGGTGACATTTGCCGGAGGACTGGCTGGTAGAAGATTTCGATACATGAAGAAAAACGGGTTTACCATTGCAGCGGATGCGGATTTCTGTATTACCGGAACCATGATTCCGAAAGAAACAAAGCCCGAGGGCCCCTTTGGCGATCATCTGGGGTATTACAGCCTGAAACATCCGTTTCCGGTCATTTGCGTGGATAACGTGTATCATCGCTCAAACGCGGTATGGCCGTTTACGGTGGTGGGCCGACCACCCCAGGAGGATACGGTTTTCGGCCAATTAATCCATGAAATCACCGGGCCCATGGTCCCGAAATCCATACCCGGGGTTGAAGCCATTCATGCCGTGGACGCCGCCGGGGTTCATCCCCTGTTGCTGGCCATTGGCAAAGAAAGATACCTCCCCTATGATCGCCGCAAACCCAGGGAACTGCTTAAAATCTCAAATGCCCTGCTTGGATTCGGCGCCTGTGCCCTGGCCAAATATCTGATAATCACTGCCCAAGAAGACAATCCGAATCTAAACATCCATAATATTAAAGATTTTTTTCAGCATGTGCTGGAACGGGTGGACTGGAAAACCGATCTGCATTTTCAGACCGAAACCACCATCGACACCCTGGATTATTCCGGAACCGGGTTGAATGAAGGCTCCAAGGTCATTATTGCGGCGGCCGGCCCTCCAAAAAAACAGCTGATGACATCAACACCGGCGGAACTGTCGCTGCCGGATGGATTTTCACATCCCCAGATCGCCCTGCCCGGGGTTCTGATCATACAGGCAAAATCATTTTCAGATATTAAAACCGCTGCTGCCGAAATAAACTCGCTGGTTCAGTGCCTGCATGCTTTAAACAAAAGGGATGAACTCCCGCTGGTTGTCCTGGCAGATGATGCCGGGTTTACGGCAAAAACCCTGAATAATTTTCTGTGGACCACTTTTACCCGGTCCAACCCGTCCCATGATATTTATGGAATCAACAGCTTTACAAAATTTAAACACTGGGGATGCGAAGCCCCTTTAATTATTGATGCGCGTCTCAAACCGCACCATGCACCGCCACTGGTGGAAGACCCTGAAATAACCGCACGGGTGGATGAACTGGGCAAAAAAGGGGGGCCGTTGTATGGTATTATCTAGTGTCTGAACGGAATCTCTCAGGATTTTATTTTCGGTCATTGAGAGGGAGGTACGACCGAAGCAATCTCATCAGAAAAGGAGATTGCTTTGTCGTTCGTTCCCTCCCTGCCAAGCCGAAGGCATGGCTCGCAAAGACAAACCAAAACAATAACTTTTCGCCGAGCATTATCTAACTGACGTAAACAATCGAGTAGAGGGGGGCCTCACGGCCTCCCCCTCTCACACCACCGGGCGTACGTGCTACGTACCAGGCGGTTTCCTTAGTTGGTTAACGTCATATACCTGTTGGTCAGACTTATAAGACCAATATCCTCGAACCATTTTATCG
>JABZFM010000014.1 GCA_014237465.1 Desulfobacteraceae bacterium | reverse complement strand
GCTTAGATGTTTTACATATGAATATCTTTTTGACACCCAATGACAATAACCTCTTAAAATGAATTGACAAAAAATCAATTGCTTCGCAGGTCGATGCGATTTAAAAATAAAAACGTGGTTTTTCAAAGAGCGAAATACAAGTTAAAGGTGAAAGTAATTTGAAAAAAACCCTAGATTTATGGGCACTAAAGCATTTAGCCCTTTGCTTAGACATCTCTGAAGATGAGTTAATAACTGTATCAGAAAACACAAAAAAATATTACTTTTCATGGAAAAAGCCTAAGAAAGATGGAACCTTTCGAGAAATATCAGATACTGCCCCCAGATTAAAAATAATTCAAAAAAAACTTCACCAGCTTTTAAAAAAAGTCGTTTTAAGTGACGCTGCACATGGAGGAGTCCCTGGAAGAACCAATCAATCCAATGCTGATGCTCATTGTGGGGAGTCCTTTATTTATAAGCTTGATTTTAGATCGTATTTTCCAAGTATCTCTCATCAAAGGGTTTTTCATCTTTTCCGCCACGAATTAAATTGTTCCAATGATGTAGCGTCATTATTGACTAAACTCACTACTATTAACGGATGCGTGCCACAGGGGTCAAGCACAAGCATGGATATTGCTAATCTGGTTTGCCGTAATTTGGACGCATGGCTTATAGGTCTATCAAAAAGCTTCGGCCTTAAATATACTCGCTATGTTGATGATTTAACTTTTTCTGGCAAACATATCCCAGAAAGATTTAAAAAAAAGCTTAAAAAAATCATAAAGTTAAAACAATGGCTGTATTTGAATGATAGCAAAGAGTCACTCAACGGTAAAAATCAAGAACAGATAGTCACGGGATTGAATATAAAATATAAAAAGCCCAAAATAACTAGAGCTTATAAACGATCTGTAAAAAAGGAAAAGCACATATTATCTAAATTATCGGCCAATGAACTGAACGATACCGAATTAGAAAATTCCAAATCTTCGGTTAAGGGTAAAGAAAACTACATCTTACATATCGAAGGTGCAGGAACAAATGGTTGAAAATTACTTAAATTATCAATTATTTCAAAATTTTTAAAAACTGATCAATATTCCTCAGCCAACATGATTGTCAAAACCCGTGTTGTGACATTTGGATCACTTTTATCCTGAGAATGATATTGTAGCTGCTTGTCATAGTAATCGATTTTCCAAAAACATTTATTGCCTTCAACCAACACCGAACCAAAATCATGTTCGCCGTATGGATCATTATCAGCATTAAAATTATCCGCTCTACGCACTGCATCCAATATATTACCTACCATATCAGCATCTAAAGCCTGAATGCCGCGAGTCATCATCACTTGACCACCCTGGAAGGTTTTCCGGAGCTTATCATTTAATGCCGCCACTTTTTTTGAATCAATTTGCTTTTCCGCATTATTGTCGGCGAAAAAGTTGTGTTTTTCTGACATTGGATATGAGGAAAAAAGAATGAAACAGGAATTTTGCTATCAAGGATATTTCAAGAAAGGCTGAAAATAGTTATTTTCAGCCGTAACAATACGGAAATAATTTATTGAAAGCAAAGGAAATATTTTTTATTTAGGATGTCACCTCAATTCGTGCGCCCATGTATGCTAAGGCCCCTTATCTTTCCCTGGTCTGATTTTTGGTTTAGGGTGGCTGTGATAGGATAGATGTGGTGGGTTTTCGGAGATTCCGGTAAGGGCGTTTATGTTAACTTTGCGTAATAAAGATGATATCCATAATTATTATTCGGCCGTGAAACATTTTTTACAGTTTAAAATTTGGGTACGACGAACATTCATGCGTAATTCCCCGCTAAAGGTTTTCACCTGCCTGAATAAGATTCCGACCCAGCACATATTCGCCATACAGTATGACATTATCCCATGCGATGTGGCTCATGAGCAGGATCGCAATACATAACTGTAACAGATTGGAATAATCGAAAATATCGGCCAAGATAAATTACGACTTAAGAAGAAGTCCCTGCCAGAATTATAAGCGAATGCGTTTGACATCTGTGGCTTGCCCGCATATGATATGCTATATTATTTGCAATGGCCTTTGATAGGACGGTTTGCACAATGAATGCTGAAAAAAATGAGATGTCAGGTATTGAAGATGCCGATTTGGCCAAGAAGATTAAGAGACTTCGTTCCAAATTGAACCTTACACAGGAGCAGTTTGCAGCAAAAGTGGGGGTTACATTCTCCACTGTGAACCGGTGGGAGGGCGGGAAAAGCACTCCCTCTCCTTTGGCGATGCGACAGATCGAAGAATTGCTCACACAAATCACTGATGCTGAGAATGGCCATAAGGAGTGACCAGAATGCGTATCCTTGTTGCTCCCAACAGTTTAAAAGAATCCTTGTCTGCGAATGAAGTGGGCGATCAAATCTTACAAGGACTCAAGCTCTTTTCGTTGACGCACCCTCATGTTTCGATTGAGACCAGATTTCAACCGATTTGTGATGGTGGCACTGGCTTTACTGACATACTAACGAAAACCTTAAATGGGAAGCAAGTTACTGTTGAATCGTATGATCCCAAATACCGTCCCATTAACACAACATATGGCACTGTAGGTACCAATACCGCGATTATCGAAGTCGCTAAAGTTGCAGGACTGGCATTATTAAAGAAAGATGAACGGAACCCCTTGTACACCTCATCATACGGGGTCGGTGATCTTTTGCTCAAGGCTTGGCAAAGTGGAGCAAGAAATTTCTACATTGGTTGTGGAGACACCGCTATTAATGATTATGGGATAGGAATGCTATCAGCTCTTGGCGTCCGTTTTTTTGATAAATCTGGAAAAGTCATTGAAAATCCTGTAGCAAAAGACATTCCCAACATAGCCTCACAAGATTTGTCAAATTCCCTTTGTCAACAGTTCAAGGAATCATGCACAGTTACCGTTGCTTGCAACCTAACAAGCATGCTGAAAGGGAGTCTCGCATCCTCAAGGGTATACGCGATTCAAAAGGGGGCAAGTGCCGAGGAAGCCGAAATGCTTGAAGGATGCGCTGATATATTTCTTCATCTTGCAGATCCCCGGAATGATATTTTCTTGGGGCATTTACCAGGTGCTGGTGGTGCTGGAGGCCTGGCCGGTGCTCTGCGGGCATATCTAGGCGCAGAATTGAAATACAGCTTCGAAGTAGTGTTCGAATGCATCAACTTTAACCAATATTTGAAATGGGCCGATTTGGTTATCACTTCTGAAGGCCTTTTTGATGAAAACTCAGCCAAAGGGAAAGCGCCAGTAGCAGTTGCGTTGTTTGCTAAGCGCTACAACTGTGAAACAGCTCTTCTTGCAGGTAGCGTAGAGAGGAAATCCTTGAGCAAAATGCATCGAAGTGGTCTTGATTGGATTGAGCCTTTCTCGTCTGATCTTGTTGATTTATCACATTACATTGAAGATGCAGCTCTACTTGCTGAAGAAGCTACAATACGCCTAATGACAAAAATCACTCAACAAGGACGAGAGCAATGATGTGCCTAAATGGGATCATATTTGATCTGTGGAACACTCTTGTATTCTTGCCTCAAGGCTTCCGCCTTCGAGAGCGAATAGCTGATTATTCCGGTGTTCCGCTGAAGACAGTGCAGGAATATATGCGCTTGATAAGTTCGGTGCGCCAGGATTTCGACTTTAGCCACCTTTGTGAATTGCTATATCAAGAGAACGGGTTGATCTTGTCGTCCTCGAATCGCCAAAAGCTTTCTGAAATCTATGACGAGACACTACAACTTGTTCGTTGGGAATCTGGAGCATGTGAGGTTCTCGAAGAGCTAAAAAGGATCGGGATTAAGACAGCTGTTGTTTCGAATTCCACCGAGTTTTCTATAAAGGTTATTAGCCAAATGGGAATTGACTCACTTGTAGATATTGTCGCCTTGTCCTGTCTCTCAGGCTTCCTCAAACCAGACCCACGTGCATTTTTACCAGTAATTGATAAATGGACAACAATCGATAACGTTGTTGTTGTTGGGGACAAGATTACAACCGATATTCTAGGCGCGAAAGTTTTAGGAGTGGATGTAATCCATTACAACAAAAATGCGCCCAAAACAGCCCTTCTTGAGGGCGTATCTGTGACTGGAATTGTCAATAACATGAACAAGCTTTCGTCACTTTTGGAGCAATATTGTTCCAATCTACCGTCAGCCAAGGAAAGGAGCATTTGCAATGAAAATTAGTAAGTTTAGCCAATCGACCTTCACTTTAGAGAACGACCAGGGAAAGAGACTGATCATTGATCCCGGAAAATACAACTATTCAGACGAGTTTAAACCATCTGACTTCGGACGTTGTGACTTGATGATTATTACCCATAAGCATGCGGATCACCATTTCCCTGAAGCCGAGACAGCTATTTACGACCTCCACAAGCCAACTGTGATAACGAACAAGGAGATAGCAAACACCAGGGATTCTTACAAGGGGCACAATGTTGGTGATGTTATAGAGGAACATGGATTTAAAATTACTTTAATAAACACTGATCATTTTGCAAAAGGCGAAAGCATTACCAATTTTGGTCTGCTAATAGAAACTGACGGAAAACGGTTTTACCATACAAGCGACACACGCTTTATGGAAGCACAAATTTTTGACTTGGAAACTGTGAAAAACTGTGAAGTTCTATTTGTGCCCATAAGCAACCGAGGTGTCGTGATGGGGATTGAGGATGCAATTGTATTCACGGCAACGGTGGAACCCTCAATCGTTATTCCAGGTCACTGCGACAGTCCTAAAGATAGCGTAAGGGTAAATCCAGAAGATTTTCTATCACGTTTCAATGAACTAAGGGGCCGAATAGAAACTCTGGCTCGTGTAGAAGTTAAGTTGATGAAATTCGGCGATAGTCTTACGGTCTGATCCTGTCACTGCTATGCAGAAAGCCAGGAATGCATTTAGCCTCATTATTTGACCTTGAAAGGTATATCGAATGAAAATTGAGCCTGGATTTGCCGCAATAATCCTTGCTGGGGGCAAGGGCACAAGAATGGGAGAGTTGACGGAAAAAATTCCAAAACCATTGCTCCCAATCGCTGGTCGCCCTATGATTGATTATTTATTTTCCTCATTACAGAAAGGTGGCGTTGCGGAAATCCACGTTGTTGTCTCTCACTTGAAGAATCAATGGTACAATGCAGAGAGATATCAACCAAGGAGCAGTGTTTCTTTGGTCGATGCATCACATTGCTCTAACATGGTATCATCTTTTCTGATGGCTGCCCAATTAGTGAAAGAACGGAATATAATTGGCATTAGTGGTGATGTTTTTTTTCATGAATCGGTTATTCCATGGGCAACACAGCAACACAAGGTGTCTGGAAATCAAGTCAGCCTGTTTCTTCAGAAACTTGGCAAGCAACGCTACAAACGCTGGAACTGGATCGTGAAAGGTGGAAGGCTCATTGATATTGAAGTGTCACCTGATTCAACAGGCTATGAAAAGTATCTGGTCATCATGGACCGCGAGGTGTTAAGTGCATATACCAATAATTTTAGCAGGAATATAGGGAAAGATGAATCCGAATTTATAGAATATTCCAAGTACCAAAAAGGCTGGATTTTTCTTCTCAAACGTTTATGTGAACAATCAATAGATATTGGTGTATATTATAGCAATGAATATTTGCAGAATATTAATTCACCCGGTGACATCGTGGCTGTTGAAAAACATCTGAATGCTTCTAAGTTGTAAATCAGTTCAATTCGCATCGCAAAATATAACTGTTTCAGCCTATTGAGAGTTTTCAGCGCCTCATGCTTTATCTTCTCTGCCGCTTCCTCTCTTACGGCCTAAAAAGATTATTTTCAGCCGTAACAATACAGCAACAATCCATTGAAAGCAAAGGAAATGTTCTGCTTTTTGCAAAACCGTTTTTTCTTACGGCTTAAAATTGGCGGGTTTTTAAGGCGTTTTTTTGAAAGATAAATGGTTAGGCAAGCAAGAAAAACATTCAACCGCGCTAAGAGGCGATTTAAGCGGAGTTTTTTATTAAACGTATATAAAACCATGGCCTTTTTACGGCCATTGTGGACAAATGGTATCAAACCAAGACTCCAAAGCGGGCATCGAAACCGTAGGTTTCTGTTCAAATGCCCCCGCTGGTCCGGGGTGTCCGTAAGATGTATTTATTTTATCCCAGCGTCAACAAAGTGTTTTTAGATATTTTTTTCTCCAGATCTGCAATAATCGTCTCAAGCTCGATTTTTGCTTCAGCTTGCAGCCCAAGGCAAAGCGCAATTCCGTTTGTATCAGTACTTAATCTTTTATTTAGCCCCAACCGAAACAACCCCATTTTTTCTTGCAATGCATAAGAGTGAATATGCATCGAGTCTCCCACTCGGGCAGGAGAATGAAGATGATCAAAATTAAACTCTCCAGACATATAATCAAGAAGGTAATCCTGAACAACCAAAACTAGATGTTTGCTAAAATACTCAAAGGTAGCAATTTTGTGATGAAGCTGCACAAGTATTGTTTTCGCTGTCATTTTCCAATTCATTCCAAATGGTTTTGTTGAATTAGCCTCTTGCTCATCTATAGTTTCTCCAAGCTCCCTTAAAAGAAGTTGCCGCTTAGGCCATACCGTGCCTGTTGTATCAAGAGTTTGAAATTCAATTGCTACAAAATCTATTACCTTACCATCCTTTGCTGACACTAAAAAAAAATCGACACTCCCGCCTGGCACACCCACTTCTGATACAATATGAAATTCATTCCCCGGCTCATGAAGTGTCAATAACTGAATACAGTCTGTAAATACTTGTTTCCGCTCTAACAGCCTATTGGGACAAATAATTACATCTTTAGAGTCTCTTCCATACCTCACAGAACAGGTTCCTATAGAAATCTCAGGCTGGCTTTTTCTAACCTTAAAACATCTTGTGTCCGTGAATATGCACTTTTGAGCAGCAACAACTTGTTTCCAATCTTGATTTTGATCAGCTTTCGAGATTCCAAACAATTCCAATACACAGTTTGAATTCATTTTTTAATTCCTATGGTTAAAATAATGAAACGCAGCGATTTTGAGAAATTTGAATATACTCATCTGATATATCTATCCCAACAGACTTTCTATTGAAACCCATCGCTGTAAGCGTGGTAGTGCCTGTTCCGACAAACGGATCTATTACAATACCACCTTCCGGACATGTTGCAAGAATCGGAATTCTACAAAGGTCAACTGGATAAGGAGCATAATGTCCTTTTCTTTTTTGAGTATCTTCCGGTATAATATCCCACAAATCCCGAGGCTTACTCCCGTTTGGATGATATTTTAAGAAATAAAACCCTTTATCTTTGAGTTCTTTCGCCCGACCTGAAACCTTGATTGAATCTGAATGCGTGGTTCGTTGTTGATTTCGAATAATCATCCTAAAATCTGACAATTTCCCATCACGCATATCTTGCAAAAGATTCTCAAGTGCTTGGAATGCATTTTTTTTTTCTTCACATGAGAGATCTGTTGAAAGTTCTATCTGCCGTTTATAACGCACCCCGCTGACACCAGTTGCAGAGACTATCGCCCCGTTTACGACTTTGCTTTCGCTGGGCTTTGATCTTATCGCATCTGCATCATAAAAATAACCTTTCTCTTGTTTAACAAAATGAAAAACATGCTCATAAACATTTCCAAGCCTGTCCTTGGTATTATCCAAGCCACCCTTGACTTTGTTCCAAATTACATCATTTCTTAACGTCCAGCCGTGATTATCAGTTAACTCAAAAGCGACTCGCCACGGGATACCCAACAATTTTTTCCCTTTGTAGGAATCTCCGATATTAAGCCAAAACGACCCCGTTTTTTTTAAAACTCTTCTTAGCTCAATAAAAATTTCTACCAAGCTCTTGACATAGAGCTTATAATTTTTTTCTAAGCCTATCCCTTTGGTTGCATATTGTCTTTTTCCCCAATAAGGAGGACTGGTCACACAGCAGTCGATTGATTCGCTCGGCAATTGTTTTAAAACACCTAGAGAATCTCCGTGAATAAAAAAAGGTCTTGTGCGCTTGTTATTAACATACCGGTCAAAGTCTTGCCGAATTTTAACGTCCGCACCTATATTTCCAATATCGTTTTTCGCTCTCACATTTAATTCGCGCCTTTCCTGCAATACACTTTCCTTTCGCAAAAAAATTATCCCATTCATTGGGAAAAATATTTAAACCTTGCACATCAAGGGTTGTGTGAATATTCTTGGACTTCTTTATACCATACACTTTTATAATCCATAAATTTTAATTTCATCAAAACAAGTTTCATCTTCGTAAAAAAAGGCAACACTGTATCGGGCTCTGGTTAAACCAACATAGAATTTTGCCTTTGTTACACCCTTTAACTGAGTAACGTCACACTTTTTCAGATAATTTCTTATTGGATTATTCGGAAAAATTAAAACTCTGTCAAAATTTTGCCCTTTGGCCAAGCCAAAGTTTAATGCAGGCAGTCCTTTTGTCTTTGTTTTAACAGTATCTCTTAGGATTTGAGGAGAATATCTTTCGTAGTAATCATTCAATTCATCTTCACAAACAATAAAAACTCCGTCATGGCCAGTTCGCTTATTATTCATTGATTTTGTTTTTGACATTTCCGGATATAATTTGTCTGAAAAATCGCATATCATTTGATTACATCTATAACATTCAAATTTTTCAATTATATTACATGTTCCGGTATTTTCCCATTGCTCGAATAAATTAATAATATTTTTACCTTTGAACCGGGAATTTTTAGGGGAACAATTTGTAAAGTACGTTGCCTGTCTGTTATCTCCGACGATTGTAACACATAAGTTGGACAATAAAAGTATCTCCAAAAAATCAAAATCATATCCTGAAAGATCCTGGACTTCATCGAAATAGATATGATCATAGATAGATTCAAGACGATCCATCACTAAACCTTTTGATTTTGTATTACACAAACAAGCAAACTCAGATATTTTGTCTGTATATATTTTTCTTGATTTAGTGAGAAAATATTTGTCCACATTTGACTTTTTCACATAACGGGCGGATCTTCCTTCCTGAAAGTGTATGGATGGAATTCGTGCCCCATCATATAAAAAATTTTGATAAGGTCTGACTCCATCGGATAGCAAAAAAGAATACCAGCTTTGTATATTCACATGAGCCGGTATTGCGCCATTTTTCTGAATCATATAATTTTTAATTTGCTGCAAATTATCTATGGTATAAGTCACTATTAAAATCTTCTTGTCTGTTGCTTTTAGTGCCTCTTCAACAACAAGAGTTGTTTTTCTCGATCCAGCTGCTGCAATAACTATTTTATTATCCATCAATTGCTTCCTGGATATAGTCTGGGATGACAATTTTTTCAGGGCTTTCAAATATTTTTAGTGCGCATTCCGTTTTGTTATTCACCATATATTTTGACAAACTATTTTTTGTTCGTTTATCACATCCCAATATCTGGTTCATTTTATCTAATTTATTATACTTTACAATTTGTAGCTCCAATGTGCTGGCATCATCATCTGTGTCGTAACATATATTAATATTAGGGGCTGCTAAATAATCAGCGTATTTTTCTTCAACATGCTTTTCAAAATTCTCATCATTATCCGTAACCACAGCAACATCTAAATTTATTATTTTTGCAATTTCAAGAAACCGCTTAAAGGATAATCCTCTGACGGATATTACATCTATTCCATCTTCGATGGGTAGCTTGCCGTGGACTTGATTGTATGCTTTTTGAACGAACAATTCATCAGATGGCCCTTCAACTAAAATGGCCTTTTGAGCTATCAAAAGCCTTAATGTGTCATAGCCTGGCAGTTTTTTAAAGTACTTCTGCGTCTCTGGTGAAAGGTGCCTTAAAGACAGTGTTTTAAGATCTCGACTCAGCATAATAACTTTATCAAGACCTAATTTATTTGAAACAAAAGTGCTATGAGTCGTAATAAACAGCTGCTTTCCATCACACTTTTCCCCAATCATCCAAATTAACTTATTCATAGTTGAATAGGAAAGGTGATTTTCGGGTTCTTCTATGAGGATTATATGTGTATCTTCAGCTTTTCGATCCAAGGCCAGCAATGTTTTGAGGATGTTTTGATCTCCTTTACCGATATAATGGAAAGGGATATCGTCTAAATAGGAAGTTAAACTGGTCTCCCAGCCTGACCTTTGTGATATATCAATTGAAACCGTCAAATCTTTATCTGAAATCTTTCCTTTTTCAGACTTGAGTTCTGTATTTATTCGATGAAGTGCCTCATCTTCTGCAAAAGTCTCTTTTAATTGTCGATAAGTTAGCGAGAGCTGTGTTTTCTCTTTTGGGCTGAGGCTGTCATTGATTATCTCTTGGATATAATAATCGGTTCTATTCTGGAGGCGGATGGTTGTTGTGTCGACTAAGGTGGTATTTATGGGAAGGCTTCTTTTTGTAATATTAGCAAATGCGAAGGAATACCACTTAACAGTGTAATATTCAGATGGGATTACAGATATTGCATCCGGATCGCTTATATATTTTTCATATTCTTCTTTGTAATCTTCATCAAACTCGATCCTCAGACTAACCCCAGCCGTATTTTCCCTTTTGGTATTATTTGTTCCTTTTAATTTGGCTGTTTCTGGTTTTTCAGTCAAATAAAGTTCTATCAAAATATGTGGAGGATTAACCTTTTTTCCTTTTTTAATCCTCTTGATGTAACGCTTCACTGTTTTGACATTGAAAAGATACGGAGACAATTCATATGAAATGTATCTACCATTAAGTTGACCAGTCAAAGCCATACTTATTGCTTCAAGCAAAGTGGATTTACCTGATTCATTGTCACCAACAATAATATTGAGATCCTCATTGAAACTCAGATCCAATTCTTTTAGGGTCTTATAATTTTCAATATATACCCTCTCTATCATTTGAAGGCCTCTTGTTGTGGTGTTTTAGGACAATTTACAATCACATTTTGAATATTTGTAATATTTTAAATATTCTTAATATTCAAAATAATTGACTTTAAATAATATCTGTTTCTTTTAATAACCCTCTTATTAAAACTGGTACAGGAATCGCAATTCCATATTTGACCCTGGATAGCTTATCGAGTTTTGTATATTCCTCCTTCGTAAAACTTATTAAAACCTTTTCAGATAATTTTTCATTTTCAGGCTTTACTGGCCTTCCTGCTATCTTCTCTTTCTTCCTCACATCACCCGTTCTTTGTGTAATTATCTTTAATTCATGAGGTGCTGATTTATTTTTGCTTGCAACTTCTATTGAATTTTTAACTCTTTTATTAATTTCATCTTCTGATGGTTTTCTAATTTTTAACGGTATGGCCATTTTTAAAACAAAAAAAATTAAAAATTATTTAAAAAGCTTCAAAACCTCTTTTGAAATGGTCTCCATATCAGAAACAGCTCTTCTGGCTTGTACGAATTGTCGCTTATTATTTTTTACTGACAGCGCATATTCGCGAAGTGTTAAACCAAATTCCTCAAAATTTTCATAAACGCTTCTGGAATAAAAAACAGAATCAAGGCAGTTAATTCCCTCCGGTAAAATATCATCAAAATATTGCTTTAATGTTTTCAACTGAGTTCTGGGATGTACAAATGTTGGTACAATAATATATTTTTCTCTATTCTTTTGTGCATCTTCTTTGATTACAGGATAAATATGTCTGTAAAAATTACGCCGGGCTTTCCTTGATGTTCTATTGGGAACTAAAACCAAGTCACTCAAGTTGATGGCCAGTTGACTTGCAAAGCCGATCTTACCCTCGCCAGGGCAGTCTATCAGCACAACTTCATTTTGTTGGAAAAACTTGATTAATTCTTTTTGAAAATTATTTGGCTGAATTTCAGCCAGTGAGAGAAAATTGACTTTATCTTTTTTTGATTGTGCGCCCCGGTCTCTGATAAATTCAACCGTGTCTCCCTGATCGTCAATTTCAACAATCCCTATTGAATTAAATTGATCCTGGAATACTTTGCTGTAAGCACAGCCTCTTATTAAAGATGTTTTCCCCTCCCCACCGCCGGTCTGAATTGCTGCAATGACCCGAATGTTTAATTGTTTTATTGCCTGTTTACAGAAATAAAATATTTAGAATATTCTTAATATTTCCAATACTATAAATATATATATTATTTTTCAAATTTTTGAAAATGCACTTTCAAAAAACTATGGCAAAATAACAAAGTAGTTATTGTAGTGCTTTCTTAAGTTGATTGAAAGGCAAAACTTCTAAATCATTCCTTGTTCTTTTAACCACTGCAGCTGTTTTGAAGAGAACTCTCCCGGATCTGTTATTGTATCAGTAATCTTTACAGCCCCACGTTCAGAAGATTCAAATTCCATATCCCAGTCAAAACCATGAGCCTTAAACCCTTTGCTGTTCAGGAGTTCAATGGCCTTATTCTGTTTTTCTATTTCCCTGCCTTTTTCAGTCCCTCGATCGTACCAGATCAAAAATTTTTTAATTCCCAATTGGTTCAAAATTAGTTTCAAACGAGGTATTTGATCTTCATCCAAGTGGCTTCCAAAAGTGGCTACGACGTTTAAAATATTCGCATCAACAAGCTTGGCTGCATCAAAACACCCTTCTACAATTAAAATTTGACCTGCCTCTTGCGCTTGCTTTCTTGCTTCAGGGTCTAACAACAACTTATCGATATTATATAACTCCAGAGTCTTAAAAAACTCAGAGTAAGAACGCCATTTACCCTCAGATGCACTTTTATTATTATCAAGGGCTCTGCCAATATGAGACAGGATAACGGGCGTTAAATCGTCATTTTTGTCCATATTTATACCGCGTATTTGAAAGACGATCCTGTCCTGCATCTTTTTAAGGGCTTTGCTTTTGGTTTCTGCAGGTGCAAGGTAACCGCATCCTAAATATTGAGCCGTCTTTTCACTAATACCGCGCTTTTTCAGTTCATCATGATAAGTCAAGATTTTCGTTAAATCATGTTTTACCGGTTTATTAATCTTTTCCTTTTTCTCTTCTTTGATTTCAGAACTCTTTTTAACCGGTTCAGTTTCTGCGGTTCCGTTCATATCCGGATCACTCGCAGACAACACACTCACCCCATGATCTAAAGCCCACTTTCCAGCTTTATAAATATCCGCTTGAATGATTTCCTGAATCAGTTCCAGCGGCCCACCTCCCTTTTCAGTGGAAAAACAATACCAGGAGCCATCTTCCCGCATATGAAAAGATGCGGTTTTTTCATGCGGGTTTAAAGGTGAAATTCCCCACCAGTCATTTTGTTTCGACCTCGGCTCATCTTTCTGAATTTGGAGCTCTGCCCAGAGTTTCCATGGATCAACGTGATCTCTGATTTCCCGAAGCTTTTTTTGATCTATGCGGAGTCTTTTTTTCATAATTGACCATAACCATATAAAATCATTTTTAATTTAGCACTAAAAAAGATATTTTGGAAATTCAATTTGATATCAAAATTTTAATTTTTCATGGTATTTTAAAACCTCTCTTTTTCTAAAAAAAAGTCTCGGCTGGCCAGGGAAAAAAGATGTGGAAAGGTGAAAAAGTGAGCAAAATAAATCAAAACTTTATTTTAGCAAGTTTGAATTCCGTTACGGCAGAGCCGTAACTGGAATTCATCGCTCACAAAATGAGCTAACTTGTAAGGGAGTAAAATCTCCCTAAAACCCTCTAAAAAGTGATTTTAAAATTTTATTTTAATTACCATGAAAAATTTTTATTACATTGCTGTAACGACTGCAGCAAAAGTAAATGGTGCTCTTGACAATATAAGAGTTATTACCAGGAGCAAAAAAGCCCGTAAAAGACGAATTTATGATGTGGCCTATTATAACAGAGCCACAAAGCGCATAAATTCGACATTTACGATAGAGGAATATCAAAAGCTTGTCTGGTATGCGAAACATTATGGAAAGCATGGAACCAAACCAACGGCATTTTTAAAGCAAGCGGCATTTGAGTATATCGATATTTTGGAAAACTATTGGAAATATCAAAAATAACTTTCTGAATTATGATAATTAAAAGTTTGTCACGCAAATCGGCAAGCTTTGGGCAATTAATAGATTATATAAATGCACCTGAAAAAAAAGCAGCACATCCGATTTTTCAAAATTTAGAAAGTTCCCGTGACGATCCCAAAGCCATTCTAAAGGAATTCCTTAACAATTCCCGTTACTGTCCGCTGCGCAAAAACAGTGTCAAAATTTATCATGAAATTTTGTCTTTTTCAGATGTAGACAAAGAAAAAGCCACACCGAAAATCATTCAAAATATGGTGATAAAATGGATAGAATTAAGGGCACATGGAGCTTTAGCGTATGCCAAAATTCATTTTGATACTGAGTGTCCACATGCACATATAATGATTAGCGGAAATTTAAAGGATTCTGCAAAAAAACTTTCCCTCTCACGAAAGGAATTTAATCAGCTCAGAATCAACCTGGAAACCTATCAAAATGAAAAGTATCCAGAGCTGAAAACAATTAATTATCAGGAGGTGAGAAAAAAAAAGAAACCAAAGAAAACCCGTTCTGAAAATGAGCTGGAGCGCCGAACCAGGCGTCAATCCCAAAAACAGAAAATTATTAAAAGAGTTAATAAGGCTTTAATCAATTCCTATAGCAAAGATCAATTTTTAAGGGCGCTCAATAATGAAAACTTGAATTTGTATCAACGAGGAAAAACTGAGGGCATCCAGGATCGCATAACAGGCCAAAAATACCGGCTTAAAACATTAGGGATAATAGATATCATCAAAGAAGCTGAAAAACGCTGGGAAATCGCTCTGGATCGTTTGCAGGAGCTTGAAAAAATTCAAGCTGATAAAGGACGGCAAATATGGAAAGAATTTGGTTTCAGGCAGGAAATCTTTGATATTATCGATTTTCAGGCAATTTTAAATCCACGGCAGCAGGCTTTAAAACAGATCCAGATGGATAAATTTCAATCGATCAGGGGGCATGAAATTTAACATTCAGAATCCATTGACTTTTTTAATAAGAATAAGGCAAAGTAATGTGCCTGTATTTTAAAAGTCATGAAACCATACAGCGCCCCTGTTTATAACAAGCAATCCCCGCAGCATTCTGAAGATATTCCTTCACTTAAACCATTTCTTAAGATTTTACCGGCTGAACCCCGAACATCCAATCAAAAGCAGGAATATGCCAGTGTTGATGAGTTGAAGACGATTATTCACCAACTGCGAGGTAAAAAATTCATGCTTGATTGTGGCCACAAAATCACTTTTGGCTATTTTCTGGGCAACGACATCATTATTAGAAACGGTAAAGACATAAAAATCACTTGTACCGATTGTGGATATTAAAAAATGGAAATACATTTTTTTATTTTAAAATCCAAACCATGATTTTCCTTTATAAACTCGGGAATGGCATTGCGATTGCTATACGCTGGCTGAGAGGTCTCTTTAAATCCAGTGTACGCGGAAATGCAAGATGGATGAATAAATCAGAATTAAAACTTTTCCTGCGATCTAAAAATAAGGGGCTTATATTAGCGCCCGGCTATCGTCTTTCGTTAAAAGATTCCTTTAAAAACCTCTGTCTTGTCAGTCCCACAGGGAGCGGTAAAACAACAAGATTTGTGGTCGGAAATATACTTCAATGTTCCGATAATGTTGTTGTGACAGACCCTTCCGGCGAATTATTTAAATTAACGAGTGGTCACATGCAAAAACGCGGGTATAAAGTTCAGGTGCTTGCTCCGGATGACCCGGATCACAGTGCCCGATTCAACCCGCTTCATCGTTTTCAGAGTGACCAGGAGCTTAAACAGGTAGCCACTACTTTGGGATTAAATTCTGCCGGTAAGGGAGATGCCTTCTGGATCACATCCGCCATTAATATCATGTTCATTTGCCTGACAGCTCTTTCCAATATGAAAAATGATAGTGTAAAAAACCTGGCAAACTTGCGCTGGATGTTGAACAACTATGGCGTGGACGGTGAAAATATCAAAAAATTTATGAGCAACTATTTAGATGAAAAGGGATTTGCTGAATATAAAGCTTTTTGTGCTCAGGATTCGAAGGTAATCGCTTCCATCCTGTCGAGCGCCAGGGCGGCTCTGGATCTCTGGAGTGATCCGGAAATAGGCAGGCTGACCGCTACCGATAATATTGACCTGGAATCCCTCCGGGACGGTAAGACAATTATTTATATTATTATCCCGGAACACAAAATAAAATATTTCAGCCTGGTGGCGAACCTGTTTTATTCAGCCTGCTTTGAATTTTGCATGAAAACCCCAGGCCAGCCAGTATTTTTCTTTTTAGACGAATTTGGCAACCTGGGCAAAATCAATAATTTTGAAGGAATCAGTACTGTACTTCGTAAAAAAGAATGCAGTCTTAATGTTATTTTGCAGGAACTTAGCCAACTGGAGGCTATATATGGTAAACATGCAGCCAAAGCGATTTATTCCGGAGGGTGCGCCAATAAGCTTTTTTATTCTGGTTTGGATCTTGAAACTTGCCAGTATATTGAAAAATCTCTTGGGACAATCACAAAGTATGATACGACCTTTGGTGGATTTCCTGCTATGGACAAACGCGCTCAAACTATCGCCAGTCCCCTTTTAAGTGCCGATAAAATAAGAATGCTGTCAAAAAATGAGGGAATTTTATTAAGCGGGTCTGAGTTGCCTGTCAAAATAAAGATGCCAGCCTTTTTTCAATACAAACCCTGGCTGAAATTATCACAAACAAAACCAGTAAAGCTGGATTATGATTATTCTGGTGAAAAGGTAGAATTTATTGATCTGCATTGAAGCAAAAAATTTTTCTTTTTCTTTCACTTCTTAATAATTTTTCAAATCGTTTTTTTGCAATCTGGCCTGTTTGCATCTCCAGCTTACCCACTATCTCTGTTTAACGTTTTTTTAATATTCTTTTAACGTTTATTTAGAGAATAAAATATTGACCAAGTGAACTTTAAATAGTATGTTAATTCAGTGCCTTGAGTGATTTACTCCTACCTTGTTTTCCGGTAATGGCCTACCTTGTTTTCCGGTATCGTCTACCTTGTTTTCCGGTATTTTCCAACTTTGTTTTCCGGTATCGCCTACCTTGTTTTCCGGTATTTTTTTCGCCTGTTGACATTGTTTAAATACATCATCTTGTGGCAATACCAGTAAACTGAAAGTCAAGATTACCATTAACAAGGTAGATCACTTGCGATAATGTAAGTCTGGAGTATAATGGCAAGTAAGATGGCATTCCATTAGACCAACTGAGTAATATTTTTTAATATACTGAATAATTAATGAAAGCATTAGTTTTTATAAACATTTGTAAGAAAATAAAAAAGCTGGAAGCAGTTTTACACCGTCCCAGCTTTTAGTGTTTATTTGCCTTATTTAACCGGCTACATTTATTTACTTTTTCGACAGCCTCAACGTTGAACATCTGTGGCTTGTCCGTCAGCAATTATTTGTTGAAAAAAAGATATTCGTGGAACCCTAATTTCAGGTTTTGAATATCAAATTTAATGCTTCATCATGGATCTTTTGCCAACGTTCCTCACCACCAAAACTTTCAATATAAAATTTCATTTTCGGTTCGGTGCCTGATGGACGAATGGCAAACCAAGATTCATCAGAAAGGGATACCTTTACCCCACCAATGGGAGCACTATTACCTGCTGCATGAGTACAAATATTATTAATTGATAAGCCTGCCAAAGAATTTGCTTTTATTGATTCAGGCGTCATATTCAAAAGTCTTGACTTCTGGGTATCGGTAATGGGGCCGTCAACCCTTTTGTAATATGGACTACCATAATGAGGTATCAATAAATCATCATAGATTTCAGCCGGAGTCATACCTGTTTTGGCAAGAATTTCTGCAGCAAGTAATGTTAATGAAAATCCATCTTTATCTGTGGTCCAGGTTGTACCATCCTTTTTTAGGAAAGTGGCTCCCGCACTTTCTTCTCCGCAAAAGGCAACAGTCCCGTTCAGCAGGCCTTTCACAAACCATTTAAATCCAACTGGTGTTTCAAAAAGCTTACGTCCCATACCATTCACTATTTTATCAATCATGCTGCTACTGACCAATGTTTTCCCTACACGCAAATTCGTTTTCCATAACGACCTGTTCTGAAGAAGATACCAGATTGCCACAGAAAGATAATGGTTGGGATTCATGAGGCCGCTCGGACAAACAATCCCATGCCTGTCAAAATCCGGGTCATTCCCCCATGCAATGTCAAAATTTTGGGCAAGCTTCACCAGATTGGCCATGGCATGAGGAGAAGAGCAATCCATTCTTATTTTTCCATCATGGTCTTTTGGCATAAAACTGAAAGTATAATCTGTTTGAGTGTTAATAACATTAATATCAAAACCATATTTATCAGCAATGGGTTCCCAGAAATGAACACCTGCCCCGCCCATTGGATCTATGCCTATTTTGATTTTTGCGTCCCTGATAATATCTGTATCCACAACCTTGTGCAGTGAATCCACAAAAGGAGCAATAAGATCTTTTTCATATGTGTCATTCGATTTAAGGGCTTTTTCATAAGATATTCGTTTTATCCCAGGGTTTTTGGCTCTCAATAGATGGTTTGCCTTTTTTTGAATCATGTCTGTTATTTGGACATCTGCCGGTCCTCCATCGGGCGGATTGTATTTAAAACCCCCGTATTCTGGCGGATTGTGGGAGGGAGTAAGGATAACCCCGTCTGCCTGCCTGTTTTGGTGATGTCGGTTATGTTCAAGGATCATGAAAGAAATGACCGGTGTTGGAGTAAACTCTGAATTTTGATGGATGACGACCTCAACATCATTTGCAGCAAATACTTCCAGGGCTGTTTTAAAGGCGGGCTTTGATAGCGCATGGGTATCATAGCCCAAAAACAAAGGCCCAATAACTCTATTCGCCTTACGGTGGTCGCAAACTGCCTGCGAAATAGATGCGATATGAATGTCATTAAAGGTTCCGTTTCTGGATGTTCCCCGATGGCCTGAGGTCCCAAAAGAAATATGACCCTCTATTGACTTTGAATAATAGTCAGATACTATTTTTGAAATGTCTGCTCTTTTTGTTGTACCTTTTTCCATAAGTTCCTTTGTCCTATTAACGGTTGATATTAGACTTATCCTGGGCCAGGAAATGGGTTGCCGGTTTAAGTCGATTGTTTTAACTGGGCATTTTTTCAGGGTATCAGAGTTCTAAGGAATCAAGCCTTACATTCTTGTCTCCATCCTTAAAAAAATAGGTGATTGAAAAATTAATAAACGGGTGTTCCGACCTCATAGAGGACCAGTTTCCCCGCATCGGCGTGATGTGTTTTGTAAACACCGTATTATGCCAGTCTTTCTTTTCACGGGCACTAAAATATTTGGTGTAACACAGGTCAACATTTACTTTTTTCTTTTCAAAATCAAAGATTCTACTGTTTGTAAAAATCGGAAACCCGAATTTACTGTATCCTTTTGATTTGTCTATTGATGGCCTGATCCTTCCCCAGTCCTGGGCCATATCGCAATAGGCAAGCAAAAAAGATAGCGGATCTTTTCCAAAGCTGAACGGCTGATCCAAAAGCTGTCTGATTAAATCGGATATGGCGCCATTATGCAATGCAATAGCCACTGATATCGGGCCTATTTCTTCTACAGTCAGATCTTTTCTTAAAAAATTCTGGATGATCAGTGAACTGAATATGCCGTGGTCCGGTTTTTCAGATACAAAAGATGCAACATCACTGATCAGTTCCGCATAATGGGATGAAGATTTAGTACCATATGTATCACATACATTGCTGATTATTTTTTCCAAATGAAACCAGTGGTATTTTTTACCAAACAACGCCCCCCAGTGAAAATGGATCGGTATTTGAAAGGTGTCTTCAATCTTTTCTTCTGGTGACTTTAAAACACCTTCTATAAATGAGTTCAGCCAGACATTCATTTTTTCAAAAGGATAGCCGATATCATGGAAGAGTGATGTAATGAACCAGGTCTTTATGCCTGTATCTTCTTTCAGAATGGTATTGAGCAGCAGTTTTTCCCGGTTCAGTTTGCTGATAATGCAGAACCCGAGAAAAAACACCTTAAGCTGATGAAAAAAATGGTCCCTGTAGTGGGGGATGGTATAGAGTATTTCTTCAATATTCAGAAATTTTCTCAAAATTTCAATCAGATTTTCAGGGATGTTGAATATCTTGCATAGCCCTTCCGCAAAAAATATGGACAATTCCAACACATCTTCCTCATCCCATTCAGATCTCATTCGTAGGCTGCCCATATAGGAGCGGATCAGTGTTACAATCTGTATTTTTTGCGATTGTGAAACATAACCGGGAAAGTCTGCACTAGCAATCGCAATATTTGCCTCATCTATGATTAAATCAATAAAGGCTTCGCCGAACAGATCGTTGGGATGATACTGTGTGCCGCCGGTTTTTCTTTTGATAACCAACAACACTCCCCTGTAAAGCATATCAAAAAAAAAAGGGTCTTTTTCAATAAACAAGGCTATGGGAATATTCTGGCTGATAATTTCTTCAGCAGGCATTTCTTTATAATTTGCAGTAACAAATATGATTTCAGGCCAATCTTGACTTTTCATGCCCTTCATCCCTCTTAAAAGATCTGTCCCGTTTTTGCCGGGGCTACCCATGAACTGATCCAGGACCAGGATATCAAAGCACCTGTCATTTAATAATTTGATTCCCTCAATTGCGTCTTTGGCATATTCAATACGATACCCTGGATAATCCTGGAGCAATTTTTCTGAAAACTTTGAATAATCAGATTGCTGGTCATCAACAATTAAAATATTCACTTGTCTACTCCTTCTGCTTTATTCAGACTTGAGATGAACTTTGAAAAGTCGTTTAATATATCCTCATATTTATCCAGGATTTTGATATCACCCCTCATTAAGTAACTTTCTTCGCCGGACATGAGAATGATTTTGTTAGAAATTTTCTTGTTGAGTTCCGCATACTCTTTAAAAATATTAGTTCCATCCTTGCTGGAATCTTTAAAATGGCAATCCAACAAAATCCAGTCAAATGTGTTTATATAGGATTTGAAACCGCTATCTTTTCTACCCATATCCTGTTGGAAGATCTTCAGACTGCTACTGTAATCAGCAATCAGGTTCTTGATTTCACCCACTTTTCTTTTAAACGTTTCCAGTGTTCCTTTTTCATCGTCAACGATCAGAATTCTCAAATCCTGAGGCTTGTATGCCGGCAGGGTGATGACAAAGGATGTGCCCCTGTCGGTTTTATCAGGGGAAGGGTCCTGATATTCGAAATGGCCCGAATTATCGGCAAAGCACCGGTTGGCCCTTGCGATGCCCGTACCCAGGGAAAATCGTTTGGTGGAAGTTATAGTTTTATTTTTTTTAAATTCTTTTTTCTGTTCACCTGTTAATCCCTTGCCATTATCCGTTATGGTTATGACAGCCTGTTCAACTGGCGAATTTTCAACGATATGAATATCAATCCATAATCTGGCTTTTTCTTCATGGGAAAAAGAATCAATGGCATTTCCGATTATATTTTCCAGACCTTCCAGTATTTGTGCCTTATTCACATGAAGATACCGTTCTTCATCGGTTTGGCTTATTTTGAAAGAAATTCTTTTTTCATTCTCTATGAGTTTCCTCAATTCAATAATCAGTTCAGATATAGGGAGATTTAGTTTGGTCCCCTCATCGTCAGTCAGAGCACTTTTCTGATATTCCTTGATCTCTGATAAGGTTGAATCAATAATTTCCAGGCATCTGCTTACACTGGAAATATCTTCTTTATGTAGTTTGGATTTTGCATCTTTCGTGTTTAAAATGGCAGTTTTGATTTTATTTCTAAGGCTGTGTGTAAAGTCCCTGGCCCTTTCCCCTTTCTTGAACAGGAACTCGTAATTTCTCTGCATTTCAATGGACAATGCGATATTAGATGCAATGATTTCCAAGGTCCTTCCCAAGAACCTTTGCGGTTTTCAATATCTTCCTGAGTGTCGAATTTAACAATTTCGCTTTTCTCCCAGATGCTGCCGGTCAGTCCCTGCCCTTTTTCATACTTTGATCCAAGCCTGTGTTGTTCATACCCAGCGCCGGAAATCATTTCTATATACTCAGTTTCTTTTTGTTCATAGGGTTCAAGGTACAGGGAACATGCCTGGGCATTAAACACTTCAACGCAAATTTGGACAATCCGATCGCAAAAACTTTGAAACGACACGGTCTGTTTTCTCACCGACATTTCAGAAACATCACGTAATGCATTCAGAATGATACTGTGAGACTGTTCGGTCAACCGCTGGTTTTCAATGGCCATGGCAATAGTGCTGGCGATTATTTGTCCTTCCCAAGAACCTTTGCGGTTTTCAATATCTTCCTGAGTGTCGAATTTAACAATTTCGCTTTTCTCCCAGATGCTGCCGGTCAGTCCCTGCCCTTTTTCATACTTTGATCCAAGCCTGTGTTGTTCATACCCAGCGCCGGCAACCATGCTAATTGTATGAGGCAAGTCGCCAACGTATTTTTCAGCAGCCTCAAGATAAAGAGAACAGGCCTGAGCATCCGTATGTTGCATGGCTATCTGAACAGCTGCTTTATATAAGGTGTTTGGTTCAGTGCTTTCTACCAGTTTGCTGGTAATATCTTTAAATATGGTTGTCAGTTCCTTAAAGGTATCCATGAATTTTTATCCCCTTTCTATTTTTCTTGAGGTCATTAAGGGCAGGCCATACTCCCCATTTTTAATTTTATGGTATCATTAGAACCTTTAATACCGGCTACAATGCTTCTGTACCATTTTTCATTATGGCGGCTACCTCCATTAGCGAAACTGCTCTCAACCCAATTTTTTAGCTTGATTTTACTTTGTCATAAGTATAAAATTTGAGTAATTCTCTGAGTTTTTATAATCAATATAAATTTTCTTCCTAACGGGATTCTATCTCTGATTGTAACTTCATAATTTAATAAATCAAACCATACCGACTCTTTACTATAAAAAGTCAATTTTACTAGCTCTTGCGGTCTTTTCGAATTTAAACAGAAGCTCCCTTTTGTTAGATCAATGGGTTATATGCCATGGTTATATGCCATACCTGCCCGAAAATATATTGTCACATCGCTCTCTCTATAATGCTGTTTTTACCCCTCAAAAGACTTATAATTATACCATCTTTAAGGACAATTTAAAACTTATTTTATATTTTTTTGTGACCGGATTGCCTCACCAGTTCTTCATTTTTCCGGAAATAATTCAGGCACAATATGTTGGGATTACCTAAGGTTCGCTGAAATTGTTATTACTGATGATATTAATCAATAAACTCATTCAAACATTCGATATTAGAATAAGGGATCAACTCATCATATTGATACTGATTCAACTTTAGCTGTTCTTTTTATCAAATATGTAAACATTGCACCGGCAGTGCCTCTTAGCCGATGTTCAAGTTTTGCCTGCCTTACGTCTTCTATTGCTGAAATAATAAGGGATTCTGGAATTTTTGATGCGGCAACTTTTCTATAATAATTGGTACTTTTCTTATCGCCACAAACACTCAAAATTTTCATTGTTAATTCTTCTACTTTTTCTGGACTTCTACATGAACTTAAATGCGCAGGATTTATCGCTGGTTTAAACCTTTCTTTTCCATTTCTCACAAAACAAATATTAGTCCATCCATCCTTGCTCTTTTCAAAATAATATCTTTTTAATTCTTTATATCCCTTTTTATCAATCAGATCATCACAGTGCTTTCTTATTGTTTGTTTTATTTTGTCCTCGCTTGAAGATAGGATTGGTATCTGTGATGCAAATTCCATAAGCGGCCTTCTATTTTTTTTTTGAGACCTAAACACTTTTTGTAAATATAAGAATATCCGCTGCTGAATAGGGTTTAGTGAATAATAAAACTCTTTATTGTATCGGGTATCAAACAGGCTATTTGATTTAACACTTTGATAAAGCACATCACTTGCCTTGATCCAAGAGGGAAATAAGTTCTGCTGTTGTTTTTTCGTCATTTTTCCATCCAATTCATCTTCGTAAGTTTCAAATTCATCAAACAAATTAAAATTTTTATGAACGTATAATTTTTTCTCGTTATCCCAGAATGAATTACGAGCATCTATTACCACCCCCCTCAATATTTTTATATCTTTCCAAAGCTGAAGCCTCTGAGCTTTACCTTGCTTTTTCTTTTTATCAATTTTGCCCATTCGCTTGAGCAGATTGTACGCTGAATGGAAAACTATTTTCTGACTTCCAAAATTGTCCTCTTTCCAAATTTGCATTAATTCATAAAGTACATTGTTTGTCGAAGCCGTCGGGGGACCGTATTTGGAATCCCACGTCACCGTCCATTTCCTTTTCAGTTTTTTACCCTTAATTCTGTCTGTATATTCTAAACTTTTATGTTTTTCCTTATTCACGCGTGAGAATACACATATAGGAAACTCTGCTAAGTTAAAATCATATCTACCATTGGCAGTTTTTTGATGATTATCAGGCTTCATATAGAATTTAATAAAAGTTATAAATGAATAATGACTTAAAGTTGTAATTTGGTGGGGTTTAAATAATGGATAAACTGAAAAGTTGATTCCATTATACCCTTATAAATAAATTTGTTAAGCGAATCACAAAACAACGCCTAAAACCGAAAATAGAAATACGAATTCATAGCTTAAATGTTTTGAGATTTGATTTATAAATAAGGATAAAAAATGAATTAGGTAGGTGGGAAACTTCCCTTATTTTTCCCAGGCTGAAATTGAAGAAATTTTTTAATTTAAATTCAACAAGTTAAAAGGCGAGCAACGGGTTCGACTCCCGCCGCCTCCACCATCAAAGAATTTAATACAATTCAGCCTCATTAAAAAGCCCTTTAAAAACAGGGCTTTTTTTATTTTATGGTCTTTTAACGTTCAAGTTTATTCATTGACATTCAGTTTTTTTGACGGTATTTTTATACCAAAATACCGTCATGAAAAAAATTGAACCGCTAAAAATACCGTCAGGCACCCACTAAAACCAATACCAGCAAGACTTTACATTTTCAACAGGATACCGTCATGCCCCTTACAGACGTTAAAGTAAAGAATGCAAAGGCAAAAGAGAAACAATATAAACTTTCAGATAAGAATGGTCTTTACCTTCTCGTGACACCTTCCGGGGGTAAATGCTGGCGATTTGATTACAGGTTTGAAAGAAAAAGAAAAACTTTGGCTATGGGGACATATCCAAAGATACCCCTATTGGAATTCAATGTCATCAAATTCAAAGCTAAATATTTATAACCCAAATTCAACTTTAAATTCTGTAGCCTTAACAATCGGCTTAAGGGCTCTGTTCTGTTTCACTAACTCAACAATACCATATCGAGACATTGTATTTAAAGTACGCGATAAGTTGCTCCTCTTTCGCCCGGTCACTATTTCGAGTTCTTTGAGAGAATCTGGCTTTCGTTCTTTAATAACTCTCAAAAGATCCTGATTTTCGCTGCTTAAAATCTGTGCCATTGATTTTACGGATTCAAACCAAATTTTTGGTTCATTTTTCGTTGGCTTATATTCTCCTTTCGCGATTGCGATGGTTCTCTTTTTATATTCATCTTTGGACATGATCCCTATTCTTAACTTTTTACTCGCCATAATATCACCTCTTTTATTTTAATACTTCTTCTACGGCAGCCCAGAAATCTTCCAAAAGCTGACTGGCTGATTCAAATTCATACGGATGAGCTTTTTCTATTTTGTGAAGATGATCCCATGTGACTTTTCTGGCTCCGTATTTCTTCCGTTTGGGTTTATATGCATGGGCATTATCAAATCCTAAAACGCGGGTATTATTTCTATCATGCAAAGTTAAAGAATATTTAATCCCATGCGGAATCTGCTGCGACGGTTCAGTTTTAAAAGCTTCGAATTTAATCCAAAATCCATTTTCCATTGGAAATATCTCGCCGGCCAAATCCAATAATGTTTCTAATCCGAAATCCTCTTTTATGTGTTTGATGTTTGTCATTTTATATAAAAATTATCATCTAATGATAACTATGTCAAACCTTATCATTTAAATTTTAAGCTGTTATGTATTAGCCATGAATTTAATTTGTTCTTTCTTTCCAAATTCTTTTTTGGCTGATCTGATTATCAATTTATTTAAAGCATGCATTAAGAGTTGTTTTCAATGACCAGATCAAAAGAAATTTTCAAAAAAATTGTGACCAAAATTGTGCCTATTTTGAGATGATATATAGTGATATAAAATGATAACCAGTGATATCCGAAACGGAATGTAAGATATTGAATAAGCTTTTTATGTTATCATTATAGATCATTGTTTATCACTGGTTGTCACTGGTTATCATCACCTTCCCAAAGTTTTGACTCCCGCCGCCTCCACCAGAAAATCTTCAATAAAATCAATGATTTAATTTCAACGAAATGGGGGTGTTTACTCACTAAATTTTATGGTTATTTATCCGATGCGTGACTTACAGCCGATCTATCGAGATTATACATAGAGACTCATCGGTTCAGAGGGAGTGATTTTGAATATAAGACGTCTAAATGATGTGTTAATCAGTGATGAATATTTCGTAGGAACATTTAATTCAAATTGCGGCAACAGGAATCGAGTGGGTAGATGGTGTTAGAGGAAGGGACTGCGTTGCTAAACAGATCACTCCACCAGAATTCACAGGCATCTTTAATTTTTCCAAAACACGGAAATGTCGGACATCTTCCTTACGGGGCGAAGCAGTTTTTTTAAACTCAAGAGGATAAATGGTGCCATCTTGAATAATAATCAGATCTATCTCTTTTTGATCCTTATCCCGGTAATAATAAAAAGGGGCCCTGAGTCCATTGTGCCAGTAACTCTTTAATAGCTCTACCAGTATCCATGTTTCCAGTATAGCGCCGGACATAGCGCCGGCTTCCAGCGTTTCAGGGCTTGACCACTCAGTTAAATAGGCACACAAGCCGGTATCCAAAAAGTAAAGTTTCGGGGTTTTGACCAGACGCTTGGTAACGTTTGTAAAATATGGCTCAAGCAGATATATGATGCCGGATGTATTGAGGATGGAAAGCCAATTCTTAGCAGTATTGGGAGAAACATCGGCGTCTCGTGCCAATTCCGAAATATTCAGCATCTGTCCTGTTCGGGCGGCCGCCGCCCGCAAAAAACGCAGAAAAGCCATTTCATCACCGACACGGGCCAGATCACGGATATCGCGTTGCAAATAGGTCTGGACATAGGAGCTGTAGAACAAGTCCCGATCAATATTCTCATTTAGTGAAATTTCCGGAAATGAACCACGCCAAATCAGTCGATAAAGCTCCTTCAGCGTAATTTTATTGCCCGTCTTAAGCCTGTCCTGAATCAAATCTGCCACAGGCAAAAACGGTTTGCACTCATGTTTCCGGCCAACCGATTCCCTTCTTGAAAAACCCAGGAGATGGATCACACCGATTCGGCCTGCCAGGGATTCGGATACACCCTTCATGAGATGAAATTGTTGGGATCCGGTTAGCCAGAAGAGAGAAGGTTTTCGGTCACGGTCTACTGCCATCTTAATATGAGGCAAAAGATCCGGAGCATATTGAATTTCATCAATAAGAACCGGAGGCGGAAACCGTTGCATGAAAAGTGCCGGGTCTTCTTTAGCAAGGCTTAAAACCAACGGATCATCCAGGGTAACATAGATTCTTTCTTTCTCGCATAAGTGTTGCATGAATGTGGTTTTGCCGACCTGCCTTGCTCCGGTTACTATCATCACAGGGAACTGTTTGCCTGCTCTATTAACAAAACCCTCAAGCGTTCGTTCGATATACATACGTTCACCCAATTATAAAGTCGTCCATTTTGCAATCTCACTGCAATATGAACGATGGCATAAACTTTGTCAATATTAAAATTTAGCGTATATACACTGCCAGTGAGCTTATATTGTGTGAAAATTGTGGAAGTTTTTGTGGAAGTATATGAGCCAGAGGTACGTCAAAATCCAATTTGTGGCTATTTTGTGGCTACCAAGTACCTTCTAAACGGCTCACCTTAGTTCTAACAGTTTTACATTCAGGAAGAAATTATTCTAAAAAATATTTTTTTGATTGGTTGATCGGTTATCCGGAGAGGCATCCACATTCATACAGTTTGTCTGATCTTCTGATGTCGCGCTGTTAATCATCGGTAACAGCCTTTATTTTGTGGGAGCGACAGTCATTTTTATTGGAGTTTTGGAAAGTCGAGAGAAATGGTGAATCGTTTATATTATTATATTTTATTTTTGTTTTCCTGTTGGGGCAGGGAAAAAAAATAAATAAAAAATAGGATGAGTGGTGAATAAAAAAAAGTAGGTAAAAAAAGGGAGACATTCATTCACAGACGATCGAGCGTGCGGGAAACCCGCACCGGCTTTATCCCGCCTGTTTTAAAAATATTGGCAATAAAAAGCTAAGTCCGTTTATTCCAGTATTCCGGTTTCCTCTTAGCGTGAGCAACCGCAATAATCCGAATATGATCAGGCTCAATGGTATAAATTATCATATATGGAAAATTGGATAAAAGAAAACGTCTGAAAGGAGGTTTTAAAACACGATACGTTAAAGGAATTTCACAAATTCTTTGTATTGAAGCTTCGATAACGTTACGGAAACGACGTCCTAAGCCCAATTGGCAACTTTCATAATATTGAACAGCTTCTAAAAATTCTTTTTGAGCATCAGGATCAAACTGAACCAAAGTCATTTTAAAATCCGATCAGCTTCAACAAAAACTTCCTGTGCATCAACTCCAGGTCTTTCGCCTTTTTTATACTCATGATAACGGCGGCCTGCTTCAATTATCCATGCCTTATCAATATCTGAGACTGATTCCCCGTCTAATAGTCCTAATAAACGGTCAGCTAAAAAAGCACGCTCCTGATTATTCAATTTGAGAATATCTTTTTCAATTCTATCCAATAAATTAGACATAGTATGCCTCCTGAAGTTTCTTTTTATCAGAATATATAACTTCAGGATCTTAATCAATCAAATAAAAAGATTTTGTAAAAATCAAACCCCATAACATATTCCTTTAACTGTGTAGCGTCGGTGTAGCGGATATCCCATAAGCCCTTACCAATAAAGCACATACTCAGGTTCGACTCCCGCCGCCTCCACCACTCTTTTTTATATAAAATTCAAATTGTTATAAACTGAAACCCCGAATTGTGCCTAAAATTGTGCCTATTTTCGACGATTTTCGGCTATTTTTGAAGAATTCTGAAAATAATCCCGCCACCCTTTTTTTCAAAACTCAAGCTCAAACACCCAATTAAAAATTGCTAATTCGATTAATCGGTGCCACTAAGAACTGTCACTCAAAAATATTCAGCAAAAAAAGGAAGTATATAAAAATATCTTATAGCCTGTCTATTTAATTTATCCATTAAATCTTGTGTAAACAGGAATAAATGTAAGTTTATCCACCTGTTGTTTATCATAAACCATGGGTGACATGACATACCCTCGTTTGACATTGGGATGTTCATTTAAAAAAATGTGCAGGCTTCTCAATTTTCCAGCCGGACCACTTTTGACTTCAATGGGGAATATCTCTCCATTCTTTACATACAAGTAATCGACTTCTGCAGAACTGCTCTTCTGCGGTCTTGCCCAGTAAAACATCTTCCCGTTTTCAGACCCTCCGACTGTCAGCAGATGTTGACCAACAAATTGTTCGGTTACCGCACCTTTATAAATATTGGAAAGATCTTTTTCCCGAAGAAGAACCTGTGGATTAATTCCGCAGATATGCTGCATCAGTCCCACGTCAAGAAAAAGTGGTTTCATGACTTTGGCTGACGCACCGGCTTGCAGGGGAAGACCAGACCCACTTGATGATCTGACCAAATGCAGAATCAATGCCCGTTCAAGAATCTGAAGGAAAGTTTTTGTTTTATCAATTCTACGATCCGGATCCAGACGCGTATATTTTATCTGGCTGCCCACATGCATCGGGATAGATCTCATCAAATGGTCAAGGCTGTCTATGTCGGCTCGCCTATGATAATTGACCAGGGATTGAAGATAAGACTGGTAGATATCATCATGCACGGTGTAACAATCTTCAAGCGAGGCGGTTAAACAATACCGTTTCACCGCTTCCGGCATTCCCCCGGTAAGAAGATAAATTCGGAGTTGATCCATAATTTTGGCATGGATGTTTTTACTGATGGGTTTAAAATCAGAAATGGTCGGCAGGGTTTCCGCAAGTATTTCATGACCGGAAGCCATTAAAAACTCATGAAAAACCATTGGGTGCATCCAGGCAAACGAGACCCTTCCGACGGGAAAAGAGACATTGCTCATTGCAAATTCGAGCATGGATCCTGCCGCAATCACATGAAGCTCAGGGGTCTCCTCATAAAAATAACGTAAACTGGACAGGGCTCTTTCACACTCCTGAATCTCATCTAAAAAAAGCAGGGTCTTGCCCGGGCGAATCCTTTTTCCCGCATATACCTCGATTTCCATGATCAATCGGCGCGTGGCCAGATCACCGTCGAATATTTTGTGGACGGAGCGATCCCGCTCAAAATCAAGCCGAATAAATGTTTCAAAATAGCGGCTGCCAAAGTCACTGACAGAATAGGTCTTGCCAACCTGGCGCGCCCCTCTGATTATCAGTGGTTTTCTGGAGGCTTTCTCTTTCCACGATGTCAGCGTCTGGTCGATATCTCTCTTCATAGAATTCCTCCACATTTTATGGTCTTCGTAATTTTACAAGGTAAATATATTATATTTAATTTATTTTTACAAGGTGATTTTTCTTGACTATTGCATTTGTCAATAAATATATTCCGGATATGGATTATGACGAATTATTAAAAAAATATAAAATGTTGCTGAACGAAAATCAGCTTTTGAAAAATGAAAACAAAAAATTAAAAATGCTGGTCGGCCTCAGCAATATCCAGCCGCCTGAGAGTAAAGAGACAGTATACGCCGAGCAAATTACGTCTGACAGGAAAACAAATGACAGCGTTCCGACTTCAGTCATAAACAACCAATCTGATTCTTTGGCTAAAATAAAACTTTTCATGTTGCTCTTTAAGGGTCGGGATGACGTCTATGCCAAGAGATGGGAAAATAAGAATAAGGGAGCATCCGGATATTCACCCGTCTGCTTAAACCAGTGGCAGCCTGGGTTGTGCAGCAAACCAAAAGTTCCCTGTTCTAAGTGTACCAATAGCTTATATGCTGCTTTGGATGAAAACGTTATAGAGAATCATTTAAGAGGGCATTTTATTGCTGGGATATATCCCATGCTTTCAGATGAGACATGCCATTTTCTGGCTATAGATTTTGATGAAGGGGACTGGCAAAAGGATATTTCCATTTTGAGAGATGTTTGTGTCGAGCATGATATTCCTATTGCTGTTGAACGGTCACGATCTGGTGACGGTGGGCATGTGTGGTTCTTTTTTGCGGATCGACTTTTAGCCTCTTTGGCAAGAAAATTTGGTACGGCCCTGCTTACCTATTCCATGAACAGGCGACATGAAATCAAATTCAAATCATATGATCGGTTTTTCCCCAGTCAAGACACAATGCCTAAAGGCGGCTTTGGAAATTTGATAGCCCTTCCTTTTCAAAAAGCTGCAAGAAAAGATAAAAACAGTGAATTTGTTGACGAAAATTTTCAATCATATGATGACCAATGGGCATTTTTATCCGGTATCCAGAGATTATCTGAAGGGCGGGTTGAAAATCTCATAACAAAACTGTGCCATGGCCATGAACTCGGTGTATTAAAAGTCGACGAAGAGGAGATACAAAAACCCTGGAAAATATGCAAAGTTACATTGCATAAAAATGATTTCCCAAGGCAAATTGAAATCGTGAAAGCCAATATGTTGTTTATCCCAAAAGCAGACATAACCCAACAGGCGCTGAATCGTTTAAAAAGATTGGCATCCTTTAAAAATCCCGAGTTTTATAGGAAGCAGGCCATGAGACTGTCAACTTATGGACATAATCGTGTTATTTCCTGCGCTGATGAGACATTGGAATATCTTTGTTTGCCACGAGGCTGTGAAACTGAATTGAAAGCGGAGTTTGATGAACATGGAATTGACGTTCATTTTATAGATAAAACCAATAGCGGCAGAAAAATTGATGTGGCGTTCAATGGCCAATTGAGAGATGAACAGTCCCTATCCATCGAACAACTAATGAATAATGATATGGGAATCCTATCCGGGACAACTGCTTTTGGTAAAACCGTTGTGGCGATTAAGCTGATTGCTGAAAAAAAAGTAAATACACTGATTTTGGTTGATAAAATCAGTCTGCTGTCACAATGGGAGGCACGATTATTAGAATTCTTAATCATAAATGAAACTTTGCCGGAACCAGAAGCCTCGGAAAAGAAAAAAAGAGGAAGAAAGAAAAAAAGAAGCATCATAGGCCAACTGGGCGGAGGCAAAAATACCTTAACCGGGATTGTGGATATTGCGGTCATGCAATCTGTCAGTCGACCGGAAGATGTTCATGAATGTGTAAAAAATTATGGAATGATCATTGCCGATGAGTGTCACCATGCATCAGCCTTCACTTATGAAAAAATTCTTAAAACCACGAATGCAAAATACGTCTATGGCTTAACAGCGACACCCACCAGGAAGGATGGACACCATCCGATTCTGTTTATGCAATGCGGTCCCATTCGTTTTAGGGATGATGCAAAAAAACAGGCCCGGAAAAGACCTTTTGAGCATTACATTGTCCCAAGATTTACATCCCTAAGGGTTCCGCTGAATAATGAGGAAAAAGATGTTACCATTCAAGAGCTATATGCAGAAATTGTTGATAATGAAATCCGTAATCAGTTTATTATTGAAGATGTGCTGAGCAGCTATAAAAGTGGCAGGAACTGTATCGTTTTGACATTGAGAACAGCACATGTTGAATTTTTGACAAAAAAATTAGGGGAAAAAGTTCCTGATGTTGTGAAGCTAACCGGGAGAATGGGTAAAAAGGTAATTAGAGCTGCATTTCAACAAATTGCTGATACGCCTACTGATAAGAATCTCATTATAGTGGCCACGGGGCATTTAATCGGGGAGGGTTTTGATGAACCGCGTCTTGATACATTATTTTTAGCCATGCCCATATCATGGAAAGGCACGCTGCAGCAATATGCCGGGAGGCTTCACAGGTTGTTTGAAAATAAAAAGGAAGTGCAGGTCTATGATTATGTGGACATACATGTGAAGATGCTTGAAAAGATGTATCAGAAACGACTTACCGGTTACGCTTCAATGGGATATAAGGCAAAAGGCGAAAATCTCCAGTCAGAGTCCTTAGATATTATTTTCGATAAAGACAATTTCTTGTCGGTTTTCAGCAACGACATCGTTAATGCCAAAAAAGAAGTTTTAATTGTCAGCCCGTATGTACGAAAAAGAAGAACCTTGCAAATGGTTCAGTATCTTAAAATTGCATCAGGTAAAAAGGCCAGAGTGATCGTTGTGACAAGACCGAAAGAGGATTTCAAGGAAAAGGACCAGGTCGCTATAGACAACGCCTTGGACTTGCTGAAAAGTAATGATATCAGCATTGTTTTAAAATCAAACATACATCAAAAATTTGCAATAATGGATCAAAAAATTGTTTGGTATGGCAGCATTAATCTTTTAAGTTATGGCAACGCTCAGGAAAGCATGATGCGGATCGAGAGTCCTAATATTGCAAATGAGTTGATCAAAAGAATCGAGGGGAGTTAGGTGAATAATTCAAGAATGGCTTTAAAGCCGTTTATAAAAAAAATTACAGAATATTTGAACCCGCTCTCCAAAAAGGAAGTACGGATATAATCATCAAGCTGGCAAAAGACGTTCCGACAAAAGGCAAAAAGGATAAGGCCCAAAAATTGGCTCACTATTATTACCATGAAAAATTCAAGGAATTGTGCCTAAAATTATGCCTATTTTGAGATGATAACCAGTGATATAAAATGATAACCAGTGATATCCGAAACGGAATGTAAGGCATTGAATAAGCATTTTATGTTGTCATTATTTGTCATTGTTTATCACTGGTTGTCACTGGTCATCATCGCCTTCCCAAAGTTTCGACTCCCGCCGCCTCCACAAATCTTTTTTAACAAATTCAATCCGTTATAAATTTTCTTTCCGAATTGTGACCAAAATTGTGCCTATTTTGTGCCTATTCTGGATCGATTTCATTAATTCTCATAACACCTCTCTCCACAGACAAACCATATTCATTGAAATTGTTATTCAGCCCCTTTGTAAATATAAGAGGCAGAATCAGACATCATGTTGCAGAAATCAGAACTTTTTTATTAATTATTATGACTGGGCTTATAAAAAACAGGAGGTCTTCTATCTACCTGCCGGCAATGACTTCTACTTGCTTATTTTCAAAACCTCGATGAAAAAGCGATTTTTGGTTAAGGTATCCCCCCCCCAAAAAAAATATTTGCCTCGGAATTTAAGTCGACGCTTGAACGAGGATTGAATATATCTGCCCTGGTCTGAATTTAAGAATTTCCGGTTTTGGCTTCCATTTGTTTCATTACCTGACCCAAAATGGGCTCCCTTAAAAAAGGCAAGCGCATGGCCAGGCCTGCAATTCGGGATTGGTTGGCTAACTTAGGCGTGATTGGAAAAATATCTTCAAGCATGCTTTCGGCTTTTTCAAATCCTTTTTCCTTGCCTCCCTGAATTATTTTCAACCTGGATTCTTCTAATTCCATAGCGATTTTAGACCAATCGACCCCCACGAGTTTCCCGTTTTGCTTAAGAATTTTACCGCCGGCCAGAACCGTGTCCACGTCCGATGCATTTGCGCATAAAACAATCGACCCCACTGGATCGTTGACCGGCGCCATGTTGACCGTATCGGTCCGGATCATTATGATATCCGCTTTCTTGCCGGGTTTCAGCGACCCGGTCATTGAATCCAGACCCGCTGCCCGAGCTCCGCCAATTGTGCCAACTTCTAAAATATCCCGGACCTTTAGCCTTATTTCTTTGGGTGCCATGCCCTTTCGATCCAGGAGATCATTTTCCAGAGCCCGTTGAATTTGGAGGTTAAGTCTCATCTGGGTGAGCATGTCTCCGCTGTTGTTGGATACAATGTCAACCCCCAACGCGGCATTGACTCCAGCCGATAATGCTCTAATCAGGACCGGAAAACCCATGCCCATTTGAAGCTCGGTTTCCGGGGTTGAAACTATCGAGCCCCCACTATCGGCAATCACCGCAAGATCTAGATCGGTGAAGCTCGAGCCGTGCACAAAAAGAAAATCCGGTCCTAAAATTCCAGCCCGAAAAAGGCGGTCGATAAAATGAGTGCTCCGACTTAGAGCTGCCATACCGGCGTGGGCGCTTATTTTTTTTGATTCGATTTCTCTGGCGAACCGCACTTCTCGAATGGTCAGATCCATCGGAAACCACTCTGTTTCCGTAAGGGCCAGTCCCAATTCCACCATTCCATCCTTATTGGAAAAATGTTGTTTCTTGATCCTTCGGGCATCATCAAGCTTGGTCTGGGGCGTCTTGAAAACAGCTTGAGTGGGATCATCGTTGGGACCGAGATTACTGAAAAGTCCGTAACACAAAATACCCCTAATACCGGAGTCCTTGAATGCCCGGACTACTTCGTCGGAATGGTCCGGAGAGTTCATTATATGGGCGTGATCAATGATAGTGGTCGTTCCAGCATTGATAGCTTCAAGAAACCCGGCATAACACCCTAAATATGCGTCTTGGGGTTCGTAAAAAGAACTGTAGGTAGAACGGATTCTTGCCGAGTAATCGAAAAGGCTAAAATCAGCGGTCAGGCCCCTTAGCTGAGTTTGCCACATGTGTCGGTGGCAATCCACAAACCCTGGCAATATGATCATGCCCGCAGCATCTAAAATCCGGACGCCTTCTAAATCAATATTAGGAGCGATTTCTGAGATCTCGTCGTTCCGGACAAGAATATCCGCTTTTTCAAAATCCCCGATTTCCGGGTCCATTGATATAATCCGCCCGTTTTTGATTAAAATGTTTTCCATATACACTCTCCTTTTAGGCTTCCATCATGGCAGCCGGTGATTTTAAAAAAACCGTTGGCCTGGTTATTCTGCCTGCTACGTCTCAATTAGCTTCTTTTCTGTTTCATCCAGGTAAGGGATCAGCTTGGATCTACCTTTATCGGTGGCCGTGGAAAGCATTACCCTTAAATCAGCCTAAATCACAGGAATTGTCAGTATTTATTTTCCTTTTTTCATCAAATTTTAATGTGTGTGAAGTGTGGTATGTGTGTTAGGAAGCGAAAAGCTCATATATGTTTAAGCTTTCCACGGAGTGTGCGGAGCGGAGCGTAAAGGCCAGACACTGTTAATCCGGTGGTTAAGCGATTTTCTTTAGTATGTTTTTGTCCAACTCAAGCGTATAAGACAAGATCGTATCAATATCCATCTTCTTGGATGCTTTGAGAATTTCAATTCCGATGAATTTCCCGTCTGTTGTCGTATCAACATTTATACCTTCTGCGATTTCAATAACACCATCTGGTTCTTGATCGCCAAGACTGATATATAAAGCATCTACCTTTTCATCATAATGAACTTTCATTAGCTTCTTCCTTTCTTCAAAGGATAATTTGTAATCACAGTTATAACATTGCTCTCAACGGAAACAACGATTTTTATGGGATATATAAAACCGGGAATGTCTCTAATTAATTCATGTTCACCATCACTTAAATCCAAATCGATTAATATTTCCTCGATTGTCGATTCGGGGATATGATAAAGTTTTGCTCTGCGCTTTGCATGACGTGAAAAACTAATTACCATATTGAACTGTCTCTATTATCAATTTTCTATTTAATGCTAATTTTTAACGAGCATGTTCAATGTTATCATGACCCAATAAATTATAAATTACACCATTTTCACTTTAAAAACAACCAGATCCTGGTTGCACCTTGAGCCTGCATTTTCCTTATATATTTTTCTCCAATTGTGTAGCGATGATGTAGCGGGGCACTTGTGGATGATTGATATTACTGCATCGAAGCCGGTTCGACTCCCGCCGCCTCCACCAATTTTTATTTATCATATCAGATAGTTATAAAAAGCACCAGCACCAAAATGCGGTGCAAAATCGGTTCAAGCAATTTGCTCTTTCCTTTTCTAATTACTCACTTTTCCTTAATATTCTGAAACAATTCCGACCACTTAAAATGTTTCATCATCTTTATCATGGTGATATCAGGAAGGCCTTGTTTGGAGCATAGTCGGATACTTTTTTGCACACTTGTTCGCCAATGCTTTTTTGCTAAAGCCTAACTATTGTGTAATCTTGTAACTCCTTTATCTCAGAGTATCAAATGACAGGCCTTTACAAAGTTTTAAAAAAGTAAAGATAGAGAATTGCTATATAAAAATTATGTAGGCATGAAGTTGATTATCATTATTAGGGAAGCCGGGAAAGTCACCCGCGTCCATTCAGCCATGGAGAAAGACTTGAATCTTCCCCTCACATATACCCTTTTCATGCATGAGACATCCTTCGATTCTCGGGTACATCGAATATTTGATCCCCAAGGCATCAAGCCAGCATTCAATTCTATACATCACGCCACAACAGTATTTATCGATCACCTCGATCTGTTTCATACCCTTGTAAGCGAAACATTGCCCGCTCTCCCAGTACCAGTTTATCAGGTCTCTCTCAGGTGAGCTGAAATGGCTCTTCTCAAAGACCGAAGCTGGCAGAATCAATTCCAAAGCCTCGAGTATGAAGTTCTTGAAATCGTCAAAATTATCGAACCTATTCCTGTCGATACCCAAAACCCGCTTTGCCCTCTCCATTTCAATTGGAGCCATCGTCTTTATGGCCGCTTTATTTAAGGCATTCGCTCTGTCAATACCGAGTTCCTGGCAGGTATGATAAAACCACATACCATCATGGGTGAGCCACCCCTTTCCGAGAAAATCCCTAAGGTCCGTTTTTTCGATTCTATCCAACACGCTCATTTTTCTCCTCCTATACCGATATTTTCCCTTTATGTGGCCATATAATGGTAATGGGCGGCATTTGTTCTCTCATATGCCGATTCGATATGATCTTGTTTTAATTTTGCAATTGTATCTTCCCTCAAAGCATGCGGTCCCTGGAGATTCGTAATAAAACAAAGTTGATATTTCCCAGTTTGTGAAGCATACGCAATAACCATTAAAACTTTACGAAAGTAATCTTTCCATTGTTTATGCACTTTCTCATCATATTCTGAAGATTCTATCCATAACAATTTCTTTTTTTCACCAGGTTGGAAAACCATATAACCATGATTTCTCCAAATACGAAATTCCTTGGGCTTGTTTTTCAAAAATTTTTCAAGAGAAATAAATTCATAATCACCTTGTTGATCTATTAAAGCAATCTTGTTGGCGATCAACGCATGACCAGGTCCTCTGTTTTCTAATTCAAACCCAATGAAATCGAAATCGGGATCATCAACATTTTCATTATATGAGAAGATTATTATCGGTTCATTCTGTAGATTACGGAAATAACTATCAGTTTCTCCTTGAGTGAAAGCTATATGTAAAGCAATAGTCGCAATAATTACCGATGATACCGCTATCCGGGAACAGCTTGCTGATCCCCTGCACATTGACGTTTACAAGGCTGCCGAGGGAATCATCGAGCTGTTCGAGGAAAACCTGAAGGGACACGTGGCCGCCGCAGTAAAAAAATGAGCGCTGAATTCGGCGGTATGAAAATTTATGAATACATGCGAGCTGCACAGACAAAGTACTTGACACGGAAAAATTTATTTTATAATAATTAAACTGGTAACACCAGCAGCCGACGAACCAACAGCCACTTAGAGGAGACAACATTGCAAGATCTGATGAAACCAATTAAAATCCAGAGCACCAAAGAGGTATGCATTAAACGCTTTGAGGACCTGATCCTTTCAGGGAAGCTGACTATAGGGCAGAAGCTTCCATCTGAACGGGAGCTTGCCTTGATGCTGGGCATAGGAAGGCCTGTCATACATGAAAGCTTGGTTGATCTGGCTTCTAAAGGTCTGGTTAAAATTATACCCAGGGTTGGAACCGTTGTAAATGACTATCGAAAGGAAGGATCAATTAATCTTTTGAACTCGCTGGCCGGATATCAAAGTGGCAACCTTACCCCCAGGCTACTTCATGATCTGTTAAAAATAAGAACGCATTTAGAATCCGAAATTGCAAAACTGGCTGCTTTGAACCGTACCGAGGATCAACTTGCCCACCTTTATGAACTCATTAAACTGGAAGAAGAGACTGATATCAATGATATCGATAAAATGGTTGAAAACGATTTCAATTTTCACCACCAGTTGTCCATGGCCACAGACAATATGATTTACCCTCTTCTTGTAAATTCTTTCAAACAACTATTCACCAACCTCTTATATTTGTATTTTTCTCACCAGAAAGACAATGTAAAAGTCTTAAACTTGCATAAAAAACTGGTGAATGCGATTGAAAAAAGAAACGAAAAAAAGTCGTTAAATGCCATGAAGCTCATGCTCGATCATGGTGAAGAGCAGATGAAGCTGATTGAATCTTTTTTGATTAAAAAAGGAGATTTTTATCATGTTGAGTAAATTAACTCCCCCTTTTCTGGTAAATTTAGTTCCCGGGCCTTTGACTTTTTCTTATGCCAACTTGATCGCAAACATACTCCTTAGAGTCATGGCCTTGGCCTATAATTATAATCCATTGTTAAGAAAATATCTTAAATCCACCCAGGGATGGATCAATTTGACTATCGGATTTAGAACCGAGAACCACAGCGTGCATCAAGCCATCAGGTTTAAAGACGGAAAGGTACGTGCTTTAACAAAGATACCTGACAATTCTCATGTCACACTAATTTTTAAGGACGATAAAGCCCTGATGCATATGCTGCAGTCTCCTCCCAGTGAACTTCTTAATATGCTCTTGAAAAACAAAATGCGAGCTGAGGGCAATCTTACCTACTTAAGTCTTTTCAATTTTTATTCCACCCTGTTGGTGAGCAATAAACAAAAAAAGATGATAGAAAAGCAAAAAAACCTGGAAATTCAAAAAAGAAAAAAAGAATCTACCTCTGAATCGGCAAACACCGCTTTCACAGATGAGCTTAGTAAAAGAAAAAATGCCCGGCTAACAGCGTCCGCCGGTGAAGATGAAGGGGTGATGTATTTAGATGATCCGTACTTGGCACAATACAGCCTGGATGATTTTCCCCGGGTCAAAGAATTTTTAGACATTCATTTTAATCAAAAGCCTGCGCTCTGTTGTGAAAGGCCAAAGCTTTTGACCGATTATTTTATGGCAAACGGCTATTTTTCGGACAACAATGACTCATACGGAAGCGAGATAAAAGCAGCCGAATCTTTTAAATATCTTATGGAAAATAAAAAACCGATAATTCGTAAAAATGATCTTATAGCCGGGACCACCACCACCAAAGAGATCGGCGTTGTTATTTATCCGGACGCCCTTGGACCTCATATATGGGGGGAGATGAAAACATCGAGCAACAGAATGCTCAATCCATATACTATTTCGGATGAAACCTTAAAAACCCTCCATAACCATGTTTTTCCCTATTGGATCGAAAAAAACTTTCGGGAATGGGTGAGAAAAAAATATAACAATCCTCTGTGTCAGAGACTCGATGAACGGCTTGCCGTATATGTCAACCTTAAAACCTCCACGCTTTCCCACTTCATACCTGACTTTCCTAAGCTTTTGAAGTGTGGAACCAAAGGAATAATTGATGAAATAAAAAAAGAACTGGACAAAGAACCATCGGCCTCAACAAAAAAGCCCTCGATAAAAAAGCCCTCGATAAAAAAGAAGGATACTTTGCGGGCCATGAAAATCTGTCTGGAAGGACTTACAACATATGCAAAGAATGTTGCCAAACAGGCGGAAATAGACGCCCAAAACGAGAAAGATTCTGTTCGCAGGGCTGAGCTTAAAAGGATTGCTGAAATATGTTACCACGTTCCTGAAAATCCTGCCAGGAGTCTTGATGAGGCCCTCAACGCGTTCTGGATCACCTTTGTGGGCTTGCAAATGGAAAACGCCAACGTAGGTATATCACTCGGAAGGGTTGATCAGTATTTCCAGCCTTATTTCGAGGCTGACATGAAGAAACTCAAGTCAAAGAAAAAGAAAAGGGAATATATTAAAAAGGCGATCGAACAGGTGGGCTGTTTCTTAATGCGATTTACCGATCACCTTCCCATGTTGCCGGATATCGGTAACTATCTATTTAGCGGAGCATCCTCCAACCAGGCGATTACACTGGGCGGGATTACTCCTGACGGCCGGAATGCGGTAAACGACATGACGTATATTTTTCTTAAAGTCTCCGAGATGCTAAACATCAGGGACCCCAATGATAATGCCCGCTATCATCCGGGTATAAACAGCGATACTTACTTGAAAAGATTATGCGAAGTAAACTATATTACCGCCGCCGCACCGTCATTACATAATGACAAGGCTGTCATGGCCGCTATAGAAGATCACAATTATACACAAGACGAGTTAAATGATTGGGCTGTGGTCGGGTGTGTGGAGCCCAGTATACCCGGTAAACATTTCGGACATACAAATTATGGTTTCCTGAACATAGTTGCAGCGCTCGAAATGGCGTTACAAAACGGTCGCCACCCGCTTATGGACTTGGATGTGGGACCCAAGACCGGCGAGATCCCTAAAGGGGATTTTAAAACATTTGACGATTTTTTTAATGCTTTTACCGACCAGCTCAAGTTTTTAATCGACCAATCAATCGAGTATAATAATCTGCTGGGGGAGGTGCACAGCATCCTGCGACCCACCCCGTTTGCGTCCTCTCTTTTCGACGGATGTATCCTGAGCGGAAACGACGTAACTAAGGGTGGCGCCAAATATAATTCATCCGGCTCCGGATGCATCGGCCTGGCCGATACAACCGACTCCCTCTTGGTAATAAAAAAGCTGGTCTTTGACGAAAAAAAGATAGCTTTTAACACGATTAAAGAAGCTGTCGACGACAACTTTGAAAAAAACCCGGCCCTTCGTGCCATGGCCATGAAAAAAGTCAAGTTTTTCGGAAGCGGCAGTGATGAGGCCGTGGATATAGCCAACAGAATAGCCAAGTTTATAAACGATTGTTACGGCAGTCAGTGCAATTTTAGGGGAGGGAAATATACAGCCGGTTTTTGGACAACGTCATTCCATGTTGCTTTTGGCAACATGACCGGCGCGTTACCTTCCGGCAGATTGGCAGGCAAGGCATTTACGCCCGGGTTAACCCCCTCGCCGAACGCCAGTGAGAGTATCCTCAATAATATGAAAGACGTTGCCAGGCTGGATCCCAAAAACATGAATAACAATATTGCCTTTAATGTTAAGCTCGTTCCGGGAATGAACGATTCCCACGAGCAAACTATAAATCACATGCATTCATATATTAAGACCTACTTTGAATTGGGCGGCATGCAACTGCAATTCAATGTTGTAAGCTCGGAACTGTTAAGAGATGCCATGCTGCACCCGGAAAGCTATCATAATCTCCTTGTCCGTATCTCCGGTTATAACGCCTATTTTGTGACCCTCACCAAGGAGATGCAAATAGAACTTATTGAACGCTGCGAATACGGAATGTAATTATGAGCAAAAAACCGCTAATATTCGAAATCTGGTTATCCACTTCGCTCAAGTAGGGTGCGTTTTACGCACCGGGAGAAAGCTTAAACTTCACTGAATAGGGTGCATAGAATGCACCCTACCTTTCAGCGATGTGCAATTTTTCTAACCAACTTAACCGAACCGGATATGCAAATATTCGAAATTAAAGGAAATGACTGAAAAACTGACGATTACCCGATCCATTTTCTTATCCATGCTTGAAGAAGCTATCAAAGATATAAGGCTTAAAAAGCTTCCGGTAAACATCAAATTATTAAGAAAATACTGCTATCTGACAGGACACGATTTTAAACTTTACGAATCAAGAAATCTTATTCCCCCTGGCTTTTTAATGACGTTCACGACAAGGTTGTTTACTGAATTGTTTATTTTGTTCTTCACCAAACATTCATCTGTTATCAAAGGACTTATTCACTCCTCTTCGAAGGTGGAGCTATTCAGACCCTTCTCATTAAACGTGGATTACTACCAGGGGATCCTTGAGGTAAAAAATGTCAAGGAAAAAACCGGCAGAAAAGGAAAGTTTTTTGTTGTTGATATAGAAGTTCGCCTTATGGATGAAAATAACGTTAAGATTTTATCTGACCTTCATCAATTCTTTTTAAAATATAATGAAACCGCAAAAATTCAAAAATGGGCTAAAACCCGGCTTTTTCATAAAATTAATCCTTTGAAATTATTACATTTAATTTATTTGGGTTTTGTCCACTCTGACTTTTTACGAAATCATAAAAAAATTAAATCCAAAGGCGTGGAAAATTCCATCATTGACGTTAAAACGATTCGTTTTGAAGATATTCAGGAAGGGGATCATTTTCTTGAAACCCGTATCAAAGTGGATAGGGATACATACTCTGAATATAACCGTTTGATACACGAGTTCAATCCATTGCACTTTTCCAAAACTTATGCCAACTACCTCGGCTTTCGGAATATTGTCGTGGCTGGAATATACACGTTCTCGTTTATACCACAAATAATTGAGAAATGGGCCGGTAAAACCGTAAGAATAACCAACATCAACATTATCTATAAAAATCCGATTTACATCAATGAAACCATCGTTCAGAAAGCCTTGATCAGTAAAAAATATTCAAAAGAGAATAAAAATTACATTGAATGCGAAATTATCGTCAACGATATGGATGGAAATCTATTAACTCAGGCTATGGTCACATATAATCACCGATTTTCGCGTTAATTTAACCGTCAATATTCATATAAGATTTTCTTGCAAAAGTTCAACTAAATTTTAGATTCAATTTGGCAGAATCAAGCCATGAAATTGAAGTAGGTAACCTACTCCAAGGTACAGCTCTCAGGATCGGATTGTTATCTTTATCGTCTTGTTCACAATTTTTCCATTTCCTTCGCACATTGGAACCAACCTGGATCGTGCTGAAAAATATATCGCTTCCCATTTATTTAAATCTGGCGAGTGCATAAAAATAAACATAAATTTGCCGCGCACCCAGGGGAAAAATCTTCTTGACAAAATCATGAACAATATTCATACTGTGAACTATTGTCATTATCATTTGGCAAACGCTGACAGGAGAGGTATTGTCAAAACCAAAAAATATGGAAAAAGCGATTCAGGCGGGGCTTGAGGCTGCATTGAAGGAGTTTTTGTCGGTTCCGGTTCGATTTCCCGCTTTGAACAAAGAAAAGTCCATCGAAAACGTGCAAACAGGACCACTAAGGAAAGGGAGGATAATTTGCTAAAACATAGAGCACGGATTTTGGCCGTGGATGCTGGTGGCACCATGACTGATACCTTCATCGTGGACGAACTTGGCCGATTCGTGGTGGGCAAGGCCCAGACCACGCCGGAAAACGAATCCATAGGGCTGATCAAGAGTGCCGAGGATGCTCTGTGTCAATGGGACACCACGACTAAAGAGGCGTTTCCCCACATTGTGGCAGGCATTTACTCGGGCACGACAATGCTGAACCGCCTGCTTTCCCGCCAGGGACTGCGGGTGGGAGTCATTGTGTCCAAAGGCCAGGAGGACTATTTCCTGCTGGAGCGAGGAGTCCAGACTTACCTGGGATTCAGCTACGCCGACCGGTTGCATGTGGTAACGCATCATCACAATGACCCCATTGTGCCCGGTCGCCGGGTCCGTGGCGTTTTCGGCCGCATTGATGTCTTTGGGGAAGAAGTCCTTCCCCTGCAGGAGGGCGATGCCCGCGATATGGTGCGGCAACTGCTGGACGAAGGCATAGAAGCTTTGTGCGTGTGTTTGTTACATTCATACCGCAACCCTTCGCATGAACAGCGGATTGATCAGATCGCCGGGGAGCTAATGGACGAACGCGGCATGAATATCCCCGTTTTCCTCTCCAGCGAGTACTACCCAGTGCGGAACGATTTTCCTCGTTTGAACACCACTGTCATAGAGGCATATGCTGCGCAGCCCTCCCGGGCTCAGCTCCAGCTAGTGACGAAACGTTTCCGGGAATGTAACGGGAAATTCGAGACAAGGGTGATGGCCAGCCATGGCGGCACCGTAGGCATCGACACCAAGGAATTGGCCAGAACCTTGATTTCCGGCCCCATCGGCGGTGTCCTCGGGGCTCGGTATCTGGCCCGTGCTATTGGCTCGGACGACGTGGTTTGCACCGATATCGGAGGTACCAGTTTTGACCTGGCCCTGGTTACCGGAGGCGATTACGCGGTCAAGCCCTACCCTGATCTGGCAAGGTTTTTACTCTGCATCCCCATGATACAGATTGATTCGGTGGGCGCCGGCACCGGGAGCTTTTTGCGCATCAACCCTGGCTCGGGTCGGATCGAGATCGGTCCGGACAGCGCCGGTGCACGGATCGGGGTGTGCTGGCCCGAAGGCGAAGTGACCACCCCCACCATTACCGACTGCTCCGTGGCCCTGGGCATTCTCGACCCCGATTATTTCCTAGGGGGGGAGATAAAACTAGATCGAGACCGTGCCCTTGCCGCTATCAAGGATCAGCTCGCTGATCCCCTGCACATTGACGTTTACAAGGCTGCCGAGGGAATCATCGAGCTGTTCGAGGAAAACCTGAAGGGATACGTGGCCAGCGCGGTCCTGAGCAAAGGCTACGCACCTTCCAACTACGTGTTGCTTTCATACGGAGGAGGGGGGCCGGTGCATGTGGCAGGCTATACAAAGGGGCTTGACTTTCAGGATATCCTGGTACCTGCATGGGCCGCCGGGTTTTCCGCATACGGGTGTGCCTGCGGTGATTTCGAGTACCGCTACGAGGCCACCACCGACCTGCCTGTTCCCCCGGGATCAGACGATGATTGGAAGGTGGCCCTGTGCACCATGCTAAACATGCACTGTGAAGGACTTAAGGCCAAAATCGTCGCGGAGTTTGAAAAGACGACGCACGGCAGTGAAAGCATCGAGTACAAGACCTTTTTCCGTATTCAATATATGGGCCAGCTTAATGACCTGGAAATTCGTTCCCCCTCGGACAGACTGGAGACCGCCAGGGATCTGGATGACCTCCTCCAATCGTTTGAGGAAACCTACGGCCGGGTTTATGCACGGGCCGCCAAGTCTCCGGAACTGGGATTCGCAATTACCCAGGCCATTGTCACCGGGCGGGTGGATGTGGAGAAACCACGGCTCCCCGATGAAACCCCGGCAGGCCCCACGCCACCTGAGGCCGCGTTCAAGGGGGAGCGGAAAGTATATTGGAAGGGCGAATGGCGGATTGCACGAATTTTGGATATGGAAGCCCTTGAGAGCGGCAACATAGTGGAAGGCCTGGCTATCATGGAATCCCCGGCCACCACCTTTGTGATACCTCCCGGGGCCACGGCCGAATTGGACTCGCATCGTCTGTTCCATCTGCGATTCCACCAAAATGAAAGGGACCATTAATCATGTCTGACGTCAAAAGCAAGCTTGGTACCGACAAATTGCCTATCGGTTGGAACGGCAGGACATTGCTCCAAATGCTCGAAGACAGCGAACGTGCATTTGAGGAAACCGGAAGGTATTGCGGTATAGAAGCCCTGGCTCTTATGGAATCTGACCCCATCGGCTACGAGAAAACATTTGCCAAGCTCCGGGGAGGATTGGTTAACGCACGAGAAACCGCCATGAACATCAGCGCATCTCCCATCGTTAAGGAGATCGGGGAGCTCTGTTTCGCCTTCTACACCCCTGAAGGCGATAGTGTGGCCCTGAGCACCGGCATCATCGTTCACGTCCACACCATGAGCGATGCCATCAAGTTCATGATCCGCAAGGGCTACGAGCAAAATCCGGGCATCGCCCCCGGAGACATCTTCACAAACAACGACCCTGTCATTGGAAACGTGCATAACGCGGATGTTCAAACCTTCGTGCCCATCTTCTGGGAAGGCGAATTAATTGGGTGGGCCGGTGGAGTGACTCATGTAATTGACATAGGCGCGGCTACTCCCGGGAGCGTTCCTGTGGGCCCCACCTCCCGCTATGAGGACGGCTTACAGTTGACCGCTCTTAAGGTCGGTGAGGATGACACGCTGCACCGTGACCACGAATTGCGCTGTGAGCTGGGCGTACGCACTCCCTGGTATTGGAAGTTGGACGAGCGGACCCGTATTGCCGGATGCCACATGATCCGCGATGCTGTGGAGCGGATTATTTCCGAGGAGGGCGTGAATACCTTCAAGCAATTCATGAGGGATGTGATCGAGGAAGGCCGGCGTACTTTCCTAAACCGCCTCAAGGAGTTGACCATCCCCGGCCGATACGAGGCCCCGACCTTCAATGGCGTCCCCTTTAAGGATGAACCCCGCCTTCCCCAGCACGCCCAGGTTGACAACTTAATGCACGCCCTCATGGTGGTCAGCATCGAAGCCGGGGGCGAACTCGAGCTCTCCATGGACGGGGCCAGCCCTTGGGGTTATCACAGCTTCAACTGCACTCCCTCCGCCATGCAGGGTGCCATATGGGTGCTGCTCAGCCAGACCGTGGTACCCAACGACAAGGTGAATGACGGTGCATATCTGGCCACCAGGAGTTTCTTCCCGCCCGGGAGCTGGACGAATCCCCAGAACAATTCTGTCAGCACCGGCGCCGCATGGGGATTTTTAATCCCCGCTTTTACCGGCCTGTATAGAATTCTGGGACGGGCGTTTTGGGCCCGGGGTTTTCACGAGGAGGTAATGGCCAGCTATGGTATGACCATGAACGGCATGCAGGGAGGCGGCATCGACCACCTGGGCAAACCATGCAGCATTTTAAACTTTGAGATCAGCACGGTTGGAGGAGGCGCTTGTGCAGTCAAGGACGGTTTGGATTACGCCGCCGCCATGTGGAACCCTGAGGGCGACATGGCTGATGTGGAAATCTGGGAAATTCTCGAACCGCTCATCTACCTGGGCCGCCGGATTAAGCCCAATACTGCCGGACCCGGCAAATACCGTGGCGGGTCCGGATTCGAAAGCCTCCGCATGGTATGGAAAACCAACGATTTGGAAATGCAGAACGCCGGTGAAGGGCTCACCTTCTCCGCACCAGGACTCTTTGGCGGATATCCCGCCGCTGCCGGATACCGTCACAATGTGCACGAAACCGACCTTCTTAAGCAAGCCCGCGCCAACAAACCCTATCCCGTCCGGGAATACGATCCCGAACATTCGGAGCTCTCAGCTCTCACCGAGGGAAGGCACCTTTTTGATAAGAAAACCACGACTTTTCCCTACCCGTTCCGCCAGGGCGATCTCTACCTGTCATGGCTGCGGGGTGGCGGGGGCCTGGGAGACCCACTCGAACGCGATCCACAACAGGTGACCAAGGATGTCAATCAGGATTTTCTCTTACCCCGTTATGCTCACAAAGTCTATGGTGTCAAACTCCTTAAGAATGATGACGGATCTTATTCCGTGGATGATGAGGGCACAGTGGCGCTGCGTAAAGAGATCCGCAAGAAACGCGCCAATAGAAGCATCCCCGTGCGCACCTATATCAAAGGGGAACGCCAGCGGATACAAGAAGGCAACTTTATCGAGCCCATTAGGAAAAGCTACAATTCATGCATGGCTCTCTGTTCAAAATGGGCAAAGTATTATCGGGAATTCTGGGACCTTCCTTCTGACTTTACATTTTCTGTAGGAGATGAATCATGACAACCTATGACAAAAAAACATTGGAAAATCTCTGGGAAGGCAATCTTTCATCCGGGGAGCTTCGACCCATCCAGAGCCAGTTCAAGGATCAAGACCGGTTTTGGAAGTTCCTGGAATATTGCCAGGAGCGTGTTGGGTGGAGTGATCGTATCTTGCTGCCACTTCAACCCCATCTGTTCGTGGTACAGAAGCCGGACGGGCGGCGTGTGAACAAGTGCGACTGCGGCTTTGAGTTCGGTGACTACCGACAAAACTGGAAGCTCGAAGCCCAGGTGTTTGTCCGCGATACCGATGAGACATTGCAGGAAATTTACCCTCCCATGATGCACTGTGATCCCGAGTGGATGGTATTGCGCGAGTTCTATTGCCCTGGATGCTATAGCTTGCTGGAGGTCGAGACGGTTCCCCCATGCTACCCCATTATTCACGACTTTAAGCCCGATCTGGAGACTTTTTATCGCGAGTGGCTGGGAAAGGAGTTCAAATAAACCCCGGACGAAACTGAGACTTAATATTAAAATAATCGGGATATCAACAAGGAAGAAAAAAGTATGGGCGTAAAGGAGCGAAAAGCAAGAGAGTTTAAACAAAGAGAAGAGGGAATAATTACTGCAACCTATCAACTGTTGACTCGAATGGAACCGGTTCAGGTGACCATGGAAATGGTTGCCGAGAAAACAGAGATTGGTCGGGGTACGATTTATAAACATTTTAAAAGTAAGGATGAAATTTTTGCCACCCTTCTCCTCCGTCGCCGGGCAAAAATCAACACGCGCCTGAAGAACATTGAGCAGAAAAGGGATATCACTGTTCATCAGCTTGTAAGAGAATACATGAATTATTGTCTGGAAGACCCGGATGCATTTGCTGTTCATAAAAAATGCGTTAATCATTATTCCAAAGCAAATCTGGGTGAAGAGTTGGTTGGGGCCCTGAAAAACCAGAAGGAGGAGTTGGTCCTTCTGGTTGAAAAAATGCTGAAACCGATGGTGGGTGCACCAAGAGAATCCTCCCCGCCTGAACGGTATTTTATCTATGCCAGCTGGGGGATGCTGCGCGGCGCCATGGAATCGATGATGACAGACCTGTTTAATGACAAGCCATTACATAAGGAGGAATATTGTAAGGCAGTTGAAAAAATCCTGCTGTCCGGCATTCCAACTCTTTTTGAGTTAAAAAAAGCCTGAATACTTTTTTCTACATCTCATAAAAATCTATAAACCATCACAAAAAATCAATATGTTAAAAATCAACACTGACGGTTATCCCCCCCTCCTGCTAAAAGCAATAAAAAATTACTTGAACTTTCAGATTATTACCCCGTAGTCGTGGTCACGGGCCCGCGCCAATCAGGTAAAACCACCCTATGCCGGATGGCGTTCCCGGAAAAGCCCTATGTGTCATTGGAAGCCTTGGACATACGGGAATTTGCGCGCACCGATCCAAAGCGCAGGTCTTATCCTGGCGTGACGTCCACCTGTTGACGTTTCATGCATGAAACTTTTTTGGGGGCAAGAGTGATAGTCGGTAAACAGTCGGTAAACTAAAAACAGTGAAGTTAAATGGCAACCAGTGACTTTTGAAACGGAATGTAAGATATTGAAAAAGCGTTTATGTCCAAATCAGCAAGAAAAAGATTTTTAAAATTAACGAATCTTAAAAACCAGTTTTCCTGAAACAGACCCTTTTGAGATAATCACATCGCCGGAATGGATGGCTTGAACCACATATCCAGCGACACGATCTTTTTCCCTGCAAATTTTGCCGTTAATGATTGCCATACGTTTATCCGCGTCAGTCGACCAGGAAATGGCCTGAAGATCAATGGAGGGGTCATCAAGGATTTCAACAGTTGGTTCGGTCTTCCTTATGACCGGTTCACCGGAAAAAATATTGTCTGTTATTACCGGGACAGGTGATTCACTGATGCTGATTTCAGGTTGACGCGTGGCTGCCGGTTCCGCATTTTCTTCAATGGGCTGACTACTTTCATCTTCCGCAGTCGGCGTGGGCATTATCGCTGCGAACGGGTCTGCAGTCCGGACAGAGTCCGGCGGAGAAACCGGTATTCCATGCGTCTGCGCATCCATCGGTTTCTGGATTTCATTTCTGTAATTTGTCTGCCGGTTATCGTCCAAAATGGGGTGGGTTGTTGAAAATTCAACCCCCGGTGCTGCAACAACCGGTTTTTTCTGCTTTTGGTTGTCAATCTCAGCTACCCTGTTCCGGTTTTCATTTTTTTCTTGAGTTTTTATCGCCGACACCGGTTTTTCATCTTTGAAAAGGGCTGTCGGTGATTCAGGAGCAGAGGGTTTTTGAACAAAAAACGATATCCCGACACCTGTGAGAATGCATAGGGAGAAGACAATCAGACCCGGAACAATGATTGATTTCGATCGTCTCGGGTTCTGGCCTTTGATACTCCCTAGTGAAGACGCACCGGTATTTGCAGCGGTATCCTGTTCCAGTTTTTTTAATGCCTTTAAGATGGCGCTCACGTCCTGGACTCCCTTAGTTATTAGGCGGTTCCGGGTTCGGCAAAACCCGTTCCGGCGCCTTTTGCGTTATTCCCATACCCGTGACTTCATCGGGAATCGTCATCTGCTCCCACAGGTGCGGGATCGCCAGCGATTGTTTCTCATTGTACAGCACGATCTTCGTCAGCGGCCCCACATACCCGTCAATGGGAATGCCGTGCCGCGCCTGAATGGCTTTTATTGCCATCTGCGTTGCCAGGTCGTATGTTCCGCTGATTTCAATATGCTGATACCCGATATCCCGAAGGTGCAGCTTTAATGTAATAACCGATTCCCCCGGGGCATCGACAGGAATGGTTCCCTGATAATTATAAAAATTTTTCCAGAAAACAAATCCGCTGCCGCTCCAGTTTTCCATAATCCATGCATACGGCACCGCAATTGCTGATAAGGAGTCATCCCCTGAAAATATCATGGTATCCGGCGTCACTTTAATCGCCGTTAAATACACCGGGTCAACGCCTGAATGATGGTTGAATTTTAAAATCGCCGGAATATTTAACTGCACAATCCGCTCAAGATTTCCGGCAATCGGGGTGACGACAAGCCCGTTCTGCTGTGCGGCCAGAGAAAAAAAAGCCAGATCATCAGATATCTCATCTAGATCATGCGGAGAATTTTCACGCATCCCCCATGCTTGCAACAAACTCTCAAATGATGCGTTTTTTGAAAATATCACGCCGCCGTAAATCAGCAGTTGCTGAAAGTCAATGGGCTGCGTATCGTTTTTAATTTCAGATGCCGGTTCAATGACCCGGCTGTCCCGGGCTGGCCTTTGTTCAAGTTCGCCTGAAAGATCATCTGAGGTTTTCTCCGTTTCAGGCAATGATTTCCGGGCTTGAACGAGCGTAGAAGCTTTGGGCAGAATTGTTTCCATTTCAATTACGGAAGCCGGCGTGTCTGTTGATGGGGCTTTTGAAATTATATGCCATATATCCGAGTGGAAAAATAAACCGACCAGGAGGACGACACACAGGGTTGAAAGGGCAAAAAGTCTTTTTGCGTTCCCCGTCAGAAGATTTCGATTGATGTCTCCACTGGTGGCCAGTTCCAGTATCGCTGACTTTGCAATCGGGCCGGACACTTTCAGACGGTGACGTCCATAGGCGGTGAGCAGCGAACGATCACACGCCATATTAATCAGACGGGGAATACCCCTTGAAAATTTATAAATCCGCCGGATCGCGCTTTTTGAAAAAACAGCCGCAGACTTTTGAGACACCACATGAATGCGGTGCGCAATATATTGTTTAGTCTCGGAATATGTCAGGGGATGCAGCCGGCAGCTTAATGAGATGCGCTGTCCCAGCTGCCGCAGTTCATAAGAGTCCAGCATCTCTCCCAGTTCCGGCTGACCCACCAGGATAATCTGCAGCAGCTTGTCTTTTGTGGTTTCAAGGTTGGACAAAAGGCGGATCTGCTCCAGCACTTCCTTGCTCAGATTCTGAGCTTCATCGATTAAAAGAATGACATTTTTCCCCGCAGCCTTTTTTTCAATCAAAAATGAGTTTAAGGCATCGATGAGCGCTTTTGTGGAATGATGGTCCGACGGGATGCTGAATTCATCATTAATGGCTTTTAACAGATCAACGGCATCCATCCGGGGGTTGAAAATATAGGCGGATTCGGTATCCGCACTCAAACTTTCAAGAAACGTCCGGCACAGCATGGTTTTGCCCGTACCGATCTCGCCGATGATTTCAACAAACCCTTCCCCATCGGTCACCGCATAACGCAAATGAGCCAACGCTTCTTCGTGGCTTTTGCTTAAAAACAGATAATCCGGATTGGGGACCAGTTTAAACGGACGTTCTTTAAATCCGAAAAAATGATTATACATCAATGAATGCCTTTACGGGGCAGCTGAAAATTTTCAAATGAAAAACAGCTTTAACAAATTTCCAGTGTAAAAACTCTTGCCAATTTATAAATATCATGACTGAATCAGGATCAATTTATAAATGATAATTAACCGATTTACAATACCGATATCCGCATAAAACTTCAGAAATCATCTTTAAAACTATTCTTATCATTTGAGACATTGCTGATTTACGAATAGGATTCGGCAAAGCCTGCCGGCAATAAAGTTACATGATTGGTCTTTTTGTCAGAAAAATTAAAAAATCGTTTAGGGTTGCGGGTTTGCAAAAATCTGACTTTGAATGTATCATGGCAAAAAACAAACTATAAAATTACGTTTAACCTGAATCTATTGTAAAATAAAAGAAATTTTAATGATCCTGAAATTTTGACCGATTTAAACCGGTTTAACATTAAAACACGACACGGAACCATGGCAAAAATACAATTAAATTCTGAAGAAAAAGAATTCTTGACCCAGGTCTGCCGGGCGACCTTTACCAACCCCTTCAGCGATGAACGCACGGAAATCGACATCCGGTTATCCGGCGTATCGCCTGCTGCTTCCGAATCATTACGGATTAATAAAGTAGTGGACAAAGTATCCGGCTGGCTCCAAAATTTTGAGCGTAACGGTAAAGCCAATGTCACCTATTATGGGGGGGAAGACCGGGAACTGGTTGAAAAGGCATTTCTGTTTGAAGTGTTTTACCGGTTTAAAGATAAATTCGACCAATTAATACTGAATCAAATCGAAAACGGCGATACACCGGTCAAAATTCCATTTTTAAGTGAAGTCCTTTCTTCATTAATGCACAAAGGGCTCAGCGAGGAATTATCCCGCCGTTATTTTGCCCTCGGATTTCAGATGAGACGGGCTTTTTACTTTATCAAACAAAGCCTGATCGGCAACAGCGCCAGCATGAAATCCCTGCGTCTGCAGTTATGGAATAACGTTTTTACGCATAATATTGATTTTTATAACCGATATTTATGGAATAAGATGGAGGATTTTTCAACCCTTCTGCTGGGTGAAACAGGCACCGGCAAGGGAACGGCCGCGCTTGCGATCGGCAGATCCGGATTTATCCCCCTGGATAAACGCAAAAAAAGTTTTGAGGAAAGCTTTACACGGTCTTTTGTATCATTGAATTTATCGCAATATCCGGAGACCCTGATCGAATCCGCACTTTTTGGCCATAAAAAAGGAGCGTTTACCGGCGCTATTGAAAATTACCAGGGCGTATTTGACCAATGCAGCCCGTATGGATCCATTCTGCTGGATGAAATTGGCGAAGTTTCAAAGCCGATCCAGATTAAACTGCTCCAGGTACTTCAGGAACGGCTTTTTACCCCGGTGGGCAGCCAGAAAAAGAACCGTTTTCAGGGCCGGGTGATTACGGCCACCAACCGGCCCTTGAAAAAACTTCGCGGGGAAGGAATCTTTCGTGATGATTTCTATTACCGGCTCTGCTCCGATATTATTGTCGTTCCTCCCCTGCGCCAGCGCACCCTGGAAGACCCTTCGGAACTGGACACCCTGTTGGGGATCACCATAAAACGGCTGATTGGCCGTCCTTCCCCGGAACTGGAGATCCGAATCCGAAATATCATTGATACCCACCTCGGCCCGGAGTATTTATGGCCGGGCAATGTCCGGGAACTGGAACAATGCGTCCGCCGGATTTTTTTAAAAGGTATGTATTCCGGGGATGATGCCATTAATGATATGGACCTGGAACAGACACTGATGAACGGGATTGATCAGGGAAATATTGATTCCTACCGTCTGACCTCCGGCTATTGCTACCTGCTGTATCAGCGTCACCAGACATTCGAGGAAGTGGCCCGCAGAACCGGCCTGGACCGGAGAACGGTTAAAAAATATATTCAGGACTGGAAGGGTGATGTGGTAGAATGAAGATCCGGGCACCCCGGTTCTCGCATGATCAATAATATGCAGAGTCATATAGAAAATTTATGAATAATTTTGTTGCGTAATATCTGCGCTCCTAAACACTCCACCCGCCTGCGTGAATAACCACAGGATCTTCGATGTCCATCACTCTCAGCACTTCGGAATACAGATCCCTTTTGATGGCAGCCACCACAGCACGCTCTTTGATAAGCGTTTTGGCGAAAGCAAGAGTTTCATCTATCAATTCGTCCACATGACACGCTTTCTGGATAATGCCTGCAGTCAGACATTGCTCTGCCGTCAAACGCCTTCCAGAAAGCGCCATATCCTTGATAGTGTGGCCGGAGATGGAATTTTTCAAAATGGCCAGCATGCCGGGGAGAAAACGCATGCCCAGATCCACTTCAGGAATACAGAGAAATCCGCGGTCGCTTCTCATGTAACGATAGTCGCAGGTGCAAGCTACCATGACGCCGCCGGCAAAGGCGTGGCCATTCATACAAGCCACCGTGATCAAAGGGCTGGAGAGAAAACTCCGGAAAAAATCGTTTAGCTGGAAGAAGAATTTTTTTACAGGCGCTTTGTCTCCCTCAAATATAACCGGCGCCAGCCATTCCAGATCGATTCCATTGCACCAGATTTTTTCATGGGCAGACCGAACAACAAGCACGCGGGCGTCGGTGTTTTCTTCGATTTCTGCCATGGTGTCCAGATGGGCTTTTAAAAAGTCGGGGTTGTAACGATTTTCTCCGCTGTTCCAGGTCAAGATTGCTACTTGTTCGTCTATTTTGTATTCCACTAATGACATAAACTTTCTCCCTTTCTTCCAGATAACAGGATCGCTCTGGCAGCTACAAAGCCCGCCAATCACGAACCAGAGAATGCCGTCTTTTTCAGTTTGGCGTAAAAGGCCTTATCCAGATGCAGTTTAAATGATAATATAAAAAAATCTAATAAATAATGGAAGCCTTGTAAAGGAACAAAAAAAAGGGTTTGGAAATGTATAATGGTTCCTACATCATATTGTCATTTCCAACAACCTAACATGAGCTGACATCTTGCCAACCGCTTCACTAGTGCGATCCCTCTGAAATGCTGCACACTGATTGCAGTCTATACCTTTCCTGCACATCCCATGTACATAGAATGAATGATTCCCGGCTGTTTAAAAACCGCATCTTTCCTTAAAAAATTAATTTAACATTAAGATAACAAGAAGTTAACCTGTCCCTTAAAGATCTGGCACGATGTTTGTATTATATATTCCCTAAGAAGCGATTCGAATGGATCAGGTTTCAAACAAACCAGTCAAAAACAAAAAACTTCATCAATGAAAAGACGGAGGATGCCATGAAAATCAAAAAAATTATCATCAGGGACTTTGAAGAAATTATCGCTGAACTTAAAAAAGTCCTCAGTAAAATGAGAACAAATTTTCTCGGAGACGAACATCTTGTAGCGGAGTAAAGTAACCTTCCTCTCACCGGGGCAATTGTTTATGAAAATGCCCCAAACACTACAATTATTAACTTATCACGGAATCAATTTTTTAAGAAAAACCCGGTTTGAAAAACTTCCAGCCCGTGTCCGAACAATCGGATGCGGGCTTTTTTATTTTTTTTCTGCCATTGAAATGCTATAGATATTATTTAAAAATCAATTAATCAAACTGGATATATGAAATAGCCCCATGATTCAGATCACAGATAACCTGTCAATTGCCGAAGACGAACTTAAATTTTCAGCCACGCGAAGCAGCGGTCCGGGCGGACAGCATGTCAACAAGGTCAACACCCGGATTACGCTGTGGTTTGATGTGGGACAATCACCCAGCCTGACTTTGGAGCAAAAGAACCAGATCATGTCGCGCCTGAAAACCCGCGTCAGTAAGGACAAAAGGCTCAGGGTCATATCACAGCGTCATCGAAGCCAGGTTGCCAACCGGGAGACGGCCATCGAACGTTTTGCGGAATTACTGAAAGAAGCGCTGACGGACCCGCCACCACGAAAAAAAACAAAAGTATCTAAAAAGGCCAAACAACGACGTATAAATGACAAAAAACATCACAGCATGATCAAGAAACACCGGGCAAAGATTATTCCCGGCAAAGATTGATGGAGAAACATATGTTTGACGGAAAAAAAATTATCATCACCGGAGGATCTTCAGGTGTCGGAAAATCACTCTCACAACGGCTGATTAAAAAAGGTGCCCGTCTGGCACTGGTTGCCAGGGACGAAAAAAAACTGTCGGCTGTCAAAAAAGAACTTTTAAATCTTGGTCTGGAAGGGCAGACAATTGAAGTGTATCCATGTGACGTGGCAGACAGCAAAGCCGTTGAAAAAACATTCAAATACATCTCTAAACAAATGGAGGCACCGGATATTTTAATCAATTCCGCCGGTATTCTCCGTGAGGGGTATTTTGAAAATCAAAGCATTGAAACGTTCCGGGAAGTCATGGACATTAATTTTTTCGGCACACTCCACTGCATTCAATCCGCTCTACCTTACTTCAAAAGTAATGGCGGGGGACGGATCGTCAATATCAGTTCCGTGGCCGGTTTAATGGGCGTCTTCGGTTATTCCGCGTATTGTGCGTCCAAGCATGCCTTGACAGGCCTGACCGGTTCTCTCCGGGCCGAACTCAAACATCAGAACATTGCCGTTCATATTGTATATCCGCCGGAGTTTGACTCGCCCATGGTGGATGAGATCAATTCTTACCGAACAGAAGAAAACAAAATCATGGCCCAAGCCATACCCATTCTCACGGCGGATAAAGTGGCAGACGAAATCATTAAAGGAATTGAAAAGAACCGGTTTGAAATCATCCCAGGAATCGCCACCCGCATTGTCACCCGGTTTGAAAAACTCCTTCCGTTTATGGGACGGGCGGTGGTGGATTTTCAAATCAACCGGGTTTATAAAGGTCCGAAAAATTGAAAACGTCAGGAGACAATTAAAGGCAGGCTGGTCAATTGCGCATCTGCAGCAGCACCTGCATGCAGATGGAAGTGCCCTTCCCGGGAATTGAGTCGATGATTCAACGGCCGCCCAGATGATTCAGCTTTTCCCTGATGTCAAACAGCTTCACGCTACCCAAGAAAAATCTGTTTGACGGAAAGTATATTCGGTAGGCCTTTAATTTCTGAAAGCACCAATTCATCCACCGGTGTATCAATATTCACCAGGCAAACCGCCCGGTCATCCCGACGGCCAAGCTGAAACCGCCCGATATTAACATTATGCTTTCCAAGGGTTGTGCCGACATTCCCGATCACCCCCGGTTTGTCAACGTTTTGAATCACGATCATGGAGCCGTCCGGTATGGCGTCCAGGTAGACCTTTCCGATCCGGACCAGGCGCGGATATTTTTTTTCGTAAATGGTCCCCCAGATTTCATCCGGTTTCTCGTCTGTGGCTTCAATCTTGAGTTTAATCAGGCTTGAAAACACACTGTCTTCCTGGGAAACCGCTTCTTTAATACCGATCCCCTTGGACTTTGCCATTTCCCGGGCATTGACATAATTAATCGGCTTATCGGTAAAAGCGCTCAGCAGCCCCTTGAGCAGCGCATGGGTCACCGGTCTCATGGCAAGAGTGGCAATATCGCCGCTATAGTCGATGGTGATATCATGGGGTGCCCGGATCAGCTGCCCCATCATGGAGCCCATTTTTTCAGCCAGATCGAGATAGGGTCTGAGCCGTTCCATTTCTTCCATGGATACAGAAGGAAAATTAACGGCATTGGTAATCACGCCTTCCAGCAGATACGCCGACATTTGTTCAGCGATCATACGCGCGACATTCACCTGGGCTTCTCCCGTACTGGCCCCCAGGTGCGGCGACAAAATAACCCGGGGATTTTTTAAAATTTTCAAAGAAGGATCCGGGGGCTCCTGGGGAAACACATCCAGGGCCGCGCCGGCCACATGACCGCTTTCAATGGCATTGTGCAGGTCATCTAAATTCACCACTTCTCCCCGGGAACAGTTGATAATCCTTACGCCTGGTTTCATTTTTGAGAGGGTGTCGGTGTTGATCATATTGATTGTTTCTTTTAATCGGGGGACATGCAGTGAAATAAAATCCGACTCCGCCAGCACTTTTTCAAACGAAACCAGGCGGACGCCGAGTTTTCCGGCAGCTTCTTTGCTGACATAGGGATCTGATGCAATCACCTTCATTTTCAGCCCCCTGGCCAGATCAGCCACTATACGGCCGATATTCCCAAGCCCGCTGATACCCAATGTTTTTCCAAAGACCTCCACTCCGATCAACTGCTTTTTTTCCCATTTTGCATCTCTTAACGATGCGGTTGCCTGGGGGATATTTCTGGCAAGGGAGAGCATCATGGATATTGCATGCTCGGCCGTGGTGACGGTGTTTCCGCCCGGGGCGTTCATCACCACAACCCCCTGCCGGGTGGATGCTTTCAAATCGATATTATCCACCCCGATACCGGCGCGGCCGATCACTTTCAAACGGGGGGCATGGTTCAGGACCTCCTGGGTCACCCGGGTTCCGCTTCTTACTGCCAGTCCGTCAAACTCCCCGATAATTTCTGACAATACGGAAGGATCATTTGTCGCCTTATCATTATCCACAACCACCTCGATTTTGCCGGTGGCTTCCAGTATTTCTTTTGCCACCGGGGACATGGTGTCTCTGATCATGACTTTAAACATAGGATTTCCTTTTATAAAATTTAAACAGATTTTTACGAATTTTTTAGGTAAACATTAACCTTTACACAAATTTTGAACGGCTCAGAATAACGCCAAGTATAAATAACTAACATAAAAGAACAAATGGAACAAATGATTTCATTTTAAACGTCTTGAATCAAAGAAGTTGAGCAATCAGAGATAAATGTGTTAGAATTTAAAAATATTAATATTTCAGTGAATATGCACCCATTAATAGTGATGAACTGATAAAAAATAAAATTAACCGTAGCAACCATAGAGATAACTAATTTAAAATAAAGTCTTTTCTCTTTTTTCTCAGTGACCTCTGTGGTGAAAAAAACATTTTACATGACCATAAAACTCATTTACTCAAAACAGGAGGTGAAACTTGACGGCTATTATTATTCTCGGGATTATTATCGCCTGCATCGTTACCATTGCGGTAATCTACAATGGTCTGGTCACGCTTAAAAACCGATTTAAAAATGCCTTTGCCCAGATTGATGTACAGCTCAAACGGCGTTATGACCTGATCCCCAATCTTGTCGAAGTGGTCAAAAAATACATGCAGCATGAAAGGGAAACCCTTGAAGCCGTGATTGCCGCCCGGAACTCAGCGGTTACAGCAAGCAACCAGGCGGCCGGCGACCCGGGCGATCCCGGGGCCATGAAAAACCTGGCATCTGCCGAAGGCATGCTGACCGGAGCTTTAGGGAAACTTTTTGCCCTGTCGGAAAGTTATCCGGATTTAAAAGCCAATCAGAACATGGCGCAGCTTCAGGAAGAACTCTCTTCCACTGAAAACCGTATTGCGTTTGCGCGCCAGGCGTTTAATGACGCGGTGATGGCATATAATATTTCCCGGGAGAAATTTCCAAACAACCTGATGGCCGGTATGTTCAACTTCAATGAAGCGCAATTGCTGGAGTCCACGGAAGCGCCGGAAGAGAGGAAGGCGCCGAAGGTCACTTTCTAACAGGATATTGAAAAACTATTGCGCTTGACCATACTGCGTTAAAATTCAGCTCAAAATGCTCATTTATAAACATAGACTCCGCTTTTTCGCGTCAATTTTGCCTTGTCTTATCTGCGCTCATGACGTTTTTCAACACCCTGTTGATTGTAGAAAATCTTAAAACACATTAAAAAAACAACCACCACAATTTTAAACTGAATCGGCTATTATGAATTTTTTTGAACATCAGGAACAGTCAAAAAGAAAAACCGCTCTGTTAGTTGTTCTCTTTGCTCTGGCGGTCATCGGTATTGTCCTTGCCGTCTATACCGTCATCATGGGTGTTATTTACACGCAAAAGATTGAATCAGCATCCGGCGACATTTCGTCCATCCCATGGCTTGATCCGAATATTTTTGGAGGCGTGGCCCTGGCCGTACTGCTGGTGATCATCGGCGGCAGTCTCTTTAAAATTATCGCATTAAAACGCGGCGGGCAGTATATTGCCGAAAGCCTGGGCGGCCGCCTGGTCAACCCATCCACCAGCGATCTGGAAGAAAAAAAACTGATCAATGTCGTGGAGGAGATGGCGCTTGCCGCCGGCACCCCGGTTCCCCTGGCCTATGTTCTTGACCGGGAAAAAGGGATTAATGCCTTTGCCGCCGGATACAGCCCGAATGACGCAGTGGTAGCGGTCACTGACGGGTGCCTTCGCCGGCTGACACGGGATGAACTCCAGGGCGTGGTTGCTCATGAATTCAGTCATGTCTTAAACGGTGATATGCGGCTGAACATTCGTTTGATCGGCATGATCAGCGGAATCATGATCATTGCGTCCATCGGCAACATTATCCTCCGTTCCGGTTCCCGCAGCCGTAAAAACGGCATGCCGATTCTGCTGATCGGGTTGTCCTTTATCGTTATCGGCTACATCGGTGTCCTTGTTTCACGCATCATTCAAAGTGCGGTGTCGCGCCAAAGGGAATACCTGGCAGATGCCTCAGCCGTCCAGTTTACCCGCAATCCGCCCGGGATTGCTAATGCCTTGAAAAAAATCGGCGGTTTTTCAAAAGGCTCCAAAGTCAATGCCCGCCTGGCATCTGAAACCAGCCATATGTTTTTCAGCATGGCCATCAGCTCCCTTTTTGCCACCCATCCGCCCATTAAACAGCGTATTCGGAGAATTGATCCAGCATTTACCGGAGAATTTCCGTCAATTTCAGATGCCAAAAATGCTGTTACACAAAAAGACCCGTCTATCATGGGACTTGCAGATGGCGGGGAACCCATGGAAATCAGCCCGGAAAATATCAGTGAAACCATTGGGAGCATTGATTCAAACCATGTGAAGTACAGTCTGATGCTGCTGAAATCCATCCCCCAACCCATCCGAAATGAACTCAATGACCCCATGGGCGCATCCGCTGTCGTATTTTCAATGCTTCTTGACACAGACGCCAATGAGAAAAAGCGCCAGCTTGACAGCTTAAAACAGGTCATGCCTGAAGAAATTGTCCGCCATGTTTCAAAGCTGGATGAAACCGTTAAAAACCTCGATCGCGGACTGAAACTGCCCCTTTTAGATCTGTCACTGCCCATGCTGCGGCGGATGTCGGACAAACAGTTTCAAACATTTAAACAGGCCATCAGCATACTGGTGGAATCCGACGGCAAGCTCAACCTGTTTGAATATGCGCTCCAATTAATCATTACCAATCGCCTGGAAGCGGCATTCCGGCCGGCAGCAAAAAAGCGGGTATTTAAAAGCATTGAATTACTGAAAGAAGACGCAGTAATCTTGATTTCCAAGCTGGCCATTGAAGGACATGAAAATCCGTCAGAAGCGGAAAAAGCATTTGCGTCTGCGATGATGATGATCCCGGCATCCCCCAATGCATCCCCCAATGCATCCAATGATGCGCCCGGCGATTTACAGATGGTAAACAGACCGTTTCATGAAGTGGGAACCGCGATCTCACGCTTTGCCTGCTCAGCGCCGGGGGTTAAAAAAACAATGCTGGATGCCTGTGCCCATTGTATTTTGTTTGACAGACGTGTTTCTGTCAAAGAAGCGGAATTATTACGCGCCATTGCCTACGCTCTGGATCTTCCGGTCCCGCCGTTTTTGGTGAAGAAAGGGGTTTAGGCGGAAGGCTGAAGACTGAAGGTGAAAGGTGGAAGGTGGAAGGTGGAAGAGAGCCAGTGGGAAATGGGAAAGATATGAACCAAAAGATACGACAAAAGAATTGCGAAACCTGGTTCAAGTGATCAAAGAAGACATGTATGGATGTTTCTTTGGACAATCCATAAAAATCCGGTCTGGCGGATTATTTTTTAAAATGCTATTGGAGATGATTGATTCTCTGACGCCTCATATTCCTGTATCAAGTGATCTATGATTTCTCGCTTATCCGTGCCCGGTTCAAATATTTCGCGTAGCGCATACAAAGCATCATACCCATCCGGAAGTGTGGCGAAATAAAATTCTCTGGCCATATCAGTAAATGTTTCGAGGTTCATTTCATTCTTGCAGCCACGGATAAAATAATCAATCAACGAGCTTAAAATATTATCGAATTCATGAAAATAGGACAGGTCAGATAGCAAATCAATTCTTGCTGGATAATGATCAAGACCATATAAAATCAATGACTTGAAATTTTGATTGGCAGCTTTGAAATATTTTCTTATCAGAGGGAAATTCGGTTTTTTTGCGTCTTTTACTTTGAAAAAAGTCTCTAAAATTACATCTGAACAGTCCTGATCTCCTTCAAAAAAATCAATCAGATCCTGTTGATCCTGATTTTCTGCTACGGCATTCTTTTCTTCAATTTCTTCTGGATCATCGTCATCATAGTACTTGAAGCCGATTTCTTCCAATGCGGCAATATAGTTATCAGGTTGAGTCCGGAATATTTCATCCATCTTTTCCCGGATTATTCCGCTCTTTAATTTCAGGACTTCATTTATGATTTTATCTTTATCTTTTTTCTGCATGGTCACTCGGATTTCTCATAAACGACGTTTAATTTATGAGCCAATACCAGCAAGCCATATTTTTTTCCGACATCAATGATTTTATCAAGAGTATCCCGACCACCATATACCTTACCGGTCACTCTTATGCAATTTGCACACTCATCGGATAACTCAAGGACGGCATCTTTTGCCCCCTCAAGCGACTTTGCTTCTGTAAAAAATTTTGTGATGGACGCTTGTAAATTTTTTGTCATTATTACTCCCAGGTTTCATATCGTTTTTTGCAGCAACACTTTTTCAAGATCTGATGGTAAGCACAATATATAGGTCATTTCATGAATAAATGAAAGCGTCCATTTTTATCGACTATGCTTCACTGCAATAAAATTTTTGCAATAGTGTTGAAACATAGACAATGTGTAGATTCTCCCTGCCTATTATTCCACCCCATTTTCCAACCAAATGAAGTTTCCCGTAGCAAGCTGCAAGGAGCTGCATTTATTATTCAATGGTTTTAATTGACTGTTTCTTCTGGGTTCTGTTTTCCGCAGAACTTAAAAATAATGCCATGCTTGGCTACTGGATAGAGATAGTTTCAATTGAATATTATATGATGCATCTTTTAAGGTGGTTTTGATGGGGTATTCATATTTTGTCTCGCCCGGGCTTAAGAACAGTTTCCGGGCTGTTTGGAATAGAATCTAAAAAAATGTTCAACTTTTTATTGTGAAATATAATTATGAAAACAACTGTTTACTAAAAAAATCGAGTCGCGATAAAAAAGGTCTTGACATAAATATAACGAGTGAGTAAATGGTTCAGCAAGGGACTATTTAGTCCAAGGATGGACCATATAATCCATAAAATAATATATCAATAAAACTAAATATTTAATATGGAACTAGTAATTTGTAAATATGAGTGGAATAAATAAACAAAATGCCTAATTATGGACTATTTAGTCCTCTAATGGGCCAAGCCGTCCACAGGAATAAATAATCGATATGGTAAAAAAATTATCAAATAAGGAATTATCAACAGGAAAGGAGTTGTAATGGATATTGTTGATAAAATGTTTCAAGGTGACAGATTAGCCCTGGCTCGGTTGCTCTCCATACTTGAAAACAATACCCCTGAGGTCCCCCTGGTGATGAGCAGGATACAACAGAACCAGGATAATGGCTATTATATCGGATTTACAGGCGCTCCGGGAAGTGGAAAAAGTACTCTGGTTGATAAAATGATCCTGCAAATTCGTAATAACAATCTGGAGGTTGGGGTAGTCGCTATCGATCCCACAAGTCCATTCTCTGGAGGAGCTATCCTTGGCGACAGAATAAGGATGCAAAATCACGCACTAGACCCCGGCGTTTTTATTCGCAGCCTGGCAACAAGAGGGAGTCTTGGCGGGCTCTCCAGGGCAGCAAAAAATACCGCCAGAATCTTGAATGCCTCTGGAAAAGACTACTGCATTATTGAGACCGTAGGTGTTGGACAGGTAGAGATCGACATTGTCGATACTGCCGATACAACTGTTGTTGTTTTAATGCCTGACACAGGGGATAGCATCCAGGCCATAAAAGCCGGCATCATGGAAATCGCAGATATCATCGTAGTTAATAAGGCAGATTTGAAAGGTACAGATCAGTTAATAGCCGACCTGATGTTAATGCTTCATGAAAACCAAAGACATAGCTGGTGGCAGGTGCCGGTTATTGCCACTCAAGCGGACAAAAATATTGGAATTAAAGAGCTCTTCGAGAAAATCGAAGAACATAAAGAAGTACTTAAAGATACAGGCATGCTCGTAGCTAAGCGAAAAGAACAAAGGGTCAGTGAGTTCATGGAGATTATCGAACAAACACTTTTAGATGTCATTTTGGAGAGTCAAAAAGACGATTCCGAATTTTGCGAAATTATCAACAATGTTATGGCCGGGTTGATTGACCCTTACTCAGCTGCAAAAAAAGTATTCGGCAACGAGAACTTAATCAAACGTTGGATGATGAGATTGAGTTCAGAAATTTTAATAGAAAGGAGGAGAGTAGATGCTTGAAAATAAAAAAAAATTAGATGAGATCAAATCAAAAAAAGACAATTGGGAACAGGAACTGCTGACTCCTGCTCTTGAAAAAGTGGGTCCGAAGAGACAGCAGGGAGTGGTTGGTATCGGGCATTTGGAAGATCCTGTCAAAGAGATTTACACTCCGCTCGATTTAGAGGAAATCGATTTTGATTATTTAAAGGATGTCGGTTTTCCGGGGGAATACCCGTTTGTGCGAGGTTCGGAACCGACCAAAGATCCCGGCAACCCTTGGATAAACAGGGTATATGCCGGATCCGGCACACCTGAAGATTCAAATAAACGATTTAAGTTTCTATTAAAAGAAGGTGCGGAAGAAATTGTTGTTGCGGCGGACTTACCCACTCAAATCGGATATGACGCTGATCACTCCATGTCTGTCGGTGAGGTAGGCACGGTGGGAGTATCCCTATCCACGTTGCGGGACTGGGAAATTCTTTTTGATGGAATCCCGTTAAACAGCATGAAACGCGTCGGAATACTGGGCAATACCATAGGCCCGATCGCTTTTGCGTTTTTTATTGCGCTGGGCGAAAAACAGGGTCTGTCTCCCGATGAATATGTTGTTCATCTCCAAAATGATGCGTTAAAGGAATACGGCGCTCGAAACACCCAGTTCATTCCAATACGACCGGCGGTGAGGCTGGCAACCGATGTCGTCCGATATTGCGCTGAAAAGCGTATGAACTGGAATGCGATTAATGCATGTGCAGCCCACTATGGCGGCGCTGGGACTACCGCAGCCCATGCGTTTGCATTCGCAGCGGCAATTACGTACATAGACTACATCGTTGATAAAGGATTACACATCGACGATTTTGCATACCTGTTCAACATATTCACTATTGGGGAAACGACATTTACGGGCGTGTCCGTGATTAGGGCGGTAAGAAAGATATGGGCCCGAATGATGAAGGAGAGATACGGGGCAAAAGATCCGCGCTCAATGGCAATTAAAATGACAGCCTACACTGTTGCAGAAGCCTCTGCCCAGCAGCCTTTGAATAATATTGTCCGAATCGCTTTAGGGACCCAAACGTACGCTCTTGCGGGTGTCGATTATATTTTCAATGCTTCGTATGATGAAGGCCTGTCGATACCAACAGAGGAGGCTGCAAGGGTTTGCATAAGGACACAACAGATACTTGCCAAAGAGACAGAAATTCCCTTTGTCATCGACCCATTCGCCGGTTCTTACTTTGTCGAAAGTCTCACTGCAAAGCTTGAAAAGGACATTCTTCATTACCTTGAAGAAATTGAGGAAATGGGGGGAGCGATAGATGCTATCGAAGGGGGCTATTTTCAAAAAAAGGTTGTTGAACAAGGCATGAATAGGACCATTGGTTATGCCACGGGAGATAAACCACATGTTGGTGTAAACTGTCACGCAGTGGACCAAGAGCCGCAAATACCATTGTTCACGCAAGATAGTGGCGTCGCGAAGAAGCGGCTCGAAAGTATAAAGAAAATAAAACAAGAAAGAGATAATACGAAAGTCACGCAGTGCCTGAATAAAGTAAGACAGGTAGCTCAAACTGATGAGAACATTGTCCCCGCCGTACTCGACGCCGTCAGAGCTTATGCTACATTAGGAGAAATATGCGATGTATGGCGTGATGTTTTTGGCACTTTTGAGTTCACTAAAAGCTATAGCATATAAGGAGGCACAGATGGATACAAAGAAGGTACTAATGACGAAAATGGGTTTGGATGGCCACGATTTCGGAGTAAAAATTTTATGTCAGATGTATCGGAATGCCGGATTTGAAGTGGTATATACCGGCCAGCGTCAGACCGCCGAGATGGTAGTGGCGGCTGCGATAGAAGAAGATGTAGATGTGATTGGAATCAGCACTCTTTCGGGTGCTCATATGCATAGCGTTCCTCTAACAATGGAGGAACAAAAAAAACAGAATATCGATATACCCGTTATTGTCGGAGGTACTATTCCCCCCGCAGATGTTGAAAAACTCAAGAAAGTTGGTGTGGCTGAAGTTTTCCCGACAGGTACAGATGCAAATATGTCTATTGAATTTATAAAAAAGCTTCCGAATCGTAAGTCCCTCAAAAGAGGTTAAAATGACTAAAAAAAAAGAGAATAAAATTAATAAAGTGGCAAATGAATTTACCGGAATTCCTTTAGACGATGATTTTCCAGGTAAAACCAAGATCAATAATTTATTTGACGTGACAGATAAAACAGCGATTGTAACCGGTGCAGCTCACGGTCTTGGGAGGCAAATAGCCTTGGGGTTAGCCAGTTTTGGCGCAGATGTTGTGGTTGCAGATATAAATGTTGATGGCGCAGAGGAAACTGCAAAAAGTATTGAAGAGATAGGCAGAAGCGCATTAGTCGCCAACGTTAATGTGACAAATCCTACAGAGATCAATGAGATGGTCAATAAGACACTAGAAAAATTTGGAAAAATCGATATTTGTTTCAACATTCCGGGGATTAACATCAGAAAGCCGACACTTGATCTGACGTTAGATGAATTTAATATGATAATCGATACGAATTTAAAAGGATTATTTTATTGTGCTCAGGCGGTTGGGAAAGTCATGGTGGAGCAAAAAAGAGGTAAGATAATCAATATGTCATCTATTATGGGAATTATTGGCAACCACAATCAATGCGCATATGCAGCCAGTAAAGCGGGCATTATTCAATTTACCAAAGTGATGGCACTGGAATGGGCGGAAGAAAATGTACAGGTGAATACGATTGCCCCTGGATATCATATGACTGTGGGGCCTCTTGCCAAGCAGTATATTGAAACGCCTGAGGGAAAAGCGATGATTGAAGGTATCATGGCGAAAATTCCACAAAATCGAATGGCTCATAGTTCGGAAATAATTGGTCCGGCGCTTTTCCTGGCTTCAGACGCCTCAAACTATGTTACCGGTTCTGTGATAGTCCCAGATGGTGGGTGGACTGCCCAATAAGCGTTTTTCGTTAAAGCTTAACTCTATCATTTATGTATTAATAGGAGTGAATATGAACAATTATGAAATTGCAACGTTGTCGGATATTGAGGAAATTGAAAAGGTTCCTTTTTCCGAAAGACTCAAAATATCCAACACATATGATATCATCAAACAAGGAGCTTCGATTAATCCCGATGCTCCGGCAATAAGCCTGATCCTTTCCGGGGATCATTATGCAGACCCATTGCAAGTAACATATCGAGAGTTCTGGGCAAAAGTGAATCAAACGGCGAATTTACTGCATGACCTTGGCGTTGGCCCGCAGGATGTAGTATCTTTTCTTCTTCCAAATCTTCATCTCACGCATCATATTATATGGGGAGGCGAAGCTGCGGGGATAGTAAACCCGCTTAATCCCCTGTTGGAGCCTTCCACCATAAAAGAAATTTGTCAGGCGGCGAAAACAAAAGTGCTTGTAACGCTTGGAGAGTACCCCGGTGCTGATATTTGGGAGAAGGTCGTTGCTATCCGCAAAGACCTCCCTGACCTTCAGGCCATTATTCGGGTGATGGGACCAAGCGATGAAAAAGATGGAATTTACGGGTATGATGAGGTTATTACAAAGTATAATGATGAAAAGCTCGATTCAAATCGGGTAATTGATCCCAAGGATATCGCCTCTATTTATGGAACAGCCGGAACTACCGGAAGGCCAAAACTTGCCACGCGCTCACACTTTAATGAAGCAGCCATTACTACCATACTTCCGTTGGTTGTCGGCGACGATCTTAAAACCGGAGACACAGCACTGACAGGTCTTCCGCTCTTTCATGCAAATGCGACGATGGCAACAGGCCTCTATCCTTTTTCGATGGGAGGACATGTTGTTCTCCTGTCTCCAAAGGGGTATCGGGATCCTTCCATTATTCAAAACTTTTATAAAATTATTGAGCATTATAAGGCTGTGACGTTTTCATGTGTGCCTACTGTACTTTCTGCTCTGTTGGAAGTTCCGGTTGAAAATGCGGACATCTCATCCTTGAACTTTGGAATATGTGGCGCTGCACCACTGTCTGTTGATCTGTTCAAACGTTTTGAAGATCACAGCGGCATGAAAATTATCGAAGGATATGGGCTTACAGAGGGAACACTTTGTTCTTCCCTGAATCCTTTATTTGGGTCAAGAAAGGTTGGCTCTGTCGGATTGCGAATTCCTTATCAGGAGATGAAAATTTTTGTAGAAGAAAAGGATAATTTTCGGGATGCGGACACGGATGAAATAGGATGTATATGTATTAAAGGACCGAACATATTTTCAGGTTACCTTGAGGAAGAACACAATAAGGGGATATGGATTAAAGATGGATGGTTCAATACCGGTGATCTGGGGCGGCAGGATACAGATGGATATCTGTGGCTTACCGGACGAAAAAAAGACCTGATCATTCGGGGGGGCCATAATATCGATCCTGGGTCTATTGAGGATCCGCTGTATCGCCTGCCGGGAGTGAAGTTTGCGGCAGCCGTTGGCCGTCCTGATGCTTATGCTGGAGAGATTCCTGTTGTTTACGTTCAAGTACAAGAAGGAAGCGACCTTACAAAAGAACAGATTGCCGAGTTTTTAAAGAAAGAAATCGGTGAGCGGGCTGCCATTCCTAAAGAGGTATTTATTGTTGACGAAATCCCAATTACACCGATTGGCAAGATATTTAAACCGGCGCTTCGATGGGATTGTATTCAGCGTGTTTTTGAGTCGGACCTTAAGGGGCTTGGTGGTATAGCTGACTCCATAACAGTTAAAGTCGCTGAAAACAAGATTCATGGAACGATGGCTACAATTCATGTTAAGCCTGCTGATGGAGTTTTAGAAGAGGCAGTTGAAAATAAAGTTAATGAAATATTGGGGTGTTATACCATTCGATATCAACTGGAAACAGTTTGAATCAGCAGTGTTTCGGATATGTGGATTTGAGGGAAAAAATTAAATTAGTTCAGAGCTAATTTCAAAAATTTCTCTATGAAAAATATAATTTCTAAATGGAAAAAAAGGATTTCAGATTGTGAGTGACGTTTATGTTGTTGGTGTAGGAATGATTCGTTTTAATAAGTATCCCGACAAGACTGTGCGGGGAATGGCTGCCGAATCGGTTGATCTGGTTCTTAATGACGCGGGCCTGGATAAAGGAGACCTGCAGGCAGCTTATGTCTCGAACACCTTTTGGGGAATGTTTTCAAATCAGCATTCCATCAGGGGCGAGATAATACTGAGAGATATTGGAATTGGGGGCATCCCGGTGGTTAATTGTGAAAATGCTTGTGCCGGGGCTTCCACAGCATTTCATCTTGGATATACGGCAATACGTGCCGGCATGTATGATGCGGTGCTTGTATTAGGTTCTGAAAAGATTACCCATTCAAACAAGGCGATTTCTCTGGGCGCATATGCTTCATGCATGGATGTAGAAAATTTTGACAAAAGCATTGAACTTTTTGAAAAGGTGAACCGACAGATCAAATTAAAATCTTCTGAAGGAGAGACGTCCCCGGGAGAAGGTCGCAGCATCTTCATGGACGTATATGCCATGGGAGCGAGATGGCACATGTCCAAATTTGGTTCCACACAGAGACAACTAGCTGCCATTTGTGCAAAAAATCATTGGCATGGATCATTAAATCCGCTTGCTCAATACCAGAAGAACATGACAGTCGAAGAAGTGCTTGCTGATAAACCGATTGCATATCCATTTACTCGATCCATGTGCGCACCGGTAGGCGATGGTGCTACTGCAGCTATTCTATGCTCGACATCGTATCTTAAAAAAATGAAAGATGCCCGACCGGTAAAGGTTCTTGCTTCTGTTTTAGGATCAGGTGAAGATCGGGATTTAGACGGAATTGACATTGGAGAAAGGCTTTCACAACAAGCCTACAATACAGTTTAATAAGCCAAGAGAGGAGAAAAAAATGTTGGATCATCCAAGGCCGGAGGATAAAGAACTTTTCGTAAACAAAACGATAGTTGAGAGTAAATGTCCCGAATGTGGAAGTGATCGTGTCAGGTACTATGACGTTGTCAGTGAAGGGGGATGGTGGGAAGTCGTTAAGTGTCAGGATTGCTTGCATTCATTGGATCGAAACAAAAGTTCCAATCAATATGGAAGTCTAAGTCTTCTCACCGATCTTCTATAATACGATGAAATTTGGCGATAAACTTTGTATTTCATCGGGTTTTAATATCGAACCTTATGCTTATCCCGTTGACTCAGGCTTGACCATGGATTTCAAAGGAATATGATTTCGTTGGCTTGCCAAGCACAGCAAGGTTTGGAACGCAGCCATCGGCGTATTCCTGCGGTTAAAGCGGAAAACAAATTCATCAAGGTAATGTTGCAAGTATTTGGGATCAACGCCGTGGTGGGTACCATTGAGCCAAGTTTTGAGATTCCCGAAGGCGCGATGAATATGTTGGTCTCACCATTTTTAAACCATACCAGTGATTCATACCTGAGTCAACGGGATAAGCATATCGAACCTTTTAATAAGGAGCAAAACTATGATAGGAATAGATGTTGGAGGCACCTTCACGGATATTATTGCAATGAGCAAAAAAGGTGAAATCTTAACCGCTAAACTGCCCACAAATCGCGAAAACAGAGAACTTGCTGTAATTGAAGGTGCTCGTATTTTTGCTTCGGAGAGTGACCCGATACTCAACCATGCAAGTACAGCTGGTCTGAACGCCATACTTACGAGAAACCTTCCAAAAATTGGATTTTTAACGACAATAGGGCATCGCGACATATTGGACATGGCACGGGCATGGCGGCCGTTGCAAGAACAGACAAATCCATTGTGGAGAAGGGGCTGTGGAGATGCTTCCAGCCCTTTTGTGGATCGATATCTTCGCAGAGGCATTCAGGAAAGGATCACAAGTAGGGGGGAAATTCTGATACCGCTTGATGAAAAACAGGCAAGGGCGGAACTAGGCGTATTTAAAAATTGTGATGTTAAGGGAATCGCCATTTGTCTTATCAACTCATATATAAATGGGGATCACGAACAGAAATTACGAGACTTAATCAGGGAAATCATGGGAGAAACATTTCCCGTCTCAATATCCTGTGACGTCAGCCCTCTTGCAAAGGAATACGAGAGGGCATCCACAACCGTCATTGATGTCTATATGAAAATTGTTTTCGGGGAATACCTCAACAGGGTGACGGAAGGTGTCTCAAAGTTCGGATTTTCAAAAAACCTAAACATTGCAGATTCTGCAGCAGATCTGGTGCCATTTGAATTCGCCATGAAGAAGCCTTCGAGGATAATGTACTCCGGGCCGGCTGCGGGTATTAAAGCAAGTACACATTTTGGAGAACTAATTGATGAAACCGAGATAATTTGTTGCGACATCGGAGGAACCACTTCCGATATTGGTCTCATCAAAGGGGGAAAACCAACCGTCAAGGCGACGTTCGAAGTGGAACACGATGTCATTGTCAACACATTGGCAATCCAGATTTGGAGTATCGGACAGGGGGGTGGAACTCTGGCGCATGTCAATTCCGCGGGCGAACTCTTGGTAGGGCCTCAGAGCGCGGGTTCCGATCCTGGACCGGCTTGTTACGGTAAAGGAGGACACGAACCGACGATCACCGATGCCTGCCTTTTGAGCGGAATTTTAAGGACGGAAGAATTCCTGGGAGGAGAAATGTCACTTTACCCGGATCTGTCCCGACAGGCATTCGAGCAACTGGCCACAAACACGGATTTGGCGGCAAAGGTTAAGCAAGTCTATGAGCTTGGTCTTCACAACATAGCGGAGGGTATATTGGGAGTGACAGTCGAGCGGGGAATAGATCCGCGGGATTATGCCTTGTTTGCTTATGGTTCGGCGGGGCCTATGCTTGTGCCTCAACTTATGGAGCGTTTGGGGGTCGGGAAAGTCATTATCCCACCTTTTCCAGGCGTGTACTCAGCTCTCGGTCTGGCCAGCACAGATATGGTTTACAGCGACTCCAAAAGTGCTTACATAGAATTGGGATCGGATCAAAAAATGGTAGAAAAAATAAACCGTGTTTTTTCAACAATGGAAGAGAGCCTAATGCAACAAATAAATCCGGAGGATCGGGAACATGTTCAGGTCGTCAGGAGTTTTGACGGCTGGTATGAAGGTCAGACTTGGGAGACACCATTCATTCCTGCACCCTCTGAGACGATTACAGAAGAATCGATCGATACCATGCTCTCAAACTTTCATGTCGGCTATCAGGAGATGTGGGGCAACATGTTTCCGTTTCTTCCGGTGATCGCTACTACTTATCGAACAATGCTGGTAATACCCACCAAAAAACTGGAATACCCGGAATTGCCCCGGCGAAAAACAGGTGAAATGATTGCCCAACAAAAATCTCTCCAATATATAACGGATTCAGAATTGGCGATAAATGAGTACCGGAGAGATGCGCTTCTCCAGGGTGATGAAATTGAAGGGCCGGCGATAATCAGAGAACCGAAATGCACCATAATGGTTTGCTCGGGGCAGTTGGCATGCGTTGGAAAATACGGGGAAATTCATATCGAAAGGAGGAAATAGTCATGGCGATAAAAGATCTGAATGATAAAGAATTTTTTGAACGGTTTGGAAGTGATCGTTTTACAGCGTCGGTCCTGTCCAGTAAATACAGAAATATTGTGCAGCGCACATGCAGAGGACTCCTGAATACAGCATTTTCTGTTATTCTGAGAGATTGGTATGATTTTGCCGCTGCGATATCCGGTCCTCCCGAAATGGGATTTCCCCAACCGGCTATGAGCGACAGTCTATTGGTTTTTCTTGGAACGATGCCGGAGGGTGTTGCCAATATTGTCAATGAATTCGGCATTGAAAATCTTCAACCCGGAGATGTGCTTATTTGTAATGATCCATACAGAAAAGGTACCCATATCAATGACAACGCTTTCATAAGACCCGTTTTTCACAACGGGAAAATTGTGGCCTTTGTTTCGCTACTGGCTCATTTGATTGATATGGGAGGCACTGTTCCTGCCGGCTTTAGCGGTTCTAAACTCAATATTTACGAAAACGGCATAGTGATACCGCCAACTCTTTTGTACAGGGACGATCAACCCGTCAAGTCTACATGGAAACTGTACGCTGATAATACGAGATTTTTTGCGGTTACACTTTCAGATATGCTCTCCATGTATCAAAATCTGTTGCTGGCTGAAAAAGAACTGTTGAGTACCGTCGATAAATACGGTCTGAATGCTTTTTGGGGGGCCATGAAATATGCATGCGATATATCGGAGGAGAGCATGCGGGACGGCATATTAAGGATACCGGATGGAGACTACGAAGCAACTGAGTTGATTGACTGCGATGGTGTGGACGATTCCGAGGAGTATACGGTTCGGGTAAAAATAAAAATCAGGAAAGATAAGGCTGAATTTGATTTATCCGGAACAAGCAGGCAGGCGCGAACATGCATCAATGCAAGCTGGCTGGATACCAAAACTGCGGTTCTCGTTGCAATGAAATGGGCGGCTGACCCAAAAACACCCATTACGTCGGCTTCAATGAAACCCATTGACATCGTTCTTCCCGAAGGAACAATTGTCAGTGCGATGCCTCCTGACGGAGCTGTATTCATGTATTGGGAAGCCGCAGGTTCGATTTTATACGCCACCTGGAGGGCCCTGGAACAAACGCTGGGTGAAGATGCACTGGCAGGTGATTATGGAACGCTTAGCCTTCACAGTGCCAACGGAATCTGGCCGGAGGATAATCGTCCCTGGATAACCATGGCGCAATGTGGTGGAGAACACGGTCCATTGGGCGCCAACAAAGGAGGAGATGCAGACAGTTACATTCTTCCTGCATTGGGGAATGGCCTGGATCCGGCTACCGAAGCAATTGAACTGGATGTGCCAACGGTTGTCCTGAGAAAGGAATATATCACCGATACGGCTGGGGCCGGAAAATACCGGGGAGGAGCCTCGGTTGTCAGAGATACCTATTGGCTCACTGAAAATGAATCATACTCAATCCCGTTGCACTATAAACAATCCCCCGGTTTCGGCGTATACAAGGGAAAGGATGCAAAAATGGGAGGGGTTTGGAAATGGGAAAAACAAGATTTCGATGTTGTTAAAGAACAAAATATCCCCCCTCTGGATAAGGAGATTTACAAAGACAGCACGATCATTGGGGGCATTATTGACCCGGAAACGAAAGTGGCGGACCGGGAAACCGGGGAGTACTTTTATGCGCTGAAGACTTTCGTTTACCAGAACTCCCCCGGAACGATCTGGCGGTATATCACAACCGGTGGCGGAGGTTATGGAGACGCTTTGGAAAGGGATATTGAAGCTGTTACACGAGATGTTCGAAATGAATATGTCAGCATTGAAGGCGCAAGAAAAGATTATGGCGTGGTTATTCAGGGAGATCCCCATTGGGATCCTGAAAACCTGACAGTCGATTTAGAGGCAACCCGCAAACTTCGAGCAAAGCTCAAAAAGAAGCCGGCTATTCGGAAACAGGACTATTTAGAGAGAAGAAAAGGCCCCGAGGGATATCAGCTGTGAGAAAAGTCGAAATTCCTGGAGAACCCCTCACAGTGGACGTCGCGTGGACAACTGGCGGCGGTTGCTCAGGATATGGTCGACAACGGTACTGTTGCAGGGGTTGAGGCCCTAAACCATATAGTTTGGTTCAATTCAGACTTTTTAACATCAATAGGGAGAAGAAATGAAACTCAAGGATAAAGTGGCTTTGGTTACAGGGGCAGGTTCCGGGATCGGAAAGGCTATTGCCACCCTGTTTGCAAAGGAAGGAGCGAAGGTTGTGGTTGCGGATATTGACCCTGAAAAAGGACAGGAAACGGCAGACATGATCAAGCAGTCCGGTTGGGATGCCCGCTATGTTCAATCCGATGTCTCACGTGAAGCAGATTGTGAAAAAATGATCCAGTTCACACAGGCTAAGTTCGGAAAGCTGGATATTCTCTGCAACAATGCAGGGATTGCCATGGTTATCTGTCCAGTTGAAAATGTCAGTGAAGAACTGTGGGATCACATTATGGCAGTGAATCTAAAATCGGTTTTCCTAACCTGCAAGATCGCCATCCCGATTATGAAAGAACAAGGTGGCGGAATTGTGATTAATGTATCCTCCGTCTCGGGTATTCGACCCAGATCTGGATTATGCGCCTATTCCGCATCGAAATCTGCGGTCACTACCCTGACAAAAGCCCTTGCCATTGAAGCGGCCACACACAACATCAGAATCAACAGCATCAGTCCGGTAGCGACGGATACGCCGATGTTGGAGGATATGATGACGGATGAAATGAAAGAAAATGTTGAGGTAACCAAACAGTTTGTTCTCGCGACGATTCCCATTGGAAAATTTGCCCAGCCGGAAGACATCGCCAAGGCTGCATTGTTCCTGGCCTCGGAAGACGCGTCAATGGTAACCGGCATCGATCTCCCCGTGGATGGGGGACGTTCGATATAACCATATCTGAAACTGGGAAAAGCGTACCGGGCAGATCTCTGACCTGAATAAGGGACTGGTCGGGTAACCTGCCGATTAATCAATAATCAACATGGGAGGAGAAAAATGTTAGTTTTCACTAAAGAATGGATTGAGGCGCTTGCAGCATCGCTACGCGAAAATGAGAAATACCAAAAAAGTGCGAAGGGTTTCAACAGCACTTTCCAATTTGTAGTTGAGTCAGTGCCAAAGAAAGGAGTGACGAAAACAAAATCCTGTGGTTTAAAAACTCCGGAATGCGAGGAGACCTGGGAAGGGATCAAGACAGGGGCTGACTTCACTATGACGGCTTCTTACGAAACCTATTACAAGATTTGCACCGGAAAAATGAATGCCATTGTTGCCATGACAACGCGCAAGGCGAAAGTGAAGGGCAATATGGTGAAGCTGCTCAAGTATACATCAGCAACCAATAACTTTGTAGAAGCCATACAACAACTTCCAAACGAATTTGAAGGAGACTTTGCCGATATGTAAAGTAGAAAGAGCAGAGGGCAGAAAAAACCGAACGACATTAACCAGCCTGTCGGGATTTCCAACCGGTTGGATTGAGGTTGTCATACCCGAATCACCTGTTGCAAAGCGTCTCAATTGTTTGTTAAACATGAATACGCAAACTGGATAATACACTATGGACTGCTGGGGACAGCGCCGGACGGGTTGTTTTTTTGTTTAAATTCGTAAGGACCATAATGATTGGCATTTCGAATGATTGCCATTGAGGAGAAGAAGAATGTCGGAAAAAGGGAAAAGGGAAAAGGTCCAAAAGTTTCAGGATTGACCGCCAAAGGTCAATTAATCTTTATACTATGATGGTAAAGATTCGTAGAGTCGAAAAAACCTTGGCTGAAGTATTCAGCGCAGGCGAAGTTCCGGGATTTATTCACGCCTGTATTGGGCAGGAAGCGACACCGGCGGCTGTATGCAGCCATCTGAAACCTTCGGATTACATCACGACGTCTCATCGGGGGCATGGCCATGCACTGGCCAAAGGAGTGGATCTGAAGTCGTTCATGGCCGAACTCTTCGGAAAACGAGATGGTCTGTATGGATGCAATTCATGAACAGGATGGTACGTACCATGTTATGACAGAAATCTGCATCGGATGCGGCGCTTGTACAATCCCCTGTCCGGTGGGGGCGATCACACTGAGCCGGAAACCGGAATCGGAGCATGAAGAGAAGCCTCCGGCAGATATGCATGAGTGGAAGATCCAGCGTGCTGCCAATCGCGGTTCGGCTCCGCCTGTCTTGTCACCAAATATCGCCCCCAAATAAGGTGTCATGTTCTCTATGTCGTGCTTTTAGATTATGGCGTGGTACTTGTCATCTCTTCAGCTACAGCCGAACTGATTTTTACTTTTATTGTTATTTAAAGGGATTACATAGATTTTAAAGAATTAAGTACTGTTTGGCACAAAACATGAAATTAGGGGGGATAATGCGGCACCAAGATTCAGCATTCGGCAATTATAGGAGAACAAGGTCATTGGATAAGCAGAATGTAAATAATCACAATTAAAAGGAGAACATATGGAGACTTATAAAATTGCAACATTGCCGGATATCGAAGCAATTGAAAAGGTTCCTTTTGCCGAAAGACTTAAAATATCCAACACATATGATATCATCAAGCAAGGTGCTGCGATCAATCCCGATGCCCCGGCGATAAGCCTGATCCTTTCAGGGGATCATTATGCCGACCCATTACAGGTAACCTATCGGGAGTTCTGGGCAAAAGTAAATCAAACGGCTAATCTTCTTCACGATCTTGGAGTTGGCCCGCAGGACGTAGTATCTTTTCTGCTTCCAAATCTTCATCTCACACATCATGTTATTTGGGGAGGAGAAGCTGCAGGAATAGTAAATCCGCTAAACCCGCTGTTAGAGCCTTCCACGATTAAGGAAATTTGTCAGGCGGCAAAAACAAAAGTACTTGTAGCGCTTGGAGAATACCCCGGTGCCGACATTTGGGAGAAGGTCGTTGCTATTCGCAACGACCTTCCTGACCTTAAGGCCATTATTCGAGTGATGGGTCCCAGTGATGAAAAAGAAGGAATTTATGGGTATGACGAGGTCATTACAAAGTATAATGAAGATAAGCTCGATTCGAAACGGTTGATCGATCCCCAGGATGTCGCGTCTATTTATGGCACGGCCGGAACTACCGGGAGACCGAAACTTGCTCCGCGCACTCATTTTAACGAAGCAGCCATCACTACCATACTTCCGTTGGTTGTCGGCCAAGACCTCAAAACCGGAGACACTGCCTTGACAGGCCTTCCCCTCTTCCATGCAAACGCTACCATGGCAACAGGCCTCTACCCTTTCTCGATTGGAGGACATGTCGTTCTTCTATCGCCAAAGGGATATCGTGATCCTTCCATCATACAAAACTTTTATAAGATTGTTGAGCATTACAAAGCCGTTACTTTCTCATGTGTACCCACCGTACTTTCCGCGCTGTTGGAAGTCCCAGAGCAAAATGCTGATATTTCATCCCTGAATTTTTGCATATGCGGAGCCGCACCACTCTCCGTGGATCTGTTCAGGCGTTTTGAAGCTCACAGTGGCATGAAAATAATCGAGGGATACGGTCTTACGGAGGGAACCCTTTGCTCTTCCATAAATCCCCTGTTCGGATCCAGAAAAGTCGGTTCCGTTGGATTACGAATTCCTTATCAGGAGATGAAGATTTTCGTAGAAGAAAAGGACAATTTTCGGCCGGCTGACACGGATGAGATCGGATGTATATGCATCAAAGGGCCGAATGTGTTTTCAGGATATCTTGAAGAGGAACACAACAAGGGGATATGGCTTAAAGATGGATGGTTCAATACCGGTGACCTGGGCAGACAGGATGCCGATGGATACCTATGGCTTACAGGACGGAAAAAGGATCTGATCATACGGGGTGGACATAACATCGACCCTGAATCTATCGAGGATCCGCTCTATCGTCTCCCGGGAGTTAAATTTGCTGCTGCCGTGGGTTGTCCGGATGCCTATGCTGGTGAGATTCCGGTTGTTTACGTGCAGCTCCAGGAAGGAACCGATCTTACAAAAGAAAAGATTGCCGAGTTTTTAAACAAAGAGGTCGGTGAACGGGCAGCCGTTCCAAAAGATGTTTTTATTGTTGACGAGATGCCTATAACACCGATTGGCAAAATATTTAAGCCGGTGCTTCGCTGGGATAGTATTCAGCGCGTTTTTGAGACGGATCTTAAGGGCCTTGGGGATTTAGTCGATTCCATAATAGTTAATGTCGCGGAAAACAAAATTCATGGCACGATGGCCACACTTAGCGTTAAACCGGCGGATGGAATTTTGAAAGAGACAATTGAAAGTAAAATTAACGAAATACTGGGGTGTTACACCATCCGGTATCAACTGGAAATCGTTTGAGTCGGCAGTGCGGCAGGTACGTGGAAAAACGGATGAGCCCGCCGCTTGATTATCGTGTTCTTTACATACCCATAGGAATTGGAAGCTGACATCCAATAGGCGCATCCAACCTTGCTCAGATACATGAAATCGTGACTCAGCTTCGCGGAGAGGCTGGAAAGCGCCAGGTTGAGGGCGCCAGGATAGGACTAACCGAAAATGGTGGTGGGAATATCGGTTTGGAAGAAGCGGCGATGAACATTCATTTATTGGAAAAGGTTTGTTGATACGAATCAACATATTGAATTCACTAAATTCTTGACACACAAAAGCCCTGTCCATATACTCAGTTCCAAAAAAAGCAAAGCATTATCCCTTTATTGCTCAAACGGTGACTGTTTCTTGATTTACCGAGAAGTTGAAGGATGTTGAACAAATCAATAAAAATGTAACATGGTCACTCAAATCATAAACAACAAAACGATGCTTCAATCTGGAGAAACCCATGAAAGGATATGTGCAGGTATATACCGGTGATGGCAAAGGAAAAACCACAGCAGCTTTTGGGCTGGCCCTGAGAGCCGTTGGGGCTGGTTTAAAAGTTTTTATCGGTCAGTTTGTCAAGGGGATGCATTATAGTGAGCTGGATTCGTTAAAAAAGCTATCCGATCAGATTACGATAAAACAGTATGGACAGGACTGCTTTATTCATAACGAACCTGAAGAGGAGGACATCAGAATAGCCAGGGACGGACTGGCTGAAATGAAAGCAGTATTGTCTTCTGGAGAATACCAGCTGGTGATCATGGATGAAGCCAATATCGGGACCTATTATAACCTTTTTTCGGTTGAAGAGTTGCTGGATGCTGTCGAGAACAGGCATGAATCCATAGAGGTTGTCATCACCGGCAGGAAAGCAGATCCGGAACTGATTAGAAGAGCCGATTTGGTGACGGAGATGATGCAGATTAAACATTATTACACAGAGGGTGTTCAGGCAAGGCCAGGAATTGAAAAATAGCAGATAGAAGGGTTTTGAATCGTTTTTATAAAAAGCCTGTAAAGCTGATTGCCTGGCTGACAGTCCTTTTCGGCCGGATTGGTTTTCTATATTTTTCTGGGTGGTCATATTTGAATGCGTACAAAATAGAATATCACATAACAAGAGGCGACTTATGAAAGAATCACGTAAGTATCTGAGTCTTTCCGAGCTTTCTGTGTATTCAGGATTTCCGGAAACTACGATAAATTTATATATTCGAAAAGGGCTTCTTCCCAAACCCATCAAGACTGGTAAAACAAGAATGTTTGATAGCTCCTTATACACGAATAGACTAAAATTGATTAAAAAATTCAAAGGAGAAAACCTTTCTCTTAACAATGTCAAAGAGATTCTTAACCTGATAGAGACAGAAAGAACTAAAAATTTAAATAACAACAGAGTGTCAGAAAATATCAGAGATAAAATTATTGAGGACGCCATAAACCTTTTCTTGGAAAAAGGATATGAAAAAACCACGATAGCTGATCTTGTAAATTCATCTAATATTGGTCGAAGTACTTTCTACAAGCACTTCAAAAATAAAAAAGCGCTATTTGCCGAATGCATCAAAAATATATTTATAGATATAATTAGGGAAGGGGATAAACAAGTCCCGGATAAAACAAACATATTACTGATTTTGGAAAAAAGAACTCTGACATATTTTAAAGCATATCGGGAATGGGGCGGCATGATGAATCTCCTAAGAGCTGCAGTCGTATCCGATCCAATTGAATTTTCTGATACACTAAAAGAAGGGCTTTTATTATTTATCAACGAAACCAATAAATTGTTACAAATGGGAATACAGAAAGGATTGTTTAGAGAATTTAACTCTACCCTTCTGTCTGTTATGCTGATGGGAGCCCTTGAATTGTGTTGCTATTATTACTCACAGGTTGAGAAAGATGTGGATTTTGGAGAAATGATCGATCAAGGAATGAAACTTTTTCTTCATGGAATAAATAAAGAAGGTTAATTCACTGAGTAGACAAAGGTAATGGTATGAAGCTGGATATTCCAATAAGGAAACAGGAAGTTAGTGTTGATATCGATCTGGTTGCTTCTTCAATTGTACAACTGCAGAAAACCAATGGAGAAATCCCGTGGAGCAAAGACGGCAAAACAGATCCTTGGGATCATATTGAAGCAGCCATGGGGCTATGTATTGGCAGCTATATCACTGAGGCCCGTCAGGCCTATGAATGGATGGTGGATAACCAGCTGGATGACGGCAGCTGGTATGCGTCCTATCTGAATGAAAAACCTCTGGACAGAACCCGGGAAACAAATCTCTCCTCATATATTGCCGTGGGAGTGTTCCATTACTATCTAATTACAAAAGATATTGATTTTTTAGAACAAATGTGGGGCACCGTCAGGGCGGCCATTGATTTTGCCGTGAGCCTTCAGGCGCCTACGGGTGAAATTTACTGGGCAAAAAGTCCGGAACTGGAAGTCGATCACATGGCCCTGCTCACCGGATCCAGTTCCATCTTTATGAGCCTCAAGTGCGCGCTTGCTATCGCAAAAATTTTAAATAAGAAAAAATTCGAATGGGAAGCATCCATCAATACATTAGGCCATGCGATCAAAAACGGTTACCACCTGTTTAATATTGTCAAATCCCGCTACTCAATGGACTGGTTTTATCCTGTCCTGTCCGGCGCGCTCACCGGCAAAGAAGCCCGGCAGTGTATTGATCAATACTGGAAAAAATTCGTTGTTGATGGAATGGGTATTCTCTGTGTGTCTGATCAGCCATGGGTAACCATTGCCGAAACCTCTGAACTGGTGCTTGCACTTGCCGCAATGGGGAATTACAAGCTTGCCGAAATCGTATTCAACTGGGTAAATGAACGGACATTTGAAGACGGCTCATACTGGTGCGGATTCACCTATCCGGACATGGTTATCTGGCCTGAAGATAAAATCACATGGACCAACGGCGTTGTCATCATGGCAGCAGATGCATTATATCAACTTTCCCCGGCATCTCATTTATTCAGTCACAAATTCTGGGAATCATCCGAATACGCTTTGGACCTCAAATAAGGTAATTTTTCTTGTGCAGAGATCATCGTCCGGATTTTATCAAGAAAGCCCACCTGAAGTTTCAGGAACTGTATGTTAAACATTTTATAAAGCTTCAGTTCGACTATCTTGATGAAAGGTCCACCTTTTTAATCCTTGGAACATTGGAGTTTCCGGATCTCAAATATCTATCGAAAAACATGCGCATCTTACTACTATTTCTTATCAATAGGTCTGGTTCATCGTTTTAGAGAAAAAGATAAGGGCTGGGCCGGAGGAGCCCGCAGGCGTTTTTTTTGAGTGAAACAAATTGAAAATGCTGGAGCGAGTACTTCCATCATTCATTTCTTTTAACAACTCACAGGTGTGTGCACAATTTGCCACAGTGCTCCCCACCAAAATCCGAATTCCATTGAACCTTGCAATAGCAATGCGGCACAGCAGGAAGAATTAGCCAACCACAAAATATTGGGTTAATGTCATCACAAATTTTTGGTTCTCAGCCCGATATAGCCCCAGTTAATAATCGCACGCATACCCTTTCCAGTTGATTTCACATAAATTAAATCCAATACACAGGGTCATTTTTAAATTTATTTGGAGGTTTCCTATTATGTGTTATTTAGTGGCTGAACGGAAAGTCTCCAAATTACATTTTTTCAGTCATTGCGAGCCATGCCTTCGGCTTGGCAGGGCCGGCACGACCGAAGCAATCCCTTAATCGGAGGGGATTACTTCGTCGTTCGTTCCTCACTCCTCGTGATGACGGATGCATTTTTAAAGGTTTTCGTTCAAACACTATTTAGATTTTGTCCCCCAATATGCACTTTACTATCTGCAAATTATCTTGATATCTTCAGATTTTCCGGATGCCAGTCTTTCAAATGCAGCGCCAAGCCCGGTCAAGTCAGTTGTGCTGGTAACCAGTTTTTCCACATCAATTCTTTTTTGGGCAATGTAATCAATGGCTGTATCAAATTCTTCCGGAAGGTAGGCCATCACGGATTTTTGCGTGATTTCACGAGCGACGGCCACAATCGTTAAAATGGCCTGGGTATGGGCATTAATACCGGCAAGGATCAGACGCCCTTTTGGTTTTAACATCATCAAGGCCAGGTTGATTGCCGCATCTGCGGCCGATGTTTCAATGGCCACATCAAATCCGCCCCCTGTTATTTTTATTACTTGAGACGGAAAATCCGGATCTGCGGCATCAAAAATTTCATCCGCAGCCCCGTTATTGGCGGCAAAATCTTTCCGGAACCCATTGATTTCCGTTAGGGCGATATATGCAGCGCCGTTTATCTTTGCCCAGGCCGCACACAGCAAGCCGATGGGTCCGCCGCCGCTGATCATCACGGTATCCCCCGGGCAAATACCGGCCGTTCGAACCGCATGAAGCGCAACAGCCGCCGGTTCTGCCATTGCAGCCTGAATGTCATTAACAGTGTCAGGCAGTTTTCTCACCATATCCGGCCTCAGCTTCAAAAACTCTGAAAATCCTCCGGGGCTGTTATTTCCCGGGATCGACCGCTTTAATGCTTTTAAACAGATATTTATATGACCGGCCCGGCAGGCTGCGCATAAACCGCAGGGGTCCAGAGGCAATGCCGTGACCCGGTCGCCTTCTGCCAGGTCGTCCCGATTTCCCGAATCCACCACAATACCGGCAAATTCATGCCCCATGATCAGGTCATACACCCCGCCCATTCCTCTGCCCGAATGCCAGTAATGCAGATCCGACCCGCAAATACCACAGGCTGTTACTTCTATGATGACGTTTTTGCCGTCTGCCACCGGTGTTTCGACATCCACCAGTTCCAGTTGTTTGGGGCCTTTTAATTTCACTGCTTTCATAAAAAAGTTCCTTTTTTATAACATTTTTTCTACCCGGCATAACAATGCCTTAATCGGCACCGATGCCGTGACCGGGCACAAGGACTGATCATCGGTAAGCATATTGATATTGACCCGCTGCCAGCCATTTTCCACTCCATACCAGTACCCATGCGGAGAATGCACCACCTGGGGATGAATATCTTCAAAATACCGGATTTTAATTTCGACTTTTCCTCTCGGAGATGCCAAAAAGACCCATTCGCCCTCTTCCATGTCAAGAGATCGAGCCGTATCCGGGTGAATCTGAAGCTCCGGGTCCGGCGACTTTTTATGCAGTGATTCAATATTGCGATGCGAGGAATGATAATAAACCAGGTTCCGCCCCCCGGTGGTCAGTATCAAAGGATAATCTTCCTGTAAATTCGGGCTGGCCACCGGACTTTCAGCCGGTTCCCTGAAAACCGGAAGCGGTGAAATCCCCATTAAATTGAGATAATCCGCATACAGCTCCACTTTACCGGTCGGCGTACGAAACCGCCCTTTTTTTTCATAGTTTTTGTATGTGATGGGTGTGTCATATCTTCCTTTTTCCTTAAACGCTTCAAAGGTCATGCTCACGGGCTCCAGCCGGTAATCCAGGGTTTGCTGCACTGACTGCCAGAATGAGAACAGGCCCATTTTCCGGGCCAAATCAATCAGGATCTGTTTTTCATCCCGGCATTCGGGAATCGGATCAACCGCTTTCTGCTGGCAAAACACATAATTTTTCATAAGCAAATCTTCCACGTCATCCCGTTCGCTCCAGTGGGCCGGCGGGAGAATCACATCCGCCAGTGCGGTGGTGGGCGTGTGAAAATAATCCACAGCAAACAGAAAATCCAGTTTCTCCAGGACCTGAACGACACGGGTAGAATTGGGATACGCACACACACTGTTGTTGGCAAACAGCCCAAGGGCCTTCACCGGATACGGCTTTTCATCAAGGATCGCCGGCCAGACCACCTGGGGCGGGGATGGAATGGGGATAAACTCAAGCAGCGGATACGTATCAAGGCCCAGTTTCTTTTTGGCCTGTTCTTTGGGCAGATTATTGTAAGCACTGTAATCCGGTCCGTAACAGCTGCGTTTACCCGTGGGAGGCCGGCAGTTCAGATTACCGCCTTCAACTTCCAGATTACCGGTAATGGCGCTTAAAATAGTCAAAGACCGGTTCAGGTCAAAGGCATCATTGGCCTGGCAGACACCTCCCATACCGGGACCGATGCAGGCCGGTTTGGCAGTACCAAAAATTCCAGCGGCGGCTTTGATCTGTTTTGCCGGGATCCATGTAATCTCCGCACATTTTTCAATGGTAAACGGGGCGACATGGGCTTTTAACCGGTTAAATCCGACCGTCCAGTTTTCAACAAAATCCTTGTCATACAGGTTGTTCTCAATAATATAATTAATAAAACACAGCGACAGGGCAACATCGGTCCCCGGCCGGATCTGGAGCCAATGGTCGGCTTTTTTCGCCAGATTGGTTCCCCGGGGATCAATGACAATGAGTTTGGCGCCATTCTTCAGTCCCTCTCGGATATCGTGCATATACAGACCCGGCCAGGACGCCTCGGGATTGTGGGCCCAGAGCAGAATACAGGATGCGGCGGCATAATCCGGATCAATCAGGCCAAAACCGCATGTAGCGGCACTGCCCACGACAATGGGGCCGCCGCTCATATTTGACGGCGCCATGAAATTCGGCGATCCGAACACCGACAGAAACCGATTAAGGTAAGGCGCCATCCCGCGCGTGGTGCCGGACCCGAAAACCACAGATTCCGCCCCAAATTTTTCACGGGAATCCAGGAGCTTTCCGGCAATCACGGACAGGGCGTTGTCCCATGACGTTTCTTCAAACCGGCTGTTTCCCTTTTTGCCGACACGCAACAACGGCCGGGTGATCCGTTCCGGATGATAAATGATTTCCATGGCCGCCCGGCCCTTGGGGCAGATGTACCCATGGCTGAAGGGGTGGGTCTTGTCACCTTTAACCCCCGTCAGCTTTCCGTCTTTGACTTCAAGCAGCACACCGCACCGGGAGTGGCACTCAAAACAGATACTTTGGATTGTTTTTGTTTTATCGGTCATGTTATCTATCCTTTCATTTAAAACTATTGCTCTCGTAATAGCTCACACTGATGGCAAAAAAAAAGCTCCACCAAGCTTATAAAAATTGGCAAGTCACGCAAATCCTGAAAAGAGACGTACTTTTCGTACGTTGAAACGACGAAGGATGATGCGTAACGCAGTATTTGGACTTCCAAATAACTTTATAATGGTCGGTGAAATAAATCGTAGGTCGGGATTCTTTCCCGACAAATAAAATGTCATATCAACCGCCGGGTAAGAAACCCGGCCTACCTTCAGAAGTTATTTTTTGATACAGGGTCGCGCAGTGGCGTCACGAAGCCATATGGCCTTTTAAAAAAAACCGGGCCGCCCGAATCATATCCTGATTATACCGCCGGACCTGGTCGTCATCCCTCTCATCATCAATGATAAACGCCCTGAAATGCCTCGACCCTTCAATCATGGTCATGATAATTTCAGCCACATGCTCCGGATCATTTGCGCAAATCACCCGGTTATCGATTAAATAGCGAAACTCCCGGACCAGAAACTTTTTAAACATCCGGTACAGGTCCTTGATTTTGCCATGGATTTTCTCGTTCCGGAAGCTCACCGCAAGGACGGCAAAAGAACCGGCGACATTAATTTTCTCATAGTATTCCCGGCTCCAGATGGCTTCAAGCAGTCTCGTCAGACGATCTTCCGGCGCAAGGTCCTGTGATTTAAAATTCTTTAATAAACTGTTGTACTCATCAATCACAAAGTCCACCAGCGCAAGGGTCAGGTTCTCTTTATTCCCGAAATAGTGAAGAATCAGACTGGGATGGATTTTCATGCGCTTTGCCACTTTGGCAATGGATGCGCCTTCAAAGCCTTCCGCAAGAATGGTTTTATAAAAATGTTTCACCATTTTCGGTTTTTGTACGTCCGCGTTTAATCTTTTTTTCATTTTATAAAATAACTACCGATTGGAATTTTAATGAGTTCGGACGCGAAACCCTGCATAACAATTTAAATGCATTGGGCCAGCGCGTCCTCCACTTCTTTCCGGATTGAGCCGAAGCTTTGTATCAAAAAACCTTCCAGAGCTGTTTTTGCTTTGTTGCGACCGATTCTGCCGAGTGCCCAGGCGCACATGGCGCGGACCCGGTCATCTTCATTGTCTTCAAACCCGCGAATCAGATCTTCCGTATACAGCGGATCGCGGGTATTTCCCATGGCCCGTGCAACGTTCATTTTCCATCGCCACAGGTCGTCGGAAGACATGTAAAACATATGGGGCCATATTTTTGATTCAAAATACGGCTTATCCATATGCAGCAGGGCGGAAAGATCAAAAGCCTTTGCCTTGGCCACGACTTTTTCGCTTATCGGAAGGTCGCTGGCCAGCCAGGCGGCATTTCTGGGGCAGACATTCTGACACCGATCACACCCATAGATATATAGTCCCATGGGTTCGCGCAGTTCTTTCGGGGTCAAATCCTGACCAAAATAGGTCAAATATGAAATACATTTTCTGGGATCAATGGTGCCGTTCCCTTTCAAGGCCCGGGTCGGACAGGCGGCAATGCAGGTGTTCCGGCACCAGTCCGGGCATCCCATTTCAAGGGTGGGCTCCCCGGGATCAAATTTTTGGTTGATCACCACGGCAATGGGCAAGACCCACGAACTCTGCCGGGCAACATTATTGGAATAAAACAGGCAGTTCTTCCCGAAAGTGCCCATTCCCGCCCGCGCCGCAGCCACCCGGTGGGGCAGATTAAACGGCACCTTTGAGTCAATGCCGTTGTCGCGCAAAAAACTTCTAAACGCCTTGATCCGCTGGGACAGCCCGTCTTTTGTCACCCGGTCGTCGTCTAAATAACAGCGCCCGAAATGCCCTTCCATGTTCCTGGGATACGCCTGGCGGAAATATACTTCCATGAGGACAATTACCGTTTCTGCGTCCTTCATGATTGCTTTGGGGTCCGTTCCTTTCATTAATTCCAGTCCCACAGCCTCGGCCCAGCTGTATTCCACCTGCCGATCCACTAAAAATTTCTTATGGGTTTCAAACGGTTCCGCCGTGGTAAACCCCACATCCTCAAACCCGAATTCTTTTGATTTCAGTATAATTTCTTCTTTTGAAATCATTATTTAATCCCTATTAATTTAGATAATTATACTTAAATAAAATAAAAATAACTAACTGATCGTTCAATTAATTATATCGTCCGGAAATCATATGTCAACCAGAATTTTTTTCGACATGTATATTAATACAGAAGTAGAAAATCCCTGCCCGTTTCCGAAATAGAATCGGGCAGGGGAAACCGGTCATAGGGGGGGGGAGTTATTATGACCGATTAAAATTGAGCGGTCAAACAGGCATTGGTACGCCCGATTTAAAAAGATAAGTTTGCCATTTGGCGATAAAAAAGGTACATTGATTGGCCAAATTGTACAGGCATTAAATTGATTATTAACCTGCAGGCACATGATTGAAAAATTACTCTCAAAAAGGGCTAACCCATGCATGAGTTGCCGGTCACTGAACGAATCCTCGACATCGTACTCAAGCATGCAGAAAAGAATCATGTCAGCAAAATTGTCTCCATCACCCTGAAGGTTGGCGAACTCAGCGACCTGGAAAGTGAATGGATCCAAAAATATTTTGATTATTTAAGCAAAGATACGGTCGCCGGCGGCGCGGTTTTAAAAATTGAAAAGGTTCCGATTGTTTTAAAATGCAGCCAGTGTTCCGAATCAATACAAATTCGCAAAGAACAGCTGGGAGACACCACCTGCCCGGAATGTTCCGCAACGGGAAATTTTTCCATTGAGTCCGGCAGGGAATATTACATTAAGGAAATGGAGGCGGAATAATGAGCGATATTAAACTCATTGAAGTCAAGGAAGACATCTTTTCAGAATTTTTTCCTTTTTTATGACGAATAATTTTCAAAAACTACTAAATTATTGCACTTAAAACGTCAAATATTGCCCATATTTCAAAATTTTACTTGACAAAAAGATATGATTTCCATTTAATATATAGAATTAATTAAGAATTTAACAGCCTACGGCAAAATTATTTACACATGATTTCAATTGAATAGGTTGATCATGGATGAAGAAAACAAAAGCGATGAAGACGATCAGGACTTTCAAGAAGATTTTGATGATACTTTTGATATTGATGACACCTTGAAAACCCTGCAAAGTAGTGAATCCCCAAATATCGAACCAAATATCGAACCGAATATCGAAACGGATATCGAAACAGACCACGAAACTGAAGCAGCAAAAGAGAGCGTTGAGAAAGATATTCCCGACGAAGAGACATCTGCGTCCTCTCCTTTTGATGAAATAAAAATGCAGCTTGAAAGTCTTTCCCAGGCGTTTGAAAGCAAACTGAAATATGATGAACACAAAAACAAAATAATTGATGACCTGCACCAATTGCTTCAGGAACACCGGGAAGGCCTTGTCAAAAAATATCTGCACCGCATCATCACGGATATTATCAAAATCGTTGATGATATGCGAAAGTTCTCTTCTCACTATAAAAATCAGCCCCCTTCGGATGACGCGTCAGAAAAACTATTTAAATACATTGAAAATATTGCATCGGACCTTGAAGATCTTTTTTCCTGGGAAGGGGTTGTGCCGTTTACCGGTAAAGGAGATATTATCGACACTTCCCGACAACGGATACTTAACAAAATTGAAACAGACGATCCGGCAAAAGACAAAACAATCGCGGAGCGCCTGCGGCCCGGTTACGAGTGGGACGGCAAGGTAATCCGTCCTGAAATGGTATCGACTTATATATACCAGACGGAGTCAACTGCGGAGGATAATAATAACTAATGACAGAGCAAACAAAGCGCATTTTCGGAATTGACCTTGGCACAACTTATTCTTCAATCGCCTATGTCGATGAATACGGCAAGGCAGTCATCATCCCGAATGCCGAAAATGAAAGAGTGACGCCTTCTGTTGTCTTTTTTGATGAAGACAGCATTGTCGTCGGCGATGTGGCCAAAGAAAGCTCAAAACTCTACCCCAATGAAGTGGTCAGTTTTGTAAAACGCTCCATGGGCGAACCCAATTTTATTTTTCTGCATAATTCGGAAGAATACCGGGCTGAGGAAATATCTGCGTATGTGTTAAAAAAGCTCGCCCAGGATGCTGAACAGTATCTCGGCGAGAAGGTCACTGACGTGGTGGTCACCTGCCCTGCATATTTTGGCATCAATGAACGGGAAGCGACCCGCAAAGCCGGGGAAATCGCCGGGTTTAACGTCAGGCATATCATCAACGAGCCTACCGCAGCCGCCATTGCCTATGGATCGCTGGATTCAAATGATGAGCGGGTTGTCCTGGTTTATGACCTTGGCGGCGGGACATTTGATATTACAATGATCGATATCCGTAAAGATTCCGTTGAAGTCATCTGTACCGGCGGTGACCACAACCTGGGCGGCAAGGACTGGGATGACCGGATTGTTGCGCACATAGTAGAATTATTCCAGAGCGAGACCGGGACTGACGAAGACATCTTAGATGACCCGGACACGTGGCAGGATCTCCAGCTTACATCGGAAAAGGCCAAAAAAATTTTAAGCCAGCGTCCCAAAACCCCGATTTCCGTTACACATGGTGGCGAGCGCGTCAAAATGATTATTGAGCGTGAAAAATTTGAAGAGATCACCGAAGACCTGCTTGAAAGGACCATTGAATTTACAAAAGAAATGCTCGAAGAAGCTAAAAACAAAGGTTATGAGCGTTTTGATGAAATTATACTGGTTGGCGGTGCAACACGCATGCCCCAGATAAAAAGCCGTATTGAAGACAATTTTTCCATAACCCCAAAAGTATTTGATCCTGACGAGTCGGTCGCAAAGGGTGCTGCGATATACGGCTGGAAACTGAGTCTTAATGATGGTCTGGTTGAACGGTTGTCCCAGAAAACAAACAAGCCCATTAAAGAAATTGATGATATCTCGGTGATGATCGAAAGCAAGGAACTTTCTGCCCAGGACTTTAAAGAAGCAGCCCAGGAAGTTGCGGATGAAACGGGCTATACCCTGCCGAGCATTGAACGATCAATGCTCAAGGTCAAAAACGTGACCAGTAAAAGCTTTGGTATTGTCGCCCATACCCCGCAGGATGATGAGATTGTATTCAATATTGTTTTACGCAACACCACGGTCCCTATCACCCTGAAAAAAAATTTCTACACTGCAATCCCGGACCAGAAAACAGTTTTAATCCGTATCATGGAAAGCGAAACCAGCCGCGTGGAAGTGCCGCCGGATCATGCGGTTGAAATAAAAACCGCCGTGTTAAATCTCCCGCCAAACCTGCCGGCTGACCTGCCGATTGAAATAACATTTACTTTAAATGAAGAAGGCCGGCTGCATATTACGGCTATGGAAACATCCGGATCTCTGCAGGTTGATGTGATGGTTGACACAGCCTCTGTGATTCAGGGTGAAGAACTGGAAAAAGCCAAGGCCAGATCCCAGAATTTAGTTGTCTATTGATCATTTGACATAGTATTTTCAAAGCCGCCCGGCTTCTTTTTTATCGGAATGTTTTGTTTTCTATTTCTCAGACTGATATTGTCTTGAAAAAATACCTGTCTTAGAGTTTAAAAATTTTTTGCCACATGTCATAGATTATTATACTTATTACGGTTGATCTTATAAACTAAATTTGAGCAGCGCCTATGCAACGAGAAAATTATTATATTATTCTTGAACTATCCGTCGACCCTCCGGAAAACGATCATAAAGTAATCGAAAAAACCATCCAGAACAAAAAAGTTGAGTGGAGCCGTCTCCGCAACCACCCGACCAAAGGTCTGCAGGTACAAAAATTTGTCAACATGATCCCGGATATCCAGAAAGTCATGCTGGATGAAACTCTCAGGAAAAAAGAAGCACAGGCAGCTTCCGAGCTCATGGAAGCAGGCAAAGAAAATATAATTTCCGAAATTGACGGCCATATAGATATCCTCATGGGAAAAGGCTATATCACCAAAGAGGATATCATTCGGCTTGCCAAAATTCACGGCCTTTCGCAAACCGAAATTACCGACCGGATTACTGAAAAAAAAAATACAAAGTACTCACGAATTGACCAACTCATCAGCCTTCGGATGGGAAAAGGCTATATCACCGAAGATGAAGTGGTCAAAATTGCAAAAAAAAATACAATGGATCCGAAAGAAATTCGAAATCGCATCCGCGGTCCCATTGTAAAAGATGAGAAGGAGGCTGACAGTCTCAAAATCCAGCCGGTTGACAAATCCATCGAAAAAACAATTAACGACAACCTGAAAATCATTGTTAAAACCTCCCTGTACCACTTTCTCGGGATGTCTGAGAATTCGGATCTCAAGGCACTTCAGGAAAAGGCCGGCCAAAAAAAAAAAGAGCTGGCAACCACCGGGAAAAAAGATGCTGTTGTAACAGCCGGCATCACCCTTACCGGTCATTGCCTGACAATATTTAAAAGCGATGAAGCCCGGCTTGCATACGACATCAGCCTGGCAAGGGCCAAGATTGCGGCCCTGGATTCGGACATTAATATTGCCGCTATTAACAAAAAAATCCGCCATGAATATTTTGATGCGCTGATAGATAAAGCCGTGGAATACGGCATGGACAGGATGGAGGCTTCCAGTTATATCCGGTCCTTTTGCCAGAAAAAAAAATACGGAATAGAACAAAAGCCTGAAAAAAAACGTCTTTTTGTTACTGCTGCTGCTGCATCCGCTCTGGCGGTGGTCATCATGGTTGCCGGCTTTTTTGTTTTTTCAAAAATCCACCACAAAAACGTCCTCAAGTCCGACTACCAGCAACTGATCAAAAAAGTCGGCGCCCAGACCAAACCGGATCAAAAAATTCGATTACTAAAAAAATACGTAAACAATCACGTTAAAAGCGAATATAGCGTTGATGCCAAAAACCGGATCAGTCAGATCGAGCTTCAAATCAACTCAAAAAAACTCGATCAAATTTTAAAACAGGCCGACCAGTTAATTGAAGCAGAAAAACTGGATGACGCCCTTGCTTTTTATAACCGGCATCTTACACAGGAACTGCACAAGGAAAGCAAAAAAACAGTCAATCAACGGATTAAAAATGTTTTAGCCTTGATCGAGAAAAGAGATTTTAAAGAACTCACCACCGTCGCGCTCAAAGGTGAACCGGATCAGAAAATCGAAATTTTTCAAAAATATCTTAAAACCCATTCAAACGGAAAAAATAAGGATCAGGTTAAATCACTAATCAATGAAATGAGCGTCGAATATTTCATTTATGTGAAAAAAAAGCTGGCATTTTATGAACAACATGAGAAATGGGAAGATTGTGTCCGTTTATGCCAAAGCTATATCGGTATCTATGACAACAGCAATTCCGATCAACTGAAACAGCAGCTCCCGGAATACCAGGAAAATATCCGGAATAAAAAAATATATATCTCCCTGGTTGAAAAAGCCGACAAACACGGCACCAACTATGACGCCGCCTCTCAAGTTTTCAAAGACTACCTGGAAGCCTACCCGGAATCATCGATTACAAAAAAAATCAAGAAGGATATCAAACGGCTGAATGATTTAATGTCCATTCAAAATATAAATCAGGCCGCAAATGCCATACGATTACAATTTGCCGAAACCAAAGGCCGATTTGTTGAAAAACATCCAGGGGTGATCATAGATACGAAAACCGGGCTCATGTGGAGTATGCTGGACTCCGATATCACAAAGCCCGACACCTGTCTTAACTATGAAGAGGGAAAGCGCTACGTCGAATCCCTGACAACAGGGGGCTTTACAGACTGGCGCCTGCCGGCCCCCGAAGAACTGGTGGGCATATTTAACACATCCCCCACATTTCCGGTAAATGGGAAAAAGAGTTACTGGACATCTGAAAACTATTCCGGATATTCCGACGGCTGGCAGATTCAGGTAACCACATTCTCTTCAGAGTATTCAACCCGTTGGGAGATTACCCAAAAAAACGCTCTGGAATGCGGTGTGGTGAGGGCGGTCCGAAGCCCTTAGTTAGCTGTTTAAATTTTTTCCAAAGACCTCTTCGCATAACAATCCGATCACCGGCTCAAGAAATCCGTCAGTATGTATTGCTTTAATCATGCGGAGATCTCCAAGGTCATTATGAGAAGTCAGTTTTCCGGCTTCATTTTGAATTGAGAGCGTGAGTTCCTCCGCGTCTCCTGCGCTCCTGAAAATCCGGGTCAATGCCATGCGCACATTGCTCGATCGTTTCAGATTCACCATATCCAAGCTCTGGCGCAGCATTTTCGCATCTATGGTTTCCAGCTGCTCAATGACTTCTTCAACCGGGGAGAGCGCAATTGGTCTTTCCGTAGGTATTTCAAGCGCATCGGAGATACTTTCTTCTTCATTTTCCTGAATTAATAGAACCTCATCCCCTTCAGGTATTTCATTTCCGATAACTATTGTTTCATGAAAAAAGACAGAATCGTCGATATCCACACTGGCCGTATAAATATACCGGTTATTAACGGATTGCGCTTCCTGAAATTCACTGATATCGGCAAAACTGATCTCCCTGACAAGAACATCCCGCAGCTTGTCAATCTCAAATCGTCGCTTGTCAGGATCCGCCTCTTTTGTTTCAAAACGGGCGGTTATCAAATTATCATAGGTTTCCACATAGATATACACAGCATGACCGGCATCAAAGTCAACACGAAATGATCCGGACACTTCCATAAAGTCGACACTCCCCGCCTTTAAGCTTTCCCTGATTATAGCGACCTTGTCTTTTAATGTCTGGTTCAATTTAAAAACCTGTTATTGGGGTCCGTTTGGAGTATCCGTTGATTTTTCACAAACCAGCGTCAATTGAAAAAGCCTCTCAATTCTTTTTTAATATCGCGTCAAAGACAACACATTAATACTCATCGTTAAAGACCTCCTGCCACAGCAGGTCTACAACAGGGGCAAGGAATCCGTTGGTGCTTAACGCCTTAACCGCCTGAAGCTCCATCCGGTCTTCCGGTGTCACAATTTTTTTCGCTTCATTTTGAATTGCCTGTTCAATTTCTTCCACTTCCATCGCACTGCGGAAAATTCTGGTAACTGCCAGCCGGACAGCGCTTGATCTCTTCAGACTCATCATATCCAGACTCCGACGCAGCATCTTCGCATCAACTGTTTCCAGCTTTTCGATTGCCTCTTCAGCAAGAGTCTTAACGATTTTCAGTTGGTTATCTTCTTTTAAGTCAAAATCGAATTCAAACTCAGCCGCCGCATCAACTACCAGATCATTAGCCGGTTCACTATCATCCAAGACCTCAACGGCATCCCTACTGACTTCGATCGGTTCATTATCTGAACAGATATCTTCCAGTTCCAGGACTGAATTATAAAAATATTCTCCGCCAACTTCCCTTGACATATGAAATGGCTCAACACTGGCAACCCCGTTTAATGCCCTGGAAAGCGAATTCTGAGTCGATTCAACATACGCCTGTCTTCTGAGCGGATCCGGTTCCTCAATTTTTATCCTTGCCCGAATCTGGCCCGGGCTGTTTGTTAACGTAAATATATCAATATGATATCCGCTATCCAATTTTAACCGAATACCATTTTTTTGTTCAGAAATATCAAGCCCTGCTGTGTGCAAAGATTCCTTGATTACAGTTACTTTATCTTCTATTTTCTGATTCATCAGAAAACCCAAACAGTCCCAGACACTGCTAATAGACGACTGCAAACCCCAGGACAACCTGCTGCCAACGCAAAGACTGAAGCTATAGTCAATCGTTTCTCAAATTAATTGACAGCAGCACATTGAAAACATCAGGACACCAGTAAATTGAGCAGCCTGCGCTTTTCCGCGCACCCGTTTAATTCCCGTCAACTCCGGACGGCCAGAGATAATAAAATCCCGCACGATTTAAAATGCTTGTATCCGGAAGCCCCAGATCAATCAGCGGGGATTTCATATTTCCATACCTTGACTGGATATTATACAGATTATCGTCCGGATATTCAACACGACGATATACAATGACCTTACTATTTTCATCCAGGCCGGCAAGCTCCTTTGTCCGGGTAATCGCCTCGTCAATATAACCAATTTCATCGATTAATCCAAGCGTTAACGCTTCGTGGGCAAGATATATGCGCGCCGTGGAAACATCTTCCACCGCTTCCGGCCCGATCCCCCTGTGTTCGACCACCAAATCCACAAACCGTTTACCAAGAGAATCTGTCAGGCTTTGAAAAATTTTTTCTTCCGTATCGGTTGTCTTGCGAAAAGGAGATCCCATGTCCTTGTTTTCTCCGGACGTATTCGCCGTGACGCCCACGCCAATTTTATCCATCAATTCATAAAATCTGGGCTGAAGAAAAATCACGCCAACCGATCCGGTAACCGAAGTGGGGTGAGACATTATAAAGTCAGCCGGAAGCGCCATGTAATATCCCCCGGAAGCGGCAACATTCATGATCACGGCTGTCACTTTAACACCGGTCCGCTCTTTGAACGACTTAATTTCATGGTACAGAATATCACTGGCAGTCACTGATCCGCCGGGAGAATCGATTTTAAATAAAACCGCTTTAATCTCCGAGTCTGCCCCGGCCAGCTTCAGCTGTGAAACAATATCCTGGACCATGCTGGGTTCACTAAATATCATCCCTTTTTTAGGGATATCGGAAATAATTCCATACACCGGTATCATCAGGACCTTTCCTTTTTCATCCCCTTCAAGGACGAACTCTTTTAAAGGATCAGATGCGTCCGTGAATAATTTTACAGTAGGGAACATACACCCATTAATTAAAAGGCCTGCGATAAAAAAAAGAATATAAAAATATCTGGCTTGCCTCACAATTTTCCTCCACATAATAGAGATTTAACTTTATACGAATAAGCGTTCAAATGTATTATGTATTTAAAATAAAATCCAATACCGCTTCTGATGTTAGAGTTCCCAGCTATCGTTGAATCCGTCCGGGAACGCATCTAAAATAAATATAATACAATATAGATTTATTAATCTCAAGAGTGAATACTCAAAATGAATACTCAAAATATTGAAGATCGAATCCATCGCTTTCACAAAGTTTTTCTAAATTTAATATATTGTTTTTTTAACATATCTTTCATGCATAAGAGGGATAAATATCTTACCATATACACAAACATCCACAGCAATCATCAGCCTGCAAAAAACAGGCGCATCGAACCATAAAACAATGGTGGGATCAAAACGGGGTTGCCCATGGGGAAGGTAATGACTTAACCGACGCATCAACAAAAAAAAGCAAGGGGATATACATCTGTAAACCCTTGCTTTTAATTTGTTGTTTGGTGGAGCTGAGGGGGCTCGAACCCCTGGCCTCATGACTGCCAGTCATGCGCTCTCCCAGCTGAGCTACAGCCCCTTGTAAACGAAACACAAACTAATAAAATGAAATTTACCTGTCAATAAATATTTTACCAAAATTTCCCGTGTGGCATTCGAATTTATCATTAAAAGCCGATTATATACAGACAAATGGCTTCAAACCAATGATATTTTATTGACAAGTTAAGCACTTAATAATAAAAACATACCACTTATTGTGCTATTTATCTTCAATAAAATTCTAACAATTCAGAAAGATTAGGTTCTTTCAGATTAAAAAACCATATCTCAGATTTCAAAGGGGAATTCAATGCTGAATGCAATGCGAGAAAATGCCGGTTCCTGGATCATCAAAGTCCTTCTGGGAATCATTGTAGTGGCGTTTATCTTTATGGGCGCTGGATCTTTCAATGCCAAACGGGCTTCAAAAGTTGCGACTGTCAATGGCGATGCAATTACCGTCAATCAATACCAACAGGCTTATTATAATGTCCTTGAAAATCTTCGTGCCCAGTTCGGAAACCGTTTAAACGACGATATGATCAAAATGTTCAATGTCAAACAGCAGGCCTTAGACGGTCTGATTGACACAACCCTGCTGCGCCAGTCAGCCGAAAAAAACGGTTTGAGAGTACCGGATGCCGAACTCGCACAATCAATTATCCGGATTCCAGCATTTCAAAAGAACGGCGCGTTTGACAAACAACGCTATAAAATTCTCCTCGGCCAGAACCGGTTAACGCCGGAGTCATTTGAAACCATGCAAAAGGAAGCCATATTAATGGACCGCCTGCGTTCATTCATTACAAAAAATGCAAAAGTATCGGAACTTGAAGTACGTGAGTGGTATAACTGGGAAAATACTTCCGTTGATATCAACTATGTGGCTTTTAAACCCGATGCCTTTAAGGACGTTGAAATAACCGATCAGATGCTTGAGGATTATTATACCGCCCATAAGGAAGAATACAAAACAGAGCCGATGGTCCAGGCCAGGTATGTCAAGTTTGACCCGGAAGCTTACAAGGCCACCGCAAATGTCACGTCTGATGAAATTCAGCAATATTACGCTGAACAACAGGATGAGTTTAAATTACCTGAAACTGTTTCAGCCCGCCATATCCTCTTCAAGGTTCAGGAAAATGCCGATGCCAAAGCTGTTGAAGATGCTCGGCTGAAAGCTGGGGAAATCATGGAAAAGGCAAAATCAGGAGAAGATTTTGCCGAACTGGCAAAAACATATTCCGAAGGACCTTCAAAGGAGAACGGCGGCCAGCTCGGCGCGTTCAAACGGGAAGAAATGGTCAAGCCGTTTTCAGATACGGCATTTTCAATGGCGATCGGCGACATCAGCGAACCGGTCAGGACCCAGTTCGGATGGCATATTATCAAAGTAGAAACGCATAACCAGGCGTCAACCATGTCACTGGAAGAAGCCACACCGCAAATCACCGAAAAACAGGCTGACCGGAAAGCCAAAAACATAGCCTATGATGCGGCGGTATCGCTCTATGACATTACCTTTGACGGAGAAGAATTTGTAAAAAATTCCAAAGACAGCGGCCTTGAATTGGTCACCTCTGACCTTTTTACAATCAAAAAAGGTCCAAAAGGCGTCGGAAACGCATCCGCATTCGCGGAGACCGCATTTAAGCTGCCAATGATGGAACTGAGTGATATCACTGAAATCGGCGAATCATATTACCTGATTCAAATCATCCACAAAGAGCCGGAAAAAATACCCGAGTTTGACGCAGTAAAAGAAGAAGTAACCAAAGATACAAAGCAGGCTCAACAGAAAATAGCGGCTGAAGATGCGGCCAAAAAATTCCTGGAAAAAGCAAAAGCCGCCGGCTCGATCGCTGATGCAGCGGAAGACGACACCTCGATAAAAATACAATCAACCGGTCAGATGAACCGGAACGCATCCGTGCCGGGCATCGGCAATGACAGAAAGTTGATGGCAGCCGTATTTAAACTGACTGAAAATAATAAATTGCCTGAAAATGTTGTTAAGGCTGAAACCGGATTATATGTTATCGAGTTAAGAGATAAAAAACTTCCATTGGAGCAGGGGCTGAACATAGCGAAAAGCAACATCCATGACCGGATGTTATCACAGAAACAATCCGCACTTTACAGTTCCTGGGTCGCCAACTTACGTGAAAACAGCGAAATCACGATCGCCAAAGATTTCATAAACAATTAAAATTATAGAATTTATTGTTATAGCAAGTCCGAACAAGTATCCGAATAGAAATTTTACGAAACGATTATCACTAAAATATTTTACAAAAACATTAATTAATGATATTTACTACTTACTAATAAATTTTTTTAAACGCCCGTTACGAATCAACTAAAAATTTAAACACACCAATAAACCCAAAAAGGTCAAATGGGCGAAGCAAAAAAAAAGAGAAAAAAAAAGCCGGTTGACACTGCGGATGAAATCATCGTCAAACGCTGTCCGGAATGCTTTGTCACCCTGCCCTTAGATGCCAAAGAATGCTTTTCCTGCCATTCGAAAATCGGCAATGTGGACAAACACGGCAAGGCAAGAAAAAGCGTTAACTGGGTATCTTACATTATCTGTATTCTGTCCTGGACAGTATTTTTTGTTTATATCAAATGGGCCTTTAAAATATAAAGGCCCGGCACTTCTGCCTGATGCATCATTTTGCCAGCATCGCCCGCATCATATCCGCGGTATTTTCTGCATGATCAGCAATATTCCCGATTATTTCCGTAAGCTTAACCAGATGCTGCAGGGTAATGGGGTCTTTTTCATTTTTGAAAATCTTTTTTATCAGCGAATATTCTCTTTTATCCGCTTCATGCTCCATCTGCCTGAGGTTTGTGATAATTTCTTTTACTTTCCGTCTTTGTTTTTCAGAAAAATTCTTAAAGTAGATTCGTGCTTCAGAAACCATAATGGTCAGTTCTTCGATGGGTTCGATTACCGCATCGATTAAAAGAAAAAAATCCTTTTCCGCATATTTCGGAATCCCGGCCTCCGGCCGGAAAGAAAGCCAGTTGATTGCCGACTTGACCGAATCCAGCACACTGTCCTGTTCTCTCAAGTACCTGAACAACTGAAATTTTTCCACCGGCATCATCACGCCCTTCGGCAGGTGCCCACGAATACGCCGCTTGATCGCATCCGCTTCGTTCTCAAAACGGGAAACTTCCTGCCTGAGTTCTTCGAATGTATCACATTGACTTGAGGCATAACATTCCATGGCCTGCTGAAATGCCCATGAACATTCCTTCACTTTTTCCGCATGTTCCTGTAATGCATCAAATGGTGAAGCAATAAACATTGAAGAGAACGGTATACGCATATGACGCCTCCTTTATATAATAAACTCAAGAATTTTAAATAGGACCATGCAGGTTGCCGCTGCTACGGGAACAGTGAGCACCCAGTATAGCATAATTTTAAATATGATGCCAAAGTTAACCGCTTCAATTCCCCGTGCCAGCCCGACCCCCATGACACCGCCGATAGCGGCATGGGTGGTTGAAACCGGAAGCCCCATTTTAGAGGCAACAAGAACAGTGGTCGCGGCTGAAAAATCAACGGCAAACCCCCTGGTATTGCTCAGGGTGGTAATTCTCTCCCCAACCGTTTTGATGACACGGGAACCGCCCATTGCGATGCCGAAAGCAATGCCCACGCCGCCAAAAAGCAGTAAAAAAATGGGCACCGGGACGGTTGCGCCCACAGACCCGGTTTTAACCAGAAAATAGATAACCGCCAGGGGCCCAATGGCATTGGCCACATCATTTGCCCCCTGTGCCAGGGCCACATAACAGGATGTGCCGATTTGTATCCGCTTGAAAATATCCTCCGCATCGCCATTTTTTTTCGACTTCAACAGCCGTAAGATTAAATATTTACCGGCAAATCCAAGTACCACGGCAATGACCAGTGAAATCGCTGACGCCGAAACAGTTGACATCTGAACCGATTTACCCAGGGGGGTTTTGAACAAAAAAGACATGGCACAGATATAAACGGCAATGCCGATAAAAGCAGGTGAGAATTTCGCTGCCGCCGCATACGTATCTGATCGGACCAGAATCAATCTTACAATGACTTTAAACATGACAAAGGCGATCACCAGACTCAATACCGGCGAGATGACCCAACTCAATAAAACAGCCCCCAGCTTTCCCCAGTTGACTACGGAAAAACCGCCGGCAATCAGACCGAATCCGACCATGGCCCCGACGATTGAATGGGTGGTTGAAACAGGCAGAGATTTCCAGGTTGCAAACGATACCCACAAAGCCGCTGCCAGAAGCGCCGATAACGCGCCGATCAAGGCCATATGCGGATCATTGAGAACCTCTGGTGATATGATCCCCTTACGGATCGTATTGGTGACGTGGGAGCCGATAAACGTCGCGCCGACGATATTTAAGATACCGGCAATAAAAACAGCCTGCCGCAGTGTGATGGCCTTTGCACCGACCGCAGACGCCATGGAATTGGCGACATCATTTGCGCCGATATTCCAGGCCATGTAGAAACCAATGATAAAACCAAAAATCAATATGGGAAGCTCAACCGACATTATCCTGCCAAAAAGTCATTTTTTATATAGTTATCATAAATCAAGGATGTATCCGCAATCGTGCGTCACCAGTTGTGCCGGTATTACCATAGGGTCAAAACAACATCAAGGTAAAATCCTGCTCCAAACGCACATTGACTTTTTACCGCCATTATACTAATTCAATTTTGACATTTCATAAATCCAATTTATTTTATTGTTTACAGTTGCCCGAAAATGCGAAATTCGGTTCTCGGATCAGGGGAGAAAATGTCAGCCATAAAAAACACCTTATATCTTTACAGTTTAAAGCTTAAACACGACATAACTATTTGATCAAACAATATTTTATTAAGCACTATAACACAATGCACCCACAAAACCACCCAAGCAGGACGAAATCATTATGAAACGAATCGGTTATCAAAAATTATTTTTCTATGCATTTCTGCTCATCATATTTGCCGGCTGCAGCACATTATTCCAAAACACATTATCTGATACCAACACGGCAGCACAACAGCAAATTCCCGACATTACGCCCTCAGAGGCAATATTTAATCCCACAGGTCACTGGGCCCATGCGCACAGTGACTTAAAACCGGATCCGAACGTTATTTTCAAAGAACTGCCCAATGGATTCAGGTATATTTTAATGGAAAACAGCCGGCCGGAAAACCGGGTCAGCATGCATCTTTTTATTCAGGCAGGCTCCATGCATGAAAAAGAAAATGAACGCGGTGTGGCCCATTTTCTTGAACATCTGCTTTTCAACGGATCCGAAAACTTCGCGCCCGGGGAGCTGGTCAAATATTTCCAGAGTATCGGCATGAAATTCGGACCGGATGCCAATGCGCACACCGGATTCTACAAAACTGTGTATGATATCGACCTTCCCAAAGGAGACCCTCAAGATTTAGCTGACGCGCTTCTGGTTTTGAAAGATTATGCTGCCGGCGCATTGATTCTCGAAGAAGAAGTGGAGAATGAACGGCCGGTCATTCTGGCCGAAAAAAGGACCCGGGACTCTGTCGGTTTTCGTACGTTTGAGGCAACATTTAAATTTGAACTTCCGGATGCCCTGCTTTCCGACCGCCTTCCCATCGGCACGGAAGAAGTGATCCGGGCTGCTGACCGGCAGCTGCTCAAATCTTTTTACGATACCTGGTACCGGCCGGAAAGAATGATGCTGATCATGGCGGGGGATTTTGACATCCAGGTCGCAGAACCTTTGATTATGGAAAAATTCGCCGGCCTGTCGCCTCGGGCAACTGAGTCGGAATACCCCGACCCCGGCAGCATCAGCCATTCCGGCACCAAAACATTTTACCACTTTGAACCGGAAGCCGGAAATACCAGTATTTCCATTGAAACAATATCCCAGAAAATTAACCCGCCGGACTCTGTCAATCAGCAAAAAATTCAACTCCGATCCGCAATGGCCAATCATATTGTCAATAAGCGGCTGACTGAAATGTTAAACGACCCGGATACGCCCTTTACCCATGCCATGATCAGTTCGGGAAATTACCTGAACTATCTGCAGGGAGCGGACATCAATGCCGACTGCGCGCCTGAAAACTGGGGCGATACACTGACGTCCATTGAACAAACCCTGCGCAAGGCATTGACCTACGGATTTACCGAATCTGAAATTGAGCTGGCAAAAAAAGCATTTACCGCCCAGCTGGATAAGGAAGTCAAAGCCTCATCAACAAGAGAAAGCCGGCACCTGGCAAGACAGATTATGCACAGCCTGAATGCCGGAAAGGTTTTTCAATCCCCGGACCAGAAAAAGGAACTAAAGACGCCTTTCATTGATTCAGTTACCCCGGAAGTGCTTTACGAAGCACTCCATAATAATTGGGATACCGGCAACCGGCTGGTTCTTGTCACGGGAAACATCGACCTGAATAATCACACTGAACCGCCGACAAACCGGATACTTGACACATTCACCGCAAGCATGGCGGTTCCGGTGGATGCCCCTGAAGAAAAAGAACTGATTGACTTTCCCTACCTGCCGGCACCGGTTCAAAAAGGCAAAATTATCAGCCGGGATGATATCGCGGATCTGGGGATCATTCACGTGGAATTTGAAAACGGCGTCCATTTATATATAAAACCCACGGACTTTAAGGCCAACCAGGTCAAGGCTGCGCTGATATTCGGAAACGGGAAAAAAGGAGAACCCAAAGAGAATCCCGGCCTTGCGGCACTTTCCCGGAAAGTGGTGCAGTTAAGCGGCCTGGGCCGACTGAGCCGGGATGAACTGAAACGGGCGCTTACCGGCAAAAACACCCATGTTGCCTTTCAGGTGGACGATGACCATTTTGCCCTTACCGGCAATTCGGTCACCGATGAAATTCCCCTGCTGTTTCAATTGTACCATGCCTATATAAACGATCCGGGCTTCAGGGAGGATGCGTATTTCCTGTCCCTTGCCCAGTATGCCCAGGACTATGAATCCCTCAAACACTCCATTAACGGCGGCATGGTTTTTAAAGGTTCCCGGTTTTTAGCCGGCGGCGACACCCGATTCGGGCTCCCGGACTTTGATACCTTCAAAAACAATTCGCTGGAGGATATCCGTGGCTGGATCACCCCGGCACTGGCTAACGCGCCGCTGGAAATTTCCATAGTGGGCGATATTGACCCGGAATCGGTCATTGACCTGGCCGCCACCTATCTGGGCAGCCTGCCGACCAGGTCCGAAAAAGCAGTCGCCAATGATAACCGACAGCTGGTATTTCCGGCCGGTGAATCGTTAACCATATCCGTACCGACCGTCATACCGAAAGGACTGATCACCCTGGTGTACCTGACCGGTGATTACAAAGATATTCACCGAAACAGGCGGTTGTCCGTACTGTCGGAAATCATTAACGACCGGATGCGGATCCGGATCCGGGAAGAAATGGGGGCCAGCTACTCCTCCTATGCCTATAATGCCCCAAGCCGGGCATATGACGACTACGGCCTGTTAAATACAGTGGTCCAAGTGAACCCTGACGACACCGATAAAATCATCGACGCGCTGGTCCGCATTACCGATGATATTGCTGCCAAAGGTGTTCAGGATGATGAATTACACCGGGCAGTCAATCCCATTATCGAGTCTATTAAAGAACGGGTCAAAACCAACCCCTACTGGCTGGACAGTGTTTTAAAAAGGGCCAGCCGGTATCCGGCCCAGCTGGACTGGTGCCGCTCATTCCAGGAAGATTATGCCGCCATCACCGAGCAGGAGGTTAATGATCTGGCCCGAAAATACCTGGTTAATTCAAAAGCCGCAACAGTTGTGATCATCCCAGACATCATAACCCCGGACACCCGCGCCGAAGAATCCAAACAGTCGGTTTCGGATTCCGTAATACCGGTACTTCAGGAAGAAGAAAGCAACTGAAGGCATGGTTTCTGTTGAATTTAAAAGTTTTGATATTTCAGTCCGAACAAATACAGAAAAGCAGACCTGACACTACTGGATGCATCCATCGGCCTTGCGGATTATCATTTGGGCGGCCGGACCTGCGATCCGCCGGTCAATAAACTGATCGCCGGATTTGATCCACTGGCCGTGGACCGGAAAGCAGTGGGATTGCTCGGATTAGAGTGGCAGCAAATTCCGCATTTGACGGCATATTAGAATTTTTTTAGTGCCGGACAGGATATATTAATTCACTCGGTTATCTAAGGATATCATTATAATAGGTCAGTCAAAGGAATTAACAGCCCGCCGGTAAAAAAGTTGACTGTTTCCCAGCTGCTTACTGCCCCCTCTCCTATCTGCCCTTTACAAATCCTGATTTTTGATATATTAATTGTAAAAATATCAGACGGATGCAACTATTTTTTGCACTCATTCCAAATTGATTCCAAGTTATATTGTATGAACACCAAGCCATATAAAACCTCCATGCCAGCCGCCAATCCACCCAATTTTTTCACCTTTGCGATTCATTGTTTTTCCTTTGCCTAACGCTAAACTCACAGGCGCCGGCTGTTTGGCGTCCTGTGAAGTGTGAGGTTAAGTGCTATTCGCATGTGATAGATATTTTTTAAGTGCTTCTGTAACCACATTGTTAAGATTTAAACCCTTTTCTCTGGCATATAATGTAGCTTTACGGTGAAGATCGCTACCTGTACGCACATTGAAACTCCCTTTAAAGGCTTGCTCCGGTTCAACATCTTCACTTTCACAAAGTTCTAAATAATCTTCAACAGCCTCTTCGAAAGCCTGTTTTAAACTTTTTACGTCTGTACCTTCATAGCTCACAAGACTTCTAATATATTCAATCTTTCCAAAAAATACTTGGTCTTCATCACTATAATGTACTGAACCATAATATCTCTTATATTGCATCATATCTTTCATAGCATATCCTCCTGACTCAATATATTTAATACTTGATCTATAGCATACCGCTTTAGAACATTTTGAGGGTGAGGTTTATGTAATGTGATAATTGCAGCTGACGGATGAACAAATCGTCTTCTTGCCCCACCCGTTTTTCCTTTTTTCACTTCACGATAGCCTAAATGTTTGAGCAAACTGGTTAATTCGTCCCATGTAAAATCTTTTGGTCGCTGCAGTAATCGTGAAATAAGTTTTTCTTTTCGACTCATACCCCTCCCTCCTTCAGGAAGTATAAACGAATAAATATTTAATAGCAACTATTTTTAGTTGCAATGTTGATTGTTCAATTTGTCAGGCGGGTGATTATTTGATGGCACTTAACGTTTTTGAGCTAACCTGCCGGCCACTTTACTTTCGAGCCTGCACCTACCTTTACGAAAAACCGCATTGTTTTCCCGGTCAGGTTCAGCGTTCGGCAATTTTAGCCGATTGTTCTTTTGTTGGAAACAGAATATTAAATAAATTAGTTCCCCCTTTATTTTAGATAGTTCCTTATAAAAAATGTGCCCCATTGCAATCTTTCTCCATTCTTTTGTTAAATTCCGGTTTCCCATTTCACATCGGAATACCCGTAATTTTTGAAACAGCCTTCCTTGCAAAAGGGACAATGATTGCCGCCGCAGGAAACCCTACGACGAAACCAATTCCCCATGCTTTCATCCACATTGGTATGAAATTTACAACGAAGCCTACGTTAACCGCCATCATAGCAAAGGACATCATAAAACTCATTCCAATTGAAATAAGGAAACTCATTAATATACCTGCATACTGAGGACTAATCTTCATTTTGTAACTCTCCAATTAATCGAATTTTGCTTGAGGAATTTAACCGTTTAAAATCAGTGGCGCGGCTTTTTGCTTTCGCTAAATTTTAGCCATCTTTGAATGAAACCCGAAACAGCAACGAATACATAACCGGCACAAATACCAAAGTCAGAATTGTTGCAAACATAAGTCCGAAGATAATGGATACGGCCATGGTTTCGAACATGGGGTCATGGGAGAGCCAGAGGGGCAGCATACCACCCACTGTGGTTGCAGTTGTTAATACAATAGGACGTAACCTCTGCTGGCAGGCCTCGTAAATAGCCTGCTTGGCTAAAAGACCGTTTTCAGTGATTTCGATCCTTATCCGATCCAACAGCACGATGGCGTTGTTAATAATGATGCCTGCCAGTGAAACCAGTGCCAGGAGAGTAAAAAAACCGAAGATTGAATTGGCAATGATCAGGCCCGCACTGATGCCGATCAGCCCCAGGGGAATAGTTAACAAAATTATAAATGGCCTGCGTATGGAGTTGAACTGGCCCACCAGCAGCAGGACAATAAGCATACCGGCAAGGGGCATGCCAGCCACAAGCGAGGTCATTGCGTCTCCGGAGGCTTCGGCTTCGCCGCCTTCCTGGTAGCGATAGCCGGAAGGCCATGTTTGAGACTGCTTATCCAACCAGGGCAGCAGAATATTGTTGACTTCTGTGGCTGTGATACCAGGTTTCAACTGCACGTTAACCATCATGGCACGCAGGCGGTCCCGACGTTTTATCAGGCCGGGCTGCCAAGCCATTTCAATATCGGCCACCTGTTTAAACGGCACCTGTAGCCCGGTGCCCGACGAGTAAATCGTGATGCCTTCCATTTTTCCAAGATCATTACGGTCTGCCGCAACAGAACGCAGGGTAACTGGAATAAGGTTGTCGCCTTCCCGATAGTAGGTCAGATCAGTACCTGAGAGACTGGCCTCCAGGGAGACTGCTACATCTTCACTGGTCACACCTGCCCGTTGGGCCCGTTCCTGATCAACTATGACCATGAGTTTTTTGATCTGTGGCCCCCAATCATCATTCACCGAGGCAATCTGGGGAAGGGTGTAAAAATGGCTTTTCACTTCATCTGCCAGGCCATAGAGGGTTTTCAGGTTTTTGCCCAATAGACGAATTTGGATTGGGTATTCCACAGGCGGGCCGTTTTCCAGCTTTCTCAACTGGATTTGCAAGTCGGGATATTTCTCTTTGGTAAAGTTTTCAACGGATTTGGATAGTTCTGGAATCATACGATAATCAGTGGTGTTTGCAACCAGGGCAATATGCCTTTCACTGGGAGATCCGGGGTCGTATCCCAGGACAAAACGAGGGGCACCCACACCGATAAAGGTCATCCAGTTCAAGACACCTTGCTTGCCGGAAGCTTGCTCCTCTTTGTTTACCAGCCAGTTTTCGAGCAGAAAATTTTCTATGTCATAGGCAATCTTTTCCGTTGTTTCAATGGATGTGCCAACAGGCATGTCAAATTTAGCATTTACAATCGGGGCTGTGGAGGAAGGAATAAAGGCCTTGGGTACCAGTCCCAAACCCTTGATGCCAAGAATAAACAACACCACAATAATGATCAGGAAAATGGGTTTAAATTGTAAGGAGATCCTTAAGATCATCCTGTAAAAACGATAACCTATTCCTGAAAAATCCGCTTTTTTGTCCTTTGTCTTCCGCTTAACTTTGATAAGGTGCACAGCCAGCAAGGGGACCAATGTCATGGCCAGCAGCCAGGAAAGAATCAGTGCCATGGACACCACCCGGGCAATATCACCGGTAAATTCACCAACTGCGGATTGTGCCAGCAGAATGGGGAGAAAGGCAGCCGAGGTCGTAAGCGAGGAAGTCAGCAGGGGAACAAGCATTTCTTTGCCCGTGGCAACCGCCGCGGCTATTTTATCTTGGCCTCGTTCCAGACGTACCAGGATTCCTTCGGCCATGACAATTCCATTGTCCACCAGAAGCCCCAGAGAAATAATCAGAGCGGCCAGGGACATCTTATTAATGCCCACATCAAACCACTGCATGACTACAAAGGTTATGGCCATTACCGAAGGGATGAGTGCCGCCACGACCACTCCGGTACGCAGTCCCAGAAATGCAAGCATGACAATAAATACAATTGCCACTGCCTGCAGGAGGTTCTTCATAAAATCATCAATACTCCGGTCCACCATCTTAGGCTGGAAAGCAATGGTTTCAAACTCTATTCCATGGGGATAACGGGACTGAAGGGTGGGCATAATCTCCTTGAGTGTCTTCCCAAGTTCTAAGATATTACCACCTTCTTTCATGGAAACTGTAATCGCCAGTGCAGGCCTGCCAATGGAATGCACTGCACTCTCCCTGGGGTCTTTGTAGCTGCGATAAACATGGGCGATATCTTCAAGGTAAACAACATCCGAGGTGCCCGGAATATTAACAAGGGCCCGCCTGATATCCTTAAGTGACTCAAAATTTCCGGTTGGTTCCAGGGTAATCCGTTCACGGCCGATTAAAATATCTCCACCCGAGCTTAATATATTGATGGACTGTAAAGCGGTACGCAATTGCTGGGGGGACAGACCAAGATCCTGCAGCCGGGCATTGCTGTAATCAACAAACACCACCTCTTCCTGGTCGCCGTGGATTTCAACCTTGGCTACCTGATTCTGCAGCAACAACTCGTCCCGGACTTTATCGGCAACAGTTTTAAGCTCACCATAGTTAAAACCATCACCTGTCAAGGTATAAACCACGCCGAACACATCCCCATACTCATCATTTACAAATGGTCCCGACACCCCTTCGGGAAGATCTTTTTTAACCGTTTCAACTTTGCGCCGCAAATCATCAAAAATAGGACGCATATTTTTATAGCTTTGCTTGAAATTGGCAAAAATGACCGCGACACCGGTTTGGGTGTCACTGGAAACATTATCCAGTTCCGGCATCTGCTGGATAACCTGCTCAACTTTATCGGTCACAAGCTGTTCCACACGTTCGGGACTGGCTCCGGGCAGGTATGCGGTCACCACAGCGGTACGGATGGTGAACCCGGGATCTTCAGCTTTGGGAAGGCTGAAATAGGCATTTATGCCGAATAGTACCAAAAGCAGGACAAGAAAGTAGGTCAGACGATTGTTACGGATTGCAAATTCAGTGATATTCATGATTGATTACTCCGCTTTTACATGGAGTCCATCACGAATGACAGACATTCCGGCTGTTACCACCTTATTGCCGGGCTTCACACCGCTGGTTATTTCAAGGCCCATGGATGTTAACTCGCCAACGGTGACAGGTCGGCGGTGGACAATGGCCTCTCCCGGATCATCCCCAGGCTCCAGAACAAAAACAAAAAGGCCTGTCCTGTCCTGCCCCACAGCGACTGGCGGCAGATAGATAGGTGGTGGTTCCTGGGTTTTGACGGCAAATATAAATGTGACTTCGGCTGCAAGCCCGGACCGCAGTTGTGAATGCTTTTCTTTGACGATCAAGGTTACAGGGAAGCTTGCACCTCCGGCTGATGTTACTCCGACCTCAGTCACCCTGGCTGTAAATCCAACTTCAGGAATTGCGTCGAACCGCACCTTGGCGGCCATACCCTGCTTGATACTGGCAATCAGGTTTTCCGGCACCTTCACCTCGACCTCATTTACCTGACCGCAGACGACAGCAACAATGGCCTCTCCGGCAGTGACGTTTTCGTTGACCTCCTTGAAAACCTCGGCCACTGAACATTTTTCACCGGCTCTCAACTCAGTATAGCCCAGATCAAGCAATGCCAGTTCCAGACTTTTTTTTGCGGAACGCACCTGGGCTTGGGCTGACTCAACTGAGGTTCGCGCAGAATCAAGGTCTTCCCTGGAGGAATTGTCATTTTCGTACAGCTCACGCACCCGCTGGTACTTGGACCCGGCATTGCGGTTTTCAGCTTCAGCCTGAGCAAGGGTTGCCCGTGACTTTTCCGCCTCCAGCTCAAAAGAGGTACGATTCAAACGGGCAATGAGAGTCTTGTTTCCAATGCTGTCACCTACCTTGACTGGAATTTCCTGCAATGTGCCACCAACCTTAAAACTTAAGTTTGCCTCCCTTCCAGCCTTTGAAGTGCCTGAATAAGTACGGGTACGTCCGCTCATGGATTTTTCTACCACCTGATATTTAACTGGTCGAAGGGCTTTTTTTACTTCCTCGCTTGTTGTGCTTTGGTTGTCGCACCCGCACAATAATAGAAAACCTGCCGATAAAAGCGTCATTAACCAACATTTTGTTATACAGTTATGAAATTTAACAAACATTAAGTCATTCTCCACTTGAAAGGTTGTTCTTAATAGCCTGAACAGCTGCGCTGCGTTGGGTGTCGTCAAGAAAGAAATCAAAAGCTCCGGTTGCGCGCTGTAGATTCATGAGATCGATCAGGAATTGCCAGGCTGCGTTGGCAGCAGTCAGCTCGGCGGTAAGGGCGGATTTCTGGGCATCAACAAGATCCACCACCCCTGTTGTCCCCTTGCTGTAACCATCCAGAATAAGATCAAAATTTTTCTTTGAAGCCTCTGCTGCGGTGCGATTTAAGTCTATTGAAAGTTTGGAGGCATGAGTTGTATGTAATCTGCCTCGAATAGTCTGTTCAATGGTATTAGTAGTGTCTTGCAGTTGTACGCACAGTTGACGCAAAGTTAACTGTGCCCGTTCCACACGTCGTGACCTTGCCCCACCTTCAAACAAAGGCAACGACAGATTTACACCAAGAAGCCAGTCATCTTTCCCTTCCTGGGAAAGGAAATCCGGGCGGCTGTCATGGTAGGTATTGGAATACTCTCCTGCCAGGGTAATAGTGGGAAGCCAAAAACTTCGCTTCTCACTTTTCAGAGTTCGTTTCTGGGCAATGATTTTGGCAAGGAGTGATGCAATTTCAGGAGATCTATCCAGGCCGTCTTGGATCAATATTTTACTCAAACGCTGGAAATCGGCTCTGTTTTCAATCAGTCCGGACAGTTCCGGGTCGTTCATAATTAGATTTTCGTCCTGAAGCGTTGCCGGCTCCAAAGTAAATTGTTCGGCCAGGGGACGGTTAAGCAGCCGGTTTAGCGACTCTTGATTCTGTCTGAGCGTTGCCTCCGTACCGAGAAGATCCGCCTTTGCCTGGGCAAGTTCGCTTTCCCAGCGGTAGACATCTGCAAAAGTTGCTGAGCCGACCTTTGCTCTATCACGCGCCAATCCAAGATTTGTTCGACTTTGCTCAAGGTTCACACGTCGAATTTTCATTAATGTTTGCGATTTCAATACATCCAGAAAAGCTATTGCAGCATCCTGTATAACATCAAGTTTTGTCTGGTTATCCTCGGCAATCCTTGCAGTCTGTTGTGCCTGTACAATATCCAGGTTTGCCCATGTGGATTCATTGTAAATAACCTGACTTAAGGTAAGGGATGCTGTGCCTTGTTTTTCCGCTATTCCCCCTGAAACGACACTGGGGTTGGAATCATCACGAAGCTGCTGGTCAACACCAATGGAAAGCTGGGGAAAAAGGTTTGCTCTTGCCTCATCCACCTGCTTTGCTCCGGCTTCTACTCCAAGCTTTGAGGCGCGTATACCAAGGTTTTCAAGAAGTGCTCTTTTTGCAGCTTCACTTAATGTCCAACGCACAGTTGCGCTTTCAGGCTCGTCATTTAACTTTTGTGCTTCAAGCATAACATCGAATGGAGGTGAGATCCGCAGGCGGCGTGCAGTTTCCATATTAAGGATCAATCGTCTCCGATCCTCGACAAACACCTTCATGTCCTTGGGATCATCACCAAACAGTACTGCCTGTAAATCCAGAGCCAGACGCCGTGTACGCCGCTGCCAGTTTTCAGACGGGACAGCAGTAGCAAGGGCTCCCTGCTCAACAAGGTGGGAACCTGTCAGGCTGTAACTTGGTAAACCAAGCTCAATAAGCTTATTCAATAATTTGGCCGTCTGTGCTTCATCCAGCCGTGGTAATGCTCCGATCAAAACGGCATCTATATCTGATGGCAGGCGGGAAACAAGGTCATCGCCTGTTCCACCATGGAGCACAGGAAATATCTTTATCCCCGTCTCAGTGGCTACCTTAGTACCTTCCGTGGCCAGGGCAGGCATCACTTCCATCATCAAAGAATCACTTAAAAGAGCAATATTTGTGAAATCAACAACTTCACGAAATGTTTTCAGTTCGGTTGCAAGGTCGGCCTGGATACTTATGTAGGCAAGATTATGTTTGCCGGAGCTGTTCCCCTTGTTGGGCGCATTTACCAGGTGATGATTAAGAATTACCGAGGCAAGTGTTGGTTTTGGATGATCTTCCAGGGAGACGGCAACTGCGGCTGAGCCAAATCCCAGGGCAATGACAATATCAACTTCCGGGTCTTTATATAGGCGGGACAATGCCGATTCGATCCCATTTCGCTGCCAGCCGCCATCCAGTCTTTTACTCTTCTTTAACCGGACATCAAACTCATTTTTGGTCAGCAGTTGGATTTCTTCATTGATAAAGCTAATCACCTTGTCCATACGAAAAGAAGGACCATCGGTTACAACACCGACGGTCACCTGTTTCGGTGCACCAAAAGACGGTGTTGAACAAATTAATAAAAACAGCAGTAAAAATAATAATCGACGCATAAAAATTCCTTTTTTTTAAAGCAACTATAATAAAATACATTATAAGTTGCAAATGCAACAATTGCAAGTGCAAAATATGCATGAGCAATATTTGCATTTTATTGTAAATCATGATAGCGTTATAAAATGAACAAACAAACAACAGCAGAAAAAATCAGGACAAACAGCGCTGGCTGGATGATTAAAATGATATCCAGCCGCCTTGATTCCAATATCAAACAAGAGCTAAAGCGCCTTGGGTTAGATTTAAAACAATTTGGTGTGCTGATGGCGCTTTTGGAGGAGGAGGGACTTACTCAAACAGAGATTGGCAAAAAAATAACCCTGCCCGGTTATGCAACAACACGCACCATTGATGCACTTGAAAAAAAACAACTCATTGAACGCCGCACAGATGAACGATCAAGACGTAGCTATCGAATCTACCTGACAGATAAAGGGCATGCAACAGGTCCGGAACTGTTTATAATTATCAATAAAGTAAATAAAAATTTATTGTCAGTAATCTCTGCTACAGAAAGGAAACAGCTGACAACTATTCTACAAAAGATATTGTCAGCCGGGTTTGCTTGAGTCTTAGCCGAATTATTTCACCAAGGGGACTGCCATACCAAAATCGGGAGAGACTCTGATGCCGAACAATGATTATATGTACTAAGAGCCGTTTTACAAAACGGCCGTTTTGCTTACGAAGTACTTCATATGACGCAAAATGGCGGGCTATTCCCTTAAAAAAACGTAAACCCGCATTTTTTTCTTGAAATCACTTTTCCCAATATGATCAATTTGCTGCATGACAATGCTATTGTCATCTCTTATACAGTTGAGCATTATAAGATTAGCGTTTTATCTATCGTTGGAAACCACGGATTAGCACAAAAGCATCCACTCTGACAAATGACGAAATTAATATTAACTGCTTGCAATGATAGATAAAACGCTAATCTTAATATATTCGTAAATATTTGTAAGATGCCCGATGGCGTTCTCAGTCCAGTGAACTTTCATTTTGTCAGGCCAAACCTTTTGCGTACTTCCTGAACATCCATCGTGCGGCCTTCGTCACTGTCTTTTATTCCGGCTTTAATGAAAGATTTTTAGCACCATCGATTAGGATTATGAATAATAATAAAAAAATCACGCTGGTTCCGGCTTCCCAAACCGCTCCCATTCAATCCCGGACCGAAAATGCACATCCTGCTGGGGAAAGGGGATTTCAATCCCTTCTTTGGCAAAGGCTTCAAACATGGCAAAATATAATTTACTGCGGATATGCCGACGAGCGGTCCTGCGGACATCAATCCAGACGAGCAACTGGAAATCAATGGAATTGTCACCATACCCGATAAAGCGGAATTCCGGTTTTTTGCTCACCATCACCTCGGGGTCTTTTTCAGCGGTTTCCATCACCAGTTGCTCAACTTTCCTCGGATCTGACGCATAAGCGACCCCAAAGGGCACATCAATCCGAATCATGGGCGACGACAGGCTATAATTGATAATCGTATTGGACATCAGATCCGCATTGGGGATAATATATTCAATATTGTCCCGGGTCCGGACTTTGGTCGCCCGAAGATCTATGTCACTGACCATTCCCATGGTTTCCCCGACTTCCAGCCAGTCCCCCCGCCGGATCTTTCCCCCGAAAATAATGGCAAACCCGCTGATCAAGTTAGATGCCATGCTCTGAAGCGCCAGTCCCAGTCCGATACCGATGGCACCGGCAAAGACAAGCAGCGCCCGCAAGTCAAAGCCCACAATCTCAAGGGCGATGAAACCGCCAAGGAGCAGCATGAAGTATTTCAGGAACGTATCAATGGCATAAGCGGTTCCCGACTCCACTTTCATGGCCGGATAAATCTTGTAATTCAGGTAGGCGCAAAGCATCCGGGAGACATATATGAATATCACCAGAATCAGACCGGCTTTGGCGATGATCCACAAAGAAAGCGGAGAACTGCCGATACTGACGATCGGAAACGAAATGATCCGCCGGATGGGTTCAAGGATACCCAGCAGATCGGTCATCACCAGGGCGGTGATAATGATCGAAATATATAAAATAAATCCTTTCAGAGACTGAACAAACGTTCGGGCGTGTTCATCTGACTTGTCAATGCTGTCCGCCCACCGCTGAAGTCTTTGGATGACGATATAATAAACCAGGGAAAACCCGATATAAACACCGGCAATCCCCCATGTTTTCGTCCACAGAACAGTGGAAAAGCGTTTATATCCAAAACACCACATCACCCCGGTCAGCAGGGTCAGCCCCATAACCGGATAATAATACCGGTCAAAACCTTTTAAAAATGACTGATAGGATTTGTTCGGCAGCTGGGGCAAAAGGGACAATACGGCTTTTTTTCTAAGCAGGATAATAAACAGAAAAAGCACAATGGACAGATAAATTAAAAACCTCAGAAATGCTAAAAAGTCCTCACGCCGCCCAAATGCCTCAGCACTCCATAAAACAGCAATGCCGAACAGGACATAAAGCACGATCAGGCGAAACAAACGAAAAATCGTATCCCCGTATTCTGTCTGGATAAAAAATATTTTCTGATCCACAATGCCGCGAATCAGGCTGATCAGCAGAGCGCCGATGGACCAGAGCGCCAGCAGGCGGCCGGTCAGCAGAAACCAGGGCGCATCATAGGAGATAAACGCCTTGATCAGGGAAAACATCCCGAACAGGAGTAACGGAATCAGGGCGGCGGTCACGGAAAGCAGGCCGAGCATCAAAAACGGATACACTTCTTCCGGCAATTTCTCAAACAGCGGCTTTGCGGTCTGTTCCGCCTTTACAAGAACCCGCTTGCGACCGATCAGACTGTAGATCACGGCAACCAGAAAGATAAACACGATAACAGATCCGGCAAACCCCAGCACACGGCTCTGCTCAAGAACTTCTTCTATAAAAACAGGCAGTTTAGTTGGCAATGACAGGGCCTGGTCAGAAAAATAATCCAGGGTGTCGACGTCCCAGCCCAAGGGGGTATGTTCAAACAATGACCGGGCCTGGTCTTTTAAATCATCGGTGACTTGCTCCGCACCCCACTTCATTGATTCTGTCATATTATCTGCAAATGCAATGGACGCCTTATTTTTTTCAGCCACCGAGACCGGTTCACCGGCGTCTCCAAATGCGGGCAGCAACCCTGTCAACAAGAACAGACTGACAATCAAAAGAATAACAAAGACCTGCTTATTTTTATTCATGGCAATATCAGTTTGATTGGATGTTATGGTTTGATGGCGTCGTAAAAAGTCCCATCTACTGCGTTGTAGCGGTTTTTCAGGCACTCAATACATGTATGATTTCGAGCCTGAAAAACCACTACGCCTTGTATATGAAACTTTTAACTTAGCCATCCTGCTACTTTTTTTCGGGACCATCATGGTTTGATAATGTCTAATTTGCGAAAATTATAAAATATACTTAATCAGCGGACTGCGAATTTTCTTTTGAATGACGGGGGCCGGTTCCGTTTCGAATGGAAGAATAGTGATAAAACGGTCCATTGCCGGGATTGGCATCAATTTGCGGCAGCGCCGCGTTTATGTCCATGCCGTTTACATGGATTTGATTCTCCCCGGGTAAAAGCGGCACGCGAATCATTGTCAGATATGCCGGTAAAGTCTCCCAGCAACGGGTGTCCGGGACTTCCATCAGAAAAAACGCGATACGGACCAGCGTCTCCACATTGTCGTCATCGATGTTGTGTGCAATGGCCTCTTTGACCACCACCCGGGCAGTTTCTTTTGCAATAACCTGTACCAGCCGTTCATTTAAGGACGCTTTTAAGACCTCTCCGATATCCGAGGTCACAATGTCCGAAGAACCGGCGCCGGAAACCGGCCCCACCGCCGGCGGCGTGATATAACCACTGCGATTTTCATAGGTTGAAAAAGAAAACCGGATGGACGGCGGCAACACAATATTATGGGGAATCTTCACTGGTGATTTGCCCTGGCTGACAAAAACAATCAACTCTCCCGCACCGCTGTCCACGTTCCCATTTAATTCTGGTTCCGGAAGAAACTGCTGATAGTATTCCACTTCATCATAAAACCCCAGGCGATTTCCCAACACGCAAAGTTTACGGGCAACCGGTACCGGGTCCGGCATGAGTTCAGCCAGCTTCTTGTACTCAATATACGCGCCGTTGATTTCATTTAACGATTCATAACAATGGGCGATCAGCGCCCGTGTAAAATAATCGGCAGAACATGCCTCCGGATAGGTATCATAAACTACCAGGGCCTGTTTGGCTTCAACAAGTGCGCTTTCATGATCCCCAAGTATGAGAAAATTCATCATCAGGTATGTGTGGACCAGCAGCCGTTCTGCGTATTCGCCCTTGTAATCGGTGAGCCATTCGGATGTCACCATAGAGGCGGTCTGCTGTCCGGCGCTGATCACCTCCTGCTCCTGCATCAATGCGGTGGCATTCAGCAGAAGATCAATACTTCCCTGATAATCCCCGGCATGGTGCAGGATCAGCCCCTTTTCCATGTAAAACAGCAACTGATCACGTGTTGCCACATCATCCCGGCTGGACAATGCGCCGGATGCCTCGTCAATCTGACCGTTGTAAAAGGCATTTCGCGCTTTGTTCAATTTAGCGGAGCACCCGGATATTACAATGCTTAACAGACAGACCAGCAGACACGCGCATTTCAATGGTCGAACGACTTGAGATGATTTCATCATATCAGGCATGTACCCATTTTCGGTATATCCCAAAACATTTTTCCATAATTTGTAGCAGGGATATATTGCGATGGCTAAAAGCCATCGCAACATATACGACCATTGGAAATTGTTATGAAAACGATTTTATAACCGAGAATTTTTTTACCAGCCGATGATTGGTTTAGAAGCTTCCCTGGCAAGCTCCACACTATCTGTCCATTCGATCAGACCGGTCTGAATATCAGTTAACTCAAGAGTTAAGCTATAATACTGAAGCGTCTTCTTTTTTAAGCGAATTTGTTTTTGCTCTTTCTTGGTAATGGATCTCAGTGTTCCTGTTATCATATACTCGGCCCCCACCTGTCGCGCTCTTTGAATTCGGGTCTCGGCACTGACATTGCCGCCATATTGGTATGCTGATTCACTTTGAATATTGTCCCGCTGTACTTTATTGACAAATCGTGCTTTGCCGGATTGAAAAATTTCCTGACGAATATCATCTGTAATCCCGTCTGTCTCAATATGTTCGGATGTCCGATTGGCAACCCCGTAGACAATCAACACCGGTCGGTCATCTCTTGTTGCCAGCGGCGGCTTGCTGACAAGAGAATTCACCAGTGTGTTCACGATCGCATGTTTATCCGAAAAATCATAATTTTCATCATAGTGAATCGTATCGTCCGTAGATATATCCCGTGTGGTCGCACTGCAACCGGTCATCATGAGAATGAACATTGCCGCAGAAATGAAAAAAATACTTTTGGCCAAAAAATTCCGGAACATATGTTGCCTCCTTTTAAATCAATTAGGTTATATTAAAAAATCAAACCGCATATTTGATGGCTTTATTTGCCGATAACAAGCTTATAGTGAATCCTTAAAATAATATGAAAATTTGCGTAAAACCGCAAGGCATTCGATTCACTTAAACGATAAAAAATTTTCAACCAATATTCGACCGGTCATTTTGTGCTGATACGTCACCGAAAAATCAAACCGACGTCAAAGAAACCCCGTTGATTTTCGGTTGTTATATTCAGATTCTCCCACTGACCCGGCACCCGTTTGCATGATAATGTTTGCCTGCATAAAAAATATTTGTTATTAATAAAAGTTATTTTCATCATATAATTATAACAGGTTAATATAATGGCAAAACCATCCAACTCTGACTATTTTACACATAGAATGTGGACTTTTTTTGCGTCAGTCAAGCTATCCGTGGTCATTCTTTTGTCCCTTGCAGTGACTTCCATTATCGGTACCGTCATTCCGCAGAACGAAAACCTCATGTTATATCATCAAAAATTCGGCGATATGCTGTTCAAAATATTTAACACACTGGATATCTTTGACATGTACCACTCCTGGTGGTTCCGATTTCTGCTCTGCATGCTGACTGTAAACATCATCGTCTGTTCAATCAACCGGCTGTCGTCAACCTGGAAAATCATTTTCCCCAAAAAGCCGTCCTTTAATATCAACCGGTTTCGAAAAGCCAAAAACCATCAGGAATGGTCGGCCGCAAACTCTCCTGAAGTAGTAAAAAATGCATACACCCCCTGGCTTTCCAAACGGTGGGCAATGTTTAAGGTGGAGTCTTCGGAAAACGGATACCTCCTTTTTGGGGAAAAAGGCCGCTGGACCCGCTTAGGTGTTTATGCGGTCCATCTGAGCATCATACTCATGGTGGCCGGCGGCCTGGTCGGTTCTATTTTCGGATTTAACGGATTTGTCAATATTCCCGAGGGGGAATCGGTTGACAGTATTTTCCTGCGAAACAACCAGCCGGAAATAAAGCTGGATTTTGAAATCAAATGCGATGATTTTAATTTCAGCCTCTATGAATCCGGCATGCCGAAGGAATACCGGTCCAGCCTTTCAATTATTAAAAACAATCAAACGGTTGTTCAAAAAGACATTCTGGTGAACGATCCTTTGCGGTTTGAAGGAATTAATATTTTCCAGTCCAGCTACGGTAAAATGCCGGCCACGGACCTCACTGTCACGTTTACCGAAAAAGCTTCCGGCCTTATATATAAAAAGGAGGCGACCATGGGCACGCCAATTGAGATGCCGGGAAATTCGGGAACGTTTATTGTTGAAGATTTCAGACCCAATTTTTCATTCCGGGGGGTCAATCTTTCAAATACCTTTTTATGCAAAATGATCCCCGGGCAAGGAGATCCGGAACATATCATTATTCCGGCGGACTTTCCCCGTTTTGACATGATGCGCCAGGGCGATTTTGTCATTTCCATCTCAAATGCGGATTTTAAATATTACACCGGCCTCCAGGTGACCAAAGATCCCGGTGTACCCTTAGTCTACGCGGGATTTTTATTTATGATCATCGGATGCTACGTAACGTTTTTCATGTTTCATCAAAAAATTTGTATTGAAATCTCCGCAGCCGACGGCAAAACCAGTGTAATGGCCGCGGGAATTTCAGGAAGAAACAGGCCCGGTATGAATGCAGTCATTCGCCGACTGTCCAACCAACTCAAAAAACTCTCTTAGTCAATAAAAGGGACCGATATGACAAGTTCAGAAATATTTTCAATAATAACTTTTATTTATGGATTGGCAACACTTCTGTATGTCTTTTCATGGATTTTCAAAAAAGCACTGCCCGGAAAAATAGCCACTGCCGTCACTGCTGGCGGCGCGATGGGGAATCTGGCCGGCATTATCCTGCGCTGGATCGAATCCTATCAGATGGGGATCGGGCATGCGCCGTTATCCAACCTTTACGAATCCCTGATCTTTTTTGCCATGACCATCGCGCTGACCCATCTCTTTATTGAGTATAGATACAAGCTCCGGTTTGTCGGTGTAGTGGCCAGCCCCATTGCCTTTCTGGTCATGGCATATGCCTCCCTGCCCAAAGTCAATGACGCCATCCAGCCGCTGATTCCGGCTTTGCAGAGCAACTGGCTGATCGCGCATGTAATGACCTGCTTTGTCGGGTACTCCGCGTTTGCCATCGCCTTTGGCGTCAGCATCATGTTTCTCCTCAAGCCTTCAGGTAACGGGCCGCAATCCGGCATTGTCAGCCGCTTCCCTGATTTTGATATACTCGACGACCTGACCCACCAGATGGTCATGTTCGGATTTCTGTTTTTATCCATCGGTATCATTACCGGGGCGGTCTGGGCCAATCAGGCATGGGGCAGATACTGGGGCTGGGACCCAAAGGAGACATGGTCTTTGATTACTTGGCTGATTTATGCCACACTTCTGCATGCCCGGTTGATGAGAGACTGGAAAGGGAAAAAGATTGCCGTATTATCATGTGTCGGCTTTTTTGCCGTGATTTTTACATACTTCGGCGTGAACCTGCTTCCCGGCCTTCACAGTTATCAATAATGGCGTCGTTAAAAGTCCCATCTACGGCGTTGTAGCAGTTTTTCAGGCACTCAAGATACGACTTTGGCCTGCACAGTTATCAATAGTTATCAACGATTTACATTTTTATTGACAATTTGCTGCAAACTCGATATCCAATTTCTTTTTATACCGATAAATATTTCAACAAACATATTTTATAAAAGATGCCCGGTTTAACACGGTCTAAACGGGTGTTATACGACTAACCTCTATAGATTTGACGGAGTTTACATGAGTAGCACAGACCCAAATCAAACAGTTTCAACAGAGGCTGCGCCAGAGACTGCGCCGACCCCGGTCGATCACGAACCGGAAACAAACGACAGCCCCCCTTCAAAATCATCCGGCTGGGCCGTTTTTCTGTTTTTTATGATCGGCTTTGTGGGAAGTATTCTTTCCGGTTGGATCCTGTTTCCGGAGTTACTCTATTCCAAAAAAGACCAGCCCATCGACTTTAACCATGCCGTTCATCTGGATATGGTTTCTGATGAATGCAATTCCTGCCATTATTTCAGAGATGACGGCAGCTTTGCTGGGATGCCGGATTTGAGCAGCTGTGTCGACTGCCATGAAGAAGCTCAGACAGACGACCCTGAAGAGATAAAATTCGTGGATGAATATGTGACACCCGGCATAGAAGTCCCCTGGCTCAACCACTCCAAACAGCCGGACTGCGTTTTCTTCTCCCATTCGGCCCATGTGATTGGCGCTGATATGTCCTGTGAAAGCTGCCATGGCGATATCGGCACCTCGGAGCATACCCGTGTATTCGAGGAAAACAGACTGACCGGTTACAGCAGGGACATTTGGGGTCACAGTATCTCACGTCTGGGAAAACCGGAAGCGGGTGAGCCCCTGCCCATGAAAATGAATGACTGCGCCAAGTGCCATAAAGAGGAAACCGGGCATAAGGGGGCATGTTTTCAATGCCACAAATAAATCTTACTAAAAATGATGAATGGTTTTAAATCGTTTTTGATATATCTGCGAGGATGATTCCATGAAAATTGATCGAAGAAGTTTTCTGACATACGGAACGGCACTTGTGCTCGGGGGAGCCGCCGGCTCCATGCTGACACCGGCCCCCTGGAAATTAACCGATGATGTGGCCATCTGGACACAGAACTGGCCGTGGACCCCGGTTCCGGAAGACGGTGAGATTACTTACAAGCAATCCGTCTGTACCCTCTGCCCCGGCGGGTGCGGTATCAATGTCCGTTTGGTAAACGGCCGCCCGATTAAAATTGAAGGGTCAAAGGACCACCCGGCAAATAAAGGCAGTCTTTGCCCCATGGGGATTTCCGGCCTCCAATATTTATATGGCCCGTCACGAGTCACGTCTCCTTTAAAAAGAGAGGGCAAAAGAGGCGAGGGAAAATGGAAAAAAGTCAGCTGGGAAGAAGCGCTGACAGCGGTGGCCAAAAAACTTGCTGAACTTCGGGAAAATGGCCGGCCGCAATCCGTTGCATGCATTACCGGTTCCGACCGCGGCACCATTCCCAATTTGATCGGCCGGTTTTTAACCGCATACGGTTCCCCGAACTATATCCGCTCCGCAAACGCCCAGGACGCCATTGAACAGGCGATTTATCTGGCACAGGGAAAGCAGGGAACACCGGGATTTGATATTGAAAAAGCGGATTTTATTTTAAGTTTCGGCAGTGGTCTTTTAGACGGATGGGGATCTCCGGGACGGATGTTCAACCTCTATGGAAATCAGAAACCAGCCAAAAAAATCATTCAGATTGAACCCCGCCTGTCCGATACAGCGGCCAAAGCAACCCAATGGATTGGAATCAACCCCGGTACGGAAGGTGCACTGGCACTGGGAATTGCTCACGTCATCATCAAAGAGTCTTTATACGATAGAAACTTTGTTGAAAACTATGCTTTCGGCTTTGACGACTGGACTGATGATAACGGCAAGGCCCACGACGGTTTTGCGAAAATGGCCAAAAAATTTGCCCCGGAAAAAGTTTCCCGGATTACCGGTATTCCCAAGGCTGAAATTGTATCACTGGCCAGGGCGTTTGCACGGGCATCCAAACCGATCGCCCTTAACGGTCGGGGACACGGCTCTGTTCCGGGAAGCATCGATGAAAGCCTGGCCGTGCAGTCACTCAACGCGCTGGTGGGAAACATCAATAAACCCGGCGGCATATCCGCAATGCCGGATTCAAACTATGCCAAATGGCCAGAGGTCAATATTGATGAAATCGCTTCTAAAGGAATGCAACAGCCGCGCATTGACGGCGCCGGGAGCGAACAGTTCCCCAATACGCGGTTTCTCTTAAACAGATTACCGGAAATCATTAATTCCGCCCAGGGCGAGTCTCCGATTCAGGCACTGATGGTCACCGATGCGAATCCGCTGTACACACTTCCCGACACGGCGGCAACGAAAAAAGCGTTTGACCGGATTCCGTTTATTGTCAGCTTTTCACCCTACATGGACGAAACCGCCAGTCATGCGGATTACATTCTGCCAAACCATTCTTACCTGGAACGCCTGCAGGATGTTCCGACTTCAACCGGCATTTCCCTTCAGGTGACCGGTCTGGCAAAACCGGTGGTGAAACCATTATATGACACAAAACATGTGGGTGATTCTTTTATTCATATGGCCAAAGCCCTTGGCGGATTCATCGAAAACGCATTCCCCTGGGACGATTATGAAGCGTTCCTTAAAGAAACCTTGAATGACCAGTGGCGCAAATTTAAAAGAAAAGGGGTTATTGAAATTGAACATAACCTTCCGGAACCGCTGGCTTACACGTTTAATACGGTCTCCGGCAAATTTGAATTTTACCCGACTGCCCGTAACAGCGCTACGCAAAAAGAAAATTCAGCGCTGCCGTCTTACACGCCGGTCCCCATTGAAGGTGACGTACAGCGGTTTAAACTGGTGCTGATCCCCTATGATTCGATCCGTCTGGCAAGCGGTTATATGGCGAATGCCCCGTTTATGACCAAAACAGTGGATGATACGGTGCTGAAAAATCAGATTGGTTTACTGGAAATCAACCCGGCAACCGCCAAAGAACTTTCTTTAAAAGAAGGTGACACAGCGATACTGACAACACCTAAAGGGAAGGCAACGGTAAAAATTCATCTCTATGAGGGAATCATGCCCGGCATTATTGCAATGCCCCGAGGTCTCGGGCATACCGCTTACAGTGAATATCTGGCTGACAAAGGGACCAACTTCAATGAGCTGATCGGCCCCATTGAAGATCCGACCTCCGGTCTGGATATGGCATGGGGAATCCGTGCCAAATTAACCAGGGCATAGACCCCGGTTTAACATAAATATAGATGAGCGTTTTTTATAATAAATATACTCTTAAAGTCGTGTTAAATATTTGATCTAAATTCAACGACGAGGTTTTCATGAAAGAAAAAAACAATCACAAACACGCAAAAAGATACGGAATGGTCATTGACCTGGACAAGTGTACCGGCTGCGGATCCTGCATGGTTGGCTGTTATTCGGAAAACAATGTTCCGTTTAAAACTGATGAAACCAATAAATTAGACAGCATCAACTGGATCCAGGTGTACAAAATCACCAATGGAAAGCCTTTCCCGAATACGGAAGTCTGTTATCTGCCCATGCCGTGCATGCAATGTGACGGTGTCGGAAAACACGGTCATTCCCCATGCGTCTCGGTGTGTCCCGCGGTTGCAACCGATTATGATTATGAGACCGGTATTGTCAGCCAGATTTACACCCGTTGTTTTGGCTGTCGTTACTGCATGGCGGCCTGTCCGTATCATGCGCGTAAATTCAACTGGTGGGACCCGGTCTGGCCGGCGGATATGGAAAAATATCTGAGCCCGAATGTGTCTCCCCGGATGCGGGGTGTTGTTGAAAAGTGTTCGTTCTGCTTCCACCGTTATCAATTGGCCCGGGACAAAGCCTATTATGAAAAACGGGAAGAACTGAAAGAAAACGAATACCAGACAGCCTGTGCCGAAGCCTGTCCCACCGGGGCCATTACGTTCGGCGACTTGAACAATAAAAGCCATGCGGTTTATAAATTAAAGAACAGCCCCAACGCATTTCGTTTGCTGGAACGGCTTAAAACAAACCCCAAGGTATATTATCTCTCAAATAAAAGATGGGTTCGACGGGCCGGAGATAATTATTTGGCCCATGAAGAACCGGCTAAAATCAAACAAAAGGTTAACCAACACCATTAAACGACAATAGCAAGGAGCAATTAGATGAAGGAAACACCATTGATTCCTGCGGGTGTTAAACGCTGCTCAACATGGCAATTTTCTCTCTGGATGACGGCAGCAACAGCTGTCCTGGCATGGGGGGTCTACGCCATGATTCTAATCTGGTGGAAAGGGCTGAACCAGACCAACATGAACGATGCGTATGGGTTTGCCCTGTGGATCTGGGCGGACCTGGCAATTATCGCCATTGGCGGCGGCGCATTTTTCTCAGGATTTTTAACCTATATCATCGGCAAGAAAGAACTTAAAAATATCATCAACTTTGCCGTGATTATCGGTTTTATCTGTTATAGTTGCGCATTGTTGATTTTAGCCATTGATATCGGACAACCGCTCAGGGGATGGTTTATTTTCTGGCATGCCAACGTGCACTCAATGCTCACGGAAGTGGCGTTCTGTCTGTCATGTTACTTCGCCGTGCTCACCATTGAATTTATTCCCCTGATCCTTGAAAACCCGAAGCTAAACAAAAAGCCTTTTCTGCATCACTTAAGTCATAACATGCACGGGATCATGGCAATATTTGCCGCAACCGGTGTATTTCTTTCCTTTTTTCATCAGGGCTCTCTTGGGGGTGTGGCCGGCGTCCTTTACGGTCGTCCTTTTGCATTCCGGGAACATATTTTCATCTGGCCCTGGACATTTTTTCTGTTCACCTGGTCAGCCGCCGCATGCGGTCCGTGTTTTACCATTTTAGTCACTTGGATCACGGAAAAGATCACCCGGAAAAAACTGGTCAAACAGAGCGTGATCCAGCTTTTTGCTAAAATTTCCGGGTGGATGATCATCACATACATTATCGCGAAAACCATTGATACGGTTTACTGGGCGTTTGTCACCGCCCCGGGCATGGGATTCACCCTGATGGATTTCTATGCCAGTCCCACTTATAACATCGGAATCCTGTTTGCAGAAATCGTTCTCTGCGGGTTTATTCCGGGACTCATTTTAATTACCAAACGTGGCCGGGAAAACTCCTTTTTGCTGATGACAGCCGTTATTCTCGCGGTGATCGGCGTTTGTTTGAATCGCTGGGTAATGGTACTCCAGGTCATGGCGGTTCCGGTATTTTCATTCAATGACTGGTACACGTATTGGCCCAGCTGGCAGGAAGTGGCGACCACTGTTCTGCCGGTTGCTTACGGGATTATCGTAATTTCCCTGGCACATCGTTATTTACCGGTTTTCCCACAGGAAAAAGAATTAAACCCGATAGATTAAACCAGACCGATTAAACCATCGGTCAAGGAGGGAAACATATGTTTCCATTTTGTTTTGAATGGGCCTGGGACATGTCACACGTGGTTTTCATGGGTGCATTGTGGTATGCATTGTCAATTATCGGTGCCGGACTGACCTTTGCGATTGTCAAATCAGTATTTGACAGTGCCGGCGGCGGGCATGATGATCAGGACCCCGGCCACCATTAACCGCTCCGTGGGATTTGGGGGCTTTGCCTCTTTGGAATTGAAAAATTGGTAAAAAGTCAGATTTAGATGGCAAAGTATAAAAGCTTCACCATTATTATAAAATTGGCAAGGCGCGCAAATTCGTCAGTAATGATTCGTACTTAGCGTACTATGAAAAAACAAAGAGTGCAGCGCAACCCAAAGCTAAAATAGAATTTGGACTTTTTACGAAGCCATCAAAATTAAAACTGTTATAAAGCGTTGCCTTGTGCGATAGTAGCCTGGGCAGCGCTTTTTTATGAAACGAGTACCCAATGGATGAAATAATCATTAAAGGCGGGCGTTCCCTTTCCGGTGAAGTTGTTGTCGGCGGCGCCAAAAACGCGGCACTCCCTATTCTGACCGCATCCATCCTTGCGAAAGGAAAATTTACCTTTCAGAATGTCCCTGACTTAAGAGATATTGACAGCATCAAAGAACTTCTGTCCACCATGGGTGCTGCTGTGGAATGTGATGGCCATACGGTCCATATCGACACTACCGGCATGAATCATTATGAGGCCCCCTATGAACAGGTCCGGAAAATGCGGGCATCCATCCTGGTGCTCGGTCCGCTGCTGGCAAGGATGAAAAAGGCAAAAGTCTCATTGCCCGGCGGCTGCGCCATCGGCGCCCGGCCCATTGATCTGCATTTAAACGGGTTATCCCTGCTGGGCGCGGATATCAAACTGGAACATGGATATGTCGAGGCAACCTGCAAACAACTGAAGGGCGCTGAAATTTATTTTGACACCCCCACCGTTACCGGTACTGAAAACCTGATGATGGCAGCAAGCCTGGCAAAAGGGACGACCGTATTACGCAATGCCGCTCGTGAGCCTGAAATCATTGCTCTGGCAGATGTTTTAAGCCAAATGGGCGCGGATATCAGCGGCGCCGGAACAGCGGTGATGACCATTAAAGGCGTGAAAAAACTCCAGCCGGTCACAACGTCCATCATTCCTGACCGTATTGAAGCCGGTACCCTGATGATTGCTGCAGCCCTGACCCGGGGGGACATTAAAATCAAGAACTGCGACCCCCTTCACCTGAAATCCATTATCCACAAACTTGAAAAAGCCGGCGCGGAAGTCCGGATATTTAAAAAATCAGTCCGCGTTAAAGGCAAAAAAATCATCAACAGTATTGATCTTAAAACCATGCCCTATCCCGGCTTTCCCACGGATATGCAGGCCCAGTTTATGGTATTAATGTCCGTTGCCAACGGATTTTCCGTGATTGCGGAAAATATATTTGAAAATCGATTCATCCATGTCAGTGAACTCTGCCGCATGGGAGCCGATATTACCATCTCCGGCAACCATGCCATGATCAAAGGGGTTCCCGGGCTTTCCGGCGCGCCGGTCATGGCCACGGACCTGAGGGCCAGCGCTTCGCTGATACTCGCCGGGCTGGCGGCAAAAGGGACGACTACCGTCAGCCGGGTCTATCACCTGGACCGGGGTTATGAATCTCTTGAAAAAAAACTGGCCTGCCTGGGCGCGGCCATTAAACGTGTTCCGGCAAAACCTATAACATAAAAAAAAGCAAATGCCTGAATCGGTCACCGAACATCGTTCTCATTCTTTCCCGGCTCATTCTTTCCCGGCTCATTCTGTTACCGATCGCATCTATTACCGCCCGCTTATCCCACTGCTCATTGCATTTATCGCGGGCATTACCGGCGCAAATTGTCTGCCTGAACAGGCATGGCCTGTCTGTTCAGGAATTTTTGTATCGGCCGGTATTATCATTTACTCGATTTACCATCACAAAAATGCAAGACTTTCCCCCCTGCTCCTTTTTTTCTGCCTGGGGTATTATGCTTTAACACCCTGGATAACATCATCTTTCTCCCATAACCATGTCAGACAATTTGTAAATGACAATATCTTGTGGAAAATATCAGGAACCATAGAAGACTCGCCCCTGTTCCAGGACTTTCGCACGGTCTGTATTATAAACCATATCCGGTTATCCCGCCCCAACAGTGATGGACCGCCGATTTCGGTGCATGGAAAAATCCGGGCCGGCCTTTATAAAGAACCAGGGAATCTGACAATTGGGGACCGGTTGACTTTTACCAGTAAAATCAGACCATTTACAAATTTTAAGAACCCTGGGGGATTTGATTATAACAAATACATGGCGTTTAAGCAGGTCTGGGGAAATGCCTATACGTCTTTTAAAAAAATCACCATTGCGCCTTCGTCAAATAATCTACAAAAACAATTGTCATCCGTCCGAAAAAAAATATCAGACCTCATCACTCAAGCATCTGACGGTGATGCGAACGCCATATTAAATGCCCTGATTCTGGGTGACCGTCAGTCGATTTCCAAACCCCTGCGTGAAGCGTTCAACCGGTCGGGGATCAGTCATATTTTAGCTATTTCCGGCCTGCATATCGGCATTGTCGCATCTTTTGCCTTTTTCCTGTTTACATGGCTGCTCTCCCGGTTTAACCCTTTTCTGCGGCATGCCTGGACACGGAAAGGGGCGGCGGTTTTATCCCTTATACCGATCATGATCTATGGCATCATGGCCGGCATGTCGCCTTCCACCCAGCGAGCCGTGATTATGGTGGGCGTATTTCTTTTAACGTTTCTAATCGAACGCGAACATGATTTAATCAATACAGTGTCCATTGCCGCATTGATCATTTTAATCATTGCCCCGCCATCCCTTTTTTCCGTTTCATTTCAGCTTTCATTTGTCGCGGTTCTGTCGATTACCTATGGGGTTTCCAGGATATTCCAGTCAAAGGAGAAACCCGAAAACTTGCCGTCTTATCTGGCAAAAACGGTGGTTACATTCATGATCGTCTCAGGCCTTGCAATTATCGGCACCGCCCCTTTGACCATGTTTTATTTTAACCAGATCTCGTTGACGGGAATTTTTTCCAACCTGATTTTTGTTCCTTTGATTGGATTTGCTGTGGTGCCTCTCGGTTTGTTTTCAGTGATGGTCCTAATGCCGCTCTTTTCACCGGCTGCCTCTTGGGGACTTAAAATATGCGACATCATTCTGACCACTTCCATTGAATGGATATACTGGACTGCAAATCTTCCGTATGCTGCCGTAAAAACCCTTACCCCGTCTGTTATTGAAATTATTTGCGCTTATGCCCTGCTTGCATCTGTTTTATATCTGTTATTTCCAAAATCAGACCGAAACTCTGATAATAATAAACTGCAGAATAAAACAGATAATAAACAGCAGCCAAATGAAAATTCCACCCTGAACGGACCAGACAGGGCAATAAAATCATTAAAACATCTGTACATAGACAAATTCATAGTAATGCGTCAAAAGACCCCTTCAGACAGGAAATGGGCTTTAATATTTCTGGGAGTCACTTTGTTCGTTCTGTCGGCTGATATTTTTTACTGGGTTCAGAAACGCTGGTGGAAAGATGACGTAACCGTCTCGATCGTGGATGTGGGACAGGGCAATGCCGCACTCATTGAAATGCCGAAAGGCCAATGCGCTCTCATTGACGGGGGCGGATACTCAAACAATTCGATTTTTAATATTGGTGAAAAGGTAATCGCACCATTTTTGTGGCGCAAAAAAATTAAAACCGTTGAAACGGTCATTCTGACACATTATGATGCGGATCACTTAAACGGCCTTATCTACATTCTCAAACATTTCAATGTCAAACAGGTTTTCGCCAATCATGACACTGCCACATGTTCTAAAAACAAGGATTTTGTCGATTTAATTCATAATAAACAAATCCATTATCCGCCGTATAATACGTTTTCAAAAAATTTAGAAATAAACGGGGTGATGCTGAAAATACTTTATCCTGTAAAAAACTTTGCGGACCTTGCCTTAAAGGACTCATGGCGAAATTCAAATAATAACTCAATGGTCGTTCAAGTCAATTTCGGGAATCATAACATACTTTTTCCTGGAGATATTATGAAGGAAGCGGAAGAAGAACTCGTTGATTTAAATTATGATCTGCAGTCCACAATCATGGTGGCACCCCATCACGGCAGCAGCAGTTCAAGTACACCGGAGTTTCTAAAAAATGTAAATCCGAAATATATCATCATTTCAGCCGGCCGGCAAAATCGATTTGGTTTTCCTGCGCCGGATGTGCTGGCGCGTTATGAAAAGAACAAAATAATAACATTCAGGACTGATGTGAACGGTGGTGTCTCTATATCAAATGATGGTAAGCATCTTACCCTGGCACCGCTGAACGGGGAAAAGATAATGCTTTATAATTAGTAGGTCGGGATTCCAATCCCGACAAATAAAATATGGCAATCGCCGGGTAAGAAACCCGGCCTACATAACTGAGTACTGAATGCCTCGAGTGAAGAGGAACATGTTTTCCAGTATAAAATAAAAAAAGCCTTGCCCGATGGGTTATCAATATGGGGGGGGGTGGGCAAGACTTTTAATTAAAGCTGATAAATATTATCAGCTTTTTTTACAATATAATGCGTTTATTCTTCCGTTTTTTTGGCCTTCTTGTCTGCCTTGTCAGCCTTAACAGCTTTCTTATCTTCTTTTTTGGATTCAACCGGCTCTCCGGTTAATTCAACCAATGTCAGTGTCGCAGCATCTCCCTTGCGAAGACCAATCTTAACTAAACGGGTGTATCCGCCGGCTTTACTGCCGAATCGTTGCTGCGCATCATTGAACAGTTTATGAACAACACTCTTTTCCCGAATAATTGCCATTGCCTGTCTTCTGGCATGCAGGTCGCCACGTTTTGCTAAAGTAATCAACTGGTCGGCCCAGCGGCGCAGTTCCTTGGCTTTAGGATCTGTTGTTTTAATTCGATCGAATTTAAATAGTGATGTAACCATATTCCGAAACATGGCACTTCTATGACTGCTTGTTCTATTTAATTTAACTCCGCTCTTACGGTGTCTCATAAAGCGTTATTCCCCTTGATCTGTATCATCATCTTCAGGCGGCTCAAAGGAATCAATATTCATACCGAGAGATAACCCCAGTTCCGCCAACAGTTCCTTAATTTCATTTAATGATTTTCTGCCAAAATTCTTGGTTTTAAGCATTTCCGCTTCCGTACGCTCCACCAGCTGGTAAATCTTGGTGATATTGGCATTACGCAAGCAATTGGCACTTCTGACAGAAAGTTCAAGCTCATCGACATCAAGATATAAATTTTCATTATGTCTCGGTTTCGAATCATCAGCGCTTTTCTCTGTTAATTCAGGTTCAAGTTCTTCATCAAAATTTATAAATACATTCATCTGTTCTTTTAATATTTTCGCGCCAAAGGCGACAGAATCTTCCGGTGTCACGGAGCCGTCTGTCCAGACCTCCATGGACAGTTTGTCATAATCTGTTTTTTGACCCACCCGCGCATTGCTGATACGATAATTGACCCGTTTAATGGGTGAAAATACGGAATCTATCGCAATGGTTCCAACCGGCGCCTCGGGATCTTTATTGAATTCAGCCAGGGCATACCCCTTACCTGCCTTCACCGACATTTCAACTCTGAATTTGGCATCAGCGGACAGAGTGGCAATGTGCTGATCCAGATTCATAATTTCAACTTTTCCGTCACCACTGATAATATCGGCTGCGGTAACAACACGTTCACCAGCCGCATCAATTTCTATCATTTTCGGCTCGGAATCTTCCATTTTGACACGAACATTTTTCAAATTCAGAATAATTTCTGAAACATCTTCCAAAACACCAGGGATTGTCGAAAATTCATGCATCACGCCATCGAATTTTACTGAAACTATGGCTGAGCCGCAAATTGAAGAAAGTATAATTCGTCGTAATGAATTACCAATAGTGATGCCAAAGCCGCGTTCCAGCGGTTCCCATACAAATTTCCCATAAGTGGGCGTCTGGCTGGCAATCTGAACCTTTTCGGGTTTGATGATTTCGCGCCAGTTCATATATGTAATTTCATTCAATGACATGTTATATCTCCAAATTTATTAATATGCCCGATTTGTTCGATGCGGATACGACAAGGAGAGTCTTCTGTGATTAATAACCAGAATCATGAAAATGTGTAGCCGCGGTTGATCGAATTATCTGGAATAAAGCTCTACTATCTGATTCTCCTGAATCGGCATTGTTATATCTTCCCGAACCGGAACACCTTTAACCATGCCTTTGAAGTTTTCTTTTTCAAGCTCCAACCATTGAGGCATACTTCTCCGAACAACAGCTTCAAGAGAATTGGTAATGACCTGCATCGTTCTACTTTTTTCACGGATTTCAACAACATCACCGGCTTTGACCTGATAGGAGGGGATGTTCACCTTTTTTCCATTAATCAGAAAATGACCGTGTCGAACCAGTTGACGTGCCTGAGGCCGTGAATTGGCAAAACCAAGTCGATATACAACATTGTCAAGCCGTTGTTCAATAATCACCAGTAAGTTGGTACCGGTAATTCCTTTTTTGCGGTCTGCCCTTACAAAAGTCAGTTTAAACTGTTTTTCAGAAAGACAATAACTGCGTTTAACTTTTTGTTTTTCACGAAGCTGCTGGCCATAGTCGGAAATCTTACCACCCCGACGCTGTCCATGCTGTCCTGGTGGATAACTTCGCCGGTCAAACGCACACTTATCTGAATAGCAGCGATCGCCTTTCAGATATAATTTTAAATTCTCCCGTCGGCATAACCGACAAACAGATCCTCTATATCGTGACAAATTTTCCTCCCCTTATCAACTATTGCTCGTAACAGCTTTTTAAATCAGGTTAAGTTTATCAAGCGGTGTTAAAAAAATAAATCAATAGACCCAAAGGTTTTTAAACAAATGAATTAAAAAAAACTAAACCCGGCGTCGTTTTTTGGGTTTACAGCCATTATGTGGAATCGGCGTGACGTCTTTTATCATTGTAACGGTGAGCCCGGTGGCCTGTAATGATTTCAGCGCAGATTCACGTCCGGGTCCGGGACCTTTGACATAGACTTCAACATTTCTCAAGCCATGCTCCATGGCCTTTTTAGCGGCATCCTGTGAGGCAAGTTGTGCGGCAAAAGGGGTACTTTTTCTGGACCCTTTAAATCCGTTCATTCCTGCAGTAGACCATGAAATAACATTTCCGTTCGGATCTGTTATTGTCACAATGGTATTGTTAAAAGTCGATTGAATGTGAACAACGCCATTTAAAATATTCTTTTTTACTTTTTTCTTTGTTTTCGTTCTTTTTACCATTGACTCAGCCTTTATGTATTATATTACTTTTTAGCGACTCCGCCTTTTTTCTTAACTGCTGTCCGCCTGGGCCCTTTACGTGTACGCGCATTTGTACTCGTCCGCTGGCCACGAACCGGCAGTCCCCTGCGATGACGAAGTCCCCGGTAACATCCCAAATCCATCAACCTCTTGATATTCATTGATATGTCAGTTCGGAGTTCACCTTCAACCTTATACCCATCATCAAGGACCTTACGGATCTGATTGACCTCGCCGTCAGACAGGTCATCCGTTTTGATACTTTCATCAATACCCAGCTTAGCAAGTATAGTTTGAGATGTGGACAGCCCGACACCATAAATGTATGTTAAGCCAACAACTATACGTTTACCTTTCGGTAAATCAACGCCCGCGATTCTTGCCAATGTCTGCCTCCTTGTATGCTATATCTAGCCTTGACGCTGTTTATGTCTCTTGTTGACACATATGACACGAACAACGCCTTTGCGCTTAATAATTTTGCAATTTCGACATCTCTTTTTAACTGATGCACTTACCTTCATAACACCACCTCAAAGCTATTCACTATCAATCAGATTATCAGATCATACCAATCTATTTTGATCGATATGTAATTCTTCCCCGGGTTAGATCATATGGGGACAATTCGACTGTAACCGTGTCGCCGGGTAAAATTTTAATAAAGTGCATTCGCATTTTACCCGATATATGAGCGAGAACCTGATGCTCGTTTTCAAGTACTACTTTAAACATTGCATTCGGCAAAGTTTCAAGTACTGTGCCCTGAACCTTAATCGGTTCTTCTTTTGCCATTTATGAACTCCCGTTTACAGATTATATAAACACTATGTTAAATAATTATTTTAAATTGAGTATGTTATTATATTAATTAAAATATCATTATCGCTTTATTTTGCCGGTGGTTAAAAAACCTTCATAATTTCTCGTGATTAAATGAGACTCCACCTGACCGACCGTATCCATCGCAACACCAACAACAATCAGCAGGGATGTTCCGCCAAAGTAAAACGGTACGTTCAGTTTTGTCATCAAAATCGACGGCAGGACGCAAACTAATGAAATATATGCAGCACCGCCCAAGGTAATGCGTGTCAGTACCTTGTCAATATAATCAGCGGTTCTCTTGCCCGGGCGTATTCCCGGAATATATCCGCCGTATTTCTTCATATTATCCGCAACATCCGCGGGATTGAAAACGATTGCAGTATAAAAATAGCAGAAGAAAAATATGAATGCCACAAACATCAGTTCATAAATAACGGAACCGGGGCGAAGCGCGGATGAAATATACTGCATTACCGTAATGTCTTTAAAGAAACTCGCCAAAGTTGCCGGAAACATTATTAAAGAAGAAGCAAAAATTGGCGGAATAACTCCGGATGTATTTAATTTCAAGGGCAAATGGGTACTCTGACCGCCGTACATTTTTCGACCCACCACCCGTTTTGCGTACTGGACCGGTATGCGCCGTTGTCCCTGTTCCATAAAATTAATAAATGCAATCACACCGACCATGAGAATTATCAGAAGAACACATGCAAAAATTCCCATTTCACCGGTGGAAAGCATCGAAAACGTATTTCCGATGGCCTGGGGCATCCGGGCGACAATACCGGCGAAAATAATCAACGAAATCCCATTGCCGATTCCGCGTTCGCTGATTTGTTCTCCCAGCCACATGATAAAAGCCGTACCGGCGGTCAAAGTGATCACCGTCATTATCCTAAATGACCATCCCGGTTCAAAAACGATGGCCAAACCACCCGGTGCGCTCATATTTTCAAGGCCAACGCTGATGCCGAACCCCTGGATGATACTCAAAACAATCGTACCATACCGGGTATACTGGGTAATTTTCTTCCGACCCTGTTCACCTTCTTTGGAGAGTCTTTCAAGATGAGGAAATACAACGGTAAGGAGCTGTAAAATAATGGATGCACTGATATACGGCATAATCCCTAAAGCAAATACAGACAGCCTTTCAAGGGCACCACCGGAAAACATATTAAAAATTCCGAAAAGTGTATCCTGGTACTGTGCAAAAAAAGTTGCAAGGGCATCTCCATCGACCCCTGGTGTCGGGATATGAACACCCACACGGTAGATTGCAAGAAATGCCAGTGAATATAAAATACGCTTTTTTAATTCAGGTATTTTAAATATATTTTGAACCCCGGAAGTTGTAACCGCCATTAGGATATAACCTCGACCTTACCGCCAGCCGCTTTAATTTTTTCTATTGCACTTTTACTTGCGGCATTGACTTTTACAGTTAACGGAAAATCAATATCACCTTGTCCAAGTAATTTGATCGCATCATACTGCCCTTTTGCCATTCCGGCGGAAAGCAATGTTTCTTCATCAACGATCGATCCACTTTCAAATCTCTGTAAATCAACTATATTAATAATTACAATTTTCTTTTTAAATATATTGGTAAAACCTCTTTTCGGCAGCCGCCGGTGAATTGGCATCTGGCCGCCTTCAAAACCGGGTCTGACACCACCGCCGGAACGGCTGCGATGTCCTTTGGATCCTCTTCCGGCAGTCTTGCCCAAACCGGATCCAACACCTCGACCTAATCGTTTGCGTGAAGACTTTGAACCTTCTGCTGGAGCTAATTCATTCAACTTCATGCTCTAAACCTCCACTTTCACAAGATGCGTTACTTTATTTACCATTCCACGGATAGACGGGGTGTCTTCCAGTTCAACGGTTTTGTTCATTTTCGTCAGCCCCATACCCCGTAAAACCTTACGATGTTTTTCAGGTCTTCCGTTCATGCTTTTGACCAGTGTAATTTTTATCATTCCAGGCATTTCAATTACTGTCCTTAATTATAATTGATCAACATTCAAACCGCGTTTTGCAGCCGCTTTTTCCCGACTCTGCAGTCCGGCCAAACCTTTTATTGTCGCCTTCACAACATTGTGCGGATTATTGGAACCCATGCATTTTGTCAGGATATTTTCAACTCCGACAGCTTCGAGTACCGCTCGAACAGCACCACCGGCAATTACGCCGGTACCCTGAGAAGCAGGTTTTAATAAAACACGGCCCGCGCCAAATCGTCCAATAACTTCATAAGGAATTGTACCGTCGATTAAGGCAACGGTCACCAGATTTTTTTTGGCGCTTTCAACCGCTTTTCGAATCGCTTCAGGGACTTCTTTTGCCTTGCCCAATCCATAACCAACACTGCCTTGACCATCCCCGACGACGACAACAGCACTGAAGCTGAATCTTCTGCCGCCTTTGTGAACTTTTGCGACTCTGTTAATATGTACGACCTTATCTATAAAATTATCGTCTGTTTCTTTCTTGAACAAGGCAATGCCTCCTTATTTACTATTAAAAATCCAGCCCTGCCTTACGGGCGCCATCGGAAACCGCCTTAACGCGGCCATGATACAGAAAACCATTCCGATCAAAAACGACAGACTGAATTCCCTTTTCTGATGCGCGTTCGGCGATTAATTGACCAATATATTTTGCTGCTGCCGTTTTATTTTCAAACTTCTGCTGTTCTATGACTTCTTTTTCAGTTGTTGAAGCAGTAGCAAGCGTGATGCCCTTTGTATCATCAATAATCTGAGTATAAATATGCTTGGCACTTCGGAATACCGACATCCTCGGCCTGTCCTGAGTGCCGAACAATTTTTTCCGAATTCTTTTTTTTCGTTTCAGCCGAAGGGCCTTTCGTCTGTTTGCGGAACCCATAATTAATACCTTTTATGTTTATGTCAGATAATTATTTATTTGGCAGTTTTACCGGCTTTACGTTGGATATATTCCTCGGCATACTTAACACCTTTACCCTTATAGGGTTCCGGCGGTCTTAAGCTTCTGATTGTTGAAGCGGTATAACCGAGAAGGTCTTTATCAATACCGGACAGTTTAATAACATTCTTTTCGATATTTGCTGATATACCTTCCGGCAATGGGAAATCAATCGAGTGCGAATACCCTAGATTAAATTCTATGCTACTATTCCCTTTTAACTCAGCACGGTAACCAATACCGTTGATTTCGAGTGCACGTTCAAATCCCCGGGAAACACCGGTCACCATGTTGGCAATAATAGCCCGGGTCGTTCCCCATAAAGACCTTGTCTTTTTATCCATGGTGTCGATGGAGACTGTCAGGGCTTTATCATCGATATTTAAGTTAACATCCGGATGTATTGTTCGGGTCAGTGTTCCTTTTTCACCCTGGACCGTCAACACACGATCTGTATAACTAATTTTTATTTTATCAGATATTTCAATTGGTTTTTTACCAACTCGAGACATGTCTTTCTCCTTAACTACCAGATTTCACAGAGAACTTCACCGCCGACATTCTGTTTTGTCGCCTGTTTGTCGGTTATCAGTCCTTTAGACGTTGAAAGGACGGAAATACCCAGTCCGTTGAGAACCGGTTTTACATCCTTGCTGCTGACATAAACCCGGCGGCTGGGTTTACTGACCCGTTTGATACCATAAATTACATGGCGGTCATTGCCCTCATATTTTAGATAAATTCTGAGTATTCCCTGTTTGCTGTCCTTTATGAATTTAAAATTCTTAATAAACCCCTCTTCTTTCATAACACCTGCGAGGGCGATTTTAATTTGGGAACCGGGAATATCTACACTTTTATGTTTTGCTTTGCCGGCATTTCTAATGCGGGTCAGCATGTCCGCCAGCGGATCACTCATCGACATTGCATACTCCGTCAATTACTATGATGGTTATATTAAACAGTTTAATTCTCAAAAGAATTTACCAGCTTGATTTTGTTACGCCGGGTAAAAGCCCCTCTGATGCCATATCACGGAAACAAAGTCGGCAGATTCCAAATTTACGAATAAACGCTCTGGGGCGTCCGCAAATGGGGCACCTGTTATATTGCCTGACCGCAAATTTCGGTTTTCGTGCAGCTTTAACCCTCAGTGATGTTTTTGCCAAAACAAACTCCTTTAATCATTAAAATTAATTTCTAAAGGGCATACCCAACAATTTTAATAATTCTTTACCTTCCTCGTCAGTTTTCGCCGTGGTAACAACGGTAATATTCATGCCTTTGATGGTATCGATTTTGTCGTAATCAATCTCCGGGAATATAATTTGTTCCTTAATTCCTAAGGTATAATTACCTCTTCCATCAAACGCCTTACCGGAGATACCCCGGAAATCACGAACTCGAGGGAGCGTTATATTTACCAGTTTTTCATAAAAATCATGCATTTTTTTCCGGCGCAAAGTCACCATACATCCGATCGGCATTCCTTCACGGAGCTTAAATGCGGCAATTGATTTTCTTGCCCGGGTAATCACCGGCGCCTGGCCGGATATAATTTTAAGCTCTTCTTTGGCGGAATCAAGCAGTTTAATATTATGGATGGCTTCCCCTAACCCGACATTTAATATGACCTTTTCCAGCTTGGGAACTTCCATGATATTTTTATAGTCAAAAGTCTCAATCAGTTTTGAGACGACTTCATTTTCATAATACTCTTTTAACGACATGAATATTCCTCCGGCATGCAATTCTATGCATCAATTATTTCATTACACTTTCTGCACACCCGTACTTTTTTGCCATCTTCAAGACGTCGCATCTTGATTCGCACAGGAGCGATACATTTGTTGCACATCAACAGGACATTCGACCAATGAATCGCTGCTTCGCCTTCGACGATTCCGCCCTGTTTATTTGCAGCACTTGGTCGGGTATGACGTTTGACCATGTTGACATTCTCGATAAGCAGACGGTTTTTTTTCTCAAGGACATCAATAACTTTACCGATTTTGCCGTTATCCTTACCGGTAATAACCTTTACCTTATCATTTTTTTTGATATGGCATTTGTTCTTTTCCATAACCAATATCTCCTGAATTCACCAGCAGTTATATTACTTCCGGTGCCAGTGAAATTATCTTCATAAAATGATGAGCACGGAGTTCCCGGGCCACCGGGCCGAAAATACGTGTGCCGATGGGTTCACGCTGGGCGTTAATTAAAACCGCTGAATTATCATCGAATTTTATGTATGTGCCGTCAGGTCTTCGAATCTCTTTTTTGGTCCGAACCACTACTGCTTTAAGAACTTCGCCTTTTTTTACCTTTGAATTGGGTATTGCTTCTTTTACCGATACAACAATAATATCTCCAACGCTGGCATAACGGCGTTTCGATCCGCCAAGGACCTTAATGCAGTATACATTTTTGGCGCCTGAATTATCAGCAACAGACAACCTTGTTTCCGCCTGAATCATTTTCCATATCCTCTATATTATACCGCTTTTTCAATAATCTGACTAACTCGCCACCGCTTTAATTTGCTGATCGGCCTGGATTCGGATATTAGAACCCGGTCACCGATTGAGCAGGAATTCTGTTCGTCATGAGCCGCAAACTTTGATCGCCGTCTGATAAATTTTTTATAAATTGGATGAATGACGGTTCTTTCAACTCTTACAGTAACGGTTTTATCCATTTTATTACTTAAAACCGTTCCCACCAGTTGTCTTTTCATTCCTCTATTTTTATTCATGTCAACAACCCGCTTACCCTATATTTCTTTGACGTTTAATTGTTTTTATCCGGGCAATATCACGCTTGACCTGTTTCATCCGGTTTGGATTTTCAAGCTGGCCGGTTTTATTCTGAAATCGGAAATTGAATAATGTTTCCGACAAATCGACTAATTTGGAATCCAGTTCCTGGTCACCCAACTCTTTAATTTCACTGGCTTTCATTTACACACCGCTCCTTTCAATGACTTTTGTTTTAATGGGAAGCTTATGTGCAGCAAGCCTGAATGCTTCAAGTGCCAGATCCCGTGAAACACCTTCCATTTCGTAGAGGATCTTTCCGGGTTTGATAACGGCAACCCACCCTTCCGGAGCACCTTTACCTTTACCCATTCGTACTTCAGCAGGTTTTTTGGTCACCGGCTTGTCCGGAAAAATACGTATCCACATTTTTCCGCCTCTTTTTACATAACGGGTCATTGCAATACGTGCCGCTTCAATTTGTCTTGCTGTTATATATCCGCATTCTGCAGCCTGCAGACCAAAATCGCCGAAGTTTAACGTCGAACCGCGTTGGGCTTTTCCCTTCATCCGCCCGGTCTGTTGTTTTCTGAACTTAACTTTTTTGGGGCTCAGCATTTGAACTTTCTCCTAATATCTACTTGCCATCACCTGACATTTGATCGTCTTTGAGGATTTCTCCTTTAAAAATATATACCTTTATTCCGATCGCACCGTAAGTTGTTTTTGCACTGGTTACCCCGTAATCGATATCTGCACGAAGTGTATGAAGCGGTACCCGACCGTCTTTATACCATTCCGTTCTTGCCATTTCAGCACCACCCAGGCGACCGGAACAGATAATTTTAATACCTTCGGCACCAAAACGCATGGCAGAAGAAACACTCCTTTTCATGGCACGTCGGAATGCGACCCGGCGAATCAGCTGGTTTGCGACGTTCTCAGCCACTAATTGCGCATCAATTTCCGGCTTACGAACTTCCTGGATATCGACTAAAACTTCATGAGTCACCATTTTTTCAAGTTTCTTTTTCAGTGCCTCAATTTCAGATCCTTTTTTACCAATTATAATACCTGGACGGGCAGCAAAGATTCTCAACTTGATCCGCTTTGAGGACCTTTCAATATCAATTCGGGAGATCCCGGCATGATACAATTCCTTTTTTAAAAACTTGCGTAATTGATGATCTTCCAGGACATATTTTGAATAGTCCTTTCCGGCAAACCACCTGGAATTCCAAGTTTTTATAATCCCCAGCCTCATCCCTTTCGGATTGACTTTCTGACCCAAGCTCTTTCCTCCTTTTTACAACTACCCTTCAGCGACGATCACGGTAATATGGCTTGTACGCTTTAAAATTCGAGAGCCTCTTCCTCTTGCTCTCGCACGGAAACGTTTTAATGTAGGCCCTTCATCTACTATTATATTTTTGATCACGAGCGAATCGACATCCAGTTCCACATTCTGATCTGCATTCGCTATCGCTGATCGCAAAATCTTATGGACTATACCCGCAGATTTCTGCGGCATAAATTTAAGCGCATTCAATCCTGCTTCAACCGGTTTACCTTTGATTGCCTCCACAATCTTGCGAACCTTTTGAGCAGAAATACGCATATATTTAGCTGTTGCCTTGACCTCCATGCCGATTTTCCTAACCTTTAATTTATTGAGTATTGATTATTTTGTTTTCTTACCGCCAGCATGTCCATAAAATATCCGGGTGGGAGAAAACTCTCCAAGTTTATGTCCGACCATGTTTTCAGTTACAAAAACCGGAATAAACTTTTTCCCGTTATGCACTGCCAGCGTTAAGGCAACCATTTCCGGAATAACCGTAGATCGTCTAGACCATGTTTTTATCACCTTATTGCTCCGTGTTGCCTGAGCGGCTTCAATTTTTTTGTATATTTTAGGATCCACATAAGGTCCCTTTTTTAACGATCGAGGCATAAACACTCCTAAAAAAATGTATATTATATCAAATTTTTATAATGCTTTCAGATGAAAAGAACACCTGTTGTTATTTATTTCTTACGTCTCTTGACAATTAAACGGTCACTGGGTTTCCGTTTTCTTGTTCGAAAACCTTTTGTCGGTTTTCCCCAGGGAGTACAGGGATGACGGCCACCGGATGATCGGCCTTCACCACCGCCCATGGGATGATCCACCGGGTTCATTACAACACCGCGAACCTTCGGGCGTCTCCCAAGCATGCGGGATCGGCCGGCTTTACCCAGGGAAATATTTTCATGATCCGTATTACCAACCTGACCAATGGTGGCTTTACAGGTCTGCAGAACAAGTCTCACTTCACCGGAAGGCAACTTGATGGTGGCATATCGTCCTTCTTTTGCCATCAACTGGGCATATCCGCCGGCACTTTTAACAAGCTGTCCGCCTTTTCCGATTTGAAGCTCGATATTGTGAATGTGCGTACCCAAAGGGATATTACTCAACGGAAGCGCATTGCCGGGTTTGATCTCAGCATTTTCACCTGACATGACCGTATCTCCGACAGAAAGCTTTAGCGGTAAAAGAATATAGCGCTTTTCACCATCCGCATAATTGAGCAATGCAATTCTGGCGGATCGGTTGGGATCATATTCAATTGCTGCGACGCGCGCCGGAATACCGTCTTTATTCCGTTTAAAATCAACTATCCGGTAAAATTGTTTATGGCCGCCGCCGCGATGCCGGCAAGTGATCCGGCCGTTTACATTACGACCGCCGGTTTTTTTTATAATTTTTATCAGACTTCGTTCAGGTTTTGTTTTCGTAATTTCCTCAAAAGTTGAGAATTCCTGAAATCGGCGTCCGTGTGATGTCGGTTTTACCCTCTTAATTGCCATTTATACAACTCCCAGCTAAACTCCGTCAAAAAAATTAATCCGATGCCCGGGCATTAATGTAACGTGCGCTTTCTTCCAGTCTTTTCGTTTACCGATAATTCGACCACGCGTTTTAACTTTACCCTTTACATTTATTGTCTTAACCGATTTCACCTTGACATCAAATATATCTTCCACAGCTCTTTTGATTTCTACCCGGTTTGCGCCAGGGTCAACTGAAAATGAAAATTGATTTAACAATTCCTTTTGAAGGTTGGTTTTCTCCGTATCAATCGGTGCTTTTATTACCTGATACTTATTCATGCTGCCAGCCTCCCTTCTATATTCTTAATTGAAGCCTCGAGCAGAACCAGATTTTTATGCTTTAGAATATCATAAACATTCAATCCTTCCACCCGCAGCACTTTAACCCCTGGAATATTTCTCGAAGAAAGTTCCAGTTCTTCATTTTTAACATCCACGACAATCAAGGAATTTTCCAGCTTCAAAGTTTCCAGCACGGAAACAACAGACTTTGTCTTTATCTGATCCAAGACAAACGCATCAAGCACAGTAATCATATCTTCTTTTAATTTAGTGCTTAACGCCATTTTTAAGGCAAGTCGTTTCACCTTTTTATGAACTTTCATGGTATAGGATCTGGGATCCGGGCCAAAAATTACACCACCGCCGCGCAACAGAGGGCTTTTAATATCCCCTTGCCGTGCCCGGCCTGTGCCTTTCTGTCGAAAAGGCTTGGCTCCGCTACCTTTTACATCTGACCGGCGTTTTACAGATGCTGTACCGCTGCGTTTAGCTGCAAGCTGCATGCAAACGACTTCGTGCAAAACACTTTTTTTCGGCTCTACATTAAATATGCTGTCAGGCATTTCAACTTCTGAAACTTTTTCACCTTTAATATTCTTAACTTCAATGACAGCCATGGCGTCCTCTTTTCATATAAATAATTGGACATCTGCCTTTTATACCGGCAAAGTCCTTACTAATTAAAACTTAGGTTTTTTTATTTCAATGGTCCCGCTGGGCGGTCCCGGCACTGCGCCTTTTAAAAGGATCAGATTTTCCTCAGGCCGGATATCCACAATTTCAAGATTTCTGACTGTTGTGCGGGTATTTCCATACTGGCCCGGCATTTTCTTTCCTTTGATGACCTTGGCCGGCCAGGCGCTGTTACCGATTGAACCCGGTCGCCGGTAATTCCGGCTTCCATGGGTTTTGGGCCCGCGATGAAATCCATGACGTTTAATAACACCTGAAAACCCACGTCCCTTGCTTATACCGGATACTTCTATCTTTTCACCCACATTAAAAATGTCTAATGTGATTTCCTGCCCAACCTGATAATCATCCGGATTATCGATTCTGAATTCACGTAAAACAACGAACTGTTTTTCACCGCTTTTTAAATAATGACCTTGCAACGGTTTATTGACCCGCGTTTTTTTCTTATCACCAAAACCGAGCTGCAGCGCATTATAACCGTCATTCACCATGGTCTTGATCTGGGTCACTATACAGGGTCCGGCTTCTACCACAGTTACCGGCAGGTAGTGCCCTTCATGGGAGAACAGTCCGGTCATACCCAATTTTTTTCCTAAAATCCCGTTACTCATGTCTGCCACCAAATTTATATATATGCTACAATTTAATGTCCACATCAACACCCGGGGACAAATCAAGCTTCATTAACGCATCCACTGTCTGTTGGGTCGGGTCCTGAATATCCAATACGCGTTTATGCGTTCGAATTTCAAATTGTTCTCTGGATTTTTTATTCACATGCGGAGAACGAAGAACACAATATTTGTTTATCCGCGTCGGCAAGGGTATCGGACCGACAATTTTTGCACCGGTTTTTCTGGCAGTGTCGACAATGTCCCTTGCGGATTGATCCAGCAGTTTATGATCATAGGCTCTCAGGCGGATTCTTATTTTAGTGCTTGTAATCATTTTGGTATAACCCTATTCTATAATTTCACTAACCACACCGGCACCGACGGTTCGGCCGCCTTCTCTGACCGCAAAACGCAATTCCTTTTCCATTGCGATCGGTGTGATCAGTTCTGCAGATATTGTTACATTATCACCCGGCATTACCAT
>JABZFM010000013.1 GCA_014237465.1 Desulfobacteraceae bacterium | reverse complement strand
GCCCATGTCATTAAGGTCTCCGTTATAACTGAAAAAATTCGTTTTATTACTTTTCTGGGAATGATACATTGCAGCGTGATTGTCGGTAGCGCCGAATGTTTGCCACATTTTACCATGAAAAGTAGTGTCAAATGCGTACGTTGTTCCCGCAAGTGCTAAAAACAGGATCATTGTTAAAATCAGTTTAAAATAGCCGTGTTGCATCAGGTCCTCCTTGCGTTATTCAATTTTTAATATTTATATTTAATGTACCCGCCTGCTGGAAAATTTTTTATTTTTCCCCCTTTCAAGTGTTTGCTGATATTTTATGTTTCTATGATTCTGTACGAAACCTTTGTTTTCAAATAACGAAAAGGTTCTCATCAATTTTCATGCAACATTTAGGTATTATCTAATCAAGATACATGCCAGCGTTACATTGAAGGTCGAAAATAGATATGGCTACCGTTAAACGTGGGATTAACCATTTTATATTATTAGTGTTTTAAAATATTATTTTTTTTGCTTGCAGTGCGCGGTAATGAAGACAGGAATAATTTTCCCAAAGGCGTAATCTGCCGGGTGACATGAAAATTTGATTGTGAAACATTTAGTTTACATTTTATTTCAACCAGGATGCCGTATTTTGTAAAAATGGCATATTAATTGCTTTTAATTTCAACAGGTAGATTCGAAAGTAAAGTATATCTCGAAAAAAATATTTTGAGAATTTATTGGGAGGGCGGGATGAAAGATAAAAAATTACTTGAAGTCGATTTTGATTTTTTTTCAACAAGGCTTTTTGATGAAGTCGTTTGGATTAATTTTCAAAAAAATTTGTTGATTCAGGCAACAAGCTTGGAAAATCGGGATGTTCTCCTTTCGTATTTGGATAAGGTTTCGGCATGTGACTTTATTAAGGTGATTGTTCTTCGGTCTTCGTTGGAAGAATCAGGTCATAAGGAATTTATTAATTTTTTTAAAGTCATTAAATCTAAAGAAAGGAATCTTGATCTTCACAGATTGTATAATGTGTATGCCTCGTTGATATTAAAAATTAATGCGTTAAACAAGATAGTCGTTCATTCAACCGGAGGGGATGTGATTCCTTTATTTTTAAACATGAGCCTTGCGTGTGATTATCGAATCGCGGCTGAAAATACTATTTTTAGAAATTCACACCTTGATATTGGTGTCTTACCAATAGGAGGAGGGCCTTACTTTCTTTCCAGAAAAATCGGACCCGGAAAAGCCTATGAACTTTTGGTTCTGAAAAAGGAATACTCCGCGGCTGAAGGGATTCAATACGGGATTGTCGATAAAATTGTCCCGTTAGCCGAACTTGAAACAGAAACCTTAAAAATTGCCCACCACTTTGGAAGAGTCCCTGCGAAAACACTTATAGGGATTAAAAGGCTTGTCAATTTTTCGACTAAAGATTTAAAAAGTTATTTTGACTTTGAAAATCAAGAAATGTTTAGAATAATTCATGATAATGAATTTAGGAGCCAACCGGGCAGTTAGCTGACTTTTTACAGGATCATCACGGTTGGAAATCAATCAAGTGGATCGCGTTGATTCGAACAGGCTTATATTTTGAGCGCTCACAAGCCGGCCGTAAATTTTTCGATATTCTGCGAAGCCGCATAAATATTTTAAAGTTTTTTACCGCCGACCTGCGCGCTCATGATGCGGCGGCAGCGTCATATCGCCACCTCATAACTTGCCGGGGGTAGCTAGCCCGCAGCAAGTTTAACCATCAGTGGAAGGATTACAACGCCGACCGCCTGTCGAGTGACATAGAACATGAATCCGTAAATATTATGTGATAAGCTTGTTTGATTATACTCCACTAAATACGATTTGACGCTTATTTCTTTTTCTTGAACAGCTTAAAAGCATCTGAGGGAGATTCGATCACCTTTTGAATTTTTTCCTGCATATCTTTTTTTTCGTCAGCATCTTTTTGCTGCCACGCCCCTTCAATTTTTTCCACCAGTTCGTCTATTTCACATGGTTTGGCCAGGTAATCGTATGCACCGATCTTGATGGCTTCAAGGGCTGTGTCCACCGAACCGTGCCCGGTCAGAATGAGTGTTTCAGTAAAAAGCCCGAGCTTTTTAATCTCTTTTAATGTGGTAATACCGTCCATGCCGGGCATTTTCAGGTCAAGCACCACCACGTCGAAATCTTTTTCTTCAAGCATTCGGATGGCGCTTTCTCCATTATTTACGGCAGTCACCAGATAACCCCGGCTGGTTAAGAGCTTTGACATATTATTTGTAAAAATAATTTCATCATCCACCAGTAATATTTTACTTCCGATCATTTGAATCCCTCCTTTTTATATCTTTATGCGTGTTGACGATAATTCGTTTTGGTCATCATCTGTCATACTTTCCTTTAATTCAGCCGGTAGATCAAATGGGAGAAACAGCTCAAACTCGGTGCCCTCATTGATTTTGCTTTTTACCGTTATGTTCCCCCCAAGTTTTTTAATGATCGTATAGCAGATGGAAAGCCCCAGTCCGGTCCCTTTTCCCACTTCTTTTGTGGTAAAAAAAGGATCAAATATTTTTTCAATGTTTCCCTGGGAAATCCCTGATCCGGTATCGGCAAAAGTGATCTGTACGCCTTTTTTATTTTCATCACCCCGGGTGGTGATGGAGATGGTGCCGTACGGTTTTCCTTCATGGGCGTTAATGGCGTTGTTAATCAGATTTAAAAATACCTGTTGAAGCTGGGAAGGATCTGAAAGAATCGGCGGCAGACTGGTATCCAGATCAGGGATAAATTTAATGCCGCTTGTTTTGGCTTCTCTTTCCATCAGGTCAATGACTTCTTCTAAAAATTGATTCAGATCGATTGTTTCAATCATGGACTGTGTGCGCCGGGAGAATCGAAGCAGATTATGGGTAATGGTTTTGCACCGCAGGGCCTGGACATCAATCTGGTCCATGGACTCCTTTAATTGTCTGGAAAACTCTGCGTCATCTATTTTTGTGATGCCGAACAAATCCAGTAAAATTTGTCTTTCCGTTAATATGATGGCGAGCGGGTTGTTGATTTCATGGGCGACCCCGGCGGCAAGTTCCCCGATAGATGCCAGCTTGCCGGCCTGCATGAGCTGCTGGTTTAAATTTTCAGCTTCAATGTCCCGTTTTTTAATCATCGAGATCATGTATTTCGTAATAAAAATGGTCACAATCAGGATGCTGAGCGCACTGAGATGCAGAAAAATGAGTGTCGCAAAATTGGCATGGTTCACATCAGCAAACGCTTCCGAATAGTCCTGTTTGACGACAAGCTTCCATTGCGGATTTGACAGCCATGTTTCAGCTGTAATTTGATTGGAAAAGCCGGACTCCGGATTACCGCCTTTAAAGATATTGACGGTAGCCTCATCATGATATGGCCCGGGACGAAAAGGGGCTTTTTCCATTATATTGCCGGAAAAGCGGGGACTGGTCTGAAAAATTCCGTCGCTGTTGACCAGATATACCTCTCCGGTTTTGCCGATTCTAACGTTTTCAACCAGAGAACGGAATGCCTGAGAGTTGACGGTGGCCCTTAAAATCCATTTTTTTCCTTCTTCAGAACGGGTGACGGCAATGATAAAATGAGGTTCTTTGCGAAATCCCATAAACATATCGCTGATATAAATTCCTTTTTCCATGGCTTCCGCAAACCAGAAAGCCTGGGAATAGTTTTTATCCATCAAATCGTAAGGGCCGATGTATGCCAGGTGCCTGCCGTTTTCGTCAATGACGCCGATATCTGTTATCACACTGTGCTCTTTGTTCATCATTTCGAAAATATGTTGAAGATGGGCCGGTTCCCGCAGGTACGATTTTGAATGGGTAAAAGCAATCAGTTTGAGCTTTGAGCTGTGTTCTTCTAAAAACAGTTTGATAATTTTACCGTGATGTTCAACGCGGCTTTGAATGGAGTTGATCATTCGTGATTTTGCAAACTTCGTATAATGGATATTGATTCCCCACCCCACCAGCAGGAGCGGAATAAGTGAGCATACGATCGTCAGTACTGTAAAATTACGGAAAAGCCGGGAATATTTCTGACTTTCCCTGTTCGGGTCTATATTATTTGATTTTCTATTTATTCGATGTTTCAATTTTATTTTTTCTCCGGTTATAGATATTATTATCAAATCGGAATTGGTTAATATTGTATCAAGAACCATGCCATAAAACGGGGAAACACAACAACTGAAGCAATCTCATAAAACAGGGGGTTGCTTCGTCGTTCGTTCCTCACTCCTCGCAAAGACAAACCAAAGCAATAGGTTTTCGTTCAACCATTGTAAACAAATGGGAGACATTAAGTGACAACTAAAAATTTCACTTTTATAGAATGCAATGTGTGGAGACAGTATTGTTTCTGTTCTAATTCGGCGGATGGTCAGCACGGTGACCGACTCTCATTCAGAACCTCGCAGGGCAGGCCACCGTGCCTGCCGGTGATCGCCTGAATATTAGGATATTGAAACCGACTTAACTCAATCAGATAATTAAATATTATTATTCCAATTAGTTATATAAAAAATAAATAATAATAACCACATGTGGCCAATGGTATAATCTTTGCATTTGCTTTTAATGTAGTGAAATCGTCAAACGATAAATTTATAGAAATTTAATTTATGCATAAAAGTATTGTTATTAAAAAAAAGGAAACAGGAGGAAACTATGGAGTGGCAAATGTGGTTTACAATAGCGAGTGTGGTTCTGATGTTCGTATTGCTTGCAAAATCAAATATTGGTCCGGAATGGATTTGTATGGGGACCATGACCCTTCTTATTGGGGTCGGTATTTTAAGCCCTTCAGATGCTGCGGCTGGTATGTCCAACAAGGGAATGCTAGCCGTGGCCATTTTGTTTGTTGTGGCGGCGGCAATACAGTCGACGGGGGCGATTCGGCTCATTACTTTTTTTCTGTCCAGTCGCGTTAAATCAACCGCCTCGGCACAATTACGCATGATGTTGCCGACTACTTTTTTAAGCGCGTTTTTGAACAACACGCCGGTTGTGGCCATTTTCATCCCGGCAATCAGCGCCTGGGCAAAACGGATCAAAATTCCTGTTTCCAAGCTGATGATTCCCCTGAGTTATTCGGCAATTCTGGGTGGAACCTGTACGCTGATCGGCACGAGTACCAACCTGGTGGTGAGCGGCATTTTCACCAAAGAGACCGGTATCCAGATCGGTTTTTTTGAAATCGCCAAGGCCGGTGTTCCCTGTGCAATCGTTATGTTTGCGTCAATTTTTATACTAAGCCGCTGGCTGCTTCCTGACCGTTCATCCGCAATAGAACAAATGGGAGATCCCAAGGAATACACGATAGAAATGCAGGTAGACCCGTCCAGCGGTTTGGATGGAAAAACACTAACACAGGCAGAATTCACAGAAGAATTTAATATTAACCTGATAGGGATTATTCGCGATGGCCGGTCCATCCCCACAATCGACACCGGAAAAACAATTAAGAATTATGACCGGCTTATTTTCACTGGCGGGGCTGATATGGTGTCTGAATTACAACAGACTAAGGGGTTAACCCCCGTGATGGACAGGATGTTTAATATCAGTACCCCCCGCCCGGATCGCTGCCTGGTCGAAGTGGTTATTTCTCCCACCAATCAGTTAATCGGGCGCAGTATTGTCGGGGGCCATTTCCGCCAGTTGTACAATTCTGTGATTGTCGCGGTATCCAGGGCCGGCAGTCAGATTAAGGGAACCATCGGTGACATCGTGCTGCAGTCGGGCGATACACTGCTGCTTGAAACACACCCTTCCTTTTATGAGCGGCAACGCAATTCGCGGGATTTTTATCTCATCAGTCAACTGGAAGAAATATCGGAACCCCGTTATAATAAAGCTATATTCGCTATTGTGGTTCTGATTGGCATGGTGTTGTCAGCTTCAATCTTTAAAATTAATATGTTCCAGGCAGCCCTTATTGCGTCTTCGATTCTCTTGATTACCCGATGCATCACACCGGTCCAGGCGCTAAAGAGCATCGACACGCAAGTCCTGATGGTTATTATTGCCGCTTTCGGTATTGGAAAAGCGATGCAGACAACCGGCGCGGCTGAATTCATTGCCGCTCAAATGGTCGGGCTGGCAAAAGACAACCCCTGGCTGATTCTGTCGGCGTTATATCTTACTACTTCAATTCTCACCGAGATGGTCACCAATAACGCGGCCGCATTGATACTGTTCCCCATTGCCATGGCCACGGCGCAAAAACTGGGTGTCGATGTCACGCCATTTATTTTTGCCATAATGCTGGGCGCATCCGCAAGTTTTGCCACCCCCATCGGGTACCAGTGCAACATGATGGTTTACGGGCCTGGCGGATATAAATTTTCCGATTTTCTTAAAATCGGCGTGCCCATGAATTTGATCATGTGGATCACTGCCAGTTTTGTGATTCCGCGCATATGGCCATTTTAGCGGCGATGGGTGCAAATTGAATAATATTAAAATTATTAAAAAAACTGTTAGTTGTAATGATATAAGGAGGTTTAAAAAATGAATGAATTAAAAGTGCTGATCATAGATGATGAAGTCGTATTTTCCCAAAACATGGCAAAATTGTTGAACACACGAGGATACCAGACCGAAACAGCCAACAGTGGAGAAGAAGGAATTCGCGTCCTTGAAAAAGAAGCGTATGACGTGGTGGTGCTTGATTTAAAAATGCCGGGGATGAACGGGATCGAAACGCTAAAAAAAATCAATGAATTAGACATCCAGCTGCAGGTAATTCTACTGACAGGACATGGGTGCGTTGACACTGCCATGATAGCAATCCAGTTAGGCGCTTTTGACTATCTTCCTAAGCCCTGTGATGTAAAGGAATTATCTGAAATGATAGACAATTCTCAAAAAAATAAAAACAAAAAACTAAAGAAGAGCAAAAGGCTTCGGATGAGGCTGTAAGGCTTTAAGGCTTTAAGGAGTGATATATCAATAGGCGGACAGGTAAAGATGCATATAAAAAAAGTCAAATCAATTCTTTTGCCTTGCAGGAAGGACATGCCGATAAATTATACGGTAACGCCTGAAGATAAACTGATATATGCCGTTGAATTGATGCTGGAAAAAAATATTAAATCTGTCTCAGTCGTCAGAAGTGGACGGCCCATTGGCATGGTGCGCCTTGAAGATGCATTAAAAAAACTGGGCTTGAACGTAGATTTTTTAAAATATAATATCAATGTATGAGCGTAAAATCCCTATTCCAGTCGTCATTGTGGGGTAAGGAACGACGCCAGGCAATCTCTTCAGAACAAGGGATTGTGCGTCGTTCGTTCCTCTCCCTGTTTTTGTGAAATTTCAAATCCGGTTACTTGTTCTTGATTTGTCATCTTTCCCTCCTTTTACTCTTTTAAGTTCTGTCAAATTTATTACATAAAATTTTATAAAAAATGATCCGGTTTTTTATCAAAAAGTGTATCTGTCTAAAACGAAATCAGAATATGTGCCGGCATTAAATCCGGGCAGGGGGACTGGACGGACAAAACACTAACTCTTTTATATTGTTTTCAATTGACCTTTTTTATCATGACGTATACGCAAAAGAAGTAAAGAAGGGGTTTATTCGGAAACGTAAATCACAAGCTTACATGAAAGCTTGATTATGAAACATCTGCTATTGTAAAAGAAATTGACCGGAAAATGCCAGGAAGGAACTTATGATACTTCAGTATGTGCTTTTGGTTGTGGGATTTGTGATGCTTTATTACGGTGCGGAATGGCTTGTAAAAGGTTCCGCCAGCCTTGCCCGGAGTCTTGGCATAACGCCGATAGTCATTGGATTAACAGTGGTTGCGTTTGGAACTTCCGCCCCGGAACTGGTTGTGAGTGTGATTGCCTCAATTCAGAATAAAAGCATGATCGCGGTGGGCAATGTTGTGGGAAGCAATATCTGTAATATCGCACTTGTTCTTGGCATGGCTTCTTTTTTAATGCCGATCACGGCTGATAGATCCGTGGTTAAAAGGGATATCCCGCTGATGCTCATTATTTCAGTATATCTTCTGCTTATTTCTTTAAATTCTGAAATCTCCAGAATTGAAGGGGTTACGCTCTTTGGCGGCGTTATTCTGTATACGGTTTATAATTATTATTTATCAACCAGAGAATTCAAGCTTGCCCAGGCAGGGGCCGGTTCCGTTATCGAGGGTGAAGCTGAGGCGGAACTGGATGATATCGGATTTGTCGAGTCGCGGGCAAAACAGATTGCTTTTATTGTTGTGGGGATCGCGTGCGTGGTAATCGGCGCCCAGGTGCTTATCGATGCGGCCGTCATCGTCATGAAGAAGTTTGGTGTGGATGAAAAATTTATCGGGCTCACCATTGTTGCCTTTGGCACATCGCTGCCGGAGCTTGCCACCTCAGTGGTGGCAGCCATGAGAAAACAGATGGATATCAGCATCGGCAATCTGATCGGAAGCAATGTGTTTAATATATTGAGCGTTATCGGGGCCGCTTCCATGATCCGGCCGATCCCGATCACCGGCGGATTTATTGAAAGCGGCCTGATTATCGACTATGGTGTGATGATGCTGGTCAGTTTTTTGCCGCTGGTCATGATGTGGAAGGACAGCATCGTGTCCCGAAAAGACGGAGTTGTCCTTTTATGCTGCTATATTGGATACCTCTCATACCTGGTATACAAATCATAACCCAATCATAAAACGAATAAACTTCACAAAAGACCGGTGGGGTGAAAGATGGAGACCATAAAAGTAAAAACAATTCTCCTGCCTTACAGGAAAGAAACGCCGACAAATTATACGGTAACGCCTGAAGATAAAGTGATATATACCGTCGAATTGATGGTGGATCATAATATGAAAACAATCGCTGTGGTAAGGAACGGACGCCCCATCGGCATGATCCGTCTTGAAGAGGCATTGAAAAAACTGGGATTGGACATTTCGTGATAAATTATGTGAATTAGTTGAAATCAAATCTGACATTGTATATTGCAGAACATTATATAAATGGAACTTTGGATTAACATCAGCCAATGATTTACGAAAAAGTTGAACTGCATAATATTGAAGACCTTGTTTCTGTTGATGGCTTTCCGGGACTCCGGATGCAACGGATCCCTGAATCAGTTCGGTTAAAACTTAATCCCGACGCCCAGATCCAGATGTGTCATTCGGCCTGCGCAGAAATTCGATTTGAGAGCGATCATCCGGTCAGTATAGAACTTTCATGCCCAAAAGGGCTTGGAATCGTTGAAGTATTTTATGGTCCGTTTCAAAGCCCGGAAAGATATGAAATTAAAGATGACATATCTGTTATTCACGTACCGGCGCCGGATCAGATGACTATGTATGATCAGTACAAATTATCAAACCTTCCCTTTTCTCCTAAAGTCTGTCGGCTTCTAATGGCCGGAGATGCAATGTATATACATGGCATTAAAGGCTATAATTGCAGGCCCCCAAACCGTGACGAACTGCCCCGATTGAGATATTTAGCTTACGGCACATCAATTACCGAGCATGGCAACGCCACCGCTCCGCATTTAACTTATGTGGAACAGGTCGGCATACGTCTTGGTGCGGACGTAATTAATCTAGGGTGCGGCGGTTCAGCGTTTTGTGAACCTGAAATCGCAGATTATATTGCTGCACGAACAGACTGGAACTTCGCGACACTGGCCCTTTCCGTCAATATGCTTAAATTCCCGCTTTCTTTTTTTTATGAACGGGCATCCTATATGATCAACACCATCTGCCGATCAAACCCCCGACGACCGGTTATCTGCATTACTCTTTTTCCGTATTCAAGAGAGTTCGGAGATTCCTTTATTGGTATGGAAGATAAAGGTTCGCCGGATGATTATCGCGAAGCACTCCACAAGGCGGTTCAAGATTGTCCCTGTGAAAACGTATATTTGCTTGAAGGATCAGAAGTTTTAAATAATGTCGGAGGGCTTTCATCTGATCTCCTGCATCCCGGTGATCAGGGTATGATTTTCATGGGAGAAAATCTTGCGCGACAGATTAACCCTTTGATTAAAAAGTTTTATCGATAAATCCCTGTAAATATATGCAACCGGCAGCCGGTTTTTCTCTCGAACCAGAAAAAATGATACACTCGTAAAAAGTCAGATTTCGATGGCAAAGTATAAAAGTTCACCATTCGCGTAAAATTGGCAAGGCGCGCAAATTCGTCAGTGATGATTCGTACTTTTCGTACTTTGAAGAAACGAAGGATGCAGCGCAACGCAGTCCCGTCCGGTCAGGATTTACGAAGCCATTAAAAATGATATCGGATACGGCACTCCAGCTTATTTTCGTTTTGTTTCTCCGCAAACTCGGTGTGATTTCCGCCGTTTAGAAACGTCATCCGCATCCGGAGTTCCCAGTTGGTAAAACCGGTATACAGTATTTCAGGAGTGATGGAAAAGCTCTGATCGTCAAGGTTTAAAATGGCAATCAGTCCCGGGGTAAAGTAAAGGATGTCAAACGGGTCTTTCTGGTTGATTTTAAGATACAGATAATTGCGGCCTAACTGTGGAGCGGCATATCCCATATCGGAAATGCTTTCAGCGGTGTGAAAAAGGGTGTCGGACCCGGTATTTTGCAGATTTGTGTCAGCATCGTCAACCAGTTGATAGAAATTTGCAAGTTCCGATTCCGAGAAACCGGCGCCATTGTGATACAATTCAATAATAGTGGTGATATCATTTTCAGTCAGATACCGCAGTCCGGCCAGGTATTTTTTGATCGAACCCTTGCGGGGGGTTGATGCCCTGATTTCAGAAAGATAATTTTGTTGGTAATCGGTAATATAAGCAAATTCCCCGTGGATTTCAAAATTAGTTGTCAGGTTTGTTGAAAAATCGGCACCGAATCGGGTTGAGCGGCTGTTGCCGGTAAACACCACAAGATCAATATCCGTATCCCGATAGAGCATATAAAGCTTGCCAGCAAAGTTGACATGATCCTTTTCGCCAAAATCTTCATTCACACCCTCCCACACCGGCAGAACAACTGTCGTCAGGGCGACTGTCTGTAAAGATCCGTTAAAACTTTTTATCAGGTCCAGCCCGGTTACGATATATCCTTCCATTGCTTCTTCGGGGTCGTTGGGATCTTTGGGCCGGTCAATAAATCCCACCGGATTCCAGGCATACCCTTTGCCCCATTTAAACGTTTTTTTTCCAAGGTCAATAATGGCAAAGGGCGTTGGCTTGAGACTTAAGTTGGCTTCAAAAATATCCACAGAATCCGACCAGCCGTTATTATCATGACGACCGGCAGCGTTCAGCAGCCCATTAAATGCCCAGATCCCTTTTTTATAACGCCCGCCAAGCTGCAGGGTGCCGGTAAAACGGTCGAGTGTGCTGCGAGGGTCATCATTAAAATTGAGCGTGTAGAAGGCACCTTCTTTATTCAGGTCCATATGTTCCCACTTAATTTCCGCATACCCCCCGAATTCAAATGGTTTGGATTCAAACGCCTTTAAATCAAAACTGTAATCCTCTTCAGGCGCCGCATTGGCGTGCGAAAATAACAGGAACAGGACGGCTGCAAAAAAAAGGAGACGGCAAAATATTCGTCCACAGCCTTTTTTCATCGCAATTCATCAACTCTGGGCAGATAATTTAAGGTAAATACCTCATCGGCAAATTCTTTTTTATTAATCTTTGCATAAATCATAACGGATTTATACCCTTTATATAAGGGACTGTCCGTTTCAAGAACCGATGGACGTGAGAGACCATCGCTGAATTCTTTAATTTCTTTGTAATAAAGGGTTTTGATCAGCATGCCGCTGGCGGCATGGCATTCAATGGTAACAGGAGTCATGGTTTTTTTGTCCACATTCATTTTCAACCGGTCATAGGCCACTGATGACGTTTTGGCCTTGCAGTCAAGGACGTAGGCTTCCGCGGTTTCCTCTAAAATGGCGGTATTATATTCCGCACTGTAATCTAAGCGCAAAATGTCTGAATTGTTGAAAACGCCGCCGACAACCGACTGCAGACTTGTGATTCGCAGCGGTTTTCCCACGTTGGGGATATAAAGCCACATATTGTCACCCAGCCGAAGGGTGGCTCTCCCTTTTTCGCTGGCCGGGGAAAGAAACAGGGCGACCATTTTGTCCTGCCCCTTTTTAACCGTGTAAAGGACATACTCCTTTTTGCTGCCGTCCGGTTCAATGTTGATGAGCTTGCGGTACATTTCATAGGATTCGGGCTGGAGGTTACGGTCCACCTGCAGCAGAATTTCATTGCCGTCAAGGGCTGCTGACGGGCCAGCTAAAAACAAAATCAAAATCCCATAAACAAATATGTTTAAAAAAAGTTTTCGGGGAATTGATGAAATTATGCGCTGAATCATTATATAGATGCCTCCTTTTAGATAATTACACATGCCGAAGAGCGGTGATCGGGTCCATTCTTGCCGCCTTAAAGGCCGGTTGCAGGCTGGCTAAAACAGAGATGGCGATTACGATCAGAACAATGGTGATGACATCTCCTGCGCCGATGACCGGTGCCAATAAGAGATCGGATTGCCGGCCGAAGTTAAAGGTAATTTCAGCGGCATTGATCAGCGCAATGCTGATCAGGCTGATCACCGTTCCGGCAGCCGTGCCAAGCACACCCAGCAGAAACCCTTCGGTGACGAACAGGGCCATAATTTTACCCGGTAATGTGCCGATGGCGGCAATGGTACCGATTTCATTAATCCGCTCGTAAACGGCCATGATCATTACATTCATGATGCTAACCAGAACAATGGCCACCAGCATGATTTTAATAAAAAAGGTCATCAGGTCAATCATTTTAGCGATATTGTAAAACGGCGTCAGTTTTTCCCATGTATGCACTTCAAATATTGACCTGTCTTTTTTGTCCCGCAGGGGTTCAAGCCCGGCCTTGAGCCTGGAAAAAACCATGGAAAGATGGTCCATGTTTTTCAGGCGGATGGCGATTTCACTGATTTCAACGCCGTTAATGCGCAGCAATTCCCGGGCATCATCTAAATGAATGACCCCATCCCGGCCCCCGGGGCCGGAAATGCCTTCAAGAACGCCACTGACCGTGAACGTTTTTCCATTGACCGATCCGTCCTTGTTATTGGCCACCAGCACGACACTGTCACCCACTTTTACTTTCATGCCATTGGCAATCAGTTCGGGGACGAGGATTTCACCTTTTTGCAGTAAAGCCTCTTTTTTTTGCCCTTTAATAATGCGGTCGGGAAGCAACGGAACGGTCTTGACCTCCTGCTCGGGGATAACCGTATTTAGCCGGATATTGGTGGTTTCGGTGTAATTACTGAACATGGCCCCGAGTTTAATCCGCATGGAAAAGGATTCCACTGCGTCTGTGTCCCTATCGATATCCCTTAAAATCTCTTCCACCTTTGCCACCTGGCTTTGGTTCAGGTTTCGATTGAGCGGCAGGTTGTCAATGGAAGCCAGATATCCTTTGCGGTGGACCTGTATATGGCCGAGCATGGAGTCCGTAATCTGGCCGACCATCATTTCTTTAAATGATCCGGTGATGGAAATAAACAGCAGCACCGCCACCACGCCCAGCGTAATCAAGGCTGACGTCAGCAACGTCCGTCGCAAATACCGCCGCAGGTTACGGGCGGCAATTTTTATAATATTAACCATGGCCTCCTCCGTTATGGTTTTGCCGTTGATGGAGCTTACCGTCTTCAAGGGTAAAAACGATTTCCGCGTTTTGCATCACCTTCGGGTCGTGGGTGGAAAAAATAAAGGTGGTTTTAAATTCATCACGCATTTTTTTCATCAGGCTGATAATCCGGTTGGCTGTTTTCCCATCTAAGTTTGCGGTTGGCTCATCTGCCAAAACCAGTTTGGCATTGGTTACCAGAGCACGGGCCACAGCTACCCGCTGCTTTTGCCCGCCGGATATCTGGCTTGGATATTTGCCGCCCTGGTCCCCCATGCCGACGGCTTCGAGTAGGTCGTTCACCCGTTTTTTACGTTCTTGGGCCGGACGGTTCTGTACCATAAGCAAGGGATATTCCACGTTTTCAAAGACCGTCAATACCGGTATCAGATTAAAGTCCTGGAACACAAAACCGATGTGCTCACCCCGAAAACGCGCCGCCTGCTTACGATCCATTCGGGTGATGTCCCGGCCAACAACCTGTAAAGAGCCGTTTGTCGGCGGATCAAGACAGCCAATCATATTGAGCAAAGTGCTTTTACCGCTACCAGACGGCCCGACAAATGAAACAAAGGATGCCGGTTCAATGGTAAAATTGACACCGCGAATGGCATTAACTGAAATTTCATCGATTTGATAGGTTTTCTCCAACCGGTCTGCGGTTACTAAGGACATGGGGTTTTCCTTTTTAAGAACAAAGAATCTGAAGTAATTTGTATACGAACTAAAATAATGTCGATATCGATTTTGGCAAGCTGAAATGTTTTATAAAGATAATTGCACTATTTAAGAAGATACAAAAAAATCAAAAATATATTTGGCCGAAGCAAATAGCAGGCAGGCAACCAAAATCCATTTGATTCTTTTCGCAGGAACAAATTTCTGAGCCCTTGCCCCGCAATACATGCCGGCAAAGCCGCCGATGCCGAACAGAAATCCCAAAGCCCAGTCCGGCGCAACGGCCATATCCGGATAAAACGGCGCGATGGCCTGATAAAACAGGACACCGGCAATTGAAGTGACAAATGTTCCCATCAATGAAGCGCCTGCCACGGTATACACCGGAAGACCAAAAAAACTGACAAAAAACGGCGCAATAATCGCCCCGCCGCCAATCCCGTAAACACCGCCGATAATTCCCACAATAAAGCAGAGCGCGATTATGCCCGGCGTATTGATATCAAATTCCTGACCATAAAACTCATAAACAATATGAGATAGATTGAATTTTTTTATAATGACTTTCGGTAATTGTCTCTGTCCCGGTTCCGGGGTGTATGATTTAACCAGTTGTTGAAATTGTTCTTCAGTGGAAACATTATTGTTTTCAGAATTTTTTCTTTTTAGAAGATCTTTCAGCAGTCTGGCCCCGATATAAAGCAACACGAACCCCGCGAACATTTTGAAATTTTTAGGATCCGGAAGATATTGAACGCGCAGGACAGCGCCGATGAATACGCCGGGCAATGTTCCGATGATAACGACCCATGTCAGGGGCCATACCATGCGTCCCTCCCGGATATACCGATACACGCCACTGGGAATTGCAACGATGTTGAAAAGCTGATTGGTAGCGCTTACCGCCGGGGTATTAAAGCCGAGTACGCTGACCTGAAAGGGTAAAATCAGGAATGCACCGGAGACACCTCCCATGGAGGTGAAGAAAGAAATAATAAAAGCGATTGCAGGGGGTATGAACGGATTTAATTCGATATCGGCAACCGGGAAATACATGTTGAATTTCTCCTACTTCATTCCGGAGCTTATTGTAGAAAATTTCATGTTCAAAAAGTGCTTTTTTCAGGTTTTGATTTATACGCTTCGGCGTTTATCTTCACCTCTTTCATCAGCCGGTGCAAATACTGCCTTTGAATGCCGGCTTGTTCTGCCGCCCGGCTGATATTCCCGCCGGAATTTTCAAGGACGGATTGGATGTATTGCACATGGAATAATTGAATCATTTTCTCTTTCGCCTCCCGGAAGGGCAGGTCCATAATCTCCCGGCTGAATTCCGGGCATATGATGTCCGGTATATTGCTTGGCGTATTGTCCGGAAATAAATCCCTTTGACCGAGGCGTTCACCGTTGCTGAAAATAACGCTGCGTTCAATGAGGTTTTCCAGCTCCCGAATGTTACCGGGAAAATCCTGAGATAAAAGGGCACTGATGGCATCCGGCGTAAAATCGAAGATATCTTTTTGGTTAAGAAGGGCATATTTTTTTAAAAAAAACCGGGCCAGAAGGGGAATGTCTTCTTTTCGTTCATTGAGCGAAGGGATTTCAATCCGAATGACATTTAATCGATAAAACAGGTCTTCCCTGAATCGTTTTTCTTTAATATCTTCCTCAAGACAGTGATTTGTCGCGGCGATAAACCGGATATCCGCTTTTTTTGTGAAGGTGCTCCCCACGGGTTTAAACTCACCTTCCTGAATGAGACGCAGGAGTTTTGTCTGCATGGAAAGGCTTAAATCGCCGATTTCATCTAAAAAAAGAGTGCCGCCGTCCGCGATTTCAACCAGTCCTTTTTTGTCCTTCCATGCCCCGGTAAACGCCCCTTTCACATGACCGAACAGTTCGCTTTCAATCACGTTTTCAGTGATCGCCGTACAGTTTACGGTAATCATTTTTTCATTTTTTTTCCGGCTGTTGTGATGAAGCGCCTTTGCGACCAGTTCCTTTCCGGTGCCGCTTTCACCGGTAATCAGCACGGTAGCGGTCGTGGGGGCAACCTGTTTTATTTTTTCAAAGAGTTTTTTTATTCGCGGGGTTGCGCCGATCATTGGCGGAACGCCTTCCTTTTCAGCGAGTACTTTGCGAAGGGTTATATTTTCCGCCAGCATTTTTTGCCATGACAAGACCTTATCAATGGTCAGGAGTATTCGCTCGCGTTTAAACGGCTTGGTGATGTAGTCATATGCCCCCAGCTTGACCGCCTCTACGGCAGTTTCAATTGTCGCGTAGGCGGTTATTACAACAACGGAAATTTCCGGCCGGATTTTTTTCATTTCTTTGAGCAGGGCCATTCCGCCCATTTTAGGCATCTTTAAATCTGTTATTACGAGATCGAACGGTTCATTTTTAAACCGGTTGAGTGCATTTAAAGGGTCACCGTCGGCTGTCACGTGATGATCCGTTTCTTCTGATATGATTCTCGTTAACAGTGTCAGCATGTCTTTTTCGTCGTCTACGATTAATATCCTGCCGGCCATTACGCCTCCTGTTTTTGGGTGGGTATTTTTACGGTAAAAATTGTTCCATGCCGTCCGTCTGTAGAACCAGTCGGGCTACTGACACAGTCAATCATGCCGCCAAGCTTGGAAATTATACCATAGCTGACCGACAGCCCCAGACCCGTCCCTTCCCCCTCCGGTTTGGTGGTAAAAAAAGGTTCAAAGATATGGTCCAGGTCTTCATTTTTTATGCCTGTTCCGGTATCTTTAAACTGAATAATTGCCTTTTGACGTGAATTGTCGATAGCGGTGCGGATTGTCAGCGACCCGTTTTCTTTCATGGCTGCGATTGCATTGTTGATCAGATTTAAAAAGACCTGCTGGAGTTCTCGGGGATTTCCCCGTACAGGCGGGATCTGGGTGTTTAGATCCATTATCAGTTCAATATCATTAATTTCCAGAGTATGCGCCACAATACCGGTTACTTCATTTAAGCATTGGTTCACATCTGAATATGTTGAAGTCCCTTCCCCATGGCGTGCAAACCGCAGCAGATTTTCCACAATCTGCTTGCAGTGATTTCCCTGCCGTTCAATGGTTTTCAAATCTTCAAACTCCTGAGACCCTTTTTCTTTTTTTCGGATTAACAGATCGCAGAAACCGAGGATCACCCCCAGGGGATTATTGATTTCATGGGCAACGCCTGCCGCCAGGGTTCCGAGGGCGGCAAGTTTTTCCGTGTTTACCAGTTGCCTTTCAAGGTTTTTCGCTTCGGTAATATCCCTTGCAATGCACAAAACAGTGCTCACTTTTCCGCTATCATCCCGGATGGGCATGAAATTGGCGCTGATCCATATTTGATGGTCTCCCATCCTGAGTTGGAAATCATCCCGAACGCTTCGTTTGTGCCTGTAAACAAGGTCGAGCATTTTTAATTGTTTTTTTGCCGCCTCCTTTGTGAGAACTTTTTGAATCTCTATTCCAATAAAGTCATCCGGACTGCCCCCGAAAAAATTGGCAGTAAAGCTGTTCATGGACTGGAATTTACCTTCAGAATCAATCGTAAAAATAAAATCGTCTGCGCTTTCCACCAGGGACCGGTATTTTTCTTCTGATTTTTTGAGATCTTTTGTTCTTACGCTGACTTTGTTTTCAAGTGCCCGTGACCACCTTATTTCCAGAATCATAATACTCAGGCCGGCCAGCAGGATAATTCCAATGATCATCGTCTGGAACAAAAAACGCCATACGTTTATCCTGTTGATGGATTCTTCTATTTCCGAAACCGGGGCGACCACCGCCACCGACCATTTTTGCGGTGGAGTGGCAGAGATATCGACAGGGCAGTAGGCAATGAGTTTTTCAATTTTACCGGTAATTCCCCGGTGCCAGCCGGTCGAGTATGATCCCGTGCTTTCCAGCCCTTTGAGCATTTTTTCTTTTTGAATAAAGTTGATATTTCGGTAAGAAAGGCCGGGTTCTTTTTTTTTACGTGCCTTAAACGCATTTTCTCCGATGAACCCGGGTTCCGGATGAAAGACGAACATGCCGTTATCATCGATAATCCAGGCGTATCCGGTTTTTCCGGAACGAACATTTTGTAATAGCGGGCCTAGGAACCAGGACATATTTATTTTAAAAACCATTATTTTTGGAGTTGAGCCGGAAAGATACCGGCCCATCTTCAACATGATACCAGAAGGTTCTTTTTCAGCAGAAGATATCCATATTCCATTTTCTTCAGATGATTCTACAGAATTTAAAACATCATCAAATTTTTTATCAACCGGTTCTTTTTTTTCAAACCAGTATCTATGCGGTGCGTAAATATAAGACTTCATGGCGGCACTATCAGTTATCTCAATGGAGATCACACCGCGTTCAGCCACCCGGGAAAGATTTTCCGAAATTTTTGTTTCCGCTGTTTTCGGGTCAAATGGACCGGCAGGGATTTTCTTAGCGGTGAGAAGGATTTCTTTTTTTAAAAAATCCAGTTTGTTGGTAATTAAATGGTTGATGTTACGGGCAATGACCATTTGTTGATCATTAAACTGTTGTCTGGCCGTTTTTTTCAATTCCCGGTTTAGCCACAGGTCCAGTACGGCACCAGCGGTCAGCACCAGGACGGTGGCAAATATTAAAGCAATAATGATCTTTTTATTTATTTTAGGCCGGGTTGGGTTATCCATTTTTTATGGTGATCCTGAAGACTCCGGCTAATTTGAAATTTTAGGTAGAATTGCCGCGACAGGGCATGCTTCGATACAGGCACGGCAAGCATCACATTGGAGCGGAGGGGCCCCCGGTTTTATAAAAAAGCTGATTACCGTGTCAAACCCCCGATTGGCAAAGGTTAACTGCGCCTGTTTGTTCCGGTCGCGGCAAACATGAATACACCTGCCGCAAAGCACGCACCGGTTCGGGTAATAATTGAGGAACGGGTGCCTTTGATCGATTTCCATTTCCTTTAGGAAATGATCCAGATGTTTGGATTTTAACCCGACGTTTAAAAATTTGGCGATTTTTTGCAGAGCGCATTTTCTATTGGCCTCGCAGTTTCGGCAGTCCAAATGATGCACTGACAAAAGAAGTTGAAGGGCCACTTTCTGGAGTTGTCGCACGCCGGGACTATCCGTCTTTACAACGATTTCCCGGGTAACCTTCACAGTACATGCCGGGATGGGGTGTTTTTCCCCTTCTATTTCGACGAAACATAAGCGGCAGGAGGCCGGTGGATGACTCATTTTCTCAACATAGCATAAATTCGGGATATAAATATCATTGTCTAAACAGGCCTTAAGCAGATTGGTTCCCTCTTTGACCGTCAATTTTTTATTGTCTACCCGAATTGTAATCATTTACTTATGCCTTTTTAACCGGTTCTGGCGGGCGTTCAAGAATCGGTGCCAGTTCCGGCGGTGATACCTTTATGACGGCGTCATATTCCGGCGGACAGGCCACCAGACATTCACCGCATTTGACACACAAAATTTGATCAATCCCTTTTTTTCGATTGCTTGTGTTAAAGACCGCCTCCACCGGGCAGCATCCAACACAGGCATCACAGCCCCGGGCGCATTTGTCAAGATCTATGTAATACGCAATCAGCGGACGGCACATCATAGCGGGACATCGTTTTTCTTTGATATGGGCCTCATAATCATCGATAAAGTACCGTAGGGAGGTTAAAACCGGATTGGGAGCCGTTTTCCCCAATCCGCAGAGAGAGCCGTTTTTGATGTCCTCGCTTAACTGCTTTAGCTGTTCTATGTCCCCATCCCGTCCTTCGCCCTTTGTAATTCGTTCCAGAATGGATAGCAAATGAAAGGTGCCGATCCGGCAAAACGTGCATTTCCCACAGGATTCCTTTTGCGTAAAGTCAAGGAAATAACGTGAAATATCCACTGTGCAGGTGTCCTCATCCATTACGACCATGCCGCCGGATCCCATCATCGCACCGGTCTCGGTCAATGAGTCAAAATCGATGGGCGTATCTAATAATTCTTCAGGCAAGCAGCCACCGGAAGGCCCGCCGATTTGAACGGCTTTAAATTTCTTTTTCCCGGGGATCCCTCCGCAGATATCAAAGATGAGCGTTCGCAAGGTGACCCCCATGGGAATCTCTACTAGTCCAGGGTGGACCACATTGCCGACAACGGAAAAAATCGCGGTCCCAGGACTGTTTTCAGTGCCGATTTCTCTGTACCAGGCTGAGCCGTTGCTTAAAACAGGGACAACGGTGGCCAGGGTCTTGACGTTGTTGATGACGGTGGGCTTCCCCCAGAGTCCGCGTTCCACCGGATATGGCGGCCGGTGTCTGGCCATACCGCGAAACCCCTCAATGGATCGGATCAGAGCTGTTTCCTCACCGCAAACAAAGGCACCGGATCCCTGGAAGACGTCGATGTCAAGATCAAACGAACTGCCTAAAATATGATGCCCCAGAAGTCCGAGTTCCTTTGCCTGCTGTATTGCCTGGGTTATAATTTTAACCGCCAGCGGATATTCCGCCCGCACATAAACAATGGCTTTATCAGCACCAACCGCATAGGCGCAGATAATCATGCCTTCCAAAACCTGATGGGGGTTGCTTTCCAGTATGGTGCGATCCATGTAAGCACCGGGATCCCCTTCATCCGCATTGCAGATGAGCAGTTTGTCATTTTGTGACGTATTGGCGCACAGTTCCCACTTCCGTCCGGTGGAAAACCCGGCCCCGCCTCTTCCCCGCAGGCCGGAATCCTTTATTTCCTTGATAATCTCTTCAGGTGATCGCTGTAATATGTCAGCCAATGTTGAATACCCATCCTCGGCAATATACTCGTCAATATCTTCCGGATCGATGCGGCCGCATTTTTCCATGACAACGCGCTTTTCCAGATTAAACCGGGGAAAATCCATGATCCACGGAATCATCTCATTTTGCACGGTGGCACCAAGGACATGTTCAAAACGGGGATCCCCTTCCTTTAAAAAGAGATTGGTGAGCATGCCGGCTTTTCCGGGGGTCACCTCATGATAGAATATCGGCGGGAAACCGGAATCCGGATGATCGATGATCACATAAGGTTCGGCATAACAATGGCCGATACATCCCACCGTATGAATCCGGGCATTGACACTGTGCCTGGCCAGCGCGTCTTCAAAGGCCGCTTTCGTATCCAGTGCGCCGGCGGCAATCCCGCAGGTCGCCATACCAATGTGAATTTTGGGGACGGGCTCATTTAAAAAGGCCTGACGCTTTTTCTCGGCCTTTTGTCGCAGCGCATTATATTGGGAATTGGTGTGTACTTTATTTGCCGGGTTCATTTTTTTGTTTTTCCCGTTCCTGTTTTTCTTTTTCTATCCGGACCCTTAATACCAGGCCTTCCACTTTGCTGGGCTGCATGTGGCCGTGCACGGTTTCCCCCATAATAGCCACCGGCGCCAGGGCACAACACCCGACACAGGCCACACGTTCAACACTGAATTCCCTGTCCGGTGTGGTTTCGCCTTCTTTAATTTCCAGTTTTCTTTCAAAATTTTCGAGAATAATATCGCCGCCTCTGACATGACAGGCAGTCCCCATGCAGACCTTCACCGGGTTTCTACCGGGCGGATTAAATCGGAATTGATTATAAAATGTTGCGACTCCGTAAACCTCGGAAGGTGAAATGTCCAGGTGGTCAGCGACCAGATTGATCGCTACCTGGGGAAGATAGTTGATTTTTGATTGGATAAATTGAAGTATGGGGATGAGCTTGCTTCTCTCTTTACTGATTTCAGCAAGGTCGGTCTTAACATCGTCAAGGATGGACTTTTCTTCAGCAGTGAGCTCCGGAAGCATTCATAACTCCTTCAACACGCGCATGATCGGTACAATATCAAATTTTTTCCATGGCTCCATAGGCTGCCTGGACTCGGTCGCGGAGCAAAAAGCATAGTCTTTCCAAGACGTTAAATCCAAATTGCGTATCACGGATCATCAGTTTTCTAAGGTCGCCACCCTTTAATAAAATAATTTTGGCAGGCTTTTGGCAGAAAGTCGTGAGCAGCATATTATGAGGTTCATCTAAAATAGTCGACCAGCAACCAAACACTCTGCCTTTTCCGAGAATTGTAATGACCACCCGACCTTCACGGGAGCCGGTATTCATGGTTCTTTCCAGAGTCACCTGGCCTTCGGCGATAATGTAGAGATACTCCCCAAAATCTCCCTGCTGATAAACAAAATCAGCGGTTTTGTAAGTTTTGACCTGACAGATTTTAGCGATCATATTTATTGCTTTTTGTTCAAACCCTTTAAATAACTCGCAGCTTGCTAAAGTCTGATGAATATCCGTTAGTTTTACATCCGGGGGTTTCATATTTTGGCACCTTTCCTCAATCCACTATCGCTGTTGGCGTCAGTTCTAAATTTTTCTGGTACATTTGCATCAAACGATTGCCAAGCGTTGCGGCAAGTTGTTTAAAAAAAAGAATACTGTTATCAATATCATTGTATAGAATTTTGTTCATTTTTTGTTGATCAAAACTGAGCAATACCGATGATTCCATGCATTGCGCTGAAACAAAATAAGTATTCCGGCCAAGAAGGCTTGAACAGCCGAAGAGTTCCCCTATGCCGGAAGTTGTATATATCACCTGTCCGGGATCTCCCAGCAGCAAGCTGATTTTTCCCTTGATGATGATATAGAAATAATTCGTGGGCTCCCCTTCGCGGAAAATAAATGCCCTGTCATTAAAGTACACTTTTTCAGATATTGCCATGGTCTCTTTAAGAAAATTGTGGCCCATCCCTAAAAATAAATCGGATTGTTTAAGATGCATTTTGCCTTTCCTTTCACCATGTCCTAATTGATGGGATCATGAAATCATCTAAAAAAAGGTCTGCCGGCGACGGTTGCCTCGCTGGGAGATATGCTACGGACATACAGGGGCAACGATTTTTACCATACTTTCTTATTAATCAGAATTAAAATAAATGTCAAGAAATGTAACATCTCAATAAGTCAGGGCAACAATGCTCCGGGAGGGCATAAAGCCCTCCCCTACATGGTTTTGTATAAATATCGTAGTGGCGGGGTTTATCCCCGCCAGATACTGAATCAACGTTTTGCCCAGGGTTATTGAGGACATACCAATAAATCAAACAAATGTCTGGAATTAAGCAGAATGCCGGGCGATATGGATGTGAATAAGCATGGTTGATGCAATAGATTCTTTGGGGTTTATTTTTCCGGCGTGTTCGTTTCCCGCCGCCTCCACCAATTATTTTTAATATTTTCAATTTGTTATTCCGGCATTAGAAAGTTATCCCGCCGCCCATCCTCTAAATCCTCTATTTTTGTACTTTTTCTGAAGCCGGACTGAGAAATTAGTCAAAAAATCAAAATATTAATTTTGGTTGTCCACATTCATAGAAACAAAACGATTAAAAACATGACGCTATTTGTCGAATGTGGCAATAAAGCAGCCGCCGCCGCTGGATGAGTCCTCGTCTTCGGGCAGCAACTCCATCGTAATTTCCGCCGGATACTGGTGGGTTGGATGGTCTGTCTCTTCATTTACCCACAGCACGAGACGGATTTGATACGAACCGCCAGGCAGGCCTGTAGTGTCCCACGTGCCGAGCAGATCCTCACGAACAGTGTCTTTTGACTCAACGATTTCTGTCCAGTCCGAGTCGCCCTCCAAAGCGACCAGAAGCCTGTAACACTCGAAATTCGCGGAGTTAAGCGATCCGGTCTTAATCCAGGCTGAGCCGGTGAAGTCGATGCTGTCGCCGGGCCGAGCTTCGACGGGCCCGTCGAGATTAAGAAACATGACCAGTGCAGTATCAAACGCTTCCGGTTCCGATTCAGCAGGATCATCTTTGTAGCCAAAGGTCGTGTTGAGGCAGTAGAGCCTTGAATTGTCGTGTGCGATGTTACGGGTCTGATAAAGGTATGCACACTTTCGATAGTCGACAATTGAATCGCGAAGTATCACGGTTGCGTTATCCCACACAGAAACATAAGACCATACTTCTCCATCAGTAAAGTCCAAAAATGTATCGTCTTTGGCGCCCAGATGGATGGTCTGGCCTTCGCAGATCGAGTTCGTGATATAGCCCACGGCCGACTCTTTGAGCACCATCTCGCTGAAGACAAGAGAGTCCGCCTGCAACTCGCAGCTATCAATAATATCGGCTTTCCACCACTCCACTGACGTGTTGACAAGGCGCAACTTCCTGTCCGGCACGGGAACGGTCAGATCATCGTAATGGCTCCGGTTCCTCATGATACCGTTCATGGTCAATTTTTCTTCACCAGCGAACCTGAAGAGTAACATCTTCAATTCCGTATCCCGAATCGTCACGTCACTTCCGGGATACGGGTTGATTCCCCAAAGGACACCGGTGCAATTTACGATTTCCATGCTCCATGGTATGCCGGATATGCCTAAAGTAGAATTGTCAAGTTTTACTGTAATCGGCGATAGTGGATTCGCGGGGGCCGGAAACTCATAATTAACTACCGTGCCGTCACCAAAGTAAATCCATGGCATGATGATGTGCGTGTTCACAAAGCGCATGGTTGGATTGTCATAGAAGACGATATCGCCGCCATAGTCCACATTTTCCAGTGTAAGTGAGGTCTGGTCATGGAGGTACCAGGTTTTCCAGTCCGCGTATGTCGTGTTGATAGCCTTGTACGACGCATTCTTATGAAGGTGTATCGCTTCAGCACACCCATCACAATTTACACTGGAGTATTGGAGTTCGACACGTGCATTGTCAGTACAATAAAGGACGTGTTGTGAGTAATAATTCTGCACGTAGTGAAACAATGCATTGTTGCGAAAGATTAGCGTGGCATCGTTGCCTACGTAAATATGGGTATCGTTTCCCTTGATATGGAATTCGCCGCCATCTACGACAAATCTTCCATTATCTAACACGTAGAGAAAACCGGTCAGGTTCAGGACACCGTTTGTCTGCAGCGTGCCGTTTCCGATTACGTAGATGTCGTCCACGTGGTTGTAAGTTGCCCCAGCATTCACAGTGAAAATTTCCCCCGGGGTGTCACCAATGACGAGGTCGGCGGGGTACGCGCTGGCCGGGAACAGGTTCCAACAAATAAAGGCTAAGATGAACTTTTGCAGCAGGGGCGCCCGCATAAAGGACATCGGGGACGATTGGGACTTTGGGTGGACATTGGAAATGTCCTGGGCAGACGAACTAACTGAAAACATAAGTCTCACGCTCCTTCCTATTTTTTATTTTCTACATCCTTTTTGATTTCTTCGCCCTTTTTGCTTTCTTCATCCTTTTTATTTTCTTCATCAAGGGATTTCTGGCTGTCAATGTGCTCAATCAGCTTGTCATAAACTTCCACTGATCCGGGCAGGAGCAGGAAGAACGCGCTGTTGAAATCCCGGAGGTGCTCAGGTATCTCAGGCGTTGAAAGCTTTATCTGAGCGGCAAGCTCCTCTTTTTCCATTTCAAAATCCACGTCAGAGAGCGAGCGGGCCTTATCGAATATCTTTCCCACGCGTTCGCGCCCTTCCTTGAGTTTTTTCTCTGTCATGCCGGGGTCAACAACCAATGTGGCCTTTTCAATTCTGTCAAGCGCGCGCTTTTCTGCTATCGGCCAGAATACGCCCGGGCAGTTGCGGACTTTTTCAAGTGTCTCGATCTGCCATTCCGTCACGTCCGCCTGTCCGACACGTACGGGATCACTCAGTGACCTTGGCGGGACCAGGCAGCATGAAAAACTGCCCACCACTTCCTTCTGATTGTCTGTGAGTATATCTGCGACCTTTTTGCCCATTTCCTTGATAAAGGCGAATTCTTTACGGTCGCGAAGAATCACGCTCAGGTGGGATATTGCCATTTCTTTTTTGACTGCACGCGATTTGGCTTTTTTCCCTATCGTCTTCCATTCTTCGGCGTCCGTGTTATATGAGATTTTTCCATCTATGATTTCTGGTCTCGCGTGGCATCTCCTGCAGGATAAATACTGCTCATCCTTTATCGGAGCTGTCAGGCCGGCGCGCAGAAAACTCGATTCGAGAGTGCGTGCCTTTACGAGTTCTTCTGTGAGTTCATCGGTTATTTCTTCTCGTTCGAAAAGGTTTTTTTCGATTTGCATGAACGTTTTTCTGACCTGTTCGACTTCAGACGCAAATATGCCGGTAATGTCTGGTTTTTTGATTCCTTTGGATTCGACTTCCTTTGCAAGTTCGCGTAATTTTACAGCCTGCTCACGGGTCAGGTTCACACCATATATTACGTTGATGCTCGAATTTTGGAACAGGCGGTATCCGAGCTCGCTCAACTGTATGTCCCATGGCGCAATCCCATTTTTGGTTATATTGGTTCCAGCGTCCAGCTTAGGAATGTCCGGCCCGAGGCATCCGAGCATTGTAAAAACGACAACGGCAAGCCACAATATGCGTAGAGTTCCCATCTATTTCTCCTTTCACGATTTTTGCATTGAAATAATGTATCCTCCGAGTGCGCCGACAAGGAGCAGTCCAACGACGAGGCACGCAGCCCGCATACCAAGCACGGGAATAAGAAGCGAGCCTGCGGTTAGGGCTCCGACGCACGCGCCGGCAAGGTCGGCACCATAGAGCAGCCCTGCCGAGGATTCGGGCCTCCAACCAAACGTCTCGGCCGCAAAGGTCATCAGGGCGAACATAGCGCCCACAAGCAAGCCGCCGAACAGGTTCGACACAAGAAACAGATATAGCAAAAAGGCATACGGCAGGGAGACCGTGTTCAGCATTGCCACTACACCGCAAAAAACAAGCGCTCCAATGCCGATTACCATAACAAGCCGGTTTATTGCCAATCTGCGCGCAAGAAAACGCAAAATCAAGGCACCCGCGGCAAGACCGGTCATAAACAAGGCCGTCAGAAGCCCAAGCATGGAGTACACGTATCCGTATATGTTCTGGAACCAGTACAGGAGCGCAATTTCCACGAACATGCCGAAAAGCCCGCTTATGGCCATCAAAAAGAGCACCGAGTACTTAGCGTGGAGATCACGCTTTCTTGTGCGCGGGAAAAGGCCCAGAATGACAACGGGTAACAGGAGCACTGCCAGAACAGGCAGCACCCACCACGTCCGCACCGCGACCATCCAATCAAATGCCTCAATCCACTTTGTTTCGGAATATCGGTTCCAGATGATAAGGTTATAGTAATAACTCACCGGGAAAGAATCCGTGTTGATGAGCGGCTCGGATTCAGACGTGAAGGCCACGGCCCTTGACAACTTTTCGTTAACCGCCCGCACCGAGTCGGGCTCGAGCTTTGTGTAGAAAATCTCAGGCACAAAGTCTTTCATGCACAGGCCGTGGGCGTTGAACCTGCGCACAAGCTCGTCCGCGTCAAGAGTAGTTGACGGGTTTTTCTCTCCTGCAATAAAACTACCGCCGGGCGAGGCGATAACCTCTGGAAAGGCTTTACAAAGGGTCGCAAACACAGAGGTATTTCTGCGAAGGAGTTCCTTTTCCCAGAATCCCTCTGACGAGACGCCGGTGATGAACACGCCGCCGGTGCGCAGAATTTTCCGGATTTGAGAGAAAAATTCCGCTGTATAGAAACGATTGATGGACGCTGTGGACGGATCGGGAAGCTGGCAAATCACAAGGTCGTACATGCGCTCCTTTTGCGAGACAAACAGCCGCCCGTCAATATTATGGATGTGCACAACCGGGTTTTTGAGCGCAGCAAGATCCGAGGGCTCAAGATATTTTTTTGTTATATCAATGACCTGCGGGTCAAGCTCGACATAGTCCACGTGTTCGACGTTGTATCGCAATATTCCGCGAAGCAGGCCGGAGAGACCGCCTCCGATTACAAGGATATTTTTTGGTGCGGGATGCTGGAGCATGAAGAGGTTGGCAGAGATTACAGGCGCGGTTTCATCAGGCATGGAAAAGTAAAGCTCGCCGTTAATAAAAAGCGAGTGCTGATCCATGTACTTAAGTATAGCAATGTTTCCATAACGGGAGTTCCGGGTTTCGACGAGTTCATAGGACTTGTTGTATGCACTCCATTGAGACTTGTCCGCTTTCCCGCTAAGGCTCGACCCGAAAAAGGTGAGCGCCATGCATGCAGCGGTTGCTATGCCGGCGACTGCGCCAGGCACGCGCATTCCAGAGGAAAACGCGAGCCATGCGGTGCCTGCAAGCAGACAGGCTGCACTCACAAAAGCGCTGGTGAAGGAATCGAAGAAAGTCACGAAAACGAATGTTACTGCGAGCCCGCCTGCAAGACAGCCGAGCGAATCCGCGATGTATGTTCGTGCAGGCACCTCAGCGCCAGAGTATTTGCGCATACCGGCGTAAATTCTCGCGCCAATGACAAACTGCGCACCTCCGATAAGGCAGACGCCGGCAAGTAGAACGAACGTGAAAAACGCCATGGAGAATATGCTGATATATGCGCCGGACGGCACGGCGAAAAAACCACGCGAGATGCGCACAAGATAAATCTCCGCGATAAGGCAAGACGCGAGCAGTATGTTAAATACGCAGAAATGTATAACAGGCCGCTTTATCTTGCGAGCGAAAAAACCGGCGGCCCAGCTTCCGGCGGCAGTCCAGAGCATCCAGAAGGCGAACACAGCACCGAAAGACACCTCATTGCCCTTGAAGACAACAAAAAACTCCCTGACAAGAAGCACCTGTGCGACCTGCTCGAACGCGCCTGTCACGAGGAGCGCGCCCAGTACTGCGCTTACTGAGGTCTTTGTTGCGTCTATTTCCATACCCCTGGAATCTTCTGATCGCAGAATTTGCATTTGCCGTCTTTTAAATTGTTTTCAAGCACCTTGAAACCGATGCGCTTGATAATGGCTTTTTTACACTTGGGGCAGTAGGTGTTGTTGCCGTCATGGGGCGCGACATTGGAGAGATAGACGAATCGTATGCCTTCCTCAAACGCTATCTCGCGTGCTTCCTCGAGGCTCCTGAGCGGCGCCTGGGGCAAATTTTTCAGCTTGTACCTGGGCACAAAGCGGCCAAAGTGCAGGGGTACGTCTTCACCAAGTTCCTTCTTTATCCATTGACACATCTCACGTATCATTTTTTTCTTATCATTGTAGGTGGGGACGATTAGGTTTGTTATTTCCAGACAGGGGAGCTTCTCTTTCTCTTTTTTCTTACCCTTTTCCAAAGACCCTTTCTTGATTGTCTTAATGGTTTCAAGCACGTGCTCAAGAGAACGTTCGGTAAGTTTTTCGTAACATTCCTCTGTAAATGCCTTCAACCCCACGGTAATAATATCCGCATGCTTACAAAGCTCTAAAAGTGGTTTTTCGTTTATGTAGCCGCCAGTGGCAATGGCAATGCGCATACCTTTTTCTTTGGCCTTTTTCGCAATTTCGATGGCGTACTCGTAGAACATAAACGGCTCAGTGTAGCTGAAGGCGATGGTCTTTATTTCCTTGCCCAGCGCCTGTTTTACGGCTTCGACTGCGGACAGGTCGATCGTTTTCAAGTCTTCAGGCCTGCTCTGCGATTGCTGCCAGTTTTGGCAGTATAAGCAGTGCAGGTTGCAGCCTCCGGTTGCAATTGTGAGAGTCTTCGTGTCAGGAAGAAAATGGGTCGAAGGCAGCTTTTCCATGGGGTCGATCTTGATTATGGCCGGGTTGTTATACGCATGTGTGAGCAGTGTACCCTGGTGATTCTCGCGTGTGCGGCACGGGCCCCTTTCCCCGTTAGCCAGCACGTGCTCCATAGGACAAAGGGTGCACTGGACGCGCTTTCCGGAAAGCTTTTTATAATATTTCGCCTCCGGATAGCTTTCGTCGGCGAATACGGGGTTGTCGATTATACCCAGCGCCTTAAGTACCAGAGGCAGGCTTCCAACAGTACAGGCGCCTCTGCCCATGATTTTCAGCAACTCTCGCCTCGTGGTTTTCATTAACAGCCCGATTCCTTCCTGTTCTGTATTTTTATTTGCTTCCTTTATTGCAAATGAAGTTCATTTTTTTCCATCCAGGCTGAGCTTTTTGCCTTTTTTTTAAGACTGCCGCCCCATTCAGGAACATCTTCAGGATTAATCCATTTGTAACCCAATTGCTCAAACTGCTCTTTACTCATATAGTGAATCACCGGATGATAGTGACCCATTACACCCGGGCCATTTGATCCGACCAGACTTTTATCATAGGTATCCTGGGACCAGGCCCCGATCTCCCAGGGGACATTATTTTGATCAGGGGCATACTCCGGTAGATACCAATCAGGCATCACACTCAACCAGCGGAGTACGAGGCTCTGCAACGTGGGCTCGCCCCACCTTTGCCAGGTAATGCCGAATTCAGGCTTTGCATTATCCGGCCGGTCGGCTTGTCGGGAATAAACAATCACATACTCATTGTTTACATTTGTTACGATTTCATCATCCATCAGACTCCCGTAGGGTGTACCAAGATACCCCTCGTTATACTCTGAGTTGCTACCCAATTGATGGGTAATTGAAAAATACCGCACCTGTCCACCGGTCATCATTGGTTCTGCGTCTCGTGTTCTGGGAAATGTGGGGAGTTTGCCTGTTAAAACAATTACGTTATCCTCACCCAAAGAAATGGGCCTGACCAGATAGGAGATATAATTGCAGCAAGTGGGTCCGGTTTCATAATTGCCAGGAGGCGATGCATCAACTCCACGCATATGTATTAGTCTGAAATTCTCACGAATTCTCTTTTTGGTAATCTCTGGATTTTTTATACCCCACGGCCAGGATGTATAATATCCGTTAGCTTCCATATGAGAAAATAAGATATCGTACATTTTAAACCAGCCCAGGCTCGGTCCCATAAAAGAATAAGGATCAATGGCAGGAGTTTCCGAAATTCGTGGCACCGGAGCACTCTGTCGTTCCACTGCCAGAGATTTATCACATGTTATCCAAAAATTTTCACCGGAGGGCAACTGGAGGGTTGCTTTTGGTAGTGATACACCCCCTAAAGATCCCGCTTCTTTGTCTGGCGAGTAATAGCGCAGCCATAACACTGCCGGAACAATCACATGGCCTCCTTGAAAGCTTGTAAGCTGAAAAGGCCCGCCAACTCGTTTATTGCCAGGAGCACGATATTCGGGCGGTTTCATGGCTTCGGGATTTAATTTTACTGCATTTCCGGCTTTAAGTTCAAATTCGATATGATAATGCCGTTTACGCGCATTGCGATCTGCTCCAACCCTGAAGGGATTCACATGCCCAGGGTCTGGTTCAATGTCCACGTCAACAAGCGGGACTTCACACATCGATTCTTGCGGATGAATTGAATCAAGGGGTAGAATAATTTGATAATCCATGAACCTGCAGTGTGGAAAATCACCATCTATCAGAAGCTTGCTGTTTAACGGGGCAAGAAAAATCAGTTTCAAGTACGTCACGTGAGGATCAGGTGAACACTGGTGGAGTTCCTTATCCGGATCATAAGGGACTCCCATGGCATACCATTGATCCTCGGGGCGGATCTTATTTGGTTTTATCAACTGCCAGTCATGAGTTTTTTCATTGTCTACCCATTGAGAAAAAAAGCCGTCGGGAAATTTTCCATTTACCTTATCCTTGCCCTTCCCATCGAGCCACAGATAGATATAATCTCCCATTTTGTTGGAAAAATCATTAATCATTTGGTTGGTTTCATGAATATATTGTGCCGGATGCCGGGCCGCTTGAAGGGCTGACTGATATATTTCAGCATTACTTAATTCCGGAACATTATAATATTTCCATTTGCATTGATCGCTTACCGGTTCATCCGCCAGGGCGCCTCTTATTCCGGTTAAGGAACTGGCTATTACACAGATACAAATAATGATTGGTTTAAACAATGTTCTAATGTCCATTTTAGCAATCCCTCATTTAATGATTAATTTCCGGCTTTACTATTTAAAACTCTTATTTTTGTTCTTACGAAGTAGATTGACAAACAGTTTTCTTTGTTCGGGAGTTAAAATTTTTAGGAATATTATAAGGAAATCCTGTTTCAACGGTTGCAATTCCCTGTCTAAAGTTGAACGTAATTCAAATCCGGCACTTATTATTTGAGGGTCAGGGTTGTTTTTAAGCAACTCCGCCCAGAATGTTTCAGCTTCCTTGCCGTATTGCTTTTTCATGTTTAATTTTTTTATCCAGATTTTTTCTCCAAGTTGAAAAAACGCAAGCTTCTGCTCCTGGTTGAGTTTTAGTTTTTTTGATACAAATTCAGTGAGCCCCTCACGGGTCTTGAGCATTTCAACAACATGCCGTGAGCGGGCATAACCCAGTATGAAAAAAACATTAAAGCCAACAGAGATGATTAGAAAAATAACAAGTAATCTGTTACGATGCATCATCAGAACATACCTCCTGTTACTTCTTCAGACAAAAAACCGGTAGAGTCTTCATCAGAGATGCTCAGGCTAGATGAAACCGCTGCGTGCATGCGGGTTTGATTGCTGAAAGTTCGGATTCCCAGGTGTGCGGCAAATACTATTACAAGAATCGTGGCAACTGCCGGTGTTATCCAACTGAAGGAAAAATCATAAACAAGATGTTTCCACCTGGTCCAGGACGCCTTAGTTCTCTCCCGGGCCGCGGCTTTTTCTTCAGTCTCCTGCATTCGAATCTCAATTACCGTATCAAGGCAGTCCGCACATACAGCGAGATGTGCTTCTATGCTTGCTTTTTGCGCTGCTGAAAGTGAGCCTTCGATAAAGGCGGCCAGTTCAAAATCACCTGGACATTGAACAGGTTTTTTTAAACCTGCAGTTTTATATCGCTCCCAGAGAAAACTGTCAGAATCTTTGTGCTTATCAAAATTGTTCATTTTCCTCTCCTACTATGTTATTTCCATAAAATCGGGAAAACATCCCCCTGAGTATAAAAAAAATCATATCGATACCCCCAAATGCCTGCGAAGCCTTTTCACTGCCTTGTGCCTGGTGCTGCGCACGGTCTGTGGACTGACGTTCAGGGTTCCGGCTATTTCTTTTACATCCATTTCTCTATCAATAAACATATGGAGTATAAGCATCTGGCGTGGCGTGAGCAGGTCCTCGGGGATATCAATAGAAGTCGTTTGCTTAATTTGGGGCGCCGGAATATTTATTGATTCCAAGTCAAGAGACTGGCTTGCAGGTTTCTGTTGTTTTGCGAATTTAATGGCGGTTCTTATTGCAATCGTAGTGAGCCACGTACTCATGGATGCTTTTTGTGGCTGATAACTTTTTAACGCTCTGTAATCATCTTTAATTAAAATGGTAAAAACATCCTGGACAACGTCACGGATATCAGGCTCTCGGATAACTGCTACTCTTGAGGATAAAATTTTACGCACTGCGGAGTAGATAAGCGGAAAAACGCGATCTGAAAATATTTTCCAGTCTTTATCATGGCCCCTGGTTAAACGCTCAAGATCAAATTCCATTATATCTGCCTATAAAAATCGCCTTTTTATTTACTCCATTAGTGTTATTACCATAAAAAGGCAAAAACATCCCCAATCAATCAGCAATTCTCGGTGATATGAAATGACAAAAGGCAGAAAAAGGAATTAGGTTAAGTGATGATATGGTAATCACGATTGAATATTTTTTTTGAAACGTAAAAAGACGATCAGCGCCATCACTTCCGTAATCAACACAAACAAAATAAGATATATAATGGAAAAATCATACAACAGCCCCATCACCGTGCTTCCCATAAAAAATGCTGCGCCATATATGGTGTTAAAAATACCATATGCAAACCCTCTATGCTCAAACGTCGTTAAATCCGCAATCGTGGCACGCATGATGGTTTCATGAATCCCCATAACCGCGCCCCAGAGCAGGGCCCCGATTATTGCAAAATGATAGGTGTGTGAAAAGGCGAAAAAAGGGATGGGAAGGGTCAGCAAAGGAATCGTAACCAGCGATTTCATTCCGATTTTATCATAGGTTCTGCCGATAATAAGGGCTACCAGTCCATCTGTTCCCATTGCAATGGCATAAAATATGGGGATTTGGACATCTGAAACAATTGATTGGATTTTAAAATGATAGGAGATGATCTGAAAGTTTACAAATCCTGCCACACTCAGAAAACTGAATAAGGCATAGAACCAGAAAATTTTTGGGAGGCTGCTTTTGTTCTTGATAGCGTGTCCGGTTGTTTCACTGGAAGTTTCAAACTTTTCGGGAGAAGGCACCTTGGCCCTTGCTAACAAAAGCGTGGCCACACATAACAGAGCGGGTATCCATAAAATAATAAACCCGTTGCGATATCCCCCGTTAAAAATATAAACAGCGGAAAAAATTAACGGGCCGATAATTGCACCCACCTGATCAATCGCCTTATGGATGCCGAATCCCAAACCGCTGCCCACATGTTTAGCCGCATGAGAAATAATTGTATCCCTTGCCGGTGCCCGAATCCCCTTTCCCATCCGTTCTAAAATAATCAAAAGAGCCGCGGTCTGCCAGCAACCGACAAATGCCAGCAGAGGAATGGAACAAAGCAGCCCGTAGCCGACAAAAGTGATGGGCCAGTATTGTCGCGTGCGGTCTGAAAGATATCCGGAAACCAGTCGCAATGCATACCCGATAAACTCACCCAGCCCTGATACAAGGCCGACAATCCCGGCGCTTGCACCCAGAACAGCCAGATAGGGTCCGGTGACACTTCTTCCCCCTGGTATGCGATGTCTCCAAAGAGACTGACAACCCCCATGAGGAAAATAAATTGCAGGGCTGTTTTTTTAAGCGTATGTGCGTCTCTTAATTTATTAATTTTTGTTCCCTGTGGTTGGAAATTTGGCCTGAAAGAGAGTGGCGATGGCATCGGTGGCTGTTTTTAAATCGTCTATGTAGTCCAGGTTAAGAACCATGTCGAATTCAATGGAATGGGCCTTGTCCATACCGTGTATTTTATGAAAAAATTCCTGTTGTTCTTTATCAGCCTGTTCAAGGATGCGCTCGGCTTTTTTCATTTCAATATCCAGCGATTTGGAAAGATTCTTTATCCGACGGTGCCTGGAACTGATGCATCTGACGGCAAATACCCGTTTGCGTGGAAGCATGAGATGGATGCCACGACCCACAAAAATCGTAGATTCTAGGTGAGAAAGAAAAAAAGCCACATAAAACAGGTGTCTGGCATATTCGGTCATGTCAAATTCACGATCGCCCAGTATCTTACACATGAGCTCCTTTAACTTTCCGGGATATCGTTCATCAAAGGTGGCGATGCTTTTGCTGCTGAGTTGAGTTGTTTTAGCAATATGCTCTATAATTTCCCTGTCTGCCACAGGCAATCCAAGCTTTTCCCCCAGAATTTCAGCAAGCTCAAGGGCGCCCACACCGATATTTCGGGAAAAACAGATTGCCGGGTGAATCTTAAATCTCGTTGTTTGGATTATGTTCCGAAAAAGATCTTTGTTAAGGTATGTGGTATATTCGGTGGCCAGGCGCTGGATATGCCGCTGCCCTTTCCAGTATTTTTCCAGTGAGTCATCGACGAATTCTTTTTTTTTCATTGATTGCTTCTCCCTGCCTAATACAGGTGCTCCAGAAGGCCATGGCGCCGTTCCAGAGGTCCAAGCACACGCATATCCCGGCCGACCATCGATTTTTCGGCGATAAAGACAGCATCATGAATCCACGAAATTGTTTAGCTTAAACGGCCAAAAATGCCTGTCATGGGACAACCCAGACCGTAAATTTGTTCCCAACATGGACAACCTTATTGCTGACCCGGCCCATAAAGAATGCCTCAACTTTTGAAAGGCCCCTTCGCCCGACAACAATTGTGCCGTAGCCGCCGTCTTCCGCTTCCTCGACAATGGCACAAGATCGGCTGTTAGCACCGGTAATTATTTTTTCAGATATTTTTTCAGATTCAAAGCCGGATACCATAAGCATGTCTTTTAACACCTTAAACGTTCGCATCACTTTTGATTTCAATGCTTCAATGCAGTTATCAGGCATTTCCGGCTCATTAACGCCAAGTAGTTCAAAATTTATAGCCCCCAAGCTTATAATTGCATGAAAAATACAGGCCTCATACCCATGGCCGCCTAACAATGAGGAAGCAAATTCAACCGCTTTCATCGAAGAAGGTGAAGTATCCACGGCGAACAAAATTCTCTTGACGGGAGGGGCCTGGCCCACGATGATAATTGGGATAAATGTTAAAGATTGTAACAGCTTGACAGCAACACTGCCAAGTATGATACTTTTCAGCGCACCTATTCCCCGCCTTCTCAGGACGACTGCGCTGTAACCGTTTCTCGCTTCATCTATTATGTCCATGGCGACCCCTTTTTCTAAGGAATGGAATTTGATTTCAATTGACTGTTCCGAAAATCCGCGTGTGATCAGAATTTTTTTCCCCCGTTCCAGATACGCCCGGGTTTTTCTTTGCTGCTCCGTTTCCCTGTCTCTCAATTGACGTACGGCGCTATGGCAAGTTGGATTTTCCTCCAACTCCCGATATTCTTCCGGTATGCCACTAAAGACATGAAACAGCACAATCCGCGTATTCTCATCAACAGGCATAAATTCCTTTACATAGTTAATCGTTTGCATGGATCGGTCGGAACCATCAACCAATACCAGTAATTTTTTTTGAATTGTCATGCTCCCTCCTCCAGGCTTAGAATGGATCAAACTTTATTGTAACGACGTATTGAGTAATAAGCTGCAATAATTATGCCAGTAAAAGGCGTGGCAACCTGCGATACGGACAATCCGGGGTGTATTCATGAAATAGTGAAAGTTTTTGATTCCATAACTGTCTCCTCGTTGTTTACATTTTCACGCCGGGGAAAAGGGAACCATCCGTTTGAAACAAACAGGTCAATATCACAGATTCTCATTTATCCCAGGGTTCCGCAATGAATGGCCATTTAGCCCTGTTTGCCGCGTCGTACATTATTTTTAGTACACAAACAATACGACTGGCATCAACTTTGCATAATATATTTATAAGACCGTTGTAACGGATAAAGATTTTCCTGGTTATCCATTTCGCTTAAGTAGGGTGCGTTTCACGCACCACTTGAAAGCTGACCGGCTCTGAAATGGTGCATGGAATGCACCCTACGTTGTCGCAAGATGCAATTTCTATGATTCACTTGAGCGAACCGGATATGCAAAAAGATTTTTATAACAAATTTTATCAGAGGACGGATTTTTTTTGTGAAGAATTTGAAGAAGCAAAGGTGCGTTATATTAAAAGTGATACCCATGTAAAAAGTAAAACCAAGTATAAATATTAACATGAATATGTCTTTAAAAGAAAGGAGGTGGCGGCAATGACAGCTATTCTCATTTTAGATAATCAGGCCCATCGCCGGGAACATCTTTCTCTGGAATTGGAAAAAGAAGGATATTGTCCCACTCTCATCAGTGATGGGGGATTGGATCTCGCGCATTTTGACTGTACCCAATTTGATCTGGCAATATTAAACTTATACCCGGATTCAATAAAGACATGGGAGCTTTATTATGATTTTCGAAAGTATTTTCCCGATTTTCCGGTCCTGGTTTATTTGATTAAAAATATCTATGCATTACAAAGTCTTAAAACCGCGATTAAAGATATTTTGAATAATCATCCTAATTCTAAATTATCGCAAAAGGGTGTAAATCCAGATATTAACGCTTATACGAATCAATCGAAGTCAATAAGCATTTAAGATAAAGGAGAACTAAAATGAGATCCATGCTGGAAGGAATACGGGTGATTGATTTTACAACGACCGTTGCCGGACCTGGCTGTACCTTTTTCCTTTGTGATCTGGGAGCGGAAGTGATCAAAGTCGAAAAGCCGGGGTCAGGAGACGAAGCACGTCTTTTCCCACCATACAAAGGAAACCAGTCTGCGTCCTTTGCGGTGTTAAACCGCGGCAAAAAGGGAATCACACTTGACCTGAAAAAGCCCGAGGGGGTATCTCTTTTTAAAGAACTGATTCTCAAATCCGATGTATTGGTCGAAAACTTCCGGCCAGGCGTTATGGAAAGACTCGGTTTAAGTTATAATCAATTAAAAAAAATTAATCCAAAGCTGGTGATGTGCTCTATTTCAGGATACGGCCAATACGGTCCCCTTTCATCTCAGCCTGCTTATGATGCGGTTATTCAGGCGATGAGCGGACTGATGAGCACAACCGGCTATCCGGACGGCCCGCCACTCAGAACCGGCACATTGATCGTTGATATTTGCAGCGCCATCTACGCTGCTTTCGGAATCTGCGCCGCGCTGTTTGCCCGTGAAAAAACAGGGGAAGGGGAATACCTGGATGTCGCCATGTTTGATGTTGCCATACAGCTTCTGGAAGCCAAATTTGTTGATTACACGGTGACCGGAAATATCCCTCAAAGAACTGGAAATCGTTATCCTTACGTGACGCCGTTTGACACGTTTCCCACAGCGGACGGCCTTATATTCATTATTTGTGTGGGTGACCATCCGTTTCAGGGACTGTGTGACGCCATGGGGCAACCGGAGCTTCCAAAAGACGACCGATTCTCTAATTTTATTGTCAGAAACGAAAACGAACCGGCGCTGAAACAACTGATCAAAAAATGGACAAAGCAGTACACAACTGATGCGCTCATGGAAAAATTAATTACCAATGGAGTCCCCGGTGCACCGGTGAATGACGTGAAACAGGTGGTCGAGCATCCCCACACAAAAGCCAGGGGCATGATTGTCGGAATTGACCAACCGGGTGCGGGGATTATTCAGATTTTCGCACCGGCACTCAAAGCCTTGAACAGTTTAGTAGAAATCAGAGGTGCTGCCCCCGGTCTTGGAGAAGACAATCGAATGATATTAGAGAGGGTTCTAGAAAAGAGTCCCCAGGAAATTGAAACAATTCTATCATCAGGCGGTATGGGTTAAACAGGAAATCGGATTCAGCAAGGCTTTCCCGGCATACGGGATCTTGATGAAAGCATTTAAAAGGATTTTCCGGCCCGGGTAAAAAACAGCAGGCGAGAGGAGAGGTGTTTTAAAATAAAAAATTATTAAATCATTGAAAATGGATGAAGGTTTCACATCCTGACCACCGATATTTTTTGCAAAGAGTAAAAGAATTGAAAAGGTCCTGTTCTGCCATATTCGTATTTTTTATTTAAAATGCTTTAATTTTGATTAATTTCAGATTAATATAGGGGTCTGCCATATTCCGAGGTGTGGCATGTTTGTTGCATTTTATCGTGTCGGGATGTCGTAATGCAGGGAGATAAACACTCTAAGGACAGGAGAAGAAAATGACAGATCAAAAAAAAATATTGGTATTGCTTGATGGCTCTGAGCGTTCCATGCAAACGGTCCAGTATGTGGGAAAATTTATTCCCCCCGGCGATATGCAGGTTGTGCTGTTTCATGTTTTCAGCGGTGTGCCGGAATGCTACTGGGACATAGGAAGAGAACCTCCTTATAAAAGCGCGATCAGCCAGCTTAAGGCTTGGGAGGTGGCGCAAAAAAAGAAAATTGATACATATATGGAACAGGCCAAACAACTGCTTTTAGTTAAAGGTTTTTCGAAAGCGTCCGTTGAAATTAAAATGAATCAAATAGAAACCGGGGTTGCCAGAGATATTTTAAAAGAAGCGGCAGGGGGATATAGTGCGGTTGTACTTCGCAGGCGAGGCGTCGGCGTATTAGAGGGTATTGTGGTCGGCAGTGTCGCCAATAAGTTGATCGCAAAACTATCATTTTTACCTGTAATAATAGCCGGACAGCTTGCGCCGGTTAAGAAAATTTTACTGGCAGTGGATGGCTCTCCGCCATCGATACAGGCAGTTGAATTTGCAGCTGATTATTTAGGCGGCGCCGGATATGAGGTTTGCCTGTTTCATGTGATCCGGGGGTTCGGCACTGTGCTCCCTGGAGGTCCTGAATTTATAATGCCTGTTGATAGTGTTGAAGTGGCCAAAAATGAAATGATGATTATTTTTCACGATCTTAAAGAAAAACTTGTTTCAGCCGGATTTGAACCGGAGAAAATATCTGAAAAAATTATCGAAGGGGTATACAGCCGTGCCGTCGCCATTGTCAGGGAGGCTGAAGAAGGTGGTTACGGGGCGATTGTTATGGGGCGAAGAGGCCTTTCGCGCGTCGAAGAATTCTTTATGGGGCGTGTGTCAAATAAGGTGATTCATGGCGCCCGGGATCATACCGTTTGGGTGATCTGAATACCAGTGATGAAGCTATACGTGAAAGGCTTACATGGATAGTTTCGGATGAAATATTTTTTTTCACAAATAAATAAATTATTTTCTGAATTCAGCCGGTTAACACTGGTGATATTGAGTGTCGGCCTTATTCTGCTGGTCGGCTTAATCCGCTATAATACCGGAACGGAATATGCTTTATCTTTGTTTTTTCTTTTTCCGATTGTTCTTTCGACATGGTATGTCGGGCGCGGGGCCGGTATCATCATGTCAATCCTCAGCATCATCGCCTGGCTGATTGCGGATTTATATTTGCTGTCGGAATTTTCAGATTCGCGTATACCCTTTATTAATGAAACCTTTCGGTTGATTGTCTTTTTGTTTGTTACGTATTTGGTGTGGGGGGTTAAAACGGCTCTGGAAGCGCAAAAGAATCTCGCGAGGACTGATCCGTTGACGGGAATAGCAAACCGGCGGTTTTTTTTTGAATTTGTCGAAATTGAATTAAAAAAAGCGCAACGATTTAAAGATAACGTTTCGATCATATATATGGACATCGATGATTTTAAAATCGTAAACGATAATTTGGGCCATCAAATTGGAGATAACCTTTTAAAAGTGGTCGCGGAAACTATTACAAAAAATATTCGAGCGATTGATATTGCCGCCCGGTTTGGTGGAGATGAATTTGGCATTTTTTTATCTAAAACAAATGATGAGGGAGCAAGGTCTTTGGCGGAAAAGATTCAGAAGCGCTTGCTGGACCGGATGCGGCATCATCATTGGACGACTACCTTTAGCATCGGAGTAGTTACCTTTCAAAATTGTAACGTCAGGGTTTATGAAATGTTGCATATAGCTGACAAGCTCATGTATTTTGCTAAACGAAACGGCAAAAACAGGATAGCGTGTCAGCTTATCATAGAAAAGTCGGAAGAAGCATTGGCCGATATTGAAGTGATATTATAAAACAGCCATTGCCTGTCCAAGGGATATGCCGCCGTCATTCGGCGGGATGCGTTGATGCCAGTAAGCCTGAAATCCTTCTTCATGGAGCCGGGATACGGTTTGTTCCGTGAGGTATCTATTTTGAAAACATCCGCCGCTCAGAACGACCCGTTTTTCGCCAACGCTTCGGGCCACCTGAACAGCGGCTTCTGCCAGGGTATTATGAAATTTTGTCGATATGACCGGAACCGGAATTTTTCGGGACATATCCTGCAGGATATTTTTGATCATCGGTTCCCAGTCGATAATGATGGGTGGTTCTGAAGATTTTTTTTCAGTATTCGCCGGGGGGATGACGTCCAATGGATATGATTCAGCAGTGGTAATACCGGTAATATTATGGGTTAAAAATTCAAGAGCCATGGCAGCCTGACCTTCAAACTGTGTATATTGCCGGATATCTAAGATAGCGGCAACAGCATCAAATATCCTTCCCATGCTTGAGGTCATGTACGTATTGAGACGTTTTTTCAATATGGTTCGTAACAGTTGAAGATCATGATCGGAAAAAGCCATGACCGGCCGAAGCGTTTTATTAGAAAACAGTTTGTCTCCAAATATTTCATAAAGAAGGCCGATGGCCGAGCGTCTCGGTTCTTTGACGGCTTTTTCTCCGCCGGGTAATGAAAATGTCCGCCAGTGGGCGACACGTTTAAAGGAGGTGTTTGCGATTCTTAAAAATTCGCCCCCCCAGATCGTGCCATCCGGACCGTAACCCGTGCCGTCCCAAGCAATGCCCAGAACGGGTGCGTCCAAATGGTTTTCAGCCATACAGGAGAGAATATGCGCGTAATGATGCTGGACGGCAATGACGGGGAGTCCTGAGCGTTGGGCAAATTGCGTGGAAAGATAGTTGGGGTGGAGGTCGCAGGCAACGGCGTCCGGTGACGCATCATAGAGGTGTTGAAAGTCTGCAATTACTTTTTCAAACGCATCAAACGCTTTGGGGGATTCCAGATCGCCGATATGCTGACTGATAAACACAGTGTTTTGAATCGGCAAAGCGATGGTGTTTTTTAAATGCGCGCCGACAGCAATACATGTTTTCAACGGTTTATTGAGACGGATGGGCAGCGGAGCGTATCCTCGGGCCCTTCTAAGGACTTGCTCCCTTTGCAGTCTGATACAGACAATAGAATCATCCACATGCCTGACAATGGGTCGGTTATGCACAAGGAAAAAGTCGGCAATATTATTCAAACGCTTGAGCGCTTCATGTTCATCAATGCAAATCGGTTCTTCTGAAAGATTCCCGCTGGTGGCGATCACGGCGATGCCCAGTTCATTCATGAGAATGTGATGCAAGGGGGTGTACGGCAGCATAATGCCGAAGTACGGATTTCCGGGTGCCACAGATGTCGCAACTGATGTCGCAACTGATGTCGCAACTGATCTCGCAACTGATGTCGCAATTGACGCCGCGATATCCCTTTCGCCGGTCGGTCCGTTCTTCCGGGCGCGTAGCAAGACAATGGGAGATTCGGGCGAAGATAATAATCGTTTTTCAAGTTCATCGACATGGCAATTTTTTTGAACATCTTCCAGGGAGGGAAACATCATGGCCAGGGGTTTATGCGCTCTTTTTTTTCTCTGACGCAGACGAATAACAGCGGTTTCATTGCCGGCGTCCACCATCAGGTGAAATCCGCCGATACCTTTGACGGCAACAATGAAACCATCCTGAATGGCGGCAACCGTTTTTAGCAGGGCCTGATGATGTGATGCGAGCGTTGCTCCACAGCTATCCCATAACTCTAAATGAGGTCCGCATTGGGGACAGGCATTGGGCTGGGCCTGAAACCGGCGGTCTGCGGGGTTGTTGTATTCCGCCTGACAGTTGTCACACATGATGAAACCGGCCATGGTGGTATTCGGGCGATCATAGGGTAATTTCTTAATAATACTGAACCTGGGGCCGCAATTGGTACAGTTTGTGAATGGATATAAATAGCGGCGATTGCCTGGATCAAAGATCTCGGCAAGGCAATCCGGGCATGTACTGATGTCCGGAAGAATCAGTGCGGTTTTATTGCCGGATGGATCGCTTTTTCTTACTTCAAAAGAGGCATAACCCACAGGATCAAGAAAGGAAAATTCAAGACTGGAAATAAAAGCAAGGGGCGGTTTTTCTTTTTCAATTAACAGTAAAAATGTGTTCAGTTGATCTATATGACCTTCGATTTCAGCAACAACGCCCTGTGCGGAATTAATGACCCAGCCGGTCAGTTCCAGTGATGTGGCAAGTTTATAGACAAATGGTCTGAATCCCACGCCTTGCACAGCGCCCTGTATTATAACTTTTAGACGTTTACCCGGATTTTTGTTATGATTGGTTTTAATCATCATGCAGGAAGATAAGCCACAATCGGCAAAGCATTTATTGTAATTTATTTGAGTCGGTTCCACAGAGGAAACTATGTGTTTAGCTATACCAATGAAAGTCATAGAGGTCAATGACAACAAAGGAATTGTGGAGGCCGGGGGGATACGAAAAGCAGTTGATTTCTCCCTTCTCGGGCCTGTTCAGCCAGGCGGCTATGTGATTGTTCACGCGGGTTTTGCAATTCAGTCAATGAATGACGAAGAAGCGTTAAAGACTTTGGCATTATTTGATGAAATGATTCGTCTAATGGGGTCGGAGAAAAAATGAAGTACATGTCTGAATTTAGAAACGCGCGGATCGCAAAGGCATTTTCTATTAAAATCAAGAAGTTGTCGCAACAAAAAGAAATCAGGATTATGGAAGTTTGCGGCGGCCATACGATCACAATTTTCAAATATGGCATAAAAAACCTGTTGCCGGAAAATATTCATCTGATCAGCGGCCCGGGATGTCCTGTGTGCGTGACATCCAACCGTTTCATCGACCATGCCATTGCACTTTCCAGGATGCCGGATATCACAATCGCCACGTTTGGAGATCTCATTCGGGTTCCCGGTTCGTTTTCCAGCCTGCTAAAGGAAAAATCACAAGGGAGAGATATTCGACCCTGCTATTCCGTGATGGAAGCCCTGGAAATTGCAACAAACACCCCCCAAAACCGGGTGGTTTTTTTAGGCATCGGTTTTGAAGCCACTTCACCGACGGTCGCCATCGCTATGAAGAATGCCCGGGCAAAAGGGGTTTCTAATTTTTATATATTAAGCGCGCACAAAACCATGCCCAATGCCATGAAAACGCTGGTTGATGGTAAGGCGTTGAACCTGGATGCATTTATATGCCCCGGTCATGTCTCTGCAATCACCGGCATGAAAATTTATGATTTCCTTGCTCAAAAATATAAAATTCCCTGCGTGGTTTCCGGGTTTGAGCCCCTTGACATGCTGCAATCGATCTATATGCTTGTAAAACAAATCAGTGAAGGCCGCGCTGATGTAGAAAATCAATATTCCCGTGCCGTGACATGGGAAGGCAATGTCATTGCCCAAAAACTATTAAATGAGGTGTTTACGCCATGCGAAACCGATTGGAGAGGAATCGGAATAATCCCTGAAAGCGGTTTGGTCCCCAGTGAAACTTACAGTCAGTTTGATGCTGAAAAAGAAATTCCTGTCCGTATGGATGCCCCTTCGGGTGAAAATCCGGCCTGCATTTGCGGTGATATTATGCTGGGATTGAAAACGCCTGTAGATTGTCCGTTGTTTGGAAAGGCCTGCAATCCGGAATCCCCTATCGGCGCGTGCATGGTCAGCAGTGAAGGGAGTTGTGCGACTTATTATAAATACGCTTCATGATAACGGAGTGGCAAATGAGTGAAAAGAAAATAACACTGGCCCACGGCAATGGCGGGAAGCTCACCCATGAGACCATATCCTCTATTTTTGTTCCGGCGTTTAACAATCCGGAACTCAGGGAATTGGCGGACGCTGCCTGTGTCTCTGTGGGGGGACAAAGAATCGCGTTTACCACGGATTCTCATGTGATCAGCCCGATTTTTTTCCCGGGGGGGGATATCGGAAAGCTCGCGGTGGCCGGCACAGTCAATGATCTTGCGGTGATGGGGGCAAGACCCATGTATCTTAGCTGCGGCTTGATTATAGAGGAAGGATTCGGCGTTGATGATTTGCGAAAAATTGTTCAATCCATGTCTGTCACGGCAAAAGAAGCCGGTGTGCATATCGTTACCGGGGATACAAAAGTTGTAGAAAAGGGAGCGGCTGACGGTATTTTTATTAATACCTCTGGAATCGGTTTACTGTCTGAGAAGGTGCCAAAGGGAATGAAATCCATTCAGGTCGGGGACGCGGTTATTTTAAGCGGTTCATTGGGGGACCATGGGGTGGCGATATATTCGAAAAGAGAGAATCTGCTTTTAAAAAATTCCTTGAAAAGTGACTGTGCAATTATTTTGCCTCTCGTGGAAAAGGCAATGGGTGTGTGCGATTCCATTCGAATCATGCGGGACCCGACCCGCGGCGGCCTTGCCACGACACTCAATGAATTTGTGTCGGAGCAGGCGTTTGGCATTGAAATAGTTGAAGAAAATATTCCGGTGAAAGAAGCGGTAATGGCAGTATGCGAGATGTTGGGCTTTGATCCGCTTTACATGGCCAATGAAGGGAAGGTGGTGATGGTGGTGCCGGCAGAATCCGCAGAGGAAGTCGTTAGCGCCTTAAAGTCCTTGCCTTTGGGGAGAGACGCAGCATTCATTGGACATATTTCCGGAGAATTTCCTGGTAAAGTCTGCTTGAAGACACTCGTCAGCGGTGAGCGGATGATAGATATGCTCGTTAATGATCCGTTTCCCAGAATTTGTTAGGTGAAAAGAAAGAAATACGGGAATAATATTTTTTCACGATCGCTTATTCATGTCTGTTTTTTTTACATATTGAAAAATATTTTGTTACCTGCTTTTTGCATTATAGATTAAGAACAACCCTATATTTTTAGTAAATCGTTTAATATCAATTGGTTTTATATAGTAAAATGCGGATCATTATCTGGCAGACATATTGCATTCTAATAAGATAAATATCTTTTGTAATACCATGCGTTTTGTTCGTAACGGTCATAATAAATATGCAGGGATGAAATGTTTCACTCAAAACGATTCAGACTGATTGCCGGTTTTTTGATTGTTCCGTTTTTCGCGGGCGGGATATTTTTATTTATTGGCGGTTACTTGTTATTTCACCCGATGGTTCAGGAATCGGCCAAGCAGGTCAGATTGTCCTTAAACGCCGCAGATAATATTTACAATGCACAAATTAAATATGTGAAGGTTGCGCTTGAAATTACCATTTTGGGAGAAGGATTCCGTTTTTCACTGATTCAACGTGATATTCCAGATCTGATCGATCGGTTAGAACGAATGTCTGTGCATTCAGAGTTGGATTTTGCCGGAATTGTCACAAACAGCGGAAGCACGCTATGCCGGATCGGAGAAAATTCAATTCCGGGAGATAATGTTCAACCTGAAAATCCCATTGCCCAGCATGCCATAAATCATCGACTAAAGACTGCCGGAACGGTTGTTCTCTCCAAAACATTTATGGCGCATGAAAATCCGGAGCTCTCCGGTCGAATTCAATTCTATCCGATGGAGCACAACAATCAAGACACGATCGCTCAAGACACGACAGCTGACGATGAAAAAAAGGCATGTCTGGCAATTGCCGCTGCGATTCCGATATTTGCGCAACGGACAAATGGTGAGTTAATAGGTATTCTTTATGGCGGTATTCTCCTTAATCAGAGTACCGGTATCGTTGATCTGGTCCAGAAATCAGTATTTCCTGTCGGCATTCAAAAAGAAACCAGTCTGCCGACGGCAAGCATATTTTTTGATACCTTCCGTGTCGCAACCAACATGCTGGATGAGAATGGTAATCGGGCGATTGGCACACAGGTTTCAGGTGAAGTAAAAGAACAGGTTCTGGTCCGGGGAAATCAATGGACGACACGGGAGTTTTGCCTGACTGACCGCTATATTGCAACATATAAGCCGATTGAAGATATATTCGGAAAAAGGGTCGGGATGTCCTCCATTGCAATTTTAGAATCCAATTATTCAACCATTCAACGCAATTTTATTCTCTTTTTCATCATGGCCACCTTTATCGGTACAATGATCGCTATTGGCATGGGATTTCTTTTAGTTTATCGAATTCTGGTTCCCGTGCATCACCTGGTTAAGGCAAGCCAGGCGGTTTCTGATGGGTATTTGAACCCTGAAATTGGTCCTGTTTCTAAAGACCCGGAAATCGCTCTCTTACAAAAAACGTTTAAAGATATGGTTGAATCCATGAAGCGCAGACGCATGGCAAGCCAAAGCCAGATCCTTCAATCGGAAAAGCAGGCAAGTGTGGGGCGGCTTGCGGCAGGGGTTGCCCATGAGATCAACAACCCCCTTACCGGTGTACTCACATATACCCATATGCTGCTGAGAAGAAAAGACATAACCGATGATATTCGATCTGATCTTCAGGTGGTTGCTGAATCCACGGATCGGGTTAGAAAAATTGTAAAAGGATTGCTCGATTTCTCCCGGCAGACAAAATTAGACCCGGAAACAGCAGATATAAACCGGCTGGTGGATGCCACCATTAAATTAATTGAAAACCAGGCATTGGTGAAAGGTGTAAGTGTTCAGTTTAATCGGGGAGAAAATTTACCCATGTTTGTTCTTGATCGAAGCCAGATTCAAAGTGTTCTGTTAAATATCATGATAAATGCCCTTGATGCGACAGAGCCCTCCGGTTTGATTGAAATTACTACAATCGCTGCTTTATCTGCAAACGATACAGGGCACAGAGGGGTTGAGATTATCATCTCTGATTCAGGTTGCGGCATAGCCTCCGACAATCTTGATAAACTTTTTGAGCCGTTTTTTTCAACCAAAGAGGTCGGCAAAGGGACCGGCCTTGGTTTATCTGTTTCCTTTGGAATCGTTAAAGAACATGGGGGGAACATCAGGGTCCAAAGCGAAGAAGGCAAAGGGACGAAGTTTTTTGTGTGGTTACCAATAGATAAACCAAAAGATCAACCAATAGATAAACAGGGTGAGCAAAATGCAGATTTTAGTCGTGGATGATGAAGGAATTGTTCTTGAGAGCTGCAGGCGGGTGCTCGAACCGGAAGGTTTTGAGGTGTTACTGGTAAAATCAGCTGATGAAGCGCTTGCGGCAATTGAGAACAAAGGGCCTGCGCTTCTTTTAATAGATTTGAAAATGCCGATCCACGATGGTATATATTTAATGAAGGAATTAAAAAAACGTGAGATCGACACGCCGGCTATTGTGATGAGCGGCTACAGTACAAAAGAAACAATAGAAGAAGCGGATATAATGGGGGCATGTCGATTTTTACCAAAACCATTCACACCGGATGAGTTGCTTGAAACAGTTCGCCAGGTTCTTGAAAGGAGATAATTGATGGAACAGGTAAAAGCACTGGTAATTGATGATGAACAGATTGTATTGGACAGTGTGAAAAAGATTCTTGATGCTGAAAGTTATGATGTCGACGTAACATTGAGCAGCAAGAAGGGTATTAAAATGGCTGTAAAGAATGCCTATGATATCGTATTGACCGATATTCGCATGCCGGAAATCGGGGGGTTGATTGTTCTTCGAGACATTAAGCGGGCAAAGCCGGCCATGCCCGTAATTATTATCACGGGATACGGCAGCATTCAGTCCGCGGTCCAGGCGATGAAACTGGGCGCTGCCGACTACATTGAAAAGCCGTTTGATCCGGATGTGCTTATTGCATCAATATCATCGGCCATTAAATTGGGGAAAATTCAGGAGCCGGAGGCACAGGCAATCATTCACAAGGAAGAAATGATCAGGGTCCTTGAAATGGCGGCAACGGATGATTCTTTCCGGCATAATTTGCTCAACAACGGCGCGGATGCGTTGGATGACTATGACTTAACCGGCCCTGAAAAACTTGCCATCATAACAGGCGATATCCGATGGATTGAAGAACAGATCGGGCCGCTTTCTCAAAATCAAAAAAAATGGCTTGAAGCCCGTTTGGGGGCGGAAATCTGGTAATCCATTTGTGTATATTTGCATCCTTGAATGCCCGGGGATTTATTGATGAGGGACGTAAATGAGGAGACATGTCATGAAAAAAAGAGCTTTAGTGATTGATGATGAACAGATCGTCCTGGATAGTATTTTTAAAATACTGACTGAAGAAGATTTTGAAGTGGCAACGACGCTTAACGGTGCGGAAGGAATCCGTTATGCCGTCAACGAGCCGTATGACGTTATTTTGACAGATATTCGCATGCCGGACATTGATGGATTCCAGGTAATTCGAGATATCAGAAAATCCAAGGCATCGGTCCCCATTGTAATGATAACAGGATACGCAACAGTGAGTTCCGCGGTCCAGGCGATGAAACTGGGTGCTACGAATTATATTGAGAAGCCGTTTTCCCCTGAAGAACTGATCCGGATAGTCGTATCCGCAATGGAAGATTCATCGGGTGAATCATGTGAGGATCAAACAATTATTCACAGAAAAGAAGTTTTAAAAATTCTAAAAAAGGGTGCCGCGGATCGGGATTTCGCAAAACGTCTGTTTGCAGATGGTGCGGACGCACTTGAAAACTATGATCTGACAAGCCAGGAAAAACTCGCATTCATAACCGCAGATATTGACTGGATTGAGGACCAGATCGGAATTATCCAGCCGGATCACAAGCAATGGTTGATTGAGGGCAAAAAACGTTAAATCATAGTCTTTTAAGAATCGTTTTCGTAACTTTCCGGTTTATCCGGGTTGGGAGATAATAAAATGAGCCAGAGCATGCTGATCATCGATGACGAAGAAATCGTATTAAACTCATGCCGGAAGATATTTTCTTCTGAAGGATTTAATGTGGTGATTACATCAAGTCCCGCGGAGGGTCTCAGGCTGGCTTCGGATTCAGCCTATGACGTCATACTTTGTGACTGGAAAATGCCCGGTTTTGACGGCCTGGATGTGGTTGAAGAGATTAACCGCCGATCACCGGATTCCGCTGTGGTGATGATCAGCGGGTACCCGTCCGTCGGGCGTGCAACGGAAGCCATGAAACGGGGCGCAATGGATTATGTGGCCAAGCCGTTTACGCCGGAAGAGATTATGGGCACAGTTAAAAAAGCGATTCAACGCAAAATCGTGGAAGAAAAGCAAGCCCTGGGGCGATTTGAGAAAATAATCGGTTCTCTGCAGTTTCCCGTTCCGGGCATGGAAGATAAAACGCCCAAAACAATTGCGGAAACCGTTGCATCCACCGTCGGTGTCGGCAAGGTGACTTCGCCCTGGCTTACGGTAACTGTTTTGGGCGTACTTGCCGGTTGTTATATCGGTTTTGGTGGTCTGCTTTCAACAACCGTAACATTCGACATGGCAGCAATTGCAGGTATCGGTTTTACTAAAATTATGGCGGGATCGGCATTCAGCCTCGGCCTTATACTGGTTGTGATTGCCGGAGCGGAATTATTTACAGGTAACAATCTCATGGTCTCCAGCGTGCTGTCCAGAGAAATAACATTTACCGATATGTTAAAAAGATGGGGCCTGGTTTATGTGGCTAATTTTATCGGTTCGATTATTCTTGTTTTAATTTTTTATTTTTCCGGTTTATGGAAGACTGGAGATGGGGCGCTGGGAGCTGCGGCGGTCAATATTGCCGCGAAAAAAGTCTCTCTGGGATTTAATGAGGCGCTTTTTCGGGGAATCGGCTGCAACTGGCTGGTTTGCCTGGCGGTCTGGATGGCCCTGGCTGCCCGCCAGACGATCGGTAAAATATTTGCGATTTTTTTCCCCATCATGGGCTTTGTTGCCATTGGATTTGAGCATTGCGTGGCCAACATGTATTTTATTCCAGCAGGGATATTTATTCAAAATTGGGCGGAACTCTCTGCAATACAGGGTGCGGCATCTGATTCTTTAAATTGGATTAATTTTTTGTGGAAAAACCTTCTGCCGGTAACCATCGGCAATATCATCGGCGGCGGTGCATTTGTGGGTATGAGCTATTGGGGGGCGTACCTGAAGCCGTCAAAATCAGATAAACAAAGAAAGGCGTAACCCATGCAAACCTTTTCGTTTAAAGATAAAGTCTATAATCTGGGTGCATGGGGGTTTTTGATTAACCCGGATGAGTGGGACGAAGATTTTGCCATCGGCATGGCGCCCAAACTCGGAATCACTAATGGACTTTCAGCAGCGCATTGGGCGGTTATACTTTTTATCAGAGAATCATTTCAGCAAACCGGAAGGTGTCCGTTTGTTTTTCAAACCTGCAAGAGCAATGAATTAACATCGACAGAATTAAGTTATCTTTTCCCAAGTGGGTATTTGAGAGGGGCCTGTCTGCTTGCCGGAATAACATACAAGAATCGGATTGTCAGCTGTTTGGGGGAATCGGTTCCGGATATGTCAGGTAAGGAAGAAAAAATCTATCAGATTGATCAGAATGGTTTTCTTGTTAATCCTTTGGAATGGGATAAACAATATGCTATTAACAAGGCCCTGGAAATGAAAATGCCGGGTGGGTTGACGGAAAAACACTGGAAAATAATTAATTATCTCAGAGATCGGTATCGGGCGGCAAAAAGCGTTCCAACCGTTTTTCAATGCTGTGAAGAGAATAACATTGAAATGGACGACCTGGCTGCGCTTTTTCCGGACGGTTATCAGCGGGGAGCGGTAAAGATTTCGGGACTTCGGGTTATATAAGTTTTAGTCTACCGATTTTGTAGGGTTCCTCTCGTTCCATGGCTCTGCCATTTTCTCGTCTCCTTAACAGGTGTTCCCAGGCTCTGCCTGGGAACACCTGTTAGGAGGCTCTGCCTCTTTTTTATATATCGGTACCCTTCAAGGCGGAGCCTTGCGGTATGCGTTCCCAGGCGGAGCCTTGCGGTATGCGTTCCCAGGCGGAGCCTTGCGGTATGCGTTCCCAGGCGGAGCCTTGCGGTATGCGTTCCCAGGCGGAGCCTTGCGGTATGCGTTCCCAGGCGGAGCCTGGGAACGAGGAATGAGAAAACGAGAAAATCCCAATCATACCTTCAGACGCTCAATAGTGACTATACCGTCCAGTCCTGTGTAGTCGCGGGCACTGGAATACCGCCAGTGCTCCGGTTTGTCAATATATCCCCGTTTTACCGGATTATAATGAATATATTCAATCTTTTGAATCAGCATCGTTGCATCCGTAATTAACTTGGGATAAAATCCTTCCTGCCAGACTTGGTAGGTTTGATTCTGTTTGTGCTTTTTTTTATAAAATTCCATCTGATCCAGTAAAAATTGCGGGCCGTTGGCTTTCAGGTAATCAACAATTGATCGTGCAGTATATGATTTTGCTTTTTTCATTTCACCGGACATATCGGATGAGGTGGCGACAAGATGCAAGTGGGTCTCCATGAGCACCCAGGCATGGATTCTCATCCGCTGGTTGTGATGAAGAAAATTCAGTGAATCCGTTACAATTTCTGCCAATTGAGGTATTGCAAACACGGGAAGCCAGTTTATTGCACTGCTTGTGATAAAATATGTTTTCCCGTTTTCAAAGGTTTTATATCTGCTTCGCCCCATAGATAATCCTGTTTATGCTGATTGTAACTTTTTGTCGTACCTTTCTTCCAGGGCTCTGCCCTGGAATGCCTGTCAGGAGGCTCTGCCTCTTTTTTATATATCGGTACCCTTCAAGGCGGAGCCTTACGATATGCGTTCCCAGGCAGAGAGCCTGGGAACGAGAAAATGAGAAAAAACGAATCGGCCTACCTTTCTCGTCCTTCACGGACAATGTCCACTATTTCTTTTGTCGTAATATTTGCTTTAATTGACGGGACATTTAAAGGCGAAGAAGCTATCTTTTCAGGTACCAACGCAAAGGTCCGTCCATCTTTTTTTCTGATTAAAACTTTTCCTGTATTTTCGGCCTGTTCAAGCACTGCGGCAAGTTTTTGGCGCGCTTCCGAATATGTATACACCTGCATATTATACCTCCAGTATTTTGGCATTGAGATGAGCGGCAGCGAAACCCAGTCTGGGTACAAAGGCTTTTCGGTGATGTGTCTTTATATTCACTCTGGGCAGATTAATCTGACTGTTGGGAAATATGTTCGGTACCTGCTTACGTCTCTTGTCATTAAGTCCAGGTCAAGCACAGCGGCTTGTGCGCCAATATAGAAGTCCGGTAAAGGAGATTTCTTGGTTCCTCTGCTTTTTCTATACTTGAGATACGCTTTGCCGGTTAGAAACAGAGCTTCTTTTGGAATTTCCAACATTTGGAATCCGCCTTTATGGAGGGCTGACTCCAATTCCTCTATCTTTTCAAAACCGACGGAGACTTCAGTATAGACTATCGTGTTAATATAGAGCGTTGTGTGAACGCTATAATTTGCCAATGCAGATTCAGACCAATCAGCCCAATTGGGATCATCAAGGAAAACATCTAAAATTATATTTGAGTCAACAAGAAGCCCCCTCATTTATCTGTCCTTGTTAAGGCCATAATTTCGTCTGTCGTCATCTTGACAGTTGCGACGCCGCGTAATTTTGCAAATTTTCGGGTCGCTGCTTTCCCATTTCTTTTCACTAAAAAAATGCGGTCATCTTCCTCGACAAAATCAACTTCTGTTGCCGGGGTAATTCCCAATTTTTCACGAATGTGCTGGGGAATTGTGACCTGACCTTTTGTTGTTACTCTCATAATTCGACCTCCAGTTATAAGTATTACTGGTAATAGTAATATCTTGAAGGGGCAATGTCAATTCGAATTGATAGAATCGGCAATTATTATATGTACGAAGAGTCGTGTTATAAAACGGCCGTTTTGTTTACGAAGTGGTCATCATATAACGCAATATGGCGGGCGATCTCCGCAAAAAAAGGTGCAATCCCGCTTTTTTTAATTTAAAACAATTTTTTAAAATGTTTTCGGACTTCGCGGTTACCCACATATTTTGACAACAATTTGTAATTTTGCCTCTCGTTCAAGGGCTCTGCCCTGGAATGCCTGGCAGGAGGCTCTGCCTCTTTTTTTTACAAAAAAACGTTTCGCCGCCATATCAAGGCGGAGCCTTGCGGTATGCGTTCCCAGGCAGAGCCTGGGAACGAGGAAAACGAGGAAAGGCCCACCACATGTTAAAACGTCTTTAAATCTCCGCAAACATCCTCAAGCTGTCGCACAATACGCTTAATGGCGTCAATGCTGGCCAGGTATTCCACTCTTTTTATTTCTTACACATAATCCGGAGGATGAGATTCATGGATTTCAGCAAATCCCATAAATTTTATGAGATTTGCAGGTTGAATAATGAGCAGAATTCCAACAAAAAAGGAATGGGCGGCGATTAGCCACAGGAGGGATGACAAAAGCCTTGCAGGGGATTTAAAAAAAAAAGCGTATGTTCATATTTCCAACTTTCTGATGTATATATTAGTTTCTAAGTTTTTTGTATTTTATGGCAAAATATTTCAAAACTCAAAAAGTGTGAAGTGACTAAAGTGAGCTAAATTGCCTAAAGTTGTTGACTGCGCGAAACGCGCGATCATTTTTATTATAAAATTGACAATACCGAAGGCATTAACCACAACTTTAGATCACTTCAAACTTTAGATCACTTTTAACTTTTCCGGTTTAATACCTTTTCAGCTTAAGAACTTGAGAGTCCAAAGTTCTCTCGTCATGCCGGGCTTGATCCGGCATCCAAGCTGCTGGAAGCCTGAAAAACTACTGGATTCCGGCATCTGCCGGAATGACGGGGGAGCTTATTCACTTGTAATGTTTTCTACCTTCTACCTTCTACCTTCCACCTTCCACCTTCTACCTTCAGCCTATATTTAATGCACTGAACAGGAAATACACGGATCATAGGATCGAACCAGCATGGAGCATAAAAGTTCGAGTTTTTCGTCGGTCATTTCTTTAGTTAATCCAAATTTGTTGACAAGGCTCTTCATATCATGGTGGATGTTTGCATTGTTCTGGGTCGTGGGTACCACGCAATTGGCTTTTAATATCCGCCCGGTTTTGTCGTATTTATAGTGATGAAACAAAATTCCGCGCGGGGCTTCCACTGCGCCGACCCCTTCGCCGGCTTTCGGCGTCACTTTCGCCATCGTCTCCCCCGGATCGGATTCAACCAGTTCGTCAATTAAACGGATTGCTTCATGGACCACATGAACACATTCAACAAGCTGGGCCACATTGTTCATAAACGGATTATGGCACACAGGCTTTAAGCCAAGTTTAGCGGCAACTTCGGCAGCTTTTGGATGAATAAGCTGGGCGTTGTTGTTAAATCGGGCAAGCGCACCGACCGCATATGATTCCCGGGACAGTTTAGACCACTTGGATGTGTTGTTTTTATCTACATATTCATTGGTCATGGGCCGGTAATCCTGTTCTTTTTGTTCAACACCATCGCTGGATATCAATGACCCGCCGATAAAGGGGTATTCTTTTTCTCCTTTAAGGGATACAAATTCCGTCTCCCTGATAAAATTAGGGAGTGTAAATGAGGAAAACAGGTCTGCCACAATCTGCAAATCATCAAGGGATCGTTTTAGTTCATCCCGCAAACCAAGCAAATGTCTTTTTTGCGGCACCATCGTCACGCCGCCCACCTGGAAGGCAACGGGGTGAGTGGTTCTCCCGGCAACAGTATCGCACAGCCGGTTGGAAAGGCCTTTAAGCCGGGCAGCGATGGCGATTACTTCAGGCTTTTTTTCAATCAAAGGGAGCACGCTCGGTTCATTGAAAAAATCCGGTGCCGCCAGGAAAAGCACATGCAGTAAATGGCTTTGGAGTGTTTCACCGTGTTTTGCCAGAAGTCGTAATTTAGCGGCTGTTTCCGGAATCGTCACTTTAAAGGCGTTTTCAGTGGCCCGGATACTGCACAGGCAGTGGCTGATGGAGCAGATGCCGCAGATTCGGGCCGCAAGAATACCAATAGTGGTGTAATGTTTGTTTTTGAACATGACTTCAAAAAACCGGGGTGTCTCAACGATATCCCATCTGGCTTCCTTGATTTCGCCGTCTTTAACCTGGATTTTAATGTTTCCATGACCTTCCACTCGGGTAAGGTGGTGGACGTCCACATTTATATTTATTTTCATGATACATTAACCTCCCCAAATGCACCGAAAAAGTTCAATCGTTCCTTTAGTTCAATATCAGAAAATCCTTTTTCTTTAACAATGGCAAAAAATGATTTGTAGTTCGGTTCAACAGCCGGCCCCCGGCATCCCCAGCAGCCAATCCCCCCTGCAGGGCAGGGGGCATTGCAGCCGGCTCTGGTAATCGGCCCCAGACACATTTGCCCTATATCAAACAAACAGGTTGTAAACCGCTGTTTGCATTCAACGCAAACCGGGTATACAGGGAGTTGAAAGGGGCTGTCCCATACCACATGACAAATGAGAGATTCCACCTCGGCCTTTGAGACCGGGCATCCGGGAATTTCAATATCCACCGGTATGATATCCTTTACCGGTCGTACATTGATGGTCTCCTTTGGGTCTTTGCCGTAAACTTCCTTGTTCGCTGCTTTTAAATCAAATTCATTTTTTAACCGGTTCACGCCGCCAAAGCATGCGCAACTACCCAGTGCAACCACTACTTTTGCGGTTTCACGAATTTTTTCAAGTCGCTTGACCTCATCATTTCGGGAAACCGCGCCTTCAACGATAGCAATGTCATAATCATCGGAACATAAAGATGAGGCTTCGCGAAAACAAACGATCTCCACCGCGCTCAGAAAATCAGCCAGGGTCTCTTCCTTATTCAACAATTGGAGTTGGCATCCCTCGCATCCGGTAAAATCAAACACCGCAATCTTTGGTTTTTGGGGTTCAATGCCCAGATATTTCATGGCAGTTTCCTTTCATCAAATGGCTTCCTTTAAATTCATGACCGTCCAGAAATCGAAAACCGGACCGTCTAAACAGGTATAAGTGGAACCGATATTGCACCGGCAGCATTTTCCAACACCGCAGTGCATTCTGCGTTCAAGGGATACAAACATTCGCTGCATGGGAACCCCCATCTCGCTTAGCCGTTTACATACGAATTTAAACATGATGGGCGGTCCGCAGACGATGGCATAAGTTTCATCCGGAGTGATTTGGATATCATCTAAAAGTTTGGTGATTAACCCCACCGGCCCGATCCATGATTTATCGGGCTGTTCCACGATTACCTCTAGGTTGATATCATCAATGCGGTGCCATTCTTCGTACTGGTAGTCAAAAAGAAGCTGTGACGGATCTTTGGCCCCATACAGAATGTGAACTTCTTTGAAGTCAGCCCGGTTTTCAATCACAAAGCTGATTGGTGCCCGCAAAGGAGCCAGGCCCAGCCCGCCGGCAATGAGAAGGATATTGTTCCCTTTCATCGGTTCCATGGGAAAATAGGTCCCAAAAGGGCCTCTAAGCCCGACAATGGCGCCGCGCTTTGCTTTGTGAAGCGCCTGTGTCACTTTTCCGGCTTTTCGGATACACAGCTCAATGGTGCTTCTAATAGACGGGGAGCTTGAAAATGAGATGGGTATTTCACCGTAACCGGGCAATTCAAGCATTACAAATTGTCCGGGAAGAAACGTAAACCGTTCCCAGTCTTTATCGTTTACCATCCTTATCTGGAACAGTTTTTCCATATCAGTGAGGCGGATCACATTGGTTATTTCCGCTTTAAAACATCTGTCCACGTCCTTTAATCGGCTGCGCCGGTTGAAATCAAGCGGTTCCACCATATCCGTTTCATGCCTGATGTCGTAAGACTGCATAATTTTTTTCATCGTTTTTGCTCCCTTTGCAAATCGGAAATAACATCGGTGGGATTGATGCCGGCAAGGCATACCCGACCACACCGGTTGCACCCCACGCACATAGGCTGGCCGAATGATTCCACAAAGCCGCGGTGCTGATGATAATAACGATATTTGAGGCGTGTGGCAGGTTCGGGTCTGAAATTATGTCCTCCGGCAACTTGCGCAAAATCATTTAAATTGCATGAATAGAGTTGTTTGATTTTATCGCTTTTGTTAAAGTCCATGGATATATGTTCGGTGACACCGTAACAATAACAGGTGGGACAAACCATGGCACAGGCGCCGCAGCTCAGACACTTTTCTCCCCATTTTCTCCAAACATCGGATTCAAATTCGATATCAAGCAGGTTGGGGAGATTTTCCACATGCACGGTTTTTTCAAAACTACCCTCGAATTTATTTCTTATTTGAAGATAAATCTCGTTGTCCTTTTTGGTAATTTCACTGGTTTTAATTTTTTGAAGGGCATTAAACGCCCGATCCGACCCGATTTTCACGAAATACCGGTCCCCGATGTCGGTTAAGAATAAATCAAATCCATGGGTCACGGTATTTGCACCCACCGAGGAGCAGAATCCGCCATCACAAGGCTCTTTACAATCAATCCCTACGACAAATGTATTTTGCCGTCTTGTAATATAATAGGGGTTCGGGAATAAGGTTTTTTCAAAAACTTTATCAAGCTTAATCAGCCCGTTTATATCGCATGGATGCAACCCGATGATCACCCTGGGCCGGGTGCGGTATTTAATTTCCTGTGTCCAGTCATTGTCTTTAAAGCTAAAAGAAGAAAGGGTCTCTTTATACGGAAGGAAATATGTTTTGGCTGAATATTCGGTTGTATCGTAATCAAGGTCTATCTCATCAAATGATGAAAAGGGCAAAAATTGATAAATCGGTTTGCCGTTGGTATTTGTTCCGACTTTTTTAGGCCCGATGCATTGAGTATCCGGAAGAAAGACGTCAAAAAAATCCTGTTTTTTTATTGTTTTAAAAAGCATTTTAAAAAATCCTTCCTCAATTTATGTTAGGCAACTCCATGAAAAATCATGAACAAAACAATTGCCGCAAAGATTTTTGGATCGTTTCAATACATGCTTCCTTTTTAAAATAAAATATGCAAAAGTCGTGCCCCAAAAAGGAAAAGGCTGCTGACTGGAATAACCAATTGGAAAAGCGGATTTTTTAAGAAAATGCCGTGGCATTTGAATCCTGTTTGTGAAAATAAGGTGTAACCTGTTTGTTTCCATGGTGTAACCTGTTTATGACATTGAACCAGCGCCCAAATTCACCATTCCGAATTTTTGGATAAGCGCTGTCTTAATAATTTCAGCTATTTGATGCGCATCCTGAATGTAATCCCGGTTGATGACCATATCAAATTCATATGGCGACGCATCTTTTTGATCGTAGATTCTACTATAAAAATTTTTTTGATCAATATCAAGATGGTTAAGTCGTAACGATGCCGTATTCTCGGATATTTTGAGCATTTCAGCTATTTTTTTAATTCGGAATTCATTACTGCAAATAAGTCTCACGGCAAATACTCGGTCTCTTGGTAAAATAAGATGAGCACCCCTGCCGACAAAAATAGCCGGCCCTATATCAGCAATAGAAAAGATTGTTTTAAATAACAGGTGAGAATATTCGCTTTGGGCAAAGGTTTTTTGACCAAAAATCATAGATATAACGTCCTCAATGGCACCTGGACATCGTTCGCTATCTAAAGCATCAAGTATTCTGCTCTGATGTTTGCGATCGGTAAGATGTTCCAGCATTTCACGATCTATGACACGGTAGCCGATTTTTTTACCAACAATATCAGCTATTTCTAAAGCTCCCGCCCCGATTTTACGTGAAAAACAGACCATCGGAAATTTCTTTTTCGGTTGTTTCGCCCTGATCTCTCGACTTTTTTCCCATTCATGGAATGCTTTTTCAACGGTTTCATAAACCTTGGGCCTTTCTTTTTTGTACATTCCGGGAATGTAGCCTTTGTCCGCTTTGCCACCACCTTTGGATGATTTAGAATTAGCCATATGACCCCCTGTATTCTATTGATTAATTATCGAATTGAGTGACGGCCGAAGATGAATCGTCAGGGTGATTATTTATAAATCCTTTATCCCGGGCAATAATGTCTAGATGAAGTGTAACTATATTTTCAATTTCATAATCGATATCAGTGATTATGTTTGGGGTTACTTTTCGCAGATCGATTGTCTTTAGATATTGCCGGCATTCGTCACAAAGTTCGATTCGATATTTGTCGTCATTTTCAACAAAAAGATATGACAACTGCTGTTGATCCTGATTTTTACAAAAAGGGCATTTTGTTCGCTGAAAATGCCACTCGCTGGCGCAAGCCGGGCAGATTAATATTCTTTCCCCGGTATCAACCTTTAACGCAGCCATTGCAGGATGCTCACCGCATACCGGACAAAAGCCATTCTCCCATTTGTCAAATTTTATGTGATGCTTTAAATGGTCAGCATAGGTTTCCAGAACTAGGTTTAGGGTTTGATTAATCAGAAATTCCAATAAAGTATTACGCGGCAAGGATGATTCATTATGTAAATACTCATTAAAGAGTGTCTCAAAGTTCAATTTTTCTTTCTGATTAATCAGAGCTTCAATATGTTCAACACTGTGATTGGATTTTGTTTTAACAATACTTAAGAGCGCTGTGAAATACGCAGTCATGAGCGCATTGTCAAATTTGATGTCGTTTTTAACCAGGAGCGGAAGGCCTTTTTGTAATTTTAAATCATAATAAACAGGATCTTGGATATCGTGCAGATCTATCGCAGATGACAACTTGGCCTTATATTTTTCTCTTTCTTTTATAATCAGTTCAAAAAGATTTAACATGTCTTTATATTGCGGCATGTTGTCCTGAAGAAGATGCATTCGCGCAAGTTTCTTTTGAAGGGGTGTATTTTTATGGTTTTCTGTCTTAATGTGACTTGACATAAGAAACCCCGTTTTTTTAGGATTTTTATTTTTTGCACTTAAAAAAAGAATTCTATTTATATTTGTAAGGTTGGATTAGCACCCAAATTCACCATTCCGAATTTTTGTATTAACGCTGTTATTATAATTTCAGCAGCTTGCTGCGCATCCTGAATGTAATCCCGGTTGATGACCATATCAAATTCATAGGGGGAAGCTTTTTTTAGATTATAAATTCTTCTGAAAAAGTTTTTTTGTTCGACATCAAAATGATTCAGTTTCAATTTTGCCGCGGTTGTTGATATGTTTAGATTGTCAGCCAATCGTTTGACCCGGTATTCATTACTGCAAATAAGTCTCACGGAAAGTACACGATCTCTTGGTAAAATAAGATGGGCGCCCCTGCCGACAAAAATTGACGGCCCTATCTCCGCAAATGAAAAAATGGTCCTGAATAACAGACGTGAATATTCGCTTTGCGTAAATGCCTTTACACCAAAAAACATGGCGAAAATATCTTCCATTTCACCCGGACATCGTTCATTAACAAAGGCGGAAAGTTTATCGTCAAGCTGGCTGCGACCGGAAAGATGTTCTAGTATTTCACGATCTATAACGGCGTAGCCGATTTTTTTACCAATAATATCAGCTATTTCCAAAGCACCCACCCCGATTTTACGTGAAAAACAGACGATCGGGAAATTTTTGTTTGTTTGTTTCGCCCTGATTTCTCGACTTTTTTCCCATTCCTGGAATGCTTTTTCAACTGTTTCATAAACCGTGGGCCTTTCTTTTTTGTACATTCCGGGAATGTAGTCTTTGCCCACTTTGCCACCACCTTTTGATGAATTAGAATTGGCCATATAACCTCCTGTATCCTAACTGCTAATTGGTTGCACGAAAACCTGTTGTTTTGGTTTGTCTTTGCGAGCCACACTTTTGGCGTGGCAGAGAGGGAAAGTGACAAAGCAGCCCCCCTTTTCTGATGAGATTGCTTGATGTCGTACCTTCCTCGATGACCGAAAAATAAAATTTGGAGAGATTCTATTCATATACAATTATCCAATATGTTTTAATAACGCTTTGTCAGGCAATGCCCAGAATATATTATAATCCTCTCCCGGATACAGTGTTGCATTCTTTCCCAGTTGCGATATTCGGTCATGGGCCAAATGAAGCATTTTTGTTTTATCGCCGAATTGTAATGCGCCGGTAGAACAGGCTTTGACACATGCGGGAGTTAACCCGGCATTTATTCTGTCGAAACAGAAATTGCATTTATATATCATCCGGGTTTCAGGGTCATACCGTGGAATATCGTAAGGGCATGCGGACAAAATTTCATCAGGGTCAATCGCTTTTATCTTTTCAGTAAATATGACCGCTCCGGTTTTATCCTTGATAATCGCTCCCTTTACAAATTCATCTGCAGCATCCTTGCAATCGGGGGGATCGCAGTGCCGACAGCGATCATTGAAAAAAGACCATGAAATTTTCCTGTTTTTAAGCTCTTCAACCCATCGAATGCGATTCCATGTATGGGCCGACAAATCCGGCGGATTTTCATGAGAGCCCCGGTTCTCCGTTTGTTCGGCCTTTAACTGGTTCCAGTTTTTACACGCGACCTGGCATGCCCGGCAGGCTGTACATTTTGATATATCAATGAAAATTGCCATATTATTCATTTATGCCACCTCATTTATTTTTTACGGACATTAACCATAAAGCATTTGCTTTCCGGTATCATGGTATTGGCATCGCCGATGTTCGGCGTCACCAGGTTTGCACTATCCCCGAACGTAAAAACTTCCGGTTTTTTGTCTGTGGCGTGATAGCTCCTTTCCGCCGTAGTTGCCCAGCCATAATGCCAGGGAATCCCCACCTGGTGAATGGTTTTCCCCATAACGTTAAACGGCTGCCAGCGAATGGTGACAATGGCGACCGCTTCCAATGCCCCTCTTGCTGATTCGACAATGACCATCTCGCCTTTTTTAATCCCTAATTCCTTTGCCAGAACATCGCTGATTTCAACAAACATTCCCGGTTCCAGTTCGGCCAGCCATGGCTGCCAGCGTGTCATAATCCCGGTCTGCCAGTGTTCTCCCAGTCGATACGTCGTGCACACAATGGGAAATCTGGGATCATTGGTTGCCCTTGCATTCATTTGGCCTTCCTGGCCATCTCTATCCCAGCGCTTAACAGCCGGATTAACAAACTGGGGAGACAGAGGGTGGCTTTTTAACGGGCTTTCGAGCGGTTCATAGTGCTCAGGAAATGGTCCGTCCGTGCAGCCCGACCCGAAAATATGCGCATGTCCCTCAGGCAGCATGATAAACGGGTATCTGGATTTTGTTCCTTTTGAAAGGGGCGGCCACCCGCCGTCCGGAACATCTCCCCGCCATACGTTGCGATGCCATTCAATGACCGGTTTTTCAGGCGCCCAGGGTTTGCCGATTTTATCCACGGATGCGCGGTTATACAGGATGCGGCGGTTTACCGGCCAGCACCAGGCCCATCCGGAATAAAGACCAATTCCGGATGGATCAGCCTTGATTTTTCGGGCCGCCATATTGCCTTCTTTGGTATATGAATTGCAATACAGCCAGTTCCCGCTGGATGTGGAGCCGTCATCCTGGAGGTAAGCGAAACTGGGCACCAGGGTCCCTTTATTATAAAGCTTTCCTTTGATGATTTTATCTTCCAGGAAATATCCGTTAATTTCCCTGGCCACCATATGCGGGTCCATGTGCTTGATATTGCCTTTACGGTCTTTTGGCCCATAATGCCATTTCAGTTTTAGGATCGGTGCAGCAAAGGCCCCTTCATTTGTTTGATACAAGTGTCTTAAACGATTAAAGAGATCGCAGATGATATCCCCATCCGGTCGGGATTGACCGGATGGTTCCGTTGCTTTATATCTCCATTGCATCCATCGGCCGCTGTTTGTAATACTGCCTTCTTTTTCAAACGATGCGGCGCAGGGCAGCATGAATACCTCAGTTTTAATTTTTTCGGGGTCCATTCCCGGACCTTTCCAGAAGGAGCCGGTTTCATTGTCAAACAGGTTCACATTCACCAGCCAGTCCAGATTTGTTAAGGCTTTTCTGGTTTTATTGGCGTTTGCGCCACTGCATGCCGGGTTTTGTCCCCAGGACAGAAGACCGGAAAATTTATTGTGGTAGAGTTGATCAAATATGGTCAGCCATGAATAATTTTCAGTATCATCAATTTTTGGGAAATAATGATAGGCATCATCCAACGACACATCCTTGCCGTAAAATTCTTTCAGCAGGCTGGCTGAGTATTTGGGATAATTCTGCCACCAGTTGGCGCTTATGGCATCACCGGACCTGGGTGTGACGGCAGCGATATAGTCTTGGTAGTTTTGTTGGGAAGCTTTTGGGGTCTTGAGGTAGCCCGGGAGTATATGGAACAGGAGGGCATGATCGGTAGAGCCCTGTACATTGGATTCTCCCCGGAGCGCGTTCACGCCGCCCCCGGCCATTCCCATATTACCCAGAAGCAGCTGGATAATCGCCATGGTTCTGATGTTCTGCGTTCCCACCGTGTGCTGGGTCCATCCCATGGCATACATGATGGTGCCGGCTTTGTTTGCCTTGCCGGTTTTGCCGTAGGCTTTATAAACCTGCAATAGATTATCTTCAGGGGTTCCGGTAATTTGTGAGACCAAGTCCGGCGTATATCTGGAGAAGTGTTTTTTCAGGAGTTGGAACACACAGTTGGGATCTGCCAGTGTCGGATCTTTTTTAGGTGTACCATTATCACCCTTTTGAAAGGCCCATGTGGATTTATCGTATTTGCCGTCTAAAATCCCTTCGTTGGTTTTAATTCCCGTTAATCCTGAAAAAACACCCTCGTTATCTGCAGGAAGTTTGAAATCCGGGTTTACCAGAAATGAGGCATTGGTGTATTCTTTCACATATTCTTCAAAAAAGAGGTTGTTGTCGATAATATACTTTATCATGCCGCCCAGAAATGCGATGTCGGTACCTGACCGAAGCGGGGCATAAATATGGGCTTTGCCTGATGTACGGGTAAAACGGGGGTCAACGCTGATGAGTGTCGCCCCCCTGTCTATGGCTTTGGTCATCCATTTAAAGGAAATCGGATGATTTTTAACCGGATTGCTCCCCATGGCTAAAATACAATCACTGTTTGCAAGATCGATCCAATGGTTCGTCATTGCGCCGCGTCCGAACGACTCTCCCAGAGCCGCTACAGTAGCCGAATGTCAGATACGGGCCTGATGTTCAACATATACGAGTCCTAATCCCCTTAGCAGTTTCTGGTAAATATAACATTCTTCGTTATCCAGCGCGGCGCTGCCGAGTGAGGCCATCCCCAGTGTTCGATTGACGATGCGGTTTTTGTCATTTGTTGTTTCAAATGTCTTGTCACGGGTTTCCTTGATGCGTCGGGCGATTTTATCCAAAGCAAAATCCCATGACACCTCTTCCCATTCCGTGCCGTAAGGCGGTCGGTATAATGGTTGGGTGAGCCGGTTGGGATTGTTGTGAGAGATTTGATAAACTGCCATGCCCTTGCTGCAGAGGCTGCCTTCATTGATCGGGTGGTCCGGATCTCCTTCGGTATTGATCACCTTGCCTTTAACGGTATGCACGATAATACCGCAACCAACCGCGCAATACGGACAAATCGTTGTGGTCTGCCTGGCATGAAGAATACGAAGGCCATTCACACTTTCCTGAATGGGGCGCATGTTAACGCCCAAACACCCGCTCAAGGCGAATCCCGCGAGGGTTCCCCCTGAAATTTGAATGAACTCTCTTCTGGTAATTGTTTTCATTCATTCCTCCCATATCTAAGATTGTTGATGATCCTGTAAAAAATTAGATTCAGATGGCAAAGAAAAAAGTTCCAAATTCAAGGCGCACAAATTCTGAGAAATGAGGCGTAGCTGGCCTACTCCGCAGTGACGAAGAATGCAGTGCAACACAGAATTTGGACTTTTTACGAAGCCATCATTGTTGTTATGCAACATAATGTTATACATATGTCATCATGATTCCTTTCCAAAAGTCGGTAATCCGGCAATTTTCACAGCGCCGCGATGATAGCCACCCGGAAACAGTGAAGCGAGGTCTTCGATGTCTATCTGGTTTGCTTCACAACATTGGTAAACCGTGGGTATTTTTTTGTCCCGTATAAAGCTTTTTCTTAAAAAGTAAATTACCTCCCAGTGTTTATCTGTTAATCCGCTTTTAATATCCATTTCATATGCCCTGCGAATCGCGAAATCCTCGTCCCATCCATCAATGTCAACAAGAGATCCAAAAATATCTACACGGTAAACCTTATCCTTTAATTGAATCCGAGGCTCTTTATCTTGTTTTATTAGCGGGCTGACAGGGTAAGGCTCTTCAGAATAATAGACCCAGCCGTATTTATATGTGATGCCGGCAAGCAGGCAGGCCCCCCGGAGATATCCGGTGGGAAAAAGCTGCTGCAATGATTTCGCGTTCAGATCAAGCGCCTGTGTAGTTTCATGAACGACCGGGCAAGCGCCGATTTCCGCAAATCTGTTTCTGATGAAATGAATCACTTCCCAATGCCGTTCGGTCAGGCCGTCGTTCATGCCGAGTTCGTGCGCCATGCCAATAGCGAAATTTTCATCCCAGGTTGCATGATCGATTAAAAAATTTTGATCATCGGTTTCATAGGTTTTATGGTTGAATGAAAATGTTTTCATCTCTGAAAATACCTTTTAGGGGTACGATTCATGCGGTTGTATCCGATTACAGAATTGTTCTTTTTATATTCACGCCGATGGACGGCAAACCAGCGATTTTTACGGCGCACCGATGGTATCCGTCAGGAAAAAGTTCCTCGATATCTTCGACGTCCATTTTACTTAATTCACAGCAATCATAAATTGTCGGGACACGCCTGTTCAGTTTATAACTGTCACGCAGGAAATAAATAACCTCCCAGTGTTTTGGCGTTAAGCCGTTTTTTATTTTCATTTCATAGGCCCTGATAACGGCATACTCCTCGTCCCAGTCCTCCGGATCAACCAGAAAGCCGAATATGTCGATTTTGTAAACTTTATCTTTCATTATGCATCCGGATTTTTGGGGAGGCCTTTCTCTATAGGGCTCGGGGAATTTAAATCCATGGGCTTTATCCCATGGGCCTTTATATCCGATACCGGCAAGCAGGCAGGCGCCTCTAAGATATCCGGTGGGGAAAAGCTGCCGCAGGGTTTTGGATTGCAGTTTCATCGTCTTACATGTTTTATATATTAAGGGTCGGGTCCCGGTTTTTTCGAATGTATCCTGTATAAAATGAATTATTTTCCAATGCCGTTCGGTCAGACCGCCGAAAATGCCGAGTTCAGCAGCCATGCCGATAGCGAAATTTTCATCCCAGGTTGCATGATCGATTAAAAAATTTTGATCATCGGTTTCATAGGTTTTATTGTTGAATTTAAATGTTTTCATGAAAGTGGTCCTTAAAAAATTTTATGAAAAACAATGTGTCCGGGAAGGGTCAGCTGCTTTCGGAACCGTCAGGGGTGTCTTTTGCTTTGACCTCTCCCTGCATGAAAATAATTTCTTTTTCCCGGACTGGTTTCCTGTAGGTTTGTTTTTGGTGAAGACATTTTTGGGGGCATGTTTCCACACATACGCCGCAGTATACACAGACGAAAAGGGCGCATTCCCAGGTGGCGGTTTTTTTATTGACCGTGATACACTGGGACGGGCATTTGGCCGCACAGATACCGCAAAAGTTGCATTTTTCAATTTCATTAACCAGTTCGCCACGGTTTATGTCGTATGGCTCTTTAACCTCATAGGGATAGAGCCGGGTTGCTTTTTCCGTGATAAAGTTTTTCAGTATATTCGGGGTCATTTTGAACATGGTTTTGTTTTCCTATCTTTCCGTGCAACTGATACATGGGTCGATGGACAGGACTACCACCGGAACATCGGACAGCCACATTCCGGGGAGCATTGTCAATAGCGCAGGAATATTGGCGAATGTCGGTGTGCGGATGCGCAACCTGTCCAGATTCTTTTTTCCGTTTGCTTTAATATAATAAAATACTTCCCCTCTGGGTTGTTCAACCCTTGCAATTATTTCGCCATCAGGTCGGCCCTTGACTTTTGTATTTATCTCTCCATTGGGTATTCTGGCGATGGCTTGTCTAACAAGATCAATACTTTGTAGTGTTTCAAGAAATCGTACTTTGCACCGGGACCAGCAATCGCCGTTTTTTTCTGTTACAGGCGTAAAATCCAGTTCATTGAGTGCGGCATATCCCAAAGTGCGCATGTCTTGTGAAACGCCGCTGCCTCTTAACGTTGGGCCGGCCGTTCCCAGTTCCATGGCTTTTTCGCCTGATAAAATGCCTTTGTCGACGGTCCGTTTTTTTACGGTATAATCATCAAATAGGGTGGGCCCGAGATTCATGATCATCTGTTCCACTTCAATCAGTTCGGAGAGCATCCAGCGTATTTGGTCCGGGCTTAAATCCTTGCGCACGCCGCCGATAACGTTTACCGAAACAATGATCCTGTTGCCTGTGGTGGCTTCCTGGATGTTTAAAATTTTTTCCCGGATTCTCCAGAACTGCATAAACAGGCTTTCAAAACCAAAGCTGTCGGCGAATAACCCCAGCCACAAAAGATGGCTGTGCATTCGGTGCAATTCAGACCAGATCACGCGCAAATATTTTGCTCTTGGCGGCACCTCAACTTCCATCAACCCTTCGATGCCCTGCGCATAACACATGGCATGCATCATTGAGCAAATCCCGCAGACCCGCTCAACAACCTGAACCATTTGACGAAAGTCGCGTAAGTCGGCAAGTTGTTCAAGCCCCCTGTGAACAAAGCCCAATGCCGGAACCGCTTCCGTGATGATTTCATCTTCAACGGTGAGTGTCAGATGTATCGGTTCAGGGAGTACCGGATGCTGGGGGCCAAATGGGATAATTGTTCTTTTCATTCATATTCTCCAAATTTATCTATCATTCATCGAAGTCCGGGGGCGAAGAAATTTCCCGTGAATCCGACTCAACAACCGTGTATTTGCAGAACGGTGTATTTTTGATTTCATCTTCAAGATATAAAGTCCGATTGAAATCAATGACCAGCCCGCTGAAACGGATAGCAAAAAGATCCTGTATTTCATTTTCAACCAGAAAAGCTGCCATGTATATCGGAGAAATGCTCGGTATAATAGTCTTTTTAGGCACGGCCAGCCGGAAATGTTTTAATTGAAGATCGCGATCAAAATGGTATAGAATTTCAACATTGTTTGCGTCCATTTCCACACAAGACAACGTAATGAATTTGTAGCCCTCGTATTTTATTTTTGCCGTTTCGCCCGATAGAATTTCAGGGGTAACCGGAATCACTTCTTCAAGCATAATATATTTTTCCTGATTTTTTTAAGTCAGTCTAGTGTCCCGTCAACTCTGAACTGACGCATATTACTTGTCCTTTTTCGCGCCTGTGTCGTTACGACTTGAGTCGCGTAGCCCACTATGCTTCTCAAGTCGCGCCTTGCAGGCACAAAAAATTACGGCGCAATCTTGCGCCATTTCATCCTTGACGGGACACTATCCGAGTGTTTTTTTTTGATTACCTCATATTTTTTCAGCGCCATGACCACGCCGTCGATGATGGCTTCCGGTTTTGCCGGACACCCCGGCACATAGACATCCACGGGTATAACCTTATCAATGCCTCCCAGCACGTTGTATGCGTCTTTAAATATGCCGCCACTCAGCCCACAGGAACCGATGGCAACTACTACTTTTGGATTCGGCATCTGATCATATAAATTGACCAGCACCTTTTTATTCCGGGGGTTCACCGTTCCGGTAACCAGAAGGATATCGGCATGCATTGGATTGCCGACATTGATAACGCCGAAACGTTCAATATCATAAACCGGTGTCAGGCAAGCCAGTGTCTCAATATCACATCCGTTGCAGCTCCCGCAGTCAAAGTGCAGCAACCAGGGTGATTTTATCCTTGTTTTATTTATGATCCTGTTTATCCAGTTCATAGCGGTTTTCTTATGCCAGGTTGATCCATATGAGATTTACGATTGACAACGTAAGCCCCATGGCCCAGACGTAGCCGATCATCCATCGCCAGGTCATGCGGGCCGTTACATTATCGATCAAAATTTCAATAAAATATGTTATCGCAACCAGAATAATCATTCCAATCCAGCCGGTGGCCCAAAACAGGGAGCATAAGCCGAGGATGAGTATGATATCGTACCAGTGGCCGATTTCAATAAGCGCCAGAAAAGGGCCGGAATAATCGGTCAGTACCCCTTTAACGATTTCCTGGTGCCCGTGATGCGATGTGGATAAGTCGAAAGGAGATTTCCTGAGCTTGATGGTTAAGGCGTAACCAAGGGCGATAAAAAGAAACGGCAGTTTAAAAATAAGGGGCTGCCCCCAGGCATATATGTCATCGATTTTAAAGCTGCCGATTTCAAGGTAGATGCCGGCAACCACAAGAATCAGCAGAGGCTCGTAAGAAAGGATCTGTAAAAGTTCCCTGTGGGCGCCGACTTGGCTGAATGGCGAGGTGGAGGAGAGGGCGCCGATGACCACAAAAACAGCGCCGACTGCCTGAATAAATAAAATCAACAACAGGTCGGATTTTAAGAAAAAAAGAACGACTGAGATAGCGGCAGCCGACAGATAGGCGTATGCGCAGAATGCCTGCCAGACATTCACCACCATTTTTTCTTTACTCAGCAATTTGATCACATCATAAAACGGCTGCCAGACCGGAGGACCGATACGACCCTGTAAGCGCGCGGTAATGATCCTGTCCAGTCCGTTGATGAGACCGCCAAGCAGTGGGGTCGCAAATAACCCAATGAATATCGCAAGAAGGGTCTCTCTCACAGGGCACCTCCTATGACCAGCGTGAGCAAGATGACTGCGCCGAGATTGATCCAGGGCGTCAGTTTATCTTCGCCGAATATGGAGGAGAGATAATAGTTTCCCGCTTCGGCCGTTATTAACCGGTTCATGGGCCCTTTAAAAACTCTGGGTTCTTCTGTCTGGAGTCCGCTTAAATAAGGCATGGTGATGCGGCTATGGGTTGCGCTTTTCACAGCCAGGATGGCGATGATAAATCCGGCAACAGCCACCAAACTCAATGGCAGTACGGCAAATACACCAAAAGCATTTTCGAAAATTCCGTAATCAGTAGAATAAGAGGCAAGATAATCAGAACCCATGATCGGAATAATGCACCATCTGTAAATCCAGGGAGAAAGCAGGCTAAGTACCCCGACTCCGATACAAAGGGAAAACAACGCTGCCCAGGTTAAAACAGGTTGTTTTTCAAGTTTGAATTTTCCGGCAAACGGGTCACTCATTAAAATACCCGCCCATCTGGCCCAATACATAACCGTTAGAGCGCTTCCCATTGCGATCATGACAATTCCGCATAAAAAGCTTGATGCTGCTTCCATGGCCATCCATTTTCCCAAAAGGAGTCCAAATGGCGGCATGATCATCGTAATAACGCCCATAACCGATATGAGTGCGGTTAACGGCATTTTTGTATATAATCCGCGCATATCTTCTATGTTACGACTCTCAATATGCTGTTCAATGGTTCCGACACAAAGAAACAGCAGGGCTTTTGATACGGCATGAAAGATGATGAGAATGATTGCCGCGGCAATCGATTCAGGCGTATTTAAACCAACGCACGCAAAAATGAGCCCGAGATTGCTGATGGTGGAATAAGCCAAAACTTTTTTGCCGTTACTTTGACCCACGGCCAGCGCAGCGGCAAAAAGAAACGTGAATGCGCCGAAAATGGTCACACATTGTGTGAGAAAAAGCCCTTCGATGGCCGGGGCGAGCCGGAGCGCCAGGTATACACCCACTTTGACCATGGTGCTTGAATGCAGCAATGCCGAAACCGGTGTGGGCGCGATCATTGCCCCCAACAGCCAGCTTTGGAAAGGAAATTGAGCGGATTTTGTAAAGGCGGCAAAGCAAAGAAGCGCCATTGAAAGGATGACTAATTGTGATTTGGAATCAGCATGGATGATATATTGCATGTCAAGCGTCCCGAGACGGGTATAGATAAACACCAAAGCGGTGATAAAGGCAGCGCCGCCCAGGCTGTTCATCCATAATGCACGGACTGCGTTTTTTGTCGCTCTTTCGGTTTTATCGTGCCCGATCAACAAAAACGAACACACAGTGGTCAATTCAAAGAAAAAATAAAATAATATCATGTCGTTAGACAGCACTACCCCGTTCATAGCGCCTAAAAACAGAATCATGACAAAGAAGAAATGGGGTTGCCGGGAAACGCCGATTTTTAAGTGCGTTTCGTGTTTTTTCATGTATGGGAGCGCCTGAACGCAAATTATCGAACCGACGACGCATATGATTAAAACCATAATAAGGCTGAGGTTGTCGCAATAAATAATGGGATACGTTTCAGATCCATTGATCAGGAAAAATTCCAGATAACCCAGAAGAACGATCTGGAATATGGCGAGGCTGTTAATCAACCAGTTTTTATACTTAACGCCGAAATATAAAATGATAAACAGCAGCAGAAAGTCCGCTGCTGTTAAAATTTCATGGATATTAATGCCCAAAAAAGATTTGGGTGAGAAGCTGAAAGGTACCAGCGGGATAAGCAGAATAGCGCTTCCTATCAGCAAACCACCTGAAATTATAACGATTAAGGAGTAAATTGTGTTGTGTCGCATCAGAAAGCAGCTGCAAGCCGCAAGCATAGGGAAAACAACTAAAAGAAAGGAAAGTTCCGCCATATTGCACCGCCGGTCATTGGGTCATTGTAATCAGTGATTAAATGAATTTACCCAGCTGTAAATTTAATATACAAAAAATATGCCAGGTTTGTTAAAGAGGCGTCATGTTCTTTGTATAATGTATTCATGACCTGTGGAAATTTATATTACGGATATATTGAGATATGTGTGCCGGATTTTTTTACAATATGTAAAAAATAACTATAACGGCTTCAGGGGATTTGTCTGTTTTTTTACTGAAAAGTTTTCGTTTCATAACAATTCAGCCGTGCTGTTTCATTCGTATGTTTGGCATGAATCCTGAATGTATTTTACTTCCTATACTTAAAGGGCGAATGATAAAAATATTGAAAAGGGGCAGGGAATTGATGTCGTCTGGTGGATGTTGTTTGGCAGATGTTGTCGCGGGTAGTTTATTCTTTTCAATTATTCTTGTTTTTTCCCCAATTTTTGATATTTTTTCAAATTTTAAATAGAATAATTCAATCCATAACAGCTCAAATAATTTTGATAATGGAATTGAGGATGCGATGAACAAAGACAAGCATAAAAAATATTACCAGTCATTGACCCGGAATATGATTCTAACTGCTATCATTGTCTCCTTTACCCCCATGCTGCTGGTGATTTGTATTCTGCTCCAGCAGTTCCGGGTCTCCTATCACGAAAAGACCTATGCCCATTTAAGCGAGCTGGTCCAGAAACACAAGCAGAATATTGATTCGTTTTTAAATGAAAAACTGGCCAATATCCGATTTCTGGCAGTCAACAACAGTCTTGAGACACTCAATGATAATGAATTTTTACAGGAGAAGCTGTCAACCCTGCGCAGGGATTATGGCAATGTGTTTGTGGATCTGGGCATTGTTGATGAAAAAGGGGTTCAGTTGGCGTATGCCGGCCCATATGGGCTTGAAAACGCCGAATATTCCGATGCGGACTGGTTTAAAAAAGCCAGGCGTATTGATTCTTTTATCAGCGATGTGTTTTTGGGGCTTCGGGGGTATCCGCATTTTATTGTCGCGGTCAAGAAAAACGAAGCAGGCCGGGATTTTCTGGTGCGGGCCACTATTGATTTTATGGCGTTTAATTCGCTGGTGCAGAATTTAAGGGTCGGCAAAACCGGATATGCGTTTATTTTAAATAGAGAAGGGGCATTTCAGACCAATCCGGCCATGGAATATCAACCCAGCCACAGGGGGTATGAATTTTTCTGGACAGCGGTGGAAAAGACGAAAAATAAAATTCTTATTACCCGATGGCAAGATGACGTTGGAATGGAAAATTTGTATGCCGTGGGAAGTTTGAAGGACGGGCAATGGCTCCTGATTGTAAAACAGCTGACCGCCGATGCTTTTTCCGACCTGAAGCGAATGTTTAATATCGCAGTCATCATTTTCCTGATCGGCGGTCTTGGCATTGTTGTCATGGCATTTTATACCTCCAGGCGCATGGTGAGAAGGATACGCCGGGCGGATCAGGATAAGGAGAACATGAACGAGCAAATCATTGAAACCGGAAAAATGGCATCCATCGGCGAGCTGGCGGCAGGCATTGCCCATGAAATCAATAATCCGGTGGCCATCATGGTGGAAGAAGCCGGGTGGATCGGCGATCTGCTGGAGGAAGAGGAATTTGCCCAAGGCGAGAACCTGGAGGAATTTAACCGGGCATTAAAACAGATCAACACCCAGGGAAAACGATGCAAAGAGATTACGCACAAACTGCTGAGTTTTGCGAGAAAAACGGACGCAACCCTTAAAGATGTGCAGTTGAATGATATTGTGACTGAAATTGTCAGCCTTTCCGCACAGATGGCAAAATATAACAAAGTGTCCATTGAGACCCAGTTGCAAAAAACCCTTCCCTATATCACCATATCACCATCCGAGATGCAGCAGGTTCTGTTGAACCTGATTAATAATGCGCTCGATGCCATGGAAAAAACAGGCGGAACGATTCAAGTTTCCACCAAAATCAGTGAAGTCGAAGCAGAGCATATCGTTATTATTGTCGAAGATGATGGGCCGGGTATACCGGAAGCAAATCTTTTACGCATATTTGATCCGTTTTTCACCACCAAACCGGTGGGAAAAGGAACCGGCCTCGGCCTGTCCATCTGTTACGGGATTATCAACAAGATGGGCGGCAAAATTGATGTTCACAGCACCATTGGAAAGGGTACGCGGTTTCGTATCTGGATACCCATACAAAAGTAACGGGCAGGGCGGATGAATATTAAACTATAATTAATTTTAAAATATATCAAAAAAGGAGACAAACAATGACAACACCCTATATCATGCTGGTTGATGATGAAGTCCCGTTTGTGGAAACCATGTCAAAGCGTTTGGTCAAAAGAGGGCTGAAAGTCATTGCAGCCGACAGCGGAAATGACGCGCTGGTTAAACTGGATCAGGACAGCAAGGTGGATGTGATCATTCTGGATGTCAAAATGCCGGGAATGGACGGCATTGAAACACTGCAGGAGATCAAAAAACGGCATCCGATAAAGGAAGTGATCATGCTGACCGGTCACGCGACAGTGGAGACCGCCATTGAAGGAATGAAGCTGGGAGCTTTTGATTATCTGATGAAGCCATGCGATCTCGACATTCTGATGTCAAAAGTACAAGAAGCGTTCAAGAAAAAGCATGAACATGAATCAAAGATTGACAAGGCAAGGATTGATAAACTTGTGTTGACCCGCGGTTATTAATAAAAAAAGGAAACTGGTATGAACGGAGGAGAACATCCCTGTCCTGAAAAAGGACGTATCCGGCTTCTTCTTGTGGATGATGAAGAAGGATATGTCAATGTGCTGGCCAACCGGTTGGCGAAAAGGCGCTTTGATGTGACAAAGGCTTACAGTGGACGGGATGCGCTCAAGGCGGTGCGGGGGCAGGATTTTGATGTCGCGATCCTGGACCTGAAAATGGAGGATATGGACGGGATTGAAGTCCTGAAAATATTTAATCAGATGGGGCTGGATATGGAAGTTATCATGCTCACCGGCCATGGTTCCCAGGAGGCCGCACGGGAGGGTTTGCGCATCGGGGCGTTTGATTATTTAACCAAGCCCTGTGAACTTCATGAACTGATCAAAAAGATTCACGAGGCCTGTGATAAACGATCAAAAGGCCGGTAGTGGTATATGACCGATGGCATATGAAATGATCGGTTTTCAGCAGATATTTCGACCATCAACCAGACAGAAATGCCGGTGATTCGTCGATCTGAATACGGGCGTAGATGCTTTAATAAATGTGAAGTCAATTCGACTGTCAGGTTATTGATGATATAACCTCTGGGTTTTTTGAATAAGGAGTGGATATGTTTTTTAAATCAAATGGATTCAAGCTCTGTGTCGGGATTTTATTGGGAGTGATTGTTATGATGCTGCCCAGACCGGAAGGGACACAGTTTAAAATCTCCGGCGATGTTGATAAGAATTTGTATGCGGTTGTAGACAGCCATTATCAGTTGGTAAGTGAAAAACCTCAAAAAAACGGATCATATATTCTGGAAGCCAAAACCCCGGGAACACCCGAGACCACAGGAAAATTTTTAAATGACCAGGCGGAAAATCTGGGGGTTGAAAATATTAGCGTTGATTATGTTGACGGATTGTCCCCCACGGCAAAACGGTTTCTGGCAATCCTGGTGGTCCTGATTTTTTTATTTGTTGTGGAGCCGATCCCCCTGGAAATTACGGCCATCTGTATCGGGGTCTTTCTTGTGGTAATGGGGGTTGCCGATCCCAAAAATGCCTGGGCGCCGTATATGCATCCGGTGGTGATTTTCATCATGTGCTGCCTGATATTTGCCATCGCACTGGACCAGGCCGGACTGACCAAACGGCTGGGATATTTTATCATCAAAAAAGCCGGAAACAATGTGACCCGGTTTACGTTTATTATCTCCATCGGGCTGGGGTGGGCGTCCGGTGTGATGCATGATGCTGCGGCATGCGCCATCGGCATTGTCACCATGCTCCCCATGATGCGGGCCGCGGGTATTGAACCGGGTTCCAAAACGGCTAAATTTATGATGCTGTCATTGCCGTTTGCCTGTTCCTGCGGCGGCATGGGAACGCTCATCGGCGGCGGGCGGTGCATGGTATCGGCCGCTTTTTTAAAGGAATATACCGGCCTGGAAATTACTTTTTTTGAATGGATTTTGTATGCCATGCCCGCGGCGATAGTGACGGTGCCGGCGGCGGTGGGCATTGTATATCTGGTTTTCCGGCCCAACCCCAAATATAAACTGCCGACATTTGATGAGGAAATCGGGCCCTTGAAACCCCTGGAACTCAAGACCCTGGTGATCATCGGTCTGACGTTTTCCCTGTGGTTGACCAAAGGCCTTCACGGGATTGATTACTCCATCACCGGTATGCTGGGCGTTACAGCGCTGGTGCTTTTCGGTGTACTGGAATGGGAGCATATCAATGATAACCTGGAATGGGGGACGGCCCTGTTTATTTTCGGCGGTGGAATTTCTTTGGGGCTGGCCATGGGATATTCCGGGGCGGCAGATTATTTTGCAAACCTCTTTTTCCCGTTGATCCAGGGTAAAGGCTGGCTGGTGCTGTTTATCGGCATGGGTGTTTTTGGGGCCCTGGTGACCAATGCCATGGCAAACGTCGCGGCCGCCGCACTTATCCTGCCCATTGTTATTCCCATGGCCCAGATGGAAGGCGTTGATCCGACGATTCTGGCGCTGGGACTTGGCATGGCCACATCATTTGCGCTTCTGCTGGTGATCGGCTGTCCACCCAATGCCATTGCATACAGCTATCGGTATTTTAAGGCCTCGGATTTGACCCGAGTCGGCCTTGTGGCAACACCGTTGTTGCTGACGATTCTCGTGGTAGTTGCCGCAGTCTGGTGGAAATTTCTCGGGCTGGTATAAGGAATAAGGTAGAAGGTTTAAGGTTTAAGGTAGAAGGTTTAAGGTTTAAGGTAGAAGGTTTAAGGTGGAAGATAGAAGTTGGAGGGAGTGGTTGATTTTTTGTAAAAATTCCTGCAACAACGGAACCGGAGATGCGCATCATGGATAATATACGCCTGCTTTTAGTGGATGATGAAACCGATTTCAGGGCGCCGCTTAAAAAACGGTTGCAGAAAAGGGGATTTGCTATCCTGGAAGCCGGAAACGGGGATGAATGTCAGGCGGTCATGGAAGATACGCCGGTTGATGTTGTTGTGCTGGATGTAAAGATGCCGGGAATGAGCGGTATCGAGGTTTTGGAATGGATCAAAGATAATCATCAGAAAACGGAAGTGATTCTGCTTACCGGTCACTCGTCCGCATCGGACGGGGTGGAAGGGATTAAGCAAGGGGCCTTTGATTATCTCACAAAGCCGGTGGAATTTGATCACCTGGTCCAGAAAATTGGTCAGGCGGTTGAAAAAAGCCGGCGTGATGCGGAAAAGCAGCAGGAAGCGGCGTTTAAGGCAAAGATGGAACAGCAGATGATTTCCACCGAGCGGCTTGCTTCCTTGGGAACACTGTCCACCGGGATTGCCCATGAAATTGATAATCCGCTGGCAATTATCAAGGAATCCGCGGAATACATGCGGCTTTTGCTGGGTAAAGCAGAACATGCGGATATGCCGCGTAAATCCGACTTTGAAAATGCCGTTGGAAAAATTGAAACCGCCATCGAACGGGCAAAACGAATTACCCATCAGTTGCTCGGATTTGTCAGAAAGCCGGAGACTTTTTTTGCAGAAACGGATTTAAAAGTTCTGGTGGCGGAAACAGTTGAGTTCGCCGTCAAGGAGGCAGAGAACAAAGGCATTCAAATTGTTCAGGATATGGCAGGGGTAAACGGCATCATCTGGAGTGACCCGTATGAGATTCGCCAGGTATTATTCAACCTGCTGACCAATGCCATTGCCGCCATCGGGTCGGATGGAACCATCACGGTATCATTAAAAGATACCGACTCGCGTACCATGCTCATTGTTGAAGATACCGGTGAAGGGATTCCAAAGGAAAATCTGGAAAAAATTTTTGAACCGTTTTTTACCACAAAACCCCCTGGAATGGGGACCGGGCTTGGATTGTATGTAATTTGCGGAATTATCGAAAGGCTTGGGGGTAAAATTGATATTGCCAGCCGGGTGGGCAAGGGCACCCGTTTTCAGGTGACACTGCCACGCTCACGTGAGACTTGTGGTGATATGGGCGATAATAAAGATATATGTGTTGACATATTAAATAAGATTAAAGGAGATCCTGCGAAATGATAAGAATCCCGGCAAAGGTCTTGATTGTGGATGATGAGAAGGATTTTGTGGAAATGTTTTCCCTGCGGTTAAAAGAAACCGGTGAGAAAGTTTTTACCGCCCACAGCGGACAGGAATGTTTGGAAAAACTGGCACAGGAACGTATTGATGTGGTTGTCTTGGATATCAAAATGCCCGGTATGGATGGGGTGGAAACCTTAAAAGAGATTAAAAAAAGATATCCCATTGTTGAGGTTATTCTGCTGACCGGGCATGGAGCTATCGAAACTGCGGTTGAGGGCATGAAACTGGGGGCCTATGACTACCTCCTAAAACCGGCGGACGCCACCGAAATGGCGAAAAAGCTGGAAGGCGCCCGAAAAAGAAAAGATGAACACGAAGAACGGATCCGCATGGCCGAGCAGAAGTCCCTGTTGCGCCGGGGGGGCAATATCTGATTGCGGTTGAAAAAAGATTGTAAAATAAAAACAGGCGGCCGATGATTTTAAAATCAACCGGTCGCCTGTTTTATATTCGATTGGGTAAAAGAAATATTATTTCAGAAAAAAATGATCAAGGGGCCATCCCGCAGTAGCCGGTATTGTATACACTGTATGGGCTGGATCCCCAGGAGTCACGGGCCTTGACCCAGTAGTAGTAAGTTACACCGCAGGTCAGGGATGTGTCATCAAAAGAGAACGTGGTATTGTCTGCAGTGCCGATCCTTACCGGCTTTCCGCCTTTGGCAACCGTCTTTGTGGCCCGCCATATTTCATAGATGATCGTATTTTCCGATTCATCCCAGGTGATCGTGACTTTCCCGGCAAGGCCGTCTGTTGCCGCTACATTGACCGGTGCAGTCGGTGGTGATTGAGAAGCCACCACGTATCCGGTGTTAAACAGGCTGTATCGGCTGGCACCCCATGAATTTTTGGCCTTGATCCAGTAATAGTTGCGATTGTCGGCTTCCGCCGTGGTGTCTTCATAAGGTCGCTGGCTTGAACTGCCGATTCTTGTTAATTTTCCCCCCAGAAACGCCGGGATATCCGCCCGGAACACTTCATAAATCAATGCCCCGTTGGGTGTCCAGTCGATAACGACTTTATCTGTATAATCACCGTTTGAGGCAAGAACATTGGTGAGCTTTGCGGGAGGTGTACCCGATGTTCCGTAGTACCCGGAGTCAAGAGCTATCTTGTTGGATTTTAAACAAGATGGGGCACAATTGATCAATGGCGTATGGGGAGGCGTATGGGGATTTCCTGGTTTTAGGCTGTTATTCGATGTTCATGGGGATTGACGCAGTCATTCCCCCGGAAGTTAAATTTGCCGAATGTAAAGTTCGCTGACTATCTGTAAAAAAAATTGACAATTTAATTTATGTAAAGATGCCGCTTGATTCATGAGTATTTAAATTTTTAATAATTTCAATCTATTGAAATAGTTTTGTATCGTGTCTCCGCATGGCATGCAGGTTGCATTCCCTGTTAGTAGTAATTATTGAAAAGCATTCAGTTTATAAAAAAACGGCGGATCACCATATGACAGGAGCATTTATATTAACCCAATGCTCATGATGCACTAAGGAGCCAATAATATGGAAAAAAATAAAATTAACCTGTTGTTTGTTGATGATGAAGAGCAATTTCTGGAATCAATGGGCAAGCGGCTGGAAGCCCGGGAATTTAAAGTACTTTCCGTTAATCGCGGCGAAAAAGCGATAGAAGCCGCGAGAAACAACCCGGTTGACATAGCACTGGTTGACTTGAAAATGCCGGGTATTGATGGTGAAGAAACACTAAAATTACTGAAAAAGGAACATCCCTGGATGGAGATCGTTATCCTGACAGGACATGGCAGCATCGATTCGGCGGTGGACTGTACCCAAATCGGTGCGCATTCCTATCTGCAGAAACCCTGCGACCTTGATCAACTGCTTGAAGTGCTTAAGGAAGCCTATAAAAAACGGGTGATGAATAAGAACAAAATCGAAGAAAAGAAGATGAATGAAATGTTAAAGATCGCGCAATCGAATTCACCCCGGGAGATTCTGCGGCGGTTAAAGGAAATTGATTCCGGCTAAGGCTAAGGTGTTTTTCATGCGCTGCTGTATCAAGTGCATCTTCTATTAATTTGGTAACCCAACCCGGATAAACCGGAAAAGAATGATTAATAACTGAACTTTAATGTCTCCGTAAAAAGTCGGTGTTTCGGAAAATAGTCCTTCTATCTTATTGATGGCGTTTTGCGTCACTGTAAGAACAAATAACTTCTGCAGGGGTCGGCCGGGTTTCTTACCCGGCGATTGCCATGACGTTTCCATTTGTCGGGATTGGAATCCCGACCTACAATTTATTTTATCTCATTATCAATTAAGAAGTTATTTGGAAGTCCAACTGGAGCAACTCGCTTCATTCTTCGTTTTTTCATAGTACGATAAGTACGAATTATTTCACAGAATTTGGGCGCCTTGCCAATTTCTATAAGAATGGCGGCGCTTTTTTTGTCCATCGAAATCTGACTTTTGACATGGGTATCATCCTTACAAACTATAAAAATAATCAGAAATACTATTTTCTGGATTTTCGCCTGTGAACCCGCTAAAGTAATGATATGAAAATTTTTTTTGCATTTCTGCTGATCATTTTTCTGGTATTTAGCGGATATCACCTGTCCTTTCGAAAATTCGGGATACCGCTGTTTGCGCGTACATTTTATCTGACCGGTCTTGAATTCCTTTTCCTTGGGCTTTTACTGGGCCCTCAATTTCTTAATATTCTTGATGTTGAGACATGCGGCGCTCTGGCGCCCGTTTCCGCCTTGCTGCTGGGATGGATCGGAATGCTGTTCGGCTTTCAGTTTGAAATTTCAAAACTCAGACGATTTCCCCGGGTCTATTTTTTAGCAGGATTTTTAGAAAGTTTTCTGACGCTGATCGTTGTCTTTGGCGGCATCTATTTTACTCTCCCGTTTATTTTAAAAATTTCCGAACCCATGAGGGCCGTCATATCCGTGGTCCTGGCAAGTGCCGCAGCCTGTACCGCCCAGACAGGCCTGGCGATGTTTTCGAGCAGCAAAATCGGCAAAAATCAATCAATGATTAAAATCCTCAGGTATTTATCCAGCATAGACGGACTGGTTGCAATGCTGGCAATGCTGCCGGTATTTGTTTTTTTCCCACGCAGTACAGATATCGCTGCGTCCCGGTTTCTGTTCGGATATGATATATTTATCGCCATGATAATATTTACTGCTATTTTGATTCTGTACAATCTGTTTCTGGTTTACCGCAGGGAGCAGAGTGAGCTTGTTCTGATTATTATCGGAATGGTTATTTTTATCAGCGGATTTTCCACGGTGATGAATTTTTCGCCGTTGCTTTCTAATTTTTTTGTGGGAGTGTGCCTGGTAAATTTGACCAGCGAAAAAGAAAAGATTTTTACCACCCTGGTAAGCATTGAGAAGCCGGTGTATTTGCTGTTGCTGGTTTTTTTGGGGAGCGCCTGGCATCTTCAGAGCTTCTGGGCGCTTGCGGCTGCCGGTGGATACTTTGTGATTCGGTTTACCGGAAAAATGATCGGCGGATTTTCAATTTCATTGCTGGGTCTGAAAATGAAAGAATATCCCGCCGGACTTGGCCTGGGGCTGATCGGCCAGGGCGGACTGCCCCTTGCGATTTTATATGACTTTCAGCAGGGGTTTCAATTGGAAGTTGCGGACGTTGTTGTTGGTATTGCTCTAATAGCAATTATTTACAGCGATGTCATGAGTCCGAATCTGATCGGACGGTTTTTGAAAAAAGGTGAATAATGCCACAGGCAATCGCAAAAAAAGACCATTTGCTGTCGTATCTTTTGATCATTGTATTCATGGGGCTTTTCGGCCTCTGGATCAAGGGGATTGAAATTGAAACCGGAAGGCAGCAGGCCGGGTTGATAATTTTTTCGCTCGGATTTGTGATGCTTTCCGCGTATGTGATCGCACAGATTGTGAAAATAGCGAAGCTTCCGTTAATCACCGGCTATATCATTGCCGGTATTCTTGCAGGTCCTTATGTGTCAGGATTCCTGACAGTTGAAATGGTGGAACGACTCCGGTTGATTGATGATCTCGCATTAAGTTTTATCGCGCTGATGGCAGGAGCTGAATTGCGTTTATCATCCCTAAAACTACGGGGTAAATCCATTGCTCTAAATATTCTTTTGATCAGTTTTTGTGTTTTTAGTCTGGTCGTTCTGCTCATGCTTTATGCAGGGAATCATTTTAATGTGACATCAAATCTCGAACCGATTTATCTGCTCGTCTTTGCGATTTTACTGGGTGTGATATGCATTGCCCGTTCACCGTCATCAGCCATTGCAATTATAGATGAAGTCCGGGCTGATGGTCCATTTACAAGCACTGTGCTCGGTGTGACCATTGTTATGGATGTATTAATTATTATATTTTTTACATTTGCAATGGCAATTTCACGAATCATCGTAACTCCCGGTGGTGTCATCAATATCTGGTTGATTGTGGTTTTGGTGGGAGAGATTTTTATTACGTTTTTGATCGGCGCCATTCTCGGGAAGGTTATTTCCATTTATACGGATCGGGTCGGTCGTGATTTCCTGTTGTTCCTGTTGTTCATCGCCTTTGGTGTGACCCGGATCTCATTATGGTTAAATGATTATATGATTGTTCACTTTAAAATGTCATTATATCTTGAGCCCCTGTTAATCTGTATGACTGCCGGTTTTTTTGTCCAAAATTTCAGTCGGTTCGGCACATATTTCGTTGACAGTCTCAGGCGGATGTCATTGCTGATTTATGCCCTGTTTTTTTCGCTTGCCGGTGCATCATTAAGTTTTGAGTCTCTGGCAGTTTGCTGGCCGCTTGCATTAACTCTGGTGCTGGTCAGAGCGACGGGGATATTTGGCGGAACCTGGGTTGCGGGTAAGATCTGTCATGATCCACCTGTTTTTAATCAAAACGCATGGATGTCTTATTTAACCCAGGCAGGTGTGGCCATCGGCCTGGCGGTGCTTGCGGCCAGACAGTTTCCGGAAATCGGCGATCATTTAAATACTGTTGTGCTGGCCATTATTGCAGTGAATCAGATTATCGGTCCGATTACGTTTAAGATGGCGCTAAATCGGGTCGGTGAATCCGGAAAACGATAAAAAGTCAAACCCCGCCTTTAAAATGGGTGCCCCCTTTTTTTCTCGCGTTGGGCAAATTTTTGAATTGTTATTTTATTCAGTTTCGGGTTATATTTTGCAGAAATTTAAACATTTTGCCGTATTGTTTTTTCAAGGAGACTCAAATCCAGGTTGCAGCTTTATACACTGAAAGGATAAAATTAACATTTTGAGATGAATGACTGAAAAATCACGTGAGAGGAAAATCAAATTCTACTGTTAACGCTTATACTCATCCCCTTGTCTTTGTTTATCGGAGTCGCAGCCAGCGCCATCGGTTTTACCGCCTGGCCGCTGATTGTACCGATTTTATTCATTCTTTGTGGTCTTGATCTGTACCTGACCCTGTTTTCCAGTCTGCTGGTAGACTGCGGCAATTCCCTTGTCATGACGCTGATTGCTGCAAAGCATCGCCAGATCGATATCCGGCGTGGGCTCTTGCTGGCTGTTTTTGCCCTTATCTGGATTGCCGGGGGCATTGCGTTTGGAAAAGCATTTATTCCGGGCAATGAAGATTTTTTCAGGGGATCCGCAGGCATTATTACGATCATTATCGGGATTTTATTTATCCTGAAAGGAGTAAAAAATAAAACCGCGACGGGACGCAATCCCGGACCGGTGAAAAAAAACAGTAATCCGGCTGCCATGAATAAAGCGGATGGGGGATTCCGCCGTTATCTGATTTATTGCGGCGTTGCGATGATGGCATTTCAAATCGGATTTTTCGGAATCGGCGGCGGAATGGGATATGCCATTTTCCTGATGCTGTTTTTATCCTACCCGATTTTAAAAGCCACCGGCACGGCCATGCTGATGACATTCTTTTCCACCCTGTTTGCCGCTGGCGGTATATTTTTCCTGATTCCGGACAGCGCATTTGTTGACTCGGACGCGCAACTGCTGATTCCCATGATGGTCGGAGTGTCCATGATAGGAACCGCGGGGGGAGCGAAAATCGCTTATTCGCTGACCGACCGTCAGATTAATTTTTTAATCGGGAGCGTTGTGATTTTTGCCGGTTTGCTGGCCTCCGCACAAAAATTTATTATTCAACTGATGTTCTGATATGAAGAGGTGAATATGTCGTTTGATTTTAAATTGATGTTGCGCATGTATTTTAAATCCATAACCGCCTACCATGAGACCGGAGCCCGTTTTACTCTGAAACGCACGGTATTGATACTGTCTTTTCCTGTCTGGTATGGGTTTCTTGAAATCACCACCTGGATCTGCCTGTTTCTGGATGAGATTTTTTTCCCGGGATATCGCAAAATTGATATTAAAAAACCGGTTTTTATCGCCGGGTTTCCCAGAAGCGGGACAACATACCTCCACCGGGTGATTGACAATGATCGACAGTTTTCCTCATTAAAGATGTGGGAGATCGTTCTGGCGCCGTCAATTATTCAGAAGAAATTTTTTCAGCAACTCGGCAGGCTGGATCGAATGATGGGAAAACCGCTTTACAGAATGGTCATTGCACTGGAAAACAAAATATTTGCCGGTTCCCGGTCCATGCATAAAATCAGTCATTTTGAAGCCGAAGAAGATGAAATCATTCTCATTCACATTTTTTCTTCCCTGTTTCTGACATTTATGTTCCCTTTTGATGAAATGAACCAGTTCAGCCGGTTTGACACGGATGTTTCCCCCGGACGTCGAAAGAAAATCATGAATTTTTATAAAAAATGCGTGCAGCGGCATTTATATGTATTCGGGCCGGAAAAGCATTTTTTATCCAAAAACCCGGCATCCAGCAGTAAGATTAATTCCATTTACGAAACCTTTCCGGATGCCGGCATCATATGCACGGTCCGTCAGCCGTTTGAGGCCCTGCCTTCGGCCATCAGCTGGGTATCTTACGGATTTAAGCAGTTTAACACCGCGGATCAGGCGGTTGTGACGGCAAAGATACTGGCCCTGATTTCGCATTTTTACACCTATCCTTTGGAACAGCTGGATAAACGGCCGGAAGTATGTCGGATCATTGAAACATACGACAATCTGGTCTCTGAGCCGGGGGCTTTTGTAAAACGCATCTATGACCGCTTCGGATTTACAATCTCGGAAGAATATCAACGGTATCTTGATCGCGAGACTGAAAAATCAAAAAAATATCAAAGCAATCACAGTTATTCACTGGATCAATATGGATTGACCACTGAGCAGGTCGTCAATGATTTTAAGTCGATTTTTGACCGATTCGGGTTTGAATCCGTTTGATTTTAAGTTTTTTTCCGGGTCAGCACCCACCCCACGCAATCTTTTATGAACAGCAGTCCATGGGCGCTGACCCGGAGTTTATTTATTTTAATATGTTAGAATGTAAACTGCAGTTGCGCGTACACGCGCTGGATATTTCCGTCGCCTTGGGCAATAAAAAATGCCTTATGGGCGTTACCCAAGGTCAGATTTTTGACATCTGATCTTTACTTAACGCAAGCCCGGCAAAGGTTGTTCCCATGATGCCTTCTTTTTGTTTTGTCGAAATGGGAAACCGGTCAATTTCCGCCATGATTGCACCATGGTCATATAATCCGTCATTTGCCGGATAACCGAACGGACCGTCCGTTCCGTACAGGCATTTTTCAGGACCCATTGCGTTCATGGCAGCCCTGCGGAGGGGTTCATCAAGATATGGACTTGATAAGTCGGTATAAACATTTTTTTTCGATTTGACATATGCCCATAATTTCTGATAATGCGGGACCCCGGCATGGGCATAAATAATTTTAAGTTTTGGATGCTGTTCCGGAAGATAGCGGTAATCACCGTTATCCTTTTTACCGCCCAAATGAATCAGCAGCGGCAACCCTTTTTCACTGCAGAAAGCGGCTGCATCATCCAGCCGGCTGACCGGATAACGATGCCAGAACGGATGGCATTTGACACCGACCCATCCGGCTGTTTCAAAACACGTTTCCATTTCCGCAACAGAATTTTTTTCAGCTGGATTGATAAAAAACCACCCGTAAAATTTATCCGGATGCGCTTTTATGGCTTTAGATACCAGATCATTGTCAGGCAGCTGGTCAATATTGTAAGTTTTGCCCAGGATTGAAAATTTACCGCTTTTGGTGACCGTGCTCTCATAGGCCACCAGTCCCAGGCGGTGCCAGAATCCGGTCAGCAGGGATCTGACAAAGTGGGCCAGTTTTTCCGCAACCCCTTCCACATGAAAAGGATCAACCATCGGTGCGATCAGCGCGATCTTATCAATCTGAAACGTATCCATTTGAGCCAGCAGACGGTCCATTGTTTCCATTCTTTCATCCAGATGGTAATGCATATCAATGATCATTTTTCATCTCCTGTGAAAAGTTTACGGTTAAATTTATTTTTTTGCTTATAACCTTTTTAAAGTCAGATAATTAGTACAAAATTTTGAAGGGAGCCATGTCCCGATTTTTTATTCAGCGATAGTCGGGTTGGACGTTGCCGGTCCGTATAGCAACCGTTTGATTTGAGGGATTTTCTCCTTGGTTGCTGTTTCTCCGAGCTGAACATGCTGATTGCCGATATCATGGGTAAAATAGTTTTTCCAGGCGGAAAGCGCTTCATGGGAATTTTTTGGTTCAATGACCACATCGGAGGATCTCATACAATGCCTTGCCAGATAATGCCGTATCAGATTAATGCTTCGGGAGGATACCCCGGAAATGGAATCTATATCTTTTTTTTTGAACAAATTTTCAAGCCGGTAATTGTCAAGGTTTAATGAAATGACGATATCGGCGCCCATTTCCCGGGCCACATCCGCAGGAACCGGATTGCAGATTCCCCCATCAACCAGGATCATGCCATTATATTCAAAAGGTGCGAAAATGGAAGGGACTCCCATGCTGGCGCGAAGCGCCGGTGCAATTTTACCTGTTGAAAAAACAACTTCTCCGCCATTGATCAGTTCCGTGGCGATTATTTTTAGAGGGATTTGGGCGCTTTGAAATTCAGCATCTCCCAGCCATTGTTCAAAAAGATGCTGCACTTTATTTCCCTTGATAAATCCACCCTTCAGCGTCAGCTCAAACATGGAATGAAGTTTTTCCTTCTTTTTCCCAATCGTATAGGTCTCAAGCTTTTCAATATCCTTGTAGACCGCGTAATGGGCGCCCACCCACGCCCCGATACTGGTCCCGGCAATATAATCAATCGGTATATTGTGACGCGCCAATGCCTTGATCGCACCGACATGGGCCAGTCCCTTGATGCCGCCGCTGCCCAGCGCAAGCCCAACTGTTTTTCTGTTGTTATTCATATACGGATTTTTCTGTTAGCCAAATTTTTTTGATCCAGTGGAAAAGTCAGTCAAGTATAATTTATTCGTCTATCTGGGCGATTAGCCGAATTATCCCAAATGAATTTGCATCCTGTCAGACGGATATGGCAAAATCCCAGTCCATCTCAATTGCCAGCCAGTGTGGGAGAAGCATGGTTTCGCACAAGAAATTCGGCCCGGTTTTTTTGATACTATCCCTTAAGCGCTTTGAAAACCGGTTTGTCGCTGTCACCACGGATGTGAGCGCAATCGGTTCGGATTTTGCACCTGCAGGGTTACCTGAAAAACGGCAGAAAGACGGGTCTGAACACACAAAATGAGTCCGGCAGGTGATCGGCCTCATGGGATATGCACTGCATGAACCTTCGACCAGCAACGGGCAGAAAGGTCGGTCGCCGGAAGAATCTTCCGGCAGTTTGATGCCGGACAATGGATATCTTCCCGGCCGATTATCATTCCAATTGTGCCATTGCCGTGTACGTAACCTGAGTCCGTCTGTTTCGTCTGCTGAAAATCTGCGCCGGACAAATTGCCCTAATGCATGCGCTTCTGCACGGTTGATCAGAATATGCTGTTTGCAGCATTCATAACAGCCGCGCTGACAGGTCGGGATGATGCTGTTTTTGTTGTGTAGGAGAAGAAGTTCCCGGCCGGCCGTTTCATCCACGGAATGATAAATCAGGGAGACAAAGTCTTCTTCCGGTGTATAGGGGCTATTCTTGCCGGATTCTTCAAAGCTTTTATTAAAACCGCTATTTTTAACCTGGTCCATGCTATACCCCCCTGGCCGGATAGGGCCGCATTCGGAATTACGGTTAAAATTTACACGATTCACTCAGCTGTATGAAGATTTTTCATTCTGTAGTTGTTTTAGATTATTGCATTTCTTTCAACTTTACACAAGATTAAACTGTTCTCATCCATGGCCGGGTGTTCATTTTGTTTCATCCATTCGTTTTTCAATTTTTTAGTAAAAAATGAAGAAAAGACACGCCGAAAAGAACCAGGTACACGCCGAAATAGAATGCCATATTGCCGGTAGAAAAAATATGATATCCATGCGTGTATGGTTTTAAAGCAATCAGATGGGTGCCCATAAAAATGAGTAACGTGATACAAACTGAAAATGTAATTCTTTGCAGAAAAGTACTGTCCTGGTGGGTCGATTTCATTAACCGGTTGATCACAATAAAACCAGTGATAATTACAGTAAATCCAGTATAAAAAAGAACTAAAGACCCTTTTGAAAGATCATGCAGATATTCCCCGTGACGTGTACATAAAAATGAACCATAGATAAAAGCCGCTGAAGTCAGAATTGTATAAATATAGATTTTAATTCGGTTCATTGTTTTAGATAGCTGGGTGTTAATTTATCTTTTTAAATCGTTTTTGCATCACTGGCCGGGTTTTTTTTCGATAGTATCGTTTGCCGTGCCAGTTCTGATACGCCCATATCATTTTTAACTGTATTGGCAGGTCGGGAATCCAGAAACTGTCCGGGATCGATTCAGATGACAGATTTTTTTGTTTGATATCCAGATCCGCTGTAACAAATCCTTCTCCGTCCGAATGACCCATCCGTGCCAGTTGTTTGCCGGTAGCGTCGACAATCTGTGTTTCTCCCAGAAAATATGACCGGTAAGGGAATCCGGGCAGCATCGGCAGGCCGCTGTTTAACTTTCCGGCATGGGCGGCATGGATCACCGGTACCCCCATTATTCGGGCAAATCGGGGGATGGTCGCCTTCATGATAGCCAGGTTTTTATCATGCAGCTGCGGGGGAAAACCGGGCAGTCGTTTTTCGGGCAGAGTCCACCAGCAGGATCCGCCGATCACCAGGTCCACCCGGTTGATCAGCCGCCGGGCAGTTTGTGTGCGTATAAATTCCCAGCACAGGGCAACTCCCACCCGGGCCGAAGGGGTTTCCAGCACGCCATCATCAGAGCCGCCCACATAATAGCAGTTTTCCCACATGGTGGGCAGGTCCTTGTCATGAAAAAGGGTGGTGCCGTCGGGCATGGCCAGCACAAATGTGTTGTAGCAGTCACCATTTTTCCAGCTGATGTACGATCCGCCCACAACACCATCATGGGATCTGGCAAGGGATTTCAGCAGGTCCATGGCAGGTCCGTCCAAGGCCAGGGCCGCCTGGTTCATTTCGCGGTTAAACCCAACGGCGGATGTGAAAAATTCCGGCAGGATTACCCATTCGGCCCCGGCTTGAAACGCTTTTTCGGCCAATGTCCGGGCCTTGTCCATGTTGGTTTTCACATCAGCCAGAACGGCCTTCATTTGAACGGCGGCAACCTTCATCAATTCTATCCTCATTCAACGGGTGTTTGTTTTTTACGAAGCCATCAGCCTTCAGGCATTTCTAAAGGGATCCCCCATTTCTTCATATATTTCCATACCGAAGTTCTGCTTTTTCCGATGCGTCGGGAAACTTCCGCTTTATTCCAATCGTATTCATAAAGCAACTCAAGCAGTCCGGATTTGGTTATTTTTTTTTTGATGCGGGTCGGGGAGAGTTCGGGAGCGTCATTTGCACCCGGCCGGTATTCCATTTGCCGGATTTCCACCGGCAGGTCAAAGATGCTGATTTGATCGGTGGTGCACAATACAAACGCATGCTCAATGGCATTTTCAAGCTCCCGAACATTGCCGGGCCATCGATAATCCATAAATACCCGGAGCGCATCGGACGTTACGCCTTTAATGGACTTTCCGGTTTTTTGGTTGAATTGGTTAATGAAATGCCGGACCAGAAGCGGGATGTCTTCTTTTCGTTTTCTCAACGGGGGGATGTGAATCGGGAACACTTTCAGGCGGTAATACAGATCCTCGCGAAAAAGACCTTGGGCCACTAGGTTGTACAGGTCTTCATGCGTTGCCGTGATAATCCGGATATCCACATGCCGTTTTCTGGATTCGCCCACCCGCTCGATCTGTTTTTCCTGGATTGCCCGGAGCAGCTTCAGCTGGATAAACGGACTGATATCTCCGATTTCATCAAGAAAGATGGTTCCCCCGTCCGCTTCCTCAAACCGGCCTTTCCGGTCCCTGTGGGCCCCGGTATAAGCGCCTTTCACATGGCCGAACAGTTCACTTTCAAGTAAGGATTCGGACAGTGCGCTGCCGTTGACGGCGACCATGGGTTTTTGGAACCGGTCATGGTTATAGTGAATGGCGCCGGCGACAAGTTCTTTGCCGGTACCGCTTTCTCCCTGGATCAGTATCGTTGCATCACTGTTTGCCGCGGCCTTGATCGCCTTGAAAACCTCCTGCATGACATGGCTCTTTCCGATAAGGTTCCCGAACTGATGAATTTCCAGCAGTTTCTGCCTGGCTTCCTCCACTTTTTGCCGGGCCAGGGTCAGGTCGGTCAGGTCGGTCAGGGTTTCTACGATCCCTATGACGGAACCGTCTTCATCTTTGACCAGTCGGGCATTTTTAATGACCGATACAAAATGACCTTTTTTGTGCATGAGTTTGCATTCCGTCGGGTCCATCGCGCCTTTCTGAAAGATGCCGCACTCCCTGGCATCTTCCGGGCATGAACGGTTAAAACAGCTTGAAAATTTAAGCATTCTGCAGGTCCGGCCGATGGATTCTTTGGCCGTATAACCGGAAATTTTTTCCATTGATGGGTTCCATGAGCGGATGATGCCGTCTGCGTTAAGGGTAAAAACCCCTTCTGCCATGGAATCAAGCAAAAGATTGGCAAACCGATTATTCCATATTTCTTTTGGTTGGGTCATATTGTTTATTTGTTTGAAAGTTTAAAAATAAACGTTACTTAACGTTACTATCGTTACTTTTAAGTAGCATCGGTTCGGTGCTCACGTCAATGATATTAAATAAATAAATATATTTCTGTATTCAATAATTACGCTTTAACTCAATGTGAAAAAAATATAATTATAAAAAACAAATATTTAAATATTGTTCGAAATTAGAATTTAATATTGTTCAATGCGTTTTACTGAGTTGTATAAACATTTGGCATGGAAAGTGAATATTCATTCACCTTGCGTAATAGTGATAGAAGAATAAACATAAGTTATATTGGAAACAGTTACGCGTGATGTGTCTGGGTTCATGATTTTAAGAAAACCGGCAGTGTCATCTCGTCTTTAATGGGACAGGAGAAATGTTAAAACCAACATTCGCCGAATTTAAAACAATTATCGCCCAAGGGGTTGCATTAATTGACTTTGATGTGGCCTGGTGCGCGCCCTGCCGGGTCCAGAAAACAATTATTGATGCCCTTGCCCGGCGGTTTTCAGGCCGGGTGGCAGTGGCGGTAATGGATGTGGATCAAAACAGTCGGCTGGCAAATAAAATGCAGATAAAAAGCGTTCCGACATTGGTGCTGTTTAAGAAAGGAAAGGAAGTCAGCCGGTTGATTGGGCTCCAGTCCGAAGAGACGTTATCCAAAGCCATGGAGAACGCGTTGAGAGAATAATTTGATTAGGAATATATCATGGGAAAATGTATTAACCATCCGGATAGAGAAACCAGTTTTATGTGCATGAAGCACAATATCTATTTGTGTGAAGAATGCCTTAAATGCCGGGACCCTGAAATCCATTGCAAATTCCGTTCTTCCTGTCCCATCTGGTTCATGGAAAAGCGGGGCGGTAAAGGAATTGATGAAGTACCGTCAGCTGAAAAGAAAATAGAATACAAGATTCTTTTTAAACCGGACAATAAAGAAATCAGTATTCCCGAGGGGGCGACATTGCTTGATGCGGCACTGGCTGCCGATGTCCCGCTGAATGCGTCCTGCAACGGGAAAGGTTCCTGCGGCAAATGCAAGCTGGTCCTGGAATCCGGATCCGGAAAAAGTGCGGATACACCGCTGTTGACCCGTGAGGAAAAAGCAAACAATTATGTGCTGGCCTGCCAGACGACTGTTCACAGTGATATTACCGTCAGCATACCTGAAGAAACCCTTGCAAAGAAACTGAAAATTGCCGGTATGGGAAAAGAGGTGACGGCCCGAATGCAGGGGCTTGTTCAAGAGATTTCGCCTATGCTTCAAAATATTTCTCTGGAGCTGACGCCGCCGACCCTTGATGATTCCATCAGTGATCTGGACCGGTTGACCCGGGGATTGTCCAAAAGCGGTTGTGATGTCAGCCGAATGAGCATTGATCTTAAAGTGATGCGGGAACTGGCGGTTGCTATGCGGGATGAAAACTGGAAGGTCACCGCTTCCGTGACACGGAAAAGCTGCTCAACCGAAATCGTCCGGGTTGTTCCGGGTAACGGACAGGAGCGTTCACTGGGGCTGGCAGTGGATATCGGAACCACATCCATTGTGGTTTACCTGGTGGATATGGCGGACGGGTCCATTCTGGCTGCTACTTCCGCTCATAATCGTCAGGCAGCCTGCGGGGATGATGTGATCAACCGGATCGTCTGCGCTGAAAAAGACGGTGTCAAAAAACTCAGCCGAATGGGGCTTGCCACAATTAACGGCCTGATCAATGAAGCCATTGACAGTGCGGACGTGAAACGGGACCGGATCGACAACGTGGTGCTTTCTGGCAATACGACCATGCTGCATCTGCTGCTCCAGATTGAACCGCGCAACATCCGGCGTGAACCGTATATTCCGTCGGTTTCGGCATTTCCCATTTTAAAGGCCGGCAATGTCGGCTTGAAAGTTAATCCAGGGGCGGCCGTATTTGTCATGCCCGGACCGGCCAGTTATGTGGGGGGCGATATTGTTGCCGGTCTGATTTATACCGGTTTTCACCGGGAAGCGCCCATGACCCTGTTTATCGATGTGGGCACCAACGGCGAGATTGTCCTGGGAAATAAAGACTGGCTGATGACGGCATCCTGTTCTGCCGGCCCGGCCTTTGAAGGCGGCGGTGTTCGCTGGGGAATGCGGGCCGAAGAAGGTGCGATTGAGAAAATTGTCATTGATCCGAAGACTTTTATACCCAGCCTGTCGGTCGTTGGAGATTCGCTGCCTCGCGGTATCTGCGGATCAGGCATGATCGACTTGATTTCGGAAATGCTGAAAGCAGGGATTATTCAGCAAAACGGTAAGTTTAAAGCAGACGCAAGTCATCCCAGAATGACGCATGATGGAGATGAGAAAGCATATATTTTGGCATTTGCCAATGAAACGTCCGTTGATAAGGATATCCTTTTTATGGAGTCAGATATTGATAATATTATCCGAAGTAAGGGCGCGGTGTATGCAGGGTTCAAGGTTCTCCTGAACCAGGCGGGATTTGATTTCTCCATGGTTGAGCAGATGATTATTACCGGTGGTTTCGGCCAATACCTTGATCTGGACAAAGCGGTATCTATTGGCCTGTTGCCGGATATCGACCGGGATAAGTTTACGTATCTCGGTAACAGTTCCATTGCTGGTGCCTACATGGCGCTTCTTTCCGAAAAATATAGAAATGAGGCCCTCGAAATTTCAAACCGGATGACGTATATCGATTTTTCAAGTAATAATCAGTTTATGGATGAATTTACCTCCGCCCTGTTTCTTCCCCATACGAACATGGAAGATTTTCCCAGTATGAAAGGAAAATTTTAATAATATTAATTTTAAAAAATATATAAGGAATTGAAAAAAATGGAAAAAACAGATGTATTGGTCATCGGTGGAAGTGCTGCAGGAATTGTTGCGGCAACAACCGCAAAATCATTTTATGCGGACAAGTCCGTCATGCTTATCCGAAAAGAAACACAGGTGCTGGTTCCCTGCGGGATTCCGTATATCTTTGGGACCCTGGAATCCAGCGACCAGGGCCTTGTCCCTGACGCTGCCCTGTCGAACGCCGGCGTAACGCTGAAAATAGCGGAAGCCATATCCATTGACCCGGAAAACAAAACCTGCAAGACCTCCGACGGCACGGCTATCGGATTTGAAAAACTCGTGCTGGCAACCGGATCAACGCCTGTCAAGCCGGCATGGCTGAAAGGAGCGGACCTGGAAAATGTATATACCATTCCCAAGGACAAGGAATACCTGGACAATTTAAAAGTCAGCCTTGATGGCTTTAAAAAAGTAGTGGTCATCGGCGGCGGGTTTATCGGTGTTGAAATGGCGGATGAACTCAAAAAATCCGGAAAAGACGTGACACTGGTGGAGATGATGCCCCATGTGTTGAGTCTGGCCTTTGACGCGGAACTTGCGCTTAAGGCGGAGGAAATCCTTGAAGCCAGAGGTGTAACATTAAAAACCGGCAGCGGGATCAGGGAAATCAACGGAAGCCAAAAGGTAACAGGGATAACCCTGAATAATGACGAGACACTTGAGACGGATGCGGTCATCCTGTCTGTGGGATATCGTCCCAACTCAGTGCTTGCCGAAAAAGCCGGATTAAAAATTAATGATATGGGGTTTATCCGGGTCAACGAATACATGCGGACGGAGAATCCGGATATCTTTGCTGTTGGCGACTGCGCCGAGAAACACAGTTTTATTACCCGAACGGTAAAGCCAATCATGCTGGCGTCAACGTCCGGCGCGGAAGCAAGGATTGCGGCAATGAACTTATTTAAGCTGTCCACGGTCCGCCTGTTTGGCGGTACGATTGCTATTTTCTGCACAGCCATCGGCGATCATGCGTTTGGCGCGGCGGGTGTGACGGAGAACCTGGCAAAAGAACGGGGATTTGACATTCTGACTGCCACGTTTGAAGGGATTGACCGGCATCCGGGCACACTGCCGGATACGCAAAAACAGATTGTTAAATTAGTTGTTTCAAGGGAATCCGGAATTCTTTTGGGTGGCGAAGTAATGGGCGGAAAATCAGCGGGAGAACTGATAAACATGATCGGATTTGTGATTCAAAACCGGATGACCGTGGATGCCCTGTTGACCTCTCAGATCGGAACGCATCCGCTTCTGACCGCTCCGCCCACTGCGTATCCGTTGATCAAGGCGGCTGAAATGATCGCCAAAAAACGGCGGCACTAAGTAAGTATCCGGTATTCGTTGGTTACGAATACAATAACCAGCTTTAGTTAAGTGGATAACTATATAATTTAATTTAAACATTTTAAGGTACACAAAAGGAAGCTTGGCACACCTCCGCTAATATATCTTCCTTTTAATTGTCGGCGGGCCATGCGTCTTCAGCAGCGCGTGGTTCGCCGGCAATAAACAAAATTTATATTTAACGTTCAAGTATTTGAGCGAAAGGACATATAATGGAAAATCCGTCTTTTTCAGATATCGCAATCGTTGCCTGCGGCACCATGCGTATGGAGCTCAACCAGTTGCAGGAAGAGGGGTTTCTGGATACCGAATATATTTATTATACAACCCCCGGACTGCATCAGGATATCCATGAATTGGAACGGCAACTGGTTCAGAAGATAAATAAGGCCAGGGAAAATGTCAACAAGGTCATTGTGGTCTACGGGGGCAAGTTCTGTTACGTGAACGCGGACGATCCGTTAAGGAGCATGCAGACCATTATTGACGAACAGGGGCCGGGAGTTGTGAGAATTGACGCCACCCATTGCATGGGCATGATTGCCGATGACGCGGAGCAGGAAAAAATAGCGGCAGAACTTGCCGGCGGTGAAAAAGTCTGGTGGATGACGCCCGGCTGGGTTCGCTTTCGAAAGCTGGTGTTTAAGGGGTGGGATAAAGGCCTTGCCAATGAAAATTTTCCCCGTCATACGGGCGGCGCCATCGTCCTGGATGGTATCGGATACCTGGACCAGTATATGGCGGAAAATCCGGAAGCATTTTTAGACTACTGTGACTGGATGGGGATCCCCATGCAGGCGTATTCCACATCTTTAGACAGACTGAAATCTCTTCTTACGGAGCAGGCAAAAAAATTAACGGATTAACTTCCAACGCTTTTACTATGGGAAATTAGTAGATTAAGCCGCAAAAAAGTGCGTAATAAATAATGTAACCTGCTTATCTGCTTTCGTTAAGTTGAGCTTAATGTCCCAAAATTTAGAAAATCATCGGCAGGCACGGTGGCCTGCTGGTTATCCACTTCGCTCAAGTAGGGTGCGTTTTACGCACCGGGGGAAAGCTTAAACTTCACTGAATATGGTGCATAGAATGCACCCTACCTTTCAGCGATGTGCAATTTTTCTAACCAACTTAACCGAACCGGATATGCAAACAATATAAATTAAAAAAATGATTAAGGAAGCTTGGCGTACCTCCCTTCACATCTTCCTTTTCTAAAGCAGGTTGATCCCCCTGGCGATTTATCAGGGGTCAACCTGCAAAATCAGCGTAACCGGAGACAAGTTTTATTATAAGGCAGGCCATGGGCCGTAAAAATTCTGATGGAAAACCGGAACATACATATGATAAAATTGTTTGGGCCTGAAACATTCTGGGCCTGCCTGAATATGCGGCAATGTGTGAAATTAAAGATAATTACAAATGGTGGTTAAGAAAATTTGGAGATTATTGATAAATTGTGGATATGAAAATTACAAGACGGAAGTTCATCCCATAAGGTTTTGCCGGGGCACTGGCCGTTGCACCGTTGACATTGACCGCCGGATGCACCGCCCCAAGGCTCAATTTGAAGGAGGATGAGATGGCCAGACTTGATCAAAACTCCGAAACAATGGCGCGCCCCAAGAGTTATATTGATGCCTATGATTTTGACCAGTGTACTGAATGCGGCGAATGTTTGTATGAGTGCATTTACAAGGATTTGACAAAGGATCAGGCAATTGAAAATATCAGTAAAATGCGTCAAGGCGATGTTGCAGTATGCGAAGCGATGCTGGATCAATGTGTATTTTGTTATAACTGCAGCTATAGCTGCCCCGTCAATGCAAACCCGGCCGCTTTAATGTTTGAGCGGCTGCATGAAAGAAGGAACAGGGAGAGGGGGGTGCCCGCGTCACTTCAGTATATAATCAACGGCATGGAAAGCCAGGGCTGGACGCATAACCTGTTTCAGGATCTATATACGGACCACAATAAAGATGAAAAAGAAATAATTGCAAAATGGTCCGAACCAAAGGATTGCAACGATGGTGACCTGCTCTGGTGCAGTTGCGCGAGCCGGGTTTTCCCTTATGATATCGAGCAATCACATGTTCTGTCCGGATTGCAGAAATTCGGCGGGAAATCCGATTGCTGTGGTCTTCCGGCATTTCGAAGTGGCCTTTTCGATGTTGGTCGATTTCTTGCCAACAATCTCATCGACCGATTTTCTCAATGCCGGTTCAAAAGACTGGTTGTTATGTGCGGGTCCTGCCAGGATATGTTTCAATTGGCCCTGCCTGAGTATTTCGGGCAGGAGTTTCCCTTCGAGATGATCTCGGTTTATCAATACCTTGACGAGCAGATTCAAAACGGAAATTTCCAGATTAAACGGCAGGTCACCGTTGATGAAAAGGAAAATACCTGCATATTCCATTCGTGTTTTGGGTATAAATTCGGCAAAGACTACCTGTCGTGTATTAAGCGGTTGTATCAGGCCGTGGGTTTTGATTGTATGGAGTTGGTGCACAATGGAGAAAATAACGCATGCTGCGGCATGGGCGGTGTTTACAGGCAAGGCAATCTCTGGGACATTATGAATGTAAAGGGAGTCAAGAAGAAGGATTTGAAAAAAAGCAATAAGGAAAATATTCTCGCCTATTGTTATGGCTGCTATTTTACATCCCATCTGTCCCAGGGGGGAACCACTCATTTTCTGCTGGAAAAGGTTTTATGGGCGCTTGGCGATGAAATTAAATATCCCATAAGCGGTATCCTCGGCAGGTCATTTAATTTCAGCAGCTTTATACATATGATCGGAATCATCCCTTCTGCATTATTTTAAAATGATAACTATTTTTTAATTTTACAAAAAATGGAGGTGTTATGGAGTTGAATCGTCGGGTTTTTTTTAAAATTTTGGGGGCGACAGGTGCCTCGGTTGTGGCGGTGAAAGGTAAGGCCCGTGCCTGGGAATCCAAGGCCCCGCCGGACAGATCGCCGCTGAACCCATCGTTAAACAGATTGAATTTAAAAGCCGATCGATTATTCACGGACTGTTTTGTCCACGTGGATATTATATTTTTTAAGACGATTATACAAAGCGACCCGGCTGATCCCCACAAATATCCTTTTTTCAGCAGTAGGTTGACCAACCGACAGTATATTGGATGATCAACCCGCCCAACGATATTTATTATTTAACCTGATTTTAAGGAGGAAAAAAATGAAAAGATTTTTTTTTATTGCATTGATGGTCATATTTTTCGGGAGTTCCCTTGCTTTTGCGGATACTATCCTAAAAGGCCCTGCACCAGAGACGTTTCCTGCTCCTGAAGATTGTGCAAAATGTCATAATGTCTCGAAAATCTATGATGAACTCTCGCAGTCACCCCATGACTCTATGTCATGTTTGGAATGCCATGTGCCTGGTTCGGCGCAGCAAGACAAGTATAAAGCAGATGAACGCAGTTTTTGCCGTCTCGGGTATTATGAAGGACACGAAAAATGGATTGAAACCGCCGGGAACGGGGTCTGCCTGCAATGCCATACTGACAGGGATTCGGAAACTTTAGAAAAAAACTGCTGGGAATGTCATATGCCGGTGAACGAGTTCGACGATTTTGTTCTTGTCAAAGACAAAAAATTGCCGCCGACAGGAGACAACATCAGGGTTCACAAAAAGTTTCCCCACAGCTCCCATGTTTTCATGGTTCACCCAAAAGCAGGCAAGGCAAAGGATGAATAAATACAAGGTTTAAAAGATGATGCAGGCAAATCAAACCGAAAAATCACTTATTCGGGAGGCTATTGTTAAAATTATTCTATATACTGGTCTTGTTGCGGGTATTTATCTGATGATTTTTTTTGACGCCCAGTGGTCATTGACTGGAAAAACAAAAAAATTTCTTGAAATCTCATATACGGAATTTAACCAGGAAATATTGCTTTTGCTGACCGCCTTTTTATTCTGGATAACCGGCACTCGAACTAATCCAAAACGATCGTTTGGTTTATTGATGTCCGGGTTTGCCGCACTGGCGCTTTGCCGGGAATTTGATTTTCTCTGTAACTGTATATTTGAAGGATGCTGGAAAATACCGGCCATGATGGTGATTTTTAGTTTCGGGTATCTGGTTTACCGGCATAAGGATAATTTTATTCACGATGCGGCCGAGTTTATTAAACGGCCGGAATTCGGAATTTTGCTGTGCGGTTTTTTAACGGTGTTTGTTTTTTCACGGCTGTTTGGCAGCAGGATTTTATGGGAATCTGTGATGGGGGACGTTTATATGAGATGCGTTAAAAATGCCGCTGAAGAAGGACTTGAACTGCTGGGTTATCTTTTTATCGGGATTGCCTCTGTTGAATATTATCTGTTTAAAAAAAAGATGGGTAATCATATAGATGATTAATATAATTTAATAATTTAGAAAATTGCAAATATTCAAGCAAAATTTTTTATAAATAATGATAAAATTTGATTTAAGTCAAGGCTATCGCAAAACACATAAGATACATTGAAATCAAAAATTAAAAAGAACCAAATACGTAATGGTATTTAGTATTTGAACGGAAAGTCCATCAATCACACTCAGAATCAGAGGTTTTCGTCCAAGCGCTATTTAACAAACCTCAAAAGGAGAAAAAATTATGTTTTGTTTTCAATGTCAGGAAACAGCGAAAAACACAGGCTGTACAGTCAAGGGTGTTTGCGGAAAACCGGAAGACACCGCAAATCTTCAGGATCTTTTAATCTACGCATTAAGGGGGCTTGCTGTATACGAAGAGAAGGCCGGTGAACTGGGTATTTCAAACAGGGAAAACGGATTGTTTGCGGCACAGGCGCTTTTTACCACCATCACCAATGCCAACTGGGATAATGACCGGTTTGTAGCGCTTATCAAAGAGACGTTAAAACGCAGACAAGCGATTAAAGACAAGGTTGCGGCTGCCTACAAAGTAAAAAACGGTAAGGATTTTGATGAAAGCCTGCATCATTCTGCCACCTGGTTTTCAGATGACCCGTCTGAATTCGAAGAAAAAGCAAAATCAATTGGCGTTCTTGCAACGGACAATGAAGATGTCAGGTCTCTTAGGGAATTGTTGATTATCGGTTTAAAGGGTATTGCCGCTTATGCGGATCATGCCGCGATCCTTGGCGTTGAAAAAGATGAGATCTATAATTTTATAATGGAGGCTTTGGCTTCGACTACCAAAGATTTGTCCGTGGATGAAATGATCGGGCTGGTCATGAAGGCCGGAGAAGTTGCTGTAACAACGATGGCCGCTTTGGATGGAGCCAATACCACGGCTTATGGCCATCCTGAAATCACGGAAGTTAATATCGGGGTGGGAAGCAATCCCGGAATCCTGATCAGCGGTCATGATTTAAAAGACATGGAAGAATTGCTAAAACAGACCGAGGGCACCGGCGTGGATGTGTATACCCATGGTGAAATGCTCCCGGCGAATAGCTATCCGGCATTTAAAAAGTATGATCATTTTGTGGGAAACTACGGAAGTTCATGGTTTCATCAAAATACGGAATTCGAATCTTTCAACGGCCCCATCCTTATGACCACGAACTGTATTATCCCCATAAAAAAGGGGAACTACCAGGACAGAATTTTCACCACGGGCATGACCGGATATCCGGATGTGGTTCATATCCCGGACAGGCCCGAAGGCGGTGCCAAGGATTTTTCAAAGATTATCGAATTGGCCAAAACATGTGCTTCGCCAACAGAAATTGAAACCGGCAAGATAATCGCCGGGTTTGCCCGCAACCAGGTTCTTGCTTTGGCAGACAAGGTTGTGGATGCGGTCAAGTCAGGGGCGATCAAACGCTTTGTGGTTATGGCCGGATGCGACGGACGTCATAAGACAAGAAGCTATTTTACTGAAGTTGCTGAAAATCTGCCAAAAGATACGGTAATCCTGACAGCCGGGTGCGCGAAATACCGCTACAACAAACTCGATCTGGGTGATATCGGCGGAATCCCCCGGGTGCTTGACGCGGGCCAGTGCAATGATTGCTATTCTCTTGTGGTCATCGCTCTGAAACTCAAAGAGGTCTTTGGTCTTGATGATATCAATGACCTGCCAATTTCTTATGACATCGCATGGTATGAGCAAAAGGCTGTTGCAGTTCTTCTGGCGCTGCTTCACCTGGGTGTTAAGGGCATTCGTTTGGGGCCGACATTGCCGGCGTTTCTTTCTCCGACAGTGGTAAATGTTTTGGTGGAAAAATTTGATATCAAACCAATCGGCACGGTTGCGGAAGACATCGAGGCCATGATGAGCGGAAAATAATCGTTAAGTTATTTTTTGCGCCGAAATGACTGTAAGGGCGCGAAGCATAGCGCCCTTACTAAAAAAGAGAAACATCGAATGATGAATAAAAAACCAATGTTGAACAGCGAGTGGTGATTGAGAAAAGGATAATAAAGCAAAGGCATGATTCTGAAGAAAGGTTGCGTAGGGTGGATTAGCGAAGCGCAATCCACCACATGTGATTTGAGAGCCTGGTTAAGATATATGGCGGATTACGCTTTGTTAATCCGCCCTACATGATATTTTAGAGGAAACTGAAGAATTATTTTTTGTTACAAGTATCAAAAAGAACAGTAAAACGGTTGAAGACTGAAGGTTAAAAAACAGTGGGACACCGATCATATCTTTCCGAATTCAAAATTCGGAGTTGCGCGTTGGATGTTCGATGTTCCTATCCTTCAACCTCCAGCCTTTCACCTTCTACCTCAATTCCCTACGGATTCATTTCATACGCATCAATCAGCGAGTAAACATGTTCTTTCAGCACTTTTTCAAACCGCTTCATGTTTGCATCCGGCCGTTTGATCATTTTCTGGCATGCGGCCT
>JABZFM010000053.1 GCA_014237465.1 Desulfobacteraceae bacterium | reverse complement strand
CACGCCGCCAGCGTTCATTCTGAGCCAGGATCAAACTCTCCAATTAATATTTAACGCACTCTTTCGAGTACATCTTAATCCTGAAATTAACTTAGACCCAATTCAAACGTCACTATTTAGTTTTCAAAGATCAAAGGTGTCATTGAAAATCTGCTGCACCTAATTTTTACCTTAACTGAAAAAAACGAACAGTCAAGTTTTTTCAAACTCGGGTAACTTTGTGGTCACTTATGTTTGAGAAAATGTATTAATATAGAATGTGAAAACCTTTGTCAACAGGTTTTGTTACATTTTTATTTTTATTTTATGAAATTTTTTCTTGCCTGCTTTCAACAGGATTTCCTCGTTTTCAATATCACTGGAGCCAACAATATAATCTGTTGATTCAATGCGAATTCCGTTCAAATATGCCCCGCCCTGCTGAATCAGCCGACGAGCAGCACTGCCGGACTGGGCAAGGCCGACTTCATGATAAAGTTTAAAAGCCGGAATACCGGACTCGAGTCTGGACACTTCAAAGGATGTCTGCGGCGTTGTATCATTGATATCCGAGTCAATTACCTGATTTTTTGACTTTCCCCTTTCAACATCACTGGAGGGTAAGATTGAATCCGGAATTATTCGTACACCAAAGTTAGCAGAAGCGCTGAGCTTCGCTTTCTGAGCTTCTTCACTCCCATGACAGATCTTTGTTGCTTCATAAGCTAAAATAGATTTTGCGCTGTTTAAATCTGCTCCATCCAGTTTTTTTGCTTCCTCAACTTCATCTGTTGGCAAAAATGTAAAAAGGGCCAGAAAACGCGCTACGTCATTATCATCCGTATTTACCCAAAACTGGTAATAATCATAGGGTGATGTTTTTTCCGGATCAAGCCAGACCGCGCCATTTGCAGTTTTTCCCATTTTAGCGCCCGTACTGGTGGTAATTAAAGGAAATGTTATACCGAATGCGATTTTCTGGAGTTTACGACGAACCAGATCCACACCGGCAACAATATTTCCCCACTGGTCGCTACCGCCCATTTGAAGCAGACAGCCATGAGACTCGGCAAGTTTCATAAAATCATAGGCTTGCAGCAGCATATAATTAAACTCGATAAAACTTAACCCCTCATCAGATTCAAGCCTCAACTTGTAACTTTCAGCCTTAACCATTCGATTTACGGAAAAAAAACGGCCAATATCCCTAAGAAAATCAATATATCCCAAACCGGTCAACCAGTCCGCATTATCGACAAGTTCAGCACTGTCCCCCGAAAAATTTATAAAATTAGACAGTTGTTTCTTTATACCGATTTTGTTGAATTCCACATCTTCTTTGGTGATCAGTTTGCGCATTTCCGTTTTACCGCTTGGGTCACCGATAAGACCTGTCCCCCCCCCGACAAGGGCAATGGGATGGTGACCGTTGCGCTGCATATGGGCAAGAGACATAATCGGAACAAGACTCCCTACATGAAGACTTGCGGCGGTGGGATCAAAACCGATGTAACAGGAAGCGTTACCATTATCCAAATACTCATAAAGTTCATTTTCATGAGTCATATTTTCAATAAAACCGCGTTCCTGAAGTACCTTAATTACATTCATGCGCAACAATCCTTATTTATTTGCATATTCCACTGCTCTGGTCTCACGGATTACCGTCACCCTGATCTGGCCGGGGAATGTCAATAATTCCTCTATTTTTTTAACAATATCTTTGCTTAACATAATAGATTCATCATCTGAAAGAGATCCGCCATCAACAATAACCCGCAATTCCCTGCCCGCCTGAATAGCATATGAGTTAGAAACACCTTTAAACCCATTGGCAATTGCTTCGAGTTCATCGAGGCGTTTGATATAATTTTCAAGCAGTTCTTTTCTTGCTCCGGGTCGAGCCCCGGAAAGACTATCGGCTGCCTGGACCAGCAGATCATACACGGATTCAGGAGCAACCGCTTCATGGTGAGCGGCAATTGCGTGAACAACCTTTGGTGATTCACCGCATTTTTTGGCAAGTTTGGCGCCGAGATCAGCATGGGCACCATCCACTTCATGATCAATCGCTTTTCCAATGTCATGAAGCAGGCCCATTCGTTTTGCCAGTTTAACATTTAAACCCAGCTCCGCGGCCATGGCACCGCATAAAAAGCCCACTTCAACCGAATGCTGTAATACATTCTGAGCATAACTCGTTCGAAATTTCAAACGGCCGAGCACCCGAATCAATTCACTATTAATGCCATGTACTCCCAGATCGAAGGCTGCCTGATCACCAGCCTCCTTGATTTCAACCTCAACTTCTTCAGTTACCTTTTTAACAATTTCCTCGATTCTTGCCGGATGAATACGTCCGTCTTCAATTAATTTTATTAAAGATAACCGGGCAACCTCACGTCTAACCGGATTGAACCCTGAAAGAATAACTGCCTCCGGCGTATCGTCAATGATTAAATCAATGCCGGTCGCTGCTTCCAATGCCCGAATGTTTCTCCCTTCCCTTCCGATAATTCGGCCTTTCATTTCATCATCCGGTAGCTGAACAACAGATACGGTTCGCTCAGCAACAAAATCACCGGCATATCGCTGCATGGCGGTTGCCATTATTTTTTTGGCGTCTTTATCAGCATTCTCTTTCGCCTCAGCAGTAATGCGTTTAACAATTTTAGTTGCATCGTGCCGGGCTTCATTCTCCATGGATTGAATGAGTAATTCTTTTGCCCCTTCGGCTGTAAGCCCTGATATTTCTTCCAATTGCTTTTTTTGACTATCTATTAAATCATTATAATTCTTCTCTAATGCGGAAATTTTACTGTCTCTTTTATTGAGTTCCTTGTCTTTGCGGTTTGCTTCTTTTGACTGCAGTTCAACCTGCTCGTGCTTTTTTTCTATGTTCTCTTCTTTTTGTTGTATACGGTTTTCAAGTTTTTTCAATTCTGCGCGTGCTTCAACGGTTTCGGTATCAAAATCGCTTTTCATTTTAAAAAGGCGGTCTTTTGCTTCAAGCTGCGCTTCCTTTACAAGTGATTCCGATTTGCGTTCAGCTGATTCAACGATCATTTGAGCTTTATCATCAGCATCTTTTATTTTTTGAGAGCTGATTCGTTCACGAAAGAAATGAGCGCTTAAAAATCCAAGAAACGCGCCGATGATAATTAATAAAATATATATTCCATCCATTCATTTTCTCCCTGCATGAATTATTATTGAAATTTCTCTAAAGATAAGATAACGAAATGCATGCGATGAGGTATAAACAAGTGAGCTTTATGATGTTCCAAAGGCTGGAAAGGTGCACTGGAATGAAACAATGCGGATAAAACTGCCATTCCGTCGAAAAAAGGCATCAGCTGATAAAAAATGAATACCCCCGCCTGAAGTCGTGTTGAAAAGACCTTGAACCTGACCGTAAAAGTGGGCGTCTTATAGCTTCTTTAGGCTTTTCCGTACAAGCGGAACTTGCTCACCAAAACCAGTGAAGGCTCCCTTAATGTTAGTATTGGGTCAAGGGATATAATCCAATCACGAACACAGCAGGGGTATAAATCATATTATCATTTTATTCGTTGCTAAGATATCGTCAGATAAAATTCTTCTATATGCAAAAATTCAGCAAAACGCGTTAATGTTATTGCCTGTCAATCATTTCATCTAGTTTTAAGGCCCGGGATGAAACAGAATCTAAAAATTCTGAATGATTGACTGTTAACTCAACATACTGTTTGGATATATTCAAAGCAGTCATGACGAGTATGGCTAATTTATTGGTTTTTAATGCGTGTGGGGGAAACTGTTCTTCAACCTTGTGGAGTTCGTCCATCATATATGATAATATTTCTTTTAAGTTTTTACGATTTTGTTCAGACTTAAACTTAAAGGTCTCTCCCAACAGTTCGATTTTTATTACTTGCTCCACGAATTTATAACCACTTTCCCCAATCGGTAAATAAACTATTACTCGATTTTGTTTTAATTGAGATTATTAAGTTTTGCCAGAATATTGTCTACCTTAGAACGAATTAATGCCTTTTGTTCCGAATGTTTATTTTCTGTTTCAACCTTTTTTTTAAGCTCAGCCTCCAAGCTTTTAACTTTGGCGGTAAGTTCCAAATTTAAATTTTCAAGGGATTTACATTGCGTAATTAAATTTCCAACCTTTTGTTCAATTTGATCAAATTGGAGCATTACATTATCATTATCCAAATTTTTACCTCACTTCTGTATTAAGTTATAATATTTGCAATGTTTTAAAGTCAAGATATTTCATGATTCCATCTGCATGGTTTCTATATTCAGCAAATCCTGAGGGGTATTTATCCCCATGACTTCCGCTTGATCTTCGCAGCTCTTTACCCCAATTTTTTTGTGATAATTATTTGCAACTTCTACAATATCCGTCAAATAAATTTCATTTTGCTTATTATTTGACTTGAGTTCCGATAAAGATATTTCCAGAAAATCCCGTTTTACACAATATATTCCTGAATTCACCGTATTAATCTTTTTTTCAAATTCGTTTGCATCGGTTTCTTCAACTATTTTTTCAACTCCACCGGACTTATTTTCCACAATCCGGCCATATCCAAAGGGATTTTCAAGACAAACACCCAGAACCGTAACGTCATTTTCATGATTCACATGGTCTTTAATAAGATCCCGGATGGTTGAGGATTTTATTAACGGGACATCACCGGACAAAATGACAACGTTGTCACAGTCTTGTGATAATTCGGGCAATGCACATTTAACCGCATGCCCGGTTCCTTTTTGTTCCTTCTGCAATGCAAATTTAACATCCGCACTTGCAGAAACAACTTCTTTGACTTTTTCAGCCTGATTACCAATAACGATAATTATTTCTTTTCCGGTAACTTTAACTGCTGTTTCAACAACATGCATAATCATCGGCCGACCAGAAAGAGAATGCAGCACTTTTGCCTTATCAGACTTCATTCGGGTCCCCTTACCTGCAGCAAGGATTATAATTACAACGGATTCATATAAATCATTCATAATCGGTTTCTCTTAAATAAATCATAAAAAATAAAAAAAGGACAAACCAAATCATGATTTGTCCTTTTTTTTATAGAAATATATTGTCAAATGATAAGTTCGACAAATTTAAGATGCTAGGTATATTATAAACCCCGGGTTTCGGCAATTTTAATTCGTTCAATCGCACGATACATTGCAATTTTTGCACGCTCAAAACTGATATTATCCGATTTTTCCTGAGCCAGTCGTTTCTGGGCGCGTTCAAGAGCTGCCCTTGCACGATCGAGATCAATGTCTCGTCTCCTTTCCGCCGATTCAGCCAAGACAGTAACCCGATCCGGAAGGGCTTCTGAAAAACCGCCACTGACAAAAATAATCTTTTCCTTGCCAGTCGAATCCTTATAATTAATTCTGCCGGGTTTCAGTGATGTCAAAAAAGGTGTATGGCCACTTAGTACACCAAATTCACCCAGCGTCCCAGGCGCCATAACTATTTCAACATCCTCGCTGATCACATATTGTTCCGGGGTAACGACTTCTAATTTTAATAATTCGGCCATGAGCTTCCCCTAACTTACCTTATATTATGATGCCATTTTCTTGGCTTTTTCAATAGCGCCTTCAATAGTGCCGACCATGTAGAAAGCCTGTTCCGGAAGGTCATCATGCTTACCTTCACAAATTTCTTTAAACGCCTTGATTGTATCAGCAATCTTTACATACTCGCCGGACAAACCTGTAAATGTTTCAGCAACGTGGAACGGCTGGGACAGGAATCTCTGCATTTTTCTTGCCCGGGATACAGTGACTTTATCTTCATCGGAAAGTTCGTCCATGCCGAGAATCGCTATAATATCCTGAAGTTCTTTATATTTCTGAAGCATTTGCTGAACTTCACGGGCAACCTGATAATGTTCTTCACCAATATACCCGGGATCCAGAATTCGAGAAGTTGAGTCCAGGGGATCAACCGCAGGATAAATACCGAGCTCAGAAATCTGGCGTGACAAAACAACGGTTCCGTCAAGATGGGCAAATGTTGTGGCCGGTGCCGGGTCTGTCAAGTCATCAGCCGGTACGTAAACACACTGAACAGCTGTAATGGAACCCTTATCTGTGGAAGTAATTCGTTCCTGAAGAGCACCCAGATCAACTGCCAAAGTCGGCTGATAACCAACCGCGGAAGGCATACGTCCGAGAAGTGAAGAAACTTCGGAACCAGCCTGGGTAAATCTAAAGATATTATCAATAAATATCAAAACATCCTGACCTTCCACATCCCTGAAATATTCAGCACAGGTTAATGCGGACAGGGCAACACGGGCACGGGCGCCAGGGGGCTCAGTCATCTGACCATAGATCAAAGCCGCCTTCGGAAGAACACCGGAGTCCTTCATTTCATGATAAAGGTCATTTCCTTCACGGGTTCTTTCACCAACACCGGCAAAAACGGAAATACCACCATGCTGCATGGCGATATTATTAACCATTTCCATCATGATAACGGTCTTGCCGACACCGGCACCACCGAACATGCCCATTTTACCACCACGGGGAAACGGTACCAGAAGGTCAATAACCTTAACACCGGTTTCAAGAACATGTACAGATGTATCCTGTTCCGTCAGTTTCGGCGCGGGTCTGTGAATCGGCATCATTTTTTCGTGGCTGACTTCGCCAAGTCCATCCACCGGTTTTCCAACAACGTTCATAATCCTTCCCAAAGATGCTTCACCAACCGGCATCATAATTGGACCTCCGGTATCTTTGACCGGCATGCCACGTACGAGACCATCCGTAACATCCATTGCGATCGTACGGACAACATTATCACCTAAATGCTGTGCAACCTCGACAACCAGGTTGTCCGGTTCATCGTTGATCACAGCATTGGTAATTAAAAGTGCCGAAAGTATCTCAGGCAGATTGCCCTGTTCGAATTCAACATCGACAACAGGCCCCATAACCTGTGTTACCTTACCTATGTTTTCTCCCATTTGAAAGACCTCCTAAAAGACTATATAATGCAAATATTATTTTGCGGGTTATCCCTTAAGCGCTTCAGCGCCGCCGATAATGTCCATCAGCTCCATTGTAATTGCAGCCTGGCGGGCTTTATTATATGCCAGAGTCAGATTCTCAATCATATCGTTACATGCCTTGGTTGCATTATCCATCGCCTTCATACGAGCCGCATGTTCACTGGTCGATGTTTCAAGCAATCCATTGTAAATCTGAATAAAAATATTTTTGGGGAGCATCTCATTTAATAATTCGTCCGGTGACGGTTCAATAATATGCTCCGCAATATAAGACGTATCATCATCTATTTCAGCATCCGCTGTTTCAATTATCGGGATTGGCAACAACTGCTTAACGACCGGAGGCTGAGCGGCCATTCCCTGAAAATTGGCTAAGATGACGTAAACCTCATCAAAACTTCCGTCTAAAAAACCATCGATTAATTCCTGTCCGGATGTTGATGCGACATTAAAACCAAACTTTCCGCCAACAACACCTAAATATTCCCTGGTGATCTGTACTTTATTATTACGGCACCAGTCACGGCCCTTTTTCCCAAAATTGGTAAACGAAACATCAATTCCCTGGCTTAATTTTTCCTTCATCAATTTTTCAGCAGCTTCAATTAAATTAAAATTAAAACCACCGCAGAGCCCACGGTCAGAAGTCATTAACACGATATTAACTTTATTGACTTCTTCTCGGGGAGTTAGCAAAGGACTTGCGTCATCTCCTGCTTTATCAGCAATATTACCTAATACCTCAGAAAATTTTTCAGCATAGGGCCGAAACGCTTCCATTGCAGTCTGGGCACCGCGTAACCGAGACGTTGCCACCATGTTCATGGCTTTTGTAATCTGCTTGGTTTTTTTGACGCTGGTTATTTTCGATTGAACTTCTTTTAGTGTTGCCATATGTTTACTGCCCTTATCAGCATAATTTTTTCATTATTAGGTATGAAACAATCACTTATTTGATGGTGTCTTTGAACTCATCGCCGTATTCAGCCAGCGCCTTGTTCAATAATTGTTCCATATCATCTGATATCTTTTTCTCTTCCGCGATACCGCTAAAAATTTGTGGATATCTGCTTTCAATAAACTGGTACAGACCGGCTTCATATTTTGCCAGAACATTAAGCGGCAATTCATCAAGAAACCCTTTGGTCCCGGCAAATAATATCGCAACCTGTTTTTCAAGGGGAAGCGGTTGGTATTGGGGCTGTTTTAGAATCTCAACCAGACGGGCACCACGCGTCAGCTGTTTCTGAGTGGCAGCATCCAGATCAGAACCAAACGCGGCAAATGATTCCAGCTCCCTGTACTGTGCCAGATCCAGTCGAAGTGTACCGGCCACCTGTTTCATGGCTTTTTCCTGGGCGGCACCACCCACGCGGGAAACCGAAAGACCGACATTAATTGCCGGGCGAACACCGGCAAAGAACATACTGGGTTCAAGATAAATCTGGCCGTCGGTAATTGAAATAACGTTTGTCGGAATAAAAGCGGAAACGTCACCCGCCTGTGTTTCAATAATCGGCAAAGCGGTTAAAGATCCGCCACCAAGTTCGTCATTCAATTTAGCGGATCGTTCAAGCAGGCGTGAATGATTATAAAAAATATCTCCGGGGTAAGCTTCGCGTCCCGGCGGCCGGCGTAAAAGCAGGGAAACCTGACGATAGGCAACCGCCTGCTTGGAAAGATCATCATAAATAATCAATGCATGTTTTCCGTTATCACGGAAGTATTCACCCATTGAACAACCCGAATAAGGTGCGAGAAACTGCTGGGCAGCCGGATCACTGGCGCATGCGGAAATAACAGTCGTGTATTCCATGGCACCGTGTTTTTCAAGAACCGCAATAACCTGGGCAACCGTTGATTTTTTCTGACCGCAGGCAACATAAATACAGTAAATGTCCGTATTTTTTTGGGCCAGAATCGCGTCTACCGCAACTGCGGTTTTACCGATCTGACGGTCACCAATAATCAGCTCACGCTGTCCGCGTCCAACCGGTGTCATGCCATCAACCGCTTTAAGCCCGGTATAGCAAGGTTCATGAACACCCTTACGTGCAATAACACCCGGTGCGACCATTTCAACGCGCCGTGTTTCCGTAGTTTCAACAGGACCTTTACCATCCAAAGGCTGGCCGGCTACATCAAGAACACGCCCCAAAACACCTTCGCCAACAGGAACTTCTGCGATACGCCCGGTTCGTTTTACGATATCCCCTTCTTTAATATGGGTATCATCGCCCAGGATCGCAATGCCCACATTATCTTCTTCAAGGTTCAACGCAAGCCCGAGAATACCACCTGGAAATTCAACGAGTTCCAATGCCTGAACTTTTTCAAGGCCGTAAACACGGGCGATCCCATCACCGACCGACAAGACTGTACCGGTTTCACTCAGTTCGATCTTCTTGTCAAAATCCTGAATCTGATCTTTAATAATCTGACTTATTTCTTCGGCTTTAATTTCCATTAGACACTCTCACCCCTTTTTAATGATTCTCTCATATTTTGTAATTGTGTTTTGATACTCCCATCCAACACAATGTCTCCAATTCTTGTTACAATCCCGCCAATCAGACTGGCATCCTGTTTCGTTTCCAATGACACATCTTTTCCGGTCATCGTGGAAAGAGAATTTCGTATCTGTTCCAGCGTTTCGTCCGTCAGTTCGGTGGCAGTGGTCAGATTTGCCTTTACAACCCCCTTTAATTCATCGGCAAGAACACTGTAATAACTGAATACATCCCGCAGGAAATTAATTCGCCCTTTATCAAACAGCAATAAAACAAATGAGTTTATCACCTTTGACAATTCCAGCTTCTCAATCACTGCCAGTAGTACATTCCGTCGGCTTGACGTATTGTATAAAGGATTGCAGACAGCCTGTTCAAGCATCTGTTCTTTATTCAACAAACCGACGATTGTTTCAAGTTCTTCCCTGTACGTTTCGGCCTGACCATCTTCTTTACCAATCAAAATCAACGCTTTCGCATATCGTCTTGCAATAGCTGAACTTCTCACTTTGTCACCACCTTGGTTAAATATTCATCAACAAGCTTATCCTGGTCTTGATCAGTTATATTCTTTTTTAGTTTTTCTTCAGCCTTGGCAATGGCTTTTTCAAAGACTTCTTCTTCAAGCTGTTGCCGGGCCTGCTTAAATTCATGTTCGATTGATCGTCGTGCCTGTTCTTCCAGTTTTTCTGCAGCAGACGCAGCTTCTTCAAGAATTTTATCACGTAATGCGACACCCTGCTGCTGGTATTGCTCAATTATTTTTTCAGACTCACTGCTCAAAGTTGCAAGTTTTTCATCATACTGGACCAGCTTTTTTTCCGCTTCGGCTTTTTTTGCCTCCAGATCTTCAAGTTGCTCCTGAATACTTTGAATCCGATCGCTTAAAAACTGGGATGCGGGTTTCTTTAAAAGAAAAAACAGGGCAATGGCCAGCACGGCAAAATTCATTACACGGTAAGTATCAGTCGCCGCCCACCCACCGCCATGACCGCCGCCATGTTCACCGCCACCGGAAGAAGCAATGACGACATCAGCGGCTATCAGGAGAATAAAAACAGCAGGTGCGATAACAGCGGAAAAGTTTTTTTGAATCCATTTTAATAATTTCATTAAACAGCCCTCCCTAAGATACGTCGGCTGATATCTTCAGCAAAACCATCTACCTCTTTTAAAAGCGATAAACGCGCTTCTTCTGCCTCCTGTGCTATTCTCGCACGGATTTCCGCAAGATCCGCCCGCGCCTTTTCATTGATCTTTTCAATAATTTTCATTTCTTCGGCCCTGCCATCACTTTCAAGGGCTTCTTTTTCCCTAAGCCCGTTTTCACGCGCCTGCTTGATGCCTGATTTCAATGCCAGATCTTTTTCAATCGCATCGTTCTCTGATTGATCAATGTTTTTTTCAAGTCCAGTAATTTTTTCATTTCTCTGTGATAGAATTCGTCTGATCGGTTTATACAAAACAGTATTTAAAGCCCATATCAGAATCAAAAAATTAATTATCTGGATAATCAACGTACTATCTAAACTTACCATACAAAACCCTCCGTTCGAATTCGCAATCACTTAACAAATCATATAGCTTGACGCTAATTCATCACAACTTAATTTAAACAAAAGGCATTATCACCAATACATATTGTTTGTCAAAGATTTTTTATAAAAATATGTGTTTTTTGTATACCTGATTCAACACCCCGTTAAAAAACCGGCAAATTAAGGTTAAATTAACTGTTATTATGAAATAATTGGCCTTTTAAATTAATTTTATTGTTCCATGCTACTGCTTAATAAATCGTCTCATACTCACGTTCATTAATAACCCGATACCAATAAATATTGTAAAAACAGAAGATCCGCCATAACTTATCAGCGGCAACGGCATGCCAACAACGGGCATTACGCCCATGACCATTCCCATATTTATAAATACCTGCCAGAAAATCATTACTGAGACCCCCACGCATAAAATGGTCCCAAAGGAATCCCGGCATCCATGGGCAATATTTAAAGCAAAAGCGATTAAAAGCAGAAACATGAACAGCAAAAACATGGAGCCGGCAAACCCCCACTCTTCGGCTAACACAGAAAATATAAAATCCGTGTGCTGCTCCGGCAGAAACGATAATTTTTTCTGGGTCCCCTGCATATAGCCTTTACCAAATGCCAACCCGGAACCCACTGCAATTTTTGACTGCCGGATATGATATCCGGCACCCAGCGGATCTCTGTCAGGCGCCAGCAAGGTAAGCACCCTTTCTTTCTGATATGGTTCCAGGACCTTCCATCCGATTGGTATAGCGACGATTGCAACTAATACGGAACAAATTAATGTGCGACGATCGATTTTTGCAAATATCGCCATTGAACCCGCAATAAGCAGAATGGTTCCTGCGGTCCCCAAATCAGGCTGCGTGGCCACTAAAAAAAAGGGGACCGCTGTTAAAACCATGGGTATAATAAGTCTGCGAAAAGTTATTCCTGTCTTTTGTACATTGTGCGCAAAATAACGGGCAAGAATTATAATTAACGCAATCTTAATCGGTTCAGAAGGCTGAAAGGTAAAGGGACCGATGGCCAGCCATCGTGTTGCCCCCCCGGCATGCTTCCCAAATAAATGAACGCATACCAGAAGGATTATGCTGCATATATATATGACAGGTGCCCATTTATCCAAGTGCTTATAGCTGAAGACAAATGAGAAGAACATGATGACCAGCCCCAGGCCGTACCAGAATATCTGTTTATAAAAAATGGATATCTGAAAGGCGCTTTCATCAACGGACACTGCACTGTAAAGCAATACCAGACCCATCACGCAGATCAAGAAAGTGATGCCGAGTAATCCCCAGTCAAAATAATTTATTAACCGCCGATCAAACATGCGCAACTACACCGGAATGGTTATGCGATGACTTTTCAAATAATGAGAGTGCATCACACAAAAAATTTATTTTATCAATTCGTTTTTATATATGCCTTAAGGATCAAACGATCAAACAGGCCTGAAAAAAATTATAAAATGTTTTGATCATAATCAAGTTATTTAGGTAAATATTTACTGATTCGACTTTTTTCGAACAAATAATTTGTTTTCGAAATTCTTTTATGTAAATTTGACTTATGATTTTATGATGGGAAAAATCCTGATATAATAACTTTTCCTGATCATACGACTTTATCAGACAGTAACTCAAACCGGAGGATACCATGTCAAGCAATGTCTATTTCATCGACTTTCGGGCTTCATATAAAGAAAATTTTGTTTCCAAGTTGAATAAACTGCTAACCGATGCCGGATTAAACAACCGGATAAAAAAAAGAGACCTTGTGGCTGTTAAACTTCACTTTGGTGAACTGGGAAACACGGCATTTATCCGGCCTGTTTATATTCGTCAGATTGTAAAAAGCATAAAAGTCACCGGTGCATTGCCCTTTCTGACCGATGCGAATACATTGTATGCAGGCACCCGGGGGGATGCGCCCCATCACCTGATAACGGCCATCCAAAATGGCTTTGACTATTCGGTGATTGAAGCCCCGCTGGTTATTGCCGACGGTCTTCGGGGCCGGACCGAAACACCGGTCACCATCAACCAGAAACAGTTTAAAAAAGTGTTTATCGGCACCGAAATTGTGAATGCGGATGCCCTTATTTCCGTCGCACATTTCAAAGGCCATGAACTAGCCGGGTATGGCGGGGCCATTAAAAATATCGGCATGGGATGTGCTTCAAGACGCGGAAAAATGGATCAGCATTCTGATGTTGCACCAAAAGTAAAAAAGAAAAAATGCATCGGATGCGGTGAATGTGTAGCTCACTGCTCACAAAAAGCTATTTCACTGGTAGAAAAAAAAGCAACCATCAACCCGGAAAAATGCATTGGGTGCGGTGAATGTATTATCGTGTGCGAAAACGATGCGGTTCAAATCCAATGGAACCAGTCTGTTCCGGTTTTCCTGGAAAGAATGGTTGAATATGCAAAAGGGGTTCTTGCCTCAAAAAAAGAAAAATCCCTTTTCATAAACTTCATCAACCACGTATCTCCCGGGTGTGACTGCCTGCCTTACAATGATGCACCGATTGTACGAGATATCGGCGTTGTGGCTTCCACGGATCCGGTCGCCATTGACCAGGCCAGTGTGGATCTTGTCAACAGCGAACCGGCACTAACCCATACTTGTCTGACGACCCACACCGGGCCGGGCGAAGATAAATTTAAAGGGGTATATCCGAATGTTGAATGGGAACACCAGCTAACATATGCAGAAGAACTCGGTCTTGGATCAAGAAGCTATCAGCTGATCCCCATTACCTGAACCGCCGGTGGAAGTTTTCTGTATATATACCCTGATGATTTGGTAAAAAGCTTTGTGACGCCGCTGCGCGACGCTGTATCAAAAAATAACCTTTATAAAGTAGGCCGGGTTTCTTACCCGGCGCCAAAATCGGCTGATTGACATGACATCTTCATTTGTCGGGAAAGAATCCCGCTGGCTATACCCTCGCTTTCACAGTTTGCCTGGCAGAGGTTCATATGTTTCAATGTTTAATGTATTTTTCCCTCAGGTCTTTTTTCAGTACCTTACCATTATCACTTCGCGGAAGCTCCTTGACGATGTCTACTGTTTTTGGCGTTTTAACGCTGCCAAGTTTTTCTTTGCACATTTTGATGATTTCCGCCGGTTCAACTGTCTGGCCCGGCTTTAACTCTATAACCGCTTTTACCGCTTCACCCCAGTCATCATCCGGAACGCCGATGACTGCACAATCCTGAACAGCCGGATGGCTCCATATTACCTGTTCCACCGATTGGGGATAGACATTGAAACCACCTGAAATGATCATGTCCTTTTTGCGGTCCGTGATGTAAAGATATCCCTGGTTATCAATATGGCCTACGTCTCCTGTGTGCAGCCATCCGTCAATGATCGTTTCTGCGGTCTTCTCAGGGTCATTGTAATACCCTTTCATTACAAGGTCTCCTTTGACAACTATTTCCCCGGTTTCCCCTGTTTTTAGAATTTTATTATCACCATCCATGATCTCTACCTTGATAAACGGCCCGGGCCTGCCAACGGATTGAAGCCTTGTGTCGGTCGCCAGCTCATTGCCGAGGCCATTTTTAAAATGTTCTTCAGGGTGCAGGGCCGAGATGCCGGCCGGTGCTTCTGTCTGGCCATAACCACCCGCCATTATCGGGCCGAAAAACTTGATGGCCTCTTTGAGCTTGTCTACCGACATGGGGGCTGCGCCGTACATCAAATATCTTACTGATGAGAAATCGACTTTTTTCAGCAGCTTTGCCAGCCATCTCTTTGCCGGAGATACCTGTGCAAGCAGCCTGTAAATAACCGTTGGCGGGAGGAAAAACTCGGTCACGCGTTGTTTTTTAATTATTTCAAAGACTAATTTAGGCTCCGGCTTGGTTACCACGACAACTTTACCGCCCCTTGCCGACGTCGGCAGAGAAAGGATCCCTGCTGTGTGTGTCATGGGTGCGGCTGCAAGATTGACCGGGTATGTGTCAGCCGGGTATTTTGTGTTTATCAGAAAATGAGCGCAAAAGATGCCCAAAGATCTGTTGGTATTCATTACTCCCTTTGGCAGACCGGTGGTTCCGCCTGTTGGTAAGATCGCCACGACATCGTCTGCTTCATATTGGATATCAGGAGGTGTTGCAGGCTGGTCCTTGATAAAATCATTTAAGCTGACAGCACCTTCTGCAGACCCGTCAATGCATACCCATTTTTTTACTTTTGACAGACTGCTCTTAATGGATGATACTTTTTCAGCAAAAGTTTCCGTAAAAAAGACCACTTCCGCATCAAACCTGTCAAGTTGAGATGCGTTTTCCCCTTCAGGGCTCATGGGATTGACCGGAATCCAAGCCATCCCGGCCCGCCATATAGAAAGAGTGCAGGTCCAGGATATCGGGTGATTCTTAGACCAGACAGCACCCTTGGTTTCCTTTTTAAATCCCTCTTTTACAAGACCATTGGCGATGCGGCAGGACAGTTCACCAATTTCATTGTATGTAAACTCCTGCCCGTCCATATAATAAGCCACACCTTTGGGATTCAATCTCCACCCGCGGTCAAAAAAATCAATTAATGCCATATTTTACTCCTTGTTTAAAACAATATCCAGATCTTTGGTCGCCCTAAAATCCAATCCCATTTGACTCATCGCTATATCACAGGCGGTGCCGCCGATAAGTACGTATTGATCCGCATGGTCCTTGAAATAATCACGAAAAAGATCCAAGCCCCTTACCATTCAATAGCCTCCATCATCTGTTTCAGGGCGGATTCAACCCGCTCATCTTTTACATCTCTCAAACTCAAATATAGTGAAAACGGGTCGACCTTATTGCCCTTTGAAATTAAACCCGGCGCATAGCTCCATAATTCAACCTTGCAAGTCGCTTCATCCGAATATTTCGAAACCTGGAAATTCCCCCTATTCTTTCTCCAGTTGCCGATCCCAATGGCGTATACCGGCTGATTTGGCGGCGTTAAAGCCGAGTGCCGGGCTAACGTGGACTCCCCGGCTTCATGGAACAGAGATACATCTTCCATGCTTTTCAACCATCTGATTTTTTTTATAGGCGTTTTCAAATAGGGCAAAGTCTTTTCCCATAATTCCCGGCTGTTTTTATCAAAACGAACCAATCGCTTATTTCCGTCTGTTTCCACTTTGGCGAGTTCCGCAGCTTCAATCTCACTAATGGACCGGGACATGCTCATTTTTGAATAACCCAATTTTACTGTCAGTTCTTTTGGCGTTAGCGGGTCGGTTATTTTTTGGTTAAGAACATAAAGCACTACTGCCTGGGTGGCAGGAGCAAGGCTCAAGGGCTTCGTTCTTGCTTTTATAAAATGCTCTCGTAGATCGATGGCCAAATCCGGCAGATACATTTGATTTTCCGGTATTATAAACGGCACTTTATACTCAATCAGCCGTTTTCGGTTAAATGATGAAATCGTAGCGCAAAGGAAAACAGGTTTAATATTAAGCTTGCTGTTCACAAGGCCCACATGTTTACGGATAGCTGCAGGCGTCAGTTTAGCATGACTTTTTGCGGCCAGGACAATAAAATCTTCATCTAACAACCTGACATTATAAAATATATAATGATCATGCAGGAAAAAAGGAAGTGTTCCCTGATCGACTAATGTTGACAAAGTGACGTTCATGCCAAGCGTATCCAGTAAATATCTTCTGCAAAGACTAACTATATCCTTCATCTTACCCTCTCCTTGTCAGTAACGTTTTTTTTGCATAGTAACACAATGAATGTTACTATGCAAAAAAAACGTTACTTTGTTGCGAATGACAACTTACATCGTCAGTTCAAATCATGGTATTTGTTTTAAAATCATTGCTTAAACTGTACGTGGCCATTCCTTTGCCTGTGTTTTTCTTTCAAAGTCGAGTGGTAGTCATTGATCCGGATTAATTGTTTGAGCCGTTGACTTTAGAGGGAAAGATGGGGACGTCCTTAAAGGTCAACTCCCCGTGCCTTTAATTCATATCCCCGTTCATATTTTTCGTTTACCTGCTTTAACATGGTTTGAACAAACGTCGTATCGCCGAGAATCCGTTGATCTCCCTTGATCCGGCCCATTCCCATACGGCGTTTTTTTTTGACTTCCGTCCATCCGCCCAAACTGCGGATTAAACCACCCCCGACAAGTTCCGATCGCCTCCCCTGATCAAGACCGGCCCTGACATACGAGAGGTATTTCCGGCGGGCTGTTTTCAGGTCAAAAGCAAAATACTTCAGCACATAATCCGCATCCTGCCATGCCTGTCCCTTGTGCCCGGTCAGCATGCCATGGCCGCAAAACTTATATTTCTTGAGGGATTGCAGGTCAGATACCATTTTTGCGCGGATGGGATTCAAATGAATATACCGC
>JABZFM010000012.1 GCA_014237465.1 Desulfobacteraceae bacterium | reverse complement strand
CTGTTTTAACATGTCACCTAAAGATTTGTCGATACGCCGGGGCAAAACGCACGGTATCCGGGTATGGATTCTTATCATCTCAACATGCGGTATTTGATGGATTTGAGATAAAATTTTCTCCAACCGGTCATTGCTCAACATCAGGGGATCGCCGCCGGAAAGGATCACATCCCGGATTGTTAAATTGGACCGGATATATGCAATTGCCTGATCAACATCGCTTTCGGAAACTTGTTTTTCCTGCCCGAACCTTCGTTTGCGCATACAATGCCGGCAATAGAGCGCACATTGATTGGACACCATAAAAACCACCCGATCCGGGTACCGGTGAATCAGGTTCGGCACAGGAGACTGGGGCTCTTCACAAAGCGGATCGGGTTTTAAAAAAATTTCCTGATCCAGCTCCGCTATATCCGGGACCACCTGTTTCCACATGGGATCATCGGGCTTCTGTAGCAGGGATAAAAAATACGGGTTGATCCGCATGGGATATTTATGTGTCACTTGTTTGATAATTTTTTGATCAATCGGCAAAAAATCCGAAAGCGCATCAGCGGTGACAATACTGTCAGCAAGCAGGTCGTTCCATGATTCATTATGATGAGATGAGTTTATTTTTAACATGTTGAATTTTCAATTCTTAATTTTCTATTTCCGGGTACGATTATGATTAGGACATAGGATTATAATTTTTGGTTAAAGGCAGACTTAACTCCCCCAGCGCGGCGATAAATCATGATTCAAATGAAGATGATCAAGCGCCCTTGCCACCATCGAATCCACAAGGTTCTCGATGGTTGCGGGACGGGTGTAAAATCCCGGTGACGGGGGCATGATGATTGCGCCGGCTTCCGCGGCCCGGGTCATGTTTTTTAAATGAATCAAGCTGAACGGCGTCTCTCTTGGCAGCAGGACCAGGGTGCGTTTTTCCTTTAAACAAACGTCTGCTGCTCGGTGGATCAGGTTATCTGTGATTCCGGAAGATATGGCAGCCAGGGTGTTCATGGAACAGGGGGCAATAACCATGCCGGTGTGCTGAAATGACCCACTGGCAATGGGGGCAAAAAAATCAGATGGGTCGACTTCTGTCAGAATCGCCTGTTCATGGAACACTTCGCCGGCTTTTTCCAGGTACCCGGCAATGGGGCCGGATTTAAAATCCGTTTCATGTGCCGTAACCTGTCTGCCGGAATTTGATATGAGCACGAACAAGTCGACCGGGAATTTTATCAGGGCGGAGATCAGCCGAAGCCCGTAAATGCTGCCGGACGCACCGGTTATCGCAACGATAAATTTTTTCTTCATCACATCCACCGCCGGACCAGTTCATCCGCCAGAATCCCGACAAATAAAATAACTGAAATGACGCTGTTAACATGAAAAAAAGCAATATTGATATGTTTCAAATCATCCGGATTGACCAGCTTGTGTTCCACCACAAACAGGACGCCGATCAGGCATATTGTGGCCAGATAAACAGACTGCATATCAAATATGAAATAAACCATTAAAAAAAAACCAAAAGACACCACATGCAGCACTGAAGACAGATTCAGCGCGTTTTGAACCCCTATTTTTGACGGCAGGGAAAACAGCTTTTGGTCCTGGTCAAACTCCGTGTCCTGGCACGCATAGATAATGTCAAAACCGGCGATATACGTCATCAGGGCCAGGGAAAGGCACATAATTCCCCATGAAAACGTTCCGGTTGCCGCAATCCATGCGCCCATGGGCGCAAGGGAAATGGCAAACCCCAGGTACAGGTGGCACCACTGGGTGAAGCGCTTGGTATAGGAATACCCGAACAAAACCCCGAGCACCGGTAAGGACAGGTAAAAGCAGAGTTTGCTAAGCATGGCGGCGCTGAAAACAAATACCGCAGAAGATATCACCACAAAACCGACGGCCGATGCCATGGACAATTTGCCGGCCGGGATTTCACGGTTCATGGTCCGGGGGTTTTCACGGTCAAATCCAACGTCCGCGATCCGGTTGAATCCCATGGCCGCGGACCGGGCGCTTACGGCCGCAACGATTATCCAAAAAATATCAAAAATCCCCAGGGAATAATCCCGAAATGCCAGCACCACGGCTGACAGCACAAACGGCAACGCAAAAATGGTATGTGAAAACTTGATCATCCGGCCGTAGGTTGTGATCCTTTTAATCACCCCCTGCACAGGCTCGGACAGTTTTGTGTTGTTTGTCATATTTCTTAAAGCCCCACCCCATGAATCTGTGCTCCGCAGTCCGGGCATTTGTTATCGATAATTTTGTTTTCCGCCACATGAAATCCTCTTCGGTCGATCAATTTGACGCCGCAGTTGTAGCAGAATGTATTTTCACTGTTTTCACCGGGAACATTTCCAGTATAAACATATTTCAGCCCCGCATTGATCCCGATATCCCTGGCATTCAATAACGTCTCCACTGGCGTGGGCGGACGATCGGTCAACTTATATGTCGGATAAAACCGGCTGACATGCCACGGCGTATCGTCTCCGAGTTCGTTGACGATAAATGCCGCCAGATCTTTTAATTCTTCCGGATCATCATTTAAGCCGGGAATCAGAAGCGTTGTCACCTCCACAAAAATATCCATCGCCTTCATCTTTTTTAATGTCTCCAAAACCGGAGACAGACGGGCTTTGCACATTTTTTTATAAAAATCATCGGAAAAGGCTTTTAAATCCACATTGGCCGCATCCAGAAGCGGGCTGAGCATCTCAATGGCTTCGGTAGACATATACCCATTGGATACAAAAACATTTTTAATATTTTTGGCATGTGCCAGCTTTGCGGTGGCCAGGGCCAGTTCAAAAAATACCGTGGGCTCGGTATACGTATACGCGATGGATTTGCAGTTTCCTTTTACTGCTCCGGCAACGATATCTTGAGGCGTAAAAGACTTCCCCACAATCCGGCCGTCATGGTCTGTTGCCATGTGGGCAATGTCCGCGTTCTGGCAGAAACGGCACTTTAAGTTGCACCCCACCGTTCCGATTGAATATGACAGGGTCCCGGGATAAAAATGATACAACGGCTTTTTTTCAATGGGATCAATATGACTGGCAATGATTTTGTCATAGACCAGGGTTTTGAGGTGGCCGTTTTTATTTTCCCGCACATTGCAGATACCCCGGCGACCGTCTTTTATAATACACCGGTGGCTGCACAAATTACACTGAACCGTATTGTCTTTTAACAGCACATAAAGCAATGCTTCCATGGTGAGCTCCTTGTTTTAACGACCTTCCACCTTTTTCTCTGCACAGTTGACCGGCCGACTGGTTGAAGCAACCACCTGGGCGGAGGCGGACTTCAACTTCAGGGGATGTGTTCTGAACCGGGGCACGGGCAGCGCCAGAATACCGGCAAACGCGCCAAATGGACTTTTCCGGGCAAACCCTGAGTTTTCAAACCGGTCAATCAACGAATTTGTCATTCCGGGGAAATGGCAGGTCGTTTGCCAGGAGATGGGCACATCTCCCAAAAGAGAGGTAAATAAATATTTAATTTCACCAATACTGAAAAACCGGGCACGGTTGTAGATGGTTGTTTTAAAAATACCCCTGATCCGCCGCTGAAACGCTTTTAAGGCATATTTGTTCAGGGCACCGACAAACACCCCGTCTTTAGCTACCCGGCAGGCTTCTTCCAGAGCCTTTCGAGGATCATCGGCAAATTCAAGGGACAGGCAGAGGGCCGCGTAATCAAACGAATTGTCTTCAAACGGCAGGTCTTCTGCAAACGCACGATGCAGATCCACGCGATGCCCGACCTTTTTTTTCGCAATATCAAGCATATAAGGAGAAGGATCTACGCCGGTCAGCTGAATCCCCTTGCCGATAAACGGCATCAGACTGGCGCCCGCACCGCAACCGATATCAAGAAGCCGTTCCCCAAACCGGGGATGCAGCATCTCCACCATCAGCCGGTTTTCCAGATCAACGATTCTCTGGTTGCCGTCTTTATTCAACCATTGATCATATGCAACAGCATCATTAAAATCAAATACATAACCCATGGGTGTGTTGTAATTAAATAAACTTCATTTTTCAAGGAGAAAGCGGGAGCGTAAATCACTTAATGGCAGAATAACAAATAACCGCTTTGTATTGCAGATATTTTACCAGCGCTATGAACCCGGTTTTATCACCAGTTTTTTATGCCCATTTTTATGAATCAGTGGTATGGTATTTATTTTTTCCTAAATCAGAATTTTATCTTGTTCATATGCATACGGATTGATAAATTCTAATAACCGGCAACCTTTTAAACACACAATTAACTTTTGAACTTATGGGGAAATGTATTAACCACCCGGTCATTGAGACACGGTTTACCTGTCAGAAACATAATTATTGCCTGTGCGAAAATTGCCTGACATGCAGAGATCCGAAACTCTATTGTAAATACAGGACCGCGTGCCCCATCCGGTTCATTGAAAAAAACAACATGGACGAAGATAACGCAAAATGATTTTGAACACTCCATTTAGATTTATATTTGCTTTTATTTAAGTAATTTGACGCAGGTAAAAATGAAATTCTACAAATACCACGGCCTGGGAAATGATTACATTGTTATCGACCCTGCCGACCATTCCGGTGAACTGACGAAATCTGAAATTTTAATTATCTGCCATCGGAATTTCGGCATTGGTTCCGATGGGATCCTGCTGGGGCCGATCCAGGCAGAAACAGCTGATTTTGCGGTCCGGATATTCAACCCGGACGGCAGTGAAGCGGAAAAAAGCGGAAACGGCTTAAGAATTTTCGCCCGGTATTTATATGATAAAAAGCGGGTTTCAAATGCGCCGTTTACCATCTCAACCATCGGCGGAATGGTTGAATCCCGAATCCATGAAAATGGATTGATATCCGTGGATATGGGAAACGTCAGTTTTGAAAGCGAAAAAATTCCAGTAACCGGTCCCAAACGGAAGGTTTTAAATGACAGGATTGAAATTGACGGACAGGAAATCACGTACTGCGGGGCCACCATTGGAAATCCTCATTGCGTGATCATTTCCGATGACATATCGCCGGAACTGGCAAAAAAGCTGGGGCCGAAACTGGAAACCCATCCGAATTTTCCCAACCGGACCAATGTTCAGTTTATGAAAATTATTGACCGATCCAACATTGAAATTGAGATATGGGAACGCGGGGCCGGATACACACTGGCGTCCGGTAGCAGCAGCTCCGCATCCGCCGCAATCGCCTTTGCCCTGGGCTACACGGATCCGGATATGACCGTCCACATGCCGGGGGGAACACTGAAAATCCGTGTTCATCAAGATTTATCCATCACTTTAACAGGACCGGTGACCCGAGTGGGCGAAGGGACCATTGATGCTGAAATATTTCAGCAGGATCTGAAATCAACCAATTGATATTATTAATTATAACGAGTAACAGAAATGAAAGATTTTTTTAACGTTACACCCCTTGCAAAAGTATTTGAATATATCAGGACGTTTCCGGTTGTTGCGTCTGAAACCATTCCCATTGTCAAGGCGACCGGAAGAGTTCTTGCGCAAGACATCCGCTCAGATGAGGATGTCCCCGGATTTTCAAGGTCCACCATGGACGGGTACGCAGTTTGTGCGGCATCAACATTTGGGGCGTCTGAAGGAAATCCGGCTTACCTGACACTTGACGGTGTCATTCCCATGGGTGAAAATCCTTCCACCGGCATAGTTCCCGGGAATGCCATACGCATTTCGACCGGCGGAATGCTGCCGAATGGTGCCGACAGTGTGGTTATGATGGAATATGCCACTGAAATTGACGAAACCACCTTAGAAATACACAAAAGCATTGCACCAGGGGCAAATATGATCACAAAAGGCGAGGATGTCCAACAGGGCCAGTCGCTGCTTTCTGCCGGTACAAAACTCCGGCCTCAGGAAATCGGTCTGCTTGCAGCACTGGGAATTGAGCAGGTGGCTGTCTACAAAAAGCCGGTGGTCGGCATCATCTCCACTGGTGATGAAATTGTTCCCATTCAAAACACCCCGGGGCTGGCACAGGTCCGTGACATTAACTCCTATTCCATCAGCAGTCAGGTTGTCCAGGCAGGCGGCATTGCTTTAAGTTTCGGTATTATTAAAGACAATTACGACGCCTTGATTGAAACCTACAGGCAGGCCCTTCAAAAAACGGATATGCTCACCATATCCGGGGGCAGTTCCGTTGGCACCCGGGATTTGACCATAGAAGTTTTAAAATCTTTAAATGATTCGAAAATCCTTGTGCACGGAATCCCCATCAGCCCGGGAAAACCAACGATCCTGGCCCGTGTCGGCAATAAACCGGTCTGGGGGCTGCCCGGCCATGTGACATCTGCCATGGTCGTTTTCGACCGGGTGGTTCGGCCCTTTATCGCGCATGCTGCCGGCATAAACACTGACAAAAAAAGCCATACACGGCTTATTTCGGCTAAAATCAGCAGAAATATCGCATCCGCCCAGGGCCGAACGGATTTTGTCAGGGTGAAGCTGCGGCAATCAGATGACGGGCTGTGGGCCGAACCGGTTCTTGGAAAATCCGGGTTGATCAATACCATGGTCCAGGCGGACGGCCTGGTGGAAATTGATATGAACACCGAAGGACTTGACAAAGGAACAGCGGTATCGGTGATTCCGTTTTAACCTCTTAACTGCAAAACCAATATTGATGAATTAATAATGACTGACAAGCGAAACATTTACCTGAAAATGAAAACACTGGAAGAAGCAAAAAATATCCTATTTGAGGCATTCCCGGATTTTGACCAACTTCTTGCCGAAAATATTGATGTGGCGGATGCGGTCAACCGGGTGCTGTCTGAACCGGTTTATGCTAAAATGTCATCTCCGAACTATCATGCTGCGGCCATGGACGGCATTGCAGTGGCTGCGGAATTGACTTTCGGGGCTGCGGAAACAAACCCGACAATCCTGGTGGTCGGCAAAGACGCGCATTATATTAATACCGGCCATGTGATGCTGGAAAACACCAATGCCGTCATTATGATTGAGAATATCAATGTACCGGACGAACAACAACAAGATGAAGAACAGGTGGAAATCATTGCACCGACTTTTCCCTGGCAGAATGTCCGCCGGATGGGTGAAGATATCGTCGCCACGGAACTGGTATTTCCAACCAACCACAAAATCACCCCCTACAGTCTTGGCGCCCTTATTTCAGCCGGCGTTTTTCAGGTCAATGTCCGGAAAAAACCCCATGTTTTTATTCAACCCACTGGATCAGAACTGGTCGATCATCGCCAACTCGCTCAAGATGGCTTAATCCCCGGTCAGGTTCTGGATTCCAACTCGCACATGCTGGGAAAGCTTGTAGACGCCTGTGGCGGATATTATTATAAAAACAAAATTGTTAAGGATAAATTTGAACTGATTGCCAAACCCATAAAGGACGCTGCTGCCGGAGATTATGACATGATTTTCATCAGCGGCGGCTCTTCAGCCGGATCAAAAGATTTTACCCGGCAAATCATTTCCGAACTGGGGGAAGTACTGATTCACGGGGTGACCATGATGCCTGGCAAACCCGTTATTGTGGGTAAAATCAACGAAAAACCGATTTTCGGTATACCGGGCTATCCTGTTTCTGCAATTATCGCTTTTGAACAACTGGTCCGGCCGCTGATAAACCAAATGCTGCACCAGCCGGATATACCGGACCATGAAATTGAAGTGACCCCCACCAAAAAAATACCTTCAAAGCTCGGGCTTGAAGAATTTTTAAGAGTTAAACTGGGAAATGTGGGCGGCCGGATTGTGGCAACCCCCCTTCCCCGGGGCGCCGGGTGCATCACCAGCTTTACCGAAGCGGACGGTATTATCCGGATCCCCAATCATATCGAAGGGATTGCTGAAAACAAACCCACCTTCGCCACCCTGCTCCGACCGCTGCCTGAAATCAAAAATACGATCGTGGCGGTGGGAAGCCATGACAATACCATGGATGTGTTGGCGGATCTGCTTCGGACAAAAAGCAGCCGGGTGTCTCTCTCATCCAGTCATGTGGGGAGCATGGGCGGTCTCATGGCCATCAAAAAAGGATTGACCCATATAGCCGGAACCCACCTTTTAAACCCGGATGACGGCAGTTACAATATTTCCTATATTCAAAAATACCTGCCCGATACACAAGTAAAACTGGTCCACCTGGTTCAACGGGAACAGGGCTTGATCGTTGCAAAAAACAATCCTAAAAATATAAAAAACATAGAAGATATAAACCGAAAAGAAGTATCCTTTATTAACCGTCAGAGCGGTTCCGGCACCCGGGTTCTTCTGGATTTCAAACTCAGTCAAATGGGTTTAAATCCGGTGGATATTAACGGTTATTTAAATGAAGAGTTCACCCACATGGCCGTGGCGGTCGCGGTTTTGAGCGGTACCGCCGATGCCGGTCTGGGGATATACGCCGCGGCCAAAGCGTTAAACCTTGATTTTATTCCGGTAGTGACCGAGTCATATGACCTTGTGATACCAGCCAATGTGTTTGACACGAAAAACATTGCCCTGCTTCTGGAAATCATTAAATCGACTGAATTTAAATCAAGGGTCAAACAGCTCGGCGGATACCATACCAAAAACACCGGTAAAATTATCTGGAGCAGCTGATGGCCTATACACTCATCGATCATACAGCCGACATCGGCATCTGCGTAACCGAAACTTCGATAAAGGATCTGTTTGAAACTGCGGCCCATGCCATGTTTGAACAAATCACGGAACCATCAAAACTGAGCGGCACGCATACGAGAGATATCCATATAAAAGGAATTGACCGACCAGACCTGCTGATCAACTGGCTCCGGGAACTGCTGTGGTGCTGGACAATCGACAACTGTCTGATTAAGCAGGTGGTTATAAATAAGATTGATAATAGCCATCTTTCAGCAAAACTCTCCTATGATAAATTTGATCCGCAAACACATGAAATTTTAAAAGATATCAAGGCGGTTACCTATCATGGGGCTTCTGTTGAGGAGACGGAAGACGGATGGGAAGCAACGATTATTTTTGATGTATAATAAAATTTTGGAAAAATTTTAAAATGGAACTTACACAAATAGATGACTTTCGTTGGGAAATCAAAAAGGAAGGTCCCATGCGGGTGCCTGCCCGGATCTATTCCAGCGGGGAAATGATCGAGACCATCAAAAAAGAAGAGACGTTTAAACAACTCGTCAATGTGGCCCAGCTGCCGGGCATCATTAACGCGGCCCTGGCCATGCCGGACATTCACTGGGGATACGGCTTTCCCATCGGCGGGGTAGCCGGGTTTGACTGTGACGAGGGCGTAATATCCCCTGGAGGAGTCGGATACGACATTAACTGCGGCGTTCGACTGGCCGCCACCAGTCTGACGGAATCAGAAATCCGCCCTCACCTTCAAGACCTTGTAAATGCACTCTTCACAGCCATTCCTTCGGGCGTCGGGTCCACGAGCGACGTCAAACTTTCCTATCCGGATTTAAAAAAGGTGCTGAAAACCGGCAGCGCCTGGACGATTCGCAACGGATATGGGGATGACTCGGACATCATCCATACGGAAGACCACGGCTGTATGGAAGACGCGGACCCGGCCGCTATCAGCCAGCGAGCCCTGGACCGGGGGAAAAAACAGCTGGGCACCTTAGGATCCGGCAATCATTTTCTAGAAATCGGGGTGGTTGAAAAAATTTATGATGAAAAAGCCGCACGAATATTCGGACTTTCAAAAAACCATATTACCGTGATGCTCCATACCGGGTCCCGAGGACTGGGATACCAGGTATGTGATGATTTTCTGGCTTCCATGACAAAACAGATACATAAACACGGTATTCCCGTTCCGGACCGTCAGCTTGCCTGTGCCAAAATAAAATCACCGGCTGGGGAGCAGTATTATCGGGCCATGAGTTGTGCCGCCAACTTTGCCTGGGCCAACCGGCAGGTGCTCATGCATAATGCCAAAAACGTTCTGATGCGGGTTTTCAATATCAGCCCGAGAGATCTTGCCATGAGACTGGTTTATGATGTATGTCACAATATTGCCAAATTTGAAACCCATGAAGTGGCAGGGAAAAAACAGCAGGTGTGTGTTCACCGAAAAGGAGCCACCCGGTCATTTCCACCGGGCCACCCAGCGCTAAGTGATGATTATCAGGATATCGGGCAGCCGATCCTGATCCCCGGAGATATGGGGACCGCTTCCTATGTGTTGGCCGGCACTCAGAAATCTATGGATGAAACCTTCGGCTCCACCTGCCATGGTGCCGGGCGGGTACTCAGCCGAACAGCGGCTAAAAAAGCGGCAAAGGGCCGGCCCTTAAAACGGGAACTGGAGGATAAAGGAATTTATGTCCGATGGACCGGGCGGTCCACAATGGCCGAGGAAATGCCGGATGCCTACAAGGACATTTCTCAGGTGGTGGATGTGGTGCATGGATCAGGGATTTCTAAAAAAGTGGCAAAACTACGCCCCATTGCCGTTGTTAAAGGCTGATTCGCTTATTTGCTGTGTTAGGAGGGATTCGCGGTAACACATTACAGCGTCACCCCTCCTGCCTTGCAAATAAACGAATCAGACTTTAACAATAATAAAAAAAATAAAATATGAAATAATGTAAAACTCTTAAATCCATAAAATAAGGAGGATTGAAATGACTCCCGATATTTTCAGAGAATACGATATCCGGGGAATTACCGGAACGCAAATCACGGAAGAGGATGTGCTGAACATCGGCAAGGGAATCGGCACCTTTCTGGCCCAAAACGACTGTTTTGATCTGACTGTGGGACGCGACTGCCGCACCACATCAGACCGGTACTCGGAGCTGCTGATCCAGGGGCTTCTGTCAACCGGTTGTCATGTCACCGATATCGGCGTATGCCCGACGCCGGTCCAGTATTTTTCCATCCGGCATTTAAACAAACAAGGCGGTGTCATGGTGACCGCCAGCCATAACCCGCCGGAATACAACGGATTTAAAATATGCAAAGAGCTGGATTCCGTTCACGGGGAGCAAATCCAGGAAATCAAAAAAATTATCGAGCAAAACGCGTTTGCGCAAGGAGACGGAGTCCGTGATAAAGCTGATGTGGTCACCCCTTACACCCGATATATTCTTGAAAACATCCATATTAAGAATCCCATGAAAGTAGGGATTGATGCCGGAAACGGCACGGCGGGAGTGATTGCGGTTCCCATTTTAAAACAGCTTAACTGTGAAGTCCATGATATCTACTGTGACATGGACGGCAATTTCCCAAATCATGAAGCCGACCCGACAGTGCTTAAAAACATGGCAGACTTGATCGCACTGGTTAAAGACAACGGGCTGGACTTAGGGATCGGGTATGACGGTGACGGCGACCGGATCGGTGTGGTGGATGAAAAAGGCAATCTGATTTATGGTGACCAGCTCATGATCATCTTCTCCCGGGAAATCCTTTCCAGAAAGCCGGGGGCCACCTTTATCTCTGAAGTCAAATGTTCAAAAACCATGTATGATGATATCAAGGCCCATGGCGGCAATGCCATTATGTGGAAAACCGGTCATTCCCTGATCAAGAAAAAAATGAAGATTGAAAACGCGGAACTGGCCGGAGAAATGAGCGGGCATATGTTTTTCGCGGACCGGTATTTCGGGTATGATGACGCGACCTACGCTTCCTGCCGGCTTCTGGAAATTCTATCCGCCACCGGCAAAACCATTTCCGAGCTGCTTTCAGACGTCCCCAAAACCTATAACACGCCTGAAATCCGGGTGGACTGCCCGGATAATGTTAAATTCTCCGTTGTTGATAAACTCACCGAAGTCTTTCGCAAGGATTATGATGTGATTGACATTGACGGCGCCCGGATTGTATTTGAAGACGGCTGGGGACTTGTCCGTGCCTCCAACACACAGCCGGCCCTGGTTCTGAGGTTTGAAGCATTGTCTGAAAAACGCCTGGCAGAAATCAGGGGACTGGTGGAATCTACTTTGGAAACAGTCAAAAAATGACACCTATGGCCATTTAAAAGGGGATGATGTCTTAAAATACTTGATTCATTCGGTACGTCATGAAATAAGAGAAATCGACAGTATTTCCCGATACGGGGGAGAAGAGTTTGTCATTATAATGAGCGGTACGGATGCAAAAGGCGCTGAAGAGTGTGCTTATCGCATCAAAAACAATATTAAAAATTTAAAATTTCCGGGATTTCCGGAATCGTTCCGTATGACGATTTCGACCGGGATTACGACATACCGCCCCGTTGAAAACATTGATGAACTGATTGCCAGATCCGATTCGGCAATGTATGAAGCAAAATCAATGGGCAGAAATCAGGTGGTAACTGAGAATCCCGCATAATTTAAATATTTAATTTAAATCTTCATATTTATTTAACTTTATAATTTTTTTTCGTAGGGGCTATTTTTATGAAAGTTTTAATCAGTGACAATCTGGGTGAAGCAGGAATCAAAATTTTTGAAAAAGAAGATGGAATCGATGTGGATGTAAATACTGGACTTCCCCCGGAGGAACTCAAGGCAATTATTGGCAACTATGACGGGCTGGTCATTCGAAGCGCCACAAAAGTAACCGCAGACCTTTTAGAGGCGGCCACCAACCTGAAAGTTGTGGGAAGGGCCGGAATCGGTCTGGATAATGTAGATATCCCCGCTGCCACCAAAAAAGGCGTTGCGGTCATGAACACCCCCGGCGGTAATGTGGTCACAACCGCAGAGCATTCCATCTCGCTGATGATGGCCCTGACCCGGAATATTCCCCAGGGGACCTCGTCATTAAAAGACGGTCGGTGGGACAAAAAGAAACTCCAGGGCCGGGAGGTTTTAAACAAAACCCTTGGCGTCATCGGGTTCGGGAAAATCGGGTCCGTGGTGGCCGACCGTGCCCGGGGTCTGAAAATGCGAGTGGTTATTTATGACCCGGTGGTCCAGCCTGAAGTTATCGAAAAAGAAGGTTTTGAATGGGTTTCCCTGGAAAAACTATACCAGGAAGCCGATTATATTACCGTCCATGTTCCAAAAAATAAAAACACCACCGGTCTGATCAACAAAGCGGCCTTTGATCAGATGAAAACCGGCGTCATGGTTGTCAACTGTGCCCGCGGCGGCATTATTGATGAAGACGATCTTTATGAGGCAATGACCTCGGGCAAAGTGGCCGGAGCCGCTTTAGACGTTTTCAGCACAGAACCCCCGCCGGCGGATCTGCCGCTGCTCAAACTTGACAATGTGATTACCACACCACACCTCGGCGCCTCCACCAAAGAAGCGCAAACCAATGTCGCAGTGGCCGTTGCCGATCAAATCATCGAATACTTGAAACATAACAACATTATTAATGCAGTGAATGTACCGGCCATATCCGGCAAACTCCTTGAACAGCTGAGACCGTTTCTTACACTTGCAGACAGAATGGGATGCATGCATGCCCAGTTCGCAGTCGGCCAGTTAAAGGAAATCCGCATTGAATATAACGGGGACTTCCATGGCCTCGACCTTAAACCCGTGACCACCGCTTTTTTAAAAGGGATTCTTGATTCACTGGTTCAGGATGGGGTGAATTCCGTCAATGCCCCGATGCTGGCAAAAGATATGGGAATTAAAGTGTCTGAAACCAGCACGGCTGATTCAGAAAAGTTTTTAAACCGTATCTCCGCAACAGTTGTCACCACAGAAATGGAATGCACGGTTGCCGGTTCTGTTTTCGGTAAATCAGACGCGAGAATTGTCCGAATTGACGATTTCATTATAGAAATCATTCCGGAAGGCCACCTGGCAATGATCCACAACCTTGATGAACCCGGCGCCATCGGCAGCATCGGTAACGTTCTGGGAGAAAACAACATTAATATTTCACAGATGCAGGTCGGAACCGCCGTTGGCGGCGAGAACAATATTATCCTGATTAAAACAGACGTACCGATGACCGATGAAGTTAAAAATAAAGTTCTGGAACTTTCGAAAGTCAAGACCATCCAGACACTTGAACTATGATGGCGTCGTTAAAAATCCCATCTACTGCGTTGTAGCGATTTTTCAGCCACTCAAGATACTACATGTATGATTTCCTGTCTGAAAAATCACTACGCCTTGCCAAATTTTATGATATTGGTGGAACTTTTAACTTAGCCATCCGAGCACTTGTCCACTATAACCAATAAATTTTCCAAAGAGGGCCAAATGACAGAAAGTAATAATACACAGGGCGATTTTGCAATGCCTGAAATTAATTTTTCAACATTTATTCTATCATTAAACTCCTCTGCATTGGTGCATCTCGGCATACAAACGGATCCCACATCCGGCAGTACGTCGGAAAATCTTCTTCTGGCAAAACAAACCATCGATATTCTTGCCATGCTGGATGAAAAAACCAAAGGGAACCTGGCAGAAGACGAAAAACGGCTTCTCACGCATGTTCTTTACGAATTAAGAATACTGTATGTGAAACAGAAGGAAAAAAAATAGATTAATTTCCATGGAAATTCAATCACCGGCGAAAATCAATCTGTTTCTGGAAGTTTGCGGCAAACGGCCTGATGGATATCATAATCTAAATACCCTGATGTGCTGTATCGAACTTTACGATACGATACAATTAACGTTTGGACAAAAAGAAATATCCGTCCACTGCGCTCACCCGGATGTGCCGGAAGACAAAACCAACCTTGCCTGGCGTGCGGCCCAATTATTTTTTGACAACACCCGTATTCACGATGGCATCCGTATTGATATTGAAAAAAACATTCCCATCGGTGCGGGATTAGGCGGTGGAAGCAGCAATGCGGCGGCCGTTTTAAAAGGCCTGAATTCATTTTACGGGTCACCCGTTTCCAACCAGGCCCTGATGACGGCCGGCAAATCGATTGGTGCGGATGTGCCCTATTTCATCTACGGGAAACCGGCCGTTGCCACCGGAATCGGAGATATTTTAACCCCCTGCGATTGCATTAAATCCTGTCCGATCTTACTGGTTTATCCGTCCGTACCGGTGTCTACCGCCGAGGTATATAAAAAATTGAATTTAACATTGACAAAAAACAAAAAAATCAATACAAAAATTCTTTTTGAGTTGAAATGGGGTCAAGATGTTGCAAAACAATTATTCAATGACCTTGAATCGGTTGCGACTGCAATTTGTCCCGAAATTCAGGAAGCCAAAGCGTCTTTGCTGACGCATTATGCTTCTGCAGCCTTGATGACCGGTAGCGGATCGGCTGTTTTCGGGCTTTATGAAAATATTGAAAAAGCAAAAAAAGCATACAACGCCATATCGCAAAACCAAATGTTGCAAAACAGGATGTGGCAACTCCATCTGAGCCATTTAGTTGTATGAATGGATATGACGTTAGCTGAATTGACTTTTTGCAAAAAATAATTCTGGGGCGTCGTCAAGCGGTAAGACACAGGATTTTGATTCCTGCATTCGGAGGTTCGAACCCTCCCGCCCCAGCCATAATTGATCAATTAAACAATTAAATTAAAAGAATTAACATCATGCAGCAGGAAAACGGGTACATTCTTTTTTCAGGAAACTCCAACCCAATTCTGGCAAAAGCAATCTGCGGGTACCTGAAAAGAGATCTGGGCGGCGCCAAGGTTAAACGTTTCAGCGACGGTGAAATTCAAATTGAGATTGATGAAAACGTTCGGTCAAAAGATGTTTTTGTAATCCAGTCAACAAGCAACCCGGTCAATGACAACCTTGTTGAACTCTTGCTCATGATCGACGCACTTAAACGAGCATCCGTAAAACGGATCACCGCGGTTATTCCCTATTTCGGATACGCCCGGCAGGACAAAAAAGTCGCACCGAGGGTGCCGATCAGCGCCAAACTGATGGCGGATTTACTGACAACCGCCGGCGCCAACCGGATCATTACAATGGACCTCCATGCCGGACAGATTCAGGGGTTCTTCAATATTCCCGTCGACAATCTGTTTGCAGCACCAGTCATTATTGATTATATGTGTAAGGAATTTACCCAGGATACGATTATTGTATCTCCGGATGCCGGCGGGGTGGAAAGAGCCAGGGCCTTTGCCAAGCGACTCCATTGCGATCTTGCGATTATTGACAAACGCCGGGACGCCCCGAATAAAGCTAGAGCAATGGCAGTCATTGGTAATGTGACCGGTAAGCGGGCGATTATTCTTGATGATATGGTGGATACGGCCGGGACCCTTACGGAAGCCGCAAAAGCGATTGCAAAAAATAATGCCAGCGAGGTGCATGCCTGTTGTACCCACCCTGTTCTTTCAGGTCCGGCAATCGACCGAATTAATGATTCAGCTCTTAAAACGGTTGTGGTTACCGATACCATTCCATTATCTGATAAAGGGCGTGCCTGTAACAAAATAAAAATACTCTCCATCGCCAACCTGATCGGAGAAGCGATTATCCGGAGTCACACAGGGGATTCTGTCACATCATTATTTGTATAACAAAAAAACATCAATAAGGAGAAAAACTTTTGGAAATACATCCATTTAAAGCGCAAACCCGGCATTCTACAGGGAAAGGAACCGCCCGGAGCCTGCGCCGGGACGGAAAAATTCCTGCAGTTCTTTACGGTTCGGATATCGAAAGCATTCCGTTGTCGATCAGTATTTACGATATCGAACAACTGTTAAAGAAAGTCAATTATGCCCAGGCACTCTTGAACCTGAAGGTTGAAGGCGGGGAACCATTTGAAAAAACAGTAATGATCAAAGAGATACAGACCGAACCGCTTAATCAGAATTTTCTTCATATGGATCTTTATGAAGTGGATATGAAACGAAAACTGACAGCAACGGTCCCGATTGTTACCACTGGCACATCAAAAGGCGTGGAAGCCGGCGGTATTCTTCAGATCATCAGAAGAGAACTGGATGTAAACTGTCTGCCAACGGAAATTCCGAAACAGATCACCATTGACATCACTGACCTGGATATCGGCGATTCGATTCATGTTGATGAAATAGAACTTGAAGGTGATGTTGAAATACCGTTTGATGCGAATTTTACCATTATGACCGTTGTCGTTCCGAAGGTAGTTGAAGAAGAGGTCGAAGAAGTCGAAGAAGGTGAAGAAGGCGAAGAACTTGAGGAAGGCGCCGAAGAAGCAGCAGCAGCAACAGAAGAAGATGAATCTGGATCTAAAGAGTAAAACGGCTGACGTGTCCCTCAGGCGTTTTATACCGGCAGCGCTTCAGTCTCGCTGATATGGTGTGGTGGGTTCGCTGATATGCAGAATAATACCTCATGGATGATTGCGGGCCTTGGAAATCCGGGCCGGAAATATGTCAGGACCCGGCATAACATCGGTTTCATGGTGGTTGAACGGCTTGCTGAAAAATATGATGTTTTGCTGACCCAAAAAAAATTTGATACTCTTTTTGGTGTGGGTGAAATTGGGAACATTAAGGTCATTTTAGCTGAACCCATGGCCTATATGAATCGCAGCGGTCCACCGATCATACAGCTGGCAAAATATTACAAATTGGAATTAGACCATTTATTGGTCATACATGACGATATAGATATTTTATTTGGAAATTTAAAAATTAAGGCGAAAGGAGGGCATGGGGGGCATAATGGCATAAGATCCATTATCGGTGCCACGGGTGGTGGTGAATTCCCCCGCATTCGCGTCGGCATCGGGCGTCCTGACACACAGATTGATGTTACGGATCATGTGCTCGGAAAATTTTCTGTTGATGAAACAAAGCATCTGGATCCCGTTCTGTCTTATGCTTCGGAAGCTGCTCAAACAATAATAAATAAAGGGTTAACCTTAAGTATGAATAAGTTTAATAGAAATGGAGTAGGATCTGATAATCTTTAATTTTTTGTAAGGGAGGAAAAACATGGAAGCGTTAATGGGAAACATTCCACTCACGTGTGCAATTGTCGGATTAATCGGCATTCTGTACTCACTGGTCATCGCCGGACTTATTAAAAGTGCTCCGGCTGGAAACGAAAGAATGGTTGAAATCGCCACCGCCATTCAAGAGGGCGCAATTGCCTATCTTAATCGTCAGCTGAAAAGTATGGCAGCTGTCGGTATCGTAATTTTTGGCGTGATTTTTTTCACGCTTGGCGCCAAAACCGGTATCGGTTTTCTGGTTGGCGCTGTGGCATCTTTTATGGCCGGCTATATCGGCATGAGAGTTTCCGTTATAGCTAATGTCAGAACGACTGAAGCTTCTAAAGACGGCATGGCGGCCGGCCTCAGCATGGCTTTCAGAGGCGGTTCCGTTACCGGTATGCTGGTTGCAGGCCTTGGCCTGACCGCACTGGCCGGTTTCTTTGCCTATCTGATCGCAACTGCCCCTGAAGGCACCGCAATGATTGACAACGTGGTTCCCCTGGTTGCTCTTGGTTTTGGCGGCAGCTTGATTTCTATTTTTGCCCGTCTGGGCGGCGGTATCTTTACCAAAGGCGCTGACGTGGGCGCTGACCTGGTAGGTAAAGTTGAAGCCGGTATTCCGGAAGATGATCCAAGAAACCCCGCAACAATCGCTGATAATGTGGGTGACAATGTGGGTGACTGTGCCGGTATGGCAGCTGACCTTTTTGAAACTTACGTCATTACTCTGGTTGCTGCAATGCTTCTGGGTACATTGCTCTTCCCGGGATCTGACGTGGTTGTATACTATCCACTGGTTCTGGGTGCTGTTTCAATTATTGCCTCGATTATTGCCATGTTCTTTGTTCGCCTGGGTAAAAGTGAATACATCATGGGCGCTCTGTACAAAGGCATGTTCGGTGCGGCAATTATTGCGGCCGTAGCATTCTATTTTGTAACAAACTATATGGTAACCGCCGACCTGACAACCGCTGCCGGTGTTGTGATTACCAGCATGGATCTGTACTATGCCTCACTGGTCGGCCTGGTACTTACCGTATTAATCGTTGTTATTACTGAGTTTTACACAGGTATTTACGCACCGGTGAAGCATATTGCCGAAGCTTCTACTACTGGTCATGGTACAAACATCATTGCTGGTCTGGGTGTCAGCCTTCAGTCTACTGCTGCCCCGGTTCTGGCTATCTGCGCGGCTATTTACGTTTCATATGATTTTGCCGCACTTTACGGTATTGCTATTGCTGCGGTTTCCATGCTGTCCATGACAGGTATGGTTATTGCGATTGACGCTTACGGTCCGATCACGGACAACGCCGGCGGTATTGCTGAAATGGCGGAACTGGATGACAGTGTTCGCGCTGTTACCGATCCTTTAGATGCTGTTGGAAACACCACCAAAGCGGTTACCAAAGGGTATGCCATCGGTTCTGCCGCCCTGGCTGCGCTGGTTCTTTTTGCCGCGTACACCCAGGAATTCGCCCTGCACGGCGGTGGTGAAGCCATTGCGTTTGATCTGAGTAATGTGGATGTAATTATCGGTCTATTCATTGGTGGTCTGTTGCCGTTCCTGTTTGCATCCATGGCAATGAGCGCTGTTGGTAAAGCCGGCGCTGCTGTTGTTGATGAAGTTCGACGTCAGTTCCGCGAAATTCCGGGAATCATGGAAGGTACAGCAAAACCGGATTACAAAGCTTGTGTTGATATCGTCACCAAATTTGCTTTGAGCCAGATGATGATTCCGGCCCTTCTCCCGGTTATCGCACCGCTGCTGGTCGGTTTCCTACTGGGCAAAGTTGCGCTTGGCGGTGTTTTAATTGGAAGTATCATCACCGGTCTGTTCGTTGCCATTTCAATGACAACGGGTGGTGCTGCATGGGATAATGCAAAAAAATACATCGAAGACGGTTTCTTTGGCGGCAAGGGCAGTGATGCTCATAAAGCTGCGGTTACCGGTGATACAGTCGGCGATCCCTACAAAGATACTGCCGGACCTGCTATCAACCCGATGATTAAAATTCTTAATGTAGTCGCGTTGCTGATGGTGCCTTTCCTGTTGTAACAGTTACAATTACATAAATTAAGATAACCCCAAAGGGATTGGCGGAAACCGCCAATCCCTTTTTTTGTTGATTTTTATACAAATAGATGATATTCTATTTTTTTCCAGTTAATAATTTTAATCAGAAAATGTAATACGGTGTTAAAATGGCAAAAAAAGCAAGTAACGTAATTATTAAGGAAGAAGAAGTACAAACAACCGTCAAAGAATTTCATGTGGGTGACTTGGCCGTTTACCCGGCACATGGTGTGGGACGGATTGAGTCTATTGAAAGCAGGACAATCAACGGCGAAAAACATGATTTTTATATTTTAAAAATACTTGAAAACAGTATGGTTATTATGATTCCCACCTGGAATGTGAATTCCGTCGGATTAAGAAATACCATCGACTCCACTCAAGTTCCTGAAATATACGATGTATTAAAAACAAAAAAAGATGATATTTTTGATAATCAGACTTGGAACCGTCGATATAAGGAATATATGGACAAACTGAAAACCGGGTCCCTGTTTGATGTTGCAGAAGTGTTCAGAGATTTATTCCTTCTTAAACTCGTCAAAGATCTATCCTTTGGAGAGCGTAAACTGCTTGATACGGCCAAAGGGCTGCTGTTAAGAGAACTTTGCACGGCAAAAAATTCGGATGAAGAAACCATTTGGACAGAAATCGAATCCCTGTTTGATCAACCGGTAGCTGAAGCTTAGTCCCATGTAAAAAGCCAGATTTCGATGGCAAAGAAAAAAGCTCCAAATTCAAGGCGCGAAAATTCTGAGTGATGATTTGTACTTATCGTACCATGAAAAAACGAAGAATGCATCGCAACGCAGAAGTTGGACTTTTTACAAAGCCATCAATAACTACCTGCCATGCATGACAATAGTAACGGGTCGTTTGCCATACGTGTCGATAACGATGATATCGGCAAACGACTTGATACCTTCATTACAACCACCTTTCCCGAAATATCACGCAGCACCGCATCCCGTCTCATCCGCAATGGTGACGTCACTGTTTCCGGCGCAATAAAAAAACCGGGGTACAGAGTCAATGGCGGAGACATTGTATACGGCACCATTTGCGAGTTGCCGGACGTTGCTTTTAAACCCGAACCCCTTGATATTGATATCGACATTATTTTTGAAGATAGCCGATTGCTTGTCATTAATAAAAAACCCGGCATCGTTGTACATCCGTCACCCGGACATGGTAATGGCACCATCGCCAACGGACTTCTTTATCACCGCCCGCAAATAGAGGGCGTCGGCGTAGACCCGACCCGCCCAGGAATTGTTCACCGCCTGGATAAAGATACCTCCGGCATTATGGTTGTCGCTAAAACTGAATCCGCATATAAATACCTGGTGTCACAGTTTAAAGAAAGACTAATCAGTAAAAAATATTTAGGTATTGTTTTTGGGATTCCGGACCGGGAAAGCGGTCAGATTATTTTGAATATCGGACGCCATGCCAGTCTGCGGAAAAAAATGACCGTAACAGATCATGGCAAAGCACGATACGCTGAGACCCACTGGAAAATCAGGGAAAGGTATGATCGGCTATCCCTTTTGGAATTTGATATTAAAACCGGCAGAACCCATCAAATCCGTGTCCATTGTGCGGCAATCAGGCATCCGATCGTCGGAGATTTGATTTATGGATTTAAAAAGCCATATAAGGTTTTTGACGATATGCCGTTATTAAAAAAAATCATCACCAGTGTCCCCAGACAAATGCTCCATGCCTGGCAACTCCGATTACGTCATCCGGAAACAAATGAAACATTGCGGTTTGAAGCGCCGCTTCCTGACGATATGATTTCATTTTTAGAAAATTTTAAAGCGAATTAAGGGTTCACGAAGAAATAAATTTACATTTTCTTAGAGTCGAGGCACCCGGGTGGCAAGACACGAGGAGGGCGAATAGCGGGCTATTCAACCAACGAGCAACACAGCCAGGCGGGCCAAACGGGGATGGATCGGCGAATCAAAATGTGAAGTCATTTTGAGCGTGCCCTAAGCAAAAGCTTGGTTTTATTTTATATCCAGCTTACAATGTTTTGAATCCTTGTCAAAAATCAGGATGATTTCCTGGGTCTCATTTTTATCCTGACTCAATTTTTTGTATTCCTGAATCATTCGTTTCTTAAATGCTGTTTTTGTTTCTTTTACTTCAGAGTATCCATACACCCTGAGTTTTTCCTTTTGAATTTCCCAAAGTGTATCAACAGAATACTGTGCTTTGGAATGAACCATATCTTCATCATTATCTGCACTGCCACTTTCAGTATAAGGGGCAGTGTTTGATTTTTCCTTTCGCCTTTGAGCTTCTGCATTATCCCAAAGCTGTTTCCAGGCTCTTTTGTTGTAATACACTTTCCACTGCAGGTTATCCAGCATTGTCACCAGAAGCTTGGTGGATATACTGGGATCCACTCGATATCCCTGTATTTTTTCGATAAGGTCCACGTGCCGCGGATGGGGTTTATTCTGCCGGTCAGCCAGATACGCCCTGATTTTACCATCAATCTCCTCCACCTGGCGACTCAACAATTCGATTTCCACTGCCACCTGTTTGCGCCGCTGATCAAGAGAATTCACCGTTAAAGCTCCTTACATAATTTCCGACATTAGATTCAATAAAACCTGAACAACTAACTTAAAATTTAACAGGAATAATAAAGCATGTAAAGTAATCAAATAAGTAGATTGCTGAATAAAAAAAGCCGCATCGGTTCTGAACTAAAACGATGCAGCTTATATATTTGTTGATATACTGTTAAAAAATCAAAAGATAGAATATATCAATCTGTATCAAAATCCTCTTACCAGGAATGCATTATATCATGACCTTTATACTTTGCCAGTTCATCCTGGAACTGTTGAAAGCGGTAGCCTATAACCTTTATGAGATATGACATGACCTGGTATCCCATCAATGCATCCTTTTCAAATAAGGCCAGCATATCAGTTTTGGCAATCTTAATCACGCTGCAGGAACGGGTTACGCAATAGGCTGAAAGCATCATCTTAAATGGTGGCACAAAGCACGACCAACCCAAAGTTCTTTTTTTATCATCTTCCGCCTCAAGAGATGAAATCGTGGTTTCATCAGACGTCGGCTGATTGCCGGGAAGTTCAAACCGCAGATCGACTTTACCTTCGGTGACAATCCACAGGTGACCGGCTGAATCCCCTTCTTTAAACAGTCTATCCCCGCGTTTAAAATCTTTCTTGATGCAAAATTCCTTTAAAGCCTCCAACTGGTCATCAGTTAAAGTCTTAAATGCCTGAACAGAATCTAATTCTTTAAGCGTAATCATAAACTCTCCTATGAAAAAAACAGGAACTAACGATTCAAAAAGAGCCGTTTATTAACCAAATTATGCATCCGCATTGTAACATAGTCTGCAGCAGCTCAAACATCTGTTTGATTCATATAATGCATCAGCTTCTGAAATCACCAAATCAACTTCGTCAAGCGTATGTATGCGTTGCGCAACAGGAAGTTCAGGCATTTCAGTACGCTTTTTCTGGATAACGCCCTCAACCGACTCAAATATGGTGCCGGGGATATGCTTGTTTAATAAGGCGTTTGGCTGCGGTACAACCGGTTTTCCCTTCAAGAACTGATCAATTGAGCGGGCTGCTTTTCGACCGCCGCCGATGGCATCCACCACCAGGGCAGGACCGGTCGCTGAATCACCGGCACCAAAAATATATGGTACATTGGTCTGACAGGTGGCAGGTTCCACTTCAAAGGTGTTCCATCGGGTAATTTCAAGATCATCCAGACGATCACCCTTGCCACGGAATGCCAGTAAAGGTGACTGGCCGATGGCGGTAATAATCATGTCCACATCAAGAACGGTCTCGGAGCCTTCCACCGGCACCGGACGACGACGACCGCTGGCATCAGGTTCTCCCAGTTCCATTTTCAGGTATTCAAGACCTGTGACCTGATTTTCCTCATTCCCGATTACCTTGTTCGGAGCTGCCAGAAATACAAATTCGATCCCCTCATGCTCGGATGCGACAATTTCAACTTCATTGGCCGGCATTTCTTTTCTTGTTCGACGGTAAACGAGGTAAACCTTATCCACGCCTTTGCGAAGCAGGGTCCGACAGCAATCAATAGCTGTATTTCCGCCGCCGATTACTGCTACCCGTTGACCAATACGGACTTTCTCATTATTTCCAATTTTAGCCAGAAAATCAATCCCGGTAAAACATCCTTGCAGATCCTCCCCGGAGATCCCCAGATTATAATCATTCCACGCACCCACACTAAAAAAAACGGCATCAAAACCGGCCGCAATCAATGAACCAAAATCAAAATCAATACCCAACCGGACATTTGTATGATCATCTATGCCCAGATTTAAAATTCCGTCGATTTCCCAGTCTAGAACCTTTTTAGGCAGCCGATATTCTGGAATTCCATATCGCAGCATACCACCCAGTTTCGGCATGGCCTCAAATATTTCTGGGTGATGTCCGACGCGTCTTAGAAAGTAAGCACAGCTAAGACCAGCGGGCCCGCCGCCGATAACAGCAATCCTTTTGCCGGTATCCGGCGCGCATTCGATGGGAAGTCGCTTGCCGGAATTCATCTCATAGTCGGCAACAAAACGTTTCAACTGGTTGATGGAAACAGGCTCGTCTTCAATCCCGCGACGGCAGTATGATTCGCAGGGATGCGGGCATACCCTGCCGCAGGCCAGCAGCAGCGGGTTTCGCTCCCTGATGGTATTAACCGCTTCTTCGTATTCACCTTTCCGGATGTGACCAATATATCGGGGAATATCGATTTCCGCGGGACAGGTTTGCGCACAGGGAGCCAGTGCATTATCATAGGCATTTAAATGCAGGAGGCGCTGAGAAACGGTGCGGACTTCCAATATGGATTTGGGGCACGCGGTTTCACAAGCACCGCAACCCACACATTTTTCCTCATCAACTTCCGGATAGCCATCAGGCCCTATGTGGATCGCGTCAAAGCCGCAGGCACGGACACAATCACCAAAGCCCAGGCAACCGATGGAGCAGTCACGTTTCCCACCATACAGAGAAGTCACCGCACTGCAGGAATTTAATCCATTATAGATAAAGCGATCCGTCGCCCGGTTGCCGCCGTCGCAATTATTATATGATTTCAAAGGTTCAGCCGTACCGGCTTCCGACCCCATGATAATCGCAATTTCCGAAACATTTTCCACGCCAACAAGAATACACGCATTGGCAGGCGCTTCTTCATTGACGATGGCTTCGGCGGCCGCCGAACACCCGGCAAATCCGCACCCGCCGCAATTTGCGCCAGCCAGAAGGTTTTCAACTATGGCAATTCTCGGATCTTCATACACATAGAATATTTTGGAGGCAAAGCTCAGTATTAAGCCGCAGACAGCGCCTAGCCCGAATGTAAACAGTATTGATTCAACCACAACAATCCTCTTGATTTTTGCTATTCATATCAATTGACGTTGACTATCAATATCAACAACGCCATCAAAGAATTGACGGCGTTGAGTTTCACTATAGTTTGAAAAAAGTTCCTAAACCATTCCCTGAAATGCAAAAAAAGCCAGTGAAATCATACCGGCGGTAACCAGCGCTATGGAAGTATCCTGCAACGGTTTAGGTACCCGTGCGAGAAGGGTCCGTTCCCGGAGTCCTGCAAAAAGAATCAGCGCTAAACCGAACCCGACCGCGTAAAATAAAGAAGCGACCAACGCCTGGAGAAATGTAAATTCCTTATCAATATTTAATACGCAGACTCCCATAACCGCACAGTTTGTTGTAATCAGCGGCAGAAAGATACCGAGACCGGCGTACAGCGCGGGAATGCTTTTTTTCAAAAACATTTCAACAAATTGTACCAGTGACGCAATAACAACAATGAATGCGATTGTTCGAAGATAAACAAGGTCAAAATTAACCAGAATATATGTATATATAACCCATGTAAGTGTTCCCGCCATCACTGTTACAAAAACGACCGCCATGGACATTCCCACAGCGGTTTCCATTTTCTTTGATGTCCCTAGAAATGGACAGTTCCCAAGGAACTGGGCAAGAAGGATATTATTAACAAAAATACATGCGATGATAAGTTCGAAGTAGCCCATTATATTCTCCTATTAATCCCCCACTGCATTTATTATACAGAGCATCAGCCCGAGACAGATAAAGGCGCCCGGTGCCTGAACCATAAATGAAAACGGCTGATAAGAAGGAAATGCTGCCGATAAATTGTAAGAAAGGTCTCCCCAGACAGTCACCGATCCGTTACCAAGCAGTTCCCTGACAGCTCCGAGCGCTCCGAGTGAAAGCGTAAAACCGATTCCGATCCCCAAGCCGTCCGCAATGGAATATGATACTTTATTTTTATAGGCAAATGCTTCGGCCCGTCCCAGAACAATACAGTTAACAACAATGAGCGGGATAAATACCCCCAGCTTAAGGTATAATGGATACGCATATGCCTGCATCAAAAGCTCCACAATCGTAACAAATGAAGCAATGATAATAATGAAACAAGCAATTCTCACTTTTTGCGGGATAATGCTTCTCAGCAGGGAAACCAAAAAATTTGACCCAAACAGAACAAATGTTGTTGCAATACCCATCCCGAGCCCGTTTTCCATTGTTGTCGTAACCCCAAGAACCGGACACAACCCCAGCACAAGTCTGAATGGAGGAAGTTCTTCCCACAATCCTTTTGTAAATTCCTGAACTATCGTCTTAGGCATATCGTTCTCCTATTTGCCAAACTTCTGAATTTCTTGTTGTAACTGTGGTTTCATTTTTTGATAAGATTTCATTGCATTATCAACCGCATCACACACCGCGCGGGATGTAATTGTTGCCCCACTGATCGCGTTGATCTGTCCCCCGTCTTTGGTCACACTGACTGAATCCTTAACAGACAGGCCCTTAAACTGGGAGACAAGTCCGGGATCATCTTTGGCTTTTGCACCCAAGCCAGGCGTTTCACTGTGAACCGTGACCGCTGCTCCCACCAGTTTGTCTTCATCCATATTGATACCGACCATTACGCCGATATCTCCGGCAAACCCTTTACCAAATCCCTCAAACGCAATTGTATTTGCCTTACCGTCAAAATTGCCGACAAAAAAGCTTTTTTCTGCATCACCGTCAACGATTTTAAAGCGGTCTTCAATCGGATTATTGGACGATCCTGCCAGGATTGCCTTTATCGCGGGACCTTTAACAAAAGTCAACTGCTGCGCCTCAATCTGACTTGCCGTACCTTTATTTACTGCTGCAAGTACGCCGCCGGCAACAGAGCTTAAAACCGTAAGAACAACAACCATTTTTACCATATCATTCATGTTAGACACCCTTTCCAAGCGCTTTGGGTCTAATTTTATCTACAATCGGATTGACAAGGTTTATGATCAAAATAGCATACAGCACCCCGTCGATATGGGTGCCGATATTCCGGATCAAAACAGTGAGAGCCCCTCCGAGTAGTCCATATATCAGCATTGGTATAAAATTTACCGGGGAAGATGAATCTTCAGTAGCAAGAAAAAAGGCACCGATCAGGGTATATCCGGTTAATAGATGGAATCCGGGACCGGCATAAAGTTCAGGATTTAAAATATTAAAGCAAAGGGCCGCTGCAAATATTCCGGCAAGAAACGAAATCGAAATTTCCCATCGGATAACCCCCCTGAGCATTAAATAGACACCACCAAGAATCAAACCGATTCCGAAAGTGGATCCAATACCGCCGATTTGTTTTCCCTGCAACAGATCCATCAATGGGAGGGATTCGACCGCCGGCGCGCCGAATGATTTTGACAGTACCAATGGATATACTGAATTAAAATCAAATTGATAGTTCAACAATGCGGCATTAAAATCAAATAAATCCCCCCAGGACAGCATCAGGATGGTCATTGCCAGAACTGCCGGATTAAACGGATTGGCACCGATACCACCGAAAATCTCTTTCCCGATTACCACGGCAAAGAAAGTTCCGGTGACCACTGCCCACCAGGGAGTCGTTGCCGGCAGCATCATCGCAAACATCATTCCGATTAAAGCGGCATTGCCGTCTCCCACGGATATCGGGCGACGGGAAATAAAATTGATCAGCAACTCCCATAAAATGGCGGATGCGATTGATAACGTGACGACCCCGACTGCAGCCGAACCATACTGGTAACAGCCGGGTATAACTGCCAACAGGCTGGCCAGTAGAATGTTGCGGCTTTTTGAAGAAATACTGCTCCCGTTATGCCAGAACGGGGCATGCGAAACAGTTAGTTTTAAAGTGCTATGCATTACTTTCCTCCGCTGCTTTCATACTTTCCAGAGTATGTTTCGCCAGCTTGATATGCTGAAAAACAGGTATTCTTGATTCGCAAACATAACTGCAGAATCCGCATTCAATGCATGAAAACAGATCATTTTGATCTGCGGCTTCCTCGTACTGCCCGGCTTCGAGGAATCGAATTAATTGATTGACCTGTATGTTTGCCGGACATACCCGGACACATTCACCACAATTGATGCAGGCAATGTCAGAGCGTTCCGTAATCTGGTTTTTATCCTGAATGATGATTGTGTCCGTGTCCGGTAAAACAGGATAATCGGCTGAAAAAACGGAAATCCCTTGCATGGGACCGCCTAAAATCACCCGGTCACCGTCATTTAATGTTTCATTGAATTCATTTAAAATATCCTGTAACGGGGTTCCGATGGGAACGGAAACCAGCTGTTTATTTCCGTCTTTTGATACAAAAGTAACAAGCTTTTCCAAAAAAAGTTTACCGGTATTATAAGCAGCACCAATGGCACAAACCGCCTCGGCGCTGAAAAAGGCGATCCCGGATTTCGACTTTGATTCTCCATCTTCAGAAGCAAGTATATGCCGCATGATCAACTCCGGGTGTGCAGACGGATATTCCGAATCCACCGTTTTGACGACTGCGCCCGAAGACCCGGCCACCTGCTCAAGATGTTGGGGAACAATCAGAATCGCATTGGAGATTCCGGTAATCTTACAAAGCAGATCGACGCCTGTTTTGATGGCGATGATGTTGTTTTTTACAAAATATTGATTGGTGGTGCTCAACAAGTCATCATCAACCCCAAGCACAACAATTGCCTTGACCGGTTTTTCGGAGTCAAAAAACACATTAAAATCCGGTTGTCCGGGAAGGCCTGTCAGAAATTCCCTTGCATTCTCCAGAGAAGGTGCCTGGCAAACATTTTTGAAGCCTTCATCAACGTTTTGAGATGATTCACCATCCACATCAATGGTCACCGAAGTATAATTTTTCCCCATGATACCGACAAATGTGGAAATTTTTGATATCTGTCCGGACTGGCTGGAAAGGAGATAATCGGCGGCATCATCCGTCATGGCGATTTTTTGTCCGGTTTTAACCTGATCACCGGTTTTGAGCAAAACATTTCCGGCATTTTCCCCGGCATTTTCCAATGACGGATCAACTGACTGATCAATGTAAAGCATTATCTGTTTCGATGTTTTTATACTGACCGGTTCTGCCTGTGCTTCATCAATAATTTCATATTGTAGTTTCGGTTTTACGAGTCCGAAGAATGATCTTTTAATCATGGATCAACCTATAACTGCTTGACTTATAATTAATTTAATTCCTCAAAAATTTGAGAATCTTCCGTCTTTTTGACTATAAAATAAGCTTTTTAAAAACCATGACATTTTTTACAGTCTGAGTCAGCACCGGACGGACCGACACCGAAATCTTCATGGCAGTTGATGCACTGTTCATGAAACGCTTCAGTTCTTTTTCGTGGTGCATGACAGCTTGCACAGTCTTCCTGCCCGGGCGTTACACCGGAATCTTCATGACAGCCGATACACTGTTTATGAAATGCCTGCACACGTCCCAGCATGAAATCATCTTCAACACCGGGTTCATGACAGTCACTGCATAACTGCGGTTCGCCACCATCTTCTTCATAATAATTATGATGGCAGTCATTGCAGGAAAGCCCCAAATCCATGCTGTGAACATCATGGTCGAATGTGCCGTTTTCCCCGAAAACCGGGATGTATTCGCTGTCGGACTGGTGGCAACTGCCGCATGAACCCGGCGCATCCGCATTGCCTTCATCATGGGCATGATGACAGTCCATACAGTTTAATCCATACGCATCACTATGGGTCTGATGGTCAAACAAAACATTTCCTCCGACTGTCTTAAACATCAACCGCACGGGAGACTCAGGCGATTTCGCAGGAAGGGAACTGTAACAAAGCACTCCGACGATCAAACAGATAATCGCAAGGACATAAACGAGTTTAAGTTCATTCTTTGAAGACATCTATTGAGATTCCTTTCAATTGGGCCCGATACTTATACACAACCGATTGTGCACTCAAAAAATAAGGCATCGTCGGTTAATCTATTTTTAAGCAGCCCTTTGCCTTTCACGCATTAGGGACATCAACACATAAAAAAATACCAACCACTCTAACATTTTATATAAATTTAGATTTTAAAAAAAATTTAACTATTATTTTACATGATTTTTGTCAAGATATTTATATGACATTTTTATTCACCCAAACAGGTATCCTTTTAATAATACCTTTTAAAAAGGCCGGGTTGGAGAACCCGGCCTTTTTCGATGGCAATATTCATACCATCTTCTTTTTACACGATACAAGGAGAATTATTTTTGATAAATTCTATTGACTGTCTTTAATCCGCTTTTCGCCTTAAAAATGTCGGGATTTCGTAGTCAACATAAGGTTCGCTTTTAGCGGCTTTATCATTTTTAAATTTATTAATTTTCTTTACTTTGCGAGACCCCGGATCAATCTTTCGATCCTTGGCTTCTTCTTTTTTTCGAATATACGCCGGCCGCACCAGTTCCTCGTCAAAATTTTTCAACTCTTCCGGGGTCGGATTCCGGACAACGCCCCTTGTCACCTCAGGCCGGGAAACATCCCGGAAGGATGACCGCGGCCTTGGCATCTGAGACTTTCCGTCCCCGATACCGGTGGCAATAACCGTTACCCGCAGCTCATCGGCGAGACTTTCATCAACCGCTGTACCCCAGATGATTTCAACGTCATCATCACCGATTTCATTATAAATTCTTTCGGACGCTTCAATGGTTTCCTCCATGGTCAACTCCGAATTACAGGTGATGTTCATAAGCACTCCCCGTGCGCCCACAATTGAATTGTCTTCAAGCAGCGGGTGGGAAATAGCTCTTTCCGCTGCCTCAATGGCCCGGTTCTCACCACTTGAAACGCCGATTCCCATAATCGCCATACCGGCCTTGGACATGGTGGCCTTGACATCCGCAAAGTCAAGGTTAATGAGTCCGGGACGCAGAATAAGGTCTGTAATTCCTTTTACCGAATGATTCAATATCTCGTCTGCCCGTTTAAACATATCGATCAATGTCGACTTTCTGGATGCCAACCCCCTTAAACGGTCGTTGGGTATTGTGATCACCGTATCGGCCATTTCCTTTAACCGGTTGATCCCTTCCTCAGCCTGCTTGCTTCTTTTTTTGGCTTCAAAAGCAAACGGTTTTGTGACCACCGCCACGGTTAATGCCCCAAGTTCCTTGCAGATTTCCGCGATTACCGGTGCTGCCCCGGTTCCGGTTCCACCGCCGAGGCCGGCGGCAATAAACACCATGTGACTGTCCGCCAATGCTTCTCTTAAAATATCGGCTGATTCAAGCGCCGCATCCCTTCCGACATTCGGATCCGCTCCCGCACCCAGACCTTCAGTCAATGCTTCGCCCAGCTGAATCCTTGTGGTTGCTTTTGCATAAGCCAGTGTCTGGGCATCCGTATTGGCAACAATAAACTGAACTCCCTGGAGGTTTGAATCAATCATGTTGTTTACTGCATTGCAACCCCCGCCGCCGACACCGATAACCTTGATTTTTGCCGAACTTTCTGTCTCTACATAAGTAAAATCCATACTCCCGCCTCCTTGTCTGCGTGTTTTTGGTTATTCTTTTAAAACCTTCCTTAATATAACTCTGCCTAAATTATTTCCTTAAACCAGGTTTTCATCTGGGTCATTATTCTGTTAAAAATATTGGCATCACGTATTCTGAATTTCTTTTTCGACTGATGTTTCGCCCCATACAACACAAGCCCGACACCGGTGGCATACATAGGGCTATTCACGACATCCACCAGACCACTGATTCCCTGGGGAGTTCCCAGCCTGACCGGAAGCTCGAACACCGATTCCGCAATGTCCGACATACCATCCAGAAGAGAAGCGCCCCCGGTAAGGATAATTCCGGAAGACACATAATCCTTCATCCCGGCACGATGGATTTCCCTTTTCATCAACGTAAATATCTCCTCCACCCGAGGCTCCAGAATTTCCGCCAGGATCTGCCGGGGAAGCTTACGCGCACCGCGTCCGCTGATATCCGATATCTCGATGGTTTCATCATTTTTGACCTTATCCGCCACGCAGGTACCATACTTTAATTTAATCTTTTCAGCCTCAGCCATCGGCGTCCGCAGCCCGACGGAAATATCATTGGTCATGTTATTGCCGCCAAGGGATAAGACGAATGTATGTTTTATGTTATTTCCGGCAAAAATCGCCAGATCAGTAGTGCCGCCGCCAATGTCAATAATCCCCGTGCCGATCTCCTTTTCTTCTGCACTCATCACCGTTTCACTGGATGCGATGGGTTCCAGAATAATGTCGCAAATATCCAGGCCCGCCTTGTGCCCGCACTTAATTATATTCTGTGCGGATGTCACTGCGCCGGTTACAATGTGGATTCTTGCTTCAAGCCTGACGCCGGCCATTCCGACCGGGTTATGAATGCCCGGTTCACCGTCCACAATAAATTCCTGAGGCAGCACATGAATGACTTCCCGGTCCATGGGTATGGCAACCGCCCGTGCCGCCTCCACCACCCGGTCCACATCTGCCGGGGTAATTTCATCGCCCTTGATCGCGATAATGCCGTTACTGTTAAAGCCGGTGATGTGTCCCCCGGCGATGCCGGCATAAACCGATGAAATTTCACACCCGGCCATCATTTCGGCCTCCCTGACGGACCTGTTTATCGATTCAACCGTTGACTCAATATTAACCACTACGCCCTTACGCAGACCCACCGACGGATGAGTGCCGATCCCGATAATATTGACGTTATTGTCCGATAATTCCGCGACAACGGCACAGATCTTTGTTGTACCGATATCCAGTCCCACAATAATTTCTTCATGGTTTTTCACGTTAAACCTCCTTTTTATCCTTCTCGGACAATCTCTCATTTCCCGGTCTTGCGACGATATGGTCCGGATTTCTCAGATCAATTTTATCGATGAATTCGATATTCTCATTTTGCTCAATGTAATGGAAAATCTTTTCCAGCCGACTGTATTTTTTCCGATAATTTCCGTAGCCAAGCTTCACCATTCTCACCGGACCATCCATTTCAAGAGTCAATCCAATTTCTCGATCAACATTAATATTTTTTATAAGCGTATTCGGCAGAATCGTCTCTGAGGATCTCCCGATGTTCAATATTTCAAGCACCGAAACAAATACCAGCGTTCCCGGTGTTTCCAATGTTTTCCAGTCGGAATATTCAATTCCGGTCATTACCGGCATACCGTTAATCTCGGATGCCTGCGCCTCTTTAAAAATGACCCCGTCACTGTTGATCAAAAACTGTTTGCCGAAATCAAGAACGGCCAATGGTTCCTGTTCCCTGATACGGATAGCGACTCTCCCCGGAAATATTCTGCGGATATCTGCCTCGGCAATCCAGGGATGCGCAAGCAGTCTTTTTCTGACAGTCTTCAGGTTCAGGGACACGAGGTTGACCCCCTCCTCAATATCAGCTGTTTTAAGAATCTGATCCGGGGTCATCCGCTGCCCCCCTTCCACAGTTATCGTTTCTGCTTTGAAGTAATCACACTGGGTTAAAACATCATGGATAAAGATAAACACCAGGCTCATTCCGACGATCATGAGCGCCAGAAATGTGCTTTTAAAAAAAATGCGGATGCTCTGTTTAATCGTCATGACACGATTTTTAACAGGCTTTCTCTTTTTATACCGATTCTGTCTTGGTTGATTAATCCCCAACAATTTTAACTTCCGGCTCCAGCATGATGTTGAATTTTTTAAAAACCGCTTCCTGAACGATATTCATTAACCGAAGAATATCTTCGGCGGTCGCCCTGCCCCGATTGACGATGAAATTTGCATGTTTTGTGGAAACTTCCGCATCACCCACCCGTAGGTTTTTTCCCCCGGCAAGATCAATCAGCTTTCCCGCTGATTCCCGGTTATCCGGATTCTTGAAAAAACATCCGGCCGAAGCAAACCCGGTGGGCTGTGATTTTTTCCGGGCGTTTAACAATGAGTCCGCTTTTGCTTTTAAGAATTCCGGACGCTGATGTGAAAGTAAAAACCTCCCTTCTATAATCACGCAGGATGATAGGTCCCTGCGGTTTTCCGCTGCAAATGAAAGGGAACGATATGAAAACGTTAACCCTGTTTTATCCACAGATTCAATGCTGCCGTCCGGGAGAATAATCCGGATGCTATCCAGCACATCGCTCATATCACCTTTCCAGGCCCCGGCATTCATGCGGATGGCGCCGCCGACAGTCCCCGGAATTCCCAATGCGAAATTTAACCCGGAAAGGCCGTGATTAATTGCAAAACGGCAAAGAGCGCTTAAACTGGCGCCCGCCATCGCTGAAAGCACTGTTGCGCCGTGCTGTGAAATCTTTACCAGACCATCCGCCATGGAAATCACAACACCTCGAATCCCCTGATCTTTAACCAGCAGGTTGGTTCCCCCGCCGATGATAAAAAACGGCAGATTATTTTCTTTCACCCACTTGATCAGATAAGTCATTTCATTTTCATCAGTTGCCGTTACGTATGCATCTGCCGGCCCGCCGACACGAAAACTGGTATGGGGTGCCATCGGTTCATCAAACCGGACCCGATCGAAAAATCGGTTCTTTAATTGTTTTTTAAGCTCTGATTGTATCGCCATAGCACCTGCTAAAAACATTTTATTAGTGCCGCCCGAAAACCGCTAATTTTTTCAATTTCGGCGTTGGGCTCAAATTTTAATCCTCAAAATACTCTTTGCATTCCTCCGGTTAAAATTTTCACCCGCCTTGAACTTAAAAAAATTTTCAGATTTTCGTTCAGACACTAGCATCCTGATAGTTTATTCAAAACTTTCACTATCAAGCTTTTTAATCAGTGATTCCCCGGCTTTCCAGACATCTCCTGCGCCGAGTGTCAGCACCAAATCCCCTTTTCTGACAACCCCGGCCAGATAATCAACCGCTGCCGTCGTTTCATTGAAATGCTTTACTTCCTTGTGTCCGTGACTCTTAATGCCTTCACACAACATCACATTGTCAATCCCTTCGATCCGGTTTTCGCCGGCAGCATAAACCGGCAGCAGGATCAAAAAATCCGACTGGTAAAATGCCCGGGTAAATTCATCATACAATGCCTTTGTCCGGGAATACCGGTGGGCCTGAAAAATTACGATCAGCCGTCGACCGGGCCAGCTTTTTCGTATGGCGTCAAGGGTGATTTTGATTTCCGTGGGATGATGCCCATAATCATCCAACACTTTGATACCGGCGATATCCCCCTTGACTTCCAACCGCCGGGCCACTCCCTGCAAATGCTCCAGCGCATATTGAATCTTCTTAAAAGGAATATCCAGTTCAAATCCCACTGAAATCGTTGCCAGTGCATTGTAAACATTATGGATTCCCGGCAGATTCAATTCAACCTCTCCGAAAGACGCATCATTACGAAATACTTTAAAACGGCTCTGCATCCCGTCAAACTCAACATCACGGGCCTGAATATCCGCCTGGGCGCTTAATCCGTAGGTGACAAACCGTTTTTTTATTTTCGGAATAATTTCCTGGACTGCCTCGTTATCCAGGCACAGGACAGCCAGCCCGTAAAACGGGATGCGGTCAATAAAACTCAGAAAGACAGATTTAATATTTTCGATATTTTTATAAAAATCAATATGTTCAAGATCAATATTAGTCACCACCGCAATTGTCGGGGAAAACTTTAAAAACGACCCGTCACTTTCATCCGCTTCCGCGACAATAAAATCACCTTCTCCCAAAACCGCGTTGGTGTTGATACTTTTCAATTTACCACCGATAACCACTGTGGGATCAAGCCCCCCTTCGGCAAGAACGCTTGCAAGAATTGAGGTGGTGGATGTTTTTCCATGGGCGCCGGCCACGGCAATGCTGTATTTCAGACGCATCAGTTCGGCCAGCATTTCCGCTCTCGGAATGACAGGCACGGAAGCTTCCAGTGCGGCAAGAACTTCAGGGTTTTCCTGCAAAATGGCCGATGACGTCACCACGACATCCACATCTTTGATATGATCCGCATGATGACCGTTAAATATTTTTCCGCCCAGTGTTTCCAGCCGTTCGGTCACATCAGACATGGCGATATCGGAACCGGAAACGCGGTAACCCAGGTTCAGCAGCAATTCGGCAATACCGCTCATTCCGATTCCACCGATTCCGACAAAAAATATGTGGTATTGTTTTCGATACATAAATACTCTCAGCTGTTATTAAATATTATGCCGCGCATGCCGTTTCAGGAGTATTGTTGTGAATCATCCTGTAAATATCATCCACTATTCTTTGTGCCGCATCCGGATGACCAAATTTCCGAATCTTGGATTCCATTCTTCCCTTTACTTCGTGATTTTCAGAATAAAACACAATTCTTTCAGCAAGAATTTTCCCGGTAAGATCTTTTTCGAAAATCATTTCAGCCGCGCCGCTATCAACAAGGGCTCTGGCGTTGACAACCTGATGGTCATCCGTTGCAAACGGAAAAGGAATAAACACAACCGCCTTCCCGGTCACGGTTAATTCCGCAACGGTTGTCGCGCCCGACCGGCAGATAACCAGATCCGCCTCCCGGTACCGGTCTGCCATATCATTAAAAAAAGGGGCCACTTCAGAAACGATACAATTTTGCTGATAAACTTTGCTGACCTCATCCGCATCTTTTATTCCGGTCTGGTGGACAAACCGAAATTTATCGGGATCTTTCAAGTAACGAATACTGTCCAGCACTGCCATATTAATACTGTGCGCCCCCTGGCTGCCGCCAAGAATCAACAGGTTGAATAACCGTTTCTGCTTTTGCGACCCCTTATGGCTGTTACCATCAAACCCGGCCGCCTGAACAATTTCATTACGGACCGGATTTCCGGTAAAATTGATTTTATGTTTGACCAACGATTTAAATCCCGTATCCGGAAATGAAACATAGATCTTTTCCGCCAGTCCCGATAAAAGTCTGTTGGTTAACCCCGGAATACTGTTTTGTTCATGGATCACACGGTGAATCCTTAACATCCAAGCACCTGCGATGACCGGTCCGGCGGAATACGCGCCCATCCCGATAACGATATCGGGTTTAAATCCAATTAACAGCCTGAGTGCATCGATCATCCCTTTCGGGAGTCTGCACATAGAAGCAAGTTTGGCAAAAAGGCCTTTGCCTTTTATGCCTTCCACAGATATCAGTTTTTTTTCAAATAATGTGTTGGCCAAAACCGTTTCTTCTATTCTTTTACCGCTGGTGACGAACAGCACGCGGGTCCGGGCCTGTCGTTTCATAAACACTTCAGCAATGGCAATGCCAGGGAACAAATGCCCCCCGGTCCCGCCGCCGGCAATAACGATGCGCAGCTCAGGAAAAGAACTTGGCTCCGGGCTTTCTTTCTTTCTGCCGGAACCGGTCAAATTAATATTTTCTTTTATTGTTTCTGAGATGCCCATATATTCATCAACACGCCGATTAATGCGAGGTTAATGACCAGTGAAGAACCGCCGTAACTTAAAAACGGTAACGTCAGTCCTTTGGTCGGTAAAAGACTTAAGTTCACGCCCATATTAATCACGGCCTGCAGTGCTATGGAGATGGTAATCCCCAGGGCAAGCAGGGAACCGAAAAAATCACGCTTTGATCTTGCAATTCCGAGTCCCCGCCACAGGATGACGAGATAAAGGAACATTACGATAAGGACCCACCTTAACCCGCCTTCTTCACCGATCACTGAAAAAATAAAATCCGTATGCGGATCCGGCAGATAAAACAGCTTCTGGTATCCCTGGCCGAACCCCTTGCCCCAGAGCCCCCCCGAGCCGAAACCCATTAATGAGTGGATCACCTGGTAGCCCTCATCTTTTGGGTATTGCCACGGGTCCAGAAACGACAAGCACCTTTTCAGCCTGTAGTCGCTTGATAAAATCAGAACAACAGCTGCCGGCAAAACAAAAACCATCGCGGACAGACTCAGCTGCGACAAACGCACACGGCCGGCAAACATGATAAGCCATGCCATCATCCAAAAAATTGCGACGGACCCGTAATCCGGCTGCAAAAGGATGAGTACGGAAAAAACCAGTAAAACCATCACATGGGGCATAAACCCGATGGAAAAACTTTCAATATCATCCTGTTTTTTTGTCAGGGAATATCCCATAAATACGATTAATGCGAACCGTGCGAACTCGACCGGCTGAAACCGGAACCCATTGAACTGAATCCACCGGACCGCGCCCTTCACCTCATGGCCCATGCCTTTAATCAAAACGATTCCCAGCAATACAAGGGCGCCTGCGACCATAACATATGTCAGGTTGCGATACAGCCGGTAGGGGATGTAACGGCATACCAACATGCCGAACAAACCGAGTCCGGCGAATATCAGCTGTTTTGTAAAAAAGTAATATTCATTGCCGTAATCATGCAATGCGATGGCGCTGCTGGCGCTGTACACCATGGCAACACCAATTCCCGTCAAAAAAAGAACCGGCAGCAAAATGACCACGTCATAAGACAAATAATTGGTTTTATGGTGTCTTCTTTTCATTGAGCTCCACTTTTTAACTGGTCAACCGATTGCGCAAAATCCCTGCCCCGCTGGGCGTAACTGTCGTACATATCAAAACTTGAACAAGCGGGCGACAGCAGTACCGAATCACCGGGATCTGCATACGAAACCGCCATTTTCACCGCCTGAGCCATGTCCGCCGCCATTACTGTCGGTACCATATCCTCAAACACGGTTTTTATTTTTCCTGCGGCTTCCCCTATGACAATCAACTGTTTAACGCATTGGGCGACCCGGGACCTCAGACTTTCATACCCGCCGCCCTTGTCTCGCCCGCCCATAATCAGCACAACCGGTGAAGAAAATGATTCCAGCGCCCTTGCCACCGCATCCACGTTGGTGGCCTTTGAATCATCATAAAATTGAACGCTGTTGACGGTGTCCACATATTCCTCCCGGTGGGACAGGCCTTTAAAATTCTGCAAAGCATCTTTAATTCCGGAAATGGTGCCGCCGACGGCCAGAACCGCAAGACCCGCAGCTGACGCATTTTCAAGATTATGGCGACCGGTCAGGGGAATATCTGTACAGTCCACATGCTGATCACCATCATCCGGTGTATGAAAGCAGATTGTTTGTTCCGATATCCATGCTCTGTATTCATTAAACTGCCGGCAATTAAACGCAAACCGCCGGGCGGTCAGATTCTCTGAAACTGACAGGATGGTTGCGTCTTTTTCATTTAACACACAGACATCATTTGCTGTCTGGTTTTTAAAAACTCCGGCCTTGGAACGGGCATACGCATCAAAGTCCGGGTACCGGTCCAGATGATCATCAGTAATATTCAATATGATACTTACCAACGGTCTGAATTTTTCAATGGTATCGAGCTGAAAACTGCTGATTTCCGCGACAATGAAATCCGCTGTTTCCTGTTGGTCGACCAGTTCAATTAAGGGTGTTCCGAGATTCCCGCCGGTCAGCGCTTTAAAACCGGAATGATTCAGCATCTCCCCGAGCAGTAGTGTTGTGGTCGATTTCCCGTTGGTGCCGGTGACGGCGATAATCGGTATATTAATAAAATGATACGCCAGTTCGATTTCTCCGATCACAGGTATATCTTTTTGCCTGGCCCGATTCACCGGCTCTATCGTGTGCGGCACCCCGGGGCTCAGCACGATAAGATCGCTATTTTCAAAGATTTTAGAATCATGGGGACCCAGCTCAATAGTAATTCCGAGGCTTCTGATTTCAGACAGCACATCGCCAAGCGCGTCTTCTCTGCGGTTATCCGCCACGGTGACCGTGCATCCCCGGCTGATCAAAAATTTGGCCACGGATGTTCCAGATTTTCCCAGTCCAACCACCAGTATATGTTTATTTCTCAAATCCATTAAATCAATGCCACCTATCTCAGTTTAAGCGTACTGATCGAAATCAGCGCCAGAATAATGGCGATAATCCAGAACCGGACAATCACCTTGGACTCCGCCCATCCTTTTAATTCAAAATGGTGATGCAGGGGCGCCATTAAAAAAATCCGCTGCCCTTTTGTCAGCTTGAAATACCCCACCTGCAAAATCACCGACAGCGCTTCGATCACAAATATTCCGCCCACAATGACCAGCAGGATTTCATGTTTGGTAATCACGGCAATAATTCCCAGCAGAGCGCCCAGGGGCAGAGATCCCACATCTCCCATGAAAATCTGTGCCGGATACGTGTTGTACCATAAGAACCCGAGCCCGGCCCCGGCCATGGCCCCGCATATGATCGTCACCTCGCCGCAACCGGCCAGATAGTTGATCTGAAGATACTGCGCGATTTTAATGTGTCCCGTCACATAGGCAAACAGCATGTATGTTGCCGCAGCAATGATTACGGGGCCGATCGCTAGACCGTCAAGGCCATCCGTTAAATTAACCGCATTGGAAGCCCCCACAATCACCAGGATTGCAAAGATGATATAGCCCGGACCCAGATCCGGTGTGATACTTTTAAAAAAAGGAACTGTGACCTGGGTGTTAAATTCCGGGTAAACATAAATCATGCCCCCGGCAATGGCGGCAATCAGGATCTGCAGACAGAACTTGGCCTGGGCGCTTAATCCCCTGTTCCGTTTCTGAATCTGCTTTAAGTAATCATCGGCAAAGCCAATTGCAAAATAACCGGCGCCTACAAATAAGATAATCCATATGTATAAATTGGTTAAATCAACCCACAGAATGACTGACACAAAGATTGCCAGAAGAATCATCACGCCGCCCATGGTGGGCGTGCCGGCTTTATCCTGATGGCTTTCCGGTCCGACTTTCCGGATAAACTGGCCGATCTGCTTTTCTCCGAGCAAGCGGATCACCCATGGACCGAACACAAAACAGATCATCAGGGCAGTTAAGCTGGCGCATATGGTTCTAAACGTAATATATCGAAATACGTTTAAAACCGTAATTTCCGGCTGCAGCATATTAAAAAGATGATAAAACATTAAAATATCCAAACAATATAAACTTGATGATCCTGTAAAAAATCAGATTCAAATGGACAGAAAAAAGCTTCAAACAATTACGCGGCCGGTGCATCGGTTGCCTCCAGCTGTTTTACAATTTCTTCCATTCCCGCCCCTCTTGAGCCTTTCACCAGAACCCAGTCTTTTGGACAGAGAAATTCGACCAATGATTCCACCAGTTCCGTTTTATCACCGATGATGATATCCTGATCCGGCATACCCTGGTGTTGCGCCCCTTTTTTCACGGCATTTACATAATTCCCAGTCAGGAAAAGCCTGTTAACCCCTGACTGGGCAGCGACCTGTCCGATACTTTCATGTAAGCGTTGGGCATTCCTGCCCAGTTCAAGCATGTCCCCTGCCACCAAAGCCCCTTTTTTCTGACCTTTTAACGATACCAGGGTTTTTATGGCCGCTTCCATGGAACCGGGGTTGGCATTATAAGAATCGTCAATAATGAAAAATCCCCGCCGGCTTTCTTTTATATCCATACGGCCTTTTAGCGGCCTGAATGTCTCGATACCCGTTTTTATTTCTGTGGCGCTGAGACCGGTCAAATATCCGACGGCAGATGCGGCCAGGGCATTTAATACCATGAACTGACCGGGCGCATTGATCTTGACTGAAATTTTCTCATTGGGCAGTTCCAGGGTAAAAACCGTTGTGTTTTCTTTTTTTGCAATATCTATCGCCCGGATATCAGCGTAAATCGACTGGCCAAAATAGGATACCTTCCGGCTGGCTGTGCCGCCGAGCCTCAAGCTGTAGGTATCATCACCATTTAATATAATCCCGCCGTCTTGTTTGATATTTTCAATCAACTCACCTTTGGCGGACATGACATTCGCGATACTGCCCAGGCCCTCAAGGTGTGCTTCTCCAATATTTGTAATGACACCTAAATCCGGACGGCAGATTTCTGAAAGACGACGGATTTCACCGGGGTGGTTCATTCCAAGCTCCAAAACCGCTGCTTCATGGGAATGATTCATCCGGAAAATCGTTAGCGGGACACCGAATTCATTATTTAAATTGCCCACGGTTTTAAGAGTGTTAAATTTTTGCCCCAGGACCGAAGCCGTCATCTCCTTGGTTGTTGTTTTACCATTTGAGCCGGTGATACAAACTACCGGGATGGAAAACCGCCGCCGGTGAAACATAGCCAGATCACCCAGCGCCCGAATTGTATCATCCACCAGAATACAGCAGACGTCATTTGATATCCCGGTTTGAAAGGCCTGGCTGAATTTTTCCCGATCAATCACTATGCCCTGGACACCCTTTTCAATAACATCTTCGATAAACTGGTGGCCGTCGTGGGTTTGACCTTTTACCGCCACGAACAGATCATTTTTTGAAATATTTCTGGAATCAATCGAAATGCTCGTAAAACGGGGCAAGCCCTTTCCGGCCAGGAGTTCCCCGCCCGTGGCTTTTATGATTTCATCAATTGTCCAGAAAATTTCATCCATTAATTTACTTTCAGTAAAGATTTGGCCAACGCGGCTGTGGCCTTCTCCCTGTCATCAAACGGGATGATTTTTTTGCCGATGATCTGATAATCTTCATGCCCTTTACCGGCAATTAATATCGTGTCATCCGGTTTAGCAATTTTGATACCTAAGTTAATCGCTCTTTCCCGATCCGGTTCGATGACATACCCATTTTCCGGAAATCTATTTTCAAGTTCAGACGTCATGTATTCCTTCTGTAAAACGGCCATTACCCCATTGCGGATTTCTTCAATAATGACTCCCGGGACTTCTGTCCGAGGGTTATCGGACGTAATCACCACAAAATCACTTAATTTGCCCGCAATTTTTCCCATTTGGGGCCGTTTTGCCTTATCCCGGTCTCCCCCGCATCCGAAAACGCAGATCAGACGTCCGGCAATGACTTCTTTTAAGGTGGATAAAACATTTTCCAGTGCGTCGGGGGTATGGGCATAATCCAAAAACACGTGCCGGCCGGATTCATCGGGAATACGTTCCAGTCGACCAGGAACATATGCAAACGAGTCAATGCCTTGTTTTACTAATGCAGGAGAAATCTTCAGCGCCATGCCGGCTCCTGCCGCACACATGATATTTTCAAGATTATAACTTCCAATTAAACCGGATTGGAATTGTACCCCTTTATCCGGAAACCGGATCTCGCCGCTCATGCCATACTGATCAAACCGAATGTGCCGGGCAAAGACATCGCTTGATGCATTCGACCCCACGGAGACGACCTTGAAATTTTCCATTGCGCTTAAAATCTCCATTCCCATAGGGTTGTCCGTGTTGATGACCGCAACGGCATGCTTTTGCTTAGGACCTGCCATTAAATAACCGGTAAAAAATCTTTTTTTACAAGACCCGTATTCTTCCATATTTCCATGAAAATCCAGGTGATCCTGGCTCAAGTTGGTGTAGATGCCCATATCAAACCAGCAGTAATATATGCGATCCAGGGCAATGCCATGGGATGACACTTCCATGACGACATGGGTTACCCCGGCAGACACCATTTCCGACAATATTTTCTGAAGATCCAGGGACTCCGGCGTTGTCAACGGGTTATTATAGACCAGTCCCTGATAACGGTAATTAATGGTACTGATCACACCGACATCCATGCCGCTTTCCAGCAGAAGATGCTCGACAAGATACGCCGTTGTCGTTTTACCGTTTGTTCCTGTAATTCCAATCAAATATAAATTTCCTGACGGATTATTGAAGAAAATCGATGAACCGGCAGCCAGCGCCTTTCGGGTATTTTCAACTGAAACCACAACTGCTTCCGCATCATCAATCTGATGGCCGGCTTCAACGACCACGGCCGCGGCCCCCCTGTTAATTGCATCCCGGATATATTGATGGCCATCTGTCTGCTGCCCTTTAATTGCAAAAAATATCCCACCCGGACGCACTTCATTGGACCGATAGTGGATTGATGCAATTTCAGGGTCCAATGCGTCATCCCGCTTATCCCCTGAAATCCCTTCAATCGGAAGCCCATCAATTGAAAGCCAGTTAATACTGACAACTTCAATCGGATCTATTAACCGTGAAAGCTTCATGCACCCACTTCTCCGACACCATTGGAAACGTTTAACTGTTCTTTGGGTGTGCTCGGGGGAATATTTAAATAATTAAATGTCTCATGAACGATCTCCCTGAATACGGGTGCTGCCACGACTCCCCCGTAGTGATGCTTCTGTGGTTCGTCGATAACGACCAATACCGCCAATTCCGGGGACTGCGCCGGCGAAAATCCGACAAACACACCGTTATACTCACAATTCCGATACGTTCCGTGTGCATTGATCTTCTGGGCGGTCCCGGTTTTACCGCATACCGTATAACCGACCGGGACCGCCTGCCCGCCGGTCCCATCAGGTTCTGTTACGGCATTCATCATTTGCATCAAAGCTCTGGCAGTCTCGGGCATAATCACTTTTCGTTTCTCACTGGGGTTGAAGTTTTTTATAATATTCCCGTTTTCATCAGTAATCGCCTGGACAACATAAGGCGTCATCAATACCCCGTGGTTGGCGACTGCGGAAATAGCCGTAATAAGCTGGATGGGCGTAACGGTAATACCCTGACCAAAAGAAATGGTGGCATTATCAATTTTTTTCCACCCCTGAAAATGTCTTAAAAGACCCTTTACTTCACCCGGACAGTTAATTCCGGTTTTTTCTCCAAATCCGAAATTCAGCAGCATTTCATAAAGGGCCTGTGCGCCGATAATCTCTGCTATCTTTACCGAACCGATGTTACTTGAATATTTCAGCACGTCGTGAACCGTCAAAAAATCATAAGAATGCGTGTCGTTGATTACATTCCGCCCGATTCTGTACTGACCACTTTCGCAGTTAATGATCATTTCCGGATCACACAGACCGGACTCCAGGGCGGCAGCAATCAAAAAAACTTTCAAAACAGACCCCGGTTCAAAAGTATCTGTCACTGATCTGTTGCGCCAGGAATCTCTGGGGAACGAATTAAAAGAATTCGGGTTATATGTCGGATAATGGGCAATGGCTTTCACCGCACCGGTCTCCGGCGCCATTACGATGGCAAGACCGCACTTGGCATTATTTTCTTCCACTGATTTCTGCAAAGCGGTTTCAGCGATATACTGAATGTTACTGTCAATGGTTAATATTAAATTATTGCCTTCGTATCCCGGAGAACAAGCCTCCCGGCGGTCAAAAATCCGCCCCATCCGGTCCTTGATAATCGTCCATTGGCGGAGATTTCCCTGCAGTTCATCATCAAAGTGCTGCTCCAGACCGTCAAGGCCGTATCCGTCAACCCCCACAAATCCGACTACCTGTGCCGCCAGTGATTTATAGGGATAAACCCGCAAATACGACGAATCATATTCAAATCCCGTCAGCCTCAGGGACCTGAGCGTCACTGCCCGCATCGGGGTCACTTTACGGTCAAGCCATACAAATTTTTTGTTTGAGGATAATTTTTTATACAAAACGTTTTGATTTAGATTCAGAATCCTGGCGATATCACCGGACAACTTATGTTTGTTCAGGATCGTTTTTTCATCTTTACTTTTTACATCCATAGGATGCATACCGACTTCAACGACACTGGTGCTGATCGCCAGTTCACGGTAATTCGCATCAAATATGGCCCCGCGCTTTCCCTGGCACTTCATTGACTTTTGGTATTGCTTCGAGGCTCGTTTGGAAAGAATATCGCCTTCGATGACCTGCAAATAAAAAGCTTGAATCCCCACCACCACATACAAAAAAGTTAAAAAACCGCCGATAACGATGATGCGTCGATTTCTAAGTTTATTTCTATGCTGCTCAACTTTTGTCGAGTTCATGGGATAACAATTACCTGGTCGGGTTCCGGGATTGTCAGTTCAAATTTTTCTTTGGCAATTTTCATCAGGACCTGTGGCGACTGGAGATGAACCAGTTCAATGGTTAAATTCTTCTGCATATTCATCAAATTCTGCTGTTTGTTCATTGCGTCCGTGATTTCATAACCGATTCGAATGCACTGCACCCCGCACCATGTTTTAAAAAAAAATTCAACAATAAAAACCGATAAAAAAACAAAACCCACCGCAATCACTCGCGGTGTAAATATATTGGGTTTTGATTTTCTGTTGAACTTCATTGCCGAAATCTATCTTGATGATTTTGAAAATTAACGCAAATACTACCGGATCAGATGTTTTCCGGGCTTATCGGCATGCACAGCTTTTGCCTTCTTCGACAATACAGTCGGTGCAGCATAAAGATGACGACTCAATACAACCCGTGCAGCAGCCGTCCGGCAGCACAAACCGGTCAAAACATATACCCGGCGCAAGCGCGCACAGGATAAGTACGGAGACCACAATTCCCATCACAAAAAAGACTTTTAATTTAACCATGATATTCCCCCTATCATAAATACCACAATACCATGAGCCGCCCCGCCGGCTACCCCACCTTTTCCGCGGCTCTCAAACATGCACTTCTTGCCATTGGATTGATATTAACTTCTTCTTCTGTCGGACGAACCACTTTACGGGTCAAAATCCTGATAATTTGTTTCTGATCGCAGACACATTTCGGAAAATCCGGCGGACAGGTGCATTTACCCTCCAGGTCCTTGAATTGTCTTTTTACAATACGATCTTCGAGGGAATGAAAAGACAGGAAACATATCCTCCCGCCGGGGTTCAAAAAGTCTACAGCACCCGCCATAAACGATTCCAGGACTTCCAGTTCTTTGTTAACTGCAATGCGAAGGGCCATGAATACTTTTGTGGCAGGATGTTTCCGGCGTTGATGCAACGACCGCTTCGGGATCGCGTCGCAAACAATTTCAGCCAGATCCGTACTGGTTCGTATTCTTTGACCGATTCGTACGGTAACGATCCGACGGGCAATCTTTCTTGCCCATCGTTCCTCTCCGTAGCTTTTGAAAATTCTTTCAAGATCTTCCTGAGTCTCGTTATTGACAATATCTGCCGCGGTAATGCCGGAACCGGCATCCATTCTCATATCGAGGGGCTCAGACTTCTGGAAACTGAAACCGCGCCCACTGTTTTCAATCTGATTGAATGAAAGGCCGAGGTCTGCAATGATGCCATCGACCTTGCAGATATTTAATTGTGAAAGGATATTCGGGAGGTTGACATAATTATCATGAATCAGGCGAACGTTTGAAACATCCGGCGTAAGCACCTGTATTGCATTTTGAATTGCGTCTGCATCCTGGTCAATTCCGATTAACAATCCATCCGGCTTTATCTTTTCCAGTATTGCACTGGAATGACCTGCGCCGCCGACCGTACAGTCCACATAGCATTTTCCCGGCTTGCAATCCAGATATGCCATTACTTCATTAAGCATCACGGGTATATGTCGATAAGCCATGACACTATAACCCTAAGTTTGCTATTTCGTTTCGGACCTCCTCTTTCTTCATATCCTCTTCTTCCATCATCGCATTTTCACTCTTCCACTTTTCCCGATTCCAGACTTCAAAATGATCGGTTACGCCGACAAGCGTAATATCCTTTTCCAGCGCTGCATAGCTTCTCAGATCCGGAGGAATCAGGATACGCCCCTGCTTATCACACGGACAATCAGATGCATTTCCAATAAAAAAACGCCTGAAACGGCGCATGGTGTCACTTTTCTCAGCCTGAGAGTTGATCTTTTCTGCGACCTCACTCCATCGGCCATAGGGATAAACAAAAAGGGTCTTGTCCATACGGGAAACCACCACACCATGACTACCCAGAGTCTCCAGCACCTGCCGGAATCTGACGGGGACAATAATACGCCCTTTCTCGTCAATAGTATGATCTGAAGCCCCAAAAAACCGTTCCATGGAACAAGCCCCCATTAATATCCACTTTAACCCACATCTGCTCCAATAATATAGAAAAGAATAAAAATGTCAAGCAAAATAATAATAATATTTTTATTTTTTTCTAATAATTATTGAATATTAAAAAACTAAATTTCAAAGTGGAGCTTTGTGGATGATTAATTCAAATATACATACAAAAAATACAAATTCAACCCCAAAACAATAGAAATCGAAATCAGACTTGACGCACATCAAGTAGAGAATTAGATTAATAATGCTGGATCATTAATAATGAATCGTAAAATTCAGATAGATATGTTAAATAAAAAGATTAAATAATCACATTTTAAAGAAACGATTTGAAATTATTACCAATAAGGGTTCACGAAAAAATAAATAATTGTTGCACACTCGTTAGGAGGAATTCATGGCGGTAATCACCATAAACAAAGAATTCGGCACCCGGAGCCAGCGCGTTGCATCCAAACTGGCGCAAAAGCTTGGATATGAATATATCGGGGACCAGCTTCTGGCCCAGATCGCCAAGGAGCTGAATCTCTCTGAACATGAAGCGAACACCTTCAGGCAGACATCCAAGTCTTCCGTCCTCAGACTGGTTGACAAGTATACCTGCTCAATCGTTCAAAAAGTAGTGGACCGCGAACACGGATGCCTGGATGACAAGGCATATTCTGAGAAGACAAAAGAACTTGTTGAAAAACTATATGACAATGACAACGTCATTATTCTGGGATGGGGCGCCCAGTGCCTTCTCAAGGACAAACCCAACACCCTTCATGTCAGACTCAGAAAAGACCTTGAACTGAAAATCTCGGAACTGACGGAACGTCAAAATTTGAGCCATAAAGCAGCTGAGCATAAAATCACAACCGACGAAAAAGATCTGAAGGTTTATATTAAAGAATATTTTGATGCGGACTGGAATGATGCCCGTCTGTATGATCTAATCATCGATATGGGGAAAAATTCTGTACTGGAGGCGGTTGACCTGATCTGTGAAAACCTGAAACACAAACTGAAAGAATAAAAACAGGTTGAAGGTCGAAGGTCGAAGGCGGAAGCAGGATAAAAAACCGGCCTCCGCAACAGTTAACTAACTGTTATCAGTCTAAAAAGAGAGAAACCGGACTTGCACCTTCCGCCATCTACCTTGAATTATGGAGTTGTTTCTTCTTAAATTCGACAGAACCGTCAAATATGACACGCCCATATGAAAGTTATTCAAAAATACCGATCCGCCATACATGGGGTTTTTTCAGGCCAAATCGTTAAACCTGCCCAACGATTTTTCAGAAAAGAAGCTGCCAGCAGCCTCCTTCTTCTGGCCGCTACCATTACTGCACTGATATGGGCCAACTTTTCCGTATTCGAATTCTATCATCATATCTGGCACACTGAAATCGGGTTCACCATCGGTCAGACAACCATCACCAAAAGCCTGATCCACTGGATAAATGACGGCCTGATGGCGCTTTTCTTCTTTACCGTCGGCCTTGAAATCAAACGGGAGCTGCTTGTCGGAGAACTTTCGTTACCGCAAAAAGCATTATTTCCTGTTGCTGCTGCTGTCGGCGGGATGCTCGTGCCGGGCATTATTTTTGCCCTGATTAATTTCAACACCCCATCTGCCGGCGGATGGGCGATTCCCATGGCAACCGATATCGCTTTTGCAATGGGCGCTATTGCCATTTTTGGGAAGAAACTTCCGATGGGCCTGAGGGTATTTCTGGCCGCATTTGCGATTGCCGATGATTTAGGAGCGGTATTTATCATTGCTTTATTTTATACAAAAGAAATTGTTTTTTCCAATATTGTAATCTGCGGAATACTGGTGCTGATGCTTGCGCTTGCCAATTTTCTGTGGATACGCTGGACCATTGTTTACGCAGTGTTGGGTCTTTTGATATGGATTGCCGTTCTTGGCTCCGGACTTCATCCCACAATTGCCGGAATTATTGTATCTATGTTTATTCCGGCCCAGGGAAAATACGACACGGATTTATTTGTGCAAAAAGCCAGACAAAGACTGGATGCCTTTGAGTGCGCGGAAAGCAGCTGCGGTTTTTCCATTTTATTGAATGAGGATCACCTAAATGCCGTCCAAAGATTAGAGCTCGACTGCCACAATGTTGAAACACCGTTACAGCGGATGCTACATGCCCTGCACCCATGGGTCGCATTCCTCATTCTGCCTGTTTTTGCACTGGGAAATGCCGGATTGTCCTTTCACGACGTAAATTTTTCCGAAGCGATGACCCATCCGTTGACCCTGGGGATCATCCTGGGGTTGTTTCTGGGAAAACCGATCGGCATTACACTCTTTTCATATCTTGCTGTTAAAACCAGAATAGCGGTTCTGCCCCAGGGGATTCACTGGCAACATATTATTGGCGCCTCTATGTTCGGCGGCATCGGATTCACCATGTCCCTTTTTGTTTCCGGACTTTCATTCACCGACCCGGGTTTAATCAATTACTCAAAATTCGCAATTCTGGCCGGATCGGTTATTTCGGCCGCCGCCGGCATCATTTTCCTGCTGGCATATACTTTCAAGATAAAATCGTAAAAGCAAAATTCAGTTTTTGGGCCTAAATTTTATAATGCATGACAGATCATAGTATGTTATATTAAAAATTGATGTTTAAAATCTGCTCAAGCATTAACCTGTTGACATAAAGCCAAGAGATCGTTTTATGCCCCACCCAAAAAAATCTGACGAACAGAATTATGAAATCATTCTCAGAAAAACAGGTCTTTCGGTTCATCGTGAACCCGAATGGCGCAGAACAATAATAGGCGGCAACCATCGGGCTGATTTTTTTGTGCTAAATAAAAACATTCTCGTCAGCTGCCCCTCAGGCATTGTCACGTTACCGGACATTAAACAATCAAATGCGCTAAATCAGAAAGTCAGGCTCCAGGGCATCCCAAAAGAAGCACCCTATGTCCAGATTGAAAATTACCAGCAACTGCAGGGCGCAACGCTTGATGCCCGGAAATATTTTATCAACTACCTCAAAAACCGGAACCATCTGCAGGCTGTCATTTTCTGCAATACATCGGCGCTGTTTAATTTTAGCATCAAACTGGGAAAGCGTATCTATTCGTTTAAATTTGATATCCATCTGGCAAGTGATCTGGCGGAAGCCGTCCAGCTTGCCCGGCAAATCCTGGCATCCGAAAACCAGACGCCAAAGGATAATCTGCGCATCCGGAAAGGCCCCGTCTCACCAGGCATCATCCGCAACAACAACTGGGCATTGACGCTTGGCGATTTCAGCCTCCGTTTTGAATTAATTAATGACAATATTTTCCATCCTGTGCCATCCGGTTATTTAAGAACGGAATATATTGACCCGATCTTTAAACTGCAAAAAAAAGTATTTGCTGAAATGGACTTAAAAGACGGGAAATATTATCTGCTGTCTAATCAAAAGGCATTAAAAGGGGCCACCTTAAAGGCCCGGCGAAATTTTGAGATAGCACTTCGAAAATGGCACAAGCAACATCCCTTGCGGATGCTTATTTTTTACAACACCAACTGGGTATTACGAGCGGCCATCAATCTCGCCAGAATAAACGCCCCGTATGATGTCCATATCGCGGATGATTTATCCGCGGCATTGGAATTAATAGAATCAGCAAAAAAACAGGGCCGGCAACCCGCGACAAAAACAGCCGGGAATCTACAGGATAAGAACCAGAACACCATTGACGAACTGCTTCATCTCTTAGCCGCTATTAGCTGGGACGCCCAGGACCCCGGAACAATCATCCGAAAAGTCGATCCCTTGCATCCGCTTTACCCGGTGGTTGAAGCTGTTTCTTTGATTAAAATGGACATTGATCAACTGCTGCAGGCGCGGGATAATTCGGAAAAAGCCCTTGTCGAAAGCAGGGAAAAATATAAAAGCATTCTGGACAATATCGAAGAGGGCTATTATGAAGTTGACCTTTCCGGAAATATCACTTTTTCCAATCCATCCCTTTGCACCATCCTGGGATACCCGGCGGCAAAACTGCAAGGAATGAACTTCCGTAAATTTTGCGCCAAAGATCACATTGCCTCAATTTTTAAAACATTTATCCAGGTTTACCGGACCGGGCAGCCGGCTGACGGGATTGACTGGAAACTGGTCCAGGAGGACGGTGCCGAGCGGTTTATTGAGACATCAATTTCAGCAATTCAAGACGGCAATGAAAAACCCATTGGATTTAAAGGAATTGTCAGAGATATTACCCAACGCATTCAATCAGAAAAAGAAAAGGAAAAACTTGAAAGCAACCTCCGCCATGCCCAGAAAATGGAAGCCATCGGCACCCTTGCCGGCGGCGTTGCCCATGACCTGAACAATATTCTTTCCGGTCTTGTCAGCTACCCGGACCTGCTGTTGATGAAGCTTCCCCCGGACAGCCCTTTGAAAAAACCAATTCAAACCATCCAAAAATCAGGAGAAAAAGCCGCCGCCATTGTTCAGGATCTGCTGACCCTCGCCCGAAGAGGGCTTCCTGATCTTTCCATATTGAATTTAAACGCCCTTATCGAGGAGCACCTTAACAGCCCGGAATATAATTCCCTTTTAACGCACCATCCGTTGGTCAGCGTTATCTTCCGACCGGCTGAAAACCTGTTGAACATGTCTGCTTCCGGCGTTCACATATCTAAAACCATAATGAACCTGATGACAAATGCAGCCGAAGCCATGCCGAAGGGCGGGACAATCACCATTGCAACGGAAAACCAGTATATTGATACCCCCCTGCCCGGGTATGAAAAAATTAAGACAGGAGAATACGTCATGCTCCGAATAGAAGATACTGGTACCGGCATGACAAAAGAAGACAGGGAGAGAATCTTCGAGCCCTTTTATACAAAAAAGAAAATGGGGAAAAGCGGATCGGGTCTCGGTATGGCCATGGCTTGGGGCGTGGTGCATGATCATAACGGCTATATAGAAATCAAAAGCAGCCCCGATAAAGGCAGTGCCATATCAATTTACTTTCCGGCAGGAAATTCTGATATTTCAACAGATGCCCCCAATGCCCCCTATGATTTAATTAACGGAAAAAAAGAAACAATACTGGTTGTGGATGATATCCAGGAACAAAGAGAGCTTGCCGCCCAGATGCTGACACAGCTGGGCTATACTGCATGCACCGTATCCAGCGGCGAAGAGGCCGTCGAGTATATTAAAAATAACCCAACCGATATGCTCATCTTAGATATGATCATGACCCCCGGGATGGATGGCTTAGATACTTATAAAGAAATTATTAAAATCAATCCCGGCCAGAAAGCCATTATTGCCACCGGTTATTCAACATCCGACAGAATCAAACAGGCCCAGGCACTGGGGGCAGGTGCGTGCCTGAAAAAACCCTATTTAATTGAAGGCCTGGCACGAGCAGTCAAAGAAGAAATTGATAAGTGACTTTCATTTTTGACATAATATTGCTATCTTAACAGAAGCAGATCCGATTAATGAGACCGAAACACATTTAATGCACTGTCACAAATCAATTGGCTGATGCACCTAGTGTCTCGTCAACTCTGAACTGACGCATATTGCTTGTCCTGTTTTAATTATGCCGCAGAAACCCAAATATGATCAACGCCTCCTGCTGGAACAGGTCAAACAGCTGTACGGACAGTCCTATATTGCTTCTTTAGGGGCCTGCACCGCTTCAATCGTTACCGGAATCGTTTTATGGCCGCTGGTTACCCATGCCAATCTGGTGATATGGGTTTCTGCGGCAATTGCCATCACATTAGTCCGCCATTTTTTTATTATCCGCTATCGGCGATCAAGAGTATCTGCAAAAGACGTTGCCCGGTGGAAAAAAATATTTATCCGGTTAATTTTTATTTCCGGAGCCATATGGGGCAGCTCGGCCATACTGATTTTCCCTGAAACATCTTTTTCACACCAGGTTTTTCTGTCATTTATTCTCGTGGGGATGGTATCCGGCGCCATCGGAACATTTTCGGCTGTCCTGCCGGCCTTCCTTGCCTATGCAATACCGGCGCTCCTGCCCCTTTTTATTACCTTCTTTAATGCCGGGACATTGATCCAGCAGTCAATGGGCGGGATGATCATACTCTATCTCGCGCTTGGCTCCGTGTCGGCGTATCATCTATATAATCAAACACGCACCACCTTGAAGCTGCAGTTTGAAAACATCGATCTGATCCACTTTCTGAAACAAGAAAAACACCGGGCCGATTCCATTAACAAAAACCTCAAAGATGAGGTTAAGGAACGAAGACGCATTGAAAAGATCCTGAAAAGACATCGGGAAAACCTTGAAACCATGATTGATGAACGCACAAATGCTTTAAAAAAATCAAACATCGATCTAAAAATAGAAATTACAGAGCGGGAAAAAACAAAAAATGCACTAAAGGACTCCGAAGAGAAATATCGGCTGCTTGTTGAAAATGCAAACGACGCCATCGTTATTTATCAGGATGGCGTCAGCAAATTCCATAACAAAAGGACTGAAGCACTGCTTGGCTATTCCGCCCGTGAGCTTTATGAAAAACCGTTTATTGAACTCTGCCATATAAATGATCAGGATTTTTTAAATAATCTCCTTCAAAACACGCCGGAAAACAAAACCGAAAAAAGCATCATACCCGGCAGCTCTACAAGAATAATAAATAATGACAATAAATTATTATGGGTTCAAGTCAGTGCAGTGCCGGTAACCTGGGAGAATGCCCCGGCACTGTTATGCTTTATCAAAGATATTACACAGCAGAAGCACCTGGAAAAACAACTGCTTCAAGCCCAGAAGATAGAAGCCATCGGGACAATGGCTGCCGGCATTGCGCATGATTTTAACAATATTCTATCCGGAATACAGGGCAATACCTCTCTGGCGCTCTTGAATATGGAAACGACCCAGGAGTATTATAATAAATTCAAGGATATTGAGTCATATATCGCAAGCGGGACGGAACTTACCCGTCAACTTCTGGATTTTGCCAGCTCAAAAACCAGCGACCAGCAGCCAATCGATATCAATCAACTCATCAACGATACGGCAACCATGTTCTGCCGCACCAAAAAAGAACTTCGACTGCATACATATTACAACAACATAAACAAGGTGATTAAAGCTGACAGCGGGCAAATCCGACAGGCGATTATTAATCTCCTGATCAACGCATGGCAGGCAATGCCTAAAGGCGGCGATATTGACATTATAACGGAAGACATCACCATAAAAAATCTGGATAATACGCCATATAAAATATCCTCCGGAACTTACATCAGAATCTCCATCACCGACTCGGGTGTCGGGATGGACCGGTCCGTTGTGTCAAAAATATTTGATCCCTTCTTTACCACAAAAAAAAGAGGAAAAGGAACCGGCCTGGGATTATCGTCAGTCTATGGGATTATCAAAAGTCATGACGGCCATATCAGTGTTGACAGACAACCCGACAGAGGAAGCACATTTCATATCTATTTTCCGGTATCACACAAACAGACAACGGTCATTCACCCGCCGGATGACTCAATTGCCACCGGCACTGAAACCATTCTGATCATAGACGATGAACCCGACATTCTTGAAATCGGCAAAGAAATGCTGGAAGCCCTCGGTTATCAGGTCCATTCCGCTCAAAACGGGAATAACGCGATTGAATTCTACTCAACATATAAAGACCGGATTCATTTGGTTATCCTGGATATGGTTATGCCGGGCATGAGCGGAAAACAGGTTTATGATCGCCTGGTTAAAATAAATCCGAATATAAAGGTTCTGATTTCAAGCGGCTACAGCCAGAACGGTCCAGCTGAAAGAATTCTCAAAAAAGAGTGCAATGGATTTATTCAGAAACCGTTTAAAATTCAACTATTAAGTCAAACCATTCGAAAAATACTGAAGGATCCCCTTAATTGAATTTACTGAAAAATGCATCTCTCGTTTGTATAATTCCGTTGCCAGTAATGCTTTCCGGGCAAAGACCGGATCCTTATCCGATAAATCATCTATGACCTGATCCATATCAGGATCATCCATATGACGGCCAATCACATCCACCCACAGCAAAAGTTGCTGCCTTGCAACCTTCATGACCTCCACTCCATCAGTGCAGGTTCCGTAATGAGAGAAGCATACCCGGCGATCCATATAAGGGGCAACGGCGTCCATGGACCGTAAAAAATCATCCAGTACAAAGACCGGCGGTGTTGCCGGGCGCAGATAGATTGAATTGTCCAGTTGATGAAAAATACCGAAAAGCTCACCGCAAAATAAAACGTCTTTCCAGACAAAACACTGATGATGAGCGGCATGGCCGGGGGTCGGAATAACCCGAATACCCTCATTAAGCCGGGTACCGTTGTCAAAAGGAACCTGCGCGACTGTCATGATATTCGCCGACGGTACTGGTTTAATTCTTTCGTAAACCCGGGCCACATCCCCCAGGATTTTCAAGGAACCTTCCCACAGCCGTTCCGGATTCTTTAGATGCTTGACTGCATTTTTATGACAAATCACCCGGGCATCGGGAAACCGTTCGACCAGATGGCCGATCCCGCCGGCATGATCCATGTGAATATGCGTTAGCAAAATCCAGTCCAGGTGCGTCACATTCCGCTTTTCCAACTCCGCAAACAAATGATTTATCGTGCAGGCAGGTCCCGGATCAATCAGAAAACAGCCTTCTTTCCCCTGATAAAACCAGGAGGAAATAAACCGGCTATATTCAAGTTCCTTAATGTCCAAATCAATTAATTCTAACATTTATTCCTGTTCCGCTCGACTCTAAGGGTTTAAATGCCGGCCAGCTCATTATACATGACAATCTCGGGATTTGCTTCAAGCAGCGGTTTAATTGTGCCGAACAGCGCCTTAAAATGAGGCGTTGAGCTGTGCGCCACTAAAGCATCCACGTCTTTGTATTTTTCATAAAACAAAAATACACATGGATCATTCTGGTCCTGGTGTAGCGTATACACCAGTGTCCCTTCTTCTTCCCTGACCTTGGGAATTATGTCCAGCAACGCTTTTTCCATCTCTTTTTCCTTGCCTTTGACTGCTTTTAATTTTGCCACTACCACCATGGTGCCTCTCCTTTTTATTAATATAATGATGTGTGTTATCCAAAATCTAAAATTCCCGGATTTAATCAGAGGCTATTGTCCAGCATCATATCCCTGCTGTCAATAGACTTTGCCCCGGGATCAGGGTTTATTGTTCTGCATAAAAAACTTTTCATGGTGATGCATCACCACTGTATGAGAAAATAACTTATCAATCATTTCAAAATATTATGAATGAGTTATATTGGAAGATAACCATGCTTTCCCCAAAGCCACCCATCGAAGCCCACTTCAAACAATAAATTAGCCGCAGACGCACGCAGATAAACGCAGATAGTTTAACCTGTTAAAATCTTCTTTGCTTGGAACGTAAAAGCCTCCCGGATTCAGTGGCATGCGCCATCAGCAGTCGGCAGAGATTTTTATCTATCTGTAAACGTCTGGCCGGCTTCATGTGGAAGGCCATTTTAATCGAGGCGACCCCGATCATCTTGATTATACTTTTCATCATGGGCGTCGGCGTCCCCCGAATTCGATTGCCCTTTGTCTATTTTCTTGACAATGTGTTTATTTTTATTTAAATATAAAACTATATCAATTGATATAGTTTAAAAAGGAGATAAATATGTCATTAAAAATAGTTACAGCTCTTAAGGCACGACAAAAGTTTGGAACTATAATGAATGCTGTGTCATTCGGGAACGACCAGTATATTGTAGAACGCAAAGGGATGCCCATGGTTGCGATTATTCCCATCAAGAAATTCAGGCAAATGGATAAGGCCAGACAGCGTTTTTTTAGCAATATGTCGAAAATCAGCGATTCTTTTGCCGGAGAAGACATTGAAAAACTTGATGATATTCTGGAGGAAGCAACACAGGCAGCTAAACAGGTTGAACGTGATTAAAGGATAAGTTGTTTTGAAGATCGTTGTTGATGCCAATCTTTTTGCCAGCGGTTTGATCAAACCGAATTCGAATCCCGGCAAAATTCTTGATTTGATCAAACATAACCAATTGGAGTTGATTCTGTCGCCTTCTGTTATAAGAGAAATAAAACGTATCTTACTTTACCCCAGACTACAAAAATATCATCGTAAAACCGCACAGGAAATAGACGCGTACTTTGAAGATGTCTTGATGTTTGCGTGGATCGTTGAGGGAAAAGAAGCAGTTAATGTGATTTCAGATGATCCATCAGACAATAAATATTTGGCATGTGCGTATGAAGGCGAAGCAGATTATATCGTTTCCGGTGATCATCATCTGCTCGACATAGAAGCCTATAAAGGAATTAAAATTCTAAACGCAAAATCATTTTTAAACGTTTGGGAAAATTTGCCCGATCCTCCACATTGACACTATGCACTCAAGTCATCATAGCGTTTATGAATCAAAGACACTATTGAGCCTGTTGATAAAATGTTCCAATGTTGACGAATTGTACAAACTCCGATTTACACAGCATATTTCCTCTATCTTTATTTCGCTGTCTGAAATATCACTTTACCAAAGATATCATTGTCCTGATTTTTCCTGTTCTCTCTTTTTGGATTTCACTTACGATCCGCACATCCACTGAGACATCTTCGCGTATGTCGGTGAAGCTTTTTCCAACACCTTTTTTTAATCGTGTAATTATTTCCGGGTTAAACTCCCTTCCCTTAACAATATTTAATACAATCTTATCCTTTTGCATTTGGACAATCTGAAATTGTGAAATACAGAAAATGTTCTCTCTGGTTTCTTTATTTATAGGGAAATATAAGATTCCGGGGTTGATTTTTTTGCCGCTTGGCATGGTAAAAAAATCTACATATCTTCCTTCAATACTTTTAATCAACGGCCAGGATCTTCCACAGGAACAGACTTCTTCACTCAGGACACCGATGTCGTTGAGCGCATACCTGATTAATGGCATTGATGAATTATACAATGAAGTAACTACAATATGACCTGGTTCTCCAGGGGGGACCGGTTCTCCATCATTTAAAAATTCCATCACTGCGCAATCCGTTATCATGTGTAAGCCTGAATGCGCCTTGCACTCAAACGCCAGGCGACTGAATTCGATAGAACCATAAGTATCAAATACTTCTAAACCAAAGGCTGACTTAACAAGGTCCCTGAAATGCCGGCTTAACTTTATGCCCTGACTGAAGATTAATCGCGGGTGTATTCCAGATACATCACAGGCTGCAATACCGGCTAGTATATTTCCATACGTGTAGAGCACATCCGGTTTGGCCTGTCTTAAGTAATCAATGATGGTTTCCGTTTCCGCGGCTGCATTAAAACTTGATTTATTCGGTAATAATGATTCTTCCGATTGCGCTACAGTAATGAACTTATCCGTTACTTTAACGCCGCACGCCATAAATGCGTAAGCTTTTAATGCCAGGGAATAATCCAGAGCCTTTTGATCCCTGATAATAGTTAAGGGGATACCTGTTGAGCCTGACGTATAGAAAACTTTATGCTTTGAATTATCGGTTCCCTTTGAAACAATTTCCGGGTAGTTTGCACGAACATCTTTTTTTGTTGTTATGGGGATCTTCCGGATGTCGCTGAGAGATTTGAGATCATCAGGTTTAAATTTCACAGAGTCAAACAGCTTGCAGTAATAGGGGACATTACCATAGGCATAATGCACAATGGCTTTTAGTTTTGTTAATTGAATTTTCTGCAGCTCCTGTGGCGATTTCCATTGGTTCTTTCTCAACTGTAATAAATGATATGCGACTCTTGCTCCTGAAAAAAGAGATTTTATTTTGATTTTTTTCACCAGACGTCCTGTTGAACTTAACTCCATAAGATAAATGTTACTGAGTGTAAATAAATGGCAGACAACGCTTTCTTTGCTTAATCTTTTTGATTTTATCGTACTTTATGTATTTGTTTTTCCTTCAGGGCAGGTTTGACGCAGGATAAACCGCAAACATCAGGGTCCTCTGGTGTTGAATCATCCTTCAGTTCTTCACGGCAGCGTAACACCGGATAACTCCGGGAAAATCTTCATTCTCCAAAGGTATATCCGATGCTATCGTAAACCCTGAGGTTTCAAAAAGTATTTTTACTTCCGACCAGTCAGGAATTGATGTCGGGATCAATTCACCTTCTTTCTTTGTTTCCAGAAAGAGAACTGCTTCAATGATCTCCCGGCAGGAGGGATGGTCAAAGGATTGGGCAAGTTTTTCTTTTACTGAACAAATCCGCTGGTTTCTTTCTTTGCGGTCGATAAGCCCATACGGGCCTGCTGCCTCTAATGCTGTACATAGGCGGAGAGCCGAAATTTCTTTCGAGAATGTTCGAATATCCGCTTCTGATGGACTTTTTTGATTGATTGCCTGGATGCGGCTGAGGCTCTTATCGAAATACGACTGAAAATTGAAAGTTACACCTGGTTTGAAAAAACCCCGCGCTACTATCCTGCCCCCTTCAACCAGGTAACTATTTAGATTTTCAATTAGTTTTCGCCACTCGTTTGGGAATTTAAGGAAAAGAAACGCATTGTCCCCGAGAATCACATTTATGCCCGCGGTCAGGTTATCTGCTCTTGTCAGCCAGTCGGAAAAGGAGATTTCAACAGTGGACCAGTCTGAATGCCCCAGAATTTCCATGGCCTTCACTGATGCCTCAAAATGGTCCATAATCTTAACCTTAAGTCCTTTTTGACCGAGCAGCAGATCAACCAGTTCCGGAGTTGCGCCCAGAACCATTCCCTGACCGGTTTGTATTTCCGGAAGCAGTGATTTAAAAGCTCTTAAATCTTCCTTTCCCGGCCGCAGGGGAAAATCGAATAAAGACCACCAATGAGCCATCTTCTGAATTTCTTTATGAGTTAAATCCATTTCGCTTTGTACCTCCCACAGCCTCTTTGCGTCTTTATCCCGAATTTATATTGATTTTTTCTTTATAAGAATCCAGCCGATGCGATCAAATAGAAAATAGGGTCCGATTAAAAATTAATTGCTAAATATTTAAAATTCCAGGAAGCAAATCCATTCCACCCGGATCTGAATATTGAACGGATCACAAATGATCCGACAGCATGGTCCGCCCGTGTTGATAAAAGGTACCGAATATCCTTTGAGCCTTCAGCCTGGCAGACAACCGGCGCTACCCGACTGGGCACTTCCTTTAAAGCTGCTACGCGTTCTTGATCACGACGACCTTTACAAATTCCCCCATTAACTGGGTCAAACACAAAATTTCACTTTATCCAATTATCAATCTTTAAATTTGGTACCCGGTAAAACTCTTTTTCATTATTGGTAACCAGTGTACAAGCCACTGAAAGTGTGTGAGCGGCAATCAGCATATCGAGAGATCCTATAGGTGTCCCTTGCTTCTCCAGGTGGGCTCTTAAGCTGCCATAAAACCGGGCGGCGTCATCGTCGTAGGCCAATATCTCCAGTGGCGCAACAAATTGTGACAATGCGATTTGATTCTGTTCGGGCCGGGAGCTTTTTGAAGCACCATATAAAAGCTCGCTCAGTGTAATCGATGAAATGCAGATTTGTGAAATTTCCATCTGCCGAAACCGCTCGATTACATTTGATGGCTTTCGCTTGATGATATAAATACATATGTTCGTATCGAGCATGAATTTCATTAGAATTTTTCCCTGGGATCTTGATCCGGCTGATTTCTATCATCCATAAAGTCATCGGTAAACTGGTCGAGGCTGTTGATTAAGGATGACCATGGATCATCTTTAGGCAAAAGAATAACCATTTTACCGATTTTTTTTATTAAAACGTCATTTCCCGAAAACCTGAATTCTTTCGGCAACCTTACTGCCTGGCTTCGACCATTAATAAATAACTTTGCAGTCTGCATGTCACGCCTCCTGTTGTTTATGGTATACACCAAGATATATATCAAACGGTGCTGCATGTCAATGGAAAAACTGGAAGACTATCAACTGAGTCTAATTGTAAAAGACCGGCAAAACGAAAAAATCTCCGCCGTTGAAGTGGACATTGATGAATTATAAGTACAAACTTAAATTTCTTCCCACAGCCCTTAAGGAGTGGAAAAAACTCGACGGTTTTATTCAATCACAGTTCAGGAAGAAATTAAAAGAACGTCTCGAAGAGCCGCATCATAAAGCCTGCCGGCTTTCCGGATTCGAAAACCACTATAAAATAAAATTAAGGGCAACCGGCTATCGTCTCGTTTATGAGGTGATTGACAAAGAAATATGCGTATTGGTTATTGCAATCAGGAAAAGAGACAAAAATAACTGAAATGGCAAAAAGCCACTGGGATTCATGGATCGATATCCCTGTCCCCGCGCTTGGGGACATGACCCCGAAGGAAGCCGCCAAAGATCCCATCGGCAGGGAAAAACTCGAAGGCCTGTTTCTCCATTTTGAGACGATGAATAGTCGGCAGGGACAGAATGAATTTTCACCGGACATCGCCAGGCTCAAACAAATCCTTGGGTTATGACATTGGTATTTACTATCCTAATTCCAGGGACTCGCCTACTTTTGGAACCAGTACATCGTGCCCTTTACGTTTCAGCGTATCCGCAAATGCCAGGGTCTGGTCCTCATCCCCGTGCACCAGCGCGATTTTCTTTATATTTAAATTCGATTTTTCAATAAATCGCAGCATCTCATTTTTATCCCCATGGGCACTGAATCCGCCGAGTTTTACGACCTGGGCCGCCAGGGGATATTCTTTGCCGAGCAACCGCATCCTGGGCGGTTTTCCCGTCCGGCCGGATTCCTCGTAAAGCTGTCCCTGCTCCAGAATTCTGCGCCCGAGGGTGTGCTGGGCCATGTATCCGACAACCAGAATGGTGTTTTTGGGGTCATGTATCTTATATCGTAAATGGTGGAGAATCCGTCCGGCTTCACACATACCGGATGCGGAAATAACGATATGCGGCTTTTTCTCCCGCATCAGCGCCATGGATTCATCCACGGATGAGGTGAAATGCAACTGGTTAAACATAAACGGGTTATCCCCGTTTTGTAAAAACTCCTCATGGGTTTCCTGATCATACATTTCCGGATGTTCACCAAAAACCTTTGTAATTCTTGTTGCCAGCGGACTATCCACATAAACCGGTATTCGGGGGACTTCATTTTTATTATATAATTCATGGATAAAATATAACAATTCCTGGGTGCGGCCGAATGCAAATGCCGGGATCAAAACGGTTCCCCCCCGCTCGACCGTATCATTTAGTACTTTTTTCAGATGCGGCGCCAAATCCACAACCGGCTCATGCAGGCGGCCGCCATAGGTGCTTTCCATAATCAGCAGGTCAATATTCCGGTCTTCCTCCGCAAAATCCAGCGTGGGATCTTCTAAAATCGGCTTATCAAATCTGCCGATATCACCGGTAAAACACACCGCATGGCGCTTACCATTGTTATTTGTTTTAACAATACTGATGGCCGATCCCAGGATATGTCCGGCATCATAGAGGGTGCAGACGGAGTTGTTTCCCACGGCAACAGGCTTTTCATAAGGTATCCCATTAAAAAAGGTAAGCGCGTGATTTGCATCTTCGGTGGAGTACATGGGCAATACCGCTTCTAGTTGATATTCTGCAGCCAGTTCATTAATGGCATCCGTGTTTAAATTATGTTTACCCTTTTTTAGTATTTTTTTTATCTCTTTGATTCGGGACGAGCTGCTTTTGCCCTTTCCGGACCGGGATTTAATTTTTGATAAAACGTTACGCACCATTTTATAATTCAGATAATTCGCATCTGATTCCTGAATATGGGCGCTGTCCGGAAGCAGATAATGACACGCATCCGCAGTTGCTCGCGTGGCAACGATTCGTCCTTTTAAACCCTCTTTGGTCAACAGCGGTATTCGGCCTGAATGATCGATATGTGCGTGGGAAAGTATCACGTTGGTAATAATTCCCGGGTCAAACGGCAGCACCCGGTTCTTGCGGTCCGCGTCTTTTCGTCTTCCCTGGTACATACCGCAGTCCAGAAGAATATTATCGGAATGGGTCGTGATCATATGCATTGAGCCGGTCACTTCTCTTACAGCACCAAAAAATGTTACACGCAAAGCCGTTCTCCTTATATATTAAAGTTCTCAAAGTTCGAGTTTCATCAGCTATTTGATTGCAACTTTTAATTGTATCCCAAGTACAGTGGGAATGAAACGGTTTTCATTGTTATTTTTTTCAATATTTTCGCACCCCGGACGAAAAATTTATAAATATATAAAATTTAAGTACTTTTTTCAATGCACAACGATTTACTTTAAAATAAAAAAATAAAAATACAATTTTATTTTTGACTCTGATATATAAATACCATCAAAATTGATGTCTCCGTAAAAAGTCGGATTTGGGGCGCATCGTTCTTTTAACATATTGAATTTATACATTACAACAGTCAATAAACAGCCGTTTTATGACTTTTTTTGAATCCATCAAACCAAAAAAAGGAGGAATTACCGGATATTCAAATTTAACCCGCATTTCTCATGCAAGGAAAAATCCGGTGTTTATTTCGCTTATGGGAATTAACTTTGTTGAAAAAATAGACAACCTTGTAAAAGTACAAACCGTTTTGATCAGTGTTTCAGACAAATCCGGTCTTGAGACATTGGTCCCCGGCCTTGTAAAAATCAACCCTGATATCAAAATTCTGTCCACCGGGGGAACGTATAATAAAATCAAGGAAATCCTCGGGAGTGCGTCAGCCAAGGCTCTGACACAGGTATCGGATTACACGGGCCAGCCGGAAACCAAGGGCGGGCTTGTCAAAACCCTTGATTTTAAGATTTATTTAGGCATTCTCACTGAAACATATAATGCCTCTCATCAAAAAGACCTGAAACGGACCGATGCCAGCCCCATTGATATGGTCATCGTTAACCTGTATCCTTTTGAAGAAACAATTAAAAAGGACGGCGTTACCCCTGAAATGGCCCGGGGAAATATTGATATCGGCGGCCCCTGCATGATCCGGGCATCGGCCAAAAACTGCCTGCGCGTCGCATCCGTGGTGGACCCAAAAAATTATGACACCATCCTGGCGGAACTCGCATTGAATGAGGGAATGACCACCCTTGAAACCCGTTTCCGTTTGGCGCAAAAAGCTTTTTCCCACACAGCGGATTATGACCGGGCAATTGCGGATTATCTCGGCAGCCGGTCAATCTCAGATGTTAGGTCGTGCTACCCGGAAATCATTTGAATAAGGTGCATAAAATGCACCCCACAAGCCAGATACCGCAGGGGACGATGCCAACAAATTGAACCATCGTAGGGTGCATTCCATGCACCAAACTGATTGACACGCATACCAAGAACCAGTTTAAAAACTCTGGATGACGTCGATATCGCTAATCGAAACAGAAACCAGACTTCCAGATTTTGAGGAGTTAAAAAAATGAGCAAAGATTTAAAACAGATGTATAAGACCATTATGGATGATCATTTCCCGCCGCAAATGGAAATCAGCTTTGTGGACGGCGGTCTGCGACAAACCCTTTTTTATGAAAAAGCCGACTGGACCATCGATAATATCCGTAAAGGGCTTCGGTATGGAGAAAACCCGGGCCAGGAGGCCGCTTTGTACCGCCTGATCAACGGGAACCTGATTCTGGGGCAAACGGAAACCATCCAGCCCGGCCAGTACCTGGTATCTGACATTGAACTGCTGCAGTCCGGAAAGCATCCGGGAAAAACAAACCTGACGGATGCGGATAACGCTTTAAACATTCTCAGATATTTTTCCGACCAGCCGGCGGTCATTATCGTCAAGCACAACAATCCCTGCGGCGCCGCCATATCCGATTCCCTTGAAAATGCGTACCACAAGGCCTACATGGCAGACCGCGTGGCCGCCTTTGGCGGATGCATTGCCGTCAATCGCCCCATCGACAAACCAACCGCGGAATCTATTGCCGGGCAATATGCCGAAGTGGTGGTCGCCCCTGATTTTGAAGACGGCGCAATGAAAATTCTTGCCCAAAAGAAAAACTTACGGGTCATCCGGATTAAAAATATTTCCAACCTGAACACATTTGTCGGGCAGCGGGTGGTGGAATTTAAAAACCTGATCGACGGCGGTATTGTGGCGCAATGGTCTTTCGTCCCCCAATCCCTTGACAGTTCCGATTTTGCCCTGGCCCGATGCGAATTTCAAGACAGGGAATACGTCATCAACCGTCCGCCCACTGAACAGGAATACGCGGATATCCGTTTTGGCTGGCTTTTAGAGTCCGGCATCACATCCAATTCCGTTATCTATGTGAAAGACGGTGTGTCGGTGGGCATTGGTACCGGTGAACAGGACCGCGTGGGCGTGGCCGAGATTGCCAGGGATAAAGCGTACCGAAAACTGGGTGACCGCTACTGCTTTGAATCCCACGGTATTTCCTATAATGACCTCATCGATGAAGACAAAAAAGCGGCAATTAACAGCCGGGTGAATTCGGAAAAAGGCGGCCTGATCGGTGCCACCATGGTCAGTGACGCGTTCTTTCCGTTCAGGGACGGCATTGATGTGGGTATCCAGGAAGGGGTTTCCGCCGTTGTACAGCCCGGCGGATCTTTAAATGATTACCAGTCCATTGAAGCCTGTAATGAAGCGAATGTGACCATGGTACTTACCGGTCAGCGCAGCTTTAAACATTGATGATGGCTTCGTAAAAAGCTCAACTGCTATTTTAGCTTTGGGTTGCGCGGCAGCCTTTAGCTGTCAAATATGCGTCATGGACTAAACTACCAAACGTTTCATCGACTTTGGCTTCGACGCCAACAAAAACGCTTTCTCCTGAATCGGTAGTGCCGAAGATAGCGATATCGTGTATCCGCCCGCGTCCAAATTCGTCGAACCGAACTTCAAATTCCGGAATTGCGCGTTGAAAGTTCACTGCTCTACACAGCGCGTCAGATACTCGCGATTGAATAGCGGCACCACCATTTCGATTCATAATGAACTCGGCTGCGGAATAAGCGCTTCGGTGTTCTTTCCAGTGGTGGGATGACTGAGGCGTATCATAAAGCTTCGCCCAATCAGCGAGATTCAAAATTTCATAACCTTTTGAATTTTCTATACGCATATTTTTTCCTAACTTGGATAGGGCCAGGCCAAGCTAACATCTTGTATTTTTTCCTCGTTCCCACGGTCCCCCGTGGGAATGCATAAAATCCGCCAACCAACTGCACGCTACGATTGAAAAATAATAACAGACAATTTAGGCTGTTAAGCGCAGTGCTTCTTGCGCTTCTTCAGGAAGTTGTACAAAAATAAAATAGGATGCGGGATAAAGATAATCTTCTCCTGATTCATCAAAAACTCTCAGATAACCATCGTTTTGGGCTTCTTCATCATGAAGGATTTGATAAATCTTGCGTTTTTCTAAATCTTCGCAATCTTTATTATCTACACAAAGAGCATATTTTAATTTATCATTGTTTTTCTTCATTTCTTAATCCATAAACTTTTTGATTTTCATTTTCTTTTTGCCGATACCATGGGCTTCATACCAATGGAGCTCAGCTTTTCGAACATTACCATTTTGAAGACGAATAACTGCTATTCCCTTAAGTTTCCGCCACCGTCCAAAACCATATTGCTTATGAAGCCGCATTATATCTCGAATATTTCCACCTGCCGCTATGGTTTCAATTTCCTCAATATTTCCAATTATAGCAAAGTGCATAATAAAATCCAATAAATCAGTTTATTTTCGGTTGTCCAGCCGTTATTATTTGCACGTAAAAATGCTGCAACGTCACATTGAAAAGCTTTTTACTTTGCTTTGATTAGCTTTCCTCGTTCCCACGGTCCCCCGTGGGAACGCATATCTATTCTCCAAATAACTAAAGTTTCATCTCGTTTTCAGATAGTTTTTTAAATCTCGATAGTAATTTTCATGAGCGCCAATCATAATTAATTCCATTCCTGTCCCGACAAAGCGATATGAGAGCAAATATTGCATGGTTTGAATCTTAAATTTATGAACATATACTCCACGGAGATCGCCTTTTTTTTCTATCCCAGCAGATGGGTTCTTGGCAATTTTTAAAATCTGTTTGTCTAATGCCTTTTTTTCTAGTTTAGTAAACTTTTTAACTTTTCGTTCAAATGATCGGGATTGAAGGATTTTCATTTCGATTATCCGAATTTATACTCTGATAATTCACCTTGTTCAAGCTCTGCAAGACCTAATAGAATATCTTTAATCAGTCCATAGGTTAAATCAGGATTTTCTTCAGCACACTTGCCAATTCGCGCCCAATACTCAATCTGACCTGTTAACGAACGTTTATCAATTTTACTGAATATCTTTGCGTCCCGAACCAAATCATCGGTAATTCTTACTGCTGTTGGCATTATAGTTACCTCCTAAAATATTATTACCGTAATTTTACTATAGAAAATTGCAAGATGCAACACATTATTGCAATATGGCTCGCATGGCATTATTGGAAGGCTAATGTCCGGCATCATCCGATTTGAGAGGAGCGAAGCAACAAACAAATTCGGGGAATGCACTTGGTAGTGGCTCTGCTTACAATACACAAGTTAATTGTAAAATTCCCTCGTTCCCACGGTCCGTGGGAATGCATACCTGTTATTCAGGGAATCAGAAATTTTCTTAATATTACAATTCAACTTGAAGCGATTTCAGTGCTCAGGATTTTTTACTCGTATTGCTGACACCTGAAACCTGAACCCCCAATCTCCCAAGTGGCATTGGCCGCCACGAATTTAACAACCCAATGAAAACGACGTAACAGCAAAGCGCTGTTTCCTCGCCAAGACGGATTTCTCACGAGTCTGATTCGTTCATTTGCGAGGCATAAGGGGTGAAGCTGTAGTGGTTTTACCGCGAACCGCTTATAACGAAACAAATGGGCGAATCAGGCTTGTGAGATATTCGGCTACCCCAGATCAACGTTAAGGACATCCCGTCTGGCATCAACATGTGAAATGGTCACCCGGACCAGGTCCTGGGGTTTAAGATTCCAGTGGCTGGAAGAGCCGAGTTTGCATTCCACAAGATAAGTGGTTAGAAGAATAATATATTTATCCCTGACTTTATTCAGAACAATGGCTTCTTCTTTTGCGCCGATATGTTTCTCAAGATATTTCAGCAGCCAGTAACGATTTCTTCTTATCTGCACCAGCCCGGCATTCATTAACGGCTGTTTGAGGAACTGCAACATATTTTCTATCTCGTCAACTGAATAAGGCGGCTCCATATCAAAACAGGCACGAATCTGGCGCTGGGTTACCAGGTCAAAGTACTTACGAATGGGAGATGTGGCGGTCACATACTTGTCCAGCCCCAGCCCGGAATGCGATTCCGGCTGTGACGAAATAATCGCCCGGTTGAGCATCCGCCGCTGCATCCAGTTCTGAAACAGGGTGCCTTCTTTTTTCTGGCTGTAAAGCCTGGCTTTGGGTTCCGGCTGCCCCCGGAAAATGGCGGGCATGTTATTGTCCGCCAGGAATCTCGCCATCAGCCAGTTGGCCATAATCATCATTTCAGAGACGAACATCCGCCCGGGACTTTCGCGGTCTAATTGCCTGACACTGACATCGCCGTCATCAAATACCCGGATGCTGGTTTCGGGAATTGAGATCTGAACCGCCCCATTTGACAACCGTTTCCGTCTAAAATTACAGGCGATTTCATTCAGCAGCCAGATGGATTCATCCGTGTCCACCATTAAATCAACTTCATTATACGTCAGCTGCCGCCCCACTTTGATAATGGTGGGAACCACTTCAAATTCAAATAACTCGGCATAGCGGCTGACCTTAAAAAAAGTACTGATGGCAGGCCGGACTTCACCGACCTTCAGGCTGCAAATATTTTCAGACAGCTTCGGCGGCATCATCGGAATCTTCATATCCGGCATATAGATTGAAGTTCCCCGGTTGATGACTTCCTGGTCAATGACATCATCCCTTGCGACATATTCACAAACATCCGCGATATGCACCCCAACACGGTAATAGCCGCCTTCCGCCTCAATACTGATCGCATCATCAAAATCAAGTGTCCCCTGTCCGTCGATGGTCATCACCGGGAGTGATGTCAAATTTCTCCGGTTGGGCGCCAATAACTTGACATCAAAATCTTCGGGTATTGCATCGGCTTTTTTTAGCACGGCATCTGAAAAAGTTTCGGGGATGTCATAACGTTTCAGGTCTATATTATAATTGGATTTCCAGGCACCGATTTTCACCATGGCGTCAAAAATTTTTTCTGCACTTTCAACGCCTGCCCTGGAAATGATAGCGCGCCCGACGGCACTATGCGGACTTTCTTTTCCAAACAGATAATATGATTTCAGGATTTCAATCAGGGACACTTTATCTTCTGCCAGATCAGTTTCTATACCGTCCAGCACTTTTTTTAACCAGTCTCCGCCATCTTCAATCAACTGGTTTCGAAGTTCTTTTTCTTTTTCCCGGATGATATTTTTTTCAACCTCTTGTTCGGAATGCGGAAAAAAAGAATCATGGTTAAATTTAAAATAAATCCGGTTGTCAAAACATGCCCTGATGATGGCTGCTTCATGATCCCCGTTTGAATTGCCGGGAAAACACAGTCCTGTCATTGTGGGGAGGTCTACCCATTCCGCCATGGGGCTCAGGACTTCCCACAATTCCCTGATATCAATATTTTCACTCAGAGATTTCCGACGAACCGCAGTTTCTTTTAATGACGCAATGAGTTTATCCCGTCCGCCATTCATCTTTAAACGAATACGTGAGATATGGGACAAACGGCTGATCTTCTGACTCACTTCACGGTTGTTCTCATTCAGAAGACGCACCCGCTGGTCATTGTGCTCCACAACCACCGCGCAAAAAATTTGCTGCTGGTCGATATATTCAACAATTATTCCATGTTCCATAATTTGATTGGATAACAAGCAGGTATGGTAAAGTCAATGGACCTGAGGAATAAATAAACCGGCGGGGAAATCAAAAATGGACAATCATCCATTAAAACATATAATTATATCAAATCACCAATTGAAAGTTTGTTGATTACAACCCGTTAGAAATATCCGGGTCTCCATCAACCATCTCATCACCAAACATCCCTAAAACGCCTATCTGCGTTTCACAATAAAAGTTTTAATTCGGTTTCCATCCATTTCTTTGATGGTGATGAGATATCGGTCAATAACGATTTGTTCTTTTTCCTGAGGAATTTTCCCGATCTGCTCCAGCACATAGCCGGAAAAAGTTTCATATTCGATGGATTCGGGAATATCCATATGAATCGCCTGATTAATTATTTCAATGTCTGCCGCTCCCAGTACCAGCCACTCCTTGTTCCTGATCTGAACCACCGGCTGCTTGATAATGTCGGTCTCATCAATAATATCGCCCACAATGGCTTCCAATACATCCTCAAGGGTCACGATACCCGTAACCTCACCATATTCATTGACGACAATGGCGGCATGATCTTTACGGTTTTTAAACTGATTCAGCAGCTGATCCAGTTTTTTGTTTTCAGGCACAAAATAAGGCTCCCGCATGATTTCCTCCAGAGCGATCGACCCGTTTGCGTTTGCCTGCTGCCGGAATAAATCCTTGATATTCACCATCCCGACAATATGATCAATATCACCGTCAATTACCGGAATCCTGGTAAATCCGGATTTAATGATCTGCTCAAGCTGGGGTTCTTCGGACTTGTCGATGACAAACATATCCGCGCTGGGGGTCATAATATACGAGACATTGATATCATCCAGTTTAACGATATTATTAATCAACTCCTTTTCACCGGGATTGATCTGGCCTTCCTCCTGAACCACCTCCACAAAGGACATAAGTTCCTCCTCAGTCACACGCGGCGCTGATTTAACCCTGCCGGTGAGCATGGGAATAAAATTTAAAAATAGTATCACCGGATAAAACACATAAGACAACCAGTAAATTGGAAATATGACTATTTGTGCGATCATAATGTTATTTCGGGTCGCAACTGACTTGGGAAAAATTTCTCCAAAAACCAGAATCAGCAATGTCATGATCCCTGTGGCAATCCCCACCGCATTATTTGAAAAATAATTTAAAGAAATTGCGGTGGCCAGCGCAGAAGCCCCTATATTAACCAGGTTATTGCCGATTAAAATGGTCGTGAGCAGTTTATGCGGATCTTCCTTCATTTTTAAAATCAGTTGATTGGCTTTGCCCGGCTCTTTTGCCAAAAACTTTGCTTTTGCCCTGCCGATGGAAAAAAGTGCGGTTTCAGATGATGAAAAGAATCCGGACAAAATCAACAGAATCACTAATAAAATTAAATTTCCAGGCATTTATACTGTCCCCTGATAACTCCGGCGAAATACCTGCCGGCTTTTTATTAAAGGTTTGAAATATCTCAAATATTTAGATCCTTTGCCAATCAAATGTTTCCGGTTAAGGATATCAAATTTTTCTGCCACTAAGAATAAATTTATCAAATTAAACGAAGAAAATAACACGAACGGCCGGAGAAAAGGAATCTTAAACAAATAGGTCATTGAGGTAAACATTAACTGTTTTTCATTGTGTATAATTTTATTGTACTGCATAATCCCGATTACGAATTCTAAGCATATTATTTTATAATCTATTTGTTTAAAAAATTCAATTAATGAAATCGTTTCGGTTAATCCAGCCATACTTTTATCAACGCCGCCACCTCATTATTGCCGGTATCATCTGCCTGATGGGGGTGGATACCCTCCAGTTATTCATTCCGCGTATAATTAAATGGGCGGTTGACGATCTGACATCATTAAAAATTGATATCAGGCAGTTATCCATATATGCCGGTGAGATCATCTGCATTGCAGTTTTAATGGCAGCGCTTCGTTTTGTCTGGCGACGATTTCTGATCGGTACATCAAGAGTCATTGAAAGAGAACTTCGTAATAAATTATTTTCTCACATCCAGACATTGTCCGCAGGCTATTTTGATCAAACAAAAACAGGGGACCTGATGGCCCATGCCACCAATGACATTAATAATATCCGGATGGCCGTGGGAATGGGAATGGTTGCATTAACCGATGCCGTATTTTTGGGAAGTGCCGCCATATGTTTTATGGCATATATCAATATCAAACTGACCCTGTTTGCCTTGATTCCCATGCCGGTGATCGTATGGTTCACACGAAGTTTTGGGAAAAAAATGCACCGGAGGTACACGAATGTTCAGGCAACATTTTCCGAATTAACCGAATCCGTGCGTGAAAGTTTCTCCGGAATCCGGATTGTAAAAGCATTTAATCGTGAAAAAAGTGAAACCGACCGGGTGGCAGCTGTTTCAGAAAAATATATCCAAGAGAACCTTAAACTGGTTAAAATCACGGGATCATTCTTTCCCATGATGATTCTTTTTACAAATATAAGTTTAACCATTGTAATCTATCTCGGTGGCCGGCAAACCATTACAACAACCATTACCCCCGGCGATTTTGTCGCATTCATCAGTTATCTGAATCTGCTGACATGGCCCATGATGGCCATGGGTTGGGTGACCAATTTGATTCAGCGGGGATCTGCCTCAATTGACCGAATAAACAAAATATTACACACACCGCCGGAAATAATTGAAAACCCGGAAATAATAATAAATACGGATGCTGCCGTAAAAAAACAAATCACTGGAGAGGTTCAATTTAGAAACGTCGGTTTTTCCTACAAATCATCAAACACCCCTGTTTTATCGGATATCAATTTTAATGTTTGCCCCGGTTCAGTACTCGGAATTATCGGCCCCCAGGGAAGCGGCAAAACAACCCTGCTGCAGCTGATTCCCAGGATCTATGACATTTCATCCGGGAGCATTATGATTGATAACCTGGATATAAAAAAATTTAAACTCAACGATCTGAGAAAAAATATCGGTTTTGTTTCCCAGGAGCCCTTTTTATTTTCAGGATCCATCCGGGATAATATTACATTCGGAGAGACGATTGCTGAAGAAAAAATCATACAGGCGACAAAAGCCGCCGCCATGTATGAGACAATCACCGGATTTGCTGATGGGCTTGAAACCATTATCGGTGAAAAAGGCGTTATTCTTTCCGGCGGACAAAAACAGCGAATCGTTCTATCTCGTGCATTAATTCATAATCCACCGGTCCTGCTGCTGGATGATCCCATCGGTCAGGTGGATACCCAGACAGCCGCAGCGATTATCCGCACCATCCGGTTTTTATCACGGAATAAAACAATCATTATTGTGTCTCACCGGCTTTCGGCAGTTGGGTTTGCAGATCACATCATTGTGCTGGACGCCGGGCGTATCACTGAATCCGGCTCCCATGAAACGCTTGTCGCATCCAATAACTACTATGCCAAATCATATTTTATTCAACGCGCCGAACAACCGGAGTAATCCGGTGGATGGATTAACAGATTAATTTAACTGCAAATGACAGCATCAAACACAAACATATTTGAAGAAAAAAAGCTCGGGCAAGCCCAGGACTTTGGCCTGTTAAAAAAGCTGACCCCCTATGTTAAGCCATACCGGGTTTTATTTACCTATACATTCATCCTCATCATCCTGATAACGGGCCTTGAGCTGACCATACCCTATATCACAAAAGTTGCTATTGACCGTTATATTGTGCCTGAAAATTCGATCCGGCTAAAAAAAGGAGCGCAGATGCGCTTTCTTCGCTGTGATCTTTCCGATCCCGAAGTTTCCAGAATTGTAGCTGCCTATCCTGATCTTTTCCAGGTAAACAAAAATTCAGCTATCATTTCTTATAAACAATTACCCGACCTGCCGAAAAACGCGATTTTTCAACTCCGTAAAAATGATTTAACCGGTGTTTCCCATGCTGCTGCCTGGCTTCTTATCATTGTGATCATCGGTTTTTTCTTAAATTTTATCAAAGTAATACTCATGGAGTATGCCGGTCAGAAGATGATGCATGACCTCAGAATAAAGTTGTTTTCCCATATCCAGCGCCTGTCGATCCATTTTTTCACAAAAAACCCGGTCGGGAGACTGGTGACCCGCGTTACCAATGACACCCAGAACATGCAAGAGATGTTCACATCCGTTTTGGTCTTTGTCGTAAAAGACGTTTTTATGTTAATCGGTATCACGGTTGTCCTGTTTTCAATTGACTGGCAGCTGTCAGTGGCTGTTTATACGGTTTTCCCTTTTGTTTTTTATGCGTCATATAAATTTTCCAGATCCGCCCGTCAGGCATTTCGGACGCTTCGCATCAAGGTGGCGGAAATCAATTCCAAATTTTCCGAAACAATCGGGGGGATGCAGGTCATCCAGCTTTTCCGCCAGGAAAACGCCAATTATAAAAAATTTAAAAAAATAAACAATGCACACTTTCAGGCCGGCATGCAGCAAATTACGGTTTTTGCATTATTTATGCCGTTAATCGAAATGATGAGTTCCGTGGCACTGGCCATTGTTATTTTTTACGGGGGGGAAAGTATTATCGCCCAGCGGATTTCACTCGGAACGCTGGTGGTTTTCATATCCTATATTAAAATGTTTTTCCGCCCGATCAGGGACATTGCTGAAAAATACAATATTACCCTCAATGCGTTGTCATCTGCCGAAAGAATGTTTTTAATCCTGGAAGACAGCGACATGCTCCCAGAGACTGGTGAAAAAAAACTGGCTCAAGCGCCTGCCAGGCTAAAATCTCTTGGCTTCAATCATGTTCATTTTTCATATGTTAAGGGAGAAATTGTATTAGATGATATTTCTTTTGATATCCGGGCCGGCGAAACAATTGCCATTGTGGGTCCGACCGGCGCCGGGAAAACTTCTATAGTCAACCTGATCACCCGGTTTTATGATCCGGACTCCGGATCTGTCATGATCAATGGAACAGATATCAGGCAGTTTAAAATTTCTGATTTAAGGTCCAAAGTTGCTGTTGTCACCCAGGATCCGTATATATTTTCAGGCAGTATCAGAAACAATATTTTCACCCAAAAAGACCCTATCCGTGATCGGAAAATCAATGACATCAATGATATTTTGGAAGCGTCCTATTGTAAAAGCTTTATCGATAAACTGCCCAACGGAATTGACACGGAATTGACCGAAAGCGGCGCTTCCCTGTCAAGCGGTGAACGCCAGTTAATCTCTATTGCCCGGGCACTGGCCCATAACCCGGACCTGATTATTTTTGATGAAGCAACATCATACGTGGATTCAGAAACAGAAAGTAAAATTTCCGAGGCCCTGTCCAATCTGATGAAAAACAGAACATCCGTGATCATCGCCCATCGCCTGAGCACCTCCCGGGTTGCCGACCGGATTATGGTGATTCACAGCGGAAAAATTCTTGAAACCGGAACCCACGAAGAACTGCTGAAGCAAAAGGGATTTTATCATCGGTTAAACCTTATGCAGGGGTAATCCGAAAATACATTTTTTTACCATTTGCCAATTATTATATCAGATATGAACATAAACACATATTGCTCTTGTCAAACCAAAATTTACATGATAAGAAAAAAAATTTATATTCTGTAAATATAACTATCCAATAATATTAAAACTTAATGGATTAACCCCTAAGTAAAGGAGATGAAAAAATGGCTTTTGATGCAGTAAACATGCAAGATTGGCAGATTTCTGACGAAGCGGAAAAAAATATGCCGACCCCGGATCAATGGAAAGAAAAACTGGGCCTTGAAGCCCAGGATATGCTGCCCATGGGCCGGCTGGCAAAAATTGATTTTCTCAAGGTGATTGACCGTCTCAAAGATCAACCCGACGGAAAATACATTGAAGTCACCGCCATCACTCCCACCCCGTTGGGCGAAGGCAAAAGCACCACATCCGTCGGTCTGATGGAAGGTCTCGGCCTGCGTGGCAAGAACGTCGGCGGCGCCCTGCGTCAGCCCTCCGGTGGCCCGACAATGAACGTAAAAGGAACGGCAGCCGGCGGCGGAAACTCCCTGCTGATTCCCATGACGGAATTCTCCCTGGGTCTGACCGGCGACATCAACGACATCATGAACGCCCACAACCTGGGTATGGTGGCGATGACTGCCCGTATGCAGCATGAACGCAACTACAACGATGAACAGCTTGCCCGCCTGACCGGCATGCGGCGTCTGGATATCGATCCCACTCGCGTGGAGTTCGGATGGATCATCGACTTCTGTGCACAGGCATTAAGAAACATCGTGATTGGCATGGGCGGTCGCTTTGACGGTTTTACCATGCAGTCCAAATTCGGTATTGCGGTGGGTTCCGAACTCATGGCCATCCTGGCGGTTGCAACCGATCTGGCCGACTTAAAAGACCGTATCAACAAAATCACCGTTGCCTTTGACAAGAGCGGCAAGCCGGTCACCTGTGGTGACCTGGAAGTCGGCAACGCAATGGCCGCGTTTATGAGAAACACCATCAACCCGACCCTGATGTGCACTGCAGAATATCAGCCCTGCTTTGTTCACGCCGGTCCGTTCGCCAACATCGCTGTCGGCCAGTCCTCAATTATTGCCGACCGTGTGGGGCTGAAACTGTTCGACTACCACGTCACTGAATCCGGATTTGCCGCTGACATCGGTTTTGAGAAATTCTGGAATGTGAAGTGCCGTTTTTCCGGCCTGAAACCGCACGTTTCCGTTCTGACCTCTACCATCCGCGCGCTGAAAATGCATGGCGGCGGCCCCAAGGTCGTTGCCGGTAAAGCCCTGGATGATGCCTATACCAAAGAAAATCTGGAACTGGTGGAAAAAGGCGTTGAAAATATGGTTCACATGATCGGCGTTATCCGTAAATCCGGCATTAACCCGGTTGTCTGTGTCAACCGCTTCTATACCGACACGGATGCTGAAGTGGCCATCGTTAAAAAGGCCGCCGAAGCAGCCGGCGCCCGTTGTGCGGAATCCAAACACTGGGAACTGGGTGGTGAAGGCGCTCTGGAATTTGCCGATGCCGTTATTGATGCCTGTGAAGAAGAAAATGATTTCAAATATCTGTATCCGCTGGAAATGAAATTAAGAGACCGTGTTGCCACCATCGCCAAGGAAGTTTACGGTGCTGACGGTGTTTCCTGGTCTCCGGAAGCTGAAGCAAAAGCCAAGATGCTTGAAGCAGATCCCCAATATGCTGATTTTGCAACCATGATGGTTAAAACACACCTGAGCCTGACCCATGACCCAACACTCAAGGGAGTTCCCAAGGGATGGACACTGCCCATCCGTGACATTCTGATTTACTCAGGTGCCAAGTTCCTCTGCCCCTGCGCTGGAACCATCAGCCTGATGCCGGGAACCGGCTCCAACCCGGCCTTCAGAAGAATCGACGTTGACCCGGCAACCGGAAAGGTATCCGGTCTGTTCTAAAATTCCTTCGGAATTTTAATATTGCATAAAAAAAACCGGCGGGGCTGAAACCCCGCCGGATTTTTTTATGCGCCAAAAGAAATAAAACCGTAGGGTGGATTAGCAAAGCGTAATCCACCATTAAATCATCAATCTGATTCTTGTCCCCACTCTTCCAGCACATTGTATATTGCGCCGGTCAGTTTGGACAGCTGTTCAGGTTCAATAATATATGGCGGCATAATGTAGACCAAGTTGCCGAAGGGCCGGATCCATACACCGTTTTTCACAAACTGCTCCTGCATCCAGGGCATTTCAACCGGAATTTTTGTTTCCACCACGCCAATCGCACCGATATTGCGGACATCAGCGACACCCGGTAGTTGACGGCAGGGTGCAAGTTCCTTCTGTATCTGTTTCTCAATCGCATTCACCTGCTGCTGCCAGGGACTTTCCAGAAGCAGATCGATGCTTTCAACTGCCACCCGGCAGGCCAGCGGATTTGCCATAAACGTGGGACCGTGCATTAAAACGCCGTGTCCGTCCGCGGAAATCCCTTCTGCCACGCGGGTGCTTGCCAGAGTCGCGGCCAAAGTCATATATCCACCGGTCATGGCTTTTCCCAGGCATAAAATATCCGGGACTACATCCGCGTGTTCATAAGCAAATAACCTGCCCGTACGACCGAAGCCGGTGGCGATCTCATCAAAAATCAGCAGCACATCGTTCTCATCGCAAAGACGATGGAATCTGCGAAGATATTCCGCACTAAAGATATTCATCCCGCCGGCCCCCTGAACAATCGGTTCAATGACCACCGCAGCGATTTCATTGCGATTGTTCTCCAGCAATTCCTTAAAATCTTTAATCCAGACATCATCCCACTTTCCGTCATCACGCTGCGGCCTTGGTGCAAAAAGGTGTTGCGGAAGGACCCCGGCAAACATCTGGTGCATCCCGTTAACCGGATCACATACGCTCATGGCCCCGAATGTATCCCCGTGGTATCCGCCCCGGACGGTGAGCAGACGTTGCTTGTTCGTCTTCCCCTGGGCATACCAGTATTGAATGGCCATCTTAATCGCCACTTCCACGGAAACAGAACCCGAGTCGCAGAAAAAAACATGCTGAAGCGGTTTTGCCGTTAATTCGACCAAGCGTTCTGCCAGGCCGATCGCCGGCTGATGCGTTAATCCGCCGAACATCACATGGGCCATGGATTTTAGCTGTTCTTCAATGGCTGCGTTCAAACGCGGATGATTATACCCGTGAATCGCCGTCCACCAAGAGGACATACCGTCAATCAGCTCACGCCCATCAGCAAGTTTGAGGCAGACCCCATGGGCTGAACTGACCGTATATGCGGGAAGCGGATGAAGCATTGATGTATACGGGTGCCATATATGTTTCCGGTCGTATTGTCGCCAGAGTTTTGGATCTTTGGAAATTTTAAAATCAATCATTATTTAATTTTCTCTCATTGGTTTATAGTTATCTATTGGGTTGACAGGATGATGAAAAACGTTATGAGCGCAGGCCGGACAAGGCAAAATTCGGCGAAAAAGCGGAGTTTATGTATATAAATGAGCACTTTGAGCCGAATTTTAATGCAGTATGGACAAGCGCAATAGTTTTTCACATCTTGTTCAATATGCTTTATCAAATTCCCCCTTGCGTCGCCAGTTTGAAAACTGTTACCATCCCCTTAAAATGACGGGAAATGAAAAATATATGGAAATCAATCTGAATCTCAATAAATCTTGCATTCAAACGGCAGTCAAAAGAAAATATAACCGACTGATTTCAAATTATTTTAAATTAAAGGCATCAGAAAATACAGAAATAATTGAATCTGAAATATCACTCTTAAAAGAAGCTTTGGAAAATCTTGATTTTGCATGGCTCAGAGCAACATATCCGGAGTTGCGCGGCGGCGGAAAAAATGAAATTATTATTGGGATCGGCGCTGACAACAAAATAACCATTTCAATTAACAACAGGTTGATTCATGAGACTCATCAAAATTACAAACTTTAATAGACAACAATTTCCCCAAGGCAACGACTTCGGAAAGCAGATAATGGGCCGATTGCTGATCAAATGGCTGTGCCTGACCGGGGCCGTGTTATTTGCCGCCTATGTTCTTGACGGAATCTATGTAAAGGACTTTTTCAGCGCGTTTTTCACGGCCGCTGTTCTGGGCATTTTAAATATGTTTTTCCGGCCGGTACTGTTTATCCTGACGCTGCCGATCAACGTAATGACGCTTGGTTTCTTTACATTCGTGATTAATGCGCTCATGCTGAAAATGGCTTCCGGACTTATTTCAGGCTTCACGGTGACCGGATTCTGGACGGCCATATTCGGTGCCCTGCTCATCAGTATAGCCAACTGGGTGCTCACTGCAATGATTCAGGAGAACCGGATGTATGAAGATAGCCGCCCCCAACCCCAAAGACCTGAACAAGATGACGATACCATTGATTTGGATAAATTCGACGATAAGTGGGAATAAAAGCCGGGTTTAGTATACCTGGCTTGTCAACTAAAACATCATTATTCCAATCATCCAACTTTAAGTCGCATCATTATCCGGCTTTTATATTTTCTGTGAAAAATCACTACCCGAACAAATAATAACAGGCGATCACCGCAAAAATAACACCGGCAACATCTGCTGACAGGGCAGCCGCCAAAGTATGCCGCAGTCTCTTCACCTGAACCGCGCCAAAATAAACCGCCAGCACATAGAATGTTGTTTCCGTGGACCCCTGCAACGTACTGACCAGGTATCCGGCATAGCTGTCCGGCCCGATTGCCGGGTCATTAATCACCGAAGCCACTATTCCATAAGCCCCGGAACCGGATAAGGGCCGCAACAAGGCCATGGGCAGCGCTTCGGCCGGAAGACCGACTTTCCCGGTCCATGCGCCTAAAAATGTCACCATGGTATCCATGGCGCCGCTGGCCCGGAACATGCCGACGGCCACCAGAATAGCCACCAGGTAAGGGATAATTTTGATGGCCACCTGAAACCCTTCTTTGGCGCCTTCAACAAATACCTCATAGACGCTGACACGCCGAAAGACCCCGAATGTCAGAAAAGCGATCATCAATGACGGGATAATCCAGGGGGATATTACTTTTCCGTATATAACCGTCAATGGAATAAAAGACGCCAGCACGCAAAGTGCAATAATGCTGACCCACAGCGGATATCCGGATGACAGGGAATCAGCCGCCACGAGGCTATCTGAATCATTGGCCGTGTCCGTGGCATTATTCGCAGCTTCCGCGAAATTCGCCTTTTTTTTCACTTTTGAAAACCGTGAGTACATCTTCGCGGCAATAATGGCAACGGTTGTGGATCCCATGGTGGCAAACAAAGTGGTGGGCAATATCCCTGCCGGGTCGGCAGATCCGGCCGCTGCCCGCAGGGCAATGATACCGGTCGGCAAGAGGGTGATACTCGACGTATTGATGGCCAGGAACAAGGCCATGGCATCCGTGGCAGTGCCTTTGTTTGAATTGAGTTTGTCAAGCTCCTGCATGGCCCGGATGCCAAAGGGTGTGGCTGCATTTCCCAATCCCAGCGCATTGGCCGACATATTTAAAATCATGGCCCCCATGGCCGGATGATCCGGCGGCACATCCGGAAACAGACGCACCATCAGCGGACGGATCAGACGGGAAATGACCTTCAGCAGCCCCCCCTCTTCTGCGATTTTCATCAATCCCAGAAACAGGGTCATCACCCCCACCAGACCAATGGCCAGTTCCACGGCACCGCCGGCGGATTCCACCATGGCAACCGACAAGGCCTCAATGGGCGATGCTACACCTTCTACCGGCACCCAGAGAATCTGATGCCATCCGGCAAAAACAAACGCAATCAGTACAATTAAGAAGAAAACAAGATTCATGGAGGGCCCGCCATTTCCAGTTTCATTTTGAGCGATTAAAAGATTAGATCTTCAATTCCAGCTGCTGAAACCTTTTCTTTCCCGACTCATCGGAATATTCCGGTTGCTGAGATTTTTTTATCTCTGTTTCTTCAGAGTACTTAATTTCAAAACATCCCTCTCCTGTTTTTCCGGCGGATTGAAGCGGATTAAACATCAGGTTTTTTTCCTGGTTCATGATCACCGGAAATCCGTAATGCTGATTTGTATGCTTTAACGGGCCTTTTGCCTGAATCCGGTCCTTGACAAAGGCCTCATGCCGCCGGAGCCTTTCACTGATATGGTTATTTGAAAAACCAACAATCGAACCAAACTGGGCGTCAATGATCTCTAAAAAATTTTTATCGATTTCAACTCCGACACTGTTCCTGCAGGTAGCCATGGCCGCAAACATGGTTGTTCCGGTTCCCAGAAACGGGTCCAGAACCGTGTCGCCTTTTACGGAGTACATGTTGATCAGCCGGTACGGCAGCTCAAACGGGAAGGCAGCACTTCTTTTTCTGACACTCTTATCAATCAGATCCTGCCTTGTTCCTTTTAAATCCATCCAGACATCTGAAAACCACTGGTTTCGTTCTTCCCAGAACAGGGCGCTGTTCTGTCGGCCGGCCCGGTCATCAGCCGTGTCAAATGTGCGCTTTCCACCTTTGCGCAATACCAGTATATACTCGTGTTCCAGCGTTACATATGCACCTGCCGGCAGGACCCCGGACCCCATGAATTTATTCGGCGCATTGGTCTGCTTTCGCCAGATGACAATAGGCAGCGGAGATAATCCCTTTTGATGAAAAACGGATAAAATTCTGGCGTGATTTGGATACAGCCTGAAATGATCATTGATGGTCCGGACCGCATCACCGATATTAATGCATGCAAAGCCGCCGTTTTTTAAAACACGGACCACCTCATCCCAGACGGCATCAAGACTCTGGTGCATTAATTCAAACGCCGCGTTACCATTTTTTTCTTTAAACGCCGTTTTGACCTTGGGGTTCATATTTTTGAAAACATCATCCCACATCTCGATCATAGGATACGGCGGCGAAGTGACCACCAGATCGATACTCCCGGGCTTGAGTGCTTTCATTTTTTTTGCATTTTGGAAAAAAATCCGATGAGATGTGTTCATTGATTTAAAAAAGAGTTCCTTTCATAATTGATGATTTATGAGACCAGCGCGGCAACCCCCTTCACAATCTTTAAAATCTCTTCAGGATCATCGGTTACCTTTAAAATGTCTAAATCATCCGGAGAAATCAGCTTGTCTTCCAGGAGCCTGGCCTTAATCCACTCCACCAGTCCGCCCCAGTATTCCGAACCAAATAAAATGACCGGAAGCGGTTTCACCCGCTTGGTCTGAATCAATGTTACGGCTTCAAAAAGCTCGTCTAACGTACCGAATCCGCCGGGCATAATAACATATGCCATAGCGTATTTAATAAACATCACTTTACGAATAAAAAAATAATTAAACTCGACTTTGATATTTGAATAGGGATTGGGTTCCTGCTCCATGGGAAGCACAATATTCAAGCCCACCGATTTTCCGTTTTTCTCTGCAGCCCCTTTATTGGCTGCCTCCATTATGCCGCCCCCGCCGCCGGTAATCACGGTAAACCCGTTTTCCGCAAGCATCCCGGAAATTTCAACAGTACGCTGATAATACGGGTCATCCGGCTTCATCCGGGCGGACCCGAAAATACTCACCGCCGGCCCGATATCATGCATTTCCTCCACGCCTTCAACGAATTCCCCGATAATCCTGAAAAGCCGCCAGGCTTCGCTGAGTTCCATTTCATCAATCAAATATTGTTTTTCCATTATTATCCTGTTCTCTTTGTTTTTTAGTATTGTTGAACCGGCATCCTGCCAGCTGACTAAACACGTCAGCTCCGGCCGTTGAAACCAATGGCGATCTTTTCTCCGTCAACAATGACGGGTACTCTTCGGCTGCCGTCCGAGAATTTAAGCATGGATTCCATATTCTCATCATTTGCCAAAACATCAATATACTCAACTTCAGCATCCTTCTTTGCGTAAGCTTCACGAGCTGCATTGGTAAACGGTCATGTCGACTTTCCATAAATATGAATTTTTGATTCCACGGGAAACCTCCATTGGTGAAATGGTTTTGATTAACAAAAAATACATAAATTCAATTAGTTATAACTTTAAATGGTTAATAAAAATATCAGCCAGCCCGGCGGTTGTCAATGATTTACTTTGTGTGATTGATTACAACTCATTGCGATATGATTATCTTGATATTCATTACGTTTATGCATACAATATCTTTTAGAAAAACATGGATGTTTTTAATGACTGAACCTATTTAGAAATTACACTTTTGATTTTTCTGCAAATATAAATAAAAATCATTATCTTCGTCACGGTATCCCCAAATTTGTTTTTCTTGACTAAAAAATTCATGATATTCAAATAATACAAGTGTCTGAATTACCAGAAAGGATTTTATTACATGAAGCAAAGGGCCTTTACGTTGAATTGCTTGTTTTATTTAAGCTTACTGATTTTAACCATATGGGGGAGCAATGTTGATGCTGCGGACCCTGAACCTACCATCGCCCCCCTGAACCCGGCTTTCGTTCAATACATGCAAACCGCCGGGCTTATTAAAGCCGACAGCGAACGGGAAGATGAATTCGGGCTGGGGGAAATACCTTCACCGATCGACTATTCCTTTACAAAGGGCATGCACATCAAACTCCCATTTCCTAAAGAAGGTGCGCCCCTTTCATACAACCTCAATGACCTGGGAGAAATGACTTCAGTTAAAAATCAGGGCGGTTGCGGTAGCTGCTGGGCCTTTGCGGCTTATGGTTCCCTTGAGTCCACGTTACTTAAATTGATTTTTGAAAACTGGAATTTCTCCGAAAACAACATGAAAAACACCCATGGATTTGACTGGGGACACTGCGACGGCGGCAACAGGGGAATATCCACAGCCTACCTGACCCGCTGGAGCGGGCCGGTCAATGAGATTGACGACCCTTACAGTACGATTAGCAACATTTCGCCAGGAGGGCTGACCATTCAGAAACATAGTCAGGATGTTTATTTCATTCCTGACAGAGGCGGTTCTCTTCTGAATGATGAAATCAAAAACGCAATAATGGCCTATGGTGCCCTCCGAACCAGCATGAGATGGGAGGGAAGTCAGATTAGTGACAGCCCTTATTTTGATTACAGCAATGGCGCATACTATTATAACGGCGCCAGTTCTTCCACAAACCATGGGGTCACTATTGCCGGATGGGATGATAACTATTCAGCCACAAACTTTATCAGCTCGAATCAGCCGCCGGGTGACGGTGCTTTTTTGATTAAAAACAGTTGGGGCACAACCTGGGCCAACAGCGGATATTTATGGATTTCTTATTACGACCCGTTTGTAACCAATTGCGCCGTGTTCCTGGCAGAACCAACAGACAACTACGACCACGTATACCAGTATGATCCTTTGGGAGCAATAGGAACCATAGGGTATGGCGGGACTAATTATGTTTTTTGGGGTGCTAATATTTTCAAAAATACCACTGGTAGCGACCACGTGATCAATGCGGTATCATTCTATGCACAGGTGCCAGATACTGAATACACCATCAGAATATATATTAATGTCACGCCGGATAATCCGGACAGCGGCACACTGGCGCACGAGCAGTCGGGCACGATCACATACCCCGGGTATCGAACAGTGCCTCTGGCCACCTCCGGGTATAGCATAGTCTTGCTTAACGAAGGTTACTTCTCTGTAGTGATCGGGTTGACAACGCCGGGCTACGGTTATCCTCAAAGTTATGAGTATGCTTACCCTGGCTACTCAAGCGCAGCCACAGCCAACTGGGAGGAAAGCTTTTATGGCCCGGACGGTTCCAGTTGGTTTGATTTACATACATATAATTCGAGTGCAAACTTTGCCATAAAGGCATTCGGTGTCATTCATCCGACTTATGCGCTTATTTCAGATTTCCGTGCATTTGATCATGTCAAGGGCGCGCTTATCGAATGGCAGACAGGGACGGAGAACGGAACTGTAGGGTTTGACCTCTACCGGCTCAATCCGGATACCGGCAGATACCTCAAGGTAAATAAAAAATTGCTGCCAGGACTATTAAATGCAGCCCAGGGCGGGGTTTACCGATGCGTGGACAAAGGCGCAGCGCCAGGCAAGGCGTATACATATAAGCTGGTGGAAGTTGATAACCGAGGCAAAAAGAATACCTATGGACCTTTTAATGTCACTGTGGGTTGGGAATCTGTGGACGAGGCTTTTGAAAAATTCTTTCAAGCTGAAAATATCGTTAACGAATCTGGATACAGCAGCATCGCCCATCAGATGACTGAAGCTAAAAAAGATAGAATCGCAGCCATGCATTCAGATAAAAAAGCCTCAAAAGAGTATTCCAAAAGCGACATAGCCAAAATCTCTGTGGCCCAGAACGGTCTTTACTATGTCGATGCCGCCGAGATCGCATATGTGATGGGAGAGACCACAAGCACCGTCTCAAGCCGGATCAAGCGAAAGCAATTCATATTAAACAATCAAGGCAAAGAGATCGCCTGGCTTTGTGCCGACGAAAATGCAGGCATATATTTTTATGGAGAATCCATCAACAGCATTTACACCGACCGTAATGTCTACTTGCTCAAGATCGGCAAAAAAGACGACGGATTGCAAATGATAAAATTTGAGGGAAACCAGCCTTTTTCTGCTATTGGGAATGGTGCTTTTGAAGAAACGATTCATGCAGAGGAGGACCATTTTGCGTTAACCGCCCTGTTTGATGACCCAATGGCTGATTACTGGCTGTGGGATTTTATTATTTCCGGCAATCCGGATCATTCCACCAAGACCTTTAATATTTCGACACATAGTGTGGCTGAAACAGATAGTGCCCGCCTGACGGTTTATCTTCTGGGGATTACTGACAATAACAACGAAAATGATCATTATGTTTCAGTAACGCTAAATGAGACATGGATCGGCGAGGGGCACTGGTCAGGAGCCTCGTCCCATGAACTGGTTTTAGAATTTGGCCCGGATCTTTTGAATGAGGGTAAAAACACCATTGAGGTGACCGGACTCCTTGATGATGACGTGCCCTACAGTATCTTTTATGTGGACTCCTTTGATCTGGCTTACCCGCGTTACTACCAGGCAGTTGATAACAGGTTGTTTTTGCGTGGTGACGAACACGATGTGGTCACCGTATCCGGCTTTACCAGTGACGACATCCTTGTTTTTGATCTGGGGGATCCGAAAACCCCCCGAATCATTAATGCGGCCGTTATTGGAGATGTCGGCAGCGGTTACCAAATAAGTTTTACGCCGGCAGCTTCCGACATATTATATCTTGCAACAACTAAGAATATGTCAAACCCGCCGCTCTCTATTGCAGCTTATAACACCTCCGACCTGAGACAAAAACAGAATCGGGCAGACTATTTAATCATAGCGCCTTCAGAGTTCAAAAAATCGGCTGAGGATCTTGCCGCTTACCGGCAGGCCCAAAATCTTGATGCGATGGTGGTGGACATTGAAGAGATTATGGATGAATTTAATGAGGGGGTTTTCAGCCCGGAAGCCATAAAAGAATTCCTCTCTTTTGCATATCACAATTGGAAAAAGGCTCCCCGATATGTGGTTCTGGCAGGTGTTGGCACATATGACTATAAAGACAATATGGGGTATGGGGACAACATGGTGCCCACACCCCTTGTCGCTACCCCTTACGGGCTTTTTGCCTCAGATAACCGTTATGCGGATGTACTTGATAATGATGGCGTTCCGGATATTGCCATTGGACGGCTGCCGGCCGTTACTTCTGAAGAGTTTGACGGAATGATCAACAAAATAAAGGCATATGAAAGCGCAAATGGCAATTGGGCCCGCAAGATTCTCATGGTAGCCGATAATCCTGATGATGGGGGTGATTTTCCGGCAGCCAGCAATGCAGTTGCTGAAATTTTACCCACTGAATACTTGGCGGAGAAGATATATTTATCTGAATATCCGATTGAAGAAGCACATCAGCTAATCCTTGATGAAATCAATGACGGAGCCTTGCTTTTGAATTATTTGGGCCATGCCGGCCTCGACCGCCTGGCCCAGGAAGGCATGTTATTAAGTAATGATGTCGCTTTTCTTGAAAATAATAAAAAACTTCCTATCGTTACCGCCATGACCTGTGTGGTGGGGCGGTATGCTATTCCCGGCTTTGATTCTTTAGCTGAACTGTTGGTTTTGCATGAAGGTGGCGGTGCAATAGCCACATGGTCACCCACTGGCCTCTCATTCAATGAGCTATCAGTAATTTTGAATAAAAACTTCTTCCATTCACTCTTTACTGACGAGGAAAAGATTCTTGGGGATGTCGTATTGAAAGCCCTTGAAAGCTATTACCAAACTGGTAAGCCACCCTATATGATGGATATTTATAATCTACTGGGCGACCCGGCGCTGATCATAAGATAATCTTCTGTAGAAGGAGATATCACCAAGATTATCCAACGGTTTTGATTCACTCCAAACATGAAAGCCTTTCAACTGATCCCGCATAATAACATTTGTTATTAACTTATCCCGATATCTTATAATTCCACCCATCAATCCATCCCTCCCAAAATAATAAATAAATTATTTATAATACTTTCAGTACTCTTTCAGTATTTTATCAAAAAATTTCGTTTGACAATCATAATCATCGCATGCTATCTTTATAGATTTAAATAATAAATAATTATAAAAGATATGAATGAGATAGACCATAATCTAAGCAGAAAAACGACCGTAATTAACGAACTTGGCCTTCATGCCAGGCCGGCGGCAATGCTTGCGAACCTTGCACTTAAAGCGCAATCTGATGTCTGGCTTTGCAAGAATGGAGAAGAGGTGGATGCCTCCAGCATTATTGACATATTATCTCTTGCCTGCCTGAAAGGCGCAAATGTGGCACTGAAAGTGGAAAATCCGGAAGACATTGACATTCTTAATGAAATGATCAACCTGTTTGAAAAAGGGTTTAGGGAGTAGGTAAAAATGCCATCTGATACCACGGAAAAAATCATCAAAGGGATCAGCGGTTCTCCGGGAATCTGCATTGGCAAGGCTTACCTTGTGGATAAAGAAGGTGTTGATGTCATTGAAAAATACTCGATCACCGAGAATAAAGTCAAAAAAGAAATCAATCGTTTTAAAAGTGCGGTTACCAAAGCCAAAAATGAACTGTCTGACATCATCAAAGGGGTACCGGAAGAACTCCGGCAGCATGCCGCTATCCTTGAAACTCACCTTTTGCTTCACAAAGACAAGATGCTGTATGGAAAAGCCATTGACATCATTACAAATGAGCTGATTAATGCGGAATGGGCGCTCAAGGAGGCGACTTCACAAGCAAAATCCATGTTCAGCAATATTGCAGACCCTTACCTCAAATCACGTTCCGCAGATATCGAGCATGTTTCAGAACGTATTATGAGAAATCTGGTCGGCTGCAAGGACGTTAATATATCCAATATTGACAAACGGGTGATACTGGTGGCCCATACACTTTCCCCGGCGGAAACCAGCCAGATCCAGCTTGAAAAAATTATGGGGTTTATTACGGATCGCGGCGGCAAAGCGTCACATACCAGCATTATCGCCCGGACTCTTGAAATACCGGCAGTTCTCGGCCTGGATAATGCCACCCAGGTGATCAAAAATGACAGCATTATTATTGTCGATGGATCTGAAGGCATTGTCATTGTTGATCCTGAAGAAGAAACACTAATAAAATATGATGAACTGAGCAAGAAATACGAAACACGCAAAGCAAACATCCTCCGAACCAGCGACCGGCCGGCAAAAAGCGCTGACGGGCATTTATTCAGCATTATGGGAAATATTGAACTGCCCGAGGAAGTCGTGGCGGTAAAAGACCATGGCGGAGAAGGTATCGGCCTGTTTCGAACGGAGTTCCTCTATTTGGGCCGAATGTCTTTTCCCGATGAACAGGAATTGTTTGATCAATATAAAGAAGTTGCGGAACTAATGGCACCGAACCCGGTCATTATCCGCACGCTTGATATCAACGGCGACAAGGCAATTTCAGCCATCCCGACGCCGGAAGAGAGCAATCCGTCTCTGGGCCTTCGGGCCATCCGGTTTTGTCTTAAAAATCCGGACATATTTATAACACAGCTCCGCGCTATTTTACGCTCAGCCGCTTTCGGTAATGTCAAGCTCCTGCTTCCGATGATTTCCGGGTGTGAAGAAATTCTTCAGACCTTTAAAATTATTGATGAAGCAGCAGAATCCCTTGAAAAAGACGGGCTGGCCTACAATAGAAACATTCAAATCGGTATTATGATAGAAATTCCGTCTGCAGCGATCATGGCGGATGCCATGGCCGACCTGGTTGATTTTTTCAGCATCGGCACCAATGATCTGGTTCAATACACGCTGGCCATAGACCGGGTGAACCGCCATGTTGCATACCTCTATAATCCTTTGCACCCGGCAGTTATCCGAATGATAAAACATGTTGTGGATACCGGGAAAAAAAAAGATATCAAAACATTCATGTGCGGTGAAATGGCATCGGAGATCATTAACCTTCCCGTTCTGCTGGGCCTTGGCCTGGACGCCTTCAGCATGGCGCCCCAATCAATCCCTTCCATTAAAAACATGATCAGAAAAATCAGCGTCAACGAATCAAAACTTTTTTTAAAAAAAGTCATGAAACAGACGTCCGCACTGGATACCATTCAATTGATAACAGATACTTACGGTGAAACACTGGCAAACGGTATCTATGATAAGTAAAATTACAAAAGACACTTTAGATCATTTTAGTCACTTCACCCTTTAATTAGTCAGCATCCAAAATGGAAAACAGCCACATCAAAATTGTCACTAAAAACCGGAAAGCCTGGCATAATTATTCAATCACAGAAGAAATTGAAGCGGGAATGGTGCTGCTGGGCACTGAAGTCAAATCCCTGCGATCAGGGGGAGCCAACCTGAAAGACGCTTACGGCAGAATTGAAAAAGGCGAACTGATCCTTCATCAGGTGCATATCAGTCCGTATCCTTTTGCCTATTATGATAACCATGATCCGTTACGCCCGAGAAAGCTTCTCCTGCATAAATCCGAACTCAAACGAATGGAAGCCAAGATCAGGGAAAAAGGGTTTTCAGTGATTCCGTTAAAAATATACTTTAAAAACGGAAAAGCCAAAGTTACCATCGGGCTCGCCCGCGGCAAGCGTAAATATGACAAAAGAGAATCCATCAAAGAACGCGAAATGAAACGCGAGATGGATCGGGCCAAACGAAAAGACTATTAACAGCCTGTTTTTATTAATTTATTGATCGGCTTTTTCAAAACCCATTAGCCGGCTCTGGCTTTCAGACATTAAACATCCTAACCGAATCTGACCTCTGTTTTACATGTAAAATATTTAATGCCCGCATAACCTGCCGAAACTATAAAATTCAGCATAAGGAGGGCCGAATACCCATGAAAAACAAATTTCACCGCAACGATTTTTCCGGAATCATTTCCCTCAAATCAATAAATTTGCTGTTATTTCTGTCCCTTTTCGTATTTGTGGGATGCCAGTCATCCTCCGACCCGCTTCCCTACCAGACTCCTGAAAATTCGACAGCTGCTTCCGGCCGGCCGATAGTATTTCTATCTGCCTCTGACCTGGCAGCGGGCATCCGATCCGGCACATTTTCTTCGCATGAGGTGATTTCCGCTCACATCAACCATATTCATAAATACAATCCGGATCTCAACGCTCTTGTTGTTATTGATGAAAAGACTACACTGGATCGGGCCCGGCAGGCGGATGAAGCCCTTGCCGCAGGAGAACTCTGGGGCCCGCTGCACGGTGTGCCGGTCAGCATAAAAGACCATTTTGCCGTCAAAAACATGCGGATCACCAATGCATTTACCCCCCTATCCGACCAGGTGACCGATTTTGACGCAACAATAGTTAAACGGCTTAAAAATGCCGGCGCCATCATCTTAGGGATCACCAATATGCCGGTGATGGCCATGGATGTGCAGACTTTTAATCCGATTTACGGCCGGACCAATAATCCATGGGATTTGACCCGGACCCCGGGGGGAAGTACCGGCGGCGGTGCGGCAGCGGTTGCGACCGGCATGTCCCCGCTTACCATTGGCAGCGATCTCGCTGGTTCCATCCGAATCCCCGCCGCTTTTTGCGGTGTTTACGGCATTAAACCCACTGAAAATTTTGTATCAAGCTATGGCATTTTTCCGGGGCTCACAGATAAAAACCGCCGAACCATTCGCGCCATGGCGTCTCTCGGGCCGCTGGCCCGTTCCATTAAAGATTTAAAACTGTGCCTGTCAATCATTGCCGGACCGGATGGATATGATGCAATGGTACCTGCCGTCAACATGACGCCTAAAACAAAACCAGGCTATAAAGAATTACGCATTGCCTGGTCGGACAATTTCGGAGATGTCCCTGTTTCTAATGAAACCCGAAAGGTACTGAAGCAATTTATTGACAAGCTTTCAGATGAAGGCTGCACGATAAAAAAAATAAACCCGGCGGATTTCAATTTTATAGAGGTATGGGAAACCTGGGGGAAAATGGTCGACCTGCAGATTAATGTCACCCTCCCGTCATCCGCACGATTTATCATGTATACTTTGGGCGGCATACATAGAAGTAAATCCCCGCTGCTCCAGATGGTGTACCCCGCAACATATGACAAGTTTATCGAGACATGCTCTAAAAGGGAGATCCTGATCGCGCATCTTGAACAATTTCTCATGGAATGGGATGTGTTCATCTGTCCGGTCACCACCCAACCCGCATATAAACATCTTGAACCCAATGATGTCATTTTCGGATATAATATTTATGATGATCCGATCCCGGTCGATGAACATCAGCTGAACTACTGGATGGCGAATGCTGCTTATACCGCCCCTTTCAACACCACCGGGCATCCGGCTGTCACCATTCCGGCCGGATATTCCCAGGACGGGATGCCGATTGGCGTGCAGTTGGTGGGACGCCGCTGGCATGATATGGAACTGCTTGAGATTGCCGAGATGATCGATGCGGTGGCCGGGGCGTACCGGGAACCGGCAGGGTATTAACCCTGATGGCGTCGTAAAAAGTTCAACTGCAATTTTAGTTTTGGGTTACGCTTCAGCCTTCGTCACTCAACGTACATTCGTACGTCTCGCTCCTCAGGCTTTGCGCGCCTTGCCATATTTTATAAAATTGGTGAAACTTTTTTCATTACCATCCGAAAGAGATTTTTAAGGAAACCGTCAGAAGTAATAGGAAAGCCAGAGATACACCATATCCGCCGGTACTTCCCTGACCAGAACCCCGGGAAGTTCAATGCCTCCGAACTCGGTTTTGGTTTTCCCGTAATAAATATTTCCGCCGCACATGATTTGAAAATTCTGCGCCGGGTCCACGGTAATTCTTGGTTGAAGAATGCCTGACGAATCACCGGTATTCGTAATTATCGTGATAAACCCATTGACCAGCGGATGCCATTCAATCTGAAGCTGGGTATTCATGTATGAATGCCCCAGCGTAAACCATTCCCCCCGGGCCAGACGCTTCATGATGTCCGGGTCGGTCAGTGCTTTTTGATAATCATTTTCCCCCAGGCCGTTATAATAATATTCGATCCATCCATATAGATTTTTATTCCACCAGACCCAGGAATAATCAATATTTGCCACAAGGCTCACAAAACCGGACCGCTCACTGTCAGCATCCAGCCAGGTATATGTTGTATCCAGACGCCAGGCCGCATTCATCAGGTAACCGGTGAATCCGATTCCCAGCACATTGTCTTCATAGTGTTTCCCCGCCATCACGTCAATATCCGTGATACTGATATTAAAATGAAATTTTGCCGCCAAAGAGGAATCATCCCACTCAATATTATGATTTTCCGTGTCCCTTCGCGGCATATAAAGCATCTGCAATTCCCCGGAATTTCCCGTGTACACCTGAGCTGTAATCATATCATCGCCGATTTTATAATCCCGATCAACATCTGTCGGGGAAAACGGGTTGAACAGGTCCATGGGGTTGAACAGGAATCCGTTCCCCCAGGTTAATGCCTGGCGCCCGACCCTGACAGAACCCCAGTCAGCGGAGGCAGACAAAACCAGCCGATCAATCCGATGATACAGCAGATATTCCGTATCCGATGAGATTGTATGTGTTAAATCCATCACCCGGCTGTCGTCTTTGACAGCATTTGCCATAAAAAGACTATCTGAAAAAACCGGATACTGCTTTAAAAATTGCTGCTGCGCTTTTCTTGTCTCGCCGCCGGTTCCGATCACTTCATAATGAAAATCTAAACTTAACCAGTCATTAAATCCGGTATTCTTTTTCAGCCGAAACTCAACCGCGCCGTCATGCAGACGATCTTGATGCAAATGATCCAGCCGGGAATTGTTATCCGGAAAAGAGACTGCACCCCGTAATCGAAAATGCCCCCCCCCCAACCACTTAAAAATTGACTTTCATCGAGGAGGCCGGCTCCTGCCGCAGGTGAAGACAAATGCAAAACAGCACCGCAAAGGAAAACGTACAGACACAGACGGATGCAAACTTTGGAGATGATTTTTTTAAAATTATTTAACCTGGTCATCATCAATCATCCCATCACGGAGGAGCACCAGCCGATGGGCATAGTCCATGACCATCTGATCATGGGTTGAAAATATAAACGTCACATTCCGATTTTCATTCATCTCGGCCATGATTTGCAGCAATGCTTCCCCTGTTTTTGAATCCAGGTTGGCCGTGGGCTCATCAGCCAGCACAATGGCTGGATTTGAAACAATGGCCCGTGCAACCGCCACACGCTGCTGCTGTCCCCCGGACAATTCCGACGGTCGATTATGGTATTTTTCACTCAATCCCACCTCATCTAATATTGCCATGGCCCGTTTTCGGCGATCTGCCTTTTCAACACCCTGGAGCAGCATCACATATTCCACGTTTTCCACCGCAGACAGCACGGGGATTAAATTATACGCCTGAAATACAAAACCGATCCGGTTCAACCGCAGTTCAGCCAGCTGGCTCTGATTCATTTTCCTGAAATGCCGGCTGTCCACAACTACTTCACCATGATCCGGCAGATCCAGACCGCCAATAATATTAAGCAAAGTGGTTTTACCGGAACCGGACGGACCCGCAATCGCAGCAAAACTGCCGGGTGCAATCGACAGGTAAATGTCTTTTAAGGCATGGACCTCGATATCGCCCTGCTGATAGACTTTTTCAACCCCTTTAACGTCTACAATCGGCATGATTCCTCCTTTTTGCGAAGCCATTAACAGGTTGGTGAAAACGTTATGAGCGCAGGCAAGACAAGGCAAAATTCGACGAAAAAGCGGAGTTTATGTCTATAAATGAGCATTTTGAGTCGAATTTTAACGCCGTATTGTCAAGCGCAATAGTTTTTCAACACCTGTTAAGTGTGGGCCATAGCCTCAACCGGCGTAATACGGGATGCTTTGACCGCCGGATACGTGCTGACTGCCAACCCGAGAATCAATACAACCACATTGGCCAGAAACACATCTTTTAAAAAAATCTCAGGATAAATAACCGAAGACATGCCGACGTATTCAAACCCGGAAGACAGTGCGGAAAGGTCAATCCCGGTTGCAGCGATCATCATTACAGATCCAAACGCCAGCAGATTTCCGGCAATGGCCCCCATGATCAGGATAATGCCGGATTCAATCAGAACTGACCGCAAAATCAGCATTGGTTTCATTCCCAGCGCTTTGAGCAGGCCGAATTCCCGCATCCTTTCAAACACCGCCATCAGCATCGTATTGACGATGCCGAATGCCATGGCAACAAACACCACCAGATACCATAACACAATAAACCCGTTGAAAATTTCCATGTATGCCGTGAGCATGGGCAAAAGATCTTTCCACGTATGAACTTCAATATCAGAATCCTTTAGAATTTCTGCAATGCCCTGTGAGGTCTGTTCAAATTTTCCATGATCATTTATCACAACGGAAATCTCGGAAATCCCATTGCCGATACCCAGCATCTTCTGCGCCGAATGTTTATTGACAAACACAAACTGCTTTTCCGTTGACGCCAGCTTGGCCCGGAAAACACCCACAATCTTAAATGCCTTTGAAACGATTTCATTTTGTGAATTCTGAGACATCAGAATCAGCTTGCGGCCGATTCGGGTTTCAAACTTTTCCAGCAAGGCCTGCCCGATGACAATGGCGTTATTATCATCTTCGGATATCATGCGACCGTCAACAACCCCATTGCCGATAAAGGACACCCCCTTTTCCTGATCCGGATCAATCCCCACCAGCGTAAGCCCGATGGAGTGCCGGGCATTTGAAGCAATTGCATTGACCCGCACGCGTGCGGCATATTTTGAGTCCACGGGCAAAGTTTTTGCAATTTTTGAAATTACAGAATTCGGATCATCGATACGGTATTCAATTGACGGATCATTATGATATCCGGAAGCATATAGTTTAATATCACCGGTCAGGGTTGAAATACCGTTTTCAAGCATGTCATTGACAATACCCCGCATCAGTGACGTTAAAGCAACCATCGTCCAGACACCGATGATGACGGCAATCATGATAATCACCGTCCGCCTCGGATTTCGCCAGATATTGCGCCATGCAAGCTGTAATTCCATTGTTTAGGTCCTAAGGCTGAAGGTAGAAGGTTTAAGGTTGAAGGTTGAAGGTTGAAGGTTGAAGCAAAAAATGATTTCAGTCGTTGTTTTTCCCTTCAGCCTTCGGCCTTCAGTCTATCCACCTGAAATGTTAAACGTGATGCATCGCTTCAACGGGCTTAAGCCTCTTAATTTTTAATGCCGGATACAGCGCAACACCAACAGTAATCAACCAAACCAGGACCGGTCCGGCAAATGCTGTAATGATACTCAGTCGCGGATAAATCCGCCCGGACATTCCATATTGCTTTAAGATTTCAGAGGATCCGGACATATCGATTCCGTAAATCTGGAAAACCATCGTTATCCCGCACCCGGTCAGGATTCCCAGACCCACCCCGACGATGGTCATAAAGTTGGATTCATACAGCAACAGTTTCACCAGCCGTTGCGGCGTCGTGCCAATGGCCATCATAACACCAAATTCCCGGGTGCGCTCAAAAATTGCCATCAGAAACGTATTGAGAATAGAAAACGCCACGATCACCACCAGTAGAAACCAAAAAATAATCCCCATGGTCAGGTCAATACGGATCGACTGGGTCAGCCCCGGGACCAGTTCGTCCCAATCCATGACCACCAAGGCATTCCCTTGCAGGATATCCTTTAAACGGTTGATAATTTTGGCCTTTACCATCGGGACATCACGCAAAGAGTTCACATTAATAATAATTTCGTGAACCGCCGATTCCATGGAATAAACCGCCTGAAAGGTATTGATCGGTATGTGCAGGGTGTTCCGGTCAAACTCGTCCATTCCGGATTCGTAAATACCGCAGACGGTAAGGATTGCGGCTGCCACAGAGCCGTCTTTTCCCTGTCCCATGATCGTTAACTCGTCCCCCACTCTGACTTTAAGATTTCTTGCCAGCAAAGACCCGATCAACGCCCTGCCAGAACGAACAAGGATAGATTGATGTGAGGAACGAACCACAATCTTATCCGAAGGTTGAACAAGCCCGGTCTTGATGACTCTATATATAAGCAAATATCTTTTTTTGATCAGGGGGGATGAAGTGCGTTTTCAGGAAGTGTCATTTT
>JABZFM010000052.1 GCA_014237465.1 Desulfobacteraceae bacterium | reverse complement strand
TGGTATCCGGCACTTCAATCTCTGAGGCCTTTCTGGTTAAAACATACTCTTGACCCTTTCTCTGGATAAAGCCGTTTTCCATAAGGCTGTGGGTGATTTCCTCCACAAACAAGGGATTGCCGCCTGCCTTGCTTAACACAAGGTCTCTTAGCTCCGGAACAGTCTTTCCATCTTCAAGAATAGCCTGCACCAGTTCGGTGCTTGAAACTGTTCCAAGCTGGTCAAGACCAATTTTTGTGTAATAGGACTTGCTTCCCCATTGATGGATATATTCCGGACGATAAAGCAGAATGAGCATAATACGGGTACTGTGAAGTGAATCGATGAGGTATTGAATCAATTCACCTGATGTTTTATCCATCCAGTGAAGATCCTCCACAACAACCACCAGCGGTTTAATTTCACTTGCGCGAATCAGCAGATCTGTAATCGCCTCAAATTTTCGGAGTTTTTTTACTGCGGGTTCAAGCTGCAAATATGCCTCATTATCCACTTTAACAGATAAGAGTTCCTGAAAAGCTGCGAGCTTGCTTTTTAGCCGCTCATCAAGCTGGATGATTTTCTCTTCCATTTTTTTCTTGATGATAAACTCCCGGTCCCCCTCTTTGATATCAAAATAGGATCTCAAAATATCAAGAATGGGAAGGTAGGCCATGGAACCGCCATATTGGAGACACCGACCCTCAAGCCAGGTGTATTCATTCTGATGCAGTCTTTTTCTCATTTCAAGAATGAGTCTGGACTTGCCAACGCCAGCCTCCCCGACCAGGCCAACGACCTGTCCTGATCCTGATTGTACTTTTTCATATGCCTCCATAAGACCGGCCATGGAATTTTCCCGGCCCACAAACCGGGTGAGCCCCTTGGCAACGGAAGCGCCGATTCGGGAATCCACATCCCCTTTTTTAATCAGCTTAAACGCCTCCTGAGGTTCTTCTTTTCCTTTAATTTCGATTTTTTTCAGCGGGTCAAATTTAAAAAAATCAGATACAATTTTATATGTATTTTTTGACGCAAGTACAGTGCCCGGTTCGGCTGAATTTTCCATTCGTGCAGCAAGATTGGTGGTGTCGCCGACTGCCGTATAATCCATCCTCAGATCATCGCCTATGGAACCTACGATTACCGGTCCTGAGTTGAGGCCGATGCGCATCTTAAAGTCAGATCCGCAAGCCTTCTTTACCTTCTCGTTATAGTCTCCAATTGCTTTCTGGATGGATAACGCCGCATAGCAGGCACGCTGGGCATGATCTTCATGGGAAACGGGTGCACCGAATAATGCCATCACCCCATCACCGGTGAACTGGTTGATGGTGCCTTCAAATTTGTGAATCTCATCCATCAGGATCTTGAAACACCCATCCATGATCTGATGGACTTCCTCCGGATCAAGTTTTTCCGACATCGACGTAAATCCGGCCACATCGGCAAAAAGAACCGTCACCAGCTTCCGTTCACCCTCGATGGAACTGCGTGAAGTCAGAATTTTATCAGCTAGGAATTTGGGGGTGTAAGATTGGGGTTCGGAGTAGTCAGGTGGTTCGATTGGTTCCTTTAGGTTATGGCCGCATTTACCACAGAATTTAAAGCTTGGGGCATTACTAAAACCGCACTCCGGACATGGTGTTTCCAATTTGTTTCCGCATTCGACGCAAAATTGCATATCTTCGGGATTTTCAAACTGACACTTTAGGCATTTCATTATTTATCCCTCATCAGGAGGTAAATCAGCCAATTCTTTTTTGACCTTTTCCGGTTGGTTCAGAATTCCCAATCGCTCAAAGATTTCCAAAGCTTTCGTTAAATACTCCCGGGCTTTATCAATATCACCCTGTTGTTTATAAAATCGGCCGTAACCTGCGTACGCGCGCGCTAAAAAATCTTCGGCCTTGACCGCTTGGAAAATATCGATACTTTTTTTAAAGTATGCTCTCGCCTGTTGTGGATCTGTTTTCAGGGCAATTTCACCTAAATAGTAGTAAGCAATCCCCGGAAAACGTTTCATTTTACATCGCTCTGAAAGCTTTAACAAATCTTTAAGCGTTTGAGTTGCTTTATCATACTCCCCTGCCAGCCAGTATGCTTCACCAAGATAATAAAGAGTACTAACCTCGAATGCCAGATAGTTCGACATCTGAATCACTGGAAGATTTGCAGATAATGTTTCTGTGCCTTGACGGGACTCTCCGGCATGGCATAAAATCCATGCTTGAACCGTCCGAGCCCGGATTTGATATACAGGTGTCTGAGCCTTACTGACCCCCATTTCAGCGTATTCCAGAGCCTGAGCTATGTCTCCTTTATGACAATGAGTAACAGCGATGTTTGTGGACGATATAGAAATCGAACCATTATCAGAATATTTCTCAGCCATTTTCAGAGCTTTCTGGGCCGCCTGTATTGCTTTATCAAACTGACCAACTATCATAAATGCAAGGGATACAGCCCAAAAAGAATATACATACACCCGAAGGTCGAACTGCTTTTCCAACATACTCTGGATCTCTTTGTTTAATTCATGAGTTTTGTCGTATTGGCATGTGCACGCATAACTCAATATTATAGGGAAATATGCATTATAAGCGCTTTCAGGTGATCCTGCGGCATTACTAAATTCGATCGCTTTGGTTCCCGTTTCAATTGACTGATCAAAATGGCCAAAATTTGCTTCGCATACTGCTAACGCAGAATAGAACATAGCAAGGAGTTCAGTCTCTTTTGAATCAGCTGCCATCGGTTCATAGCGCTTTAACAGGTCGTAATACTCTGGGATCCTAAGGAGTAGAGCAAATACATACGCTTGATTAGCTATAAGAGAGATACGACGTTTTTGATTTTCAGGAGTCTCATCCAAAGTGTCTAAGAGCTCCATGGTTTCATTAAAATAACTCATCGCTTCTTGCATTGCGTTTAGCCTGGCTGCCTTCTGATTGGCTTTGTCCAGATAATGTAATGCTTTTTCCGTGTTATTACTTCGCCTGTAATGATAGGCAAGGAGTTCGTAATATTCTTCAATACGATCCGGATAAAGGGTTTCGATTGCGCTTCCGACTTTTTCATGAATCTCTTTTCTTCTTTTTTGAAGTAAACTGTTATAAGCCACTTCCTGGGTCAGGGCGTGTTTAAAGATGTATTCCAACTCCGGAAAAAGCTGTTTTTCTGAGATAAATTCCAAGCCCTGGAGGTTTAGCAGATTGGATTTGAGCGCCTCTCTCATTCCCATGGTGGACTCTAAAACGCGAAAGGCGAATTCCCGACCAATGACCGATGCCATTTGCATGACTTGTTTGAGGCTTTCTTCTATTCGATCAATGCGGGCCGCTATGATCCCCTGAATCGTATCCGGCACCTGAATATTAGATGCTTTTTTGGTTAACACATACTGTTGATTTTGCCTTTCAATAGATCCGTTTTCAATTAGATTATGGGTCAGCTCTTCTACAAAGAGAGGATTTCCACCGGCTCTTTTTAAAATCAGTTCCCTGATTTCCGGCACAACCTCTCTATCTTCAAGAATAGATTGAACCAGTTGATTGCTGGAGATGTTGCCGAGCTGCGTCAGCCCGACCTTGGTGTAATACGATTTGCTTCCCCATTGATGGGTGTATTCCGGTCGATACAGAAGGATCAGCAGGATTTTCGTATTCTGCAGCCATCCGATCAAATAGTTGATAAATTCTTCAGATATTTTGTCGATCCAGTGAAGGTCATCTATTGCAAGAATAAGGGGCTTGTTTTGGCTTTCACGAACAAATAGATCTCGAAGAGACTCAATAACCCTCATCTTTCTTTCAGACGGTTCAACTTGAAGATACGCCTCATCATCAACTTTAAGGGAGAATAAATCGTGAAACGGCGTAAAGACGTTTTTGAGGTTTTCATCAAGACGGAGGATTTTCTCTTCAATCTTTTTCCGGATGATAAATTCCCGATCGTCATCTGCAATATCAAAATATGATTTTAGAATGTCTAAAACAGGCAGATACGCCATGGCACCGCCATAATGGAGGCACTGACCTTCAAGAAAGGTAAATTCATCATGGGGTAACTGGTTTCTAAATTCTAAAACAAGCCTGGATTTACCGACCCCGGCCTCCCCAACCAGGCCAACGACCTGTCCTGATCCTGATTGTACTTTTTCATATGCCTCCATAAGACCGGTTATTGAATTTTTTCGGCCGACAAACCGGGTGAGCCCTTTGGCGGCTGAAGCAGCGATCCGGGTCTCAAGCTCTGACTTCCTGATCAGCTTAAACGCCTCCTGAGGTTCTTCTTTTCCTTTAACTTCGATTTTTTTCAGCGGGTCAAATTTAAAAAAATCAGAAACGATTTTATATGTGTTTTTTGACGCCAGCACAGTGCCAGATTCGGCTGAATTTTCCATTCGGGCAGCCAGATTGGTGGTATCGCCGACTGCCGTATAATCCATCCTCAGATCATCGCCTATGGAACCTACGATTACCGGTCCTGAGTTGAGGCCGATGCGCATCTTAAAGTCAGATCCGCAAGCCTTCTTTACCTTCTCGTTATAGTCTCCAATTGCTTTCTGAATAGATAAGGCGGAATAACAGGCACGCTGGGCATGATCCTCATGGGAAACGGGTGCACCGAATAATGCCATCACCCCATCACCGGTGAACTGGTTGATGGTGCCTTCAAACTTGTGGATTTCATCCATCAAAATCTTAAAGCACCCATCCATGATCTGATGGACTTCTTCCGGGTCGAGCTTCTCGGACATAGAAGTAAAACCGGCCACATCAGCAAAAAGGACCGTCACCAGTTTCCGCTCACCTTCGATAGAACTGCGGGTGGTGAGGATCTTATCAGCTAAAAATTTTGGGGTGTAAGATTGGGGTTCGGTGTAGTCGGGGGGTGCTTCGGGTTCCTGCAAATTGTGGCCGCACTTACCACAGAATTGGTCATCAAAAAGAATTTCTGATCCGCATTGAGAACAGTTGAGTAAAAATTTCGAGCCACATTTACGACAGAACTTATTGTCCTCAGGATTTTCAGTCTGGCATTTCGGGCATTTCATTTTTTACTCCATCAAAGGAGAATTAAAGTTATATGTTACATTGCCGCCAGGTAACTTCTCAATAAATCTGGGCTATAAATGTGAGTTCACATATAACCCATGTAGCGGAAGGCTTTAGCCTTCCAATTCCCCGTGACCTGGAGGTCACGGTTTATGGAGGTCTAAAGACCTCCGTTACATCGCCCGGATTTATTGAGAGAATACGCCGCCAGCTCCTTTTCGTACTTTTCAACCCAACCGTCAGCACCGCATTCTTTGAAAATCTCTATGGCTTTTGTTAGGTTTTCTCTGGTTTTGGGAATATCATTTTTTCGTTTAAACAGATCCGCATACAGAGCATAATCTTGTGCCAGATAAAACATTGTGCCGTTTCTTTCGTCGGCTTCTATAGCTTGCCTGATCCATCCCTCTGCCTTAGTTAAATGGTTTTCATCCATGTTTAATAGAATTTCTCCAAGGTATCTGAGTGTCGAGCCTTCATAAACTTTCATTTTCTTTACAGAAACATATTGGTAAATGCTTTCTAAATCGACATCCTTTTCATTTTTCATCACCATAGATCTTGCGGCTGCAATTTTGTTTAAATTCATAAGCGATGGCAGAAATTGAACTTTATTTGATAGTGAAGCAGCTTCTAAATAACAGTTTTTTGATTTACTATAATCTCCAAGTTCATAATAGACATCTCCTAAATACGATTTTGCGAAAATTTCCCATGCAAAAAGATTGATGGTCACGCAAAAACTTGCCCCTTCAACAAGGTATTTCTCTGCATCGTTTAAAAGCCTCTTGTGGTAACAGGAACGTCCGTGACAGGTGAAAGTATGTGCCTTTGACATAATATCGTCGCTGTCTTCGGCTAATTGAACTCCTTCGCTGCTGGTCTTATATGCAAGATCTGTCTTTCCTTGAAAATTAATAGCAAAACTTTGATTACTTTTGTTTATTGCCATTCCCCATTTGCTGTTAGCGCTTTTAACTATATCCATCACGCTTTTGAGGTTTGCTAAGGCTTTATCAAACTCACAGTTTATCCCCATGGCACCCATTAAAAATGTATGAGACGTAATTAATGAAATATAATCACCTATTTCTTCTGAATCTCTTATGGCTTTTTTTAAGATCTTGAATGCTGCCGGCAAATCTTCTTCGACAAATACATTATATGCACCTTCAATAGTATGTATCTGGCAGAGCCGCTTTTTGTATTCATGTTTCAATGCCAGGTCAATAATGGGTGTTACAGCATCTTTTGCTTCTGTATAATACCACATCTGCAAAAGATAAAGACCCAAAAGTGTTCGTGCATCTATCATTTTTTTCTGCACATCATCTGACTTAGACAGCTTTGCAAGGCATTCAATTCTTTTTTCCCCATAGGTAATGGCATCTTTGAATGAAGCTTTTTTTACAGCTTTGTTGCATATCAACTTACAGTATTCTTCCCCTTTCTCAAAATTTTCTGCTTTTATAAAATGATCGGATAACACCTCGTAGTGTTCGTCTATATTCTTTTCGTGTAGTGCTTCAATGGATCTGCCTATTTTTTCATGAAGTATTTTTTTTCTTTTGCCCAGTATTGAATCATAGACAACTTCTTGAGTCAGGGCATGTTTGAAGATATAAATGGATTGCGGATATATGCCCCTTTCATAGACAAGCTCCGTGTCTTTTAAAACTGAAAGGCGGGCCAGCAATTCCCTTTCAGGAAGCTCTGCCACCTTTTGAATCGAGTCAAAGCTGAACTCCCGGTCAATTGCAGATCCAATCTGGAGCAGTTCCTTGGCATCCTCAGGAAGGGAGTCTACCCTGGCCATGATCACATCCTGGATTGTAGAAGGGATGGCGACATCTTTAAGGTCTTTTACCAGACAATATTTTTTCTTCTGCTCTTCAATAATTTTTAAATCTTTAAGTGATTTTAAAAACTCTTCTATAAAAAAAGGGACACCTTCGGTTTTTTCAAGAACCAGTTCCTCTATTTCCCTGTCAATATTGTCTGTGCCAAGAAGATGGGATACCATGATAAGGCTTTCCCTGTTGGAAAGCCGGTTCAAGTTAATCTGGCTGTGATAGGATTTCCCACCCCATGTGTGCACATACTCGGGTCTGTAAGTGAATATTAAAAATATCCGGGCTCCTGAAATGCTCTCTAATGCATTTCTGAAATACTCTTCTGAACTTTTATCAATCCAGTGCAAATCTTCAACAGCGATAATCAAAGGCCTTATCTCGGAACCCTTTAAGGGGATTACATTAACCGCAGACATGATGCGCTCTTTTTTGGCTTCTGGGCTCATGTCGATTTGATCGATACCGCTGTCTTTGACAGATAAAAGCTCAAGCAGATAAGGCAAGATATTGGCTTCATCCACATCAACTGCTTTCAGCCACTGTATTACTTTATCTCTAATTGTGTCGCAGTCGTCACTTTCTAAGATATTAAAGTTTGATTTTAGAATATCAATAATCGGGTGATATGCCACTCCACGGCTATAGGAAAGACACTTGCCTTCAAAAAAACTCACATCTTCATTGGATATGCTTTTTCTAAATTCATACAAGAGTCTTGATTTTCCGACACCTGCCTCGGCCATAATTGAAACTGCCTGGCCTCTGCCGGTTTTAGAACGTTCAAAGCCATCCATTAAAAGCTCAAGTTCTCGATTTCTTCCAACAAAGAGAGACAGACCACGTTCAGTGCTTACATCAAATCTTGTCCGTCTGCTGCTGATTGCAATCACCCGATAGACTCTAACAGGATCTTTTTTGCCCTTGACCGCTCTTTCTCCCAGCGCTTCAAACCTGAAAAGTCCCTCAGCGAGCTTGAAGGTATCCTCGGTTACATAGGTGGTACCGGGTTCCGCAAAACTTTCCAACCGTGATGCCAGATTTACCGTATCTCCGACAGCCTTGAACTCGACCCGAAGATCATTACCCAATGTTCCAACGACCACAGGACCGGTGTGAATACCGATGCGCATTTTAAGGATCGGCAGGCCTGTTTGTTCCTGCTTTAGCTTGTCATTGAACTTTGACATCTCCCTATGAATCGCCATGGCAACCCTGATGGCACGTTGGGGGGCATCTTCAAGCGCAATGGGAGCACCAAACAGCGCCATCACACCATCCCCGGTCATATCATTCACTGTACCATCAAATTCATGGACCTTATGAATGAGTATTTCATATACCTGATCCATGATTGAGTATGCTTCTTCAGGACCAATTTTTTCTGAAAGTGATGTATATCCGACCATGTCGCAGAACAATACGGTGACTTGCTTGCGCTCGCCTTCGATTTTGCCCCTCTGGGCCAGGATTTTCTCTGTAAGGCCTTTGGGAAGATATCGCTGGATCTTGTCTAATTTATCATCAAAGGAGAGGTCTTGGGGGGTCGGCTCGGAAGGGGAAGTTAAGTTGTGCCCGCATTCACCGCAGAATTTGAATTGAGGTGGATTTAAGAAGTTACAATTTGAGCAGATGGTCTCTATTTTTGCCCCACATTCACCGCAATATTTCATGCCTTCTGGATTCTCAGACTGACACTTTGGGCACTTCATTTGGTTCCTCCAAAAGACAGGATTAAATTAAAATAGCGTTAAAGCCGAAGATGTTTAAGGCCCTGTTGTCTGCTGGGGTGAAGCAGGGGATGGCACACCTGAAGTTGATTGTTTCTTCGTTAAAAATTATCCCCTTTCAATTGTTTCCACTGAACATTATGGCAGCGTGCCGACGATCTTTGCAAATTCATCCGGAGTAAAAGCCTTAAGGGTTGTTGTCCTGACATTACCAAGAGACCCCATATAAAATATGCAAATAAGTTTAAATGCTACAATCTTACCAAAATCTTCTTTGTCCTTTCCAGCCAATAATCCATTTCCATCTCCTTAAACATCCCCTCGGCTTTTGTTAAATTTTCAAAGGCCTTTTCTTTCTGACCGTTATCTGCGTATAGCTCTCCCAGATATAAATAGCCTTGAGCAGTATCCGGTTTTAATTTCATTGTCTCGAGGGATTCTAATCCATCCAAAATATTATTTTCTGCCGTATCCATCTCTGATGGAGTCATTTTTCCCGATATTCTGCCTTTTAAGATTAAAGACTTGGCTTCTATATATTTTGAATCAATTTTGCGTGACAGCGTTAATGTTTCTTCAATCGAATCCCTTGCGTGTTTAATATTGCCGGATTCAAGATAACTTTCAGACAGGAAATAGGTAAAATAACCAACATATATGTGCATTTCAATATCATGCTGTCATTTTTAAGCCTTTTTCGCCATATTTTTGACATGCCTTATGGTTCCCGGCAATTAAATAGGACCAACCTAAGGCCCCATATGCCAATCCCAATCCTAACGGACCGATATTTATTTTTTCCATTAGATTTACGGCAGTTTCTGCATGTTTTAACGCAATCTTACCATTACCTTTATGACAAAAAAATAAACTGTAAACCGTTTCAACGGTTGCAATGGTTAATGCGTCATCGATCTCAGTCGCAACACGCAGTCCTTTTTCACAAAGGGCTTCACCTATATTAAATTCGCCTAAATGTCCCATGGTCAAGCCACATTCTGCGCATAAAAAACAATATGGATTCGCCGGTCGCCCGAAAAAATCTGTTTCTTTTTTGGTCTGTTCAAGCAGCTTGATCGTCTTTGACGCTATATCCGTAAGTTTTTCGAAATCACCCGTGTATTGGGTTGCATAATAACAACTAAGTGTATTTATAACCATTAATTCAATATCTTGAATCTTTTTGGCAAGATGTACACATTTTTCCGCGTATTCAAATCCTTGCGCTTGTTTTCCTTTAAACGCGTAATATTGACCGAGAACGCCATAAAATTGTGCCAGGCTTTTTTTATCATTAAACTCTGATGCCAGCGTTTCGCCTTCACGCAGAATTTGAAGACAGTTTTCAGGCAAACCCAGCAATAATGACGGCTTTAACATTAAATAAATAAGTTCGAGCTTTTTTCTCTTATTTTCCTTGCTGTCTTGAAGCCGATTGAGGAAATTTAATGCTTCGTTGTAGAAGCTAAATGCTTCCATCACGGAATAATTCCCGGATGCCTTTTCACCGGATAGTTTCAAATAATGATACGCCTTTTCGAAATTATCACTTTTTGAATAATGATAGGCCAGCATCTCGTAGAACTCTTCGAGCCTTTCGACATATATATCTTCGATGGCTTTTCCGATCTTTTCATGAAATTCTTTTCTTTTCGCAATAAGGAGGCTGTTATAGGCCACCTCCTGGATGAGCGCATGTTTAAAGATATACTCAAGCTCCGGGAAAAGGTTTTTTTCATAAATAAACTCCAATCCCTGGAGATTCAAGAGACAGGATTTAAGATCTTCGTGCATACCGGTGATGGTATGGAGAATACGGAAGGCAAAGTCTCTTCCGATCACGGAGGCCACCTGCATGGTTCGTTTCAGATTGTCTTCCAGGCGATCCATGCGTGCGGCGATGATTCCCTGAATGGTATCCGGCACATCAATATTTGCAGCATTTTTGATTAGAACATATTTATTGTTTTTTCTCTGAATAGAACCGTTTTCGAGTAAGGTATGGGTGAATTCCTCCATAAAAAGCGGGTTGCCGGCGGCCCTGTTTAAAATCAGGTCTTTTAGCTCAGGAACAACATCTGCACCTTCGAGAATGGCCTGGACAAGTTCGATACTTGAGGCTGTACCGAGTTGTTGCAGGCCAATCTTGGTGTAATAGGATTTGCTTCCCCACTGATGGGTATATTCGGGCCGGTAAAGAAGAATCAGCATTATGGGTGAGTTTGTCAGCCATCCGATGAGATAATTGATAAATTCCTCTGACGTCTTATCGATCCAGTGAAGATCCTCTATCACAAGAATAAGCGGCTTGTTCTGGCTTTCTCTAATAAAAAGATCCCGAAGCGCTTCAAAGGTTTTTTCTCTTTTGTCCTTAGGTTCGAGACTGACAAAACTTTCATCATCGGACTTTAACGATAAGAGTTCATGAAAGGGGGGAATTATGCAGCCGAGTTTTTCATCCAGCATCAACGCGCCTTTTTTGATCTTTTTTTTGATAATATATTCCCGGTCCCCCTCTTTGATATCAAAGTAAGACTTTAAAATATCGAGTAGGGGTAAATACACAATGGAACTGCCATAGTGGAGGCTCCGGCCCTCAAGCCATGTGTTTTCGTCTTGGTGTATTTTATTTTTAAGTTCAAGTATAATCCTTGATTTGCCTACACCCGCCTCTCCAACAATACCCAAAACCTGTCCTGATCCTGATTGTACTTTTTCATATGCCTCCATAAGACCAGCTATAGAATTTTTTCGTCCCACAAACCGGGTGAGACCCTTGGCAGCTGAAGCGCCAATCCGAGTCTCAACAACCCCTTTTTTAATTAGCTTAAATGCCTCCTGCGGGTCTTTCTTTCCTTTAAGCGAAACTTTTCCCATGGGCTTAAATTCAAAGAAATCCCCGGTTATTTTATATGTGTTCTTTGATACCATGACAGATCCAGGCTCGGCAGTACTTTCCATGCGTGATGCCAGATTAACCGTATCTCCAATAGCGGTATAATCCATTCTCAGATCGTCACCGATCGATCCGACAATCACCGGGCCTGAATTAAGTCCTATCCGCATCTTAAAATCTTCACCAAAGTCCTTTTTTACCTTGCCGCCATATGTTTCAAGAGATTTCAGGATGGATAACGCTGCAAAACATGCTCTCTGGGCGTGGTCCTCGTGGGCAATGGGCGCGCCGAACAACGCCATCACCCCGTCACCGGTAAACTGGTTGATGGTACCTTCATATTTATGGATCTCATCCATCAGGATTTTGAAACACCCGTCCATGATCTGATGGATTTCTTCAGGGTCGATTTTTTCTGAAATAGCGGTATAGTTGGCGACATCAGCAAAAAGAACTGTCACCAGCTTACGTTCGCCTTCAATTGAACTGCGTGATGTCAGAATTTTATCGGCAAGGAATTTGGGGGTGTAGGACTGGGGTTGGGTGAAATCAAGGGGAGGGGCTTGTTCAGGCTTTTTCAGATTGTATCCACATTCATCGCAGAATTTTGCTTCATGTGGTAAAGCCTTTTTGCACTCAGGGCATGTACGTTCTAATTTATCTCCGCACTCAAGGCAGAATTTAGCACTTTCACGATTATCAAACTGACACTTTGGACATTTCATTTTTTTCACCGGAGTGAAAATAAAATGTAAATAAGATAAACCCGGGCGGAATCACTGGTCGTATTCGGTATGTATGTTTAGAAGGTGAAGAGGCGATGATTTTTTTGCCGTTGTTTGGGTAGATAGGGTATTCTAGAATTTAGTAATGGGTGTTGTCAAGAATTACTTTGGCTGATTTGAGAAAGGCTTTACGATCTGCCACATCGTAGTATGGGCTAATAGCGGATCAGGGTAATATATTTGTTTTGCGGGTTATTTTAAGAAATTTGTTATCAATAGGACTTCCCTGGATCGCATTGTACATGATAGCGATCTCAATTTTTTTTCAGCTTTTTTTAGATTTGCTGATAATCAGCTATGCGATCCAGAAAAATAAATAAATTGTGAAAGGGTTAGTTGTTATCGGGTTCATACAAACCATCCGAGAGTGAAACAATAAATAACGTTTGTGATTATGGTTAAAATGTCCATTTTATTGCCCCCCTTTATAATTTGTTGTTATTGAAAATAATTGCGCCTTCTCTTTGTTTAATGGATCTTTTCATTGACTTTGCGAATGATCCGTTAAGCGATCCAGAGAATGGCATAAACAACGATGTGTCCGATTGTCAGTAAAGTTTCCATTTTGTCTCCCCCTTTTGTTGTGGTTTTTGTTGCCGTTTGATTATTAATAATCCAATAAGCGTGCCAAACCGTATAGGAAACTTTTAATAGCTTGTTTTATTTGGGAATAATTTTTTTTCTGGTAAAATTTAGGGCCTGTGACAGGAATGATCGAGGCGCATATTATGAATGCTGTGCATGGATTTTTGCGGTAATGCTATCTATGGAAAGGGGGTATCCGCTTCATTGTCCTTGGGTATATTGTAGGTTGGGTTAAGCGGTTATAGTCATCACTTTTGCTGGGTTCGCCTGACTTGACGTCACCTCGACGCGCTGAGATCACTGCAAAATTAGCGAACCCAACAAAATTAGTTGCAGACCGACGGCTTAACCCAACCTACAATTTGTCGTTTAGGGTAGCGAAGTGGATAGCCCCTCTATGGAATTCAGAAATTTCATATTTGCGCCGGGGAAAAGGCTGAATTTGATTTGACAAAAATATATCAAGGTCAATGTGCCGGCGGGGGCATCACCTTATCCAATTCATTCAGGTCCCACTGAAGATCCATCACTTCAAACATGGCCCGGGCCTTTTCAAGGTATTCGTCTGCGGTGATGTTGTTTAGCTCTTTATATTTGCTATTGGGTTCCAGCAGGCGTTTGCCGATTTCAAAATAGGTGCGGGACAACTCAAGGCGGTCGCCAAGCTGTTCACCGGCTTTTATACTTCCACGCCACCATTTGAGGGCTTTTTTCTGTTTGTTAATAAGCCAGTAATATACTCCCATGAGTTTGTATGTTTCAGTCACCCCTCTGGCGACTTTTCTGGTGTTCACAAACATCTTTTTGCCTGCTTTTAATGCACTCATCTTAAAAGCAGCAACATCTGCGGCATTTTCTGTTTTTATCGCGTGTTCCAGTTTAAAAAGATTAAACATAAAAGGACTCAGTAAAAAAGTATGTAAAAGGAAAGGAGATGTGTAAATTTCAGATTCTATTTCCTTTGCGTATTGTAATGCATTTTCCGCCTCCTGGAGATCACCCATCATCATCTGAATCCGAGCTTTCAATGAATATTGTATAAGTAGATTTATCGCCATACCTGCTTTGATAGTAAAATTTAATCCCTCATTGACTTCAATCATTGCCTCCCGTAATTTCCGGTGTTTCATTAACAAAAAGGCATTTCCAAAATATTTTAAAAAGATAGAGTGTTCATGCCCATATATTTCACCGATTTCAGTTAGTTTATCTACCAGCTCCTTTGCTTTGCCGTAATCTCCTTGTTCTATTTTTAAAAGAAGGTGAAGATAAACAAAACCGATTGTAATTATATCAATTGTTTTTAAATTTAGACTTACCAAATCATCGTCATATTCTTTAATACTTTTCCAATTGCCAGACAAAAAACTGTTTGTAATTGCGCACAACTCATAAACAAGCACGGAATATGTATCCTTTTTGTTAATCTTTTCCTTAACAACCTCCAGCATTTTTCTGCTTAACCTGAATGAAATGCCCCCATAGGAAAAAAGGGTACTAAGACCCGTAAACGTTTCTATCCCCTTTTTCAGTTTTGATATATCAAATGAAATAACCCGCTTTGAATGATTTATCGCCTCGATAACAAACCTTTTGACATCAACTAAATTTAAACATTGTACTTTCTGATAAGCCAAGTAACTTATTTCACAGTCCTGTTTGGAAGGTGTTTTTTTCCACCTGACAAACGGCAGGTAGAGTCCGGCCAGAAGAAATAAAAACCTGAAAAAAAGCTTAATGATTCCTGAGATCGAAAGTGACGGCTCGGTTTCTCCATAGAAAGCAAGTACTTTTGATAAATATTCAACTGCTTCTGGGAATTGCCCTTTGTTGAAATAGGCTTGCGCAATATTCTTTTCAATCATGGCGACCTTTTCAGGATCAACCGACTCACCATACTTTTTCAGATAGAGCTCTAATGCCACATGAAAATAGTGTAATGCCTCGCTTGAGGCCGAGGATTTTAGGGCTTCCTCACCCGCCTTTATCAGGTATTTTTCGGTCTTTTCTTCATCCTCGCCCTGTGTATAGTGATAAGCAAGCATACCGTAAAACTCATGCAGCTTTTCGGTAAATACCTTTTCAATGGCATCTGCGACGGTCAAATGGAGTTTTTTTCGGTTTTGAAGCAAAATCGATTCATATGCCGCCTCCTGGGCAAGGGCATGTTTAAATAGATACTCTAGCTCCTCCAATCGACGACGCTCCCGGATAAGTTGGATCTGGGTTAGATACGACAATCGGCTATCAATGTCATTAATTGCCTGTGCCACTTCGTTGAGTACCCGGTAAAAAAAGCTACGGCCAATCACCGACGCGACCTTAACCAGATCCCGGGTTTTATCATCCAGCCGATCAATCCGCGCCATGAGGACATCGTTAATGGTGTGGGGAATCACCATTTTCTCGATTTTATCGGTGACTTCAAATGTGCCGTTTGTCTTAACCACTGCACCCTCATCAATAAATGACCGTACCACCTCCTCAATAAAAAAGGGATTCCCGCCGGCCCGCCGGATGATTTTTTCTTTCACACCATGATAAAGCCCTTTGATATTGAGCATACTGTTAATGAGGCTTTCAGTGTGTTGTTCATTCAGCGGTTGAAGGGTGATTTCCACATAATATTCAGGATGCCGCTCTTTAAAAGTTTCAATGATCCGGTCGCCGGTCTCTTTATGGTAGGGACGAAACACATTGACAAATACGATTCTCCGGGTTTCAGACAGGCTGGACAAGGATTCAAGAAGCTCAATGGTACTGGTGTCCGCCCAGTGCAGGTCTTCGGCTACCAGCACAAGCGGGGTCAGATCGGTGGTTTTAATCAACAGATCCTTCATGTGTTTGATAATCTGTTTTTCCAGTGCTTCGCCTTCAATGCCCTTCATGCTTTCCGCATACCTGCCGGAGAGTTTCATCCCCATGAGTGTGGCAACAAACGGAAGGATCTCGTTAGTATCATCATGACAAACCCGACTGACCGCTGTTTCCAGCTTACGGAAAGCGGTTGCGGCCGTATCATCATCCTTGATGTGCGACCAGTGCTTCAATAGGTTGATGATCGGGTGGAAGCTTAAATTCCTGCCGATGGAAATCGCTCTTCCTTCAAGAAGGGTAACCCGTTTCATCATTTCTCTGTTTCTAAGTTCTGAAACAAGTCGTGATTTTCCAATGCCCGCTTCACCAATAATATTAACAATCGACCCTTCGCCATTGATGGCCTTCATCACCTGAAGTTCCAGTTTATCCAGATCTTTCTCCCTTCCCACCATTTCAGAAAAGATCTGCCGATCCATACCTGCGCCGGGTTTGTCAATCTGATCAACAAGTTCATATACATCTAAAGGTTCTTCCTTACCTTTAACTTTAGCCTCACCCAAAGGATTAAAATTGAATTGTTGACTGACCCGCTTGTAAGTAACAGGCGAAACGAAAATAGAACCCGGCTCTGCCATGCTTTCCATTCTGGCGGCTAAATTTGTGGTATCGCCGATGGCCGTATAATCCATCCGCAGATCATCTCCGATAGAACCCACGATCACCGGGCCTGAATTAAGACCAATGCGCATTGTAAAATCAAATCCGTATTTTTTCTCTAACTCTTCACTGTATCTCTTAATAGAACTTTGTATGGTAAGGGCGGCTTGACAGGCATTCTGGGCATGGTTTTCAATCGCAACAGGCGCACCAAACAACGCCATGACCCCGTCACCGGTAAACTGGTTGATGGTTCCCTGGTGATTGTGAATTTCATCCATCAGAATCTTAAAACAACCGTCCATGATTTGATGGACCTGTTCCGGATCAAGTTTTTCAGACATAGAGGTAAACCCGGCAACATCCGCAAAAAGAACCGTTACCCGTTTTCGCTCACCCTCCATGGCGCTTCGGGTGGTGAGAATCTTATCTGCAAGGAATTTGGGAGTGTAAGAGTGGGGTTGATCGAAATCTATGGGAGGGGCTTGTTCTTGTGTTTGCAGAGGATGGGCGCACTCATTGCAATATTTGGCATCTTTAGGATTATCGCGTTGGCATTTTGGACATTTCATTATTCATTCCTCATCAGGGGGCAAATCAGCCAACTCTTTCTTTACCTTGTCGGGCTCGATCAGGGTTCCGAGACGCTCAAAGATTTCCAGGGACTTTGTGAGGTACTCTTGTGCCTGCACTGTATTTCCTTGCTTTTTGTATAACCGACCAATGCCGGCGTAAGCTTTCGCTAACTCGTTTTCAGCCTTAGTCTCCTTAAAAATGGTGATGCTTTTCTCGAAATGTGAAGATGATTTGGAAAAGTTGTTTTCCAAAGCGATTTCGCCAAGCAGGCGGTGAGCCCGTCCGACAAAGAACTTTGTCCCGCATCGCTCAGCGACATCTAAAGCCTCCATAGTTGTCTGTTCTGCCTTATCATACGCTTTGGCCAGCAAATACCCTTCTGCGAGGTTTGTGGAAACAACAATTTCACCAGCGGTAAAGCGTCCGGCTCTAAAAATTTGGACATATGTATCAAGAATCTCGATCCCTTTGAGCGGCTCTCCGACTCGGCACCAGGCCGATGCAAGAGCAACCTGCGCCGTCGCCTTGTACATAGGTGTAGGCGCCTTCTTAACTGCCATCTCTCCATATTCGATGGCTTGATCCATCTCTCCTTTGAAAATATAAGCAAGCGAAATGGAGGCAGCCGCTAAAGAAATCAGACCATCATCTGCATATTCCTGAGCAAACTTCAGGGCACTCTGGCCTTCCGCCACCGCCTCGTCCCAGCGACCAAGATATGAGTAGGCAAGTGATGCTGCAAAAAAGGATCTCACGTAACTTAAAAAGTTGAATTGTTCAGCTGTCATTCTAAGTACGTCTTCTTTCAAGGCAAAGACCTGTTCAAAATCACCTTTATATAAGTGACAATATAGCAAAGCCGTAAATGCAATCCCGGCTTCTTCAGCATTTCCCGAAGCCTCACAGAGTTCGACCGCTTTTGTTTCAGACTGAATGGCTTTATCAAATAATCCAAAAGTAAGTTCACAACCCCCCATGCGGCTATAAAACCCCCCGGCCATTCCAGTATTTTTTATCTCAGCCGAAAGAGGCTCATAACGCAATAAAAGATCATAATATTCAGGCAGTTGAAAAATCTGCTCAAATATGAAAAATTGATTCACAAGAAGAGAGATTCGTTGCTCTTGATTCTCCATGGTATCAGGCATGGTGTCGAGGATCTCCATGGCTTTGTAAAAATAGCCTTTGGCATCCTCCATGGCATTGGTTTTAAATGCTTTCTGGTTCGCAAGGTCCAGGTACTCCACTGCTTTGCCCTTGTTGTCACTTCGCTCATAATGATAGGCCAGAATTTCGTAATACTCTTCCAGCCTTTCGGAATAAAGATCCTCGATTACATTTCCGATTTTTTCATGGATTTCCTTTCTTCGTTTTAAAAGAAGACTGCCGTAGGCTACCTCCTGGGTGAGG
>JABZFM010000068.1 GCA_014237465.1 Desulfobacteraceae bacterium | reverse complement strand
GCCGCGAGGCAGGGTTTTAGGCTGCCTGGCATATTGGATATCTCTTGCAGGGTTTGACACCATATATCCGGATTCTGACAGAAATTTCAAAAACTGTTTCACGGCACAGAGCATGCTGTTCTGATAGGCGATACTGTTGGGATATCAGCCACAACCCGCCAAAGTCATGCGCTGATGGCTTTTTCTGTGTAAATTCTCCCTAAAACCTGTCAATAACTTTTTTAATACCTATTGCGTATTTTTATTAGATCGTTTATCGTATCTTTGTCAAGAATAATTTTTTATCTTATGTTATAAGAAAAGGAAAAAATAATGATGGAGTTTAATGATATTATGCAAGACAACGAGATCCGTAAAGCATTTGGCTTACGTATAAGAGAGATTAGAAAGAAAAAAAAATGGACGCAAAAAGAACTCGCCTCAAAAATTGATGTTCGTTTTCCACAACTAAACAAGTATGAATGCGGCCTTCATGCTCCGCCTCTGACAAAACTCATACAATTGGCTGAGGCATTAGACACTACTTTGGACTATCTTTTGACCGGCGATCGCACGGAGGAAAAACCCCTGCATAATATCCGATTGCTGGAACGTTTTATAGCACTGGAAGACTTTCAAGCAGAAGATCAAGAAACAGTTATAAAACTAATAGATGCGATGATTATAAAAAGCAAAGTCGAAGGCGCCATAAATCCTTTTGAAAAGAAGGCGAGTTAACCGTAAAATTAAAAAAAGAGCTGGTAAACTATGCCGATAGTGCTTAGAATCGGACCATATCGATTTTATTTCTATAGCCACGAACCGAACGAGCCACCACATATTCATGTTGATCGGGACAATCAGTCTTGCAAATTCTGGCTCAACCCTGTCGCACTTGCACGCAATCTGGGCTTTACCGCTAAAGAGCTTCGTGCTATAGAAGCAATAACCATCGAAAATAAAAAAAAGCTTTTGGAGGCTTGGCATGAGTATTTCAGAAATTAAGCCTGGTGAACGTGTCAAAGATGTGCATTTCACTGAAGATACATTAAGCGTAGATTTAATTGATGGGCGCACAATCACTGTACCATTGGCATGGTTTCCACGGCTGCTTCACGCAACACCTGAACAAAGGGAGAACTGGCAGGTTTGCGGAGGGGGTTATGGTGTTCACTGGCCAGACATTGATGAAGATTTAAGTACTGAAGGTCTTCTTCGCGGTGCTCCTGCTCCCCACGGGATCATGTCACACGTCGCCTGAATTCGTTGTATCAAAAAAGGATAGCCGCTGATCATTTTAACGCCCTGCCTGTCATGCGGCTGGCTGATTTAAAATCTTTTCCCACCCTCCTCCCTAAAAAAATAAGGAATGGGTCAATTTTATTCAACCTGCCCCGCCGGAGGCGGGGTTATTTTTGCAGGGACAAGCGGAAGGTAAAAGCAGCCGGTATCATCGATAATATGGGTGTGTACCTCCCGGCGGGATTTGTTTTGAGGCCAAGGGCGTTCAAGCAGAAAAAGCAAAAACCGTGACAAAGCAAAGCCACGGGGTGTGGTCGGGGGGAGGGATATATTGGCGCGCGATGGGTGCGCTCATTTCTTTCCGCCGGCGCCGGGATAGTTTGTATGGACGGAATCGAAGCTATCGGTCTGAGCCTGGCGCATTTTTTTGCTTTTTTTGTTTTTATTGCAAAAAATGTGACAGGCGGCGGGAACAAAGAAGCTGTCAAGGTCGGCGCAGAACTCAGGCGCGGCCGGCCGGCGGAATGGGTGTGTGCTTTTTTGGGGCGTGGCCAAAAAAGTACCGAAACCAGGCATAAAGATTGATCTATTCCGCAACACGCCTGATTGAGGGAGTTTTTCGGGTATATAAATTGACCCAATTCCTTTAAAAGCCCGAAAAACCGACACCAAACACCTACCCGATTAAAACAAAAACGGCGCTTAAAAGAAAAATAGAGTCTTTCTAAAGCACTGTCATTTGTGAATTTGATAAGTTATTTAATTATTTAAAGACGTCCCCGTTTTCATTTAAAGACGTCCCCGTTTTCACGCGTTTTCACGTTTTCACGTTTTCACGTTTGTTAAATAATGGTTTACAAATTCAATATGTTGTGCTAAAAACAGGTTATGAATTTAAACCTTGCAACGCTTCCGGAAAATACTTCTGCTTTAAAAGAATTGATCGGTTCTCTGGCGGATTTCTATACGGATTTAGAAACCAAATCACAGAGCCGAATCGATTACCTGGAAGAACGCATCCGCCTGCTTCAGAATGAACTTTTTGGACGAAAAACAGAAAAGCGTCAACCCCCTGAACCAGACCAGCTACAACTTTGCCTGTTTGATGAACCCGATCTTCCGGAACCGGAGAAAACCGACACCATCACTGTTCCGGCCCATACCCGCAAAAAAGGCGACCGAAAGCCGTTGCCAAAGGATCTGCCGCGCATTGATGTGATTCATGATATTGATGAATCGGAAAAGATCTGCGCCTGTGGATGCCGGTTGAGTAAAATCGACGAAGAAGTGTCTGAAAAGCTGGATATTATTCCGGCCAAAATGCAGGTAATCCGTCATATTCGTCCCAAATATGCCTGTAAAAACTGTGAAGGCGTGGAAGATGACGGGCCGACAGTGAAAATCGGGCCGCTTCCGGTTCAGTTTATTCCCAAAGGGATTGCCACTCCGGGTCTGGTGTCTCAAATTCTGGTATCCAAATTTGAAGACGCCCTGCCGTTTTATCGTCAGGAAAAAATATTTGCCCGCCTGGGAGTTGATATTCCCCGGTCGAGCATGTGCGGATGGGCCATAAAAGCCGCGGAACACTGTGACCCTATAATGGAACTGCTTCACCGGAAAATTTTATCCGGCCCTCTGGTTAATATTGATGAAACACCGGTTCAGGTTTTGCAAGAGCCGGGGCGATCCAATACAAGCTCCCAATAGGAAAACTTTACTTTGGATCTGATATTTAAATGAAAAACTTTTTAAAAGAATTGAGCGCCGCATTAGAAAAAGAAAGCGGCATAGCTGGTGTATCGGCACTAAGAGGAATTATCATTTTCATCAAGCTATTAAAAAAATATATTAAAAAAAAGGATGAAAAGAATATTGATTAATTTGCCTTCTCCATCATTTCTTGCACTAAATCATAATATTTTTTAGGGACATACTCTCCTGACTCCGTTGCTTTCATTAAATATTTCAGAGACTTGTCATATTCGCCTAAATTATAATAACATATCCCCAAGCCAAGAAATACAAATCCAGTTTCATATCCATAATCCAACATTAACTCATATTCTTTTTTTGCATTTTGATAATCACAAATCCTCATATAATGTTCAACTAACAATTCTCTTAATATTTTGTCAGTCGGATTTATTTCTAAATATTTATGGCACAAGTCCATGATCTCATTATCGCTCAAATCCTTGGTCATTTGCTGCAAGATATCTCTTGGGAATGAGTAACTTTTATTATTGTCAATAATTTCAGACAGTCTAATATAATATTTAATGCCATTTTCTAAGTCATTTAAGCTAAAATACGAATACATTATATTAAGATTTAGTCTAAAATCATTTGGAAAATACTTTAAACCTTTTTTATAAACTTTTATTGCCTCGGAATAATTTTCATATTTATGCCGATAAATATTACCTATACTATAATATTCCGGCAATGATTGGGGATATATTTCAAGGGATTTTTTATATTCAATAATTGCATTCTCATACCTACCTTTGTTCTCCTCTATTGTTCCTTTAATAAAATGGTCATCTTCATCTGCAATTAAAGACTTGGCACAGAAACAAGTCAGGAAGAGTATACAAAGACCAAAATATATGACATTCATCTTTTTAATTATTTTTATCATATTGATTATGTTCAATTCAAAAAATCATATCAAAAATTAAAAGTTTTAAAGATATCTTCACTTTCGGTAACAACCCAATATTCTGAGTCTTTTTTAAGAGTACAATCAAACTCTAAAGGCCCTCTTGACATATCATCCAAACAAATTTCTACAAGGCACTCATACTCAGCCCATTCTTCTAATGTTACAATCTCACCAATTTTTACTTCTGCAGAAATAGTAGGAACAGGTATTTTCGCTGGTGAAGCTATTTTTATTAACGCAGCAGCTACCTGTCTTAATCGCATTGATATTACTGTAGCATTATCCTTTATAATTTCGGTATCAGTCACTCCTGTAGGCATTTTCCGTGTTTCATATCTTGACTCACAATTATCGCAACATAATATTGCGCATAACCCAATAGAATCTGACATAATAATAGGGGAATTAAAGCTATAGATAAAAAGATTTATCCCTCCTTTAAACCCAATCGGATCAGCCCTCAGGTATCTCCCCATGTCTGTATCATAGTACCGCCACATATTATAATGCAGCCCTGTCTCTTGGTCAAAATACTGGCCCGGGAACCTGAGATTATTCTCAACCGTCTCTATCTCGACATTTGCTTT
>JABZFM010000051.1 GCA_014237465.1 Desulfobacteraceae bacterium | reverse complement strand
TTGGTGGAAATAATGTTCAATTCGTCCCGCTCTTCTTTCGTTAATGTTACTCTGTATCGTGGCACCATGTCGTCCTCCTTTTTTGAGAACGACTATACCACAGATCAAATTAAATGCGAAGGTTTAAATTTTACATTGTAGTAGCTGTTACCGTTAGCCTGCTACAACAAGTCAGGTTTGTAGTCGATGACTTTTTGTTACATGACTCGGCATAAAAAGCATCTCCTTCTACTGAGCTGAAGGACAGAAAGCCATATATCCGACCACTTCGGTGGTGTGTCTCACCTCACTATCTTTGGACTGCTCCTCATCAATCAAAACCTCTATGCCATCGACAGTTTTGTTTTGCCATCGAACATTTGCCGTATCACCCCCGTCTCTGGTCTGCATGTCAGCCACAAAGATAGGAGCACTTGTAAATGATGGATAGAAAGGAACAGAATATAAGTTATGAGTCACTTCATTAAACGTGCTGTCTACAATATAATTCATTCCATTAACCATTCCGGATGAGGGTTCCCATGCGATATAAGAAATAGTTTCATTGGCCGAATGTTCCCTCATGTTGGTTTCCTGTTCCTGAAGAAAAAATGTAAACCCATCAAGTGTTATTCTATATGCCCTACCGGTTACCGCATCCAGTTCATTTTCAGTTGTCACACCGGATATCACTACTGGAATTTGATTGAATGTCTGGTTAAATTTCACCTTTTTCCAGCAATTTGCTTCAAAAATGCCGGCTTCAACATTAATTCCGTTTGGCAACTCATGTCGGCCTTCTTCCATCACAATGTAGCTTACTGTCTCAAAATCATGATCGCCATCCATATAATCCCATTCCTGGATTCTGACTTCAAAACCTGTTGAGGTGACATTTCTGATGCGAACCACAGCGGGATCTTCATCATTTAAACTTGCCGGTTTGGCTACGACCACAGGATTCGTAAATGCTTCATTAAAGGCTACAAATACCCATTCATTGTTGATTTCAACTTCACCGGTTTCCATAGCAATATCCAACGTATCATCCGGAATGCACTCTAAATCACTGCCATCACAGTCCTGATCAATGCCGTCTCCGCATATTTCAATGGCTCCGGGGTAGATTGTCGCGTCGCTGTCGTTGCAATCACCTTCATTTTCCGTATACCCGTCTCCGTCATTGTCAATATCTTCCGGACATACCAGGTCACTCCCATTACAATCCTGGTCGATTCCGTCTCCACAGATTTCAATGGCGTCGGGGTGGATTGTCGCGTCGCTGTCGTTGCAGTCACCTTCGTTTTCCGTATAACCGTCTCCATCATTGTCGATATCTTCCGGGCACGTCAGATCACTGCCGTCACAATCCTGATCAATTCCATCTCCGCAAATTTCAATGGCGTCAGGGTGAATTGAAGGATCACTGTCGTTGCAGTCGCCCTGATTTTCTGTATAGCCGTCACCGTCATTATCGATATCTTCCGGACATATCAGGTCACTGCCGTTACAATCCTGGTCGATTCCGTCTCCGCAGATTTCTGCAGCTCCCGGATGGATTGAAGAATCGCTGTCATTGCAGTCTCCCTGATTTTCAGTGTAGCCGTCCCCGTCATTATCAATATCCTCGGGGCATATCAGGTCACTGCCGTTACAATCCTGATCGATTCCATCTCCACAAATTTCAATGGCACCGGGGTGGATTGAAGAATCACTGTCGTTGCAGTCACCCTGGTTTTCCGTATAACCATCCCCGTCATTATCAATATCTTCCGGGCATGTCAAGTCACTGCCGTTACAATCCTGGTCAATCCCATCTCCACATATTTCAATAGCGCCCGGGTGGATCGAAGAATCATTGTCATTACAGTCACCTTCGTTTTCTGTATAGCCGTCTCCGTCATCATCGATATCATAAGAAGAATTGTTAGTGAAAATTACTTCAAGTCTCGGGCGCTGAGCGGCATCAATCGCTTCGCTGGCTGCAAAAGAGCGGTAACTGTTTGAGCCGGCCACAGAGTCTGAATTCAGCATGAACCCGTAATTTGTATTTGAGTCGATTGCCCACTCCTGCACCATGCCTGTCACATTCCATTGTTTATACCCAAGAGTCTGATCTAAACTGTTTACGTCTTCAGCCGCGACGATATCGGCCTGGGCTAAAGGAATACCGTTGTAACAGGCATTATTGGCTGTCCATCCGCCGCCGGCACCATCATAAGCATAGCCGTTTGCCTGGTATAAATCCGGGTTATGAGTGATGACTTTGTGTACTCCTACATCATAAGAAACATCACCTCCTGCCGCAGTCTGGTAGAGCGAAAGAGTTGCACTCTGGATCTGCGCCCCTGCCGGAAGCTGTGACAAGTCGAACTGAAGCAGAATTGCATTGGCCGGCATGTTTTCCGGCCAGGTGTAGGTGTTGAGATAATTACTGGAGGCATTTACTTCCTCATTGATGTTGATGAAAGTATCCTGAACCGTTCCGGGATAATCTGTATCCAAGGTGTCGCCAAATACCAATGTCTGAGTATCGGGATCTTCAACACAAAGCAAATCACTGCCGTTACAATCCTGATCTATTCCATCACCGCAGATTTCAGCAGCGCCGGGATGAATTGAAGCGTCGCTGTCGTTGCAATCCCCTTCATTCTCTGTATAGCCGTCCCCGTCATCATCGACATCTTCTGAACAAACCAAATCACTGCCATTACAGTCCTGATCGATTCCGTCTCCACATATTTCAATGGCGCCGGGATGGATTGAAGGATCACTGTCATTGCAGTCGCCCTGGTTTTCTGTATAGCCGTCGCTGTCATTATCGATATCTTCAATACAAACCAGATCACTACCATTACAGTCCTGATCGATTCCGTCTCCACATATTTCAATGGCGCCGGGAAATATTGTAGCATCGCTGTCATTACAATCCCCATCGTTTTCCGTATAGCCGTCTCCATCATCATCACTTAAAGATCCTACAAGATGATTAATTGTTTCGGAGAAGTTACTTTCATTGCCATCTAAATCAAGGCTTGTAGCTGTAAAATCATACGCTTGCCCATCAACAAGATTAGAAATGAGGCAATTGGTCTGATCAGCCGAGTTAATCGTTTGTACAGGTGTGGATGTGAAATCAGTTCCGGATATTCCGCAGTAAATATTGTAACCAATAACCCGGCTATCATCGGGTTTTGCCCAGGAGAGAGTTACTTCAGCGGCGTGAACTGCAGGTATAAAAAGGAGAACTATAAAAGAGAGAATGGTTAATATAATTGATAAACGTTTGTAATTTTGGTTATACATTTGAAATCTCCTTAAATTTTATTTCCAGCCGTGCAGGAAACAGCATTTAAGAAGATGCTGAATCCGCCCGGCAAGCCCGCTACCCTATCGAAATAAGAAATTCGGGTCGGTGCCTTTGCGTGCCACCCTTTCAGATGGTTTGCCTTTTTCAAGCGGTTTTGCTATTTTTTATTTTTTACTATTCAAGTAAATTTTTTTGTATTTTCTTTTTAAAACTCATTAAAATTTTCCCCCTTTATTTTCATTCTAATGAATCGATTTATGAGTTCGATTCATTAAGATGCAACCCTCATGCCATATCTCCCCTCAGCGCTCCGAAGGGAGAAATAACAATAATTATTTAATCAATGACTTAATCAAAATTAGTGTTTAATCAAGTATCTATGACCTGACTCACAATATTCATACCGTCATTCTTATATCAATCCGCATCTCAGATAAATAAATCTGTATATTTAATATGTTATAAAAAAAATAAATTTTCAAAAAAAATTCCATAATAAAAGATACCAAAAAAGAGGACTGAAAATTCTTATTTTTTTGGTATATTTCCATACACAACTGTATACATATGTATAACATTCTATAATATTAAAATGATACGCAAAAACAGGCGGTTGCTTATATTAAAAGACCTGCTTATCTGCTTTAGTTAAGTTGAGCTTAATGTCCCAAAATTCTGAAAATCATCGGCAGGCACGGTGGCCTGCCCTACGGGGTTTTGCAATAATCTACGTAGGGTTGGCCACTGTGCCGACCAATCAAACTTGACCTAACTTAATCGAAGTGGATAACCATATTAAAAAAATTGCCGGAACATAGACCTTTTAAACCCGGGTCTTAGGGAGATACAGCAAAAGCCATATACCCGACTACCTCGGGGGCGTGTCTCGTCTCACTATCTCTGGACTGCTCCTCATCAATCAAAACCTCTATGCCATCGGCATTTTTGTTTTGCCAACGAACATTTGCCGTATCATCCCCATTTTTAGTCTGCATATCTGCAACAAAGACAGGAGCGCTCATAAATGATGGATAGAAAGGAATGTAATATAAATTATGATTCACTTCATTAAACGTGCTGTCTACTATGTAATTCATTCCATTAACCATTCCTGATGAGGGTTCCCATGCGATAAAAGAGATCGTCTCACAGGCCTTATGTCCGTATTTATAATAGGTTTCATCTTCCTGAAGGGCGAAATCAAACGCATTAAGTGATATGCTATAAATTCTTCCGGTTACCGGGTCCAGTTCATTTTCAGTCGTCACACCGGATATCACTACCGGAATTTGATTGAATGCCTGGTTAAATTCCACCTTTTTCCAGCGATTTGCTTCAAAAAAGCCGGCTTCAACATGAATTCCGTTTGGCAACTCATGCCTGCCTTCTTCCATCACGATATAGCTCACCGTCTCAAAAGTATGATAGCCATCAAGATATTCCCATTCCTGAATTCTAATTTCAAAATCTGTTGAGCTGACATTTTTTATGCGAATGACAGCAGGCTGGCCACCATTCAAGCTTATCGGTTTGGCGACGACGACAGGATTAGTAAATGCTTTGTTAAAAGCTACAAATTTCCACTTATGATTAATTTCAACTTCTCCAACTTCCAAAACAACGTCTTCAGGAGCTTCACAATAGCATTCGATTCCATCATCACATATTTCTATAACTCCAGGGCAGGTTATAACATCGTTGTCGCTGCAATCCCTTTCGTTTTCTTCATAACCGTTTCCGGCAGTAGCAGTATCAGTGTCTATTTTATTCGAATCGGTTCCGTATGTGTTTATTTCCGCTTCTTCCGTCAATCCGTCACCTTCGCTGTCCGTTATTATCTCAGGTATTATCTCAGGTATTATCTCAGGGACATTGTAATAAAGAACATTAGAAAAATCGCTTTCATTGCCACTGGAATCAAAACTTTTAGCAACAAAACCATAAACTTGTCCCTCTTCAAGACTATAAATAGGGCAGTTGGTCTGATCTAACGAATAAATCGTCCGGACAGGTTCGGATTTGAAGTCAGTTCCTGGTTTTCCACAGTATATCTTGTAACCTGACACTCTATAGTCATCGGGTTTGTCCCATTGCAGAATTACCTGAGCTGAATAGACTGAACATGGGAAAAAAAATATAAGCAGTAGTGATCCAATCGTTAGACCTGGCAATCGTCTATGAATTGATCTGTTCATAAAAACCCCTTATTCAAACAAAGCCATTATTATTATTTATTCTTGTATGTTCTCAAAAAGTTCGGGCAACCCACATATTGTGATATTTTTTCTGGATTCCCACCTTTCATTGCAACGGCTATGCCAAGATAGTTAACTAATTGATATGATGTTTTATATGTACTTCTCGGGGGATGAATCAAAGGGTACGGGTTACGAAATGTGCACAGGCAGTTACGATTATTGCGCATATTTTTATTATTCTGTGTATAATAAAAATTGAATTCCTTGAAAATCTGGTTTATCCAATTATTGTGCCATCTCAATAAACCAGGGCAAAACGTGATTCGGGATTTGTTGGGGATAAACTCGCCGGGTAAGAAACCCGGCCTACTGGTTTAACGATGTAGCGGAGGTCTTTAGACCTCCATTTGTAGCTGATTTATGGAAGGCTAAAGCCATCCGCTACATGGTGTTATCTGTGAACCGATTATTTCCGAACTTTTTGAGAACTTACCAATTATTATCTTTTGCAACGGTATCCCTGAATTCCGGTAATTCGAATCCAGCTTAATCCGAGAACCTTACAAAAAAACATATTGAACTATTGAAAAAACCAACTCAAATAACTGGTATCACTCTTTTCTCCGACCTGCAGAAACAATTTTTGATTGGAATTTTTTAAAAAATTGGTTCAATTCCAATCCTTAAGGAGTAGGAAAAAATTTGAACAACAAGCAATTTTTTCAAACGGAATTTAAAAATGATAAGATCAAAGATTGGGATAACAGGTAAATTATTTACATTATATTTTATTTTTTTTCTTATATTTTGCGGGACCACTATCGTTTTTTACTATAATGTCACACATATCCTGAAAATATCTGAAACTATCGTATATAAAAATAATATGATATCACTCTCTTCAAAAAAAATGATTGAACATCTTCTCAGCATGGAAGAAAATAATAAAAAGTATCAGTTACTGAAAAAAAAGGAATATTGGAATTACTATATCTCGGCGAAGCAGGAATTTGAGGATAATTTGAGTAAAATCCTGGATCTGGAAAACACAGGCATCGTCTCCCTTAAGCAATGGAAAATACTGTACAAAAGTTATAGCATTTTTGATAACGGTTCTGGGCACTCACAACACAGTGAAACAACACCAAAATCGTGGATTCCCGAAACATTTCTGAACCAATGGCTTCAAATCATATCCAGTGCCCAAGCAGAAAATGAGCAGAACATTGCAATGTCTCTCGTTGAAATAAATCACAGAGGACAGCTGGCTGCCAGAAATGGTCTTATCGGGTTAGGGGTTTCAATCCTTGCTGGTTTATTCGGCAGTCTTTTTCTGGCAAATTCAATGATACGCCCGATACGGAAAATCAGGCGCGGGATTCGATCCATTTCAAAAGATCAGTTTAGTGACGCCATTCAAATACACTCCAAAGACGAATTCGGAGAATTAGCCGGTGCCTTTAATGAAATGGCGAAACGTCTGAATGAGGAGGAACTCATGCGCTCTGACTTTATCTCCATGTTGAGCCATGAGATTCGAACCCCTTTAACCTCCATCCGTGAGTCGGTCAACATGATTGAGGAAGAAGTGATGGGGCCTGTGAATCAGCAACAAAGAAAGTTCCTTAAAATCGCAGGTTCTGAAATCGATCGAATTTCTAATCTCTTAAATCATCTCATGCATGTTTCAAAGATGGAATCAGACACCCTTGAAATTCATCCCATTCCGATCGCAGCAGAGGCCCTTATTTCAAAAAGCATCACTCAACTGGAACCTTTGGCGCAGGCAAAAAATATTGACTTTAAAATCCAGATCCCTCCGGATATTCCGAAAATAAAGGGAGCTCCTGATCACCTGCACCAGGTATTTATCAATATTATTGGTAATGCCATTAAATTTTCTAAACCCGGAGAGAATATTGGCGTATATGTATCGTCTGACAACAACCAAAAAGGATTGATTTTCTCAATTTCAGATAGCGGCCCAGGTATACCGAAAGAAGAACTTCCCCTGATATTTACCAAATATTACAGATCCAGAGAAGTTAGAGACCATATGGACGGAGTGGGCCTTGGCTTGAATATTTCAAAACAGATTATCATTGCTCATGGGGGCCAAATCTGGGTAAAAAGCGTTAAAGGGAAAGGAAGCATCTTTGAATTCACATTGCCCGCTGCCAAGTCCTATAAAAAAATTATCGACTTGAAAAGGTTAAAACAACCATGAAAAATAAATCAATCAGGTTTTGTTCTTCAATATCTTTTTGTACATTAGCGGCTATTGGGTTCGTTGCTTTTTTTTTATTGGGTTGCAGCAGTCTGAAAGTTGAGAGCTTTAAAATAAAATCGCTGGATAATCGTGAGCAAAAAATATTAAATACCGGATATGAAGCGTTTACTCAGGCTGATTATGAAGAAGCGTCACATATTTTTAACTCATTATACCAAACAGGAAGCAACGGCGTTATCAGACGCCGGGCCCTATACGGCCTGGCATGCACACGTTTATTAACAGCCCGGAATACGATTCAATTCGATGAGGCGGTCACCCTATGGAATACCTGGGTCAATTCCGCGCCTGATGAATTTGCACCGGAGGACCCCCGATTACTGTGTCCTTTCATCCAAAAATCAGAATCGCCATGCAAAAAAGAAGAGGAGATTCAGCTTCTTAATAAAAAAATAGACCTTATGCAAAAAGAAACCAAAACGCTGAAACATCAAATAAAAACGATCGAGGAAATTGATCAAAAAATCGAGGAAAAAAAAAGAGAAATCTTGTCTCCTTAATAAAAACTTGCCAAAGATATATAAAGAAGAAAGATTGAATAAAACAATGAAAAATATTTTGAACCCTCAAAAAACAATACTCATCGTTGATGATGATCCCAACGTCCTTGAAGTTTTAAACGCCCGTCTCGCATCCCAGGGATTTCTCGTCTTCCAGGCTTCAGGGGGGACTGAAGCGCTCAATATTATCAAAAAAGAACCCATAGGGCTCATGATTTCCGACATAAAAATGCCGGGCATGGGCGGGATTGATCTTTTCTCGAACGTCCGATCTCTTAAGCCTTTTCTGCCGGTAATTTTTCTCACTGCCTATGGCACCATTCCTGATGCCGTGAGTGCAGTCAAGGCAGGGGCCGTGGATTATCTGACAAAACCGTTTGACGGTCAGGATCTGGTAAAAAAAATTCACAAAATACTTAAAGGCAGTTCAATAGATATTAGAAAAAATAATATACTCCCATCACCAACCGATCAGGATTTTTACTGGGGCACAAGTGCATCAATGAAAACTCTTTTTGATTTAGTTAAGAGAGTTTCGGCAAGTCATGTCAATGTGCTGGTTCTGGGTGACAGCGGGGTGGGGAAAGAACGGATTGCAAGACTTATCCATGAACTTGGTCCCAGAAAAGACAATCCCTTTATTGTCGTAGATTGTGGTTCAACTCCAACAGGACTTTTAGAATCTGAGCTGTTCGGCCATATAAAAGGTGCATTTACGCATGCAATCCGTGACAAAAAAGGGCTCATTGAAGCAGCAGATCAAGGAACCCTTTTCCTGGATGAGGTGGGCAACATTTCCCAGGATATGCAGGTCCGGCTGCTTCGATTCCTTGAAGATAGAAAAATAAGAAAAATTGGAAGTATCACAGAAATTCCGGTTGACTGCCGTGTTATTTCGGCTACAAACAGTGATTTGCTTGATGATATTGAAAGCGAAAATTTTCGACAGGATCTCTACTACAGGCTCCGGGTTGTTACCATCAGGGTCCCTACCCTCAATGAAAGGCAAGAAGACATCCCGTATCTGGCCAGACATTTTGTAGACAGATATTGTAACACCCATGGAATCCCCAGGGTAACACTACCACCAAAAACCATTGAATGGCTTCACAATTATCCATGGCCTGGAAATGTCAGGGAATTGAAAAATGCATTGGAAGCCGGTGTTGTCCTTTGCCACGGCGGCGTATTAAAGCCATCCAATCTTCAGCTTGATGATAAAATTAAGGGGCGTTCAAGAAGTTCCATTAAGAAAGGGGCGCTTTCCCTTGAAGAAAGTGAACACAATACAATAATCCGGGCACTTGTACAGACCGGCGGCGTGCAGAAACAAGCTGCAGAACTGCTGGGTATCAGCCGGAGATCCATTCATTACAAAATCAAAAAATACGGAATTGAGATTTCAAAAATCAGTAAATCCTGAAAGCAATATCCTATACTTTAGATTTAAATAATTTTTTGAAAAAATAAACAATTTAGATGTTTATTTTCAAACCTTGGGCTTAAAACATTTGTCTTAAGCCAGTAAGCCTTAATATGTTTTTTGTAATAGTCCGTTTGACTTAATACGAGATGACAACTTCGACCAGTGCTTCATTGGTTCTTCTTCTGTCACTATAGCGGCGATCTTTAGGGCCAGGGATTGACTTGTCTTCGATCCGGCGTTCACTATCGCTGTGCCGGCTGTCAACAATGATATTAACATCTTCCTGCCCTTTAAAAACCCTTTGAAGATCATCTGTCAGGTAAGCATAAGGCCGTTTGACAATTAAGTTCATTTGCCAATTCCTTTCAGTATGGTTTCTCCTGTCTTCAACACGGTAATCAAAGCTAACCGGCGTTGATTTTTTCCGGCGTTCCCCGTATCTGCGGTCAACGATGATGTTAACCTGCTCCTGATCTTCATAGACCTTCCGAAGATCATCGGCCAGGTGTGAGTGCGGACGCCGAACAAGTATGTTCATTTCCTCTGTAGATTCTTTACTTAACATCCTGGATTTTAGAATCCGTAATAGAAATGAACCGCGGTTTGCCATTGATATTCTCCTGTGTTAAATCTTGTTATGTCTTATTGAATATTTGAAAACAGAACAAATGTCAATTGGACTATGGTTGGAATTTTACAGGGAATTGGTTCTATGTAAGACCGGCTTTAATTGCAGAAAGGATTGCTTCCAGGCGACGGCTGACATTCAATTTTTTGAAAACCTGGTTTAAATGACTTTTTACTGTTTTTTCACTGATAAAGAGTTCGTTGGCAATCTCTTTGTTTGAGGAACCTTTGATCAGGGAACGAAGCACATCCTGCTCCCTTGGGGTTAAAGAGTCCAGTTTGCTTTGCTGCCGATCTTCAGCCCTGAGATCTGATACAAAATCGCCGTTAATGAATTGGGTGACCAATTTTCGCTGAACCCAGAACTCTCCCTGGTGGACTACCTGAATCGCCTTGACAATATCAGAAACATTTGTGTTTTTAGAAAGATATCCCTTGGCGCCGGCCCTGATTGCTTTTATGACGGCCTGTTCATCCCTGGCGTGCATAACCATAAGCGCCCTTGTATCCGGGCTTTTTTGTTTTATGATGGTAATGACTTCAATGCCGCCCACTTCGGGGAGGAATATATCAAGAATAACAATATCAGGTTGCAACTCGGTGATCACATCAATCGCCTGCAGACCGTTGTTCACCATTCCGACAATTTCAAACGTTTCCACCGGGTTGAGGATAAGTCGGAGGCCTTCCTGAAATAATTTATGACCTACAGCAATTAATATTCTTACTTTCTCATCGGGCGCCATGACAAATTAATCCCCCCAAATTAATCTCCCCAATTAATCAAAAGGCTAAGTATCAATCAAAACGTAAATTAAAAACAGCTGATATCTTTTTCTATTGATTGCTTATAGTTTTTAAATTCCTTTTATTTAAACATTTATTACACCCATGTTGCAAGATTAATTTTAAAAAAGATTAATTTTAAAAAAATTGTTTCCCCAAAAATTAAACAAAACCATTAGATAAAAATCCATCCGAGAAAGGCCCTGGGGAATAATCCCTCAGGGCCTATAAAATTTACAAGTTTTTAAAAACTAACGGAACTTAACTGATGCCGTTAAATATCATAATACAGGAAGAATTCGTGGGGATGCGGTCTCAACTGGACCGGCTGAACTTCACTTTCGGTTTTATATTCTATCCAGCGGTCAATCACATCCTGGGTAAACACATCGCCCTTTAGCAGAAATTCATGATCGTTTTTAAGCGCTTCAAGCGCTTCTGCCAGGGATCCCGGGGCTGAATCGATCAGGGCCAGTTCTTCCGGCGGCAGGTCATAAATATTTTTGTCCAGGGGATCGCCCGGATCAATTTTGTTTTCTATACCGTCAATGACCGCCATCAGCATCGCCGAAAACGCGAGATAACCGTTACAGGAAGGATCCGGCGTACGGAATTCAATGCGCTTTGCTTTGGGTGATGCCGAATACATGGGGATACGAATCGCCGCGCTTCGATTTCTGCTGGAATATGCCAGATTAACCGGTGCTTCAAAACCGGGTACCAGCCGTTTGTATGAGTTGGTGGTTGGGTTGGTCAAGGCACACAGCGCTTTAAAATGTTTCAGAATGCCGCCGATGGCATATAATGCTTCCTGGGAGACGCCCGCATATTTATCACCGGCAAACAGGGGGTCCCCTCCCTTCCAGATACTGATGTGGGTGTGCATACCGGAACCGTTATCTTCAAACAAAGGCTTGGGCATAAATGTTACTGTATGACCATGGCGGTAGGCCACATTCTTTAAAATATATTTAAACCATACCAACTGGTCTCCCATCTGCAGCAACGGTTTAAAACGCATATCAATTTCCGCCTGGCCGGCCGTGGCCACCTCATGGTGCTGACATTCAACGTCAATGCCAAGATCTTCCAGGGTCAGCATCATCTCCGTCCGGATATCCTGGAATTTATCCGTGGGCGGTACCGGGAAATATCCTTCCTTATGTTTCGGTTTATAGGCAAGATTCGGGAATTCATCCCGGCCGGTGTTCCAGACACCTTCCTGAGAATCAAGGGAATAAAAGGCATGGTTGCTTCCGGAATCAAACCTGACATCATCAAAAATAAAAAATTCCGCTTCCGGTCCGATAAAAACCGTATCGCCGATTCCTGTCTGTTTCAGGTACGCTTCGGATTTTTGCGCGATATGCCGGGGGTCACGGGTATAAGCCTCACGGGTAATCGGATCTACAATATTTCCGATCAACACCAGCGTAGGCACTTCATAAAACGGATCAACCTTTGCGGTTGAGGCATCCGGAATAACCAGCATGTCACTGGCGTGAATGGGCTGCCAACCCCGGATACTGGATCCGTCAAAACCATACCCGTCCTCAAAACTGGATTCATCCAATTCCGAAACCGGCACTGAAAAGTGTTGCCAGATCCCCGGAAAATCCATGAAACGAATATCCACCACCCGGATATCCTTTTCTTTTGCCAATGCTAATACATCTTTTGGACTTGTCATCTACATTTCCTCCTTGGTTAGTTAAATTTACCGACCGCTATCTGGTGATGACCGGCCAAGGAATCCAGCCTGGATCTTTTGACGGATCATCAAAATCAATTTAACGAATTATTATGTCATCATTTTTTAATGGCTTTTTTCTGAAATAATTCATGCGATGTTATCCCGGTTTTCTCACGGGTAAAAATCATAAATATCAAATTGCTTCCACACCTGTTTCACCGGTACGCACCCGGATGACTTGTTCCAGGGACATGACAAATATTTTCCCATCACCGATTTTTCCGGTATTTGCCGACTTCTGGATCGTTTCCAGCACTTCATCCAGCCGGTCTGCCTCGACCACAACTTCAATCTTAATTTTAGGTATAAAATCAACAAGGTATTCCGCACCCCGATAAATTTCCTTGTGACCTTTTTGACGCCCATACCCTTTGACTTCCGTTATCGTCATGCCCTGAAGCCCGATATCGCTTAATGCCTGTTTTACATCATCCAATTTAAACGGCTTTATAATGGCTTCTATTTTCTTCATGACTGATCCTCCTTTATGAATTCTAATTTATCCATTCATTTTGACCGGCAAAACCGCCAAAATCTCTTTTTTGATCTGTTCCACAGCCGCCGGATCATCCACTTTTGCCTCGTTTTCATCCCGGACATAAAAAACATCCACCACCTGATCCACTTTGGTGGCGATCTTTGAGACGGTGATGTTTAACCCCAGACGACTGATCGCATCCGTCACCTTATAGAGCAACCCCTTAAAATCATAAGAAAAGACTTCGATTATCGTATAAAAACTGGAACCATCATTGTCCACGACCACCCGGTTCGGCAGGATGGACATAAACGTCACTTCCTGTTTCCCGATGACCGCTTTTTTGGACATTTCTGCTTGAAGATCCATCTCGCCGGCGAGGACCGCTTCAAGATTATTTGCCACCCGCTGCCATCTTTCGTCTTCAAACAGTTGCTCAGGCGGGGGGTCAACTTTAAAAATATCCAGTGCAATGTCATTTTTCCATGTGTTGGCCTGCACATCGAGAATATTGATATTATTTAATGTAAAGACGCCGGCGATTTTTGAAAACAGACCGGGACGGTCTTTTGCGCAAATCGTCACGGTGCGGCTGTTGAGCTCAACATTATGTACAACGTCCAACACAAACGGTTTTCCGGGAAGGTGTTTGTATAGGCGAATATGGGATAGGATATCTTCAACTTCTGTATACAGAACATAACGATCTGACATTTCATCAAAAATTGCTCCCACATCATCACTTTCTATATCCGGACCGGCGTCAAGCACCGCGTTCTTTTTCTTGGCAAAACGATTGACGACACTGGTGGTTGCAAGCTCCCCTTTTTCAAGTATCCCAAGGACTTTAAGGAAAAAATCACTGAGTAACGACGCGGTCCAACTGTTCCATGCTTTCGGACCGGTTGCGATGGAATCGGCGACTGTCAACAGATAAAGCATTCTCAGGCGATTGCCGTCCCTGATCTGACGGGCACAACCAATTGCCGTCTCTTCATCATTAATATCCCGGCGGGTGGCGATTTTAATCAGCAGCAGATGATTTTCAATCAGAAATGAAACCAGATCGATCTCCCGTGAATTATATCCCATGCGCTTTAACACGGCGGCTGATATTCCGGCCCCTGCCTGCGAATGTCTGCCTTCCTGCCCTTTGCCGATATCGTGAAGCAATGCAGCCAGCAGAAGTATCTTTTTACGCTTTAAACCCCGATATAATTTGACACAGAGTTCATCCTGTTCCGGGTCTTCCGATTCACCGAGCATTTTCAGCGTATACACCGTTCTCAGCAGATGACGATCAACCGGATACAGGTGATAGGCGTCATATTGAATCCGATTGACAATATTTTTGTATTCAGGAATCAGGCTGATCAGAAACCCGGTATTCAGCATCTGTTCCAGTACATTAAACGTTGGCGCCGGCAGAATCAGTATATTCTCAAACAAATTCCTTACGGACAGTGAAGATCTGAACTGATCATCCACCAGATAATTAAATTCCCGTACCAGACGCTCTGCTTCCCGGCTGAGGGGAATTTTCAGCCTTGCACTGACTTCAAAAATTTTGATCAGCATTTCCGGATCATTGAGTATGGTTTTAGGTGAATCAAAATTCAGACGTTCCTTAACCAGCTGAATCCCGGGAGTTTCACTAATTTTTTGAGCACTCTGGCGCCATTTTCCTTTTTTCCCGTATCCGAATTCATATAAAAACAACTGGAGCTGATTTTTTATAAAGGTCATATGGGAATGAAGTTCTCCGAGAAATTTTTCAACCGCTGACTGCCCCTTTTCATCAAAAAATCCCATAGACTCAGCCACCGGCCGCTGGTATTCAAAATACAGCTGATCGCACTTTCGTTTTGTCAGCAGGTGCAGTTTGTTTCTGACGTTCCATATAAACGAGAGCGCAGCCATCAATTCATTGTATTCAAGATGGGACATAACGCCCTGGAACTCCAGATCCCGGATCTGCTGCAGATCATATTTTATAGCGGCAATCCACCGGAGTGTATGGTAATCCCTGAGTCCGCCCTTTCCTTCCTTTAAATTCGGCTGAAGCAAAAAAGTGGAGTCCCCAAAATCCTGGTGCCGCTCAATATTTCTTTCAAGCAGCCAGTTCATTATTTTTTTGGAGTTGCGTTTAACTATTTTACGATGGACCAGGTCTCTTAATTTGATGAACACAGAAGAGATTCCGCAAATAAACCGCGCATCTAATATTGATGTTAAAATTTCATAATCCCCTTTTGCCATGACAATACACTCATCCAGAGAGCGGGTGGCATAACCGACCTCGATTTTAAGGTCCCAGAGCGGATATATAATTTCACGGATCAATTCATCGGCTGCCGGCGGCACATGTTTTTGAAAAAGAAAAAGCAGATCCACATCAGAATGTACGCACTGTTCCGATCTGCCGTACCCGCCAAGGGCGATGATGGCATAAGGATTTCGGACAAAATCCATCTTGGGACCGATATTGCTGGATTCAAAACAGCTCTGAAAATAATTATCAATACTCAGCGCATGCTTTTTAAGCACGCCGGGTGTCTCTTCTGAAGTTGACGGAGAACTGAATAATGATAACCGGCCTTCAGACAGAATGTCTGAATTTGTTGCTGAGTATGATTCTGATGTTTGTTTTAATATGCTCATTGTTTTCCTCTGCGCTATTAATAAAGCAACACCCGTGCCAGTTCTAATCCGGATCTCTCAGGAAGAATTTACTTTTAAATTAAAGGTATTTAGACAATTTAATCAAAATATAAATGCAACGCATTACATTACAAAAATGTAATGCAACGCTACAAATTCGTAACCCAAAAACGAATATCGCTAAATTGATTTAATATTGTTCAATGAAGCATTTTCATCATGCAACAGTGGGGCCGCCGGCATTGTGGCAGTTGATGTTCAAGCCCTAAATAGTATATCAGATTTATGGAAATCTCCATCGGACTTCATCATGAAAATTGGCGTCGAGAATCAACAGAAAGGTATTTATACAGTTATTACATTGTTATTTATCGCCACCTGCATTGGAAATTTTCATTCTGCAGGCAGCAGCAAAATCTTCCGGATAGTGCCCGTTAATCCATCGCAGTTGCGCTTCACTAAATGCGCCCGGGGATTCGGGCAAACGCGGCAGAAACGCATACAACAAACGCTGGCCGTCATCATCACCGATGTTGAAAGATTTTGAATATTCAATGACAGTGATCATTTTTGCCCCCATTTTTTCCAGAATCTGAACGGCAATCAGAATCGCATGATCAAGCGAGCGCCGGGTTTTTAAATCCGCCTCAAGAATATTTCCGACCGGCCGGAGGGTCATCAACTGCACTTCCCATTGCGACGTCTGGGCTTTGGGAACAAAAAGCATTACATTGGCATCTTCATAAATAATCAGACTGCGGTCATTGTCTTTTCCGTCTAACCGTTGATTATTATATATGGCCTGAATGTAAGTTTCAAAAAAATTTTTACCGGTCTGCTGCCGGTATTGACCTATAAAATCGGCGATTAAATCCCCGCAAGCAAAAGCAGCCATCATATTGCCGGAATGGTTCTGGTCGGCCGCCAAATGATCCGCACCCACAGCTGCCGGCACCATGGCATACTGCTGGTGGATCTGCTGATGTGACGCATGCAGCCGATATTCGCTGGGGGCGTAGTCGAATCCGAAGTTCCACCCCCACAAGGTACGGTTAAACCCCAAATTATCACGTTTAAAAGGAGCGTCCAGCGCGTCAGTGATTTGTATCCGAAGGCTTTCAAGCTCTTCTTCTGCCATGCACCGTCTTTCACATTTAGTGGATATGCCAAGGGCCTGGGCCATCCGGACAAATGTTCTCTGATAATAAAGGTGGCGCAAAGCGGTCATATCGGTCTCCGACAGGTCATTAACCCGGTATCGCACAGCATCATCCGCCATGTTTGCCGCATAATGTCCCCAGGGAATATAGCTGTTTCTGCGGAGATATTCAAAAACATGGGTTTTACCGCCAATGCCGATATTGCTCCACTCCCCCACGATTTCGCTCCCCCCCTGCACCCCCGGTTTTAAAACCATCACCTGTTTATAGTCATCCGGCAGACAGAGATTATTGGCAATTACCTCATAAAGCATTTTATCTTTTATTAGCGGCTGGGCAATTCCGTTCTCATTTTTCTGATATCTCACCCCGCAAGGACGATGGGTGTTTTTATCAAATATAAATTCACATGAAATTTTGGAAAGACAAATCAAATCATCAGGGTCGGTTGACGTTCCGGCGATTGTTAATTGAAGCGGTTTCGGCAATGTCTGAAATATCACGTCTTTTTTTTCAGGTGTTAACTGATTTTTACCGAACCATTTTCTGATGGTCGCTGTAAAGGATACATCCGGCAGTTCGGGCAGCATGATGGATGACGGGGCCTGCGCTTTTTCCTCGGCCCATCTTTTAGCGATGTATGTCACCCCGCGAAAAGGAAACGGATTGGGAATTTCATAAATCATATCCGCGTTCGATTCTTCCACTGCACCGGGCGGAAAATTGGACTGATTTTCAAAAGGGGTGTCATCGGCAAAAAGGCCCAGCAGGCTGACATAATTGTTTTCCCGCATATTGATGACTTTAAAACCGGGTTTGTGAATTCCGTATGTAAATTTTCCGGATGGCACAACACAGGTTCTCAGATTCATTGAAACATCCTTGTGGTAAAAATTTGCCTGAATGCTTTTTCTCCGCAGACTATATTGAACGACTCAACGAAAAACGCTTAAACGATTATTCCAATCAAAATCTGAAATTTAATAACGGCATGATACTCATCTTATCATCCTTGCGGATAACATTCACCAGGCCAATTTGAACCCCGGACAGGCTTTCGCACGCATTCACAAGAGCGAACTGCACACCTTTCATGTTTCTGGCATAATTATAAAGCATGGCAAACTGCACCCCATAAGCATTTTCTGCCGTAAAATTAAACCCCAACATTGCCATTTGAACGCCATTTAATTCATCAGTTAAATTATATCCTACCAACGACACTAATTGAGCGCCGTCCACACGCACAGCACCATTGCCTAATATGCCCCAATGCAACTGAAATCCCCGCACAAAATCTGTCAGATTCAGGAAAAAACCAGCCTGCAACCCGGATAAAGAATTTTGGGCCGTATTTAAAAGTCCGAACTGCATACCACAAAGATTGCTGGTATAATTCATCAGTCCCGCACATCCCCCCAGGGAGTTTTCGGATATATTAATCAGGCCAAGTTGACCGCCGGTTTGTTTTTCAGCAACGACATTAACACCCCCAATATCAAGTCCGGTCAGGTTCTGGTTACTCCCATAGACCAGATTCATACGAATTCCGTAAACATCAAACTTTTCAGGGAACAACTGAATCGGCTCCCATACTGCCAACTGCAATGGTGTCCACGTCCATGAAAAGGCTTGAGCCGGCAGCAGAATCATCAAGATAAAAAAAATAAACAACAATCTCTTTTTCATTTACCAACACTTTCTTTTGAGTTGAAATGCCGTTTTTGCAGGTAAAAATAACCGTATTTTTATAATCTTTAACAATTTATTTACTTAAATACAACTACCACCTGCCCGGTACCCAGGGTAGCCGCATTTGGAAATTCGTTTGAATGAACACTGTGGGAGCGGCATCCTGCCGCGAATGCGGAATTAGATATTGTGAATGATTTTCACGAATATCCATATCGTTGATATATTTCTAATGTGTAATGTTGATCCTTAAACATCGAGG
>JABZFM010000050.1 GCA_014237465.1 Desulfobacteraceae bacterium | reverse complement strand
ATCCTTTGAGCGGGAAAAATCCATCAGTGCGAATGAATACCCGGATTTTCTCAAAGATGCGGAAGACGAAGGTGAAAAAGCAGCGGCGTTTGTTTTTTCCCAGGCCCGGGATGCGGAAACCTTTCATGCAAAATTATATGAACGTGCCATATTTCAGTCCATGAAGGAAGACGTGAAGGCCTATCATGTATGCCAGGTCTGCGGCTTTGTGACGGACAAAAAAGCACCGAAGAAATGTCCGATCTGCGGCGCGCCAGAGGTGCAGTTTAAAACTGTTGAACCTTGATGGCTTCGTAATCCCGCCCGGGCGGGACTGCGTTGCGCTGCATCCTTCGTCAACTCAACGTACGAAAAGCACGCCTCATTCCTCAAGATTTGCGACGCCTTGCCAATGGGTCGCTTCGATAACATATCTTATCTGGTTCTGGCTTATCCGCAACTATCCGCCTTCGCGTCTTGCATCATTTACCTTTCTCGCACCGCTGCTGGGCGTCATTGCCGGCGGCTTTCTGTTAAACGAACCAATAACAAATCGGCTGATTTTTGCGCTGTTTTTTGTGGGCACCGGTATTTACCTGGTAAATCGCCCGTTCAACGGTAGCGGTTAAATTTTCTCCTTTCTGCCGGTCAGCCCATTCCAGAGCATTCCCATAACTCCCATCCCGGATTGGTATTCTTTTCCGCTTAAGAATAACTTTTCCACCTTTAATGAACGAAGATCTTCGGGATTCATACTTAAAGGGTCCTGGTTCATGATCACCATATCCGCAATTTTTCCTTTTTCCAGACTCCCACGATCCTTTTCATCAAAGGAGGTCCAGGCGACTTCATAGGTATACATCTTCAGAGCCTCGACAATGGAAACAGACTGGTCCGGATCATAGGGATGATTACACGCCCCGTAGATTCCTTCTATGGGATCAGGATATGTTACCGGCGCGTCTGACCCGCCGCTGACATGAATTCCGGCATTTAAAAGCGTTTTCAAAGGAGAGCCTTTTTTAATGCGGGGCCCCAAAATTTCCTCCAGATATGACACCGGTTCCAGGGGGCTGATCAGAAATGAAGGCTGAAGGGTAATCCCGATGCCAAGGTCAACGATTTTTTTCATATCTTCTTCCGCAATGAGACACGCATGAATAATCGTATGCCGGTGATCTTTTCTGGGATGATCCAGCAATGCGGCTTCAATTGCCTTTACTGCCCGGGAAACCGCAGCATCCCGGATGGCATGCATTTCAATCTGCAGGCCTTCGCGATTCGCTTTTTTTGCAAATTCAATGATCTCGTCTTCCTCCTGGTACAGAATGCCTTTATTCTCCGGATCATTGCTGTACGGTTCATGCAGAGCAGCGTCACAGGCGCCAAAACACCCGTCAAGGGCTGTGGCAAAACATCCACCGATTCGGGGCAGTTTGCGTTTTACTACTTTCTCCACTTCCATGGTCTGGAAAAACAGCCGTGTCTGAAACCGGCTTTTCTTTGTTGCCGCACGTGCAATCAGGCTCACAAGTGTAATATCAAGGTCCTTGGGAAATCCGATTCCTTCTGTTGCGTGGATCAGGCCAACCCCTTTTTCTGCCAGCAGATCAAAACCTTTTATGATGCTGTTTATAAGATCCAGCGGGGGAACCAGTGATGCGGCATAATCAGTGCCTGCCAGATACGACTCATAAAATAAATGCCCTTTATCTGCATCAAATCCATGCAGGCTTTTAACACTATCGGAAAATTTTTCCATCATTTTGCTGTTAAAAACCGCTGAGTGGCCATCATAGCAGATAATAATCAAGGGAATATCCGGGCACACGTCATCGAGTTCTTTGCGGCAGATTAACCGTTTTTCCTTAACACAGTGTTTGGATACCCCAAAGGCGATAACCGCTTTCTTCTTTTTATTTTCAGACATTTCTTTTTGAATGATCTGCTGAATTTCACTGATATTTTTTGCTTCTCTTACATCAAAATAAGAAACAGCAATCAATGCCCAGCTTGAGAAATGCAAATGACCGTCTCCAAAAGACGGCATCAGGACGCGATTGCCCAGTTCTACAACATTAGAATTATCAACGTTTGAATACTCCGTCGGCAGAGAATCCCCCAGATAGACAATCCGTCCCTGGTCTTCAACCAAATACTCATAGACATTGTTATCTTTATCCAAAGAGATGATTTTCCCATGATAAGTTTGCATCATTTTAATCCATCCTTTCAATTCTTTGGTTATTCAAAAAAGCAGACCTGTTGAAACGGTTCCAGATAAAAATAATTGTATTTTAAGCATGATTCAACTTTGGGGTCAACTCCGGAACTGTCAAGCAGGGTTTCGGTGAAAATGAAAGAGAAAAGATTAAAGGAAAAAGATCGAAGGTGGAAGGTAAAAGCGAGGAAGAAGCGTCATGAAATGTTCCTCCTCAAAGACCGCCGATAAAGTACATAATAACAAGAATTAAATTACACTAACGACTGGATCACAACGAAACCAAAAAATCGGTTGATTTCGTATATCTTATTTTGGCAGGATGGACCCATCTATGAAAATAATCTTATTATTGTTTCCGACTTGATCGGGTGAGGAGAAAAACATGAGAGTAACTGTTTTATGTGAAAACACGGTTGGGGTTCCCATGCCGAAAGGTCTAATGGGCGAACATGGGCTTTCCTTTTTAATTGAAGATAAAAATACCGTACTTTACGATACCGGCCAGGGGGTGGGTATCATCAATAATATGGGCCTCATGGGAAGAAATGTAAACGTGATCGATAAAATAATTATCAGCCACGGACATTATGATCATACCGGCGGCCTGCTGCCGGTACTGAAACAAAGAGAATCCGGAGTGCCGGTATATCTTCATTCGGATGCTTTTAAAAATAAAATCGCGTACATTGAAACACCGGAGGGAAATTTTGAAATTCCCATCGGCTTTCAAAATAAAAAAGAAGACTATGAAGCTAACGGCGCTGAATTCAAATTTGTGGATCATTTTACACAGATTGACGACCAAATTTATGCCATTGCCGATATTGAAAGGCCCGAAGGATGGAAAACCTGGGATGTAAGGTTAAAATGCAAGGATGGCGATACCATTATTGATGATTCGTTTAATGATGATTTAAGCCTGCTGCTGGAAACCGATTCCGGACCCGTGGTATTACTGGGATGCGCCCATGCCGGTGTTGTGGAAATTTTAGATGACTTAAGCAGCAAAACCGGGCACAAGGAATTTCATGCCGTGATCGGCGGCACCCATTTAGGATCCGCGCCTGAAGCTTATATCAACAGGGCCATGGAAACCTTTAAGAAATACAATGTCAAAGTTGTGGGCACATCCCATTGCACTGGCTTTCATGCTTCTGCCATCATCATGTCGCATTTTAAAAATGAATTTGCCATAGCGAGCGTGGGAAGCGCATTTGATTTTTAAACCATGACGTTATTCAGATATCATGAAGTCAATATTTTTTCTGATTAACCTCATGTTATTAAGATTTTGAATGTTCCGGTGGATTCTTTTGATCATTTTCACTGGTCGCAAAGCACAAAGTGATGGCTCTCACCCATGCGCAAGGTCGTTGTCTGGGATAAAGTTAATGAATGCCAATCTGAAGGTTAAAACCTTTGTGGGCACCAGTGAAAATGCCCTTTATATCCAAACTTGGACAGCACTGATAGCGATGCTCATGATAAAATTCCTCCAGTTCAAATCTAAATTTGGCTGGTCGCTGTCGAATCTTGTGGCATTTCTGCGATGAGAATCTGTTCACATATCGGGATTTATGGGAATAGATTGACAGCCCATTTGATGTTTTGCCAATAGAGCCTGGGCCTGTCCAATATAAACTACCGTTAAAATTTTTATTCCGACCTGGCCTCAAATACCGGGTTTTAAAGATTTAAATAATATTGGATCGACGAACATGGACAGTATGTATAAAAATCTTGCGTTAAATCTTGTGAGAGTCACCGAGTCCGCGGCCCTGGCAGCCGGAAAATTTTTAGGCAAAGGGCTTAAAGAGGCAGGCGACGGGTCGGCAGTGGATGCCATGAGAAAGGCGTTTTCAACAATTGATATCAATGGTTCCATTATCATCGGAGAAGGCGAAAAAGACAAAGCCCCTATGCTTTATAACGGCGAAAAGGTGGGAAATGGAAACGGACTCGCCCTTGATCTTGCCGTTGACCCGGTGGAAGGGACCAACCTGCTGGCCCTTGGACGGCCCAATGCCATTGCCGTGGTCGGGGCCTGCCCGGCCGGAAGCATGTATGACCCGGGCCCCAGTTATTACATGAAAAAAATCGTCGGACCGCCGGAAGCTGGCAATGTAATTGATATCAACGCACCGGTAAAAAATAATTTAACCAATATTGCAAAAGCGATTGGCAAAGATGTGAGTGAACTGATTGTGTTTGTTCTTGAAAAACCCAGGCATCAACAACTGATTGCGGACATCAGAAAAACCGGCGCGTGTATCCAGCTGCATACGGACGGCGATGTGGCGGGTTCATTGATGGCCGTTAACCCTGAGTCGGATGTTGACGTGATGATGGGCACCGGCGGGACACCCGAAGGAGTGATTTCAGCCTGCGCCATCCGGGCGCTGGGTGGACAGATGTTTGCCCACCTTGATCCACAGAGTGAGGAGGAAAAACAGGCCATCATATCTTACGGTACAGACCTGAATGAAATTCTGACCGTTGAGACCTTGATCAAAAGCAATGATGCGTTTTTTGCCGCCACCGGCATTTCCGGGGGCTCATTTCTGTCAGGGGTTAAATACCATTCCAGAGGGGCGATTTCACATTCCATGATTTTAAACGGCAAAACCGGCACGGTCAGGTTTATCAAATCTTATCATAATCGCCCGAAGAGCTGAAAACCAACCGCTTCAAACTGCTTCCCCCTCTGCCCAAGCCCTCAAAATAATAAAACACCTGTTTGATTATTATCGTACGGCCATATTTTAACTATCCTGAATTTTAATTTTTATAGTTTTCTTTATACTTAAAATAGCGTATTTTAGATAAAACTATATTATTAATGATTCGGTCTCAAGTTTATCATCTTTCACTTTTTTATTTTTGAATAAAGGAGGCAATCATGGGCAGCAAACCGATCATTGGATTTCCGGCAACATCCCAGGACAACTATCAGCTGAATGTCACCAGCATCCTGCGTCATGCGGCAAAGAGCTTCGGCAGGCAGGAGGTTGTTTCCATCCGGCCCGACGGCACCAAACTCCGCTTCACTTATAAAGAGATCTATTCCCGGGTCAAACGGCTTGGCAACGCGCTGACCACTATCGGCGCTGAAGTGGGCGACCGGATTGGCGTGCTGGACTGGAATTCGCATCGCCACCTGGAGGCTTATTACGGCATTCCGGGTATCGGATCTGTCCTGCTGCTGCTCAACATCCGCCTGACACCCCAGGACCTGGGTTATGTGGTTAATCACGCGGAAGCAAAATATATCATGGTGGATGAAACACTGATCCCCATTGCCGAAGCAATTGCCGGTCAATGCGAGACTGTGAAAGGATATATAATACTTACCGACAAAGACCTTTCTGAAATTAATACCACATTATCACCAATATACAGCTACGAAAAACTGCTGGAAACGGCAGATGAAAATATTAAATGGCCGATAATGGATGAAAAGTCCGCATATGGCGCGTGTTATACCACCGGGACCACCGGACGCCCAAAGGGTGTCTATTATTCCCACCGGGATGTCTATCTCCATGCCATGACCATCGGAACCAACGCAGAGATGACCAGCAGCGACTGCTTTTACCAGCTGGTTCCCATGTTTCACGCGCTGGGATGGGGGATGCCCCAGGCGACCTTTCTGATCGGCGCCAAATATGTGCTGCCCGGCATGTACAATATTGCCGATCTGGGAAGTCTGGCCGAACCGCTGGTCAGCGAAGGAGTCACCGTAACCGCCGGTGCACCGGCGCTGTTCATGCCCATGCTGGAATACATCCGCAAACTTGACAAGAAACCGGATCTGACCGGGGCCCGGTTTCTTTCCGGCGCATCCGAGCCGTCTCTTTCGCTTATGAAGGACTATTACAACTTAACCGGCGCGGAAATCGTTCATGCCTACGGTGCTACGGAGACCACACCTCTGGTGACGATCAATAAATTAAAACCCTGGCTGGAAAAAGAACTCTCGGATGATGAAAAATGGGATTTAAAACGCAAGCAGGGGTATCCAGTCGTGGGATTGGATGTTAAAATTGTGGACCATGAGGACAAGGAGCTTCCCCTTGACGGAAAATCTCCCGGAGAAATTTTGATTCGGGGTCCCTGGGTCACTGCAACATATTATAATTCCCCGGGGTCTGAAACCCAGTTTACCGAAGACGGGTATTGGCGAAGCGGCGATGCGGGCACTATGGACAAAGAAGGTTACATTAAAATTACCGACCGGGTCAAAGATTTAATCAAAAGCGGGGGGGAATGGATTTCCTCCGTGGACATGGAAAACGAAACAATGGCCCATCCGGGAGTCCTTGAAGCCGCTGTCACAGGGGTTGCACACCCCAAATGGGAAGAACGCCCGGTGGTGCTTGTCGTACCTCGTGAAGTTGATAAAGGAAAACTTACCATAGAGGATATTATAAACCACCTTGCGAAAAAATTTGCCAAATGGCAACTGCCCGATACGGTGGTGTTTGTGGATGCCATCCCTAAGACCAGTGTCGGTAAATTTGATAAAAAAGTGATTCGGGAACAGTACAGGGACATTTATCAATAAAGTTCTGCTCTGTAGGACCCGGCTTTAAATTATCCATAAAAGAGATTATTCCAAAAAAACAGGAGGTCTGTAATGACCCAAAAAGGATTTTATAATTTCCGATTTTTTGACGGCATTTCCGACAAACTCCAGTCCAACCGCGTTATACGATTCAACGGGGAACGGATTGCCGGAATTGATGACCCATGGGCTAAAAAATCGTTTCCTGATTATGAATGGATCAACCTTAACGGCTTGACCGTCTTGCCCGGTTTGATTGATGCCCATATCCATATTTCAGTTCCGTTTGTCTTTAAAGTCACCCCCCGTGCCCTTCTGCAGATGAAAGCCCAGCAGGCAAAAAACTTTCATAGCTGTATCAAATATGGTGTGACGACCGTCAGGGACGTGGGGGCGTTTCCTAAAAAAATTATAAAATGGCGTGATCAGATTAACAGCGGAAAAATTGCGGGGCCGAGAATTCTGACCACAACATCCTTTATCACAAGCCCTGACGGGGTTCCTGAAATGGCCCCCACATTGAATTTCTTTGAATCAATAATAGCCGGCGGACAATTTGTTGAACGTTTAAATGATCCGGAAAAGGCAGCCATTGTAGCCAACCGGTTGATTGACCAGGGGGCGGACTGGATCAAAACTCAGTATTCCGAAGAATCTTTTCTGTTTCACGGCAAATTGACCAATCTTTCAGATGAATGTTTCAAATCACTCCGCCGGACGGCAAATAAACGGGGCGTGCGCATGGCAATGCATCACATGGAACGGGCCGGATTTAAGAAAGGAATCCAAATTGGGGTAGACACAATGGAGCATTGTGCAGCGGATTTATTAAAACGCGAAGATGTGGACCGGTTTGTGCGGCAAAATATGGGCATTGTTCCAACCGTCAAAGTCATGGGAGATAATTTTGAAACAGATGAATTACTGAACTGGCTTTATTCAGACGAAAATTCGGATTTTATGTCGGAACCAATGCGCCAGTCAGTGAATGAAATCCTCAAATTACAGCAAACTCCCTATCCTCCGGATGACTACATGAAAAAATTTTACCCGGATATTGAATTCTTTAAACGTAGTTATCCGAATGTCCTGAAAAACGTCGAAATGATCAGGCAGGCCGGTGGGAAAATCGGAGTGGGAACTGATACATGCGGAACCGGGCTCAGTTTTTTTGGTTTTTATTATAAAGAACTTGAACATTTAATCCATGCCGGTTTTACAAACAGCGACGCTTTGAAAGCAGCAACCTCCGTAAACGCAGAAATAATCGGAATGGCCGACCATGTAGGGACGATACAGGAAGGTAAATACGCTGATTTTACAATCATCGAAGGAAATCCACTGGCTGATATAAAGGCCCTGAAAAATATCAAAGCCGTCGTCAAAGGCGGGAAAACGCTCATTAGTTACAACATGGCAATTCAGTGAATGAATTCTTACCTGACTCATGCATGAAAAATGATGAGAACCTTTTCGTTATTTAAAAACAGAGGTTTTATACAGAATCATAGAAACATAAAAAATTACTTAAAAAGTAGATCAGATGATGATCATTTTTTCTGATAAATTAAAACCAGTATTTATTGGTTTAAAATAAAAAAGGATCACAGTAACCAGATGATATATGGAATCATTTACGGAATTCTTGTTGCTTTTATCGTTTATTTTGCCACGCTTGCCATCATGAAACAGAGCCGTAAGTACCGTGAATATGCATATAAGGATAATCTGACCGGGATTGCCAACCGCCGTCTTTTCGACCAGGCTATTGTGGTTGAATGGAACCGCAACCTGAGAAAGCAGCTATCGCTTTCGGTGATTATGGCGGACATTGATAATTTCAAGGCATATAATGATACCTATGGGCATACCCAGGGAGATGAATGCTTAAAAGCCATTGCCCGGGTCTTTGATAAGTACCTGCAGCGCGCCGGCGATCTGACCGCAAGATATGGTGGTGAGGAATTCATCGCTGTTCTCCCTGACACACTGGCATCAGAGGCTTCTTTTCTTGCTGAAAAAATCCGTGAAGCTGTTGAAACTCTGGCAATAAAGCATGAAACATCCGATACCGGAAAAATCTTAACCATCAGCCTGGGAACATGTACAATGGTTCCGAATGCCGGTATAAATCCGGCAGACCTGATCTTGAAGGCGGATGACGCCCTTTTTCAGGCCAAAAACAATGGACGGAACCGGGTGGTTTCTATCGATAAAGCATAACTATTGGCTTCAGGAGCTGATGATGGATGAAAATGAAAAAATTTTTCTGGCACAAAAGCAGGTACTGGATGCCATCCGGATTGACTTTAAACAGTATGACTCACAGTTTGATCTTTTCCAGGAGCTGTGCCCGATCATTACAGACAACCGCACCATCGTGACGAAAGAAGGGAGAAATACCTGTGTATTGATAACAAGGGGCCGCAAAAGCAAGATGAGACGGATCAATGATCAGGAACTTGGTGAATATCTGTTCAACACATTAAGTGAAAAAACATATCCGTTATCTGTTATAGCTGATATCTGCAGCAAGGTATTCCAGACAAAAACCTTTGTCGGACAAAATGATGAAAATGGAAGCACGGGCATCTGGATTGAAACCGAAATGGCGCAGTTTAAATGCCGTCAATGCGGTAACTGCTGCCGCAATTTGAAATACCACAATGACTGCACTGAAAATGATTACAAACGATGGGAAGTGCGTGATCGCCATGATATCATGGAAAAAGTGAGGATAATTTACTCCGACAGCGGAACGGCTGAATACAAGATCTGGAAGGAGCCTAACACCAGCCGTTTCTATCCGGAATGTCCATGGCTGATACCCGCTGCTTCAAAAGGCCGCTATGAGTGCCAAATTCAGGATGTCAAACCGGAGTATTGCCGCCAGTATCCCCTTACCCGAAAACATGCCGCTATGACCGGGTGCCAGGGAACATTCAATCAGAAATGATCTTAAGATAATTTATTTTCGGCCGATAATCTCACCAAAATTAAAATAATACCATTGCTGGTTACAGGCCTTGCCTTCTTCATCCTTTGAAGTGTTTGAGGCATTGACCATCCATGATTCCAGGGTTTCAGGTTTCATAATTACATTCTGTACATTTCCCTTCATGGCAGCTACTTTCGCCAGTTCCTTAAATGTTTCAAGATCATGTTCACCATAATATTTTACCATAAACTCCCGCAGTTTTCCCGTTGTATGACCGGCAAATATGACATTGTTGATTCCCTGATAACATTGATCATCCCCTTCATCACAAAACTCCTGATGATCCGACAAAGTCTCAAATCGCTGATAATCGGAAACAAGCATCACACCCTTAACAGCCGGATATTGACTGGCCCCGCTGAACTGGTAGACATACGAGCAGGTTCGCTGAGAATCTTTTACAATTTCCAATGCCTCCTGTATAGTACCTGCTTCCCTGAGCAGTTTCTTAAAAAGGAATACAAACGGAACACCTTCAAGGGTTTCAAAATTCCGGTTGCCGTATCCCATCTCCCCGAATGCCAAATGCTTTTCATTCATTCCGGTGATACAGCCGGTAAATCCCGCGTAAGAGAATGATACGGATGCATATCCTTCATCCGGCTGATAAACATGAATAACCGGGTATCTCTGGGCGCCCAGCTCCCGAATCCAGTCAAGCACCCTTAAATGATAGAGATCGCCATTTTTTGTGGCTGCATCAAACGCGATCACACCGCTGCATGTCTCCAGTTCCGGATCATCAAGACTTCCTTTTTCAGGCGTTATGTTTTTGTATTTCTTTCCTCTCAGGAACTGTTTCTTGCCCGCATATTCGGACAGTTCCGGTATGGCATGCAGCCAGTGAATGACTCTTAACGGAATCCCTGCCCCATGGGCCAGGCCGCGCATTTCCTCTTTGTCTTCAATAGGAATAAACGGCGCGATCAGGTCGTAGACTTCATCCATCGCATCTTCATGCACCCCTCTTGAATTCGCATATGCTTTGACAATTCCAATAATATGGTACACATTTTTATGGATGTCTTCCTGATTCAGCCGACCGTTCTGAAACCCCATTTCATAAGGGGTTCCTTTCATTACAATCACTTTAATATTGTTGTACGCGGGATCTTTTGTTTCAATAATTTGTGCTTTGGCAAGCACATCGTCAACAGATCGGTGATTGAAATAAACAGTTCTCTGTTCCAGTGTCAGTTCATTTTCCGAGACACTCCAGCTGCCCATCTTACCCATCACATCATATCGGTTGGGAAAATGTGAGCACCCGGAAAATACGAGAGCTGCCAATAAAAAAATAACCGTCGTAATCTTTTGATTTATCATAGGTCTTCCAATGTGATTTTAATATTAAAAAAGGTTGAAGGTTGAAGGTTGAAGTTCAGCAATTACCCTTAAACGTTCCAGCACTGATTACTTTAACTTCCTGTTAAAAAAATCCAATGATTTCATTTTCACATACTGCAGTCCGAGTATGGCGGTATAATGACCGGTCAACATGGTTATTTTTTCCGGCTTACCCATCTTTTCCCAAAGCTCATTGCCGTTTTTATAGGGAATGGCAGAATCAAATCGACCCAGGACTATTAATGAATTTTCAGCATCCATATACTCCGCATAATTGATTGGATCACATGTTATCTTTGACTGCAGGAGGCCATGAAACTCATCCCGGGATATATTATGTTCTTCCATGTATTCTTCCCGCCGCCGGACAACGCCTTTTTCATCAGACGTGGCAATAATCTCGGCAAGGTTCCCGCCGACCAGGCACATCACGCTGGCCTTGATCCGTTTGTCCAGAGAGCTGATGAGCGCTGCTTTGATACTCCCCATGCTGATGCCGAAGACGCCGATACGTTCAGAATCAAGTTCGTCCTGCATCCCGATCCAGTCAAGGGTCTGCTTGTGATCGAACACAATCTGCCGCAGAATCTTATCCATTTTTTCAAGATCCTTGAATGTCTTATATCGCTTCTGCCGGTGAACAATTATTGCAGAATAACCTTTATCCGCGAAATATCCGGCAAACGTATTTGCAAAATAATTGGACCCGCCGAGTATGGGAAGCACCAGAATTACCGGAGATTTTAATTTACTCTTGATATCATAATAATCCAAAATGATATCATGATCCATATTTATAATATTAGTATTCGGCGCAAACCTGATTTGTCTGAGAGTGAACCTTTTGTTTTCTTCAAGAATCTCTGATGAGTATGCTCCGTTAAACTTGATATAGTCAAATTCCTTTTCAAGATTGGCGGGCAATGGTTTTGGCCCGGAATAATCAGGATTCATAGAAGTGTGGGCACAACCGATTAATTGACAGCATAAAAAAATTACTGCCAGAACAGTCAGGTACTTTTTATATTGTATCACCAAAATCCGGATTCCTTTTTCTGTAAAGCGTGAAAATTCGACACTTGTCCCGCAGATTTTCAAACCACTTTAAATTCCGTTTTTTGGTGACATTATATATTCTGTTTGAAAAAAAATTAAGGATTAAATTGATAACTTTATCATTGCGCCGACTTTAACATCCTCACCGGCAGACGAATGTATCATAATAGCATCACCGATACCCAGCTTAAAGGCCACCTGCGGGCTATCGAGGTGGAACACCATATTCCAGGTTACTTTATTAATTTCAAACTGGCTGAAAATTGATTTGATTTTATTCCGGTGATGTGGCCTGACATATTCTGCTTTGTAAATTTCTGCGACAAAATTGACTTTTTCAATATAATCGACCGGATCTGTATTTTGCGGATCAAGATTTATTTCCCCGGTAAGCATGAACTTCCGGCAATACACATTCATGGTTTTCTCCACGTCACAAATCCAATGGTTAAGCCCTGAAAAGAATTTAAACTCATCCAGTGCGATCCTCACGACAGTTGACACTTCGGCATGTTGTGTCACTTGATACTCTTCGTCAAATGGATTTATATATGAAGATGATAATCGATAATCTATGGAATGGATATATGTACCCGGGGTAATAGAAACGCCGAATTTCAGTGGTGAGTCCGGCTGTTCCGGTATGATATAAACAGGTTCATTGTCAGGCGGGGGGGAAACTTTTTCTATCGAGGTGTGTTCAATGGCAAGTCCAGTCGAAATTGGAGAAAAAAACAGAAAAGCAGAATACAGGAAAACCTTTATGTAAAAGAATACACATATCCTTAAAGATGGATTATGCGTGCCCCTTCCTGTCACAATGCCTCCTTTTACGGATTTTGTTGAATAAATCCGTGAACATCATGATTTAGTTTTTGATTTTTATGCCGGTCAATACAGTTCCGTAATAATTTGTTTTAAAGTTAACCTTGTGTATATCTTTTCCTGACAAATGAGAAGTCATTCATAAACTGGAAAAGCAGCAACGGTAAAAACAGGCTCCGGCATCCTATTGTCTGCATAAAAATAATTCTGCAAAAACCATGCCTGAAATCCCTTTACCCTCTATTCATAAAATAATGTTTTTTTCTGATGTTGCAAACACGATTATTTTAAGACCTTGCAGCGCCTGTGTTTATAGAAATAATTTTTTTTGAAAAATACGACACTTCTCTTCCGTTAAATAAAATAAACAATTGTGCACACAGGTTATAAAAAAGTAGCCTTTATTCTTTTTTGTATATCTGGTGATAAAAATTGTTTGTCAGTTCCGTGGGGAACAATATAAACTATTAATTTTATTAAGCACCACTTCATTGCTAAGGTCTGTAAAAATCGGTTTGATTTTAATTACTCATGATAATAGAAATGATTTTATGTCAAATATTCGAATCATATATTTCATCCATAGCTCCCCATGAAAAACCGGATCAGACATAACATAGAGACCTGCCTCAGGCAAAATTCGGATCAAAAATTAAAAATTCATATATCACCCTCTAATTTTTTGATGTATTGTTCAGGATTCTTAAATTTACCCACAATAAACACATAATATTCTTCTGCTTCAATATCACCGAATACAAACGGCAGGAAAAGTTTTCCTTTTGTATCCGAATAAAAGCCTGCGCTGTTTTTCTTGGACATGGTGCCGGCCCATTTTAACGGGTCACATTCCAGTTTTTTGACAAATGTGAATTGATCCAATGGGAGTTTCAGCTGTCCGGTGTTCGTCTTCGGAATGATAATAATATCTCCTATGCCGATCAGAGAATTACGATAATCAAGCGATTTTAGATTATAAAGCTGCATGTAATACTGAAATCCCCAGTGCCCCTGAAACCAGACATTGTACTGATAATCTTTTAAGTGGGAATGAATGTTTTGAGCGATCGAACGCTGGCAATTTGCAAGAGATGCATCGCCCCAGGATACTGCCAGGGCAATGAACGCCCCGGGAATCAGGGGCCATAACACACGCCTGATATTTTCCGGGCCGGATAATTCATAACGGTCATTGAGCCGGCGGGCCACCAGGATGCCGACGGCCGGTATCATGGGAAGTATGGTTCTTGCGTTAATGGTCCAGTTGACATGGCTTGAAAAGAAAAAAGTTCCCAGGACCCACAGGAATAAAAATACGGATTTCGAATCTTTATTTTTATATACATCAGCTGCCGCCAAGAATATAATCTGAGACCCGATAAGAACAAACAAAAAAAACTGAATAATCACAATCTTTGGATCAAGAGATACATCGATTACCAGATTCCCACTGAAAGAATCCATGATGACAAATACGGCAGTCAGAAATGTCAGCAGAACAGCGCCACCGATCAGAAAAAAACGGGACCAGAGCATATGAGAGTAAAACAGGATAACGGCCAGGCACCCGCCGCAAAAAGATAATCCGACCATTGTTTTGGTGATGATTTTGCTCGAGGAATCCGCAATTCCCCGCTCAAGGGCATATGACACGGCATTGGAAAGGAGAGACGTATCATATAAAGTGAGTGTCAGCCATTGATATCCGAGCATGACGAATATCGGAATTGTTAAAAAAAAGAGACGGGCATCAAACCCGCGTTTTTGCATCACTGTATATACCAGCAGAAGCGGCACCATGCTGATGCCAAAATACTTTGTCAGGGCAGATAATGCGATCAACAGACTTGCGATAAAAAAAAATAATGTCCTGCCCTTTTCCATGCCGTAAAGCCAGAAGACAGCCGCCCACACATAAAATGAAACCATCAGGATATCACACATTACATTTGTTGCAGACACTATGAACGCGGGGGTAGCGACGGCAATCATCGCAGCAAGGAGTGCCATGGGACAGAAAAAAAGGGCCAGAAGATAGATACCGATACTTAAGCATATTGCCGGAACTAAAAAAGCAATGTGCAGGACAATTTCGTTCCATCCAACAAAAGAGGCTACAAGAGCGATATAATATGAAACCAGTGGTGGATTCTGGTTGATCTGGTACATGGGACGTTCCACACCGTTCCAGTTGGCAGTGAAACCGAAAAAATCAAACGGATGGGCCTGGATCTGTTTTGCGCACCACAGAAACAGGGTGTCGTCAATATGAAATGCCTTGTTGATAAACGGCAAAAGAAAAAGTGCTGTAAACCCGGCAACGACAACCAAAGATTTTATTGAAAAGGATCGTGTTTGCATTTTATAAATTACTTTCCGACGAGATCATCATAAATATACTGTAACCGCTTCAGATATTTATATTCAAAAAAGACATTTAGTTAAAGTATTTTTTTAAACGGATGAATGCTCTGCGAGTATACTCACATCGATCAGATCCGGCCGTCTGGTTGCCTGGTTATCTGTTGAATATCTGTTCATAGTTATTTATAAGTACTGTCATTGCCATGAATTAATTTTTCTGGTTATCCACTTCGCTCAAGTAGGGTGCGTTTTACGCACCGGGGGAAAGCTTAAACTTCACTGAATATGGTGCATAGAATGCACCCTACCTTTTAGCGATGTGCAATTTTTCTAACCAACTTAACCGAACCGGATATGCAAATTAATTTTTAAAGAGGTAAGTAATATTTTGATCGAAAATGAATCATTAAAGCAAAAAATTTTGGAACTGGTATTAAATTCAGACAGAAAACTGTCCCAGTCTTCAATCGAAAATATTCTATCTTCGGAATTAAACATAAAAAGAAAAGAAATCAGAAAAGCGCTTAATGGACTGATATCTGAAGGAGAACTTGAATATACGTATATATTTGGCACCTCCTATGTTGAAAAATCATTCAACCGGCCGGTGAGGATTTCATCATCCGTCATCGTAAAGCCTTATAACCTGACTTATAATCAGTTAGATTCTGATATTGTCATCGATATTTTCCCGGGTATTTCATTCGGGTCCGGAGAACATCCCACCACACGGCTGTCGATCCAGGGAATTGAATATGCGTTAAAAGACCAAAAACTGATCCATGACTTTCAAAATTCAACGGTTCTTGATATTGGGACCGGGTCGGGCATTCTGGCCATTGCAACCTTAAAATTCGGCATTGAAACCGGCATCGGGGTAGACACAGACCCGTGCTCCATCAGTGAAGCGAAAAAAAACGCACGAATCAACGGACTGGAAAACAGAATCCGGATTTTAAATCCATCTGAACAACCCAATGCAACATTTTCATTCATAACAGCAAACCTGAGATTCCCGGATATCATGAATTTATTTCCGGTTATTTCAAAAAATTCCAAACCCGGCGCACCTGTTGTATTGTCCGGCATTCGTCCGGAAGAGATCGATGCAGTCATTGACCGCTATACAAAAAATAATTTTAAATGTCTGTTAACATCCGAAGAAAAAAACTGGTCGTGCCTGGTTTTACAAAAAAATAATTGATACAAATTTTCTTTTCACGATCTTAAGATGACAATCTCGTAAAAAGTCGAATTTCGATGGCAAAGAAAAAAGCTCCACCATTATTATAAAAATTGGCAAGACGCGCAAATCCTGAGTGATGATTTGTACTTAGCGTACCATGAAGAAACGAAGGATGCAGCGCAACGCAGAATTTGGACTTTTTACGAAGCCATCAAGGTGTATCTGATGAAAATAGTACTGACAAATGATGACGGGCATGACGAACCAGGTTTGACCGCCTTATACCGAGGGGTTTTATCCATGGGAGAAGTTATTATTGTGGCCCCCCGTGATCCGCAATCCAGTGCCGGTCACCGTGTCACATTAAAAGAGCCGATTCGCGTTGAAAAGATATCAAGCTTTAAATATGTAGTGGATGGATCGCCGGCAGACTGCACGCGACTGGCCTTAAAACACTTTGCGCCCTCGGCGGACTGGTTGATTGCCGGGATTAATCCCGGGGCCAACCTTGGAACAGATGTCTATCAATCCGGTACGGTTGCGGCAGCCAGAGAAGCCGCCATCTTAGGATATAAAGCAATTGCAATATCACAGTATATTGCACCTGATCAAAAGATCAATTGGGAAGTGACAGGTCAACACGTAACAAAGATACTTTCCAGGGTGATGAAAAAGACACTGAATCATGGGCAGTTCTGGAATATCAATATACCCCACCCTGTCACGGCATCGTCGGTCCTTGAATATCAATTTTGCCGACTGGATAAAAATTCCCATGAATATACGTATCAAAAGAATTCAGATCAATATCAGTATACAGGCATTATTCATAATCGTCCGCGCACGACTGGAAAAGATGTTGATGTCTGTTTTGGCGGTCAAATTTCCATTACACTTCTTGATATATGATTTATCAAAAGGTCGTTCTGCTGCTTCAGTCGCTTTTGAGGGATCAGATAATTGCAGTGTGCTGAAAGGACTATGCGAAGATGAAATATTGTTCCAATTACGACAAACCGGTTGAACTGCTTATTCCCAAAGATGATGACCGACCCCGGTATGCCTGTCATGCATGTGGAATCGTTCACTACCAGAACCCTAAACAAGTCGTCGGGTGTATCCCGAAATGGGAAAACAAAATTCTGCTTTGCCGCCGTGACATCGAACCCCGGAAGGGTAAATGGACGCTTCCTGCCGGATATCTTGAAAACGGTGAAACGGTTAAAGACAGTGCCATGCGCGAAACTTTTGAAGAAACAGGCAGATAAAATGGAAATGCGCCGACCCATTAAAAACTGTTACTGGGTGGTGCCGAAAAAGTTTCTGGCAGGAGAATACCCCCGGGAATATGATGAAGTATCTTCGATAAAAAAAATCACACCCTTGCTGAAAGCCGGTATAACCAGCTTTATCGATCTGACCCATCCGGATGACCACATGGCGCCTTACCGTCATTTCGTAAATCAACTGCGCCGGCAGCCGGTAAAAATCCGGCACTATCCGATTCCCGATTTTTCCATACCGGATTCTAAAAACCTGACATCGGAAATTCTTAATGTGATCGATTTGGAGATCAAAGAAAACGGCATGGTTTATCTGCATTGCTGGGGAGGCATTGGCAGGACCGGAACGATTGTCGGATGCTGGCTGTCCCGGCACGGGTATAACGGAAAAGCCGCTTTACGCCGTCTTCACGAACTCTGGAAAAAATGTCCGAAATCAAGGTACCGGAATTCTCCGGAGTCCATCGAGCAGGAACAGTATATCATCAATTGGGATGAGAATCAGTATTAGAATCAATCATTAAAACACCACAACATTGATTGCCGAATTTCTCAACCCTAAAATGAAAAAAACCGATATGGATTCCCAAGGACCGTTGGAAACAGAAAAAAACCCTTCATTCAGCATGAGCATTTGTTCATGCTGACAAAAAATTACGATATTCAATAATGTGATATCAGGCAAAAAAGTTGTATTATACTCATATATGTGATAATATTACACAAATTTAAACGGTTTACATCAAAACTACTGCTAAAAAGACACATTTCACGCTTCACCTAGACAGTCGAACGTCAGGCATGCGGAAATTTACCCCTCTACTCTGTGGAAAACCCTTGACATGTATATTCCTGCCATATACAGTTATAGATAATGGAAAATGTATTTGACAATTTCGTTGGTTTCCAGTGGGACCAAGGTAATATCGACAAGAACCTCATCAAGCACAATGTCGAAAACTGGGAGTCTGAACAGGTATTCTTCAACAAACCACTTCTTGTTCTCGACGATCCCAAACATTCGATCCCTGAAAAACGGTGGGCTGCATTTGGCAGAACTGATGCCGATCGTTTTCTTATTGTGATATTCACAAGAAGAGACAGTCTAATCAGAGTAATTTCCGCCAGGGATATGAATAAAAAGGAGAGAAAGTTTTATGATGAAAAAGGATAAAACCATTCCTAAATTCAAAAACGAAGACGAAGAACGTGAATTCTGGGCTAATCATTCTCCGCTTGATTATTTTGATGCAAAAGATTTCAAAAGGGCTTCTTTCCCCAAGCTAAAGCCATCGTTAAAATCAATCTCAATTCGTCTCCCGGAGGGTATGCTGGCTGAACTAAAAACCCTCGCAAACAAGAAAGATGTGCCCTACCAAAGTCTGGCAAAAATGTACCTTGCTAGACAAATTTCCTTAGAGCGTGGATCTTTCCATACTGCTCCTAAAAGGAGAAGACGGAAAGCTGATGCCCAATAAGTCAATAAGTCACTGAAGCCGAGCCTGGGGGAGCCTGGGGTCAAAGCCTGGGGTCAAGTCTGCTCTTGACTCTTAATAAGTCAGCGGTATCAAAGTATGGATTATGAATCTTTTTGTTTTACAATATGTCAATGAAGAATTATGTCATCATTGTTCTCGTCGAATTCACCATCGTCATCAAATTCATCATCCGCTTCCGAATCGTCTTCCGCTTCTAAGATTGCCTCGGCCATGGACAGGGCCTCAAATGCCTCATCAACAATATCCTGATCATCAGAATCGATAAGATGCCCAATGATATAATGTGTTTCTGCAGGC
>JABZFM010000011.1 GCA_014237465.1 Desulfobacteraceae bacterium | reverse complement strand
AATATACCGCACCAGTTCTTTTAAGTAAGCATCTTCCTGGCAGATAATAGATTTATATCGATTTTGGAATAACTGGCCGTGACGTTTGTGGCGGCGATTGAAACTGACCGCATAACCCGTAAGCAAACGTCGCATCAGGGTGGAAAGCCCGGCCGGACCGGAGCGAAAAAGAAAATGAGCGTGATTCGTCATCAACACCCAGGCATAGCAACGGGTTTCAGTCTCAGGCACCAGGCGGGCCAGCCGGTCAATGATATCATGCTGATCCGTCTCATCCCTGAATATCTTCTTACGTTCTATTCCCCGAATGATCACATGATGCAATACACCCGGAGCGTCTATTCGTGATTGGTGAGCCATACCTGCTGATTATCAGGAATGACTGTTTGAATATCTTTTTACGTTCTATTCCCCGAATGATCACATGATGCAATACACCCGGAGCGTCTATTCGTGATTGGCGAGCCATATCTGCTGATCATCAGGAATGACTGTTTGCGTCAAGTTATTTAATTATTTAAGGACGTCCCTACTTTTCGTGGCATGAATATCGGCTATGGTGCTATATTTGGTACATGGATATGTAGCGACCATCACGTCACATTCCCTTTCATCAAGAACAAGTTTTTGAGTGATATCTGTTTGGTTGACATTGTGGTTAAAATTTAATTTCTGCGTTTCACAGCATGTTTTATCAATTTCAAAACTTTGCATCGCAGGTGGTGGAGCAAGCTTGCTTGCGCAGCCACCAAGACGCGCAGTCGGCTCTAACGCCCTTGATAGGCGGAGCGCGAAGCGCGGAGCCATCAAGGGCGTTAGAGCGAAGCGCAACTGCCGCCGATAAGCTGATGAGCGTAGCGAAAGTGAGCGCAGCGAGCGGTCAGCTTATCGGCTAAAATCACCGGAAGGCAAAAGCGTAGCGACGAGGTACGAGGAGTGTAGCTTTTGACTTTCCGAGTGCATTTTTATTGTATGGTTTTTAATGAAACTCATTTCTTAAACTAGAAAAATACATTAAAGATATAATTATACCATCAGCCAAGTTCATAATTTGAAACAGCATTGAATCTATAACAGGAAGAATCATTAAACCAGATAATGGTGTTGCAAAAATTGAAATTAGAGTGAGTAAAATAAAACCAATTTTAGCCCAAATTTTAAATTTAAAAAGACCAACACTTACCACTAAAAATGAAAATAAAAATATATACCCAATAATATCTTGGGCTTTATATCCAATTAAAGCATCTAATCCAGTCCAAGATAAAATATCAGATATTTCTTTACTATAAAGACTGAAGTGAATAGTAACATAAGGAATAAAGAACCAAAGCGCATATATAGACATAGAAAATACAACTAGGTATCTAAACATTGACTTCATCTGATACTTATCTCCATATAACGCGGCGGTTGAGCCGCGAGAATCGCAGACATGAGAAGGAAAAGTCAGTTTATTTCCTTCTCGTGTCGAGACTCGCAGTCGGCTCCAATGCCCTTGATAGGCGGAGCGCGAAGCGCGGAGCCATCAAGGGCATTGGAGCGAAGCGCAACCGCCGCGATAAGCTGATGAGCGAAGCGAGAGTGAGCGCAGCGAGCGGTCAGCTTATCGTTAAAATCAGGGGCGCGGCTTTTTGCGTCCCCTGCATTTTTTTGTTATACAAAATTTTCGGTACTCTTGATCATTTCGATAAAGTTTAACGGATTAGTCAAAACAACTGCTCCGTCTAAGCTACTACCTGTTTCAAATATCTCTCTCCAATAGTCATAATTCTTTTTACCAGAAAATATAGTACTTGCCATTGATCTGTCTTTCCATAATGGAAGTTGACTAAGGTTTTTGATAAAATTTTCAATATTTATCCAAATTTGATCATCAAATAGTGTCTGGAAAATTTTCTCTTCGGCAACCATTTTACCGGTATTTGCAAAGTATGTAGTGATAACTTTTTTCAGATATTGCAACCAATTATATAAAATCTCTTCTTTGCTGATTCTGTATGCTATCAAATGGTCATCTGTTATACCTGTGTCCTTTTTATCAATAATTTTCTTTTCAACTTGCGCTGTTCCTACTTCAGGCAAAAACTTGTTCATGTAAATATTTTCAGCCAGTATACTTAAAATTCTTACAATTTGATTTATTTCCAATTCTCTTGGGTTCAACCCTTCATCTGTTTTTGAATCTATTGCTGTTTTTAAAACAAGTTTAGCACTAACAAATGAAGACAAAATAGTCTTATCAAAAGCACTGTATGAAATAGGCAACTCTTTGGCTTTCCCTTCAAAATCAATATAGTCTTTTAGCTTATTGTCTTTTGCATTCGTTATTGAATGTTTTATAGAGTCAATAATGTATTTTTTTATATTAGCCCCATCTCCTTTGAAAAAATCAATAAGCTGTTGCTCTGAAAAAGAATAATCATCTTCTTTTAGATTATGGGCTATTTGATACTTTTTAACCCTTTCCGAATAAAGCGTATTGTTTAATTGCCTCATTATTGATTTATCAAAAGCAATCTGTCGCAGGGTACTTCCAGCATTAGTATTTGTTTCTGTCAACCGGTCTACGTTTGGCTCCAAGAAAATTCGGACTACCAATTTTTTTGTGCCTAATAGAATTTGAGCAACGGCTTTATGCTGACCATCAAATATTTTTAACTTTCCATCCTCTATCCGAGCAAGACTAAGATGTAATTGTGGATTTTGCTTATCAAATTCTTTAATAAGCTTTCCGATACTATTATTTATCCCGCGTGGGTTAATAATTTCATCATGGTATAGATACTCAATCGGGACTTCTATAAAGCATGTTTGTTCTTTAGAAAGATTGTCAGTGTATATTGGTGCTTGGTATGTTTTGTTATCTCCAATAGCTGAAAAGGAATATTTTAATTCCATACCTTCAATTTTATATTTGAACTCATGCTTTGAACCATTATAACTTTCTAATACATCCTTCAGTGACGCTGACTTACTTGTTTCAGTCTGTATTGATTTCTGAATCTTACTAAGTTTTTGTAGTATCTTTGCAATCTTTAAATTTGCGTCCTGTTTAGACTTATTACAACTTTCATGCGTGACTGCAAAATTCACCTCAGCATCTTTACCCTTATTTGCCAAAGGCACAATATGATCAATATTTGTCGTGTTTAAATCTAAATTAATTTCTTCTTCACAGATAAAACATTGATGATTCTGAATGTTCCACAGTTTTTTCGTAAGCTCGTGTCGAGACTCGCAGTCGGCTCCAATGCCCTTGATAGGCGGAGCGCGAAGCGCGGAGCCATCAAGGACATTGGAGCGAAGCGCAACCGCCGCGATAAGCTGATGAGCGAAGCGAGAGTGAGCGCAGCGAGCGGTCAGCTTATCGTTTCGGATATGCGGCAAACCGGGGCTAAAGAAAAAGCGTCAACGAAGCCCACCGCCTGCTGTTGCTTAAAAAATTATTGTTGAAATTTCAGAACCAGGTTTGTCCGTCATCATCCGATTGGTTGGACGATCTCCTACTTATATATGGATTTTTCTGAAAACGGTTTTTTCGTGCAAAAATGATATTTTCGTCATTAAATTCTTTTTTACACATGATACGCCATATTTAACTCGCCTATCAGCATCCGGAATGTGCTTCGATACTGGATAAAACATAATATATCATAATTTTGGAAACACTGCTCCCTTAATTTTTTATCTACAAACCACCCTTTAAATCCTTCACGCAGCCAGTCTCCAGGAAGGAGCATGGCCGCGACGCCAGATAAACACAGTTCGTAACTCCGATCCGCAATAAGGGCACCTGGTACCTTCCATGTCTGGAAACATGCGTCTCAACAGTTCATGCGTATGCGGAAAATTCGTGAGCGGTTCATGCGCAAGCTGCCCAAGATGATTGCGGGCTGCATCAAGTTTGTCCCGGCAGTTGGGATGAAAAAGACCATAAGACCGGACCAGGTGCGTGCCTTTTTCGGGAACATGACGCAATAATCGAATAATAAAACCTTCCGCAGATAGAGTGAAATCATGACGACTGTGCTTTTCCGGATGCGCATAAGCAATCGTAACGTTCTGCCCATCATATCCGATGATACGTTTCTCAGAAATCGGCCCCCGGCGAATATATCGTCCCACGTACTTGAACACCCCATTGGCATGCGCATATGATGGTTCAATGTCCGCATGCCATCTGATACGACCAAGTCTGTTAAACAGATTAAAACATTTTTGAACGCTCATGCCCGGCGGCGGAACTATCATCTCACCTTCAGATTTAGCATTGCCGCCAGGCGTCAACGGATTGAATCCCTCCCTGAGATATGCCAGGAACTTGCCACGAAATTTGGATGCGAGAACCGGTGTCGGCAATAAAAACTTCGGATCAGCATCAATCCATCTACCGTCAGGTGTCAAACCGCCGGCGGTCACAATAAAATGCAGATGGCAGTGTTCGTTCATCTCATCATCCCAGCTCTGGAACACCGCGTTGGCGCCGGGTAATGCGCCCATCCATTTCCAGTCGCCCAGCAGTTCCCGAAGGGAGTGCCATGCCGCACGCATCATTAAATCCGTAAATCGCTTTCGGTTGCTTCGCCAAATCCGGTGCAGATCATGGCTGATTGTAAAAACGATGTGAAAATATCGGCAGTCAAGAGCCTGGCGCTTGCGGCGCTCAAGCCAAAGTTCCGTTTCCGTGGCACCGCATTGGGGGCAACTCCGGTGCTTGCAGGAATTATTCAATCGTATTTCATAATCCCCGTTCGGGCAGGCATCAATATGATACCCCTGTTCAGGCGTCCGGCAGGTCATGATATTGCCTGCCGCACGCATCTGTCTCGGACTCAGAATTTTCTTTTTGAGGAAAGTTACGAAGTGATCATTGAAAATCGTTTGAACAATGCCAGGGTTCACGACTTGGAATCCAGCGGGGTAATATCTGCCTTACAGTCTTTGAGCAGTTCCAGGGCTTTTTCCTCACCAAATTCAGCCACCATCTCATCCCATAGTTCAGAATTTCGCAGTTCGCGTTGGAAGTTCTCCGACAAGCGATCCGAAAACTGTTCTGCGAATCCTTTTTTCGATCTCCTTTTCTTAAGCCTCAGCCGCTTGCCTTTGCCAATAACTATCTAAATTCATTCCTGATAATTTATTATCATTCGTCCAACAGTGTTGATAAATGTAAAATTTTTCCATGATATAGGTCTATATATCTGGAAAATATTTCCATGTATTCGTATATTAAGTTCAACTCCAGTAAATATTTCTCTTGAATTTTTTAACTCTTTTATCTATCATTAAAATTTTCTCTTTAATTATATAATAGAACTAAGACATGGAAATCAAGGTAAAATTTAAACCGAATCCGGACTATCGTTTAATGGATCAAGTCTGTGAAGTTTTACGATATTATCACTATGCATACAAGACAGAACAGTCTTACTGCTCCTGGATATTACAGTATGTCAAATTTTATGGTGGTAATACACATCCGAAAGATATGGGTAAAAACGAAGTTGAGCGGTTTTTGAGCTACCTGACAGAAAAGAGGAATGTTGCTGCAGCAACCCAAAACCAGGCATTAAACGCATTGGTGTTTTTATATAAAAAAGTTCTGGATATTGATTTGGGTGATGGCATCGCCCCAACGCGGTCAAAGCGCAGGATGAATCTGCCAACAGTATTGACGCAGGAAGAAGTTTCTAAGCTGCTTGGCAATATGAAGGGAAAGCACGCTCTGATGGCGAAATTGTTATATGGTTGCGGTTTCAGGCTTATGGAGTGTGTTCGTTTGCGGATCAAGGATGTGGACTTTGGCCAGGGCAGGATTTTTATACGTAACTTCAAAGGGGGCAAGGACCGCACAGTAATTCTGCCTGATTCCATACAGCAGGAATTACAAGAGCAAATTGATTATGTTATTGCATTACATAAGGAGGACATCCGGGAAGGATTCGGGGAAGTTTACATCCCTGCGGCCCTTTCTCGCAAATACCCTAATGCATCCAAAGAGACCGGATGGCAGTATGTTTTCCCTTCAAAAAAACTGTCAAAAGATCCCAGATCCGACAAAACCATGCGGCATCACGTTATGGAATCGGGACTTCAAAAGGCGGTCAAACAATCTTTAAACCAGGCCAAAATTTACAAAAAGGCTGGTTGCCATACTTTTCGTCACAGCTTTGCTACTCATTTACTTGAAACCGGCACTAATATCCGAGTGGTTCAAAAACTTATGGGCCATGCTGATGTGAAAATCACCGAAATTTATACCCATGTCATGAAAAAAGATATCGATTCCGTTAAAAGCCCTCTGGATTTGTTATAAGGGATTTCGATTTCTGCACAGCGTTCAAGGCAATGAAGAGGGGGACAAGTTACACAAACTCATTTTCTCCTTCCCAGGTTTCTCCTGGGAACACATATCGTAAGGCTCTGCCTTGATAAGGCGGCACCGGCAGGATCCGGTACAAAAAAGGAGGCAGAGCCTCCTGGCAGACATTCCAGGGCAGAGCCCTGGAACGAGGAAAAGATCAGTTTCGGATGGCAAAGAAAAAAGCTCCACCATTTTAATAAAAACTGGCAAGGCGCACAATTTCTGAGGAATGAGGCGTAGGTTTTTTACTCCGCAGTGACGAAGAAAGCAGTGCAACACAGAATTTGGTCTTTTTACAAAGCCATCAACCCTGAATGTCCCCCACAATAAACGGCGTGGAGCGCACGGCAATGCTCATTTTTTTGATCCAAATTCTGACGATTGTAAACACTTCACCTTTTAAATTAACCAGGTTCGGCAGTTCCTCAATAAATGAAATGTCTGATTTGTTAAATTCATAATAAAACGTGCTGGTATAGTACGGGTCAATTACGAGAATCATTTTTTCAGAATCATACGGATGTTTATGAGGGGACCCGGAATAGGGAATATGCGTTTCGACAAGCATTTTCCGGTCTTTGGGTTTTTTATACGTTTCAATTTCAAATTTTTCAGTTTTTTTCAGCAGCGTGTTGATCGGCATAAGCAGCCCCTTTGGTTTGAATTAAGAATATGAAAAATGTCTATTGAAAACTTAAACCCCTTGACTCTATTTTACCGGGTTAATAATGGTTTTGAAAGTAATTTTTTAAATCAATCATTTTTGTTTTTTTAGGATGACAGCCGTACGTGTCGGCAGGTAAAGACTTAATTGATGGGGCTGAAAATGATCTGATCCATGGGCTTTTGTGAAATGAATCTGATTTTTTTCCAGGCGGTCATGGCCGCCGAAGACGGCCATGTCTGAATTAAAAATCATCCGGTATTTTCCAGGCGGTGCCTGGACCGGGTAGCCAACGTGTGAGTGGTTCGGATGAAAATTAAAAACAAAAACCAGGTCTGCCCGTAAAAAGGCGAGCACCTTGTCATCATTATGTTCATGTAGTAAATGGGCTGATTTTGAACCGAGCAGATGATGTGATTTAGCCAAATGAATCATGTCCCGGTCAAACCGGGCCAGTTGATGATATTTCAGGTCCGCATTGTCCAAAAGATGCCATTGCCTGAGCGCGTATTTGTAAGTCCATCCGTTTTCTTGTCTGGGAAAATCGATCCATTCCGGATGTCCGAATTCATTTCCCATAAAATTAAGATACCCATTGCCGGCGGTCGCAAGTGTTATCAAACGAATCAGTTTATGAAGCGCCAGGCCCCGGTCAACTTTATAATGGGTGTCGTCGATGTGCATATGGTCATATATTTCCGACCCGATAAGCCGGAATATGATCGTCTGGTCTCCCACAAGTGCCTGGTCGTGAGATTCGCAGTAGCTGATGGTTTTTTCATCGTGTCTGCGATTGTTGAGTTCAAACCATAACGTTTCCAAATGCCAGAGCTCATCAGGAATTTCCTTGATGAGTCTAATCCAGTTATCCGGGATTCCCATGGCAAACCGAAAGTCAAATCCGAAGCCGCTTTCATTTTCAGGCGAAGCCAGTCCCGGCATGCCGCTGATGTCCTCGGCAATGGTTATATTCATGGGGTTTACCGCATGAATGACTTTATTGGCCATGGCAAGATAAACCAGGGCGTCTTCATCCACATTCGCATCAAAATAATCATCATAGGTCGTAAAGGCTTTTTCAAGACCGTGATCCAGATAGAGCATGCTGGTAATGCCGTCAAAACGAAAACCGTCTACGCGGTATTCATCCAGCCAGAAACGGCAGTTTGACAGCAGGAAATGCAGCACTTCAGGTTTTCCGTAATCAAAGCACCGGGAATCCCAGGCCAGATGATCACCCCGGTTGCCTTCGTGAAAATACTGGAATAATGTGCCGTCAAACCGACTGATTCCTTCGGTTTCATTTTTTACCGCATGTGAGTGAACCAGATCCATGATGACCCGTAAACCAGCCTGGTGCGCGGCATCAATTAAGGCTTTGAATTCATCCGGGGTCCCGAACCGGGAGGATAGGGCAAAAAAATTAGACACATGATAGCCGAATGATCCGTAGTAAGGATGTTCCTGGATTGCCATCAACTGAAGTGTATTGTAGCCGGAACGAATAATCCGCGGCAGGATGTTGTTTTGAAATTCAGTAAAAGTGCCGATGCCTTCATAATCCTGGGCCATCCCGATATGTGCTTCATAAACGAGCAGGCCATCGATGTCTTGGGATGGTCTTTTGCTTTTCCAATCATAGGGTCTGAGAGGGCGCCATACCTGGGCATTGAAAATCCCGGAATGGGGATCCTGAACCACCCGGCGGGCATATGCAGGGATCCGATCGCCTGTTCCGCCGGGCCAGTGGATACGCAGCCGGTATAGCGCCTGATGGTGCAAAGCGTCGGCAGGTAGATTGATTTCCCAGGCTCCCCCAGGGCTGACCTTCCGGAGACGGTATTCCGGTATTTCCCGCCAATGAGTCATTTCACCGATAATATAAACAGCATTGGCATTCGGGGCCCACTCTCTGAAAATCCATTCATTTCCATTAAAGTGGAGTCCAAAAAATTCATGTCCGGCGGCAAAATCGACCAGGGACATTTTGTTTTGGGTCAGTCGCTGTTCGGTTTCATTTATTTTCTGGAGACGACGCGTGATTATTTTTTTGTAAGGCCTTAAATAAGGATCATTTTGAGTACGGATTTCAGCCAGATGTTTTGTTTTATCGGAATTTGAAATGGTGTTTGTCATGGATTTTAAATGCTTTTAATAAGATGTATTTTATTTTAATTCATATAAAATCAGTTGGCGCGAAGCGACATCCGATTCTTCCACCTTCCACCTTCCACCTTCCACCTTCCACCTTCCACCTTCCACCTTCCACCTTCCACCTTCTCTGCTCCATCAATCATGTGTGAGGGGCCGATCGAGCATTTTTTCATACAGCTCAATATAACGTCGTGCGGTTACATTATGATTAAACGTTTTTGCCGCATGGGTCATGATCCTTTGAATTTGTTTTTTCCGCTGATCAACCGGGCGTTTGTAAAAAGCCATGGCCTGGGCAATGGCCCAGAAAAATCCTCCGGAATCATATGTTTCAAATAAAAATCCATTGCCGATATCATTTTCAGCGTCCAGGGGCGTGATCGTGTCATGAATACCCCCTGTATCCCGTGCAACCGGCAGGGAACCATAAATGGGTGCGATCATCTGGGGCAAACCGCAGGGTTCGAACAATGATGGCATGAGAATAAAATCAGACGCCGCAAAGGCAATCCGGGAAAGTTTTTCATCAAATTCACAAACAGCGATTCTGTCTTTAAAACCATGATACGCGGCAATATCTACAAAGTGCTGCCGGAATCCGCCGCTGGCGACAAAAATAATTTCCAGGTTGTCATCCCAGAAAGAATGAATGGTGTGGTAGAGGATTTCCGCCATCAGCGGGCAACCTTTCTGTATGGTATCCATCCTCGACGGCCAGAAGAACAAAGGGGCCTGGTCATCTTCTATCAGGCCCAGTGCTTTTTGAAGATATCGTTTATTGTGCAGTTTCCCGTCAACATGATTCTTCTCATCGTATTGATAGACAAGCGCTTTATCAGACGATGGGTTATAACTCGGGTCCGGTGCATTCAGGATGCCGGTGGCACAATTGGCATACCACTTGCTGGATAATTCCCGGCGGATGTGGGGCGCGACAAAATGATGATAACCGACAACAATTTCCTTGAGAAATGTCGGGCTGACCGTATTGACAAAATGGGCGGCAAATATTCCGCTGGTCAGAAAATCCACCGGAATGGCTTCCCTGGCTGATTCATACGTCTCTGCCATGTTTTCATAATACAGATGGTCCCAGAAATAGGCGGCATCAATCCCTCTGTCTTCAATTTGGGCCAGGGAGGTTTTGACGGTATGAATATTATGGATGGTAAACAAACAGGGAATTTCCATTTCCCTTGACATGGCCGGGATCAGCGCGGTCATCCAGTCATTGCAGTGAATCAGATCCGGCTTGACCCGGGGAACAATATGATTCATCACATCTCTCTGGAGCGCTAAAGACATGTGCAGATTTTCCCAGCCGTAACTTGAATAGACATTGTTGACGTAGAAAAATGCACGGTCTTCGGCCAGGTGAACACGATCCGTCGGCATGTGATCGCGGATCATCTGCCGTTGCTTACGAAGGACCGGGTCCAGTTTATTGTCAAACATTGCTCGGTAATCCGGAAGGGCTACATGAACATCCGCTCCCTGGTTAAAAAGCGCACTGATAAGCCCTGCCGACACATCCGCCAGACCCCCGGCTTTGGCGGTCATATAGTTGGCAAGGTTACCCATTCCCTCCGGAAGATAGGTCGTCTCCGGCGTGACAATTAATATCCGTGGATTTTTCCGTTTGACAGTCATAATATTTCATTTTTTTAAAAATAAGGATGAATTCAATCACGCCCATGTAATCAGATGCGGGGAATATTTTAAGTGATTGTCCCCGGAAGGAATCACCCGTGCGGTTAATCCAAACCTTCCGGATATGCCGCACAATAACGATGTGCCGTATCGATAACGGCCATTCCCCTGGTCCTCAAGCAGATTCATTTTTTCAATGTTGATTGATTCCAGCTTTTCAACATCTTTCATTTTGCCGTAGCAAAGCTGAACTTCTACTTCCTCAGGACGGATATTGCCAAGATGTACGTTCGCCGTGACATCTATCGTGTCGTTTACACGGAACGGCCCTTCATAACTTCGAACCGGATGATCAATTTTTATATCATGCCAGTTGGTATTTAAGTGCTTGTGCTGGGTGGCAATTCGACGGGCTTCTTCGGCGTTATTTTGGGTCAGCTCATAAAACCTTTTGGATGCCGGGACATAGGATGACGCGGCATATTTTTTGACCATTCCATGGGCGCAAAATTGTCCCAGGACCATTTTAATGGATGATTTCATCATTTTTATCCATGTATTCGGGGTGTCCCCGAGCCTTCGATCATAGAAGCAGGGGATGACACTGTTTTCCAGGACATTGTAAAGGGCCTGGCTTTCAACATCATCCTGGTAATCGTAGTCCTGATACTCCTCACCGTTCCCGATTAGCCAGCCGGTATCTTCCGAATATCCTTCACACCACCAGCCGTCTAGAATACTGACATTGAGCACACCGTTGGCAGCCGCTTTAATGCCGGATGTGCCGCATGCTTCAAACGGACGGCGGGGAGTATTGAGCCATACATCACACCCCTGGACCAGGTGCCTGGCAATATAGGGATCATAATCTTCCAGAAAAATAAACCGATGACGGATAGAATCACGTTTAGCAAACTCGATGAGTTTGCGAATCACTTCCTTGCCTTCATTGTCTTTTGGGTGGGCTTTGCCGGCAACAATTATCTGGACCGGGAATTCCTTTGATGTTAAAAGGGCTTCAAATCGTGCAGGGTCCCGGAGCAGCAGATAGGCCCTTTTGTATGTGGCAAATCGTCGGGCAAAACCGATAGTCAGGGCGTCATTGTCCAGGATAGAAGCCGCGTCTTCCATTACAGATTTCGGCGCATTCCGGCGTCCGTATTGCTGTATCATCAGGTTTCGGCAGGTGCGGACCAGTCGGGCACGGCACATTTCATGGGCTCGCCAGAGTTCTTCATTATATATATCATCAATCCGGTCGATGATTTCCGGTTTTTTCCAGGTCTGCAAATGCCAGTTCGGAATCAAATACCGTTCATACAGCATAGAGTTTTCAATGGAAATCCAAGATGGAATATGAACGCCGTTGGTAATATGGCCAATGGGTATTTCCTCTTCAGAGTACCCGGGCCAGAGACGTGCCCACATTTTTCTGGCCACCTGGCCGTGCAGTTTGCTGACACCATTGCAGTATTGTGACATCCGCAACCCTAATGCAAACATGGAAAACGGTTCATACGGATTGTTCTGGCCCAAGGAAATAATTTTTTCAATGCGGGTGTTTAATGGTTTTTCAAATGGCTTGAGATAAGGCTTCACCATATCCGTGGGAAATTCATCATGGCCGGCTGCCACCGGCGTATGGGTGGTAAATACCGTGGTCCGGGGGAGTATTTCCAGGGTTGTTTTTAAATCCAGGTTGTTTTTTTTCATGATATGCACGGCCCGTTCTATGCCGACAAAAGAACAATGTCCTTCATTTAAATGACAAACAGTGGGATGGATGCCCATGGCTTCCAGCGCGCGCATGCCGCCGATGCCCAGCAGAACTTCCTGGGCAAGACGGATTTTTGAATCCGCCACATATAATCGCGAGGTAATATTCCTTTTTTCCGGAGAATTTTCCCGGATATTGGTGTCGATCAGAAAGAGGGGAATGCGGCCGATCATCATTTTAAATACCTGGGCAAGGATATCGTCGTCCGGGCCTGATACGGATATATACAGATCTTTTCCATTCACATCGGTTGCCCGTTCAATGGGCAATTGAAACAGGTCTGTTTCCGGATATCTTTCCTGTTGCCAGCCGTTCTGGTCCATGAATTGGTGAAAGTATCCCATGCGGTACAGCAGACCCACCGCAACCAGGGGGGTTCCCCTGTCGGATGCTGCTTTGAGATGGTCGCCGGCCAGCATACCCAGGCCACCGGCATAAAGCGGAAGACTCTCGTGGATGCCGTATTCCATGGAAAAATAAGCCACGGTTCCCTGGATGTCGCTTTCTGTTTTCAGCTGTTCCGGTTCGGATTCCACCTGCTTTTCAAATGCGGTCCGAACCCGATTGAGGTGTGCCATAAAACTGTCATCTTTGGATATGTTTTCCAGTTGGTCCTGTGACAGAAGGGAGAAAAACCGGATGGGGTTTCTTCCGGATTCATTCCATAGCCTGGGATCAATCCGGCGTAAAAGTTCAATGGCATCCAGATTCCATGACCACCACATGTTTCTGACCATTTTTTCAGCAAAGGCCAGTCTCTTCGGTACTTTCGGATATACCTGGAATGTTTGAATATAGCTCATCATTTGTTCCTTTTGATGATAGGTTAAACAGACACAACTGAATTTTGACTGCCAGTAAATCCGCTGGGTACATATTTATCAGCTTCCGCATCATTGATCCAGGTCTGTTTATCAATTAAATATCGGAACTGGTATTCGTTGTTTTTTTCAAGATCCAGGGTAATGGTGAACGATCCGTTTTTGAGTTTTTTCATGGGAGTTTCAAGTTTGTTCCAGTCGTTGAATTCACCTGTAATATGAACGGATTTTGCATTTTTAACATCTTCTTTTAACAATCGAAATGAGACCTTGCAGATCGGACGTGTTTTTAAAAATTGTTTTTTGATACTCATCTGTCGTACCTCCAAGTTAACCATAGAAGATCTTTATTTATATTTCGATCAATGGAAATCACCATTGGTCAATTTTGCCATTCCCGTAAAAGTCAGATTTCGACGGCAAAGTATAAAATTTCACCAATCTCATAAAATTGGCAAGGCGCGCAAATCCTGAGTTATGATTAGTATGTAAATGGTGCATAAAATGCATCCTACGAAGCAGCGAAGGGTGCAGCGCAACGCAGTCCCGCCCAGGCGGGATTTACGAAGCCGTCAATTTTATCCATACACGCAGCCACTCGCTAACCCCCCAGGCCTGGGCATCACATCCTTTCTGATGGTGTGGATAATCGCCATCCATAATTTCCGGAAGATGGCCGGCGCACCCGATATTTATGATTTCGGAACTGCTCGCCATCAGGGCAAGGGCGGTTTCATTTGCGTGTTTACCAAACGCCATGACCCAGGCCTCACAAAATGATGGAAAGATCCAGGTCCAGGCGGTGCCGTTGTGGTATGCCGGTTTGCGTTGCGTATCTTCGTCTCCGGAATAAAATCCCTGATAGGGATGATACGGATCATTGAGAATATGGCCGTTGTGAATGACTTTCAGGGGTTTTTTAACCGGCTGGTCCGCCAGACTCCGAATGGCCCCGGGAATAACAAGAGAGGCACAGTTGCGGATAACATTTTCCATAATGTGTTGATCTGTCACCGCACCCAGTGTGATTGCAAATAACTGATTGGGCCGGAGCGCATCATCTGCATTCGCATCTTTTGCTGACATCCCGGAAGACGCATACAGGCAATCAGACAGATACCCCGGTTGTTCCATGTAAAACAATTTCCGGACGGATTTGAAAACCCGGTCGGCAAGGTTTTTCCATTTTTTCGCATGATCCGGATGATCTATCTGAACCATAAATTTTAAGGCATGATACCATAATGCCTGGATTTCAATCGGATAGCCTTCCCGGGGCGTGGCTGCCGGGGAATTGGTATCCATCCAGGTGAAATGAGACGGACTGAACACCAGACCGGTTTCCGGGTCCATGTTTATGCCATTGGGTGTGCCTTTGATATATGAATTGACAATTGACCGCAGGACATCCCGGATTGATCTGTCACCGCATTTTTCATCAATAAAACGCATGTCTCCGGCTTTACGGACCAGGTTTTTACAGGCCGCCGCAAACCATAACGGGGCATCTGAAGTGTCCCTGTTTTGGGTGTCTGCACCGAAAATCATATTCGGAAGCGTGCCTTGATGTTCAAATGCGGCAAATTGTTTTAAAATTGATTTGGTTTCTGAAATAAATCCCGATGCAATCAGGCCTCTTGATACAATCAATGTGTCACGGCCCCAGTCCAGGAACCAGGGATACCCGGCAATGACGCTTTTATATGAATTTCGCTGAACAATAAAATGCTTTAAGGACCGGCGCATGGAATCCAATAAAAACTCCCTTTCCGGGATGGTTATTAAGGGTTGCGGGGCTGGTGCTTTATTTAAACCAGTAGCAGGTGCGGCGCTGTATCCCGGTGATAAAATCGCGGCAGACAGTTTCAGGGATTCGTTACCCTGCAAAAGAGCGGAAAAGTAACCCGGGCTGAACAGGTCCGTGTGGGGATCCATTCCGCGCTCCGCGTCTGTGGATAAACTGATCATATATCGCCATTCCGGTTCCCATACAAATTCACCGGACGTTGAATTTATCTGAAGCGTCCGGTCCGGATGCGGTTTAAATGAAAATCCGTCTTTAGTCGGGAGGGTGGCCGACGGCCATTGATGTTCAGGGCCGGTATAGGCTTTAGTGGTGCTGTGAAAGCTGCGGTCATCGATGTCCGGGCGGATAATGACCTTTACGGAATGGTCGTTTGGCAATACCCTGGTTTTTCCGGCCGCATCCGGGCGGGTAAAAGACAGGCAGATTTGATTTTTATTTTGGATCATCCTGGCGGTGATCCGAAGGATGATGTGCTGGCCCTGGCCGGTGGGAACGGCAAATTCCCAGCGGCACCCAGATTCATAATCTCCGGGCTCATAGTCAAAAGAAAATCGTTTCAGGCAAGCGGTTGAAATTTCGGAAGAAAATCCCTGGAACACGATCCAGGCCCGACATCGAATCAGCATCATCCAGCGATTATCCGGATAATCCGGGTTTAAATTGGCGGAAAGCAGGGCGTCGTATCGGCTTTCAATGTTTCCCCACTTTGCGTTAACCCGCAACATGGCCCCCCGGCCGTTAGTCCCTAAAAACCGCAAAGGCCGGTTCAGAATATCTTTTCGGTCAAAAATTTTTTGAACGCATGCATGCTTATGGTTTGCAAGATACAATAATGGGGCCTCAACATGGGTACAGGTGTTGTCATTATAAACAGAAATCTTTAAAGTGGCGGTGAAATGATTTTTGGTGGGTTGCTGCACCAGGAATATGGCAAAATGTGTTTCGTCGTCACATTTCAGACTGCGATGATTTGCCATGGTTTTTTCGACAAAATTTTCGCTGATAACGATTCTTGCCTTAAAAGAAATGTCAGACCGAACCATTAATAAATGATTCGGCGGTATCATCACCTGCCTGCGGCTGTCATATGGCCATTGCCATATGATCAGTCGACTCTCTTCGGAATAGGGGTTTAAAGACCGGCAGAACTGCTCGGGATCATTAACAAGCCTTTGTACGGCGTGATTAATATGAAAATCCGACAGTTTGATGGAACCGATGAAAAAGCGGTATATTTCAAGCACAACCGATCGGAGGCATTGGAGATGAATACGATCGGGCAGAAGGGTGTGGTTTTTTTTGTGAACATATTCAATCAGGTCCTCCGGAGTGGGTGACAGGCAGCATACATATCCCGGGGAAAGATCATATGTGAATTGTCCATTATCTTCCGTGACACTGACAGTGCGGCCGCTTAACATATCAATGTATGAAAATAAATTCGGTTCAAAGACAGCTGGATTCCACCTTGCCTGCACCGGGTGATGCATATCCAGGTTGACCAGAACCAGAAGTCGTTTGTCTGTGGGTAGATGGTGTCTTAACACAGCGATATAGTTTCCATCTCCTTCCTGGATCATCTGCATCCGGGTCCGGTCAAAGAATGCCGGGTGAAATTTCAGCAGTAAATTGATACGCCGTATCAGGTCCACTTGATTGTTGTCTGCCCCCCAGTTTAGAGAACACGCATCATGCACATTGATCTTTTGGGTGGCAAGCCATTCCACCCCATTGGCAAACCCGAAACCACCGCAATTTGAAACCAGCGCGCAAAGCGCTGTGCGATTGGCGGCATATGCCGTAGATATTGCGGCCAGACGGTTGTTATCATGGGTTTCGGCAAAATGGATCATCAGTCCGTCTTCAAGTGAAATCCGGTTTGAAAGGGGAAAATATGTTTCAATCTCATTTCTATTATAGTTTTGGAACAATTCGGAGTAGGCCCAGTTAAAATTGGATAAACTTAAGATTTTTTTTGTAACGGAAATCTTTCCCCCCAGGCCTTCTAAAAAGAAAATAGTATCCGGAAACTGCTGCCGGACGATTGCCACAATAAAGTTCCAGGCCGGGATCGGAATCATGTAACCGGCGTCACATCGGAACCCGTCAACGCCCCGGTTGCACCATAACAGAAAAACATCTGCCATATATTCCCATAAGTCTTTGTTATTGTAATTCAGGCGTGTCAGATCCGCCCATATAACTCCCCAGGCCCCGGGGGCCTGGATGGTTCCGTTTTCGTCCCTTACGAGCCACTGAGGGTGGGTTTCATGGAGTCCAGCGGCCCATCCGGTGTGATTGGGAGCAAGATCAATGATAATTTTAGCGTTTCTCGCATGAACGGCATCCACCAGTTCCACAAACTGTTCCAAAGGCGTTGCTTTTAGATCAAAAACCGCCAGCGCCGGGTCAATTCCGGTAAAATCAAGCGCAGCATACGGACTGCCGAATCTACCCATCCGGCCATACGTCGTGGGAGTCGGATTAATCGGCAAAAGATGCAGGACTCGACAGCCAAGCGTGCCGATTATAAAATCAAGTTCTTTAACCAGGTCCCGAAATGTTCCCGAAGGGGGGATCACGGCATACCCTTCGTGATCCAGTTTTTGAATATCCGCCACACTTTTTTGACTAATCGGATAAGTGCCTGCTTTATTGGGGCCGAACTGCCGGACAAACGCATTATAAATGATGTTTGCGCAACACATATCCGCCGGCTCAACATTAATTGTCACATTGTCGCCTTCCGGCCATACAGGCGTTTTTTTGCCGGATTCCCTGAAAAAACATTTGGCTTCAAAATGACCGACATCACATAAGGCCAGTTTAATTTCAAACCTTGTTGGTTTTACCTGCGTCATGGGGATGTCGTACCACGCCCTGCCAAGGATGGGTTCATCTGATAAAACGGCCTGGATGATTTCTGATCGGGATGTTTGTATATTACCGAGATTGGTTCGAATCCATGCTTTGCCAGAGATTTTTTCCGTTAAATCGAGTGAAAAGATGATGGTATCGCCGCGAAATCGGACATGACTGGTGCCGGATGCGGGTATTTGAGTAAGTCGTAAATCTGACATTTCGATCTTGCCTTGAATATTTTAAAAAGTGCAAGAATTATCGAACGTTTAGACTCAGGAAGGAGGACCTGAAAAATTGTTTTAAGTTGTGATGGCGGTTCAATCTTTGTTTAATTATGAATTAACAAATAAATTTTACTTCTACAAATAAATAATAAAAAAAGCCCCCCTGAATTCGAGCTGAAGTCAATTTGAATTAAGGGGGGCAGTGTTTCACAAAATTACCTGCTTATCAGGTGCTTTCTCCGAGTTTTTCATAATACCTTGCCTGTACGGATTTAATTTTATCTTCATTTTCAAACCAGCCGTACATGGCAGGAATCAAAAACAGGGTGAGAAATGTGGATGAGATCAGGCCGAAGACCACCACGATGGCTAAAGGCCGCTGAACTTCCGAGCCGATGCCGGTTGACAGCAGCAAAGGAATCAGGCCGACAATAGTGGTAAAAGCCGTCATTAAAACCGGCCGCAGGCGGAGGAGTCCGCCGTTAACCAATGCTTCACGAAGATCGACCCCATGTTCCCGCTCCTGTTTAATATATGACACCAGCACCACGCCATTCTGGACCGCAATGCCGAACAAAGCGATAAAGCCCACCGAAGCCGGCACAGAAAGGTATTCTCCGCAAACATAAAGCCCGATAATTCCGCCGATCAGGGAAAGCGGTACATTGATAATAATAAGCAGGGAATTCCGAAAATCGTCAAAGGCCATGTACAGCATCAGGAAAATCAACAGGATCGCAATGGGAACAATGATATTTAACCGTTTCATGGCCCGTTGCTGATTCTCAAACTGTCCGCCGTAATCAATAAAATATCCCGGGGGCAGCGACACATTTTCTGAAATCAGGCGCTGGATGTCTGATACCACGCTGCCCATATCACGCCCTCGGACATTGGCCTGAATCATCCAGCGGCGCTGGTTTTCTTCCCGGTTTATCTGTAATGGGCCGATGACTTTTTTAATCTCGGCAACCTGCGAGAGCGGAATCAGCTGTTGCTTTTCCGTCCGGATGAGCAGGTTGGAAATTGCGGATGGATCAACGCGGAATTGTTCCTGGAATCTGACGTGGATACCGAATCGGCGGTTATTCAAATAAATCTGATCAACGACTTCACCGCCAATGGCCAGTTCGACAATTTCAAGTATTTCAGATACGTTCACCCCATAACGGGAGCAGGCGTCCCGGTCCGCAATGATTTGTATCTGGGGCTGTCCGAAGCTCTGTTCTGCTGAAAGGTCTACCAGGCCTGGAATGTCGATGATGGCGCTTTTAATCTCATCCGCTTTGGTTTTAAGTATATTTAAATCATCACCGAAGAGTTTTATGGCCAGCTGGGATTTGACACCGGATAATAATTCGTCAAACGCATTTTGAATGGGCTGAGTAAAATTCAGCTGAATGCCGGGATATTCTTTTAATGACTTTTCCAGCGCGGAGATCAACTGCGCCTTGTTCGTGTAGTTATTCCATTCATGCAATGGTTTGAGTTCAATATGGACTTCGGCGTAATTAACCGGGTGGGGATGGCTTCCGGCTTCCGGCCGGCCGATGCGTGAAACGGTTTCTTCCACTTCGTCATAAGCCATAATTTTACGTTCCAGCTTCATGACAATTTCCTTGCCTTTATCCATGGAAATAGAAGGCGCCATGGTTACCCCGATCAGAATGGATCCTTCTTCAAGGGTGGGGATGAATTCAGTTCCGAGCCGGGGAACCAGCATCAGGCTGCCAACAAAAATAATGACCGTGACAAGCAGCACAAATATTTTGTGATCAATGGCCTTAATCAGTGCCGGCCGATACAGTTTTTTCAAAAACCGCAACACAATAAATTCCTGGCCTTTTCGCGGCTTCAAAATGTAAACGGATAAAACCGGGGCCATCACCAGGGCTGCCAGAATGGACCCGATGAGTGCAAATGTGATGGTAAATGCCATGGGAGAAAACATTTTGCCTTCAACCTGCTGTAGCGTGAAGATCGGCATGAACACAATAACGATGATGGCAATGGAAAAGACAATGGGTCGGCCGACTTCTTTGGCTGCCTGCAAAATAATGTTTATCTTGTTACGGCCGCGGTTTTGCGGTTCGGATAAATGCCTGAAAATATTTTCCACCATCACGATGGCCCCGTCTCCAAGCATACCGATACCCACGGCGATACCGCCAAGGGACATGAGGTTTGCGGACAACCCTTTAAACCCCATAAAAATGACGGCAATTAATACGCACAGGGGCAGGGCAAGGGCCACGATCAGAGCGGTCCTCAAGTTGCCCAGAAAGAGAAATAAGGAAAATATCACCAGCACCGCGCCGTATATGAGCGCTTTTTTTACCGTATCGGTTGCCTCGGCAACCAGTTCGGCCTGTTCATAAAACGGAACCAGGTGAATTCCCGATGGAAGGGATGCCTGGACTTCCGGAATTTTTTTATACAGACGCTGGATCACATCAGACGTGTTTTCGCCAAAAAGCTGCATCACGATTCCGGATACCACTTCTTTTTCACCATTGCGCGTAACAATACCACGGCGAATTTCTTTTCCGAAACTGATGTCTGCAATATCTTTGATCCGAACCGGGGTCCCGTTGACCACTTTGATGTGCAGGTTGCGAATATCGTCAAGATTTTGGAGCAATCCGATACCCCGGACGAGATATTCTTCATGGTTGAGGGTTAAAAACTGTCCGCCGGCATTTTTGTTGTTTTTCTGTATTGTATCCACCAGTTCATCTAGTCCGATCTGGAACTGGTTCATCTGGTCCGGATTGATTTTGACCTGGTATTGCAGAATATGACCGCCGATGGAAAGAATATCGGTAACCCCGGGTATGGACTGGAGCTGAAATTTTACAATCCAGTCGTTGATTTCCCGAAGATAGGTATCCGGATCTTTGCCGTCGGTATCCGCAGACCCATCAATTGTTAAATAGTATATAAAAATCTGGCCCAGACCGGATGAAATGGGACCCAGACCCGGCGGTTCATGCATTTCAGGCAGATCGGCCATGGCACTTGAAAGACGTTCTGCAACAATCTGGCGGGCAAAGTAAATGTCCGTATCATCGTTAAAATAAACATAAACAGCCGCCAACCCGAAAGCGGACGTGGATTTTATCTGTGTCACGCCGGGCAGGCCGTTCATGGCGGTTTCTATGGGAAAAGTAATCAACCGTTCCACTTCCTCAGGCGCCATTCCGTGCGCTTCGGCAAAAACCGGCACCATGACAGGAGAAACATCCGGAAACGCTTCCACCGGCAAGCGGTTATACTGGAAGATGCCGTATCCAATGACGCAGAGAAGGCATATAATAATGATCAGGCGCTCTTTAATTGCTTTTTCAATTATATAATCAATCATGTATAAATCCTCATATATTTTTCAACCGGTTAGTGTCCGTGGCCCGCATGTCCGTCTAATTGACTGGTGACCAATTTTGCTTTCAGCTCAAATGACCCGTTGCTGACATATGTCTGGCCGGCAGAGACTCCGGAAAGAATTTCCATATGCGTATTGTTGGATTGGCCTGTTTCAACGGTTACCGGAAAATACCCTTTGGAAGTCACGATAAAAACGCAAAGGTTCCCGTTAATAGTCTGAATGGCGGATTTCGGGACAACCAGGGTATTATTTTCGCCATTGTGTTCCGGGGTGACGATGGCGGTTGCGAATAAGCCGGCGCGCCACATGTTGTTGGTATTTGAAAGCTCCACACGTGCCAGGGCGGTTCTTGTTTCCTGGCTGATTACAGGAGACAGGAATGAAATAATTCCCTGGGCAGTTAATTTGCCTTCTAACGCACTGATGAAAATTTTTTGCCCGGCCGTTACGGATTCCAGATCCTTGGGATATACCTGCAGGTCAATCCACAGTGAACTGATGTCAGATACGATAAATAAAGGAGATTCCGTTGTAACCAGTTCGCCCTGTACAATGTGTTTTTCAATGATAACTCCGTCGCTGGGTGCGGTTAAATTATACTGAACCAGGCTTTCATGGGGCTGATTCGGCAAATCGGCGATATATTGCTCGGAAAAACCCAGCGCATGGAGTTTGCGTTCAGCAGATTGCAGCGCGATCCGGGTTTCAGTATAATTCTGTTTGCTTTCCAGATATTGTCTTTCCGGGATAATTTTTTTTTGCCATAAAGACGATTCGCGTTCAAAATTGATCTTTGAATTGGCGATACGTTCGATTGCCGCAAGGTATTCGGACTTAATATCCGTTAATTCGCGACTGTGAATAACCGCCAATACATCTCCCTGTTTAACAGGGTCGCCCAGTTTTTTATACACTGAGACCACTACGCCGGAGATCCGGGGAACCAGGTGGACGATACGATCCTGGTTAAATGTAACTTCGCCGGTCAGTTTGATCTGCTTGCTGATGATCCCTGTTCTTATGGTATCTGTCGTAATACCGGCTTCATTTGTCTGGGGTTTGCTCATCAATTCGATGGATCCGTCAAATTCGTTATCAGAATGACCGTGGGCATCATGGCTGTCATGAGCGTCCGGATGGGCATCATGCGTTTCTTGGTCATGAATGTCTGGTTCATGATCATGCCCTTCATGGCTTTCTTCGTTCACATGGTCATGCTCATCATGCTCATCATGCATATCGACTTCATGTGTCTCATGCTCATCGTAATCATCGTGATCATCATGTGCGTCATGATCGTGATCATCTGACAGGATGTTTTCTTCACTGTGGATGTCATGTTCATCTGCGGTTTCTGCGATTGATTGATTGGACGTATATTGAAGGCCGATGAATGCGGCAGCCATAACGATAATCAAAAATATTAATTTACGTTTCATTTATTGTGACTCCTTGTATGTGCGCGCTTTATTGAACATTGCACGATTGTATTAGTTAAATTCCGATAAGTCTTTGCCCAGAATTTTTTCAAGATCGATTACGGCGTGATGATATTGCCCAAGAGACTGAACGTAGCTTTCATGTGATTCATAAAGCGTGCTCTGGGCTTCAAGCATTTCCAGGAAACCGAATTCACCTTCCTGGTATCCTTCTTTAACTGCCTCAAGCACGGTTTGGGCGGACGGCAGAATATCCGTTTTAATGGTGTTTACTTGTTGGTGTGCTGTTTTTAGCGTCTGATAAGCGATTTTCAGGTCTTTGATTAATCGATTTTTTTCAGCAAATAATGCGGCTGCATGCCGGTCCAGTTCCGAGGAGGCGTGTTTGACGGCCGCCTGATTGTGATCAAATAAGGGGATGGGCAGTGACAGGCCTACAATATAGATGAGATCATCGGATTCATCTATTTTTTTTATGCCGCCTGAAAGTGTAAGGTCCGGGATCCGGTTACGTTTTTCAAGATCAAGGCTGTTTTCAGCAATTTTTATTTCCGAAGATTTCGCCCTGATTACCGGAGAATTTTGAACTGCAGCGGATAATGAGTCAAAAGACGGAACGGATCGGATTTGTTCAAAGCTTCCTTTTGCCACATTAAAGTCAGCACCCGGATTGCCCCACATAGATGATAGATTTGTCCGGGCAATCATTAGTTCATCATCCGCTTTTTGTACTTCAATCCTTACATTGCTTCTTTTGATTTCAGCCGTTACCTGTTCCATGGGGGAGACCCGCCCGGCCAGCACCCGTTCCCTGGATGTTGCATAAACCTGATCAGCCAGCTTTTCTTTTTCCATTGTTATGCGCAGGTTTTCCTGGGCAAGCAGGACATTGATAAATGCGGCAGCGGTTTCGTAAATGAGTTCGACCCTGGCGCCATCGAATTCAATCGTTGCCAGTTCAACGGCAGTGCCTGCCAGTTCCATTCGCTGTTTCCGTTTTCCTCCAAGTTCAATAAGATAGCCGATTGCCAGCGTCTTTTCAGGCTCATCAAAATTTTCATACTCCAATTCAAGTTCGGGATTCGGAAAAAAAGAGGCCTGCAGCTTTTCGGCTTCAGCCAGTTGAGTATTGAATTTTGATACATTCAAATCCGGATTATGTTCCAGGACTGCGGCGACGACTTTTTCAAGTGTCAGATCCGCGCTGTTGTTTCCGGAATCAGGAGAAATTGAATCCATTGCGCGGGTTGCTGGTGGAACGGGGTTCGTTATCATCTGGTTTTGGCCGGCAAAAGCCGGTGCACAAATCCAGGCAGCGAAACAATAAAGAGATAGAAATAGAATTGAAAGATACTTTATATTCATTCGTTTCAGTCCTTAATTATATAATTGGGATGTTATCAGGATCGCTTATTGTCCCTGTTAATAATTTAAATAGAGGACAGGAATAGAAAAAACGGACTGAAAAACATCAGTTTTTTTAGTTTTGAAAAAAAATAGGTGGTGATATGGTTGAAATCAAACGATGAGAATAGTTGATGCAATTGACAGGGGGGTCATGTCTGTAAAGACAGGAAAAAGATTTGTTTTTAATTTTGAAAAATCAGAAGTGTAAAAAGGATGGTCTGGTGTGGATATTTTTAAGATAAGCGGTTTGTTGACGGTTGGTTGATTGACTGAATGTCTGTTGCTGCTCGAGTTTGCAATTGAGGTGATCGAAATATCAATACATTCGTTATTTGAATGGTCAAACGAACATTCATGAGAATTGTGATGAACAGGGGTTTGGGTGTGACAGATATTTGTCCAGTTAATTTCTGAATCGCAGTGATCCGGTCCCATGCAAATCTGTGAAAGGGTTATGGCATGAGCGGCAATGCAAAGCGAAATCGTATAAATTAAAATGTATTTTGTAATTTTCATATTTTTATAATGTATTTTTAGATTGGCATCATAAGATAAGCGAAAATTTTTTTTTGTCAAGAAGATTTAGTCGGATATAAAAAGCGCCGGATCCGGCGGGATATCGTTTTTACCGTCCCAATAACATTTTTTCCCATACCAGTTGACCTGGCGGCAGATTCCCCGGATAATACTGACTTCCCGTGCCCGCAAAGGGATACGTGAAAAGAAATGTCTTAGTTTGTTCATCCAGTAATCCGGGTTTTCCGGCAGTATATAATCGATCCGGACCAGAATATCTTTTAACTGATCATACATTCCGTCAAGTTCATGACGGGATGCCAGGCGCGGAGAAAAGGATGATTTGCTTTTTCGGCCGGCCTGAAAGATTTCATAGCAGATGATCATGACGGACTGGGCCAGGTTAATCGATGAAAAATTCGCTGTGGGAATATTGATTAAAACATGACAGAGCCTGATTTCCTCATTGGTCAGCCCCCGGTCCTCTGGCCCGAAAACAATCGCAATCATGTTGTTGTCGGATATTGAAATAAGCCGAGCGGCAAGGTCGGCGGGTTTCTGTATGGACTGACGCTCTCCGCCAAGCCTGGCGGTTGTCCCCACAACATAATTCATTGAGGAAACAGCGGATTCCAGGTTGTCATATATTTTGATCTGCTCGACCATTTCAGCAGATTCATGGGTGGCCAGCCGCATGACCTTTTCAAGGTCATAATTTTCCGGGTCGACAACAATAAGTTTGCCCAGTCCCATGTTTCGCATGGCCCGCACGGCAGAACCGATATTTTCCGAAAACCGTGGCCGGTTGAGTACAATATGAATATGATCTAAATTGATTTTTTGTTCCATAATCATTCTTTTTACTGTTGAATTAAAATGTTGCCTGAGCTTCTTTTTCAGGCAATAAATATAGAAAGTATGCTTGCCTTTCAATAGTTTTAATGAAAATTAATATTTTCAGTGAATTTTAAAGAATCAAATTATGAAAGTACATGTCGAATGCTATGCCGGTTACCGTGCGGATGAGACGCCCCGGCGATTCCGGATAGGGGACCGGCAGGTTGAAATCATTGAAATTATTGCCCGGTGGCAGACACCGGATGCCCGGTTTTTTAAAATCCGAGGCGATGACGGGAAAGTCTGCACGCTGAAATATGACAGGCAAACCTGGTATCTTGCATAATTGCCAAGCATTAAAACAGTTAAATTAATAGTTTATACTTTTTAATTTAAGTAATTAATATAACTATTGATTTATTTAAAGGATAATGAAATTATCCGCTGAACTTCTCTTCCAGAAAGTTAATAAACGCCCTGCACAGGGGCGATGCGGTCCGGTTTTTATGGGTGGTCAGATAGAAGTTGCGCTTGAGATCCACTCCTTTAATTGCCAAAGCTTTGAGACTTCCTGCTGCCAGTTCCTCTTTAATCGCTCTTGTTGAAAAGATTGAAATGCCGACGTTGTTTTTGATTCCCTGGATAACCGCGGCAGTGCTCCCCAGCTGCGCAATAATATTTAAAGAGAATACATCTTTGCCGATTTCTGCAAAGCTGTTTTGAATGGATTTTAAGGTACCCGATCCCTGTTCGCGGGTGATAAACGGTTCGGAAAACAGCATATCAATGCTGACATGATCTCTGGCTGCCCATTTATGATTGCCGGGGATGACCAGGCTCATTTCATCTTCAATCAGTTTTTTCTGCTTGATCTGTTTCAGTTCGGTTTTTGCGCCCACGATCGCAAGTTCTAACCTGTAATCTACAATATCATTTATGATTTGTTCCGTATCTCCGATAATTACAGAGATGTTCACATCTTCAAATTTTTTTAGAAAATGACCGATTTCCTGAGGGAGGATATAATTGCCTGGGATGGTGCTTCCGCCGATAGCCAGGCGCCCGCTGATTTTACCTAGAAATTCTGCCATTGCGGTTTCGGTTTCTTCAAAAAGCGAAAGGAGTTTGCCCGCGTAATCATAGAGGAGTTCTCCAGCTTTGGTCGGTAGTGCCTGCTTACCCAGGCGGTCTACAAGCCGGCATTCGTAATAATTTTCCAGCTCCTTAATATGGCTGCTGATGGTGGGTTGCGTCAGGTTGACGACTTTTGATGCATTTGAAAAACCCTTGTGGTCGATTACTTTCTGAAACACTTTTAAATGCCATAAATCCATATTTGATGCCTTTTATGAGTTGAGCAAAACCGCCTTCAGTTCTAGCAAATTGCCGTTTATGAATGTGTATTGATTTTTTCAATAATAAAACGGTTTTCTATAGAAAATGACAATTTGTATTATTGAAAAATACAATATATATAAATTTTTATAAAAGCGCAATTACAGCATTTTTTAGGAGGAATAATGAAAGAGATTGATGCCCGGAAACTTTCCTGTCCGGCCCCTGTTCTGGCTGCAAAAGAAGCTATTGAGAATGAGCAACCCGGGATTATCCAGGTGCTTGTTGATAATGAAGCGGCAAAGCAGAATGTATCCCGTTTTCTGGAGTCCCAGTCATACCAGGTCGAAGTTCAGGCAGAAGGGCCGGATTTTTTGGTCACGGGAACCACGGACGGCAAACCGGTCCCGGAAAAAGAAATAAAGATGGTTTCCGAAGACGGTGAAACCGGAAAAATAATGGTCATGATCGCAACAGACCGCATGGGATATGGCGATGATGAGCTGGGGTTAAAGCTCATCATCAGTTTTATCAAAACATTAAAAGAAATGGGGTCTGATCTGTGGCGGCTTGTTTTTGTCAATAACGGCGTCAAGTTGACAATCACCGAGTCGGAAGTTCTGGATGATATCAAAGAACTGGCAGACAGCGGTGTTCATATACTGGTATGCGGCACCTGCCTGATGCACTTTAATCTTTTGGAAGAAAAACAGGTGGGAGAAACCACCAATATGCTCGATATAGTCACTGCCATGCAGTTGGCCGATAAAGTCATCAACATATAGGCGGTGATTGTCGATATCACTGAACCTGCTTTGTTAAAGATTTCCCTGCATACAAAACAGTATAGCAGGAGGATCTTTGCCTTGCATCTTCAGCAATCTCACCAACCCCTGTGGATGTATTTCTCGTTCCCACGGTCCGCCGTGAGAATGCGTATCTAAACCTTGTATCTGGGGAAAACTTGAAAATCGTTTAACTTATATTTGTAGGCCGGGTTTCTTACCCGGCAATCGGCATGTTCCATTTGTCGGGTAAGAATCCCGACCTACGATTTATTTCACTGTCTTTTTCAGCTATCTTCAATCACAAATTCTTGTTCATGTTATACATGAGAAAACCAATATAATTATTTAATATAAACACATATTGTCGTTATTTTTCAAGGTGCAGCCGTTCACTTGATAATTCTGAAATCAAAGCGTCAACCGTCCAGTTTTCAGAAGTGGGTGTCAGTGTCGCCCATAACGGTTTTGGCAGCTTGAGTTTTTTATAAGCGGACATGGTTCGGTGGAACTCTTTTTCAGTCAACCCGGACATGATAATCGCTCTTTCCATCCTGCATTTGCTGTCCAGGCCGGTCTGGTGTGCCCTTTTTATCATATCTTTCATTAATTCCATCTTATCTTCATTGGCTGTAAAAATAACCGGCAGGTTCTTAAATTTTTTATTATTAAACATTTTCAGAATGGCTTTCCGTTCGTCTGATGAAAATCCGCAAACCAGTATGCCCCTTGGGCCATACATTCTTTTTTGGGATTCTCCGACAACTTTAAGAGAATGGCTCATTTTGTTCCCATGATCATATATGCTATGTTTTTAAGTTGATTTTTGAATTTCCGTGATATCATTTTTTATTTCATTTTTAAAGGAAACCTTTCTGAAAGAGGGCTTAATAACTATGGAACGGCTGGAACAGCAAATACAGTTCATCATCGAAATTGACAAATTAAAGCAGGTAGTTCGGCAAACATATGTAACAGACGCTTCAAGGTGTGAAAATTCCGTTGAGCATTCCTGGCACCTGGCGGTTATGGCAATGATACTGGCCGAACATGCCAATGGTTCGGACATTGACCTGCTCCGGGTCATTAAAATGGTGCTGATTCATGATATTGTTGAGATTGATGCCGGTGATACGTTTTTATACGACGACAAACATTCTGCAAGCAAATCCGGGCGGGAACTGGCAGCTGCCGCTCGTTTATTCAATCTGCTGCCGACGGATCAGGCAGATCAATTTCGTGAATTATGGGATGAATTTGAATTCAGGGAAACGAAAGAGGCTAAATTTGCCTATGCTTTAGATCGTCTCCAGCCGATGCTGCATAATATAATCACCAAGGGAAAAGCATGGCAGAAACACGGGGTTAAAAAATTTCAGGTGATTGAAAAAAACAGGCCAATGCAGGAAGGAGCCGTACCTTTATGGGATTATATTTCAGACCTTCTTGATTATGCCGTGGAAGAGGGATATCTTTCTAAATAAAAAACCTTATTGCCTCGGCATTAACGGGTTGCAGTTTTTTATGATGACTTTGCCTTCAAGCACATTGCCTTTGGAATATTCACTGAAAATACAGGTATTGGTTTTCGGGTCATAGTTTTCGATCCACAGGTTATCATCTTTCCATGTTGCGCCCATATGGAACTGGCCGTCAGGAACGGAAATTGTCATTACGCCGCCATAACGCTTGACAAAAATCTGCTGGAAATGAAATGCATAAGCCCCCCACGCAATAACCAAAATAAGAACCGAAACAACAAGCCCGGCTTTCCATTTTTTCGCTTTCACTCCGACGCCAAATAAAACAGCAGCGGTCAGTCCGATTACAGCAGTCCAATATAAATAAGTAATCATGGTTCTTCCTTTTACTTTTTCAGTGTATTGTTTGTGAGGAAATAAATGTCAAACTGCTGTATATACCATCTATGGATGAAGTGAAAGGGGTATTTTTTTTCGGTGCGAAGAGACTCTTCCACTCTTCAACTTTTCTACTTCTATCTTCCCCCTTCAGCCTTCTACCCTAAACCTTCCACCTTTCTTCATTCAATGTTCGATGTTGTACGTTCATCAGTTCATTTTTCCCTTCCTATTTTCCCGAATCCATAGTATAAATTATTTTTTGTGCAAAAAATGCCATATACTCAATTTCATTCAATCAGGAGTGAACAGATGGATGGACAAAAAGTTGATATTCCAGCAGGCAGCAGCGGAGGCATCCCCGAAGTTGAACACTAAACATCAGGACCAGCGCGTCCGTCGGAAAACGCTGATGCATGATTGATTGTCATACTATATTAACTGTTTTTCAACAGCCTGTTAAAGCAATTTTCTGGAACATCAAACTGGAGGTAATATGTTTATCAAATCACTCAACAGTATCCCGATAGAAAAAGTCAATGCCGGTAAAGACACATTCCGCCAGATATTAATCGGTTCCGATGAAGCCCCAAACTTTGCCATGCGCCGGTTTATCATAGAGCCGGGGGGCGAAATTCCCAACCATACCAATACCGTGGAACACGAGCAACTGGTATTAAACGGCCGTGCCAAAGTCGGAATCGGCGATGAAACCTTTGAAGTCCGAAAAAATGATGTGGTTTTCATCCCCGCCAATGTACCTCACTGGTACAAGACAGAAGGGGATGACGCATTTGAATTTTTGTGCATGGTGCCGAACCAGGAAGACATTATCGAAATACTAGAATACAAAAAAAGGAAGAGACCATGACGGAAATGATATCCTATTGCGATGATTATGGAGGCCAACCCCTTGAGAATTTTATTCGATACATCCCGCACGCCAGAAAAAAACTGGAACAAATCAGGATCGATATTCTGTCCGGATCAATACCGGAATAAAAAGAACTGTCATTGCGAGCAAAGCGAAGCAATCTCCGGGGATCTTGGAACGTATAAATAAAACCCCAGTTAAACGATTTTCAAGTTTGCTGCCGGTACAAGGAAAATGCAGACCGTGGGGTGCATTCCATGCACTATAAATCGATGAACATGTATCAATCAAATTCGGAGGGCAAAGAAAAAAGCTCAACCATTTTTATAGAATTGGCAAGGCGCACAAATTCGTCAGGAATGAGGCGTAGCTCGCCTACTCCGCAGTGACGAAGAATGCAGTGCAACCCAAAGCTAAAAATAGAATTTGGACTTTTTGCGAAGCCATCAATTTTATGGAACAAGACTTCCATTACTATACCATCTACCGACTGGCAGCGCTCGCCGGGTTTTCCAGATCCGACGCGCAGACCATCGCCTATGCGTCCCAGTATGTGGACAATTCCACGGAAAGTGAACCCATCCGGCCGTTTGAAGACCAGTATTTTGACACCGCCCGGACCGCCCACTACAACCTGGAAGGCTTTACCTGGAATGTTCAGAAAAAAATATATATGCCGTTTCATTTCCTGCCGTCTATGATCCGCTGGCGGTCACCCGCAAAATTTTTCTACATCACCCAGCCGGCCACCGGCGACAAAACCGAACTCGCCACACTGCTGGTGGATGACGCATTAACCGAACCCAACAAACGCTTCCGGCTTATCCGCACAGGCGTTGCCCTCCATGCGGTGGCAGACACCTTTTCCCACTTTGGGTTTTCCGGCAGACAGCATGATGAAAACAATGTGGGAACCATCTGGTTTAAAGAAAAAGACAAATGGGATGCCCGGTTTTTTGAAACCCATGCCGACCTGTTTGTCCCCCGAATCGGCCACCTGGAAGCATTCAAGTTTCCGGACCAGCCCTGGCTCCTGTGGCGGTATGAAGACAACAACGGCAATCCCATCCCCCGGAACAATACAAACTGGTGCTTAAAAGGCGCTGCCCTGATCTATCAGTTTTTAGCAGCAGCCAAAACTAGATCACCTGCCGGCCAGCCGAAAAACCTGTCCCGTGATTTTCCGGAAGACTATCAAACCATGGCCGACCTTTTTTCCCAAAAAGGCAGCCTTGAAAAACGTTGCACCCGCTGGAAGGACTATACGCAGGCACAGGATTATGATAAACAAACATGGAGAAAACAGGCGGTCAAAGGTAATGTGGACTGGGATGACATGTCCCGGTCAAAGTTCGGAAACCATGCCGTCCGGCTGACCGGAAAAAAAGGATTTGAAACATCCAAATGGACCTTTTTCCACCGGGCCGCGTTTAAACAGAGAAGCCTGGTATTGGGGTGGCTGAATTGATTTTTAATTATTCACTATTCAAGGTTCGACCCCATTTTCTGATATTCAGCCTTAAGGCGATCATATAGATTTCTTAAAGCTATGTACCCTGAATCATTCTTGTCTGGGTATTCTTTTGGGTCGTCAATTACATATTCGATAACTGCAAGAAGGCAGTCAAAATCCCAACTTTGTAGTCCAATAGATCTTTGGCCTTTATAATTTTCAATTCGTCTATCCAAACCGAAGGCTTCTGCCATATGCCACGAGTGGCGTTGCAATTCTGATAGTTCTTCACCCGAAATCAGAATGGATAATTTTATGTCTTTCGATCCAGGTTTCAGTTCATAAGTCTCAATATGTTAGCGGCGAACGACCAAGTTCACCGCGCGCGCGGCCCAATGCGATTGACGTTTGAACAACCAAAAAGCGTAAACGAAGGAGAGGACGTTGAAAAGCCGAAAGACGAGCGTGCTCCGGTGCAACGCCTTGTTATCCGGCATTTTCGCCGTAGGGAAACGAAACGGTTTGCCGCCTAGCATTCTTAGGTTATTTTTCGACTAAAGTTAAATCCTCAATAATTCCTCCATCAAATACACTGAATTGATTTTTTGAACCAAAGCGTAATATTCCTGAAGAGTACATGACATTGTTATCAAAGTTAAAAATAAGTGTCATAAAATCCGGATGCGACTCTTCCAGCCAGTTTATAATGTACATTTTATGCCCGATCTTCCGTGATCTGTATGGAAGGTCTTTGTTGCCTTTGCCCTTTCTTGGTCCGCTTATCCACTCGTATTTAAGCTTCCCATCATTCAGCTCAAGATGAATTCCATCACCAGTTTGGTAGTAATAATTCATAGAGCTTCCGTCTAGTAAATGTTCATATTTTTCATCTTGCGAATAAACAGTAAATGGGGTCAAACCTTGATTAGTGATTTTGATGTTGAAGGCTTTAGCTATTAATCGTTAATCACTAATAATGGTTTATATCAGGATGCCTCTCTTTTTTGCCGGATCATCTGTTTTATGTTTTCAAATTTCTCTTCGGTTAAATCGTATTTAATAAAAGGGATCAGGCTGAGCAGTACCATGGCGGCGGTAAAGATGCAGAATACGATTCGGATGCCCGTTTCAACACTTTCAGGCTGTACTGCGTCAGCCTCGAAACCGGACAGGGAAAGTGCAAAGCCGACGATGCTGGGCCCCACGGAATAAGCGGTTTTTTGACCGCATGACCAGATGCCGGAGAAAATACCTTCTCTTCTCATGCCGGACTGCAGTTCATCAAATTCAATGGTGTCCGGCAGCATTGAAAAAGGAAACAATTGAAAGCTTGAAAAACCGATGCCCAGTAGAAATATTTGAACATAGAATAAATTCAACTGTGACGGCTGGGTGAAAAATAATGAAAAGAGCATGATCGATAATATACACAACCCGATGGTATAGGATTTTATCTTGCCGAATTTTACGCCTATTTTAACCCACACGGGAATAAAGAGAATCGACGTCACAATTAAGACGGGGAAAATAATACCCATGGCGGTTTCCGGCAACTCCATGACATATTTCACATAATATATTAACCCTGCCATGAGAACACCAATGGACAATGACTGGAAGACATACATCATTATCAGCATCTTGAACGGCGTATTCCGAAAAGCGATTTTAATCTGCTTACCCATGGGGGCCATTTTATCACTGGCCGGCAGGGTCCTTGCGGTACGTGTTGCCCGGAAGCAGATGAGACAAAAAAAGGTGATGGCTGCGCCGAAAACAATGCCCATGAAGCGAAATCCGGCCTCACCGCCGCCGCCCATTTCAACCAGCGGCATGGCAAGGCCGCCGGCAAATAAAACGCCTATGGAGGAACCGATCATCCGAAAGGACGTGATGGACATCCGCTCATTATAATTGTCCGACATCTCCGCCACCATGCTTGAGTATGGGACATTAAAGACGGTAAACACCGTGCATCCCAGTGCAAACATCAGGCCCACGTGGAGTGCCTTTGAAAATCCTGAAGCATAATGCGGGGCAACAAACAGAATGAAAAAAATAATCCCGAAAGGTATTGAAGCTGCGAGAAGATAAGGGCGTCTTCTGCCCATGCGGGAACGGGTAACATCCGAGATTCCGCCCATGATCGGATCTGAAATCACATCCCACAATTTTGGAATCAGGAGTGCCAGGCCTGCCAGGGCCGGTTCTACTCCCATTATATTGGTGAGAAAAAAGAGCAGGAAAAGGCCGCATGTCACAATAAAGATATTGCAGCCGATATCACCAATTCCATATCCTGCTTTGAGCCAGAAAGACAGTTTTTGGTGCGTTGTTTTTTGCTTGTTCATGGCATTCAATTCGACCCTCCTTTCCGACAGAATTAATTAAATCTCAACTGATCGGAAAAATGATTGTTATCGTCGTTGTGGGGCACCCATTTAAAAGACGGGGTCTGCTCTTGACTCATATGATAGTCCACATCGCTTTATTGTTTAAACCTGCCTTTTTGGTGGATTACGCTTCGCTAATCCACCCTACACATACTTTTTAATCCAATCCGTGATTTTTATGATTATATTTTCTTGATCCTGCAAACAGCCTGCTACGGCCCGAAATCAAAGACTGTGTTTCTCACAAAATCCACAAATTCAAACAGCCAGGAGACATCCGGCCCGGCCCTGTGAGGGATTTGGGTTTTTGCTGAAAATTCTTCCAGAAGATCCGTGAACTTCATCTTAGGGGATGTGGCTTTGATCATCTTGTTTAAAAAATATTTTAAGTTTTTAATCCGAATCAATCTGGGATCATAACCGGAATCTATGAGCAGCCGGTCTTTCCACATATTGTCATATCGCGGTTCATCCGAATATAATGTCTTTCCGGCCAGCTCTTTTACCATTATTTCAGCAATGCGCTTTGGATCTTCCCCTTTTTTGATTAGTTTATCTCTGGGTATACCATGGAATTCCAAACTTCTGGGATCCCAGTCTGTCCAGCCATTCATGCTCTCAGGATTCAACAAAAATGAAGTTACGGGGTGCCTGCCGTCTCCCCAGGCCACTTCAATCGGATAAGACTCCTTGCCAAGGCCGGATGCTTCAAAATCAATAATATACATGGACTGCCGGTACAAATCTTTTTGAAGCTTTTTCTCTGCGTTTATTTCAAATTTAACATCATCATAAATTTTTTTAAAACAGGTGATTTCCTGCTTATTCATGAATTCCCTCACCCCACTGAAGCTAAACGATATGGAATTTGAAATTAATGTTTTTAAAATTTTGGTAATATCCAGGCGGTCGCATAATCCCTTTTCTGTCCGCGGAATTTTGTAATACCGGTTCAATTTTAATGCAATTAAGTATTCGGGTTTTACAATATCAATCTTTGAATCCCCAAGTCTTAATATATTTGTTGTTTTTTTCCTGTTTTCCAGAATTTGCCGGATCAATCTTTTCTTCAACGGCGTGCTTTCAGTAGATAAAAAATCAACATAAATACCGGTACTTTTATGCATCTGGCTGTGTCTGGCTGTGTCTGAATCCGTGAAGTATTTTTCCAGATTTTTTAAAGAATTTTCGGGCAGGTCATCGGCAAGGAACGCCTCAAAATCAGTTTCTGATAATAAAATATCCACATCATACGTCACCCGTGGCCTGATCGGTGGTCGAATGTATTTTGAGGCGGCAATTGCGCCGACGAGGACGGCATTTGGATAAACTTTTACAACATCACCAATGACATGGTTAAAGCCGCTGCCGGGTCTGTTTCTGTGGTAATCGTGGAAAAGTTCATCCTCGAATAATTCATCCTGCTCATCATCGTATTGTATATATTTTTTGTTCATTGATTCTCTGCCAGCTTGATTATTAAAATGGATTAATTCATGATATATAGTGTCTCGCCAACTATGAACTGCCTCATATTACTTATCCTTTTTTGCGCCTGCATCGTTACGACTTGAGTCGCGTAGCCCACTATGCTCCACAAGCCCCGTCTTGCAGGCTCAAAAAATTACGGCGTAATCTTACGTCATTCCATCCTTGACGAGACAATAGCCTGTTCAAACAGAATCAGAGTAAATGAAACAGATTTCAAAGTCAAAGAGGAAGGAGAAGCAGCCCCCGGAATTTATCGATTCGAAAAGCAGATGAAACCATATTCGCCGATGACTCTTATCGCAAAGGGACTTCATAAATGCCAATTAAAAGAATAAATCAATGCCGGCGCTTTCGCAGCATCCCAAACATGAGAGGGAATCAACGGATATGAGGATATGGGGTCATGAGGATATGTCAGCAGATATGGGGTCAAACCTTGATTATTATAATAAGAAGAGAGGCTAATAAGTCTGGTAATTCCGTGGACGGGGAATAAAGATGAACTTCGAAAGAAGAAAGGTTAAAGCTATAAGACTGAAGACTGAAGGGAAAAAAAGATGAACGATCAACATCAAACGATCAATATGGAACGTTGAATAAAAGCGGATTGGGGCAATTTTATTCTGGATTCCCGTTTAAAATTCTTGAAGTTTGGATTTCATCCGTTCATATTAAAAAGAATTTAATGACAATCCTAATGAAATGTTGCTAATGGTACCGTTTTCCAGAAAAAAATCGCTTTTCCTCATTCGTCTGCTGGTGATTATCGTCATGGCCTATGTGATGATTTTCACGCCGTCAAGCCAGCTGATACAGTCATTAAGCTATGTCTTTATCGCCTTTTATCTCTTCACCAATCTTGTGATGGCGGCGATCCCGTCAAAACATTTTTCTGATGTTCGTATTTATTACCAGATTGTGTGTTTTGACAGCCTGATGATTGTCGCCGGTATTTATCTTTCCGGCTTGGTGGGAACGGATTTATACCTGATTTATTTTTTAATCATCTGCCTGACAACGCTGACTGCAAGCTTTAAGTACCTGCTGATCAATATTCTGCTGTTTGCCGGTATTTACGGATTCTACCTGTACCAGTCCGACATGCTGACCGGTCCGATGGCTGTCAGCTATTCTCTTCGGCTCCCGTTTATCATCGTGATTGCCATGTTTTACGGGTTTATTGTATATTCCCTTTTAAAGGACAAAGAAAACAAACTCAGAACAACCCATGAAAAACTTGATCAGATCATCCAGGCCACGGATGTTTTTTTCTATTCCATAGATTTGGCGGGCTGTTATCTGTTTGTGAACCAGAAACTTTATTCAAATTACGGGTATCGTGATGCAAAAGAAATGCTGGGCCTTCCGTATTCCCATTTTCATTCCAAAGAAGCGTCGGAAAGTTTTTTAAAACACGTGCATCTTGTGAATCAGAACAGAGAAACCGTTTTTTATGAATCCTATGATGAAACGCTGAAAAAATGGTTTTCCCATACCCTGAGCCCGATTGAAGATCCGGCCAAAGATACAGTAACCGGTGTGAGTATTGTATCAAAAGACATCACGGATCGGGTTGAAAAAGAAATTGAATTGACAAAAACCGTTACACTGTTGAGGGAAACCCGCGACCAGCTGATCCAGAAAGATAAAATGTCGGCGCTTGGCCGCATGGCGTCCGGTGTGGCCCATGAAATCAGAAACCCGCTGGAAATTATCTTCATGGGCGTTGATTACATCGAAAGCAGCTTGGCCAATGACAACCCGGACCTGGTGGAAGCCACTGACAAAATTTACACCGCCATTGACCGGGCAAATAAAATTGTCAATGATGTGCTGTCCTTTTCCAGAAAATCCGATTTTAAACTGACGGATGTGGATATTTGTACATTGATGAAAGACACACTGGGTCTTGCAGAACACAAAATTCGAAAAAGCGGGGTTGTGCTTCAGTGCGACTTTGGCACAACCCGCCCGGCCGTCCGGGCGGAAAGCAACATGCTGGGGCAGGTGCTGCTGAACCTGATCAATAACGCGGTGGATGCAGTGAAAGACCGATCAGAAAAACAACTGACCGTGAGCATCTACAGTCAAACCATTGAGCAGGTGGGCTATAAAACCGGTTATCGAAGGGCTGATTTTTTTAAAGTGGGAGATGATGTTGTTGTTGTTGAAATATCGGATACCGGGAAAGGAATTCCGGAAGATGATCTTGCCAAAATATTTGAACCGTTTTTTACCACCAAGGCCACCGGCGAGGGAACAGGGCTGGGCTTAAGCCTCGCCCATATGATCATGGACCGTATTCGTGGGACGATTGATGTAACCAGTGAAGTGGATGTGGGGACATCGTTTTTGGTAAAGCTTCAGCCCGCAGGGGTTAATAATCGAAAAGAGGATCACCATGACGGAACCAATTAAAATTCTAATTGTTGATGATGAAGAAGACTTTTGTTTTTTTGTACACAAAAACCTGACCAACACGGGCAAATTTGAGGTTTACGTTGCCACAAATGGAAAATACGGGCTTGAACTGGCGCAGACGAAAAAACCGGATATGATCCTGCTCGACCTGATCATGCCGGATATGTCCGGTGATGAAGTGGCCCAAGCATTGAAGAATAATTCGGAAACTGAAAATATTCCGATAACATTCCTTACCGCCCTGGTAACCCGTGAAGATTCGTCTGATGGTGTGATGAAAAAAATCGGAGAAAAATATTTTATTGCAAAACCGGTCCGCACCCTTGAACTCGTTGGGGCAATCGTTGAAAGATTAGAAGGCTGCTGATCAGTCAGGTCTTTATAAATTCTTGCCGTGTCTGCTGAAAAAGGCCTCCTCAACGGCTTAACCCCACCATTTTAAAGTTAAAAATATTTGAGACGATAAATCGATAAAGGAATGGTACGCAGGTAGTTTTTATATTGACAAATCTAAAATTTAACTTTAGATTTGTCCTATTATGATAAAAAGAACGATTGAAACATTCATCCGCAGATACAGCCGGGAATATCCCGTCATCGCACTGGTCGGCCCGAGACAGAGCGGAAAAACAACGCTTGTCAGGCACATGTTCCCTGATCATAAATACCTGTCATTGGAAAACCTTGATCTGCGCCATATGGCCATGGATGACCCGCGCGGATTCCTTGACGATCATGGTAAAAATCTCATACTTGATGAAATACAACGTGTTCCTTCTCTTTTTTCTTATCTTCAGGAAAGGGTTGATCAGGCGGATGCAGGTCCGGCAAGTTATGTGCTTACAGGGTCTCAGCAGTTCCTGCTCATGGAAAAAATCACCCAGTCGCTTGCGGGCAGAATCATCACTTTTAATTTGTACCCTTTCACGATCAATGAACTTTATCCGGCAAAACCGGACACAGACTTTGATTCAATTTTTTCCATCAAGACCGGATATATTCAAGACGGCGGTACAATAGATATCTTCAGAACCATATTTACAGGGATGTATCCCAGAATTTACGATAAAAATCTCGACCCGGGAAAGTGGATTGAAAATTATATTCTTACGTACGTTGAAAGGGATGTCCGTAATCTTGTTAATGTTGAAAATCTGAAGATTTTTGAGAATTTTATTAAAATATGTGCCACCATGTCTGCAACGCTTGTCAACTATACCACTATCTCAAATGCTATCGGAATTTCACTGCCAACGGTTAAAAAATGGCTCTCCCTGCTGGAAATAAGCGGTATTCTTTTTGTGCTGCCGCCTTATTATCGCAATTTCAAAAAACGTATTGTAAAAACACCAAAGTTATACTTTACAGACACCGGTCTGCTTTGTTTTCTTTTATCGATCAGAAAACCGGATGAATTGCTGAACCATCCGCTTTTCGGTAATATTTTTGAAACGTTTATCATCAGCGAGTTTTATAAAAGGCTGCACCACATCAGCGAAAAACCGCCATTGTATTTCTGGCGGGATAAAACCGGCAATGAAATTGATCTGATCGTTGATAACGGCATGCAGTTTCTTCCGATTGAAATAAAATCCTCAAAAACCTATAATTCATCGATGAAATCAAATATCTCTGCATGGCTCGGGCTTAAGGGAAATACCTCGGAAAGAGGTATTGTCATTTACAGGGGGGATACTGTTGTGGGAAAGAAATCCGCTGTTACGATAACCCCGTGGTGGTTTATGTGATACGCTCCCGAGTTGATGATTCTGGTCCGGTGGATAACGGTAGTGATTGCAATGAATAAAATGTCGAGGTCACCTTGATTATTTCACTAAAAGATTATTTTAATGAAATTATCAACAAAGGATCGGGGAGCGGTCCTGGTTGGGTAATGGATCACATCCTGAATTGAAAAATTTCCTGCATATTTCTGTGAATTTTCCGGGCCGGATTAACCACCTTAAAATAAGCAGATGTACCACTGACATGGCGTAAATCAATTGTTGGTGGATTACGCTCCGCTAATCCACCCTACAGTGAGGATCCCAACCCTTATTTTATTATCGCGAATTCTCCGAATTCTTGTCGGATCAAATCAACTGATTGAAAATAAATCAAATAGATACTAAAAAAGGCCCCCTTAACGTCTTAAATCCATCTTTTTAAGGTCAAAAAAGCGTTTTTAAGGGAAATTAAATTAATGAGCGGGTCTTTTGGTTTGCATGGTTGATAATTAGAGGTTGACCGAAAAATTGTTGTTTCGGTTTTTTTTTGACGAAAGAGAATACCAGATTCAGGTTAATGTTTGTTTTTCTTTTCAATGCGCTTCTTGGAAATCAGGCCCTGGGACCGGGCACGCTCATACCATTGTTTCCTTGCCCATTCCTGCATATTCGGAATGATATCGGTTTCATCAATGATTTCCGTTCCCAAAAGGGTTTCCAGAATATCTTCCATTGTAACAATTCCTGCTACTTCGCCGTATTCATTAACTACCAGAGCGATATGCTCCCGACGGTCCAGTAGTTGTTCAAACAGATGAAACAAATTAATCACTTCCGGAACCACAAGTATTTTGCGCCCGAAAGTTGAAATAGACGTGTCGGTTTGATTTTTGGCCAGGGCCAGCAAGAGATCATTTTTCAAAATATATTTATTGATTTTCATTTTGTCTTTTTGATAAAGCGGAATCCTTGAAACAGGAATATCAGGATATTTTTTCACAACATCACCGGTACTCATGTTTTCCGGTAGTGTGAAAATTAATTTGCGGGGTGTCATTATGGCTCTGGCGCGCATCTTGCCGAAACGCATCAAGCTCTTTAACATCCGTGATTCATTTTCCAGGAACAGACCCTCGGCAAAACCCAGATCCGCCAGTGCTCGAATTTCATCCCTAGTGATTGACTTTAGTTCTTTTTTCCCAGAAATAAACATAGTGATTTTTTCTGAAAGCCAGACCAGGGGATAGAGCAGGACAATCATTTTACGTAATAAATAAACGGTTGGTCCGGTAAGCTGGCGCCAATATAGCACTCCGATTGTTTTTGGAATAATCTCTGATAAGATAAGTATCAAAACAGTCAGTACCGCGGATATGACTGCCACATATTCATTTCCAAACACCAGCATTGCCTGCGCCCCGACTCCTGCTGCCCCGACAGTATGGGCAATGGTGTTCAAACTTAAAATGGCAGCAAGCGGGCGATCAATATCAGTTTTGAAATTTCGTAAATGCTTTCCGGTAACAGAATGTTTTTTTTCGTAAGCCGCAGTGAAGCTGGGTGTAATCGAAAGCAGGACTGATTCCAGTATTGAACACAGAAACGAGACGCACAATGCTAATAAAAGGTAAAAGACCAACAACGTCATTTAAGATTCCAACCTTTACTGTTTGGTTGTTTAAGATCAAATTTTTTTAAAGATTAATTTAAATAATTGTTACGCCCATACCTGGCTTCAAAGAAACATATTCACCGGTATCGGTTGTAACTCCTACTTCATGGTGACCGCAGTAATTGCACTTTCGGGCCGTGATCCTACCGCTTGTTTTTTTACTGTCCGGAGCAGATTCATTCAACCTGTATATTACGGGTTTGAGCAGGCGGGGGATATCATCCGGAGTGTCATATTCAATCAGATTAAAATGCGGTGTTTTTTCTTCGGTAATGCCGTTGATCATGGCAGATAATTTGTTTGGCCAGAATTTGTTCTGGTATAAGGCAATCACCGGAATCGTCGGCAGACCCAACCGCGGGCGAAGGTAGGCATGGGCGATTTCAATGCCGGTGCCAAGGCTCGGGGTGGATACTTCAAAAACAGCTGCGCTAATATCGGATTCTACGAACTGAATCATTTTATTTCGGATGAATACGGTTCGTTCTTTACCAACCGGCGGAAGCGGGCCGATAGCGTCTTCAAGTTTATTGGCCGTATCATTAAAATCCAGGCCGGTGGTGTGTTCGCTGATTACAGCGAAGCCGCAGGATTTTATCGTTTCAATGATATTTAAGTTAATATGGGCTCTTTTATTGCGTTCCGCTGCTCCCTGAATAGCAGCACCGTAAAATACTTTAAGATGATGTGTCATTTAAATTTTCCTGTAAATCAATTATATTGTTTCATTGGTCAATCCAAGTAATAATATATTTTCATTTTATCCATTTGTCCTGAAAAATTTCAAGTATTGAATTTCAAACAAATATCTGGACATGATGGATTTCGTATTGTTATGTTTTTTAAATGTATAGGAATATAGATTTGGAAATTAATTCTTTATTTGTCGGCACCCGGCTTAAAAATCTTACGCGGGAAATTTATTGGCGTGATACCATGAATTATGCGGCCGCGTTAAATGATGATAACGATTTCTATTTTGATGATGAACGCTATGACAAACTTGTCGCCCATCCCTTGTATTGTGCTGCCGTCACCTGGCCGGTGGTGGAGAGAATCTGGGAATTTATCGAAGCGGATAATTTTCCCATGGAGATTTTGGCAACCCAGGTTCATTACTCAGAACACATTCAATTTTTCCGGCTTGTTTCTCCGGGAGACCGGCTGCTTGTCAGCGGAAAAATTGCTGCGATTTTGCCCCATCGTGCCGGCACCCTTGTTGTGATTCGATTTGATGTAACAGATGATAACGATCTGCCGGTGTTTACGGAACATATCGGATCTATCATGCGGGGTGTTCAGTGCATCGGTGGTGGAAAAGGCGAAGAAATGCTTCCCCAAATTTCGCCGACACCGGATAAAAAAAATCGTGACAAGCCTGACTGGGAGTCTAAAATTTTTATCAACCGTCTCCAGCCTTTTATTTATGACGGTTGTTCAGATATTGTTTTTCCAATCCACACATCAAAAAAGTTTGCCCGCCAGGTGGGACTGCCGGATATCATTCTTCAGGGAACGGCGACACTCGCGTATGCGATTCGTGAGCTGATTAACCGTGAAACAGATGGTAACCCGTCACAGATCAACTCCCTGTATGCCAGGTTTTCAGGTATGGTGGTTCCGGGAACTGAAATAAAGGTCATCCTGATTGAAAAAAAATGCTTTTCTGATCGGAAAAATCTGCATTTTTGCGTGATGAATCAGGAAGGAGAGTATGTCATTAAAGATGGTTTTGCTGATTTTGTCAAAGTGTCTGACTGTTCATGAATCGAGTTTTAAACATTTATAAACAGGTATGTCGACAAGGAGAAAATTGAATGAAGCTTTTAATTATCGGCGGGGTTGCCGGTGGTGCCACAGCTACCGCCAGGGCAAGACGGTTGAATGAAAACGCGGAGATTATCCTTTTTGAAAGGGGTGAATATATTTCTTTCGCAAATTGCGGACTGCCTTATTATATCGGTGAGGTAATCAAAGAAAGAGACAGCCTGTTGGTGACAACGGTCAATGATTTTAAAAGTCGATACGCTGTCGATATACGAATATTCACTGAAGTGACCGGCATTGACCGGGAAAATAAGCAGGTGGAAGTCAAAAACCTGCAGACCGGGGAGTCATACCACGAGTCCTATGATAAAATAATTTTATCACCCGGCGCGGAACCTTTCAAGCCATCCATTGACGGAATCCATCTGGACAATATCTATAATCTTAGAAACATTCCCGATTCTGATAAAATCAAGGAGTTTGTTGATACCCAAAAACCGGAATCCGCGGTGGTTGTCGGGGGCGGTTTTATCGGCCTTGAAATGGCGGAAAACCTTGCCATCCGCGGTGTAAGGACAACCATTGTTGAAAAGCTGGACCAGGTGATGCCGTCTTTGGACTTTGAGATGGCAAGTTTTATGTCCGCCCACCTGAAGGAAAAAGACGTGGAGTGTATTTTAGGTGACGGCATCCGGTCTTTTTCTCAAAATGGGAGCCGACTGATGGTGCACACGGAAAACGGCAGACAGCTGGAATGTGATATGGCTATTTTGTCTATCGGCGTTAAACCTGAAAACCGGCTGGCCAGTGATGCCGGTCTTGAAATCGGCAACAGGGGAGGGGTTAAGGTCAGTGCCACAATGCAGACCTCCGATCCGGACATCTATGCGGTGGGAGATGCCGTTGAAGTGACGGATTATGTTACCGGGTTGAATACCATGATGCCCCTGGCAGGACCGGCCAACAAGCAGGGGCGTATTGCGGCCGATAATGTGATGGGAAGAAGATGCATCTTCCGGGGAACCCTTGGCACCTCAGTAGTTAAAATGTTTGATTTAACGGTGGCATCAACCGGTTGCAATGAGCGATTCCTTACAGCCAAAGAAATCCCGTTTCTTGCCAGTTACACCCATTCCGGGTCCCATGCGTCTTATTATCCCGGTGCGGAAATGATGGCCATTAAGCTGTTCTTTTCACCCGGCAGCGGTAAAATTTTAGGCGCGCAGATTATCGGCAAGGAAGGGGTGGATAAACGCATTGACGTGATTGCCACCGCAATTCACGGATCGATGACGGTATACGACCTGGAAGAGTTAGAACTGGCCTATGCGCCCCCGTATTCGTCGGCAAAAGATCCGGTCAATATCGCCGGGTTCGTCGCAGCCAATATACTCAAAGGCGATGTGAGCAATATCAATTGGAATGAGCTGATTGATATGGATCCGGATACAACCGTTTTTATTGATTTAAGAAACAAAGATGAACTTCAGGAAGCCGGCGGGATAAAAGGCGCACTGCATATTCCGTTGCAGGATCTTCGGAAGCGTCTGAATGAACTGGATACGGATAAGAATTATATTTTGTACTGTGCCATTGGTCTTAGAGCATACGTGGGGTACCGCATCATGTCTCAAAAAGGCTTTAAGGCCAATAATTTAAGCGGTGGATATAAAACATTTCTGGGCGCAAAAGAAAAAATCATGGCGGAGTCGCCCAATACACCGCTTTGGCGAGCTGAGTAGGCCTGATTCGTCCATTTGCTGTGTTATAAGCGGTTCGCGGTAAACCACTACAGCGTCACCACTTATGCCTTGAAAATGAACGAATCAAACTTGTGAGAAATCCGGGTTAACAGATTCCATTTGTCGGGAATGGAATCCCGAACTACAATTTACATGAGTATCAGATAATGAATATCCTGCCAGACGTCAAAAAGGAGCGCATTTTATGACGCTGTTTTACTATGGGGTGATTGCCAGCCTGCTAGCCGGGATGGCAACCGGTGTTGGCGCATTACCGGCATTATTTTTTACGAATGTGCCCCGTAATTTTTTAAATACCATGCTGGGAGCTTCTGCGGGCGTCATGCTGGCAGCCACCTCTTTTTCGCTGGTCATTCCCGGAATTGAAAATGGAGAAAAAGTCTGGCCGGGTTTTGGCGTCTATATCGTTGTTTTCGGCATGCTCTCAGGTGCGTTGGTTTTGGATTTGATCGACAAATGGCTTCCTCATGAACATTTTATAAAAGGCCCTGAAGGTCCGTCTTCCAATCTTAAACGGATATGGCTGTTTGTGATTGCTATTACCATTCACAATTTCCCGGAAGGCATGGCTGTCGGCGTCGGGTTCGGGTCAGGAGATATCAGCAGTGGAATCAGCCTTGCTATCGGGATCGGGATTCAGAACATGCCGGAAGGGCTCGCAGTGGCACTGCCGCTGCTTGGCCTGGGATACAGCCGTTGGAAGGCTTTTTCGATTGCCGCTGCAACCGGCCTTGTGGAACCGATTGGCGGCATTCTGGGAGCCGGTGCAGTTACCGTATTCAATCCGGTGTTGCCCTTCGCCCTGGCATTTGCGGCCGGTGCCATGCTTTTTGTAATCAGTGATGAAATAATACCGGAGACGCATTCAAAGGGAAAATCCCGACAGGCGACTTACGGGGTGATGGTTGGGTTTGTTATTATGATGGCGTTGGATAATCTGCTGGGGTAAAATTTACCGGCTTCTACAAAAGGTAAAATTAATCACAGAATATGCCGGTCGTTTAAAGATCGTCAAGGTGAACATTGATCAGAATCCCCAAACGGTTTCCCATTATAATATTAAAAGTATCCCCACCTTATTATTTTTCAAATACGGTAAACTTGAAAAATCATTGCCCGGTGCTTGTCCTAAAAATGAGATTGAGAAACATATTCGACTAATTTTATAGGTTAAAAAAATTGTCCGTTAGCCACGGAGGGCGCTCATGAATATTTTAATCACCGGCAGCTCCGGTTTTATCGGCTCCCGATTAATTGATTCGTTGATTGATTCCGGTCATGATGTGACGGCAATCGATGCGGTTTCATTGTCGCATAAGGTTAGGAGTAATGCCTTCCGGTTTGTCCAGTCAGACACCACCGAGCCGGGGCAATGGCAGGAATCGATAAAGATCGCTGATACGGTTATAAATTTATCAGGGCAAAATATTTTTCACCGCTGGACAGATAAATATAAACAAAAAATTTATGACAGCCGGATTTTAACGACCCGGAACATTGTCAATGCTTTTCCTGAAGGTAAATCCATGACCCTGATAAGTACTTCCGCAGCCGGATATTACGGCAACTGCGGTGATGAAATTCTGGATGAAAACAAAGGCGCCGGTGATGATTTTCTGGCCCGGGTGTGTATTGACTGGGAAAAGGAGGCGCTTTTGGCCCGAAAAAAAGGTGTTCGCGTTATGTGTGCCCGGTTCGGTGTGGTGCTCGGGGCAAATGGCGGTGCGCTTTCAAAAATGGTTCCAGCGTATCGTCTGTTTGTGGGCGGGCCACTCGGAAACGGACGTCAGTGGTTTCCCTGGATCCAGATTGACGATCTGATAGGGGCCATTTATTTTGTGTTGAATAATGACGATATCGACGGCCCGGTGAATTTCTGCTCCCCGAATCCGGTGCGTAACAATGAATTTTCAAAATCACTTGGCCATGTGTTGAACCGGCCGTCATTTTTTAGAACTCCGGCGTTTATGCTTCGGCTGGCTGCCGGTGAACTGGGGGATTTGTTTTTAAACAGTCAGCGGGCTGTCCCTTCATTGTTGATTGCATCCGGGTATACGTTTAAATTTCCGGGTTTATTTGAAGCATTAAAGGTCTCTGTTAGTTGATTTATGGAGGATAAAATGAATATTGATAAATGGGTATTTAGAATCGCAGGAAGCTTCATACTGGGCAGTCTTTTACTGGCTTATTTTCACAGCCCATACTGGTTATGGTTTACCGCTTTTGTTGGTGTGAATATGCTTCAGTCTTCTTTCACAGGATTCTGTCTGATGGCGACTATTTTAAAAAAAATTGGAATTAAACCGGGCAGGGCATATGAATAGATGAGACAAAAACTTGACTATCTCTATGATCAGTATAACCGGCGTACATATGTACATCCGGACCCGCTGGAGTTTTTATACAATTATCAACATATCAGAGACCGGGAGATCGCCGGACTGATCGCATCGTCGCTGGCATATGGAAAAGTTGTGCAGATCCAGAAAAGTGTTTCCCGTGTGTTGAAAATTATGGGGGAATCTCCGTTTGATTATTTAAATTCAACCCCTGAGAGTGAAATATTACTTCATTTTCAGTCGTTTGTTCACCGGTTTGCAGGGCGCTCATCTTTCGGCCCTGCTGATCGGTATCAAGCATATCATAGCCGATTACGGGTCGATATATAACTGCTTTATTAACGGCTTCAGTTCATCAGATTTTTTTTATTGGGATGAATGTTTTTAATTGACCGGTTAATTGGGATTTGTTAATAAATTAAATTGGTTTAAATTGTGGGGATGTAGCTCAGATGGGAGAGTGCGGCGTTCGCAATGCCGAGGTCAGGGGTTCGATCCCCCTCATCTCCACCAATTCAAAACATTCTCTCCGTGACTGCTAAATTATCGGATTTTTATCGGTGTATAATTTCCGGACAGTTTATTAATGGAAACAGGGGGGTAGGGTACGCTATCCCTGATTATTTAATAAATTTAAAAAGGATGAATGCTGGGGTATGAAACGATTTGCCGAAGTTGAACGAACCACAAAAGAAACAAAAATTAAGGCGGAATTTAATATTGACGGCAATGGTGAAAATGATATTTCAACCGGAATTCCTTTTTTTGACCACATGCTGACATTGTTCTCCGTTCACGGTTTTTTTGACCTGAATTTAAGGGCAAGTGGTGATATTGATGTAGATTATCATCATACGGTGGAAGATGTCGGTTTAGTGCTCGGAGAAGCCCTGGCAATTGCTTTGGGGAACCGGAAAGGGATCAAACGCTACGGCCACGCCGTCACTCCCATGGATGACGCCATTTCAACTGTAACCATAGACCTTTCAAACCGACCTTTCCTCGTTTACCTGATCCCGGAACTATTTGTCCGGCAGACAGAGGTCTATTCGTGTCTTTTTAAGGAATTTTTTCGGGCGTTTTCAAATAAATCCGGCATGAATCTGCATATCAACGCATCGTATGGTGAAAATGATCATCATCTCATCGAGTCCATATTCAAGTCGTTTGCCCGTTCCCTGGATCTGGCAACTTCAGTCGATGAACGTGTTAAACATGTCCATTCATCCAAAGGCCTTTTGTAATGGCTTCGAAAAAAGTCAAAAAACGACTGTTTATTGACTTTTGATATCAATAAATTCAATGTGTTAAAAAAATAATCCTCCTCAAATTCGACTTTTTACGGAGACGTCAAATTTATATATGATAGTTATTCCGGCAATAGATATAAAAAACGGCAAGTGTGTTCGCCTCCTTCAGGGGCGGATGGATGCTGAAACAGTCTTTTCCGATGACCCGGCGGCAATGGGCAGCCGGTGGGAAGGTGAGGGCGCAGAATTAATTCATGTAGTCGATCTTGACGGAGCGGTGGGCAAGCGGCCGGTAAATTTGGATACCATCCGGCTGATTATTGACCATGTGAACGTCCCGATCCAGGTTGGTGGAGGAATCCGTGATATTGAGACCGTCAGAATGTATATGGCGCAGGGAGCCTCCCGTGTAGTTATCGGTACGGAGGCGATTAAAAATCCTGACCTGGTCAAAGCAGCCTGTCTTGAATTTCCGGATCAGGTTGTTGTGGGCATCGATGCCGTGGGCGGAAAAGTCGCTATTGAAGGATGGACCAAGACCACTGAAGTGACGGCTGTTGAGCTTGCCAAACAGTTTAAAGGCTGTGGTGTGGCTGCAATCAACTTTACGGATATTGAACGTGACGGCATGCGGACCGGACCGAATCTGAAGGAAACAGAAAAGCTTGCCGCGTCGATATCCATTCCCGTGGTCGCATCCGGCGGTGTCTCATCCATCGAAGATATAAAGAATCTGGCGCCTCTGGAATCCGTTGGCGTGGTGGGTGTGATCACCGGAAGGGCATTATATGACGGAAGCCTGGACTTAAGGGCGGCGATTAAAATTTTCAATAAAACATGATTTTTATTTGACTTGATCGAATTTTGGCATTATATTTTTTTGTTGACAAAATATGATTTAACGTCAAAAGAATCAGGCAGTTAATATATCGACAGCAGCGGTATAATAAAATCGATGCTTGATATTGCTCGGATTTTTTCCTGCCGGATCTTTTTTTTCGTCTCGTATTCCCCTGATGGGAGGTACAGTATTTGGCGATATATATTCCTGAAGATAAACTTGCGGAAATAAGAAATACTGCGAATATCACAGATATTATTTCTGAGCGGGTTGTGTTAAAAAAAGCGGGCAAAGACCATGTCGGTCTTTGTCCGTTTCATTCTGAAAAGACCCCTTCCTTTACCGTTAGTGCCGTGAAACAGATTTATCACTGCTTTGGATGTGGCGCCGGAGGCGATGTCTTCAGTTTTTTGATGAAGTATGATGGTATCGGGTTTTCAGAAGCCGTACAGTCGCTGGCGCGGCGTTACGGGATTGACTTGCCGGAACGGAATATGTCGGCATCACAGAGAAAAGTTGCTTCCCAGAGACAGCAGTTATTTGATCTGAATAAGCAGGTCATGTCATATTTTATTTCCCAGCTTTCCGGCCGGTCTTCCGGACAAAAGGTAAGGGCCTACCTTGAAAAAAGGGGATTTCATCAGGAAATTATTACACAATTTGGTGTCGGCTTTGCACCGGACGGGTGGGATAACCTGGTCCGGTTTTTCAGGAAATTAAATGTTTCACAAGCGCTTGCTGAAAAAACCGGATTGGTTGTGCCTCGAAAAAATACAGGGCTTTATGATCGGTTCCGGAATCGGGTGATGTTCCCGATTTTTGATGTATCAAACCAGATTATCGGATTTGGCGGAAGGGTGCTTGATGATTCAAAACCAAAATATTTAAATTCGCCTGAAACCCCTATTTATAATAAAAGTCGTTCGTTGTACGGGGCCCATGCGGCAAAAAATAAATCCCGTGAAACAGGAAGTGTTTATATCGTTGAAGGCTACTTTGACCTGCTCGCGCTCCATCAGCATGGAATCACAAATACGGTCGCAACGCTTGGGACGTCCCTGACCGCCGAACATATCAGTGCATTGCGAAGAGGGTTCGCGCAAAAGGCATTTCTGGTTTTTGATTCAGATGAGGCCGGGCTCAAGGCAGCCCGCCGGAGTATTTCCCTGTTTATGAATGCAGCAATGGACGCTGCTGTTATTGTCCTGCCCAAAGGATATGATCCGGATTCTTTTATTTTCGAATTCGGGAGGGAGGCATTTGAGAAAGCATCTGAAACAGCGATCGGAATGGTCGAATTTTTGATTGAATCTTCGATACAATCAAATGGCCTTTCGATGGAGGGCAAGGTCAGAGTTATTTCCGACCTTCAACAACCTTTATTAGAAATCAAAGACAGTGTGGCAAGGTCTATTTATATTAAATATCTTGCTGAGCGTTTGAGTGTTAATGAAACCGCAATAATAGAAAAAATAAAGTCCGGAGAAAAAAGATTTAAGCAAGCTCAGCCGAACAACTGGTTAAAGCATAATGATGACAAACAGTCTCTATCAGAAAACGATCTTTTGATCGAATCGGAAATGATCAGAGTTGAAAAGCAAATTGTTTCTATGATGTTGAAATCTCCTGAAATATTGCCGGAGATAAAAAAACGAAGGGTGTTGGACTATTTTTCAGATAAAAGGTTGATTGAAATTGCAAAAATAGTGCTGAAACATCCAATTTATGGGGATGAAGATCTTCCCGGATTAATGAATCATATTGAATCAACAGACCATAAAAATATGATTGCTTCATTGGTTATTGACGATGAATGCAGAGATTTAAATAATTGTGAGCAACTGTTGTCACAATTTATTAATGGCATCGAAAGACGGCAAAGCAGTTTATTGAGTCAAATTAAATCCGCTCAAGAAAGTAATAACGATGAATTGCTGTTTGAGCTTTTAAGGAAAAAACAGGAACAACTGATAAATCGTTAACCCAATATTTATTTAAAGGTTATATTTTATAAAAAAGTATCTTTGTATTCAGGAGGCACGTATTTATGGCAAAAAAGCCCACTAAAGATAAGGGTGAACCGGAAATTGTCCAGCAAAAGAAAATGGACAAACTCGTCACTAAAGGGAAGAAACAGGGATATTTGACAATAGCCCAAATCACCAAGGGGCTTCCTGATGAAATGACGTCTCCGGATCAAATCGATGAGACGTTGATGTGGTTTGATGACCATGATATTGAAGTTGTTGAGAAACGGAAAAAAATAAAAGCATCGGAAAAGAAAGATGCTGATACTAAAGTTTCCGAAACCAAAGAAATTGATTCGCTTTCGACATATGGCACGGTAACGGATCCGGTTAAAATGTATCTGCGTGAAATGGGGATGGTGACTTTGTTGTCCCGTGAGGGAGAAATAGAAATCGCCAAAAAAATCGAAGCCGGAGAACAGGAAGTTTTAAGAGCCATGCTTGAGACAACCCTTGGCGTTGACAGTATTATCAATCTCGGGGATCAGATCGCTGCCGGAACGCTTCGCCCCAAGCATGTATTGCGTGATATTGATGAAGGAGATACCATCGTTGACGAATCCATCCAGATAGAAAAATTTCTGGAAATGATTGATGCGATAAAGCAAATTGACGAAGAAAATCATGAGTTACGGGAGAAGCTTTTTTTTTCCCAGAAAATTGACCCGGAGGAACGACGACGGGCCAAACGTTCCGTCAGGCGCCGCAATCGGAAAATATTCGAATACTTTAAAGAATGGCGGCTTGAGAGTAATGTTATTGACGGCATTGAAGAAATGATAGTGGAACAGGTGGAATGGTTTGATACCACAAACAAAGTGTTCTCTAAATGCGCTGCAATCTTTGAGGCCCCGGTTTCTGATGTTCGCGGTAAACTTGATACCAGCGAGAAAAAATTCGTTCAATGGGCCAGTAAATGCTGTGACACGAAAAAGAAGGAAATCGTTAATGTTTTTAATGATCTGCGTGTGTTTCATACCCAGATAGAGCAGCGGGAAAAAGAACTGAAAGCAGACACCCGGACATTAAAACGCGTTATCACCAGTATTGAAGAAGGCCGATTTATGGCAAAGCTGGCAAAGGGCGAATTGGTCAAAGCCAACCTGCGTCTTGTGGTCAGTATTGCCAAAAAATACACCAACCGCGGATTACAGTTTCTTGATTTAATTCAGGAAGGGAATATCGGGTTGATGAAGGCGGTTGATAAATTTGAATATCGCCGCGGGTATAAATTCAGCACATACGCAACCTGGTGGATTCGCCAAGCCATCACCCGAGCCATTGCCGACCAGGCAAGAACTATTCGCATCCCCGTTCATATGATTGAAACAATCAATAAGCTGATTCGGACATCCAGGTATCTTGTACAGGAGCTTGGTCGAGAGCCAACGCCTGAAGAGATTGCTGACAAAATGGAGGTTCCGCTGGATAAGGTCAGAAAGGTATTAAAGATTGCCCGGGAACCGATATCTCTTGAAACTCCTATTGGTGAGGAAGATGACAGTCATCTGGGTGATTTTATTGAAGACAAGACGTTTATGATTCCGTCTGAAGCGGCAATCAGTCTTAATTTATCCGAACAAACCCGAAAGGTGCTTGCGACATTAACCCCCCGTGAGGAAAAAGTACTGCGAATGCGTTTTGGCATCGGTGAAAAAGCAGATCATACACTAGAAGAGGTAGGCAGTGATTTTGCCGTTACCCGTGAACGGATTCGTCAGATTGAGGCCAAGGCTTTGAGAAAACTTCGGCACCCCACCCGGAGCCGTAAACTGAAATATTTTATTGATGGTTAAACGCTAAAAAGCGTTTAACCATCAATATAGCACTTGACAAAGTATTAGTGAAGAAGATAGAAATCAAAACTTACAAAAAATATAATTACGGGCCCATAGCTCAGTTGGCAGAGCCACCGGCTCATAACCGGTCGGTCCCTGGTTCGAATCCAGGTGGGCCCATACTCAGTCGATGATTTACATAAAGCAAACAACATATCAAATAAGACCAATGCAGGCGTGGAGACAGAACTTCACGCCTTTTTTATGCGTTTTTGTAAAAATGGACTTTAATCATGACTGTCGTTAAAGATATCATTGCCTTGATGGAAGATATTGCACCGCAGCACCTTGCTGAAGATTGGGATAATTCAGGACTGCAGTGCGGTGATCGTAACTGGGCGGTGAAACATGTGATCGTCGCATTGGATCCGTCGCCTTCAGTGATTAAAACAGCATGTGAAAAGAATGCGGACTTGTTAATTACCCATCATCCCCTGATATTCCGACCTTTAAAAAATTTGATTCTCGATACTCCGGTGGGTGAAATTATTGATCTTTCCGTCCGCCACCGGCTTGCGGTTTTTTCAGCGCATACCAACCTGGATAGTGTTCATGGCGGGTTGAATGATTTATTTGCCCAAAAAATAGGACTTAAAAATTTAACTTTTCTTTCTTCAGAAAATGACAATTCACTTGTTAAACTCGTTGTATATGTTCCCGTGGATTCATATCAAAATTTATTAAATGCGATTTTAGAAACTGAAGCAGGGGTTATCGGTGATTATACATGCTGCACATTCCGGCAGAAAGGCATCGGGACTTTCAAACCCGGTGACAGCTCAAAACCGTTTGCCGGTAAAGCGAATGCTCTTGAAGAAGCGACTGAATTTCGAATCGAAACCAGACTTCAAAAGAATCAGATCAGGGGCGTTCTGGATCATATTCGCCAATATCACCCCTATGAGACTATGGCGTATGATATTTACCCACTACATCCTGTTGAGAGCCGTCATGGCATCGGGCGCGTCGGAGAACTGGAAAGTCCGACAGACTTAGGTCTATTCTCAGATCAGGTGAAATCCGCATTTGGGCTTACAACCTTGAAAGTCTCCGGTCCGTTGGATATGAAAGTAAAAAAAATTGCGGTTTGCACGGGAAGCGGTTCAGGGTTGATGAAACAGTTTTTTGCAACAGACGCGGATGTGTTTATCAGCGGCGACCTGAAATTCCATGATGCAAAAGATGCCCAAGCCAATTATCGCGGCTTAATTGATGTGGGCCATTTTGCATCTGAAGCATTGATGATTGATTTGGTTGCCGATCGGCTTGGCGCGATGATAAAGGAAAAGGGCCTCGATATCCGTGTCGAGGCCTTTAATGAAGAAGAGGATCCGTTTCAATATTTATGAATTTGATCTTTAGGGTTTAAATATGTTCGATTGAACAGTTAAAGATATTTAAGCTTTTTTAAATATTGAATAAAATGATATTAATAAGCTCGTTGAAATTTTTTGGATATAATTATGAATAAAATCACAAGAGAACAGATTGAATTGTTAATTGAATTACAGCAAAAGGAAGCGGCTGTTGCGAAAGTTCAATCAGAGCTTGATGGACTGCCGGCAAGAATAGAACAGATAGTCTCCGGTTTAAAAGAATTTGAAGCGGTAATTAACAGTAAAAAGGAGGGTTTGTCAGAATTAAAGAAGGTTTATCGATCCTATGACGCAGAGATTCAGACTAACCAGGGGCGAATTACAAAGCGGGAAGAACAGCTGCGATCGGTGACAACCAATAAGGAATACCAGGCGATCCTAAAGGAAGTTGAAGAGATAAAGAAGGCCAGTTCCCGCATTGAAGATGAAACAATTGAATGTCTGGATAAAATTGATGCTGCGGAAAACGAGGTAAAAGAAAAGGAAAAAGAATACCTGGCGGAAGAAACAGAGGTCAATCAGCAAAAAGCTGTTTTTGAGGCGGATGCGGATTCAGAGCGTCGATCTTTGAATGAGTTATTGTCAGAAAGGGATAAAATTTCTGGAAAAATTGCTCCCGAGCTGATCAAACAGTATGAATTTATAAAATCCTATGCCAGGGGTATTGCCATTGTCCAGGTAAAAGAAAGCATTTGCATGGGTTGCAATATGAATATTCCCCCGCAGATGTATAATGAACTACATCGGGAGAATGAGTTGAAGACTTGTCCTCATTGTCATCGCATGTTATATGTTATACAATAGAATCTATTATGTAGAAATAAGCGGTTGGTGTGGTTAAAATGATCGCCGGTATTTAGTAGGGATGCGGAAAAAACGAATATACCCATCTTGCTTGTCTTTTGGCCCGTATTCTTTGTTGCATCAAAGGTCATATATCCTGATATGCTCCCCTTGATGCGCCTCGAATATGAACCAAAATCCGGCGCAGTCCGGGTATATTGGTTTTTTCCGCATCCCTTACCGGAGGAAAGTCCGAACACCAAAGGGCTGGGTGCTCCATAACATGGAGTCACGGTAACGTGAAGGAAAGTGCAACAGAGAGCAGACCGCCCGGTATTGGAATCAGCTTTTGAGCTGTTTGTTATGTCGGGTAAGGGTGAAACGGTGCGGTAAGAGCGCACCAGTTTCCCGGGTGACCGGGAAAGCTAGGTAAACCCCACCCGGTGCAAGACCAAATAGGGGAGTGCTTGAGGGCGGCCCGTCCGAGCTCCCGGGTAGGTCGCAAGAGATGACGGGTAACTGTTATCCGCAGATGAATGATCATTGTCCGGTTAGAGGTAACTCAAACCGGGAACAGGATTCGGCTTATCAATCGCACTGACCGCTTTTAATTGATGGCGTCGTTAAAAGCTCCATCTACTGCGTTGCAGTGGTTTTTCAGTCCCTCAATATACGACTTGTATTATCTTGGGCCTGAAAAACCACTACGCCTTGTATATGAAGCTCTTAACTTAGCCATTCTGCAATTTTTTATGATAATTAAATAAATGAAAGTGATTTTATGCTTACAATAGAAGATCTTGCAGTAGAAGTCGGCGGAAAAACCATATTGAATCACATTAATATGGAAATTCCGGAAGGCGAAACCCATATCCTTTTCGGGCCTAACGGCTCCGGCAAAACATCATTAATGATGGCGATTATCGGTTTTTCCGGATATACCGTCACAAATGGAAAAATCATATTCAAGGGTGAAGACATCACATATATGCCGATTCATGAACGTGCACGTCTCGGTGTAGGGGTTTCTTTCCAGCGTCCACCGACGATCAATGGCCTTAAAACAAAGGATCTGGTGGCATTGTGCGCAAGGAAGAAGCCGGCGGATGTTGAAAATCTGGCGGAACTTTTGAATTTTAAAGGATTTTTGGAGCGTGATGTAAATCGAAATTTTTCAGGCGGTGAAATTAAACGGTCTGAAATGCTTCAGCTCATGGCCCAGGAACCGGACCTGGTTTTGTTAGATGAGCCGGAGTCCGGTGTAGATTTAGAAAATATTGTTCTGCTGGGTGATGTGGTCAACACGCTTCTGGAACGGGGGGTTAAACATCCGAGCGGGATTCTGGAGCACGCGCATTTGAAAAAAAGAACCAAGTCCGCTCTGGTAATTACCCATACCGGACATATTCTGGATTATATTACCGCTGACAAGGGCCAGGTATTGTATAACGGGCATTTGTGCTGTTCGCGAAACGCCAGGGAAATATTGAAATGGATCAGAGAATACGGTTATGAGGAGTGTGTCAGATGCACCATGTAAGCAATAAGCCCAAAACAGATATTGAACTCAGTAATTACCGGTCTGAAGCTGAAAAACATGAATATGTTGAAAATCTGTCGCAAATTGAAGCGGTTGATTCCAATCAATGGCTGAACGTTGGTGTTGATATCGCAGAACTTGACCGGGCCGGAACATTTATTCAAAAAGACTGCTCCGTGATTCATTCCAAAGCCATGAAAGACGGTGTTGAGGTCATGGGTATTTCTGATGCTTTAAAAAAACATGACTGGCTTGAAGATTATCTCTGGAAATATATTTCACCGGAAAAAGACAAGTTTACGGAAGCCGCAAAAGAAAATCCCCACGAAGGGTATTTTATACGGTCTTTTCCGGGGGCCAAAATCAAACAGCCGGTCCAATCCTGTTTGTATATTGCCAAAGAAGGGTTTTCCCAAAACGTTCACAATGTCGTGATTGCCGAAGAAAACTCTGAAATGCATATTATCACCGGATGTTCGACTTCCCCGCATTTGGTCACCGGTCTTCATGTAGGCGTTTCGGAGATTTTTGTTAAAAAAGGGGCAACACTGCATTTTACGATGATCCATGACTGGGGCGAACAGATTAATGTCCGTCCGAGAACCGCCATTCATGTGGAAGAAGGCGGTGTGATTGTTTCAAATTATATTTCTTTGCGGCCCGTCGGATCTTTGCAGATGTCGCCGACCACATACCTTGACGGCAAGGGCGCTGTTGCACGCTTTAACAGTATTCTGGTCGCTTCGGCCGGCTGTCACCTGGATGTCGGGTCCACGATCTTTTTAAATGAGACGGATACCCGTGCTGAAATCATTTCCCGGGCCATTACGGTCGGTGGAACAATTATTGCTCGTGGGGAAATGATCGGTAGGGTCGCTGGATGCAAAGGGCACCTGGAATGTAAGGGGTTACTTTTAAACGACGGCATTATGCATGCGATTCCGGAGCTCCAGGGGCATGTGCCGGGGGTTGAAATGTCACATGAGGCAGCAGTCGGAAAGATTGACCAGAGAGAAATTGAATACCTCATGGCAAGGGGACTGGATGAAGATGAAGCAGTATCGACTATTGTTCGGGGGTTTTTAAATGTTGATATTGAAGGGCTGCCTCCCGGACTTGCCGCTGAAATCGATAAAGCCGTAACCGAAACCCAGAAAGATATGATGTAAGGGCAGTACCATGGACGGTGTAAATCAAAACAATGGTTCCTGCGATATTACATTTGCCGAAAAGGTCCGGTTTTACTCCTATGATTATTTAAAATGTTTTCTCTATCTTGTGAGCTGTGATTCAACGGAAAATGTTTTTACCAAAAGTCTTTATTCCAAACTAATCACCTCCTCCCATTTACTGGAAGATTTTCTCGATTTTCACGGGGCCAAAAATAACTCCGAGTGGTATTTTTACCGGGAACTGGCAGCCGCCATCCGGCATATCAGCTTGGGGGGGTATGCTCAGAAACATATTGCCAATCGGTTAATCTTTTATGACATTCATGATAAGGAGAATTTCAGCCAGAACGGGGATGTCGCCCTTGAATTTTTGACGAGTTCTTTGATGAAACTTGCGCCTGCTGTTATCGCAGAAGCATCTCGCCTAAACATTGAATTGCCGAAAAAAGGATTTAAAGCCATCCATTTTCCCGGGATTACCACCGGTGAAATGCTGGCGCATGATTTCGAGGATGAGCAAAAAGACCGGTACAGCAAACATATTGTCAGGGTGACAAATGAGTTTATTTCCATTGCAGATGATTTTGATACATTTGAATTTGTTGAGGTCTATGATCAGGAAGAGTTAAAAGTCCTGGTTCCGGACCGGGTGAATGAGGTTGAGATTAGACGTTTTGAAATGCAAATCCATAACCTGCAGTCCTCCTTTGATTCCTATGTCATTCACGGCGGATTTTTATTCGGGAACCGAAATTTCAAGCGCTTCCGGTCATATTTTTCAGTCATTTATCATTTGCTTCAAGTCATGGGGCGCCTGCTGCATTTTTATGAGCGCCATCTCATTGATATCGGGTATAAATATATTTACACAAAAGCACGTGAGCAGCTGTCTGTGCTTGTTGATCCGGATGTTCTGCTGGATTGCACCATTAATTACGGTTTGTATTATGTAAACCATTTTTTTTCTTCCGGCAAAGAAGTTTCCCGAGAAATATTACAGGGTAATATCGAGCGTTCATCTGTTACTGTGGGTATTCCGCGGGATCTGGGTTTTCATTGCCGCCCGAGTCTCATGGTTGCCAAAATTGTTCAGAACTATGGCGGTGAGGTAAAACTGATTGCCGGCGGCGATCAGTTTGATGCCAGCAGTGTGCTTGATATTCAATGGGCCGGCGGGAAGATCCAGAAAGAGAATATCCAGCATGTGGAGTTCCAGGGGGATATCCGTGCGTTAAAAGACATTGAGACCCTTGCCGGTGTTAATTATGGCGAAGATCAGATGGGCAAAGGCATACCGTTGCCCAAGAGTCTCCAGTATCTTAGATAGGGTCCCAGTCCTTTTTTGCATTTTATGTCGAAATATTTCAAAATTCAAAAAGTGTTAAGTGACGAAAGTGAGTTAAATTGCCTAAAGTTGAGGACTGCGCTAAACGCGCAATCATTTTAAAATATAAATTGAAAATGCCGGAGGCATTAACCATAACTTTAGATTACTTTGCACTTTAGTTCACTTGTAACTTTTCCCGTTTAAATTGAAAGGTCATATGGCGTCAATATCTGCTGTCATTGTAGCGGGCGGAAAAGGGGAACGGATGCAGGCAGACATCCGTAAACAGTATCTGGTGTTGGACGGGTTGCCCATTTTAAGCCGCACGCTTCTTGCCTTTACTAAAATTTCTGTAATTGATACGATCTATCTGGTGATTCCTGAAGATGATTTTGATTTTTGCACCCGCCAGGTCATTTCACCCGTTTTGAACAAGGTACGAATTCAATTGGTCGCTGGCGGTGAACATCGTCAGGCATCAGTATATAATGGATTGTCCGCAATTACCGAACCAAATGGCATTGTTGCTATTCATGACGGGGTTCGCCCGTTTGTTCCTGTCCGACCAACGGAAGAAGCCATCCGCTGTGCCGAACAGGAAGGGGCATGTATCTTAGGGATTCCGGTGGTTGATACATTAAAGAATGTAGATAATGAAGGCTGTATTTCAAACACGATGCAGCGGGTGGGTATCTGGCAGGCCCAGACGCCGCAGGTATTTCAGTACAGCTTAATAAAAAAAGCCCATGATCATGTATTGGATGAAGGATATACAGGTACTGACGATGCATCTCTGGTGGAATATCTCGGCAGTCGTGTTAAGATGATTTACGGCAGCCCCTATAATATCAAAATCACAAAACCGGAAGATCTGATTATTGCCCGGGGTATTCTTAGTCATAACCAAGTCAACGCTTGAAAAAGATAATTTAACAGAGATATTGGAGGAACTGATATGGAAGATTTGATGACCATTATTAAACAAAGGCGCAGTATCCGTAATTATTCTGATAAAGAAGTTTCGGATGAAATTCTTCAGACCATTCTTGAGGCGGTTCAGTGGACACCGTCATGGGCCAATACCCAGTGCTGGGAAATCGTTGCGGTAAAGGATCCAAAAATCAAGGAACAGATCCAGAAAGCTGTTCCGGCGTCCAACCCGGTATTTAAGTCCATTCTAAATGCGCCTGTCGTACTTGCGCTATGCGCCAAATTGGGGACATCCGGTTATTATAAGGGGATGGTTACGACAAAGTTTGGTGACTGGTTTATGTTTGATCTGGGCCTGGCTGCCCAGAGTTTGTGCCTGGCGGCACACTCCCTGGGACTGGGGACTGTTGTTGCCGGGTTGTATGAGCATGACAAAGTAAATGCTGCACTCAATCTGCCTGAAGGAATGGACAATGTCGCCCTGATTCCCCTTGGGTATCCGACAAAGGCTCCCAAAGCACCGAAACGGCGGGAGATCAGTGAGTTTCTGCATTTTGACTCATTTTAATCCAGCAGCGTAATGGGTAATTTTGATTTTTCCCTTGTAAGCATATTTGTCTTCTCATTTTTATTTAGATGTGGGATTTTTATGATTGTTTACGGGATTTATCTGGGAGTGTAATTATTTTTTAAACCGGATATTACATAAGCCGGTGGGCATGTTTCAGGCAAACAGTGTATTGATGGCTTTGTAAAAAGTCCAAATTCTTTGTTGCGCTGCATCCTTCGTTTCTTCATAGTACGCTAAGTACAAATCATCACTCAGGATTTGCGCGCCTCGAATTTGGATCTTTTTTCTTTGCTATCAGAATTCGATTTTTTTACGAGTTTGTCATATATTGGGAATATGATTCCTCAGCCTTCAACCTTCTACCTTCAACCTTCAACCTTATTATATGAGTGATATCAAAAAATCCAAAAAAGAGCTTATCAAAGAGCTTCATGGCCTGCGGCTGCGCATTGAAGAACTCAAAGTTTTGGCAGCAGAGCGCCAAGTCACCCCAAAGGCATTGGCGGAAAGCGAAGAACGGTATCGCAGTGTTTTTGAAAATACAGGTACCGCAACGATTATTATTGAAAACGACATGACCATTTCAATGGTTAATGCCAAGTTTGAAGAACTGACCGGATACGCTAAAAAAGAAATTCGCAACAAGATGAAGTGGACGGATTTTGTTGCTGATGAAGATCTGGAAAGAATGAAACGTTATCATGTCAAGCGCCGTCAGGACCGGAGCCTGGCGCCGACTGAATATGAATGCAGAGTGCATAATCGTTTTGGTGAATATAAAGACATGTATGTGCGTATTGATATGATTTCCGGAACACGCTCCAGTGTCGGGTCTTTTAATGATATTACGGCCTTTAAACAGACTGAAAAAGCGTTAATTGAAAGTGAGCGCAAACTGTCCAAGCTCATGGGGAATCTGCCGGGAATGGCGTATCGCTGCAGCAATGATTCGCTTCGGACCATGAAATATGTCAGTGCCGGATGTAAATGGCTGACTGATTTTTCTCCGTTTGAATTAATCGATAATTCCAAAAAAGCCTATATGGATATGATCCATGCCGAAGACAGGGATGATGTGAATCACCAGATTCAATCCTCCCTGGCTTCCGGACGGCCATTTCAAATGGAATATCGTATTATTACCGCGTCCGGTCAGCAAAAGTGGGTCTGGGAAGAAGGCCTGGGCATTGTCTCTGATGATGGTGCGGTGAGTGAAGTTGAAGGTTTTATCTCCGATATGACCGAACATAAAATCGAGAAACAACAGCTTCGAAAAGAAAATAAACGTTTAAAATCTACGATTAAAGAGCATTATAAGTTCGGGGATATTATTGGTAAGAATCGATTTATGCAGGATGTCTATGAGCATATTTCCAAGGCCGCTGGATCCATTGCCAATGTCATCATATACGGTGAATCCGGAACCGGAAAGGAACTGGTTGCCCGTGAGATCCATAAATTAAGTGATAATAATGATCATCCTTTTGTTCCGGTCAATTGCAGCGCTATACCGGAAAATTTGTTTGAAAGTGAGTTCTTCGGATATAAGAAAGGGGCCTTTACCGGAGCCAACCTGGATAAACCCGGATATTTTGATCAGGCAAATGGCGGGACGCTTTTCTTAGATGAACTGGGCGAGATTGATTTGACCGGCCAGGTTAAATTATTAAGGGTTCTTGAAGGCGGGGGGTATACACCGGTCGGCGGCAATGAAGTCAAACAAGCCGATGTTCGGATTGTTGCGGCAACCAACCGGGATTTGAAAGAAGAGGTCAAAAATGGCCGCATGCGGGAAGATTTTTTTTATCGTATTCACATTATTCCCATCACTCTGCCGCCTTTAAGAGAAAGGAAAGATGACCTGCCGTTGTTAATTGAGCATTTTCTTTCCGTTTACGCCAATAGCGACAATATGCCGGTTTTAGACGGTAAAGTTCTGGGAATGCTTTATAATTATGAATGGCCGGGAAACGTTCGGGAGCTTCAAAATGTGTTGCAGCGATATATTACGCTCAAAACATTGGATTTCATGTCGACTTCTGTACCCAGGTCTGTATCGCTTGATGATTTTGACCCTGTTGACATTCAGGAAAATGCAGATTCACTGGGTCAGGCAATGGATAATTTTGAAAAAAATATTATCAAAAGCGTTCTCGAAAAAAACCAGTGGCGCAAAAACAGGACTGCTGCTGAATTAAATGTCAATCGTAAAACTCTATTTCGAAAAATGCAAAAGTATGGTTTGTTATAGCCCCGTTTTAGGTCAGAAATGCCCCATATTTGTAATCTCTAAATAATTCAGTACTTAATATCTATTTCTTGTATTTTGTCGGGGCGTGAATGCCTCATTTTTTTTCCTGTGGATTTCGTGTATACCCGCCATCGTGAATCGCCATACCCCAGCCTGTCCTATTTCAATTTTTAAATTTTAATTTTATAATATATATTTAAGTAGTTACTCCATTGCATGTAAATTTAGGGAGTTGTTTTTGAATTTCTGTCTGAAAATGGCATGTATGTTGCTTTCTAATTAGATTGGATAACCTTGGATTGAAATTGAAAATGAGAATAACCAGTGATTTTTGTTAATTTGTAATTAGATTTTTGTTCCTGTTTGGAATGCTATATAAAAAGGAGGTTAACATTATGTTTAACTTAAAATTGTCTTTCTTGAATGTTTGTCGTGCGGGCAATCGTCGGAATTTGCTGCCAATGGATTTTGGAACAATGCATTTTTTATATCCGTCTGAAAGCGGCTATTATGTCGGTTTTGGTTCAACGGGTATTTGGGACAAGGTTGTGGACGCAGTTAAAGTCCGGTTTGAAAAATCGGACAGCGATGTTGAGTATTACAGGACTGAGTCTTTTTTTTAAACCGCAGCCTACATCATGTCACTTGTGACTGTCTTTTGAAGCATAAATTCCGTTAGCATAATTTAAGCTTAATCCCCAAATGCATTTTTTATTATAGATATAACAAGGAAAACTCCACTTAAATTTTACCTTCCTTACTTCCATTGTAACTCGATTCTGCTGATTGAAAAAATATGACAAAGGAATCCAGATCAGTTCTTCCACTTCATTACTCTTTTTCAAGTCAGGCGTTTTATTAATTTTAAAAACAAACGGAGTAATAACCATGGGAGCCATCCTTTCATGAGCCTTGGTTAAAAGCTCTGAAAGACGTCCAATATTTTCAAGCCCGTCTTTTATCTCCACTCCTGTTTCTTCGTATAATTCTCGAATTGCTGTTTCATAAATATTTTCATCTTTTTTTGTACTGAACCGACCACCAGGAAAGCCCATGTCGCCGGACCAAGGATCACCTTTCCTTGTTGCTCTTCGAATCATCAACATACTTATCTTATCCACAAAATGATTACCAGCTAAAACAATTGCCACACTTGATCGGATGAAGAATCGCCTGCCGGTTATTTTTCTCGGCTCATAGGTTTTTAAAAAATCAGATAAAGTTGTAATGGAAATCATGGCCTATACATTTTCTATAGCATCTTACTTTTCAAACCCGTATTTTTTTTTCATTTCTCGAGATATTTCCTTTGTCATACTAAAAACCAGGTCTGATTGTTCCGGCGTTAATAATACCGTCTCACAGGAGGGTAACACCCATGAAGAAGAGACCAATAATTCCTCCTCAATTCCTTTGCTTACAAAATGATCGATACCTTTTTGCAGTTTTTCAACTAGGCTTTTAACGTTTTCTTTTAATAATAAGTTTTCAATTACCGGTACAATACCCCAACCGATCATGCCGCCATCTTCAAGAAACATCTGAATTTCTTTAGCGAATAGAGCCACGTTCTCTGTGTGTTGATAGGCATCAAAGTTGATTACGTGTACCTTAGAATCTGTAAGGAGGGTCCAATCTATGTTTGCACAGCAATGTATCCATGTCAGGCAGGTCAATTCAGCAAAACTTTCATTAATGGCGTTTATTATTTCTTCCCGTGTTCCCGTTCCCCCGGCAGAAGTGAAACTTACTAAAGTTGTTTCAGGCAAATCTGCAATGACTTCAACTTCCGGAATTGCTTCCTTTATTTTCTTTTCCAGCCATCTGGCCTTCATATTCATTGCCTTTATAATTACATCCCGGAGAGTCTCATGCTGAATGGCTGGATGACCATTAACTTGTTTTAGCATATCCCCAATTAACACCGGCCCTGCAGTATGAAAGATAACCCATTTCAACTCACGGGGACGATCTTTTTTCAGCCTTTCAAGCATTGAATAAAAAAAGGGAGCTGTTTGTGGGGTACTGGCAAAATACTCAAGATCTCCCTGCTCATATTTGCTATAAAATTTAAGAAGCTCCTCTTCCCTTTCTTCCGGAGGTGCCATATGAATTTGTCTCTTCTCACGATCGATAACAAGACAAGGGAGTCCCTCAAGTAGCCATCGCATACTCCGGGTCATAACAGGCAGACAGGGGGCTTCAGGGAAGTTTTCTAATATCACCTGGCCTGCTTTTTCCATATCCCTATAGGGGACAGCTGCCATCATTGTGGCTGTAAAATTAGGTTTTGCAAACTCTTTTCTCATACTTGTTTCTCTTTTAATTATAAGTAAGTTTTAGCTGAGTTGGATCAATCAAAGCTGATATTTAATCCTATCAATAACTATGGGTATTGTAAAGACTGGCAGATTCTATGTGCAGGAAACATTATAATGATTGTCCACTTTCTTGATGACCTCAAATGGTGAAATATCCTTTATGCCCATATCGTTTACATTGTAAAGTTTAATATTGTCGAAAAATGATTCCTTCTCAATTATTGTGGATGGAGAGATATCTTTCAGCCCTAAATCACTTACATCATAAATTCTTACACTGTATATTAGGAACTTCAAGCAAAAGAAAACATAGGAATGTCTTAAGGAATAAATTCATTTTTTCACTTTAGACTGTTAATATAAGTTAGCCGAACTTAAGTTATTCAATAGTCGACTTCTTTTGTTCCAAAATTTTTACTTTTATATTTTATAGAATAAAATAAAATTGTTCAATAATTTCAAAATAATTCTGCTTGGAATTGAAAAAAGAGGGTGAGCAAGACTGCACATTCTGTCTATGTTTCGACACTAGTGCGGTATGTTTCAGCAGTGCAGCATATCGATAACGGTCCGTACCGAATGTATCGTAAAAAAAGAATTGAAAAAGGCCCGGCTTTTCTCGGTCCATCTCAAACGACGTTTACACTATGAGATTCTGTCAACTTTGATTTGAAGAATTTTGGCTATGCGTTTTGCCATTGCTGGTGACAGACGGCGCTTGCCTCTTTCATAATCACTAATCATGTTCTGGCGAATCCCAAGCTTTTCAGCGAGCCGAGATTGAGACATGTTCGCTTTAAGTCTAGCAGCTGAAAGAAGGTTCCCAACTCTGTTTGACTGCATTTCTTTCCAAAAATCAGTCTCTTCAATGGCAACACTATCAGAGTCGTCAGATGTGAGAATACTCACCTCAAATTTTTTACTGATCCACTCGATGAGTTCATTAACATGCTCACCTTGGAGGGATAATTCAATACGGGGCTTTTTCACGAGAGCCAACATAATACACCTCTATTTCGATTTTTCCTTGATGGTAATTCCAGCATGCCACATAGCGATAATTTAAGTGGCAGTGGTATTTGTCCTTGCCCAAGGGGGAAAAGTTGTGCCAGCTTTTTTGTATCGGGCCATCTGCTTTGAGGTCTTCAATTAATAAAAACAATAACTTCCGCACATTATTTGGCAGCTTTTCAAGTCCACGGAGGGCTTTCTTTTTAATTTTGACCTCATATTGCATAAGTCATAATATAACCCTATACGGTTATAGTCAAGATAAATTTAAATTGCGAACAAGCGAAAATAGCAATAACGGTTTATTGAGATTGTAGACTTACTGTTATTTGTCGGTACTGAGATTAAAATTCGGCTCAAAATGCTCATTTTTAGGAATAAGCTCCGCGTTTTCGCGTCAATTTTGCTTTGCCAAATTTTAGCCTTGAACGGCGCTCATGACGTTTTTCAACAATCTGTTAAATTGGATCTTTTGACGATACTCTACTTAATGTTGAGTGCCATACTGTTTATTTATGGGAGTTGCTGGAGTTCATTATAGATGTCTGAAATAATCAGGCTTGAAATTTCAGACATGGCCATGCTCAATGCCTGGGTGAGACCTTTTGGATTTTTTTGATCCAATGGATGGATTTTTTTATAATTCTTTTGAAAGCTGAAACGTTTTGTCTCATCTTTTTCATTTTTATTAATGAGGGTAACGGTTACCGATAAAACAGCGTTCCACGTGCTGTCTGTGTCCTGCTCATAAAATTCGTCAATGGTGCCGTTAAGTTGATGGCTTGTTAATGCATTGCTTGAAATCATGACCGCCTGAAACCGATTTGAAGCGATAAGGTCACGGGCCAGCAGACAGGTTATCATTTCATCCGGGGTCGCCATCCATTGATGGTAATAGTATTTGTTTTGAGAAAATCTGTTTTTGCTGTAAACAATCCGATTTGTATTGTACGGAGGGGCGGTCCTGAATTTTTCAAGCGACAGTGTAATCGGAAGCGCCGGCTGCGGTTCAATGTCCGGCTTTTCATAATCAAGCGCATAATATTCTATGGGTTGCGGGGGTTTATTTTTTACCGAACAGCTGCAGAATAATCCGATGAATAAAAGGGTTAATGTAATAATTAAATTTTTTTGGATTCTCATATGTATGACGCCTTTGTATAATCGAATAAAATTTCTCAATTGTCTTCCGGTTCAATGGGTTTCGGAGACGGGGGCGAACTGAACAGCAGGATTGACGGTTGATCAATGAGTTGCTGAACCAGTTGATTCATATTCAGACTTGTGGATTCAAGTGTGTTTAATGTTTCTAATAATTCCCGGTCTATTCTGGAAACCCGTGAGTGGGCATCAGTGATAAGGGCGTTTCCATTTTGAAGCAGTTCTGAGGCGTTCTCGGCGGCATTATTAAATTCATCGAACGTATTTGAAAGTTTTTTATTGTGATTCTTTAAGGATCCGTCAATCCGGTTGAGTGTTGTTCCGGCATTTTCAATTAAAACATTTAAATTATTGCTCGCCTGGTGGATGTTTTGTGTGATTTGATCCCATTTCTTTTTTTCCAGAATTTCCTGGCTTCGCATCAGTGTTTTCTGGATATTTTCGGAAACCTTTTTTACCTCAGCATCCTCAAATGTTTGGTTCGCATTGTCCAGTGTCTCTATGATCCGGTCGGATATGCCCTTGATATCGATTTGTTTAATTTTGTTCAGGATATCATAAATATCCGTCAGTAATTGTTTCATATCCGAGGGCCTGGTGGCAACCACCGGGTATTTTGTTTCAAATGTTATTTTCGGAGAAAGTGCGATGTCTCCTTTTCTCATGCGTTCAAGCTCGACAAACATAATACCGGTGATACCGATTGATTTAATCTGTGCGACCATCTTGTCGTGATCGTGTAATGGTTCATCTAAGTTGAATAAAATACGAATCAGCTTTCCATCATCAGCGACCCGGATGCTTTCCACCCGGCCGATCGCCACGCCGCGGTATTTGACAGCGGAATCTTTTTTAAGCCCCTGGACGGATTCATCAAAAAAGGCCACATAATGACGTCCTTCTTTCAGATACTGTGACATTCCGAGCCAGAGAACAAAAACGATTACCGTTGTCATGCCGAGTATGACAAATAAACCGACCGAGAATTTTGTTCGAACCGAATGCATAATCCCTCTTTCAGTAAATCAATTTTGACAAACTGGTAAAAAGTCAGATTTCGACGGCAAAGTATAAAAGTTCACCATTCTATAAAATTGGCAAGGCGCGCAAATCCTGAGTAATGATTCGTACTTTTCGTACTATGAAGCAGCGAAGGATGCAGCGCAACGCAGAATTTGGGCTTTTAATGATGCTGTCAATTTTATATTAAAAATAAGCCAGTAACGCAATGGAGATTTACTCTATCCATTCAACAGGCGTCTGGGCACGGGGAACCGGTCTGTCATAGGCTAATTTCGGGTACCCGATGCAGATACTGGTGACGATTTCATACGGATATTTAATTCCCAATAATTTTTTTATAGAAGAGGCATATGGAACAGTGCTGGCAATGAATCCGATGTAACAGGTTCCCAGTCCGATACTGTGGGCGGTTAAAATAATGTTATGCGCTGCAATGGCCGCATCAAGATCGGGATGACTGATTCCCCGTTTATCTTTTAATACATGAATTACTGCCGGCGCATCAAACGTAATGGATCCGTTCGTCATGTGAACTTTTTCCATGGCCGCGATCGGTCGCTGGTCCCACTTATTTGCAGAAATTGCGCTTAATATTGCGATTAAAATTTTTCGCCAGCGGCTCTGGCCGGCATAAAGCCAGTTGATCATTCTCAGGATTTTTGCGCATTTCTGGTCCACTTGCCTGTTAATCGCGTTGTTGGTGACCACGAGAAATTTACATGGCTGTCCATTTCCGGCCGAAGGCGCAAATCTTGCCGTCTCGATCAGACGGTGGATCAATTCCCTGCTGAGCGGTTTGTTTTTAAATAGCCGGACACTCCGCCTCCGGTAGATTATTTTTTCAGTCTCTGTGAGATCCTTTTCGATTTCTTCAAAATTTCTGTTATCATCGCTTTTCCCGAACGGGCGGGGGAGGGTCATTTCGCCGAATTTATCATCAGGGGTTTTGTAACGGCCTTTTAAAACCCTGTATTCTCCGCGCATTCGGATACAGTCGGCCGGGCAGACGGCTTCACAGTTGTTACAGCCGATGCAGGCGAGTTCAATATCGCTGAGGCCTGTGGCATAAGGTTCTTTTTTTTCTTCATTCCATTGCAGGCAGGATGTCGGACAGGTTAGAACACATGCTTTGCAGTGAGTGCATTGATCCGATTCATATTCAAACCGGTAAAATTGAGTCGGCGGCATATGGGCAAATGCATATTTTTCAAAAAATGATTGCAGCATGAATTTCTCCTTCTGGTTCAAAGTGTTTTTAAGTAAAAAATTAAAATGTGATAGTTTAGAAAAATTAATCAGCCGGATCAGCGCTTTTCAATATTTGTCTGACGATTGAAAAATTTGCATATATAAGGGTTGTCGCATTCATTTTTCAATTTATCCGGGGTCCCTTCAGCGATAATTTTTTTGGTGGATTTATCCAGCATGATAACCCGCTGGGCAACGGCAAAAATACTTGCGAGTTCGTGGGTTACGATGATTATTGTTGTTCCCAGCTGTTTGTTGATATCAAGAATCAGTTCATCAATTTCTGCCGCGGTCACCGGATCCAGACCGGCGGATGGTTCATCTAAAAACAGTATTTCCGGGTTGAGCGCCAGTGCCCGGGCCAGCCCCGCCCTTTTTTTCATGCCGCCGCTGACTTCGGACGGCAGGTAATGTTCATAGCGTTCAAGGTCGACAAGGGAAAGTTTGAGTTGAACCATTCTTGCGATTGCTTTTTTCGAAAAATCTGTAAATTCAGCAATCGGCAAGGCGACATTTTCACCGACCGTCATCGAGCTGATCAATGCGCTGCTCTGAAATAACACGCCGATTTTTTTTAATGCCTCGTAAAATCGATTTTCAGAGCATTCCGTAATATTAATATCGTCGATGAATACTTTTCCGGATAAAGGACTTTCAAGGCCGATCATGTGCCTCAGAAGCGTGGTTTTTCCGCTGCCGCTTCCCCCTAAAATGACAAAGATTTCGTTTCGATCAACAGAAAAGCTGATGTTGTCCAGAATTAATTCATTGTTGTATTTAACCGTTAAATTTTTGACCCGGGCGGCGCTATTTTCTGTCATACAAGTTAACCCCAGTAACTTCTGATAACTGCAAAGATTGAATCAAAAAGCACGATCAAAAAAATACTTGTCACAACTGCAGAGGTGGCAGCATGTCCGACCGCAGAAGCGCCGCCTTTTGCCTGAAATCCTCTCAGACAGCCGACACAGGAAATTAATATCGCAAAAACTAAGGATTTTGACAGTCCCCAGAACAGTTCAAACAGGTTTAAGGAATTAATTGTCTGACTGATGTACGAGGTGGCTGATAAATCCAGCATGGTGACGCCGATTAACAGGCCGCCGGAAATGGCGAACAGGTTTGCAAACATGGTCAAAAGCGGGATAACAATAATCGCGGCAATTATGCGCGGGATTGCCAGAAACAGAACCGGATCAAACCCCATTGTCAGAAGCGCGTCGACTTCTTCGGAGATTTTCATGGTGCTGATCTCGGCTGCAAACGCAGACCCGGAACGACCGGAAACAATAATCGCCGTCATGATTGGACCGAGTTCAGAGACCATGGCCAGGGCCACCAGGGATGCCACATAGATATTAGCCCCGAACTGTTTTAACTGCAAGGAAGACATAAACGCCATGATCAAACCTAAAAGAAAACTGATCAGGGCGACCACTGGCACGGCATCCACGCCGGTTGTTTTCATGTGACGGATGATGTCGTCAAATCGGAGGGATTTCGGTTTTTGGAAAATGCGAAGCGCAGACATGACAAGTGAGCCGATGAAAGTAATAAAATATTTAATACTTTTAAAGTTTTCAATGGCGGTTTCACCCGCCTGAATAACGAGATTTGAAACTGAGGAAAAAGACGTCAGCCGGCTCTGCTTTGAATTATTTGACTTCATCCGGGTCATCAGGTTTTGCAATTTCTCAGGTGGATTCAGAATCTGAAAATCAGTGTCCGGATCGCACACTTCATTTTTAAGTTCATATAAAACAAGGGCTCCGTAGTCATCAATATCAATAATTTTTTCCAGATCAAATTTTAAAGATGTCAATGCATTCTTTTTTAGTTCAGATGTGAGCGTACTGAGGGTGCCGGCTGCGGTGTTAATATTCAGGGAGCCGGAAAGCACAATCGTCCATTCTCCATCAGGATTTTTTAAAATGTCAAATGTGCAGGGTGATATGTCAGACGCCATGATATCTACAGTTAAAATAAGTGAATAATTTTCTCAGGTGTCAGGAACACGGATAATCAATTTAAATCATGTGATATTTATCATATGCCGCAAATTAAATCAAATATCATATCCACACCAGCGCAAAATATTGAATGTGAGAAAATTATTTATCCTTTGCCTGAAGTTCAGGGCGGCAGATAGATTGATTAAATTTTATAACTCTCGCAGAGTTTTTCATAAAAATACCTTATTTAGAGTTATCTTTCTGGAAGCTCCAAAATCATGAATTATATTTTATCAGCGCGTTAAAAAATATCTCATTACGGGTTTACCCTAAAAGTTTAATGGAACCCTTTATTGGAAAAATTATCCATGCTGAGGCTTTGGAATATAAGCAAAGAATGAAAGTGGAAGGGATTATTTAAAGATTAAATCGTGTCAACCACGATTCGCACAAAATCAGCAGGGGTAACAATTCGGGTTTCACGAAATTTTTTAGAAGGAAAGTGTTTAATGTTTCCAGTTATAAGAAAATTCGCTTTACACTCCAAAGCACATTCCAGAAATTTATTATCCGATGGGTCTTCTTTGATAACCTCCACGGATTCTTTAGGCACTGCCATAGAAGCATTATTTTTAATCTTTTTTAAAAACTTTTGGATCTTTTTTTGATTCAGATATTTTTTGAATTTTTCTCGATTTAGAACTTCTTGGTATTCTTTAAAAATATCCTTGGAGAGATATAAATCAACGCGATGATTTAAAATAAGCAAAAGAATAAGTTCCGGCGTACTGCCTGGCTTTAAAAGAGCAGAAACAAGCACGTTGGTGTCTAATACAATTTTTAACATGGATTTTTATATTATTTTTGGCTGGCCCGGGCAGAACGAATTTCGGCCATAATTTCTTGGTCTGTCATCTTGTCGAGCCCAACCTTTTGAGAGTTCTCTTGAATTTCGGCCAACAGGTCGGGTTTTTTTAAAATATTGCGTAGATAATCCTCCACGCTTAAAATCACCACTTTTGGCTTACCCCTTCGGCTTACTAAAAAACGGGTGTTTTGTTTTTCAGCGCTTTCCATTACTTCCCCGAAACGGGTCCGAGCGGAAAGGGCGTCTATCATTTTTGTCTTAGGTTTTATTGTCATGGAATCCTCCCATGAATTAATTAGTTAATTAATCACTTTACTTTATTTTAACATAGACACAAACTTTGTCAAGACAAGGAAATGACAAGGAAATGTTGTGGTAACTCTATAACTCATTCATATAGATTTTTTTATTTTCTTCCAGTTGAAAAATCGTATCTCTTTCAGCTGACCTGAATTTTTCTATCTGCTGTTGGTAATATGCGTGATCATTTTTTGCTTTCAAAATCGCCTGCTGTTCCGCCTGGATCGCGGCCGAATAGTTGCCGTTCACATAATAGGCTTCGGCCAGTGTATCCATAACATGAGGTTCTTCGGATAAAGATGCGGCGTGCAGTGCCAGTTCAAGAGCTTTTTCAGGATGTCTGAAATTGTTATTATCGCAGGTTGCATACAGCCATGCCAGATTATTTAATGTGCGGACATGACTATGATCTAATTTCAGCGTTTTTTTGTAGACAAGAATCGCTTTTTCATAATTATTTTCACTAAAATAAATATCACCAAGTAGCTGGTGCAGGTCCGGGTTGCTCCTGTCATTGTCAATCTGGCTGTGGATCATTTTTTTTAGCAGGCTTCCTTTTATTGTGTCACTGATATCATCATAGTGGATCTTATAACCCGCCCATCCTACCAGGAAGATGGCTGTAATATAAGCCGCAATACTGATTCTGATTTTCGTGTTATGCCGATCAATCCAAGAGCTGTCGTTTTCACATGCCCGGAGATAATCGATTCGTTCCTTGATGCTGAAATGATGCCAGTTGGGTCTGTCAGGAGACTGACCGCTGGTAACGGTAATTTTTTCAAATGTGGATATCAGGGGCTGTGCATCACCCATCATGGAATAAGCATACAGATCGGCCTGGCGTTCGAAATTGCGCATGAAATATCCAAAAATATAACGGAAATAAACCAGGAAGAGAATAATCATAAACAGGCTGAAGCTAATGGATGAAAGCGTCGCATAGGCAGAACTGCTGCTGTTGATAAAACCGTAAGTAGCCTCCGCATAAATGATGGCATAAAGAATCAGATCCAGGGCTGTAAATGTGACCACCAGGTAGCCGGCAAAAAAGGCAAGGTAAAAAGACAGGTGATTCTTTTTTATATGACCGATTTCATGGGCGATCACGGCATCTATTTCAGATGGATCCAAGTGGCGCATCAGGGCTGGCGTGACCAGTATATATCTGAACTGGCGAATCAGTCCCATGACGCCGGCAGTAATCATTCGGCCGCCAAAAAGGGGCCAGACCATGATGTCCCTGTACGGCATATTCGCTTTTCTGCATAAAGATTCAATCCGGTGCCTGATTGCCCCGAATCTCAACGGACGACATCCCCAGAATTTTTGGATCAGCACCGGACCGATGATTGAAATAATAAATAAAAAAAACATAAAATAGATAATCTGACCTTCAGTTGAAATCAGAAACCGTTTGGGGGTTTCAAAAGGAAGGATATTGATAATGTCGGAGGTCACGGAAAGAAATAGCCAGGGCAGAATCACCGGAATTGAAAAAGAGATATTCGAGAGAACATAATCTTTTCGTGACAGGCCATTTTGATATATTTTTGTAAACGAATTGTAAGCGCACCACCAGACAATAGAAAGATAGGCAATAAACAGAGTCAGAAAAATCAGGGCTTCGAGCGTGGGGATCTTTTTAAATAACGGGATATGATACAGAAAGTGACTGATTTTAAGGGCATAAATATCAATGGCATAAATTAATAGGGCAAGAATCGACTGCCGGGTTAAAACCGTATGAAAAAGATGGTCAAGGGACCTCAATGATGCCTGGTCAATGCGCTGTTCGATTTTTTTAAACTGCATCCAGGTAAATATGAAGAAAAAAGCGGCCAGGCCCAGAAAAAAAAGCAATGATTCAATCGGTTGGAAACCGGTTTCTGCTGAAGGCTGATAAGTGGAATAAACGAGCAGCGCTATAATGTAATATAAAAAGTTACCAAGCATAAAGTTTCAAGTTCAATTGTGAAAGTCTCATAAATGGCTATGTTAAAAGGTTCATATACAAGGCGTAATGATTTTTCAGACAAGAAATCATACATGTAGTATCTTGATGGGCTGAAAAATCAATACAACGCAGTAGATGGGACTTTTAACGACGCCATCAATCGTAATATCGTTCTTTTTCACTGTATATGCAACCGCAGTATTGCTGTCTGTACATTTCCAGCTGTTTTGATATTTTGATTCCTTCCTTCCAGCCGGCTCTGAAATCTTCATAATAAAATTGAATGCCGACAGATTTTCCGATTGATTCGCCGAAGGATTTAATTAATTCATGATTCTGGAATATACTGTAGAGCAGGGTCGTTGAATAAAAATCGAACTTTCCCTTTTTTGCAATAAGCGCGGTTGATAAAAGACGGTCATGATAGCATACATTACATCGCTTTTTTTCTCTGAAAATTATTTTTTGTAAAAACCCTTCAAGGTCGTATCCCTCCTGATAAATCACCTTCAGATCGATTTGGTCGGCATAGTTTTCAAGTGCCTGCTGCCGTTTCAGGCATTCGGTATAGGGATGAATATTGTTTTTATAGAAAAAGCCCATCACATCATAATTATTTTCACGAAGCTTTTTCACGGGATAAATGGAACAGGGGCCGCAGCATGTATGTAGCAGAATTTTCATGATCGATCTCCAAAAATAGCGGTTCCGATGCGGACCAGGGTTGCGCCTTCTTCAATCGCCACCTCAAAGTCTCCGGTCATTCCCATGGAGAGCTCTTTCATTTCAATATGTTCTATGGATTCTTCAAGTATCTGATCTTTCAGCTGTGCCAGAGTTTTAAAATAAGGCCGAACTTTTTCAGGCTGGTTAAAAAAGGGCGGCATGGTCATTAAACCTTTTACAGAAAGGTTTTCAAGTTTGCTGATATCCTTGATCAAAGATATCGTGTCTTTCGTTGCCACGCCTGATTTTGTCACTTCCATGGCAATATTGACCTGCACAAGAATGTTCTGAGTTTTGTTCAGTTTTTTTGCCTGCCGGTTGATTTCTTGTGCCAGTTTAAGGGTGTCAACCGAATGGATGAGATCAAAATAGCGAACAACATACTTTGCCTTGTTTGACTGTAAGTGGCCGATAAAGTGCCATGACAAACGGCTGTCGCCTATTTCTTCGATTTTGTTCATGGCCTCCTGGATATAATTTTCTCCAAAAATAAATACCCCGGCGTCGACAGCGGCTTTTACGTTTTCCGGAGGAACTGTTTTGCTGACAGCCACGAGTCTCACAGTTAAAGGATTTCTGCCGCAGGACAATGCGGTTTGTTCAATTCTGTTTCTGATTTTGTCAATTTTGTTTTTCACTGTTAATTTTTTCCGGTTGTTGTTTTAAGGTCGGCAAATGCTATTTTTCTGGATATCACTCCCTGGCGGTACAACTGATCAAGAACCTCGCATACGGGCAGTCCGACCACATTGGTATAGGAACCGTTAATACTTTTTATCATAAAGGATCCCAGGCCCTGAATTGCGTATCCGCCGGCTTTATCATAGGGTTCTTTGGTGTGAATATACCATTCGATTTCTTCGTCGGTCAGTTTTTTAAAAACAACTTCAGTTTTTACAACATCCGTGAAAATGTATGATTTTTTATTACAGATAATTGAATACCCGGTTAAAACAATATGGGAGTTGCCGCTCAATTGTTGAATCATTTGCCGGGCGTCTGATATGGATTCTGGTTTTTCAAGTATCACATCATTTATTAAAACAATAGAATCCGCCCCGATTACCCAGATTTCCGGATACTTGTCTGCAATATCCTGAGCTTTTGCTTCAGCTAATGTCCGGACATAATTTTCCGGTTTCAACAGCAGAAAGTCGTTTTCCTGAACACAGCTTTGCATAATGGTAAATTCTATGCCGGCGTTTTCAAGAAGGCGTCGGCGGCGTGGCGATTTTGATGCCAGTATGATCTGTGAATTATGAATTATCATTTCCATGAAGTTTATTTATCAGTTAAAAAGATGAAAAAAATATAAATAATATTTAATATCACAATGTGTATTATATTAAAAATATAATTTGATAAATGAAGTAAAAAAATCACGATGAAGATTGCTTGACAATTAATTAAATAATCAGTATTAGAGCAGTCACCATTTAAACCTTGCCTGGGTGGCGGAATTGGTAGACGCAAGGGACTTAAAATCCCTTGAGGCTTGTCCTCGTGGGAGTTCGATTCTCCCCCTAGGCACCAGTAAAATCAGTAGAATAGGGCGGTCAGTGATTTTGACCGCCTTTTCTGTTTTTGAATCTGTCCCTTGCCTGTCCCTTGTTTTCCATAATAATATAAAAAAGCCGGATCAACTTTTACAGTCAACCCGGCTTTAATTTCAATATCATCTTCTTTGCTTTAAGTAGGTCCAACCACATGCTTTATAAGTTTAATTTTGTGGATTTTTGAAGGTTTTTTATCTTTATCGAAATAAATTTCAAAAATTCCATCTCCCTCTTTTTCAATTTTGAATGGTACGATTCCTATGGATATCTGCCAATTCTTACCAACTTCCAAGACAGGAACCTTAAACTTCATAACAACAGGCTTTGCTTCTGGCATTTTTACTTCTAATCTAATATCTGAAAAAGGCTCTTTAATTTCTTCAACTAAAAAAACAACATGCAGTTGTGGTAATAACTTTGGAATCTCTTTAACAATAATATTATCTCCATAAATGCCCATAAATGATCTTTTTCCACCTTTTTCTTCCCGGACATCGTCACATATAATTACAGATATGTTCTTTGCTCTTTTCATTTTCATTTCCCAATTAAAATGACATGTTATTACAGATTTAAGAATTATAAACTACCAAACCCTGTACACTATTTAAAAAAGCACTTGGTTGTTTCTGATCGTAAATATCGCAAGATGTAGAAACCTCTTTTTGATAAAGATAATCTGTAAGAATATGCAATCTTGTAATTTCCTCTTTTAATCCAGCAAACCCCTCTTTTAATATAGCAACTATTGATTCGTTATTTGAACCCTCAGATAGCGCGCTGATAATTAAAGTATTTAATGAGACATCTTCCTTTTCGGCTTTTTTGCTTAAGTATGCATGGAGTGATTTCGGTAACCTAAGCCTGAATTGACCACTATAATCCTTTAAAAGATCAGGTTCTGGCAATTCACAGCCATCTTCCTCAAAAACTTCAAGATATGCTTTCTTTGCAATTTGTAGCTCATTAAACGCCTCATCCTTTGAAGTGCCAAAAGCACTTAAACCCTTTAATTCGGGAACAGTAGCTATATACCCTTTATCTTCATCACTCCATTGGATTGAAATAGAGTATTTATCCATTTCCTATACCTCCATTTTAACTATTCTTAAGTTAAATTGTGCATCTCTATGCGTTCAAGTAATTGTCTCACTTGATAAGGAACCGCAAACCCATCTATGTCTTGAATAGTCATCGAAAAAATCGGCGCCTCAGTTCGTTTATAAACCCTATGACTACTTCCAGAACCCTTTCTCTTCTTCATTTTAAAATGTTCACAAAGAGTGCAAAATTCTTTGTAACGTAGGTTTTGAGGGTTTTCCTTCGCTTTTTGTAATATTTTTTCTAATCTCGACAATTATATCAAACTCTGGAATAATTTAATATGGTTCCGTATTTGGTACCAAATTAACCACCAGGTTGATATTTGTCAATAGAAACTTCTATTACGAATCTCCCCACAGTAAATTACTTATGAGAGTTTAAAATTTTTTACAGAACCCGTCAAACCGATTTAGCATTAAAATACTAAAACATATTATATTGATATCAAGTGCTTTTTTTGCTACGACATTTTTCTAAGATCACAAAAATTTTATATGGCCGTTCTATAAATTTCATCGATAACCGTGGATCGGGATTTATATGAAAAAGGATTTCCGGAAAATCCATATCCGCTTCACTTTGCATCTTATGGTGATCCTGTCTTTGATCGTATTATCGACGGTGTTACTGAATTTGATCTTCCGGATTGCATTATGCCGTTAACTGAAACCGTCAAAGATATCAATGCAGACGTCATCTCCTTTGCCGTTGCCTGTATTGATGACCATGGCCAGAGGGAGACAAAACTCATTACCCGGTATTCGAATCTTGAGGGGATTGTATTAGACGAAGAGACTGTTTTGGACGAAACTGCACTGGCAGACCTCAAGAAAAAACTCCATGAAATGATCCGTAATGAATTTGATCCTACCCGCAGCATTGATCGGTTGATTCAGGATAATGAACAAGCCGGGAATGCTCAGGCTGTCTTATCTCTACTCATCGCAGACCGGCTGTTCCCCGGTTTCGATGAAACGGAACAGAACAATTTCTGGCAGTCAGTTAACAACATGGACCAGCTAATCGCCGACCGGGACCAATTGATGGCACCGAACATACCGACATCACCTCTTGGTAAAATCAAAAAAGACCTGTTGTTTGATATTTATGTGCCACAGGTCGGGGAGACAACCTCTCCAACATTGCCGATCCTATTGGTTGAATCCGCGGTCGATACTGCCTGTCGAGCAGCAGATGGTATGAAAGTAAAAAAAGCCGATCTGACAATCGGTCGAGTAAAAACGAGGCTTCGGAGGTTGATGGAGATGTAATTTTTCAATAGATAGCTTGCTATTTAAATCGAATGTTGACGTATGCATTGCTGAGTCAAGCCAATTTAATCTTTTTGTGAGGAGAGTTTATCAGATGAATGTTTGTATTATCGGTACCGGTTATGTCGGTCTTGTGACAGCCGCATGTTTTGCTGAAATGGGAAATCAAGTTTATTGCGTTGATATCAACCCAACTGTCATTGAGACATTAAACAATGGTGGAATTCATATATATGAACCCGGGCTTGAGGATATTGTTAAGCGAAACCTATCTGATAAACGCCTGACTTTTATGACAGATATTGCCGAAGGAATGGAAAACTCCCTGTTTATATTCAACTGTGTGGGGACTCCGCCGAATTCTGATGGATCATGTGACTTGTCATATGTTTTTGATGTGGCTGCTCAGGTCGGCAGGCACATGAAAGATTATAAAATCATCATAAATAAATCGACCGTGCCTGTCGGAACTGCGGATAATGTCTGTGAAATCATACAAAATGAGTTGAAGCAGCGAAAAGTGGAAATTGAGTTTGATGTGGTATCCAACCCGGAATTTCTCAAAGAAGGGGATGCAATCAAAGATTTTATGAAGCCGGATCGGATTATTATCGGAACAGATAATGATAAAGCGGTCGGCTTGCTTGAAGATATATACGCCCCTTTTGCCCGGAGCCGGGATAAATTTATTATAATGGGTGTTCGAAGTGCGGAAATGACAAAGTATGCTGCCAACTGCATGCTGGCCACGAAAATTTCTTTTATTAATGAAATAGCCAATATCTGTGAATCAGTGGGGGCGGATATAAAGGATGTGCGTGTCGGAATCGGATCGGACCACCGGATCGGTTATCATTTTATCTACCCGGGAGTCGGGTATGGCGGTTCCTGTTTTCCCAAGGATGTAAATGCCCTGATTCAGACAGCGTTGAGCTGTAATTATACCCCGGAGCTGTTGACAGCGGTTGATGGCGTGAATAATCGACAAAAGCTGATGCTGGCCGAAAAAATACACAAATATTATGAACCATTTGGCGGTGTAAAAGATAAGGTGTTGGCCCTGTGGGGTCTTTCCTTTAAGGCGAACACCGATGACATTAGGGATTCCGCCTCTCTTGTAATTATCCGGAATCTCGCCGCGTCAGGAATGAAGGTTCGCGCTTATGATCCGGCCGCCGGTGAAAATGCTCAAAAAGTACTTGTTGATAATCCGCTGGTTGAAATTTTGGATAATCAGTATGGCGTTCTGGACGGTGCCGATGCCATGGCGGTAGCTACAGACTGGAATCAGTTCCGTAATCCCGATTTTGATACGATCAAAAAGCATCTCAAAGAACCGGTTATTTTTGACGGCAGAAATCTGTATTCTTCCAAGCAAATGTCAGAATTGGGGTTCCGTTATTTTGGTGTGGGGCGACAGTCTGTTGATTGATGTTTGCATGATTTTTTCTGTTTTTATCAATGCAGGAAATTTTTGAAAAGAATCCGAAGTTATCCATGAACATATTTTATATTCTTATTTCGACTATACTATATGCGCTTTCATTCCCAAAATTTAATTTATGGTGGTTTTCTTTTGTTTCTTTAGTCCCGTTTTTTTTTGCACTGGATAATGCGGACTCCCCGTTAAAAAACCTGTTGTATGGCGTTTTATGGAGTGCCGGACATGCCTTTGGCATGGGGTATTGGGTTTTCTTTACAATTTTAAATCATTATGAAGTGCCGTTTGCCAAATCCGTTTTATTTTTTACCCTGTGTGTCATTATTCCGGTGGTACTGATTTTTACTGTTTTTGCGGTTTTTTATCGTTTTTTGCACCGGGAGCGATTGTTTTTTTATGCCCTGGTCGTCCCGTCTCTCTGGGTTCTTGCTGAATATTTAAAAGAAGTAGCCTCTTTTTTGATCCCCTGGGGTGGGATTGAGTATGCCCTTATTCCTTTTTCAGAATTTATTCAGATCGCTGATTTAACCGGTGGGTATGGCATTATGTTTATTGCTGTATCGGTTAATTCCCTGTTTGTTTACATGTTAAAACAGTTAAAATTTCAAAAAGCAAAACAGGTCACGCATGATAAAAATCATAATAATCCTCTCGGCATCTCAGGTGCTGGTGTATTAATTCCATTGGCACTTATTTGTTTATTAATGGCCATTCCGAGTGTCTATGGAGTACATCAGTTACGAAAAATAGGTTTGTCCGTTGGGCAGGAGTATAAAGCCGGGCAATCCGTTCAGACAACCCTGGTCCAGGGAAATTACAGCACCAAGGAACGCTGGAGCGGGATGGGGTTTTATCAACGGGTGATGAACTACCTCGAAATGTCTGTTGAAATGCCCATTGAAACGATTGGTGACGAAGGGCAGGGCGGCGAACGGGTCATTGTTTGGCCGGAAACCACGTTGAATTCTTCATCAAAGCTTAATGACGCGTTATTTGTCGAACTCATGCGAAATATCGGAGAAAATTCGCTACTGATCTCCGGCGGGTTGAAAACTGATCACAATAGCAATGAGGTGTTTAATTCAGCGTATTTTATATCCGGCACAGGACGGTTATTGCGTTACGATAAACACATTCTGCTGCCTTACTCCGAGACCTCTCCGCTGATTGATCTGCTGGATGCCTATTATTCCGCACCCAATGAGTTTACGGCAGGCCGAACTCCTTTATGTATTAATGCTCCCGGCGGCAAAGTCGGTGCGTCGATCTGTTTTGAGATTTTATACTCCGGATTTATTCGTCAATCCGTAAAAGACGGTGCTCAATACCTGGTGAATATTTCAAATGATTCATGGTTCGGGGATTCGCCCATGCCTTATATCCATTTAAACGCAGCCCGCTTGCGGGCTGTTGAGAACAGAAGGTTTTTGCTTCGTACATCAAACAGCGGTATTTCAGCTGTTATTTCACCGAACGGAAAGGTGATAGCGCAAAGCGGGCTGTTTACGAAAGAACGTATTGATGGTGATTTTGTAAAATTCGATCAATTAAGTTTTTATGCCATGTATGGGAATCTGATATTGCTTGGCTCGGCCATTATCCTTTTAACTGCATTGATTCAGGTGATCATAAAAAAGGATTAGGGTTTTTGATTTTCCTGAATCATTTTTTCAAGCTCCAGTCTCATAGTTTCCCGACGGCGAAACGCATCAGCTTCTTTGCCGAACATTTTATTCTGCAGTGCTTCAATTTTTTTGTTCTTTATTTCTTCTGTTAAACCTGTATTTTCAAGAATCTTTTTTTGTTTATCCCGGTAATCGATTTCATTTTGTTTTTCATCCGCAATCTGCTGATCCACTTCATCCAGCCGTTTGACCACTTCCGGGGTGAAAAATTCAGTCCGGTATTCTTTGATTCTGGCCTGACGCATTGCTTCAGATTCTATTTCCTCAAGATCTTTTTCATAGATTAAAAGTTTTTCTTTGTATCGATTATAATCGTTAGGGTGCTTTTCAATGGCATCTGCATCTTCCCCCCACATATCTTTATTTAACTGTTTCAGCAGCTTCTCTTTGTCTTCCCCGTATAGTACGTCGTTTCCGACAATATCCGCGCGCCTGAGCGCATATTCTTTTGCCTTAACATCAGCGCCAAAAAGTTTATCCGCAAGTTCAACACCCAAGCGGTCTCTCCTGAATTCCTGAATTTGTTTTAAAGTATCAATCGCCTCTTCAGTTGATTTGGCGCTGGTCAGGTTTCTGAATTCTTCTATAAGATCCATTTCACATTGCAAATATTTTTTATAGGTTTCAAAAAGTGTCCAGGCTTCAGCTTCTGAAAATTCAGCAAATAAATATTTTTTTACTTCATCAAAATGTTCCCCCAGAGTCGAGCTTTTTCTGAACAGATGCTCCAGGTGCTTAAAATATTTTAATGTGGTATATGAGTTAATCAGTCCTTCACCAAAGATTTCCCTGAGATCCAATCCCGGGTCTCGCTGATCAACGGCATTCTGGCCGGATTCATCAGGAGTTGAATTTAAAGATGTGCTGTCGGGGGTTAATTCATTTCGTGGCAATGATTTCCGGGCTTTTTTTACATCTTCAAGACTGATGTTATAGCTTTTATCAAAGATGTATTCTGTTTGTTCTTTTTCTTTCGGGAAAAACCAGTAGCCGATCAAGAAGAGAAGTATAAAAATACCAATGATTGCGACCGCTTTTTTATTCTTAATTGTCATTACAGCGTCTCCCGAAAAATACAATTATGAGAAAGATATTCATGATATGTCTGAAAATTTTTTAATCTTATTGATATCAAGTATCCTGCTGGCGGGCAAGTCGTTTTCATTGCATCGCATTAAAGATTCTTGTTGACCTCTTTGAAACGTCTGTATTAATTTGCCACATCTGTACATCCGGGCTCTCAGGTCATGGCGTAAATTAAAGAAAGGTGCCTTTTTGCAGCTGTTCGATCCAATGGTTCCTGTTGAACGATCCGTGTCCTTTTATTAATTTTTTACTTCCTGATCTGGCATAATAATTGAATTTTTCTTTTCAAGTAAAGATGATTGTATAAAAATGGCATACAGAAATACCGGCATTGACTTGTCACCTGAACAGACAGCGGCGGTTGAATATATCGGTCCTGCATTGGTGGTTGCCGGCGCAGGCTCCGGAAAGACCCGGACGTTGACAGCTAAAATTGCGTATTTGATTGATCATGGCTATTCACCGGAATGCATTTTAGCGATTACTTTTACTAACAAGGCGGCCGGGGAGATGAAGTCTCGCCTTGTTGATTTGACCGGACTTTCAATCGATCGGTTCCCCTGGGTCAGGACCTTTCATTCCGCGTGTTTCAAAATTTTAAAGCAGCATTGTCACATCCTTGGTTATGAAACACCGCTTCAGATTTATTCTGAATACCAGCAGCAGAAAATAGTCAAAGAAATCCTGGTGAAACTCAACATAGACAAAAAATATTTATATCCCATACGGTCGCATCTTTCCAATGCCAAGAACTCCGGCAATCCCGGTTCCTACTTTGACGCGCAGCGACGGATGGCTTATGGCAATCTGCATGAAATTTTTGATTTATATGAAAAGGAACTGTTGTTAAAAAATGCAGTGGACTTTGATAACATTCTTCTGGTGACCCGCAATCTCTTGAGGGATCATCCTGAAATCCAGCGTCAATACCAGAGCATGTTTTCTTATCTTTTAGTGGATGAATACCAGGACACCAATAATCTGCAGGAAGATTTAACCCGCCTGCTGCTTGGAAGCGGAAATCTTTTTTGTGTGGGCGATGACTGGCAGGCTATTTACGGATTTCGGGGCAGCAATGTGGATCATTTTATTCAATTTGTTGAAAATTATGAAAGTGCCAGAATTTTTCGATTGGAGCAGAATTATCGTTCCGCGGAAGAGATTGTGCAGGCCGCCAATGAACTGATTCGCTTTAATAAAAACCGAGTGGACAAGGATTGTTATTCCCGAAAAAACGGTGGTAGCATTGAGGTTCATGATTTTTACAGTGATGAAGAAGAAGCCGGTTGGGTGGTCCGTAAAATTGAATTGCTCAATGATGCCGGGATAAAATATGAAAATATGGCGGTTTTATATCGCACCAAGTTTTGTTCCCTAAGTTTTGAAAAGGCATTTCGTTCAGCAGGAATCCCTTATAAAATGCTCGGGGCCAAAGGCTTTTTTGAACGAAAAGAAATTCTGGATATTACCTGTTACTTGACGGCCGCTGTATTTGAAAAAGACGATGTCGCGCTTGAACGTGTGCTCAATACGCCGAAACGTGGGATTGGCCCGGGAACGTTAAACAAAATCAATCAGATGCGAACCGGGGAAATGAGCCTGCAGGATGCTGTGCGTAAAGCGTTGGAGGAAAAAGTGCTGCCGGAAAAAGTTTACAAGGCGCTTAAAAGTTTATTGAATCTTCTGGATGATATTAAAACCATGCTGCCGGATGCTGCTATCCGGGAAGTTCTGGAACGTTCGAATTATCTTGATTACCTGCAAAAGTACTCTAAATCTAGCGGTGATTATACGACACGTGAGGAAAATCTGGACCAGTTGATATATTCGTCTTCACAGTATTCCACGTTACTGGAGTACTTAGAGGATGCATCCCTGGTGAAAGAAGACAAGGATGAAGGGGATGATTTGGAAACCGGCGTCAGTCTTTCAACTATGCATGCCAGTAAGGGACTGGAGTTCTATACTGTGTTTGTCGTGGGATGTGAGGAAAATTTACTGCCGCATTGGAAATCAAAAGAGTCGGAGGCTGAAATCCAGGAGGAAAGGCGGTTGATGTATGTGGCGATGACCCGGGCAGAGCAGTACCTCTATATTTCTTCGGCAGGTTACCGAAAAGGCCAGTTTAACCCCACCAGCCGGTTTATCGCCGAGCTTTCGAATTCATCGTATGTATTATAATATTAATAGTTTTTTTTGATAGTTTTAAGCTTTTGTTCAAGTTCTTCATGAAGTTTTTTTTTCTTTTCCGCCTGTTCTGATTGGATAGAATTAATTTTTTGGATTTGTGATTCTCTTGCTTTTTTGAATTGATCCAGTTCGGACTGCAGGTTGTTGGTTTCCGGTTGATCGGGAATCTCTTCAATATTTAAGTGTTTTTTGATAAAAAAGCGTGTTTCACCCGGTTTTTCCAGTGACTCAATAATCTGCATTTCGCTTAATTTGAGGCATAAGCGGCTCCCTTCTTCCAATGAGATTGAAAGGGTTTCACAGATATTTTCGATCGTCGGGGGTCCTGCTTGCCTATGTTCATGAATCCGGATGGCCGCAACCACGAGGTGTGCCAGTGTATAGAGATTGTTTTTTTTCATTCGTGTTAATACCCTGTTGTAGAATCAGCTTTGCTTATGGTATCAAAAAATATTAAACTCAAAATTGACCCAAGCACAAATATTGCTGACTGCCTGTCAGCGATGACTTGACACTATTTTATAATAATCGTATCATCCGATAACTTTTTGTCAAGATTATCACAATTTCAGGTCAACAACAATTCAATAACGTGTAATAAATGGAGGGTATAATGACCGATATTTATGATGTAACCGCCAGAGAAATTATTGATTCAAGGGGAAACCCGACCGTTGAAGTGGATGTCACGCTGTCTTGTGGCGCCAAAGGCCGTGCGGCGGTTCCCTCGGGCGCCTCAACAGGGACCCGGGAGGCCCTTGAACTCAGGGATGGTGATCAAAGTCGGTATATGGGAAAAGGCGTTCACAAAGCGGTTGAAAACGTCAAAAATATTATCGCGCCTCAGATTTGCGGTATGGATGCCGCGGATCAGTTGACACTTGATAATTTTATGATCGAACTTGATGGAACACCGAATAAGTCCAAACTAGGTGCCAATGCCATGCTCGGCGTTTCCATGGCGGCATCACGTGCTGCAGCGGATGCGTATGCGCTTCCATTGTACCGGTATCTGGGTGGTTTGAATGCCAGATTTCTTCCCATGCCCATGATGAATATCGTCAATGGCGGTGCGCATGCGGCAAATAGTCTGGATATACAGGAATTCATGATTATTCCGACGGGTGCTAAAAATATTACTGAGGCCGTGCGCATGGGGGCTGAAACATTTCACAGCTTAAAGCGGATTCTGAAAGAAAAGGGCTTAAGCACTGCAGTGGGTGATGAAGGCGGGTTTGCGCCTGACTTTTCATCCAATGAAGAAGCCATCAAGGTCATCATGGATGCTATTTCCGCAGCGGGCTATAAACCGGGAGAAGATATTGGTTTGGCCATTGATGCGGCGGCCAATGAGTTTTATGTGGATGGAAAATATTTTCTGGCATCGGAAAATAAAAAACTGACCGCCAAGGAAATGATAGATTACTACCAGGCGTTAATAGATAAATATCCCCTGTATTCCATTGAAGATGGTTTGGCAGAGCAGGATTGGGAAAACTGGGCATTGTTAACGGAAGCCCTGGGGCGATTTGTCCAGGTGGTTGGTGATGATATTTTTGTAACCAACCCCGAGATTTTCGGTAAAGGAATTTCCGACGGTATTGCCAACTCCATTCTGATCAAATTGAACCAGATCGGCACTGTTACCGAAACACTCGTAGCCATAGATATGGCAAAACAAGCCGGTTATACCACGGTGATTTCTCACCGCTCCGGGGAAACCGAGGATAATTTTATATCTGATCTGGTTGTCGGTGTAACCGGCGGACAGATTAAAACCGGCTCCATGTCAAGAAGCGATCGGATTTCAAAATACAATCAGCTGATCCGAATTGAGGAAGAACTCGGAAGCAGTGCCCGGATGTCTGAAAACGTATTTACAGGATAACCTGTAAGTGCGGTTTAATCGATAATTATTATTTAATTTGTTTATATTCCAATAAAACATACTGATATCATATGTATTGGTTCAAAAGGCGGTTAATTAAAATTCCGGTTTATATATGCCTGTCGATTTTCTTATTCTCATCGGCAAACGCATATATACTCAAAGGAGAGCATGTTCTTCAACTGATGATTGAAAAAAATAATCTCCCGGTACGGTTATTTATTAATCAAACTGTTTCTTTTTTTGATTCCGGTTTTGACTCCATCAACACTGAATATGAACAATGGGTTCGGTATCAAATCCCGGAAGAATTTCGCTCTGACATTGACGCCTATGATCTGAAACGAATTCATATTGTTTCTTCTCATAATTCGTTGACAGTAATGGACGGCAGTATTGTTGCAGAATCTGAAGCATGGATGGATCATTACAAGGATATTTTTTTTTACCGGTCCAGGGAACGACTGGTTGAAAAACTGGAAACCCTTGGTATCAATTTTTCAGTGACCAGTCTTGGGCGTTATCAAGGGACTATCTGTTATATCCTGGGTGCGGAATACCAGAACGAATCGGTTCCGCAACTCTGGATTGCCAAAGATACCTTTCGCCCGGTACGCTGGATTTATGAAGTTTCTGATGAGCAAGGGGTTGTAGAACAAAAGGAAATTTTGTATAGTAATTGGAAAAGTCATTATCAATCCTGGTATCCGTCGGAAATAGAATTTTTTCAGGGGCAGAATCTGATTCAAAGTATATCGGTTCAGCAAATTGAAATAAATCCTCCTTTTTCCGAGGAACTTTTTGATATTGAACAAATAAAAAATTTTTATTCAACCGAGATCCGTGAAGAAGCATTTCCAACAGATCAAAGTGATATTGAAAAACGGATTAAAGAATTTAAAAAGATATATGAATAATGTGTATTTTAAATGGTATTCATTGATTTATGAAGGACTGATAAATGACAGGAAAGACAAAGTTCATATTTGTTACAGGCGGGGTTTTATCATCTCTTGGAAAAGGTTTGGCGTCTGCATCCATCGGCGCACTTCTTGAAAGCAGGGGGTTGAAAATCTCTTTGTTGAAGCTGGACCCGTATATCAACGTAGATCCCGGAACAATGAATCCGTTTCAACATGGTGAAGTGTTTGTCACGGATGACGGCACTGAAACCGACCTCGACCTGGGGCATTATGAACGGTTTGTGAATGTCAGGTTAACCGCTGATCATAATTTTACAACCGGTAAAATTTATAATTCGGTAATTACAAAGGAAAGGCGCGGGGATTATCTCGGCGGTACGGTTCAGGTGATACCGCACATCACGGATGAAATCAAAAACAGCATCAAGCTGGGTGTGAATGATGTCGATATTGTGATTGTGGAAATCGGCGGAACAATCGGCGATATCGAGAGTCTTCCTTTTCTCGAGGCGATCCGGCAGTTCCGGTTTGATGTCGGCAAAGAAAATGTCCTGTATATTCATCTGACCTTTGTGCCTTACATACCGACTGCCGGTGAAGTGAAGACAAAACCCACCCAGCACAGTGTCAAGGAACTCAGAAGTATCGGTATTCAACCGGATATTCTGCTTTGCCGGACAGACCGATTTTTGACGGATGATATCAAAGCAAAAATTGCCTTGTTTTGTAATGTCAGCCAGGATGCGGTTATCACTGCAAAGGATGTTGATTGTATTTATGAAGTTCCGCTTGTATTTAATCAGGAAGGGCTTGATCAAAAAATACTGGAACTTTTGAATGTATGGACCGGGTCTCCGCGTTTAGATCCCTGGCGAAGGCTTCTTGAGAAAATTAAAAAGCCGTCTCACGCCGTAAAGATTGCGATTGTCGGTAAATACACGGATTTGACTGAATCTTATAAAAGCTTAAATGAAGCTTTGTTTCATGGCGGCATTGATAATGATGCCAAAGTCGATCTTCTGTTCATTGACTCAGGAATAATCGAGAAAAACAATTATGAAAAAATGCTTTCAGACGCGGATGGAATTCTGGTGCCCGGCGGTTTCGGTTCGCGGGGAGTGGAAGGGAAAATCCTCTCCATTAAATATGCCAGAGAAAATATGATTCCGTTTTTTGGTATATGCCTCGGCATGCAGCTTGCGGTTGTCGAATTCACACGCCATGTTGCCAAAATACAGGGCGCGCACAGCTCTGAATTCAATCCGGATACCAAGTCTCCGGTAATTTATTTAATGCGTGAATGGTTTGATGAAAAGACGCAGTCGGTTCAAAAAAGAGATGTTGACTCTGAAAAAGGCGGGACTATGAGACTTGGCGCTTATCCATGCAAGCTTGTAAAAAAAGATTCGCTTGCCTTCAAAGCTTACCAGGTTGGAAAAATTTCCGAACGACATCGTCATCGGTATGAATTTAATAACGCGTACAAGGAAAAGCTGGAAGAAAACGGCCTGATATTTACCGGTCTTTCGCCCAAAGAAGATCTCGTTGAAATCATAGAATTTAAAGATCATCCCTGGTTTCTCGGGTGCCAGTTCCATCCGGAATTCAAATCCCGGCCCATGAATCCCCATCCGTTATTCAGAGATTTCATCAAGGCATCTCTTGAAAAAAAAACAGGAAAGAAGACAAAAGACGATAAATAAATTTTTACCAGTATGTCATTTGATTCTATACATAAAAAAAAACCGGCCCGTCTTTTTACCGGTGATACGATTGGAATCATTGCACCATCCAGTCCCTTTGATAAACCAAAATTCCGTAAAGGTCTTTCAGTTTTAGAAGAAATCGGATTTACGGTTTTTTTTCCGGAAAATATTTTTGAACAAAAAGGATATCTTGCCGGTTCGGATGCCCATCGTGCAAAGATGTTAAATTCCATGTTCATTGATTCTGCCGTTAAAGGTATTTTTTGTGCCAGAGGTGGGTACGGAGCTCTTAGAATACTTCCATTAATTGATTATGATAGCATATCATTAAACCCGAAATTGTTTATCGGATGCAGTGACATAACCGTCTTGCTAAATACGTTTTATTCAAAGTGTGGACTGGTTTCCCTGCATGGCCCGATGATCGAATCCCTTGCCGAGGCTTCGGATCAAACAAAGCAGTCGTTGCATGACATGCTTTTAAAGGAGCAGGCTTTAACGATAGTTTGCGAAAACAGAGTGGTTATTCATTCAGGTCTGGCATCAGGAATCATGGCGGGCGGCAACCTGACCACATTATGTCATTTGGTGGGCACCCCTTTTGAGCCGAATTTTTCAGACCAGATACTTTTACTTGAAGACATCGGTGAATCGCCTTACAGAATTGACCGGTTGCTGATCCACATGAAGATGGCAGGGTGTTTTGACCATATTGCCGGCCTTGTTCTGGGGTCATTTAAGGGGTGTGGTGAGCCGGATGTTGTGTATCAAGTCTTTGATGATATCTTTTCCAATGATTGCTTTCCGATTCTGGCCGGCTTTGATATCGGGCATGATGAACCGAACTTAACAATTCCCTTTGGGATTACGGCTTCACTGGATACCGCTAATGGGAAGATTTCATACGGCGAATTTTCGTTTTGTGATAGTTGATTATTCTGGAATGCTATTTTTTTTGATATGGATATGAGGATGAAGCCTGTCGATTCAATGATGCAGCAGGCAGTTGCCGAACACGTTTTTCCGGGTGGGAGGTTACTGGTTTCTCTTTCAGGCAAGATCCTTTTTAATGAAGCATACGGGCTTGCCAATCTTTATACCGGTCAGGTCGTAACCCGTAACACAGTATATGATCTGGCTTCATTGACAAAACCGTTGGCAGCCACGCTTGCTGTTATGCTGCTGGTCCAGGAAGAAAAGCTCCATCTTGAACAAACACTTGCCTCGATTATTCCTGCTTTCAATAAAATGACGAAAGCGGATATTCAGATTCGTCATCTGTTAAATCATACATCCGGTTTTCCGGATTATCGCCCATATTATAAAGGCATCAGTCAATTGCCGCTTGAGCAAAGAAAAGATGCGTTAAGAAAAAACTTGATCTTGGAGCCCCTGGTATCCGGTATCGGCGAAAAAACCCTGTACAGTGATATCGGATTTATGGTGCTTGAATGGGCGATCGAATTGGTGTCTGGAGCGCGTTTAAACGATTTTGTTAAAGAAAGAATATATGACCCCATTGGTATCGAAAATTTATTTTTTATTGTTCATGATCAATGCATTCCGGACAAGAACTATGCGGCAACAGAATTATGTCCCTGGCGGCAGATTTTGTTAAACGGGCGGGTGCATGATGACAATGCCTATGTCATGGGAGGCGTAGCCGGACATGCCGGTTTGTTCGGTACGGCGGAATCCGTTCATGCCATTGTGCTTGAATTATTAAAAATTTTTCATGGAGAATCCTCAGAACAAATCTTTCAATCCGACCTGGTGCGTTTGTTTTTTCATAAAAGCAATAAGAATGACCGTTCTCTGGGGTTTGATGTTCCTTCACAAACCGGTTCCAGTTGTGGTGAATTGTTTAACAGGGATGCCACCGTGGGTCACTTAGGGTTCACCGGCACATCCTTCTGGGTGGATCTAGAGCAACAGGTGATTGTCATACTCCTTACCAATCGCGTCCATCCTTCCCGGAACAATGAACAGATAAAAAAATTCAGACCCTTAATTCATAACCAGGTGATGAAACAATTGAGAAAGCTTTCGACCTTGTGACTGCAGGGATTTTATTCTTGTAATAGCATGCTATATCTGGTATTCATAAATTTTTATCCAATCATGTCGGATTTCTTGACGTTATTAAATTAGATCACTCGGATACATATTATTTATTGTAGGTTAGGAGGCAGAGCATTGTTTTTTGATTCGTTGCTTGGCGCATTTTCTAATGATCTTGCGATTGACCTTGGGACCGCAAATACCCTTGTTTATGTTAAAGGTAAGGGAATTGTTTTAAGAGAGCCGTCCGTTGTTGCCGTGCGAACCGATAACCGGATGAAGAACAAGGTCTTAGCTGTCGGTGCTGAAGCAAAAAATATGCTCGGGAGAACACCGGGTAATATTGTTGCCATACGACCGATGCATGATGGGGTGATAGCTGATTTTGATGTGACCGAGGCCATGCTCCGGCATTTTATCCGTCAGGTCCATAACCGTCGTTCATTTGTCAGGCCAAGAACGGTTATTGCCGTGCCGACCGGTATTACACCGGTTGAGAAACGTGCAGTCAAGGAAGCGGCAGAGTCTGCAGGTTCCAGAGAGGTATTTTTAATTGAAGAACCCATGGCAGCCGCAATCGGTGCCGGTCTTCCCATCACGGAACCGACCTGTAATATGGTGGTTGATATCGGCGGCGGGACAACGGAAGTTGCCGTAATTTCTCTTGCAGGCATTGTTTACAGCCGTTCTATCCGCGTTGCCGGTGATAAAATGGATGCTGCCATTATGCAGTATATCAAACGAAAATATAACCTTTTGATCGGGGAACGGTCGGCTGAAATTATTAAAACCACCATCGGCAATGCCTATCCGGATTCAGAAAATTATGAAACCATTGAAGTGAAGGGCCGAGATCTTGTTTCCGGTATTCCCAAGATCCTAGCCATTGATTCAGAAGAAATCCGCGTGGCGATTTCCGAGCAGATTGACGCGATTATTGAAACCACAAAAATAGCGCTGGAACAAACTCCTCCCGAACTGGCGGCTGATATTGTGGATCGCGGTATTATTCTGACCGGCGGCGGGGCCTTATTGAAAAACCTGGATAAACTGCTCAGAGAAGAAACCGGACTTCCGATCACTGTGGCTGAAGACCCGTTATCAACAGTCGCCCTGGGTTCCGGGATGACACTTGATAATATTGAAATACTTCGACAGGTTGTTATCGATTAATCAATGTTTTCCAAGAAAACGATGGTGGCTGTAGGGGCAGTTGTTTTAATCGGCCTTTACATAATAGTTTTTTCATTTGCATTTCTGCGGAAATCTTCCGTAGGAGATGCCGCGACCCGTACGGCCTTATTTCTTGCTTCACCATTCCAGGCGGCACTTTCGTCTTCCGTGGATTTTATGGACGATCTTTGGACTCACTATTTTTTTTTAATTTCTGTTTCCAGAGAAAATGATGAATTAAAGAAAAAGTTGGCCCAGGCGGTTAGTAAAAATAATGAATGCCGGGAAATTGAACTTTTCAATGACCGCCTCAGGGAATTTGTTAAACTCAAAAAGCAAAGCCCGTTTAACCTGAAATCCGCCGAAGTCATCGCTAAGGATTCTTCACCCTGGTACAAAACCATCATTATTAACAAGGGCACGGATGACGGCGTCACCTCCGGGTGCCCCGTGATTGTTTCCGAAGGTATTGTGGGATATGTCCTTACAGCTTCTTCCAAAGATGCGAAAGTCCACCTGATAATTGACCGAAACAGTTCGGTTGATGCCCTGGTTCAGCGAACCCGTTCCCGTGGTCTTGCACAAGGCTTAACCAGGGGTCTGTGCCGATTTGATTATGTGCTGCGAAAGCTTGACATCAAAATTGGTGATAATGTTGTTTCCTCCGGATTTGACGGTATATATCCAAAAGGCCTTCGAATCGGCTATATTTCAAAGGTGATTCGCAGGAACTCGGGACTTTTTCAGGATGTTGAGCTAACCCCGTATGTGGATTTCACAAAGCTTGAAGAAGTCATGATTATTTTAAGTCCGCCGCTACAGGATAATGTGGGTGACTGATGCATTTTCTGGTATATTTTATTTTTTCTATTTTGCTGGTTTGCATTCAAACAACCCTATTGCCGGCCTTTCCCCGATTATTCGCTCAATATGATCTGCTCATTCCGTTTGTTGTCTATTTGACCCTGTTCAGGTCCAGTCTTGGAATACTCCCGGTTATTTTAATATCCGGATGCCTGATGGATTTGCTGTCCGGGGGAACTATCGGTGTCTATATTGCCACATATATTTTAATTCTAATTTGTTTCAGAAACACAACGGTTTATTTTCACTTTAAAAATTCAACGCTATTTCAAATTGTCGTCATCCTGTCCGTTTTAATCGAAAATATCATTTTCGGCATGGTGATTTTACTTCAAACATTGACTTTTAATTTTTCTTTTTATGCCGGCAGCGTTGTGGCGGCCCAGCTTATATGGGCTTTGATTTCCAGTCCGCTGGTTTATTTCATGTTTGATTATATATTTAACGGGATTGATAAAATAATTACGGGTGGATTAAGAGAGAGGGTCTAGTATCGTGCCAACTTTGAACTGACGCATCTTTCTTGCCATTTTCCGCGTCTGCGTCGTTACGACTTGAGTCATATAGCCCACTATGCTCCTCAAGTTGTGCCTCACAGACACAAAAAATGGCAGCGCAATCTTGCGACATATCATCTTTGACGCGACACTAGCCCGTGAGAAGTCCGGGTTCAGCGCGTTGTAATTTGACTTTTTGTTTTTCCGGTAATGCGTTTTGGGTAGTTGATGGCTCCTTTGAAAAATTTTCATAAGTATTTTTACACTGTTGATAGCGACTGGTACAAAAGGCGCTTATTCGGTATAATGATAGCTGTTTTTGCGGCTTTTGGAATTTTAGCGTCGCGACTGTTTTACCTTCAGATAATCCAGGGCGATCATTACTTCAAAATGTCCAAGAATAATTGTATCCGGATCCAGCGCGTAAAGCCGGTCCGTGGCCTGATTTTTGATCGAAACGGTAAATTATTGGTGGAAAACAGGCCCTCATTTGATTTAAGCATCATTCCTTGCGATGCCAAGCCGCTAAACGTGACCATCGATAATCTATCTGTCTATATTCCTGAATTTGCGGATGAGGTTGTTGAAAAAATCCAAAAAAAGAAATTAGGATATGGTTACCGGCCGGTGCTCCTGAAAAAAGATATCGGCAGGGATGCCCTGGCAACCATTTCAGCCCATCGGTTTGAGCTCCCGGGTATCGTCATTGATACAAATGCCTGTAGAAACTATATCTATGATGCGTTGTCTTCACACCTGGTCGGTTACTTGGGGGAAATTAACGCCGGTGAACTGAAAAGCGGTATTTACAGATATAAGGAAGGCGGGGATTTTATCGGAAGGTATGGGGTTGAAAAAGCATATGATACATTTTTAAGCGGCATTCCCGGCGGCAGAATTGTCCAGGTGAATGCCAATGGCCAGGTCGTAAAGGTGCTGGATACGGTGGAACCGGAACCCGGGCATAATATTTTTTTAACAATTGATTATGATCTGCAGACCATTGCTGAGGCACAGTTGAAGGACAAGGTGGGCGCAGTTGTTGCCATGGATCCTTCTTCCGGGGACATCCTTGCAATGGCCAGCAGTCCGACATTTAATCAGAATGATTTTATTAATGGAATCTCCTCAGACCAGTGGCACCGCCTTGTTTCTGACCCCAACCGCCCCATGATGAACAAAGCGGTTCAAGGTGTTTATCCGCCGGCTTCAACATATAAAGTCGTCACGGCCATTGCCGCTCTTGAAGAAGGAGTGATTGATGAAAATACCACCTTTTATTGTCCCGGAAGCTATCAGTATGGTAACCGGGTTTTCGGCTGCTGGAAAAAGCAGGGGCACGGAAAAGTCAATGTGGTCGATGCCCTGGCACAATCCTGTGATGTTTTTTTCTATCATGTGGGTAAGAAACTCGGCGTGGATCGACTGGCCTGGTATGCAACAAGCTGCGGTCTGGGGTCTCAAACCGGAATTAATCTAGATCAAGAGTCAGACGGACTGATTCCAACGGCCGCGTGGAAGAAAAAGCGAACCGGAATTTCATGGCAGGGGGGTGAAAACCTGTCCATTGCCATCGGTCAGAGCTATAATCTGGTCACACCGCTTCAACTGGCGGTTTTATTCGGTGCGGTGGCGAACGGCGGAACCGAATTTCGGCCGCAGATTTTAAAATCAATTCAAACGGTGGAAGGGAAAATTGTCAAGACCGGTCAACCGGAAATGATTGGAAAGCTGCCGGTAAGCCAAGGTACGCTGGATCTTGTCAGAAAAGGATTGAGAGATGTTGTACACAGTAAGCACGGCACCGCCCGGTGGTATGTTTATGATGAAGAAATTGACATCAGCGGTAAAACAGGAACTGCCCAGGTGGTTAGCCGCAAAACGGAAAAGGACAGTCAAAAAAAGAAAAATGATGTTTCTTATGAGTCTCATGCATGGTTTGTCGGTTATGCGCCGACAGAAAGCCCTGAAATTGTTGTTTCCGTACTGGTGGAACATGGAATGCATGGCTCCAGCAGTGCCGGCCCGATCGCCAAGGAAATGATTGTTTCTTATTTGAAAGGTATGATAGATAATTCAACTGTTGTCTCGGAAAAATGAATTTAATTAAGGAGATCTTTTAGCAATGCCAGGTTCAAATTCCAATAGCGGTAATAAAAATGCAGCAAATGGAGTATCCGTGCCACCAAATTTTATTCGTCATATTATTGAAGATGATTTGCAGACCGGGAAATACGATGGTCGCGTGGTCACCCGGTTTCCGCCGGAACCGAACGGATATCTTCATATCGGTCATGCAAAATCCATTTGTCTGAATTTCGGTGTTTCAATTGAATACAACGGGTCCTGCCATTTACGATTTGATGATACAAATCCCGGCAAAGAAAATGTCGAATTTGTAAATGCCATTCAAGAAGATGTACGTTGGATGGGGTTTAACTGGAATGAGCATCTTTATTTTACCTCTGATTATTTTGAGCGGCTTTATGCGCATGCCGTTGAATTGATACAAAGAGGGAAAGCATATGTCGACAGCCAGAGTGCGGATGAGATCCGTCAGAATCGGGGATCCTTGAAGGCGCCGGGGGTTGACAGTCCGTATCGGAACCGGTCAAAGGAAGAAAATCTGGAATTGTTTCGAAAAATGAAAGATGGTGAATTTGAGGAAGGAGCATGTGTATTGCGAGCAAAGATTGACATGGATTCGCCGAATATTATCATGAGAGACCCGGCATTATACCGGATACGCAAACACCACCACCATCGGACAAAAGATCAATGGTGTATTTACCCCATGTATGATTTGGCCCATTGTCTGTCAGATTCCATTGAAGGAATTACCCATTCCCTCTGCACGCTTGAATTTGAAAACAACCGGGAACTGTATGACTGGATATTGGATGCGCTTGGCATGTATCATCCCCGGCAAATCGAGTTTGCCCGACTGAATTTAAGTTACACGGTATTGAGCAAAAGAAAATTGATCGAGCTGGTGGAAGGAGATTATGTTTCCGGTTGGGATGATCCGAGGATGCCGACCATATCCGGACTGCGCAGGCGCGGTTACACGCCTGAAGCCATCAGAAATTTCTGTGAACGCATCGGTGTGGCCAGGCGGGACAGCATGGTTGATTTTGCATTGCTGGAACATTGTATCCGCGAGGATTTAAATAAAAAGGCTTATCGTGTCATGGCCGTTTTAAACCCGCTTCGGGTGGTTATCGAAAATTATCCGGATGATCAGTCAGAAGAAATGGACGCCATCAATAATCCTGAAGATAAAACCATGGGAACCCGGAAAATACCGTTTTCAAAAGTATTGTACATTGAACAGGATGATTTTATGGAAGACCCTCCCAGGAAGTTTTTTCGTTTGGGACCCGGTCGTGAAGTCCGACTGCGATATGCGTATTTTGTCACCTGCACGGATGTCATAAAAGACGAAACCGGTAAAGTCGTTGAACTGCGCTGCACCTATGATCCCGAAACCCGTGGCGGGGATGCGCCGGATGGTAGAAAAGTAAAATCAACACTTCACTGGGTATCGGCACAACATGCAATCAATGCCGAGGTCAGATTATATGAGAATTTGTTTATCACTGAAAACCCCGCAGCGGCAGACGATTTTAAAGCCACTTTGAATGAAAATTCAGTTCAGATACTAAAGGATTGTAAAGTCGAGCCCGGCTTAGAAACTGCTGAACCGGGATTTGGTTGTCAATTTGAACGTTTGGGGTATTTCTGTGTGGATATCAGGGATTCGTCGTCGGACAATCTTGTATTTAACCGAATCGTCACGTTAAGGGACATGTGGGCGAAAATTTTAAAGAAGCAAAAAATCAAATAAGAAACGATTGATATCATATTTTTAACTTTTTAATCTTTGCTTGAAGTGTTGTTCTTTTTACACCCAGTATTTCGCTGGCACTGTTCGACCCGCTGATCTTGCCATCTGTTTTGTCAATAACGTATTGAATGTATCTGCGCTGCAGTTCATCAAGGGTCGGCATGTCTTCGAAAGAATAAGCGCTTTTTTTGTGTGTATGCAGTGTCAGATCGATTTCAAGCAAGTTTCCCGATGAAAGAAGAACCGCTCTTTCAATGATGTTTTCAAGCTCCCGGATATTGCCGGGCCATTGATACTGTTTTAACAATGTTTCCGTTTCAGCGTCGATATACAGGTTCTCACGATTGTATTTTTTGGCGTATTGGACCATGAAATAATTGGATAGAAGCGGTATATCGCCAATTCGTTTTTTTAAAGGCGGAATATGAATGGGAACCACATTCAAACGGTAATAAAGATCCTCTCTGAAGTTTCCCATAGTGACTTCCTGGGCAAGGTCGCGGTTCGTAGCCGCAACCAGGCGAAAATTCGAATGCAGGGTCTGTGTGCCGCCCACCCGTACAAATGTTTTTTCCTGGATGGCGCGTAATAATTTGACTTGCATGGATTTAGGCAGTTCCCCGATTTCATCAATAAAGAGGGTGCCCTTGTCTGCGATTTCAAGGCGTCCTTTTTTCTGGCGGTCTGCTCCGGTAAAGGCGCCTTTTTCATGACCAAAGAGTTCGCTTTCAAACAACCCTTCGGGTATGGTGTTGGCATCGACGACAATAAATGCCTTATCATGTCGTGGGCTCATGGCATGAACCCGACGGGCGATCAACTCTTTACCAACACCGCTTTCGCCAAGGATCAGGATGGTAGAATCGGAACCGGCAGCTTTATCCACCTGGTTGATTAAATTGTCCATCACGTAGCTTTTAAACACCAACTCAGATTTACCTGTTGGTTTATCGTGAAGATGCTTTTCAGATATCAGGCTGTTTCGTTCTTCTTTCAACCGGGAGTATTCCCATATCCTTGCGACCTGGCGGCTGATATGATCCATCATCCTTATAAGTGTTTCATTATCAAGAAAATCAAAGCAGTCTTCCATGTAGGAGTTGTCATGGTACAACACAGCCCGGATTTTTTCCCTTATTTTTATGGGCAGGCATAATGCCGCTGTAATAGGCCTGTCCAGAGCGGCACTGTGTTTGATCTCGCTGCGTATTAAACCCGGCCGGTTTTCGTTAAATGTTTTTATAATTAATTCATGGCTCAGCTTGAAACTCTCGGATCGGGTATCATTTATTGACAGATTACACGATGCCCTCAGTTCAGGATTTCTGGTCAGCTTTCCGCCGGGGAACCAGAAAATTCCGCCTCGCTCAGCACCATAGAATCGGTTGGATGCAATAACAGCTCTTTGGAGGACTTCATCCTGGCTGTTTACGGGAAACATGGATTCTGTCAGCTCAATATATTTTTCAAGGGATTCCCGCGGCATATCCGTTTGATGATGTTTGTTTTTTATAGGTTTAACAAGGCTTCTTAAGTCATCCGGAAAAAAGTCATCCGCATATCCGCCTAAGTGTGCCCATGCTCTTTTGGCAAGGTCTTTTGCTTTGTCCGTATTGCCTGTTGAGAGTTCAAATCGGGATTTTTGAATAAGTGTTTTTGAAATCTGGACAATATCACCGGATTGTTTAAGATAGGTTTCGCTTTGTTCAAGAGTGTCCCGTATGGAATCCGGTTTTTTGTTTTTTTCCATCATATCTAATGCTTGCAATCGAAGTGCCACGCCCATGAGATGAACATTGTTTTCCTTAAATGCCCGTTTCATGAGATTTTTAAAGCGTAGGGCAGCGGGTAATGAAAAATTCATCTCTTCGAACTCAAAGACCATCTCGAGGTACCACGGAGAAGAAAACTGGCGAATCAAACCGGCTTTGACGCCTTTAATATTGGATTGCATCAACAGATCATAAGCTTTTTTGGTCCGACCGGTATTTCTCAGATTTAACGCTATAGGACCTGGATGCAGATGTAAAGCAAAGGCGTTTTCGTATTTTTCCGCTTCTTGTCGGGCTTCTTCAAGATGAAAAAAAGCCTCTTCTTTTTTATTTATCAGGAGTAATATGGTTCCTAAAACCACGCGGAGCGTGGTGGCCAGGTTATGGTTTGATCGTTCAATGGCCAATCGCCAGTTAAAGTCCAGGCTGCCGATGGCTTGGTGAAATTCGCCAAGATATGTCAGGCAAAACCCGAGAAAAAAAGTCGCAATCGGATAAGCCATTCTTTTATTATTCTCTGTCTCATAAAGCCGTGCGGCCCGTTCCAAATGAGGCAAGGCTTCTGCGAACAATCCCTGCATATAATAAAACAAACCAAGGAACACAGCCGACTGGTTGAGGATATCCTCATCCGAGATATCTTCAATTTCATTAAGCCCAAAAGACAATGCAGCCAATGCATTTTCCCGCCTGTCAGAAAAGTAATATAGCCATCCAAGGTGCATATTAATCAACGCCTGTGAACGCTTATCTCCCAGTTCCCGGGCAACTTCCATCGCTTTGACCAGTGAACCTTCAACATCGGTTAATCCCCGCCCCAGGTTGAACGAAAGACAGGATAAGGTGAGAACAGTTGAGACATATAATTGCTTAATCTCATCGTTGCGAAGATAAGCAACCATCAGGCCGGACGCATGATTGAGGTGATTCCAGGCCTGCCCATCCAGATTGTATTCCAAAAGTTGATTTGCAAAGTCTGTTTCAAACTCTATGGATTCAATAGAAATGTCGCTCCTTTTTATTAATTGCATGATCCATTTTGAAATCGACGGTGATAACGGTTCAAAATTTCGCAGCTGGTTCGCAATCATATTCAGCTGGGCAGGGGTGTTTATGGTTGAGATTTGGTTTTGAACATTATCCGGAAGTTTTTCAGATAGAGAAAAATGATCTTCATGTTTTGAAATAAGCCAACCCATTTTTTTGGATTGTTTTATCACTTCAAATAAAGGCCCGGGGGGGAGGGGCACCAGGAATCCAAGAATATCTATGGGAACATTGCTGCCAAGAGCATCTAAAACAGCAAGGAATCGCCACTGTTCATTGGAAAAGGCGGGTGTTTTTTTCGGCATTGTGAGTCTCCTTATTAAGAACTGATAAATTTGATATCGCGATAATTTCAATTAAGCAATAAAAATTGCCATTATTTTGGCATTTTAATGACCATATAACAGCAAAATGAAGTTTCGATGGGATTCCTGTTTTTGTATTATATAAAAATTCCAGCATGTTATTATGTTTGCGATGTTTGGCATCATTTTTGCTTTGAATAATACTGATTGTCCGCTTATTGGTCTGCTTTTTGTTTTCTCTTTTTGTTTTCTCTTTTTGTTTTCTCTTTTTGTCTGCATGTTCAGGATATTAAATGGTTGATCTGTAAAAACACCGGATGAAGTCGAAGAATGAACATCTGTTCGAGATATGCAGCAGTCTTCAGGAGTCCGGGTTTGAATATTGGAAAAAGGTCAATGTTTGGTCGAATACAATGGCATTCCGCCATTGTATCAATAAAGCAAAGGGATGCTTTGTGAGCATGCCTGCGTTAATCCAATTAAATAAAAAAGGAGACTTCGTATGGAGAAAAAACATTTTAAACATTTTAAACATTTTAACCATTTTAACCATTTTAAACAAGTGACGGTGAAGTATACGCTGCTTTCTGTTGCATTCGCCATTGCCGTATCCGTCTTGCTCATGGGCCCGCTCACCGCCCATGCGGCTGAAAATGAGTTCCCGATCAATACGCCCCTGTGGGCAGGGCCCTATGACATCTTTATCAATCCGGAGCTTAACATCGCGTTTCCGGATACCGGCGCAGCATACTGGTCAGCAAAATGCACGATACCCGAAGGTGCCACACTGGAGCTGGTGTGCAAATATGCACATGCGCGGTATATATCCATTAATTCCTATGATGCGGTCAGCGGTGCGCCAACCGATGCTTTGAACGATACACAGATTATCCCGGATCCGGGCTCTGAAAATCCCTTTTTGCCAGGCGCAAAACGAAATTCGGTGTACAATCGTGACTTCATTATTACAATTCTAAATGAGCTTCCGCCCGAAGATCCAGCCGATCGGATGCAAAATACACTGTATGCCAAAGCCGGTGATCAGGGTGCGCTCACTCTGGCGTGGCGTATCTATGTTATGGACAAAAACCGTGATATTACCGGCGGCGTGGGACTGCCGGAACCGCGTGTGACCATGGCAAGCGGTGAGGAGCTGGATACAGAGGCTTCATACGCTGTATTGTCCATTGACCCCACTCCTCTTCCTGTTATGCCCATGGATCCGTTTACCTACGGTTATCTGCGAGGCGGTTATGCATGGCATGAATATGCTGGTGAAATGCCGGAGTACTTCCCGGCTCAGGATCCGCCGGACTGGATGAAAACCTTTGATATCGCTCATACGGTCACGGCCTGGTATGTGGGGTTAACCTTGCCGACACCGCCCTATAAAGTAGCTCAGTATGCAAACCTGGACAATCAGTATATGTCTGTTCTTTTGGACCGAAGATACGGCGAGGTTGCGGTCATTCGAGCAAAGGCGCCCATTACGCCCGAGACATACCAGCGCGACCCATTCATGGATGGCGATTTCATGGACGGCGATGTGGACATGCGCTATTGGTCGATTACCACAAACGAGTCGTTGGTTACCACAAAGGTCATTGATGGCGTCTATGATGAACAAGTCCCGCTTGACGACAATGGTTTTTATACGATCGTCGTATGCCTTGTCGAAGACCGTCCCTCAAACGCAGAGGATAGATATGGGGTGAAATGGCTGCATTGGGGAGAAAATGGTGATGGCGCAGGAAACCTGGATGACGGGCATCTTATTCTACGCCATATGCTTCCTTCACCTGGCTTTGAACACGCAATTCAAAAAGTATTAGCGACAGGTGACGAAGAAAGTGTATTGGGAGAATACTTTCCTGAGATTCAGTATATGAGCACCGAGGAGTTCGAAGCGCTTGGTAATGATCCCGGAGCAAATTTGCCATAATCCATCAAAATGAATTAATAAATGATTTCAGTCTTAATCAAGGCCGGGGGCTTAATTGCTCCCGGCTTTTCTTTTTTCAGGGCTATGAAATTCTTATCAGGAGTTAATCGTAAAATTTGGCGAAAGTGCCATTATTTTGGCACCAATTGACTATATAATGGCGCAGCAGATGTTTTGTTTTTGATAAATTTTTAAATATACTTAAATATCGAGCAATTACAAATTGTAATAAGTTTGGCATGCCGTTTGCATTCTATAGTTTTATCCTTGGATGAGATCATGCCTTAGGTGATTGATGTATTCAAAGGTTAGTTGGTTATCAAGTTTAACTTATTTAACGATGAAAAGGATATTGCCTCATGAAAAAATTTCCCAAAAAACGGGTTGTGATCACCGGAGCCGGCAGCGGCCTGGGACGTGCGCTTGCGATCGAATTTGCCAAAAAGGAATGGAAGGTTCTGGTTAGTGACGTCAACCTGGACGGCGCCAAAGAAACTGTCAAATTGGTCAATGAATCTGGTGGCGAAGGTTTTGCCGTCCAATGTGATGTCACAAAATGGGAACAGGTGCAAAAACTTGCGGATGCTGCGGTTTCAAAATGGGGTGGGACCGATATCATCGTAAATAACGCGGGTGTTCTGAATGTCGGTGTGATGGAAAAAGTCAAACTTGAAGACTGGCGCTGGATTATCGACATCAATCTCATGGGCGTCATCCATGGCTGCAAAGCATTCATACCGCTGTTTAAAAAACAGGGCAGCGGGCATGTTGTCAATATCTCATCTGCTGCCGGATTTTGCGCCATGGCGGAAATGGGGCCCTATAATGTGACCAAAGCCGCTGTTATTTCCTTATCGGAAACCCTTAGACCTGAACTGAAATACCAAAATATTGGCGTCACAGTTGTCTGCCCCACGTTTTTTAAAACCAACTTATTGGATCAGACCCGCTCTACTGATAAAAAATCATATGACCGAATGGATGCGTTCTTTAACAAATCCATGGGATCCGCCGAAGGCGTCAGCCGTCATATCATAAAGTGTGTCAAAAAAAACAAAACGTATGCGATAAAACAGCCGGATGCTAAGCTCTGGTGGTCCATCAAAAGACATTTTCCGAATTTTTATATCAAACTTCAAAGCTTTGTTTTTGGCCGTGGGATATTGGATAAGGCGATGGGGGTTAAGTAGTTATTTTGTGGTTTCTAAAAAGAAAGGTTCATTTTTTTGATCGTGAACAATGTTTAGAGTTCAAATCAAGGTAAAGTGTATTTGACAAGCGTAGTTAAGAACCAAACAAACAAAAAGGAGGACACCATGGGCGTTTATTTTAAAGATCAGAAGCATATGTATGAATTTTTGGAAGATTTGTGGAAACATATCGTATTCGAAGCAGGACTGGGAGAAAAACTAAGGGCTTATGAGGTTAGTTACCGGTATAAAATAACAGACCCGGATGGTTATATATATATTGACGCAGATAACGTTATAACCGGAGAGGAAGCAAACCGGGATGCCGTCCTGAGAATGGAAATGTCTGCGGATACGGTTGTTTTGTTCTGGCTGAAAAAGCTGTCGCTGCCGGTCGCATTGGCAACCCGCAAAATTAAAGCCAAGGGGCCGATCCCCAAAATGTTGAAAATGACGCCGGCGTTAAAACCCATTTATCCGATTTTCCCGGAATTCTGCAAAAAGCATAATGTACCGATTGATTAACCGTGTAGAGGCTGCCGTCATAAAATCATTTTGGTTTCTAATTCGGCAATCTGACCTCGAAAGGAGAAATATTAAATGACAGAAAGTAAAGTTCCCGGACATTTTGCCTATGAACTGGATACCCGGGCGGAAAGCAAGCCTGATTTTAATGTGGTCACTTTTGAAAACGGCAATTATGCTGAAGAGATCGTGACGTATAAGGATATCGTTATTCAGGGCCGAAAAATTGCCGGGCTGATGCAGGATGCCGGAATTGGAAAAGGTGATGCATTCGCGCTGCTTATGAGAAACCATCCGGAATTTTTGTACTCATTATATGCCGGAGCGCTTCTCGGTGCGGTAATGGTTCCCATCGACCCGCGGGTCAAGGGGCAAAGGCTGGCCTATATGTTAAATGATTCAAAATCAAAAGGTATCATTCTTACCAGTGAGTTTTTGGCGAATGTCGAAGAAGTGTTGCCGGATGTCCCGGATGCATCTGTTTTGAGTGTATCCTATAAAGACAACATGAAGGTGCCGGTAACGGATGTATATCCGTCATTAAATGAAATATGCAATGCTCCGGAGGCACCTCCACCTGATAACCGTAGCGATGAAATAGCGGTACCCATAGAGGTGATTTATACATCCGGTACTACCGGTGACCCTAAAGGGGTTGTGAGCAAGGGCGACCGCATTGCTTTGCCTGCCCAGCTTGCCCAGTTTGTCTGGCAGTATACGGCTGAAGATAAACTGTATACCGGTTTGTCCCTCACACACGGTAATGCACAGGCTGCTACCATGGTTCCTTCTCTGATGCTTTCAATTCCATCCGTAATTAGTACAAAGTTCACCAAGAGCCGGATATGGGATATTTGCCGAAAATATGGGTGTACATCATTTTCTTTATTAGGCGGCATGATGATGGGGATTTACAGTGAACCGCCCAAACCGGATGACGCGGATAACCCGGTTCGCCTGGTATTAAGCGCGGGAACGCCAAAAGCCATCTGGGAAACGTTTGAAAAACGATTCGGTGTGATGATTCATGAGTGGTATGGCGCAGTCGAGGGCGGGTTTGCGCATAAAGCCCCGGGCGTCGGACCCATTGGATCTTTCGGCAAGCCGCTTGAGGGTTTGATGGAAATGAAAGTGGTTCGTAAAGACGATATGGAATGTGCGCCGGGTGAAACCGGGCAGATCATTTTCCGTCTGGTCGGGCAAAAGATGGAAGTGGATTATCTGGGTAAGAAGAAGGCATCACAAGAAAAGACCCGGGGCGGCTGGCTGCGTACCGGTGACATGGGACATACAGATGAGGAAGGATGGTTTTTCTTTGACTATCGGGCCGGCGGTGGTTTGCGGCGGTCAGGTGATTTTATTCAACCCCAGTACGTGGAATCAGCTATTGCCGTACATTCAGATATCACTGATGTGTGTGTTTATGGTATCCCGGCGGAGTCAGGGGCACCAGGTGAAAGTGATCTGGTGGCGGCAGTCGTTCCCATGAATGGCAATGCCATAGATCCAAAATCCGTGTTTGCCCATTGCAGGCAAAGCCTTGAAGGCAATTCTATCCCGTCTTTTCTTCAGGTGGTGGATGAAATACCAAAAACCGCGTCTGAAAAGAACCTGGACCGGGTATTAAGAGATGAATTTTCAAAAGATGCGGATAATGTGTTTGCATTTATGGATTACAAATAAATTCCTGTTACGCGAAAAACCAAATAGGAGAAAATGGAATGAAAAAATATGTAGAAGACCTGAATTTTCAGGGTGAAGAATACATCAGTGATTGGCCGTCATGGTCGCCCCAGGATATTCGCCGAAAGAAGTGTGCGCTGGAATCTGCTCGACTGATGGTTGATGCGGCGATGACGGCGCCGTTTGCCGGCGGCGTGCCCTCGATTGAGGCGCATATTGTCTATGGACAGGAAGAGCTTGAGGCAGTTGCCCGCAAAGTAGAAGAAATCGCTCACCAACAGGAAAGCTGGAAGGAGGCGTTTTTGTATGAAGCCGTGATGGTGCGAGACTCGGATGTTATCATTTTTCTGGGTAACACCCGGTGCCATGAAACGCCGCTGGATGCCGGTTGCGGCATGTGCGGGGGAACACTGGATTGTGGATATTTTTATGAACAGAAAACCCAGAAATACGGCCTGGTGGATATTACGGACCGGTCATCTGAGCGGATGATTGATGGTCCCTTGTGTACGGCCCGGGTGGGTGATCTGGGGTATGCGGTGGGCAGCGCGCTTTGGGCGGCTGCCACGTTGATGGTGGATGCCCGGCCGTTTGCCAGCATGGGCATGGCGGGTCAGAAAATGGGGTATTGCCCCAAGTCCGGGATGGTGGTGGGAGTCCCGCTGGCGGTCAAACCTAAAAATCCATACGTGGATGTGAATGTGGATTACCATCTCATCAACATGGACAAGGTATTGGATAATACCCGAAAGATTTATCAGACCGCTCGAATTATCCGGGGGTTTGATTATCGAAAATGGATTCCAAAACCGAAAAAATCGGAAGGGCCGGAAGGAGACGATGAATAATGGGACATTTAATCGGAAAAGAATATTATTTGGATCATGTGATCGAGGTGGCAAAAAGTATTGTGCTGGCTATTCATAAGGCTCCCCAGATCACCGGCAAGACAAAAATTGAGGCGGAAATTATCTGGGGTGAGGACCTGGAGCCCATCATCGAAGTCATGGGGCCTGTTGCCAAGGTGATGCGGTATATCCAATGGGACTATGAGACGATAAAAAAATGCTATGAAAAGGGAGAGTCACCGGTCATTATCAACATCGGTGCCAAGGTCAGTAAATCAAATCTGAACTGGAACTGCGGGGCCTGCGGACATGATACCTGTAAGGAATTTAACGCCTACAGCAAGGAGTACAAGGGCGGCGGGCAGATGGGTGGGCCGTCCTGCAACTGGAAAGTACTGGATTGGGCCATGGCTTGTGACTGGGCCTGTGCGTCTGCCTGGCAGTACCGGGTGGATAACCGGATCATGGGATCCGTCGGATTTGCCCTGCATGCGCTGGGATTTCTGCCGGATATGGATGCTAATATTGGACTTGTGCTGGGACCGCCAAGGGATATGGTCTATTACAACCGGGAGGAAATGCACAAGAGCATGTCTTATGAAATGGACAAACAGGACATGGTGAATTGTGTACCTACGATGTTTACCGCATTTCCCGGGGGCGGAACCCCCATGTACAAGACCAAGGATGATTGGTGGGCGCCGCCGGAATTTATGGGAATCGGCTATTCCGAAGAGGCCATGGAAATGTATCAGCAGCTTCTGTTTGAGGAAGTTCCGGAAATCGTTGTCAAGCATGCGGACAAGATTGAAGCCCGTTACAAAGATAAGAAAAAATAGGTCAATTATGAGAAAGGAAACTTAACATGAACTATTTAGACCTTGATATTAACTTAAATGAAGATGACATTGCGCTGAGGCAGAGTGCGCACCGGTTTGCAAAAGAGGTGATGCGTCCCATAGCAAAAGAGCTTGATGAGATGACCCCGGAACAGGTCATTGCAAAAGATTCTCCCTTTTGGACGTTTATGAAAAAAGCATATGAGCTGGGGTATCATAAAATATATATTCCGGATACCTATGGCGGGCTTGATTTGACACCCCTCCAGCAGGCGATTATTATGGAAGAGCTCGCCTGGGGAAGTGTCGGATTAACGGTCGGGTTGGGCGTTGCCGGCTTTTTTGCTTTTGGCGGAACGCTTACCGGAGAAGATTATCTGGTTGATAATTTTGTAACCCCGTTTTGTGAATGCACGGATGCCAGCATTGTTGGCTGCTGGGGAATCACCGAACCGGATCATGGATCCGATACGGTCATGCCGGGTCATCCTATATTTAGTGATCCCAACATCAAAGGCCAGTGTCGGGCAAAGCTGGATGGTGATGAATATGTCATCAACGGCCAGAAAGCCGCGTGGGTTTCTATGGGGACAGTGGCAACCCATTGCTTTCTTTTCTGTCAGATGGATCCGTCCATGGGGTTTGCCGGCAGCGGTATTTTTACGATTCCGCTGGATCTTCCCGGCGTCAGCAAGGGAGCGCCCTTAAATAAGATCGGGCAGCGGGACCTCAACCAGGGAGAAATCTTTTTTGACAATGTACGTGTGCCCAAAGATTGTCTGATTGTTGGTCCGGAAGCCTATGAGGTATTCCTTGAAACAACATTAAGTTTAACCACCGCATCAATGGGTTTATATTCAATAGGTATTGCCAGGGCAGCAATGGAAGAAGCACTGGAATATGCCAAAAACAGGATTCAGGGTGGTAAACCGCTCATTGAATATCCGAACGTTCAAATGAAGCTGTTTGAAATGTTCAGAAAAGTAGAAACTACCCGCCTTATGAGCCGCGCGGCATGGAATTATAACATGAATAATACAGAATCTGCTGAAGAATATTCAATCATTGCAAAAGTTCACGGTACCCAGTCAGCATATGAAGTGGCCCATGAAGCCATCCAGATTTTCGGCGGCAACGGTCTGAGCAAGGAATATCTGATTGAAAAATTGTTCCGGGATGCCCGTGCCATGTTGATAGAAGACGGATCCAACGATACGCTGGCTATTTCTGCGGGCCATAAATTTATTCAAACATATCCGCGTATGAATGATTTAACATGATTAAGGAGAAAATTAATGACTGATGTGTACATCGTCGGACTGGGTATGATCCGGTTTAATAAATATCCGGACGGAAATGTCCGGGAAATGGCTCATGAAGCGATAAATTTGTCACTCAAGGATGCCGGGATGGAAAAAGAGGATCTTCAGGCTGCATTTTTTTCAAACACATTCTGGGGAATGTTCGCCAATCAGCACTCGATTCGGGGGCAAGTTGTTTTGCGCTCTATGGGGGTCGGCGCGATTCCGGTGGTAAATGTGGAAAATGCCTGCGCCGGCGCGTCAACAGCGCTGCATCTGGCATATACGGGTATCCGGGCCGGGATGTATGATGTGGCTATTGCCGTGGGTTCCGAAAAAATCACTGATCCGGACAAAATGAAATCCCTTTCCGCGTATGCGACTGCCATGGATGTTGAAAATTTTCATGTGCAGATGGAATTATTGGAAAAAGCGTCAAAAAAGTTCAAGGTGACTATTCCCGAGGGGCAGACGCCGCCCGGGGAAGGCCGGAGTATTTTCATGGATGCCTATGCCACGGGAGCCAGATGGCACATGAGCAAATTCGGAACCACCCAGGAACAACTGGCTGCGGTCTGTGCCAAAAACCATTTTCACGGATCACTCAATCCCATGGCCCAGTATCAGCAGGATATGACGATTGAAGAGGTTCTGGCAGACAGGCCCATTGCTTATCCATTAACCCGGGCCATGTGCGCGCCGGTAGGAGATGGTGCGGCGGTCGCCATCGTCTGTTCTGAAGAATATTTAAAAAAGTTAAAAAATGTCCATCCTTTAAAAATCCGGGCGTCGGTTCATGGTTCCGGTATGGACAGAGATTTTGATGCCGAAGATATCGGCGAACGTCTGGTGAAGCAGGCATATGACATGGCCGGTGTGGGACCAAAAGACATCAGTCTTGCGGAACTGCATGATGCAACTGCTTATGGCGAAATCCATCAAACAGAAGCCATGGGTTTCTGTCCCATGGGTGAAGGCGGGCCCTATGCGGAAACCGGCGCCACAAAACTGGGCGGCAAACAGCCGGTGAATACGAGTGGTGGCCTGGAATGCCGCGGTCATCCCATCGGGGCGTCCGGCCTGGCCCAGATTTATGAACTCGGACTCCAGTTGCGGGGTAATGCCGGCAATCGACAGGTGGAAGGCGCCCGACTGGGTCTTGCAGAAAACGGCGGCGGCAATATCGGCGTGGAAGAGGCAGCCATGTGTATTCATATATTGGAAAAAGTATAACCTTTCCCCCTATGGGGATAGGGTTGCGGCAGGGGTGGGAAAAACATGATGCGCATGTCTCCCCCCCCACCCCTGCCTCCTCCCGAAAGGGAGAGATGTATAGAAAGAGTAAGAATAAAATGATGATAATCAGGGAATAAATTTCAGGAGATAGTTTAATGTCAAGTGTATGTATTATCGCGGAGCACCAGAACGGAAAACTCAAGAAATCAACATTGAACGCCATCACGTTCGGCAAAGATGCAGCGGAAAAGCTGGGTGCCGAACTTTGCGTTGTTGTGATCGGTCATGAGATTTCCGGTGTGGCAGATGAATTGAAAAAATCCGGCGCATCAAAAATTATTATTGCCGATGATGCTTGTCTGGAAAATTATACGGCGGAACAATGGGCTCATGTAGCCGCTGAAGCCGCCCAAAAATATGACGCAATGCTCGTTGGCATGGCCTCGGGCACCACGGGAAAGGACATGATGCCGCGTGTGGCCGTAAAACTGAATGCCGGCATGGGGTCTGACATCATTGAGTTTGATGGGACAACTTTTAAACGTGGCATGTGGGCCGGCAATGCCCTGGCCACCATAGAAATCACTACACCGGTCAAAGTTGTTACGATTCAGACAACTGCGTTTGCAGCGGCTGAACCTGTCGAGGGGGAATCTGTTCTGGAACAACTGGATATCAGTCTGCCGCAAACGAAAACCCGTTTTGTGGAGATGCGCGAAACCGTGAGTGAACGGCCTGATCCCACGGAAGCCGGCGTTGTGATAACGGGCGGACGCGGGGTAAATGGCGCAGAAAATTTTAAAATTATTGAAAGACTCGCAGATATTTTCGGCGGTGCCGTCGGGGCGACGCGTGCCGCGGTTGACGCCGGATGGGTGCCCAACGACCTTCAGATCGGCCAGACCGGAAAGATGGTGGCCCCTGATTTATATGTTGCGGCCGGATTGTCCGGTTCCATTCAGCACCAGGCCGGCATGAAGAACAGCAAGGTGATTGTTGCGATCAATAAGGATGAAGAAGCGCCGATTTTTCAAATTGCTGATTTCGGCATAGTCGCTGATCTTTTTAAAGTCATTCCGGAGATGAGTGACCTATTGGAAAAGGAAATGTCATGAACCCGGTTGCAATGGGTTTGTTGCTGTTCATTTCTCTTTCTGTGTTTACGTTCAGCGTTGTGCGCCGATTTTTGCCTCTGTTTGTTATGCAGCCGGATGTTCGCTGGGATAACCCCAAAGAGAGAGTTGTCGGAATACTCAAGTATTTCTTCGGCCAGCTCAGATTTTTAAGAAGTTTCGAACGGGTCCACGGCATTGCCCATATCATGATTTTCTGGGGGGCGGTGGTGGTCACACTTTCCACTATCCAGATGGCCGGCCGGGGCTTTGTGCCGGACTGGCACCTGCCCGGGCTTGGCGATACCGGACTGGGGCTGACCTATATTTTTTTTAAAGATCTGTTTACCTTGTCGATTATGACAGGGTGCACCATGGCGTTTGTGAATCGCGTTTTTTTTCGCCCGTCACGAATGATTCTTTCCTTGGAAGCGCTTGTCATTTTAAACTGGATTTTCTGGATGATGGCAATGGACCTGCTGTATGAGTCTGCTCAATTGGTCTTGTCACCGGAACATTATGAAGCAAAAGCCGCTTTTTTAGGCGTTTTTGTTAAGCAAATTCTTATCTTTTTCGGCCACACGGCAGACGCGCCCCTGACTGCCCGGCTTCATTCCATTGGCAGTTGGGGACATCTAATACTGGGGTTGTCATTTTTAAACTACCTGCCCTATTGTAAACAGTTTCATGAAATCACCTCCCTGCCTTCCCTGTATATGCGAAGCCTCAAGAAAAAAGGAGAACTCACCCCTCAGGACCTGGAAGACGAGGATACCCTGTTTGGTGTGGGAAAAATTGAAGAATTTTCCTGGAAGCGGGGGATGGACATGTATTCCTGCGCTGAGTGCGGCAGGTGCCGTGCCAACTGTCCCGCCTTTCTCACAGACAAGCCCTTGTCTCCCATGCATTTGATCATGGACGAAAGAGATCATCTTAAAAAAAAGACAAATCTCATGGGCAGGGCGGCCATTCATAAATTCAAAAAAGAGCCGGAAAAAGAGGCAGCGCTTCTTGAACAATGGGACGGTGAAAGCCTTATCGGAAATGTCATATCAGAAGAAGCCATCTGGTCGTGCACCACGTGCGGGCATTGTACCTCAAACTGCCCGTTGATGATTGAGCACGTGGACAATATTATTGATATGCGGCGTCACCTGGTCCAGGTGGAAAGCCGGTTTCCCAAAGAATTGACCCAGTTTTTTAAAGGCTGTGAAAATTTGTCCAACCCCTGGGGGCTTGCGTCCAACACGCGGGGAGACTGGTTCAAAGAGTTAGGGGTACAGACCCCGGAGGAAAACCCTGATTTTGAGTATCTGTTTTATGTGGGGTGTGCCGGATCATTTGACGACCGGTATAAAAAAGTGACTATCGCATTTACTAAATTGCTGCAGAAAGCCGGTGTCAATTTTGTCTGTCTGGGCGATAATGAAATGTGTTGCGGTGAGACGGCAAGGCGGCTGGGTAATGAATATCTGGCCCAGCACATGATCAACTTTAATCTTGAAATGTTTGACACCGTGGGCGTTAAAAAGATCATTACGGCCTGCCCCCATTGTTTTAACACATTGAAAAATGAATACCCCCAGTTCGGAAAAAGCTTTGAGGTTATCCATCATACGGAACTGATCCGGGAACTCACCCGAAAAGGGGCGTTTAAAGGTGGAAAAAAATTTTCCGGCAAGGGGCCGGTGGTATACCATGATTCCTGTTACCTGGGGCGTTATAATGATTTATATGATATCCCCAGGGATATCGCCCGGTTTGTCCCGGGCGTGAAGCTGGTGGAGGCGGAGCGGCGTGAGCGCACCAGCTTCTGCTGCGGCGCCGGCGGCGGTCGTATGTGGATGGAGGAAAATATCGGCAAACGGATCAATGCGGAAAGGTTTGAACAGCTTTCAGCCACAGGCGCCAAAACAATTGCCACTGCCTGTCCTTACTGCATGATTATGTTAGATGACGCAATGAAGGAAAAGGGCCTGGAAGAAGAATACGAAGTCGTGGATCTGGCGCAGATGATGCTTAAATCTATAGAAAATGAATAGTAAAGATGGGTAACTTCTCAATAAGTCCGGGGTATAAATGTGAATTCATGTGCAACCCATGTAGCGGAAGGCTTTAGCCTTCCAATTCTCCGTGTGTATGGAGGTCTAAGGACCTCCGCTACATGGCCTATGCTTATTGAGAAAGTACAAAAATGGAAATTAAGGTGAGGCAATGGCGAAAAAAATTAAAATACTGATTGCAATTGATGGATCAAAAAGTGCCATGGCGGCCGTCCGATATGCCGGCAATTTTTTTAACCCTCAAAAAACAGATGTTGTCCTTATCCATATAATGTCGAATATGCCGCCTGCTGCAGAGGTCTTGCGATCTGTTGCATCGCCGGAAGACACAAACGTTGAAACCGAAAAATGGCATCGGGAAACGACAAAGCATATTCAAAAAAAAATGGAAGAAGCCGAATCGATATTGCAAAGCGCTGGATACGATAAACAGTCTATCAATGTAAAAATTCAAACCCAGATAAAGGGTGTGGCAAGAGATATCATTGCTGAATCTGAAAAGGCATATAATGCCTTGCTGGTTGGTCGGCGCGGTTTAAATGATCCCACGAATAATATCGTGGGGGCCACTGCATACCGGATGATGAAAGCCATTGAGCACCTGCCGGTCGTTATCGTGGGGGACAACCCGGATTCCGGGAATGTATTAATCGGGTTTGACGGTTCTGAGAATTCGCTTAAGGCAGTTGACTGTGTATGTGAGTTGATGCCGCATCCGTTGCGTAAGGTTGTATTATGCCATGTTTCCCGGGAGACGGATCATGATGATCCTGATGGGAAAGCGTTGGCCCGGGATCAGAAAAAAGAAGGGATGAATCAAGGGCGCAATCCGGTTGAAACGGTTATGCAGAGGGCTGAGGACCGCCTGGCCGGCGCCGGTTTTGACCGGTCTTTGATAGAAAAAGAGATTTTGGAGGGAATGATAAGCAGGGCGGTAGCAATTTCAAAAACAGCTGAAAGCCGCCATTGCGGTTCAGTTGTTGTCGGGCGGCGCGGATTATCGATAATCCGTGATTTTATGATGGGCCGTGTGACCATGAAAATTTTGCACAAGGCGCATACACAGGCCGTTTGGATTGTTTAAAACTTTTGTAAATGATCTTAATCAATCAATCTGCGGTTATATTTTAAAAGGCAATGGGTAATTTGATGATTTCTGTGATTTCAAAGGTTCCGGTAAAGCCGGAAAAAAAAGAAGAGGCATTGATTGCTGTAAAGGAATTTATGAAACAGGTGTCAAAAGAAGAGGGCGTTCTTCACCATTCATTAAATATTGACGAAAAAAATCCAAACACATTGATTTTTATTGAGCGATATAAAGATAGGACCGCTCTGAATGTTCACAGTTCATCACCATATGTCAGGAAGTTTATGGATAAAGTGTTTTCAATTGCATCAGACAGACTCGAGATTAACGTTTTAAACGAGATCGATTCGATATAATTTTTTTTGATTGTTATGGTCAATGAAAGGAATAACAGATGAAAATATTAGTAACCGCAAAAAGGGTGACTGACCCGGATATGAACATAAAAGTCAAAGATGACGGCACGGGGATTGAAATGTCTTCCATGAGCTTTAAGGTCAATCCGTTTGATGAAATCGCCATAGAAGAGGCCCTGCGTATTCGAGATGACAAGGGGGGGGAGGTGATTGTCGTAAGTATCGGGGATGATAAAGCGTCCGTGGAAATCCGATACGGCCTCAGCATGGGGGCGGATCGCGGCATTCATGTGACGGAAGGCAGTGAACTGGATTCGGATTGTGTGGCGCGGATTTTGGCAAAGCTGGTTGAAACAGAATCCCCGGATCTTGTCCTGTTAGGCAAGCAGGCCATTGATGTGGATGATAACCAGGTGGCCCAGTTGCTTGCCGAGTATCTTGGATGGGGTCAGGCATGCTTTGCGTCAAAAGTAGAGATTAATGATGGTACGGCTAAAGTGGAGCGCGAAGTGGACGGCGGGATCGAGGTGGTGGAGATGGATCTGCCCGGAGTGATCAGCGCGGACCTTCGGCTGAATGAACCCCGTTATCCCGCGTTGCCGGCTATCATGAAAGCCAAGAAAAAGGAGATCAAGAAGATGTCGCCTTCAGACCTTGGCGTTGATACAACCCCCAAAGTGACAAAGGATTTGTTGGGTTTCGCCCTTTGGAATCCTATTTTGTTAAATGCTTGATTCCCGTAGGTTGGGTAGAGGCACGAAACCCAACATGTCAGAGCGGGCTCAACCCAACCTACAAAAAATGTGCTTTCCGTTCAGGTACTATATAGCTTGTTTGGGCGATGACTTTCAGGAAGGTTAAAATCAAAAATAAATATTATAAGGAGAAAAAACTATGAGAGAGAATGTGGCATCCATATCAATCCTGGTAATCATTTTTGTGTTGGGCCTTACAAATTTATGGGCCGGGGATTCAGAGATTCGTTTATTACCTGGAGAAACAGCGAGACAGGAATTACCGCTTGTCGTGGAACCGGAAACCGAACCTGTTGAGGAAGCGACTACTGAAACTTTGCCCCTGGCAGAGCCTGCGGAAGTTGTTGCCGAAGCCGAGCCCCAGCCGGAACCCGAGGAAGTCGTTGCAAAAGTAAAACCGCCTGTCGTCATTCCTCCCCCGCCTGAGCCCAAAGACAATCTGGAACAGGCCGCTGAATTAATGGATATGAAAGGCCTGAAAAACTACAAACAAGCGCTTGATCTGTGCATGACTGCTGCGGAAAATGATCCGAATAGTTTTAGGGCAAACTGGATGGCTGCAAAAGCCTGCCGGTTATACGGGATGGAAGCTCAGGAACTGGAACTGTCAGATTGGGAAGACACATGCAAGTCGTATGGTAAAAAAGGGATGGGATATGGTGAAAAGGCGATTGCTTTAGATTCAAAGAAGTCTGACGGGCATTACTGGTATGGAATGAATGTGGGTATTTATTCCGACTCGGTAAGCATTCTGACCGCGCTTAGAGAGGGCTTGAAAGATAAAACCCAGGATAGTTTTGAGGCGGCTTACAAGATTGACAAATACTATGATAAAGGCGGTCCCATTGCCGCATTGGGCAGATTCTGGCAGGTTCTTCCCTGGCCGTTAAGCGACAAAGATAAATCCATGGAATATTATCGGGAATTTCAAAATACAAAATTTTTTGGCATTGAGTACAATGTCAAGGGGAATGTGTTCTTTGCTGAACTTCTGATGGACAAGAAGAAGACAAAAAACGAAGCCAAGGCTATGTTAGAGCAAGTCCCTAAAATTTCAAGTAATAAATATTGGAACAAAAAGGCCAAAGAACTTTTGGCGGAAATGTAGTCTTTCATATTAATGATACAGATATAAAAAAGGGGAAAGAATGACTGTATGGAAGAAAATCACATTGGCATTGTTATTTATAATAATCTTTCATGCCGGTGTATCATGCAAAAAGTCCGACAGTGAATCTGAATCTTATTATCCTTTAAAAGAAGGTTTAAACTGGACGTATCAGGTTTCTAGTGGCGAAACAATCGATGATAGTGATGAGAATGCAATTTTAACAATCTCTAATCTGGAAAAAAAATATTTAAAACTAGAGAAGGTGACGCCGCAACAAATAACTTATAAAGGAAAATCAGATTTAAAATTTATTATACAAAATGAGGAAGGCATTTTTGAATTTGGGAAACAACTGTATGGCATGGGGATGCCCGAAATTAACGACCCGAAACTGTTTTATTTAAAAACGCCTGTTCAAATAGGCGGATCATGGAAAGAGATTCATGCGACCCAGTGTCTGCCGGAAAAAATGATGGTACCTGTGACAGTAACAATTGAAAGTATGGATGAAACGGTAACGGTCCCTGCAGGAACGTATCAGAATTGTTTAAAGCTGATAAAAAAAGGCCAGTTTACAAAAAATCTTGGAGAATTTCTTGGGGTTTCAAATGTGGCAGTTGAAAAGGCCGAGTGGTACGTAAAGGGTGTCGGCCTTATCAAGTCAGAAATATTGGAAAGGAGTAATCAGGTAATGTACGGAAACAGATTAATCGTGCAGGAACTGAAAGCTTTTAGAGGATAAATTAAGATAGATACCCTGTCCCGTATTTATCGGGACAGGGTATTTTTGTCTAAGGTTATTTTTTTCCAGTTTAAAACTCGTCTGAATTGTTATTCAGGTTCATACCTATCCGTCAGAAGCACTATATCCAGGCAACCGGGGGGGTATCCCGTTTAACAATACCGTCAATCTTTCCCTTTGGGTATCCTATTGCAATACTTGTGACTGCTTCATAAGGATAACTGATCCCGAGTTTTTTCCTGAAACTTCTCATAATCGGATAATTCAGCGGGGTAATGGATAAACTGATGTAACAGGTCCCAAGCCCGAGTGAATGCGCGGCAAGAACCATGTTTTGTGCGCATATGCCGGCATCAAGATCAGGATTGCTGATCCCCCGTTTGTCTTTTAAAACCATAATTACCGTTGGTGCGTTGAAATGGATTTTTTCATTGTTCTTGTAAGCTTTATGCATCGCTGTAATCGGCCTGGGATCAACTTTATTGACCATTATCCAGCTTGAAAACGTGATCATCGCCATGACAAGTATTCTTTTCCACCACGGCCGGTTTCCTTCCGTATCCAGATAAAGATCTTTGTATTGCTTTAAAATTTTCATTGATCGCATTTCATATTCCCTGATGATTTGCTGATCGGTTATGACAATAAATTTGTATGGCTGACAGTTCCCGGCCGAAGGGGCAAATCGTCCTGCTTCAAGGATTCGCTCAATCAAATGTTTAGGGACTTGTTTGTCTTTAAACAACCGGTTTGATCTTCTTGAATATATGGCCTGTTCAACTTTGGACAGATTTTCTTTAAAGTCCTTGTATTGTTTTTTCCCCTTCAATCCCAGCGGGTCGGGGGGAGATACTTTTTTTAAAAGATAATTTTGATACCTTCCGGACTTAACAGAGTAGCTCCCATTGATGGTAATGGCATCTGTCGGGCATACCGCTATGCAGTTCCCGCAATTTAGACAGGCTGCTTTAAACTCTCCGTATCCGACGGGTTCGGGAAAATCCCCTTTGCGCCATCGATACCCATGGGTAGGACAGGTTTCATAACATCTTCCGCATTTAGAACATTTTTCTTTATCAACATGCCTTTCCGGAAAATCGGTTTCCGGGAAATATGCCTTTCTCAGTGAATTAAATAGAAACATAGCGACCTCCTGAATGTTTAAACGATACTTTCAAGATACCTTAGCTTTTTCATGGGGGTTAACCCAAAGACAGCCTGGATATGCTTGGCATCACGAAATCTTTTTTCCTGGCCGAAATCCTTCATGTATCCAACACCCCCCATGACCTGGATTCCGTCATTTGTTAGATTGCAGGCCATTTCATGAACATGAATGGCAGCGGCTTTAGCGCATTGCTGCCAGTCCGGTTCATTATTTTCCATTGCCTGACATGCGCTTGATACAACCATTTCCGCAGTTTTAAGATTGATGGCCATTTGGGCAAGGGTCATTTTTACTTCCGACCAGTCAATTATCTTTCTCCCGCCCTGAACTCTTTTTTTGCAATAATCGGCTGCTTCCTTAAATGATCCTTTCATGATCCCGCATGCCATGGCAGCGGCGGCTATGGAAAGTCTGGATGCCATGGCTTCAAAATAGGTTTCGCCATCTCCTTGTTTTCCGATAAGCTTTCCTTTGACCTTTGCAAATGAAACATCGGCTGCCGGGCAGGAATGAAGCCCAAGGCTTTGAATCGGTTCACTTTTTTCAACACCCGCATCATTCAGGTTAACCAGAAAAAAAGAATATTCCGCCTCCCCCTTCATTTTTGTCGGGATGATTGCATGATCTGAAATGCCTCCCAGGACGAGAAATTCCTGTGCCCCTGAAAGTGAATATCCATTTTTGTTCTTTTCTGCGATGCATAGGTGATTCGTTTCAGACGGATTGGAAAACAAGGGGTATGCGACCATAAATTTTTTAAACGTATCCGCATTTTCCGTTAATTGTTTAAGTAATCCCTGCGCATCCGCTGCCAGGAGGATTTCGTGCGTTGCGGTGGTGGTCAGGATAATGCCCCCAAGACTGCTGTCTTCACGGCTAATATTTTCAAGAATAGTGCATATGGCGCTGATGCTCTGTCCGATTCCCCCTAAACTTTCAGGAAGTAATGAATGAAAAAAGTCAAGGTCATAGGCTTTTTCAATCAGGTGATCAAAAAATGGGCCGTACGGGAACTTGTCGTTTTCCTCTCTTTCCGGGGCAAGTATTTTGCGGGAATATTCAAAAGCGGCTTTGTCAATCATTTTTAATTCATTGCTGACGGATATCATCATGGTTTTCTCTCCTTAAATATTACCGGCTGTAAAAATTTCTGTTTGCGGATATGGCGGGGCAATCAACCGTTTAAATACATTGATGCGGTTAATCTGGTTGGTGCCTTCATAAATTTGAAGCAGCTTTGCATCCCTTAATATTTTTTCCGCGCGCCGGTCATGCCGGATTCCGGCCTGTCCCATTATCTCTATAGCCATCATGCAGTTTTTGACACCCGCATCAGTGCATAACACCTTGGCAAGCGAACCCCATCCATCCACGCGGGCTGTTTCAGCGTCTTTTTGAAAGTCAAGGCACAGTTTTCTGAAGATCAGGGTCATCACCGGTTTGTTCCAGAGCCACATGTAAAACTTGTCAAGAAATTTTACGTGCGTGTATTTCATCAGATAGTAAAGCGGTTTCAAATTTAAAATTTTCCACAGCCCATACAATCCGTTGGCATAATTTCCTTCAGTATATGCTATTCTTGCCGATGCCGCATTTATGTACATATCCGCAAGCATACACTGACACCATTCATGGTTTATCAGAAGTTGTCCGTTGATCTCGGTTTCCGATGCAAACTTTAATGCCGTCTCATAAGCGCCTCTGGCCGCGCCTGCGCCAAAACTGCTGACCCCGATCCTTGAGGCGCCCCATATGTATGCCAAAATCTGTTCATTTGAGTGCCAGATTCCTTTTGACCGGTTTCGCAGGCCCCGGTTATCTATGCAGACATTTTCATCCGGGACAAAGCAGTTGTTAAAGATAAGTTCACTGGCAACACATGCTTTTTGCCCCATTTTTTTTTCTTTTCTGCCAAACGAAAACCCTTCACTACCTGTTTTAACGGCAAACATAATCGTGTTCTCTGAGCCTTTTTTCAGGTCCGTGTAAGCATGAACAATATGCCATGTTGAAAGATGGCCGGATGAAATAAAAATCTTGGTACCGTTTATAATATACCCATTGTCGGTTTTTTGGGCGTGGCAGGCGAGGTTGCCGGTGTCCATGAGTTCAATGTTCTGGGAGTCTGTTCCGGCATTGGGTTCGGTTATTGCCAGTGAAATAATGCAGGGTTCTCCTGTTTTTTCGCCCCTGGCAACGTCTCTTGATATTTTATCAATCATTTTCATATTCCATGAGGAAATCAGACTCGCATATCCAAGATAATGGACGCCGATCAGGTTTGACATTGCCAGGCAGGCGGTTCCGATTTCTTCAAGCAAATAGAACAGGCAGGATAAACTGTAGCCCTGGCCGCCGAAGATTTTTGGAATAAACATCGTGTATAAACCCCACTCGTTGACTTTTTGAATATACTCCCAGGGCAGGTATTCCGGATCTTCATGCATCTTTTTGTCAAGCTCCAAAGACATTGGCCGGACGACCTCATCTGTAAATTTTCTTGCAATGGCCATGACTTTTTTTGATTCTTTTAAAATCCCTTTGGGTTGTTTCACCGTGGCGCGGAGGCTACAGGTGATATCCTCAAATCCGGGTTCTCGCTTTATTAAAGACTTTATTTGGGCACGTGAAATCATGATCCCCTCATACTTGAAATTAATGTTATCAAAGCAAATGGCGTCGATATAAGCCCCATCTGCTGCGTTGTAGTGGTTTTTCAGCCCCTCAATATTGCATGTATTATCTTGGGACTGAAAAACCACTACGCCTTGCATATGGAACTTTTAACTTAGCCTTCCTGTTGTTTAGAACGAGACTATAAAAGCGTTCTCAAACAGAAATCTTTTTTGGTAGGACTAAAATAACGCAGCTTATAAGGTGATGTCACCATCCATTCGGGTGGGGTGGGGATGATTGAAAGAAAAGCCAAGACGTATTATTCGATTTTAGAGGAAAAAATCAGGAGTAAATTTGGGTTTATTCAAGAATGCCCATTATCCGTGCTTCGCTGATGGCCTCCGTGCGGCTGGAGACACCCAATTTGCCGTAAACATTTTTCAGGTGCCATTTGACGGTGTTCACGGTCATGCTGAGAGTGACGGCGATTTCTTTGTTTGAAAGCCCTTTTTCAAGAATTTGCAAAATTTCAAGTTCGCGGCTGCTTAATAAACCTGTTGAGTGATTCGTTTCATTTTTTTTCTGAGTGAAAGAAATTTTGCTTGTCAATTTTTCCGGGGAAAATGTATCAAATGCATCAATCAGTTTTTCCAAATAAGATTCCCATGATTTTGAATTGATCTCCGGCAGGCTCTCTGCAACATCATCTTTGTTATTTAAGAGCATTTCCAAAAGTTTTTTCATTGGCATGCCCTCGTCGGCAAAAGTACGGATCATATTCTGGGGTTTTCCAACAGACAGAGCGCTTGCCAGACATGTCATTGCCTGTCTGTAATCGCCTGTATGGTAATAGACTGTTGAAAGGAGCGCCTTGAGCTCTATTTTTCGACGAATAAAGCCGAAGGCACTGACATCCTCATATAGTTTTTCAAGAATTTCAATGGCTTTTTCCGGCTCTCCATTGGTTATCAGTATGCGTGCTTCCGCTCGTTTTTCCATTTCAGTTTCGAGCATAATCAATCCGGTCCCAATGTTTTCCTTTCGTCTTTTGATTCGTGTGTATGAGTCAAAGCCTTTTTTTGCATCGGAAAGCGCTCTGAAAAGAATCAGGGCTCTTACTTTTTCATGCAGCACAACAGCAAGAACCCAGTCGTTTTCCTTAACCATTCCGACCTTTTCAAGTCTGTCGAGAATTGAAAATGCCGCCTTCCGGTCACGCCTGTTGATGTATGAGCGTATCAGGGGAATGTAACATGTGATCAGAATGTCAACCGGAGCACCGATATCAATGAGATCATGGCAATCATCCAGGACCCGGAAAGCTTCATCAATTTCATTCCACTCGTACAGAATGTCAAATAAAAGCGGGGACACCATTGACGTCAGGACACTGCGGAGCCCCATAACCTCTATTGAGAGGCTGATCGCTTTTCGATACTGTGCCGCTGCTTCATGGAGTCGACCCTCGAATGAAAAGATAAGGCCTGAAAGTCCCATTCCATATCCGGCCGCAAAAATGCCGGCAGCTGACTCCTGATATTTTGCTGCCCAAATCTGCACTTCACGCGCTTTACTGAAATTGCCGAGATGGAGATAAACGTAAGTAAGGACATTGCCGATGACAGCGACGGTCCAGGGGTTACGGTCCAGGGATTCTTCCATTAAGCGGTTCGCCATCACTTCAGCCCGCAAGATGTCCTGCCTGAAAGCGGCACAGACAGCTCGAACGGCATTGATCTCAAATTGAATTTTCTTTTCAGCGCTGATGTTTTCAGGACCGATACCGGATAATACCGCTTCGGCCTCCCTGGTTCGATTTGTCAGGCAAAGGGCCCAGGCTTGTGCAAGCTTTAATTTATTCCGATTTTTTAAATGATTTTCAGGAATTTTGTTTATCCACCCAAGCAGGACTGACATGTAACTTTTTTCTACAAGATTCATGGCGCATTTTTCGATCAGTTCAGCGGCAAGGGCGGTTTTATTTGCAGAAAGTGCATGGTAGACTGCTTCCTCCATGAGTTCGTTGTCATGAAACCATTTGCATGCGGCAAGATGGAGTTTGGCGGCCTTTTCAGGCATAGTGGATTTAAGGCGCTGTTTTAAAAAGTCTGCGAAAAGTTGATGATATCGGAACCATTGTCTGTTTTCATCAAGCGGGAAAATAAAAAGATTGTTCTGTTCAATGATATGAATCATGTCATAGCTGTTGGCAATGCCGGCCACCGCATTGCACAATTCAACGCTCATTCTTTTTAAAATGGAAGTTTTAGTCAGAAAGGATATAACTGGTTCCGGTTGATGCGAAAGGACATCCGCGGTAAGGTAATTGACAATTGCCAGATTTTCAGCTGAAAATGAGTTAATAAAGTCGGATCGGTTTTTGTGATGTTGAAGAGATATGGATGCGAGTTGAAGTCCGCCTGCCCATCCCTCAATTATATGATAAAGCGTATTGATATCCTGCCGGGTCAGCTGCATTCCCATTAATTCATTCAGTAATTCATTTGTCTCGCTGAGAGTGAAACGCATGGCCGCGGCATCTATTTCCACAAGCTGATTACGGGCTCTAAGCCTGTCAATCTTTAGCGGGGGGACAGAGCGGCTTGCAATGACCACATGGATATTCTCCGGCACATGCAAAAGCAAATAATTCATTGTCTTATGAATTGATTCTTCTGAAACCAGATGGTAGTCATCAAAAATAATATAAACGAGCTTGTGAATACTCGATAGCTCATTAATCAATGTCGAGATAATCGCTTTTGGCGGAATGTGCGGCCCGGCCTGAAGCAATGCCTGGGTTCCGAGGCACGTACCAGGGATAATTTTCTGTAAAGATGCGATCACATAAGAAAAAAATTGAATAAAATCATTATCGTCCTCATCAACTGACACCCATGCCACCGGAATGCCTTCTCTGACAAGTTCCTGTTGAAAATTCGTCAGCAGTGTTGTTTTACCGAAACCCGCAGGGGCCAGAATCAGTGTGAGGCTTTTGAGTCGGCTTACAGCCAGAGTTCGCAGGAGTCTTGCTCGCAATAATTGCGGCGCGCTGTTTCGCGGCGGAGTCAGTTTGGTGTGTATCAATGGCATATGGCCGGTATGATGATTCATATGATTATTTATTCCAGTATCAAAACCTGGTTTTCAGGGCCCGAATCTTAACTTTCAGGTATTAAACACATGATAGTATACAGAAAATATTTACAAAAGAATATTTAAATCTGCATTAGGGAAAAGAAACGATGAAACTGAATTGAATGAGAAATGGATATCCGGGTAACTGCGCATTGCCCGTAAAAACAGATGGGTAAGTGGTTTACTTCGTCTTGCATTGGTATAAAAATTAAGTGGTCTAATAACTTCCGTTGGCTGCATGTCCGGCGATGGTATCGATAATCTCCGGCCACACCGCCTGGGGCATTGTGTGGCCCATACCGCGTATAACATGTAACCTGGCATTGGGAATCGCATCGGCGGTTGCCTGTCCGTGGGCCACAGGAACGAGCGGGTCTGCTTTACCATGAATGACCAGAGTCGGTGTGTTGACTTGGCCGAGTTTGTTTTTTCTGCTGCCGGAGGCGATCACTGCCGCCAACTGTCTGGCAATACCCTTCGGATGATAACATCGTTTAAAACTGTTAGCCGCCAGCCGTCGAACCCTGTCTTCGTCAAAAGGATAAAAAGACCCATTTAAAAGTTTAAACAGGTTTACAATATGGTTTTCATATGCGTACTGTTCAGCCGGCGATCGTTTCAAGAGTCGCAGACGCATATTCAGCCTTGCTTGTGGTAAATGGTGCTCTCCTGTGGTCGACATGATGGAGGTTATTGTATTCAAACGTTCAGGGTGACGAATGGCCATCTCCTGAGCGATCATGCCGCCCATGGATACGCCGACAATGTGCGCGGCCCGGATACCCAATGCGTCCATCAAACCTATGGTATCCGCAGCCATATCCTTTAGACGGTAAGGGGCTGACAAGGGTCGGTTAAACAGTCCGGCGGACAACATCTGCCATAAACCGGGTGTCACGGCGGTATTAAATTTGGTTGAGCAGCCGATGTCACGGTTGTCAAACCGAATCACCCGATAACCGCGAATTGCAAGATGCTCACAAAACTGTTCATCCCAGGCAAGCATTTGCATCCCCAATCCCATCACCAACAGTATCGGCGGATCAGCCGGATTGCCAAATGCGTCATACGCGAGCTGAATACCATTTGCTTCAATGAGTCGTTCTTCTGTTTTTTCTGTCATCAATATTTAACCGCTTGGCTTTCAAAGAAGAATTCAGGTAATTAGTGGTTGAACGGAAACCCGGCCGCATGATTTGTTGGGTTACGCCCTTTCAATTTTTGTGTTGGTAAACATATGATTTTCGTAGGTTGGGTTGAGGCACGAAACCCAACATAACCCATGGGGCTCAACCCAACCTACCAATAAATGGATTTTCCGTTCAGTGACTAATTATAAAAAGTTAAACACAGTTCTATTTATCTTTCAATCTTTTACTTTCAATCGATTGAATAAAGCGCGTTAGAAATCCGCCTGCGTTGCGTACCAGCCAGCGGGGCTGGTATTTTACCATCTGTATTAATGTTTTGTTGGTCAGGCTGTCAACGTGAACTCCCTTTCCCTTCATGCAGGCCTTAAACCCTTCCTGGGCTACCGTATCGGCATCAAGCCGCATGAATCCGGGAATATAATCTTCCAGGCTGCCTGCCCGGGTCAACATATCCGTTTCAGTTATACCCGGACATAAACAGGTCACTGTAACACCGGTGTCTTTCAGTTCCTGTCCCAATGCTTCAGAAAAAGATAGAACAAACGCTTTGCTCGCGCCATAAACGGCAAAAGTCGGTGTGGGCATAAAGCTGGCGATAGACGCCACGTTTAAAATCTTTCCGCTTTTTCGTTTGATCATTGACGGTAAAAACAGATGGGTCAGCGTCATCAGCGAAGCGATATTCAGATATACAATCCGTTGCAACAGGTCAAGATTTGTCTGGTGAAACGGTTCAACGTGAATCATGCCGGCGTTATTGACCAATACATCCACCTTCAGGTTTTTATCATTGATTTTACTGAATAACTGTTGGGGTGCATCAGAAGGGATCAGATCATGAGAAAAAATATGTGCTTTAACCTTCCATTTTTTGCGTATTTCTTCAGCCACCTCTGCTAGCATCTTTTTCTGTCGGGCTATAAGAATAACATCATGCTGGTTTTGGGCAAAAACGTCGGCAAGGGATCTGCCGATACCCGCTGATGCGCCTGTTATTAAAGCTGTGGGGCGTGCCATATATTATATCCTTTTTTCTTGTTACCAGAAATACCCGCGCCGGTGCGGGTCTCGATAAACTATTTTTTTAAACCCTGAACGGTTAAACGGCCGCCACTCTCCTTTTGGTTGAGCGAGACGGTCGGCAATAACCCACAGTGCCAGAGGATTATACCCTAATCCGCAGTGGCTTCCTTCAATTTCAACATTCTCCGTCCATTCGTCAAGTAAATGTTGATGGTCATGACATGCTTCCCATGGAGCAATCCCGTCTGTTCGCGTGAAGATTGCCGTGGATGGAACCGGCGGCGGTGTCTTCAGTCTTTGTTGCAGTGCTGAATTTAAGCGATCATGATTGCCGTTGAGAAGTTCATACATCGGCGTCGCATTTGTCTTGACATCTATATAAAAAAAAGGGCTTCCCATGGATATAACCATTCGTATGTCGTCGCGCATTGCACGTGACAGTTCGCGGGCATAAATACCGCCCAGACTCCACCCGATCAGGCTCACCCGCCGATTGTATCTGGCGCTCAACTGTTTCGCACGTTTCAATAAACGACTGCTTATTCCATGCCTGGAGTTCACGTCCCTTCCCAAATTGCGGCCAAGTCCCCATCCGTGAGGCTTATAGCCCTTGTATTTCAAAAAAGCACGCAACGCCAGAGTGGAACTGTCGCCGGCCAGGAAACCGGGCAGTACCAGTACCGGATGGCCGTCTCCACGCGGTGCTTTTGATAAAATGGGAAAGGACAGAAAATATGCACCAAACTCAAATACGGCTCGAAATTCAAGAAACAGTTTAAACATTGATGGCCGTTTAACGAGAGATGCAGAAGGTGAAAGTTGAGTCATAAAAAAGTTCCTTAAATAAAGTGATTATCCGCAATCATTCTTGCGGTGAATGAACACGACAAAATTGAGAGTCTTTTAACGATTGATTAAGGCATTGTTTGCCGCTTTTGGTGATCGCTTTGCAAAGGGTTGTGGTATCAGGTTCAGGCCTGTTTAACGGTATAATGTTTTGATTATTTAATTTAGCGAATACATCCGCTTCCATTTCATTGGCCACTTCCCGAAGAAAAAGGGCCAGTTTATCAATATCCGGCATGATATTTTGTGCCGACGTCGGGCTGATGGATATCATGCCGTTATAACTGAAAATTGTCAGGATCAGGCCCATGCCGTCAAAAATAGGCGCCATGGCCATATGCGTCAGCAATCGATGTCCAGCCATGTAAAGCGGGATCTGCGGCCCCGGAACATTAGTGATCACCACATTGAAAAACGGTTTATGGCGTTTGGAAATATCTGCCCGGCTGTAAACACGGGCCGCCAGACCGCCTAATGCAAAGGGAATAAATTCAGCATAGCTAGTTAAGGATTTAGCATCAAGCGCTTCATGATATGTTTTTCCGGTTTTTGTATTTTCACAAATTTTTTGCAGGCGTTCGATATGATCTTCAACATCTGTCGCCAGCTGGATAAACATAGCTGATACCTGGTTGCCCATGGTATTTTTTTGTTTTTTTGTACGGATTGAAACAGGCACCATTGCAACGAGCGGTTCGTCGGGAAGGTCGTTTTTTGCTACTAAATAACGACGCAGCGCACCTGCGCATATTGTCAGGATCACATCATTGACCGTGCTGCCCGGTATGGCCCGGCGCAGGGCCTGGACCCGCTTAAAGTCCAGCAGGGATGCATTCCATATCCGGTTTGGGCTTACTTTTGTATTGAGCCTGGTGCGGGGCGCATTAAACGGCAGGGTTGGCGCCTGCAGACCCTGCACCCGGGTAAGATAACCGGCTTTAACCGTGGATTTGGCGGTTTCAAAAAGCAGTTCCGGTAATTTAAGAGGTCGTGTGGCAAGGTTTTGGACACTGCGCATGAATAGTTTTAAATTACCCGGCACCTTCTCGGGTTTGTATTTTTTCGGCGGCGGCAAATCACGGCCCTTGGGAGTAATATCAAAAATCATACTCATGATATTCGAACCGGATACCCCGTCAATTGCTGCATGATGGACTTTACTGATAAGGGCCGCTGAACCCGAGGGAACCTGGGGAATACTATTTAGGCCTTCAACAAAAACAAATTCCCAGAGCGGGCGCGAACGATCCAGCGGCTGGCTGAAAATACGTGAAGCCAGCCTTCTTAACTGGCGCCAATCTCCCGGATCCGGCAAAGCAGTATGATGAAGATGATAATCCAGATTAAAATTCGGGTCATCGATCCAGTAGGGGCGGTCCAGGCCGATAGGGGTCTGCACCAGTCTCTGGGTAAAGCTTCTTGAAAGGTGTATACGTGTTTTGATTAAATCACGAAAAGTGTCAAAGTCCAATGAACCTTCAATGACACTGACCCCACCCACATGCATGGGTATATTGGGTGTTTCCAAATATAAAAACGTAGCGTCTAAGCCGGATAATTCCTGCATGATTGTTCCTCCCCCAAAAATTAGTTTTTTAATCCCAATGCCTGTTGTTAGACTGTTATTTTTTTTGAGCAAATGACGTTGAAAAGGTTTTAAAAAAAATAACAGGCTGCCATCTTACTTAAATATTAGCACAATATGACGATTCATACAACAGCGCCTGGGTCATTAATTCTGCATGAGATTAAAGCAATATTCGTGCCGTAATCGTTCAACTTCTATGTTCCTGAAATTTATAAAGATTTATTTGGTGTTGAATATGAGAAGAATTGTATTGCCGCTATATTGGCATCAAGCGCCATTATAATGGCGCATGAAGAGGCGCAGTTAATTCTAATTTTTATAAATAATAATGAATATCAGTGTGTTATATTATAGATACAGGTTGGAATGAATATTGCAAACGAATATTGCATAAGATACACTAAGTATCTTTGATCGAAAAGAGGGTGTTTTATAGGAGACGTACCGCATTTTCACAAGACAAGTGTAACCGATAGTGTGGCAGCCATGTTTCAAATCTCCAAATCAAGAGAGGGGAAAACGTATGGACATATTTAAAGATAAGGTTGCAATTGTCACAGGCGGCGGATCAGGGATCGGAAAGGCCTTATGTGATCGTTTGGCAAGTCAGGGTGCAGATGTTGTTCTTTCTGACATCAATAAGGATGATTGTCAATTGTTTCTTTCCTTCTTGATCTCGCACGGGCTTAATAAATAATAATGTGTTCTCAAGAAATGAAACAAGAAATAGGGGAAAGATATCTGCAGATTCTGTTGGGAGATGCTGATAAATTCTCATTTCAGAACAGAGTCCTCAATGCGGCGATTTTTTCTTCAACAGTCATTTCTATTCTGGGATTCATCGCGTGTATTGTGATACGCCTTCCAAAGGCCACGTTTCTTCTGGCAATAGTTTCTGCGGGTGCTTTTTTTGCCTTATATGGGATCGGAAGATGGCTGAGAAACTTTGTATGGCTGGTTTGGGCGTATCTGATTTTTAATTATATCATTATATTTTACTACTGGCTGTTTATCGGCGGTTACACTGGGATTTCTCTTTCAATTGCCCTTGTATTAACCTGTATCCTCCCGTTACTCCTGTCGGGCAGGCCGCTGTTCATTGCGTTTATATCCAACTGTAGTGTCGTTTCTGCAATTTATTTTATTGAAATGATGTTCCCTGAGTATATGATTAATCATGAGCCTTCGATTCAATATCTATCGGAAAAGTTTTTCAGTATTATTATTTTAGGATCAGGGATCGCGCTACTGGTTTTACTCGTCATGCGAAGCTACCGTTTTCAGCAGGAAAAAATCAGATGGTTAACATTAAAAGATGAATTAACTCAATTATATAACCGGCGCTTCTTTAACCAGATTTTTCCAAGAGAGATAAGCAGAGCCAGAAGAGATGACAAATCCATAAGTTTGCTGATGATGGATTTGGATGATTTTAAAAAATACAACGATACATATGGGCATCAAAAGGGAGACCATGTTTTAGTGTCTATCGGCAGTCTGTTAAGAAGTCTTGCCGCCCGCGCCAGTGATTATGCCTTCAGATTGGGCGGAGAAGAATTTGCAGTTGTTTTTTCAGGACATGGCCCGCAACAAGCCGGAGAATTTTCAGAAAAAATACGGATCAAGATAGCGGAATTAAAAATTAAACATCAGAATGACAGCGCAGGGCCATTCCTTACCGCATCGATGGGTTTAACCACAAGAATACCGGATGCTGAAATGGATATGAACTGGTTTTATAAAATATCTGATAAAGCGATGTATCTGGCAAAAAGCAACGGCAAGAATCGGATTGAAATAACCTGATTTGGATCAGATCAAATTATAGAATAAAATGGAAGCAATGATAAAATCAAACCAATATTTACCCACGAAACGCCGCTGCCCGGATTAAGCACTATATTCCCGGTGAAACCTCCATGACCATTGGACGGGCGTTGCATTTTATCAAAAACAAGCAGATTGATGCCCTTATTCACGTAAATCCCATGTTCTGCTGTCCCGGAGTTGTATCATCATCTATTTTCAGAAAAATGCAGGAGGATTTTGAAATTCCCATCATTGATATTTTTTATGACGGCACGGGAAACCCAAACCGGATCATAATTCCTCATTTGTATTATCTGAAAAAACGATCTAAAATCGGAATGAATCAAAAAGTTGCGTTATGATAACGATTTTTAAATGGATAAAATAACGACTCAATGTAAGTTTCTTTATAAGGTAAGCATATCTTATGAAAAATCTAAGTGGAACATTGATCAATAACCGGTATAAAATCACTGCAAAAATCTGTAATGACTGTTTGAGTGATATATACAATGCGCAGGACGTTACGCAATCGGACCGCATTGTTGCGATTCAGATCTTTAAAAAGAATTCCTCTTCCAATCAAATTGAAGATACGATCCGATTCCACCACGAAATTCGTACTTCAGCATCTTTTAAGCATCCGGGAATTGTTGAGATTTTTGAATTCGGAGAAATCTTCGGCCTTCATTATATTGTTCTGGAATGCATCCGCGGAAAGAGCATACGGGAAATAATCTCCGCCAACGCCCTGGATGTTGATCAGGCGCTGGATATTATTGGACAAATTTGTAATATAGTGGATTATATTCATAAGAACGGCATTCTGCATCGAAGCCTGAAACCCGGATATATTTTTGTAGAGGATCATCGAATAAAAATTACCGGCATGGGAATTTCCCGAATCAGGCATTTTCGACCTCGGATCGATTCTTCAGGGATGGATGAATTTTACTTATACAGGTCTCCTGAACAAAACGGCCTTATCAACCGACAGATTGATGAAAGGAGCGATCTATATTCACTGGGCATTATTTTCTATGAAATGTTATGCAGCACTGTACCGTTTAAAGGAAATGATTTACTGACCACTCTTCATCAACAGATTGCTAGAATTCCGGAACCACCCAGTTCAATCAATCCAGGCGTTCCTGCTGATCTGGATTCAGTAATCCTTAAGCTGCTTGAAAAAGAGCCGGAAAATCGTTATCGAACGCCTGGAGGCCTATTGCATGATCTCAGAAAAATACAAAATGGTCGGAGAGGCTTTGTGTTAGGTCTAAATGACAGCGTGGATAAAATTGATTATCGGACAAGCTTGATTGGCCGCGGCACTGAGTTGAATGAACTAAAACGGTTATTCCAGGAACCCGGCGGGACTAAAGATAAGTTATGTTTTATTCGCGGGGGCGCGGGTGTTGGTAAAACAAGACTGGCACAGGAGTTTCAGGAATATATCAGCGCCAATACTGGCTTAATGATTTGTGGGAAATGTTTTAAAGGTGGCTCTCAAATCCCTTATCGTCCGTTTAATGAAGCACTCAGTCAGTATTTGGATCATCTGAATACATACACTGAAAAAAAACAAAAGGAGATAATAAGTCAATTCACAAAAGAATTCGGCAGCCAGGCACATCTTATTTCCAAGTTAAATCCTTTGGTTGCAGAAATTATGGGAGACTTTTCAACGGGCACTTCTTCAATTGATAAAGAAAATTCGGAAAAACTCTACAAGACGGTACGACAATTTTTTAAAAAAATAAGTCAACTTGAAGACGGGCTGTTCATTCTTTTTGATGATCTTCAATGGGCTGATGAAGCGAGTTTGGATCTTCTCTTTGAAATCGCCGTTAATCTAAAAGAAATGCCGATCACGATAATCGGGGTCTTTCGGGATGAAGAGATATCGATGTCGCGTCAGCTCAAACATTTCTTTGGAGAGTTAAAATCAAATCAAATCCCGTTTAAAGAAATTTGTTTGAAAAATCTAGGAGTAAATCACATTAATCGGGTGCTCTCTTTAATGTTTGGAGAGCCTGAAGAGGCGGTTGAAGGCATTTCGCAGTTCGTTTTCAAGGCAAGCAAGGGGAACCCTCTGTTTGCGATTGAGATCATCCAACAACTCATGGAACAGCGTGCCGTCCGTTACACTAAAGGTCGTATAGAGTATCGTCTTGATTTGCAGGATCCACTAGACTTGCCGACAACGGTTGTGGATGCCATCATGAATCGAATTCAGTCGCTGAGTGAAAAAGAAAAGCAGATACTTTCTTCAGCAGCCGTTATAGGTAGAACTTTTAATCTGGCAATTCTTTTTGATATCAGCGAACTTGTCCCCGAAAATATCATAACCATTGCAGATAAAGCGATTGGTCTGCAATTGATTTTGAGCGATAATCAAGAAAAAGGGAAATACTATTTTTTTCATGATAAAGTCCGGGAAGCTTTTTATAACAGTATTACCGGTGAAAATCGAAAAAACTTGCATCGCAAAATCGCATACGCGCTTGAAAAACGGCTTCTTCATCAAAAAAGTGAGAATATGGAATACGAGATTGCCAATCATTTTATAAAAGCCGATGACACGGATAAGGCTGTTGAATTTGCATATCTGGCGGGAACAAAGGCATATGAAAATTTTGCCTACGATACAGCGCGTTATTACTTACATTTTGTGGTTCAGCAACTCGATCATCCTGAAAAGACAAAGGCCTCTTCCTTTCTGCAGCAAATCTGGATGGAATGTCAGGAAATCACAGGGAATATATATCTAATCACTGGAAAATACGACGATGCGATCCTTATTTTTCAAAACTTACTTCCACTGATTAAAACAGAAACGGATAAGGCAAAACTGCTTCAGTTAATAAGCCAGGCGTACTTTAAAAAAGGTGACTGGTCACAAGGTGAGAAAATCGTGAGCGATGCGCTGACGATGTTGGGTGAAAAGCCCTTATATAATCGAACAAAAAGTAAAAAAACGATTTTTAAGGAGTTATTAGCCCATGTGCTGTGTCAATTGATTCCCATCCATCGGTTTCGGAGAAGAGTAGCATCGGAAAAGCAGCGTTATACAATCATTGTCCAACTCTACAATTCCATCAAATTTGTTTACCTTTTGACCGATCGATTGAAATTTATTTTGTCGGTCCTTCGTTCCCTTAATATTGCTGAAAAAAGAGTCGGCCGATCCCCGGAACTTGTCGCCTGCATGCTGTATTATGCAATGGTATGCAGCAATATTCCTTTGTTTAAACGGGCTTTTAAATACCTCAAAAAAGCGATTCAGATCAGTGAAGATTTAAATGATGAATGGAATAAAGCGCTTGGCCTTCAATTTATGGCCATGGCCTGTGGCTGGAAAGGTGACAGTGCATCCAATAAAAAATATATCAATGAAAGCATTCATCTTTTCGAAAGATTAGGCGATATCAGACAATACCATATCTCTCTTGTGAATCTAATAAGTACGCATTTGTTTTTATCCGAATACACCAAAACCTCCGCTGTTATAAACAAATTACGCGAACATTTAGATGAAGTCAGAGACGCCCGGTTTTTGAGTGTTATTCCACTTCTTAAATGTTTCGTTGCCCTGGAACAGGGAGATTTTCAAATCATTGAAGAAGCCGCAAGCTGCTCATCTGAATATGACTATGTAAATTTACTGTTTCAGATGGTCATTGGCAAGGTATACTTGGAAAAAGGAGATTATGAAAAATCGGCTGATGCATTTCATAATATTGAAGAGATAGTAAAAGGCAAACGCTTTATGCCTGAGTTTATTGTACAGTATTATAATTATTATGCAGACTTAAGTATAGCACAGTATCTGGAAGCAAAAGATAAATCTACACACAAAGATCAAAAACGGCTGTTACGCAAAGCCGGAAAAGCATGCCGGGAAGCCTTGCGCATGACAAGACCATGGGTCAGGCAATATGGAGGTGCCCTGCGGGTAAACGGGCGTTATTATGCAATCAACGGGGCCCACCGAAACGCAGTGAAATATTTTCATAAAAGCATCACGATTTGTACAAAGTACGGCCGAAGATATGAATTAATGAATACATATTATGACTATGCATTATATCTGTCTCAAATTGAGAGTACCGACAAATCCAAAGAAATGCTTCAAAGTGCCTATCATTTGTCTAAAGAAATCGGTTCAAAACATTATACGGAAAAGATTAAGTATTTACTGGGTGCCGGGGAAGATGATTATGAAACAGGTAAGATATGGGACCTGATGGAATCTGAAAAGAATTCCATTGTTAAAAATCTAATCCAGTCGATTCAACATCTGGAAAATATTGATGAGATATTAAATATCGTCTTAAACAATGCGGTTAAAATTTGCGGCGCCCGGAGAGGTTATATTTTTATAGTAGATGATCATGGCACATTGGAGTTAAAGACAGGTATGGGGGTGGCCGGTATCGCCGAATATGAACATCTGGATAAAATGGTAAAAAAATCATATCAAACCGGGGACGTGATTGTATCATCAAATAATGAACCGGCTAAATCAGATCATAACGGCTCAACCATGACGGATAACGGCAGTAAATCCATTTTATGTGTTCCGATTGGATCAAATAATAAGTTCATTGGTGTATGTTATCTGGATAACCCATTATCAAGCGATGTCTTTAATAAGAATGACGCAGATTTGATTGTGAATTTAATGTCCAAGGCGTCTGTTCCGCTTGAACATGTGATCCACAAACAGAAATTGATAACATTACAACAGCCTCTTGAGGAAAAACAGATATCTTCGTCGGTTAAAGAAAAAATTGAAAAAGCAATTGCTTATATTAATGAAAATTATTTTGAAGATATTACAAGAGATACGATTGCCGACGTTATTGGAATCAGTCCGAACTATTTGGGGAAAAATTTTAAACTGTATACCGGCAAAAAAATCGGAGACTATATAAATGATTTGAGAATTCAAAAAGCGGCTGAAAAATTAAAAAATACGGATGATGGAATTACGGAAATCGCCTTTGATGTAGGATTTTCAAGCCTCAGATCCTTTTATCGATTATTTTTTAATTATATGAATATTACTGCAAGCGAATACCGAAAATCTAATAAAAAAATGGCTAATACGGGAAATTTAGAAGTGCAGATGCTTGTAATTTGTTGAGGCCGAAAAAATTAAAATGAATAAAGCCGGGCCTTCCCAAAAAGTAATTTCGTTTCCCTTTCGAATCGGATTGACGCTGATCTCGGCGCTAATCTGGGTTGCCATTTTTCCATGCATCGATGCCTGGCCGCTTGCCTGGATCGGTTTACTTCCGTTCTTTTTTGCACTTTCCGGAACATCGGCCATACAGGCTTTTTTGATCGGTTGGCTGTTTGGGTCTGTTCATATTGCAGGTGTTTCCTATTGGCTGTTTAATGCATTTTATTTTTACAGCAACGCCGGTTTATCAGTGACCATTATTTTCTTGATCGTGATCTGGGGGTTTGTTGGTCTTTATTTCGCCGGTTTTGCCGTTATTGCCGCTAAGATCATTCAAAAGAACACCGGGCCGGTAGTGAAATTAATTATGATTGCAGGCCTTTGGGTTGCTGTTGAGTTGATTCGAGTCCATTTTTTGGGCGGATGCCCCTGGGCGTTGGCCGGTTATTCTCAATATTCATGGCTGAACATCATACAAATAGCAGATGTTACAGGTGTATATGGTGTGTCGTTTCTCATCCTGATTACCAATTACGCCTTTTTTGAAATGATTCAAAATATATCCAATTTTAACAGGGCGTTTAAAACACTATGGCTTCCGCTCTGCTTGATCGGTGTGTCGTTGGTTTATGGCAGCTTCCGTATTTCTTATTTCTCACCTGCAAACCTCAAGCAGTCTTCGAATTCAGAGATGATCGCCACGATACAAGGAAGCGTGGAGCAAAATGCCCGGTGGAAAATGGACAATCGGGAGGCCATCGAAGCCCTGTATATGAATATGACTGCTGAAGCACTTAAGAATAGGGCAAAGTTGGTTATATGGCCGGAGACAGTAATTCCATATTATTTGCAGGACAGCATACCGGTTAAACTCCAAAAAATGTTAAAAAAATCAAACGCTTCGCTGATAACAGGCGGTCCGCGTTATGCTCTGGAAAAAGAAAAATTCAGTTATTATAACACTGCTTTTTATGTTACGAGCCAGGGAATCGAAAAAATGCAAGATAAAATACATTTGTTGCCGTTTGGCGAATATTTTCCTTTAGGGTTTATTGATGTGCTCAAACTGAGATATGCAGGGCCTCGAGAATATGTTCCCGGGAATACGTTTTCCATTTTTGATACGCCTGTTGGGCGCGTTGGAACGTTGATTTGCTGGGAAGTCATTTTTTCCGATTTAGCCCGCCAGTTTGTCAAACATGGAGCAGACATTATTGTCAATATTTCCAATGATTCCTGGTTCGGCAGATCCAGTGCCCATTATCAACATTTCAGTATGTCGGTATTTCGGGCCGTTGAATGTCGGCGGCCGTTGGTACGTTCTGCCAACACCGGGATTTCCGGATTTGTGGATCTGACCGGAAATATTACTCATTTTTTGAAACCTTTTACCGAAGGCTATCTTTTAAATAATCCGGGGACCACAGACAAAATCTCGTATTATTGCAAATACGGTGATATTTTCGGATTTTTCTGCTGTATTCTATTTGTTATATTATTTTTGTTTCACCGAACTTGACCCGGCCCCTGATTTTTTTTGTCATCAAAATCTGACTTTTTTCACTGTAATCTTCCTGAAAGCCTCCCTTAATTAAGTGACAATATGAACAATCATGTATTTTCTAAAGGTCTCCCACATAGAATACCTATATAAACAATCATTTATACCTTAAAGGCATTCCCTCAAAAAAAAGTGCCAATATGAACACTTTTTCGTTTTGGCACGACATCCGGTTTTTATTCCTGCTAATTCTTTTACTGATGATAAATGATAGTTGATAGCGCGTGTGCTTGTATTGTGAACATCGTTTACGAAATTTATTGTCGTTAACGTTAAAAATCCTGGTTATGCGTTTTTAAAATTTTCGTCAAATTCAGCTTCCGGTATCCAAACGCAAAAATAAGATGAATGACGGAACGCAAAAATTGTCATGACGGTAATTTTCTGTTTCCGAAGCTACCATCTAGAATAACGCATAATCATACAGGGGAGGTGATAAGAAGCAGTTTCAAGGAAGTAGACTATGTAGGGTGTTAATTTAAATATATTAATTGTACATAAAGGAGTAGATTTAGTGATGACTTATAATAACAAAAAATTACCGTGGGCGTGGCATGTTGCCATTCCCGTTTTGGCCCTGGTGCTGATGGCGGCTGTCCCCATGATGGCGTTCGCCGGTGGCGATGATCCGCCGCCGCCCCTGACATTAACCGTAACCCCCGATTCCTGGGAAAGTTTTTCCATCCCCCAGGTCTACCTGTTTAAAGTGACGGCCACCTGGAGTGACGGAATCGAGGACCCGGATCTGGACCGTGCCGACCCGCCGGTTTGGACGACCGATTACGGCTATTTTGAACCGCCCTACGAGGGGCGCGACCGGACGGCGAATTATGGGACGATAGAAGGATGGCAGCGGGAAATAATGATGGACCCGGCCTTTCCTGACGAACAACTCAGTACGATTACCGGTGGAAAAGTTCTCTGGACCCCGGATTTTACCGGTGACCACCAGGGCGAAATCACTGTAACCTATGGCGGCATCACCGCCACGGTGCCCCTGGATGCAACCGATATTCGGAACGGATATGGCTATGGCCTTGTTGATGAAGTCATCATCAATGGATTGCGCATCCCCACCGTGTTTATGCGGCGTTTTGAGTACTGGAGCTCGGTGGACCCCCTGCCCCCCTGCACCGAAGATGTCACGTCCAAAGTGGCGTGGGCCGAGCGGGGCCCCCTCATACTGGCACTCCGCACCGAGCTCGCTTTGGATGAAACCGAAGACGCCTCGGATGATATGACCGATTTCATTCAGGACTGGGCCGCCGGTTCCCAGGAACCGACTGCGGTTCCCGAAGGTCTTCTGCCGGCGGGTATGCAGAACGAGTATTTTCAGTGGGAAATCGTGAATCCCGATGACATTTCCTGGAAGGACCAATGGGCCTTCCGGCCGGCATTGGAATCATTTGATTATTCCAGAACCCTTAATCTGGCCGGTGACTGCAATACCGCCTATGCCGTGACGATCTATACGGCCCCTTACGGCGCCAAGATGACCGTTGAAGGGGATTTCCCCCATGCCCGCAAGTTTGCCCTTGCATGCACGCCGCCGTTTGACGGGATCAATGTCTGGACTTACGGCGTCGGCCAGGGGGAAACACCGCTTATCGACGTTGATATCGAGCCGGAACCGGGGCATGTAAACCCGTTCCGTGCCGGTGCCGACCGGACCGCGACCGACCGCCATTACAAATATACCTTTGAGATGGCCCAGGGTAACCCGGTTGACGTGAACGAGGCCGTGGCTCCCGGATCAATGCTCGAAACCCCCCTGCGCTACCGCACACCGGGTAATACCGATAACCTGCGCATGGCTTCTGGCTTCACGCTGTCCGGCCCGGTGGGATGCAATACCATTACCCCGGCGCAATTATGGCTCCGTATGGTTCGGCCGGATGAGGGCACCGATCCGTTCGGCGACGCGCCGCTGCCAAAACTCAGCCTGGAACTGCCCACCGGCGAGAAATTCTGGTTCCGGTTGCAGGAGGACAAGTGGGCCTATTACCGGCGCACGTGGAACGTGAATCTTGATATGACCTATTTGCAAACGACTGAAAACCGTGTGCTTCAGCCCTGGGATTCCGATGTGGGCTTTCACATGATGTTCGGCATTGTGCTCGGTGCCCAGGAAGAGATCGTCATGCGCTGGGATCCAACGTCGATAACCGATCCGTTGGCAAAATTGGGTGCCCGTACATTTGACAACACCGTGTCCAAGCAGGGGTATTGGGAACCGCCGCCCGGTAATTACGAGGATTCCGCCACGTGCGATCCTTACAATCATTACTTCTGGCGGCCGACCACCATCGAGGATGGTCATGTGCTGGTTTTGACCGGTAAAATGCCCACGTTTCCGCACACCAAAGACGGGGAATCCATTATGGAGAGCGGCACGGATGTGCGCTTCTGGTCGATCAGCCACGAGGCCATGACCAACAGCCCGGATACACAGACTTACCTGCTTCCTATTTACGGTGATTTTTCCGACGATGAAGTCCTGCTGGACGAAAATGGCTGGTACGTTATGGCGTTCTCACGGCCCGAAGACAAACCGGTCAATGCCACCCTGGCGAACGGTGTCAACTACCAGGATTGGGGGCCCGAGGCCCTCCAGACGCTCTTGATCCGCTGGTCCGACATTGAACCGGAGTGGAGTAACCCGGCCATCGCGCCGAACGTTGTGAACGCGCCGTGGGAAAAAGCGGCCTGGAGCAGCCCGGACTTTGATCCCAACCTGACGAACAAGAATGATCAGCAGGGACTCATGGGTGTTTATCAACCCCAGGTTCATTACATGACCACTGCGGAATTCGAGGCCCTGGGCACCGGCCTGGATCCCCAGAACATTCCGCATCATGACGACTGGTAGGCGCAGCAAGACGTCAGTCATCAAATGTCGATTATAACACAAACCAAAGCCCCCCTTTTGTGCCCATATGGACACAAAAGGGGGGCGTGTTTGAACCGAATGATGGAAAGATTTTATTATGAGAGCACAGAGAGGTGGTAGATAGTACTATTCAAGCGAATTATCCATCCCTCTGTGTTCTCTGTGGTTTTAAATATAAATATCTTATACGGATCTATTCCACTGTAATTATGTTACGAGAAAAAAAAAGAAAGGTAAGGAGCAAGAATGAAACGAATGACCCCTTTTTCAAATTTGATGGCGCTGTTGATCATGTTTTTGACAATACTCGCAATGAATGTAAACAGCAGCGTTGCGGAATCAGGCAAAGGGAACATCAGCCCGGCAGCCGCATCTTCCGAAAATTCAGCCAAAACCGAAGACACAAGACCGGCCAACCTCAAAACCGAGACCGAGAAAACCATTTACACCATCGGGCAGCGATTGGCCTGGGAAGTTGAGCCGTTCCAACTCAGCGAAGAGGAACTTAAAATACTTGAGACCGGTTTCTGGGACCGCCTGAAAAACCGGAAACCGAAAGTCAATGTTGAAAGCTACCGTGAAGAGATCATGGCCCTCTTGAGCGAACGCGTCGAGAAAATCAGCGCCGCGGAACAGGAAAAAGGGGAAAAACTGCTGGCTGAGGAGCAAAAGGCAGAAGGCGCCGTTGTTACGGATTCGGGTATTGTAAAACGTGTGTTGCGCAAAGGCGACGGCCCCCGACCCGAAACGAAAGATACCGTAAAGGTGCACTACAAGGGCATGCTGGCGGACGGCCAGGTGATTGCCGACACCCATAAAAACAATTCGCCGGCCAATCTGCCGATCTACCGATGCATGCCATGCTGGAAGGAGACCCTCGAAGAGATGCACGTGGGTGAAAAAGTCCGCATCGGGTGCCCGGCTGAACTGGCCTAGGATTTGTTGGGTTTCGCCCTTTGGAATCCTATTTTGTTAAATGCTTGATTCCCGTAGGTTGGGTAGAGGCACGAAACCCAACATGTCAGAGCGGGCTCAACCCAACCTACAAAAAATGTGCTTTCCGTTCAGGTACTAAATAAGAAGGGGCAGAGGATTCAAGGGTTCAAGGTGTCTGAAGCAGCGTCTGGGGTTGGGTCATCGATCTGAACTTGGACGGTACTGCAAGACGTTATCGTAGGCTGTAATCTCCTATTAGACTAAAATTTAAGGAGGTCATAAAAGAAAAATTCTAAAAACAATGAACGACACAATCCAATTTTAATTTGTAAGAGAAAATTTTAACAAAAAGGAGTATAAAGTTATGAAGTGTTTCAAAGTAATAATTTTTAGTGCTCTGCTGTTTGGCACAGTGGTTCTGAATATCCACATAGCAAACGCTGAGATCGTCCAGGGCGACTTCGGGGGGTCTCCCTGGCTTGAGGTCAATGGTGATATGCGCCTGACCCCGGCCTACCCGGATACGGTGGCGCGCTATGATGAGTATATCTACAAACAGCATACCCGGGATTTTGATATCCTGAAACTGACCGGGGAGTTCCCCCGCGCCCGGCATTTCAGTTTCAATATATATGGGGTTGAGGGGCTCCCGGTCCTTGCCATGGCTGATTATGACATCGAACCGGACGCGGGCAGCATCAATCCTTTTCGGGTTGGCGAGGATCGAAATGCGGACAAGCGCAGCTTTACCATCTGGGTGGTCAAGGAAGGCATCGAAGCCCCGGTCGGATCAACCAACGTAATTATGGTTCCGGCGGACATCGAAAACAACGTTCTGATGACACGGGTATACCGGGCCGACCAGGATCAGGATAATTCCTATGGCGGCACCCCGCCGGCCATTGAATCATTAAAGGCCGATCTGACCTCAGGGCAAACGCCGGAATCCATGCTGCTGCATCTTGATGAAATATTACCTGAATTAGGCGGGATGTTCTTTAATGCGGATCTTGCCGAATTTTGGGGAAATTCCCAGCAGTTGTATGGCGACGATATCGTCTTTCACCATTTCGGACTTCTTGCCGGGCTCTTCCCGACGCTCCACAATCGATATATTTTGGCGCCCATTACCCAGAATTATGCCGACAAAGTCGCGGTGTTAACCTTTTCTCCGCCCACCTTTGAGGATACCTACACCGGCAATGATTTCGAGGGCGGTAAAGATGTCCGCTACTGGTCGGTTTGCGTGGGCGACTGGGCCACCAGCGGCACCACGGACTGTATCTCCGACGACGAAGTTGTAGAAAATCCGGACGGCAGTGTTACCATCTGCATCGCTCCCTTCTACTTGAAGTCTGCCATCGAAAATGCCGGGTTGAATTATATGCGCTGGGGAGCGCTCGTCAAACCGTTCCTGATCCACCGCCATATGCTGGCCGATGAATCCTTCGCGGCCGCCATTGGCAACGTTCCACAGATCTTTCATCCGCCGGCGGAAGACATGCAGGAATACTATGATGAAAACATGGCGGTCAACTTTATGGGCGACTATTGCCCGACCGGACAAGTATATAGCATCTGGGGATTCAAGGACTGGCTGAGAAACCGTCAGTCGTACGGCAATCCTAAATAAAGCCGCCTGCAGGGCGGGCGGCTCGATTTAAAGGCTGTATCCCGAGGAAGTTAAATTCACTTCGGATTAACATTAATTAATAGATCAACTTTGGGGTTCCATGTGGGAGCGGCATCCTGGTGGGAGCGGCATCCTGGTGGGAGCGGCATCTTGCCGCGATATGAGGACTTCGGGCGATTCTGTATCGCGGCAAGATGCCGCTCCCACAGCGTATCAAGGCATCTTGCCGCTCCCACAGCTTTTATGCTAAGCCCGAAAAGTTGAGTTAAGCAGTGTCACTCCGGCGAAAACAGGAGCCCGGAAAGCTGGACAAGTACTACGCCAAGGCCGCCCTGGATGCCGGATCAAGTCCGGCATGACGATCACCCATTCGTTTACTTACTTTCGCTCGTCCGGCCTGCGCAAGCCTCATCACAGCGACCGCAGGCCGTCGTTCTTCGGCTAAGGGCCTGTGAGAACGACAGAGGGCGGGACCCAGGTAGCATTCACGAGACTGGGACCGGGCAGGTACGCCCGGATAATCAGATAGAAGTCCTTGTTGCCCGCTTCGCTCGGCAGCCAGTTTGATTCGTGGCCAACCGGTGGCGTGTTCTGGATGTAGATCGTGAGTCCACCGTCCGGATCGAATTCGATACCGGGGGTCTGGTCATTGATCTTGTAGCGATCGATGGGATTTGAAACAAAGTCGAAGTTTGCAGAGCTGTACATGGTGAGCGACCAGAAAGCGTCCACATCGGGGAGATCGCCGGGCGCGAAACGCACGGTGTATGGCAAGCTGCTTTTGAGCTGATTGTCGTTGCCGTCTTTTTCATTGATTATGTACACGGCTTCCTCGGCGTCATTTGCGATAATGCCTGCCAGAGACTGGGTGGCCGCCCGCAGCAGGTAATCGTCGTAAACCCCCGAACGACCAAATCCCTCCGGGGGATAGAACCAGTTATTGACATCGATGGAGCCGACCCCATCGGTGGCGGCGTCATCGAGGATACGATACCCGGCCAGCCATGCCAGCGCCAATGCATTCTTTACATCCTGGGACATGTCTTCCGGGTCAGCGCCACGGCCGATCCCGATGGACTTGAACCAGTTCAGCATGGCTCTGTGCCGAGGCTCCTCCGGGAATTCTTCCATCACCGCATTAATCGTTTTCCACCGGCCCAGAGGGTCCGTCAGGGGGAACGGCTGGAGCACGTCGCGATCCTCCGGCACCGGGATACCGGTGCCCCAGAGACTCAGCGGCGTGAGCTCAATCTGGTCCTGGAGTACATGGACGTTCGTGACGTCGTCCGTGTCTTCCACGAATATCCTTGCAAGTACGATGATCGTATTGGTCTTGCTGCGCGGGAGAAGGGTCACGTCGGGGGGTAGGCACCACTCAGGCCGTTTTACTTTGCCGCTTGGGTTCCGGCAAACGTACTCCGGGCCGATGAGTGCGAATGATCCCCCCTGCTGGCCCGTGGTCCGGGTGCCGACGTAGGCGAAATTGTCAGAGTCAAACCCTGCGATTTGAAAGCTGAAGTAGCGGTTGCCGGGTATATCGGGGTGGCTCAGGATGAACGGCTCTTCGCTGACGTCCACCAACGCGACCGAGTAAAGGGTGTCGTTGTTCGGCGAGCCCCCGGTTCCCCCTTCGGAGAGTTGCCGCGAGTGCCAGAAATAGTTGAGCGGGATGTAAGGTATGTTGTCGGGGTCTTCCGGCTCCTGGGTAATAATCTGCCAGCGCAACAAGGCATTATAGAGGTACGGAAAACAGAAAACAAAGCTCTGGACGCCGAGCGTGTAAGCGTTCCGGAATTCGTAGCTCACCAACGAGAGATCGACGTTGCCCGGCGGTAACGGCGGCGGGTACGCCTCACCGGGAATCGGCATATCCCGGTGGGGACTTTGCCCGGGCGGGAAATCCACGGCCCCGACATTCCCGGCGAAAACCGGGATAAAAAGCAGCGCGAGAAACGTTACGGCCCAACGTTTCAACATGTGAACCGCCCTCGACAAATTCATGTTTATCATGAGACAACCTCCTTGTTTTTTTGAAGTGTGCGTTTTTAAAATATGAAAATGGTAAAAGACTATCTACATCACCGGCACGGTCTGGGTTTCAAACTCCCGCTCTTCGCCATCGATCCCACGCACGCGAAAATAAAGGCGGGTTTCATGGGTCAGTATATCAAGGACTATCACATTATCGGCCGCGCTTTTAATATCGTATCCATTGATCGACATGAGGATGTCGCCCTGGCGAAGGCCAAGCTGGTCGAAAAAACTTCCTTCCACAACCGAACTGGTAAAAAGACCGATGAACTCGCCGTTTTCTTCCCAGGGGGCAAAGGCGCCCTGGTGGCCCAATGCGAGTGCTGTGCGCTGGGTTTGTAAAACCGCGATTTGACGCGCCAGCCCGTGGAGAAAAACGTCCTCGGTTATATCGGCAGGATTTTCAGCATCGGGGAACAGATCGATCTCCACCGGCCAAACCTCTTTGCGAGGGTTCAGGGGCACGGTGTCGTCCAGGAAAACCACCTCGGGGCGGCCGCCGTTCTCCAGCACCACCCTGTCGGTTGCTATTTCAACCAGTACCACATCCTCATAGCCTCTCAGCAGCTGACCGGTGCGCATGATGTGTCGCCGTTCCCGATTGATGTCCTCGATGGTCGCCCGGGAATAAGCCTCGTTCGAGTCCAAGGAAACCGTGGTGGCCAGGAGGCGAAGCTCGAGGTCGGGGCGAACGGGTTCGGCTTCCATCGCGGCGGAATCATTGACCGTATGGAGCGCTTTTGATGCTGAAGTCGCCGCTGTTGGAGAAACTGCCGTCACCGGATTTACATCGGGATTGCTTGCATCGCCGTTAAAGGTAAGCCATGTCGCCGTCAGGACGATCGCCAGTGCGACCATGCCGCCGCCCACAGCGATGCGTTTTCGGGTATTCGGTTCTTTTTTGTTACGCATCACAGTTCTCCTTTCACCGGAAGGAAATGATTTTTTTTCAAACGTTTCATAGTGATAAATTCGACGATCCGATACATCATTTCCTGTTCGTCACCCCCGTGCTGAGCCACGAGGTTTTTCATTTGGCCATTGACTTCGTCGATCATCGCCACGAGTCGAAAACGCCATCGACCCGACTCCTGCACGAACGCCAGGGGGTCCCCCACCTGCCATTTCAGCTTCATGTGCCGACCCGACGCGCGTCGGCCCTGCACCTCGATCTGATCGATGCGGGAGCGTTCTTCAAAAAAGTTCCCTATAATCCGATTTTCCAGCAGATACACGGCCACATCCCTGGGTGACATTGTGGCGAGTATTCTGGGAGGCAGCTCCAATCTAAGCATCATCACGTAAAATTGATGCGCAATGGGTTCTGCGTCCAATTCGTCTTTGGTTGCTTCCAGGACGAGGTGCTGCAATTTCTCCATCCGGTCGTACGTCGCTTGGTCGGTTAGATTGATAGCCGTGTTTCCATTCTGCTGGATGGCGGCCTGCTTGAAGTCGTCGAACACCTGTTCGATGGCGGCCAGATCGGCCGCTGAACCGGGACATTCAAACACATAATAATAGGCAATAAACAGCGAACCCGTGATGACAATGGAGGCCAGGGCCGGCAGTAGCTTGAAATTTTTCATTTTACACACCTTTCTTCCGTTCCGGAGCCGGAAAAAGGGGACCGGGGAGGCCTCCGGAGCCCCCCCGATCCCGGGCGCTAAGGGCGAAATAGCCGCCTTTGCGATTGCGCCACATTAACCGCGTAGCATCACAGCATGCCCAGACATTGCTCCAGGCGATCTTTGCCCTTGAGCAGATCCCTGCGTACCTTCTTCACATCATTCGGTGTGGGGTCGCCCAGGAGCGCATCCCGCGCCTGCTGGAATTCGTGAGCGGCCTGGTTGCGGAGGCGGTGGATCAATTGATTAGCTTCAGAATTGGAGAATTCGCCTTCGGCATTTCCCTTCTCCACCATCACGGCCACCTGGCGGTCGCAGTTGGGCGCCAGCATGCGTGCGGTGTCGAAACTGTTCTGCAGTCTGCCCGCATCCAGCTCGGCAACTGCCTGGTCTGTCCAGTTGATGAGCTTGGTAAGGGTCTCCTCGGTATGCACCCGATAACTTTCTGGTACATTGGCCGTAAGACCACCGATCGCAAAATCCTGCCGGTAGAACGCATCCGCTTCCGGCGAAGCATTCGCCAACACCACGTTTTGCATTATCAGGAACAGTTTGGCGATGAATTCGGCACGGAAAGCGACCTGCTGGGAGTTGTACCTGTGACCGTAGCCGCCGTCAAACGTCGTGCCTGTCTCCGGAACAGCTTTTATGGTGCTACCCGGAATCACATCGCCGGTGTCCGGATCGAACTGGTGGTACATCTGTGCGAAGGTGTTAAACATTGCCGGTCCACCGCCATCATCGAAGACCCGGCCCATAAAATCCGAAAGCGGGCTACTTACAGGAATTGACATCCTGTAGCCCACCATGGGCACGATGCCGGCTGTATCCGGCATTTGGGTGCAGATACCGATATATTTGGCCGTGGGAACACCGTCAGTGACCCCCGGTATCGTAGGCCCTACCGGCAGTCCTGCCGCATCGATTACCGCCTGATAATCCGGGTCCGCCAGGGTTTTTTGCCAGGCCACGTTCAGTATCTTATCGGTCGGAACCAGGTCATCAATATCGTCTTCTAACGTAAGCGCGACTATCCCGTCACCGTTCGCGTTGATCAGATAGTTGTTGTAGGCGATCTGGGGGGAAAAGCCGCCCTGGAGCCCGGGGGCCGATTGGGCAACAGGATACCCATCGTCGATAGCAAAGGCGTACATCACACCATCGTCATCACTGGCGTAGACAACACCTTCCTCCTTGTGAATGGTCGGGCTGGTGTCCCCGCTGGCGCCCATCAGGCTTGACCAGGCCTCTGCAAAATGCCATCCGCTGGGCCCCCCTGGAACGATATCGTAAGCTCGCATAAATCCTTCAGACGGACTACTTCCGGCGGTGGCCTGAAAAATTCGTCCGGTTTCCGGGTCCATCGCCTGTGTCTCGGTGATTTTAAACTCCAGTCCGATGGCCCCGCAGGCCAGCGACCCAAACGCCTTGGGCGTGGTTTCAAAGCCGGTGATCCATGCCAGAAAACCGATCGGTTCTAGGATGTCACAGGGTTCCGGGTTGAGGCCCTCCAGTACAAACGTATCGATTATGGAGCCATCCTCACGGCTCATAAGCAAATATGTCCCGTCGGAACAGGTGCCTGCGATCAAGCCGCCGCCCTGGGGCACGATTGACGCATTGCCGATCCACGGAATGGTGCACGGTGAATCAACGACCCATCGCTGGTTTCCGTCCCGGTCCCAAGACCACACCTGATCTTCGTCCATGACATAGCTGTTGCCATCATCGTCTATGAGCGCACCCACGAACATGGTCATAGGGTCGGGCGTGCCTTTATCCCAAGGTCCAAACCAGGGTCTGGGCTGCCAGGCGATCTCCCCGGTATCCAGGTTGACCCCATACACGTTCGCGAATCCAACCGTTCGGCCGGGCGACCAGACGGCTACGTCGGGTTCTGTCATCGACATGGGCGCAAAGGGGCTGAGTGCCCCGGGAATGAGCCCCTGACGTCTGAGGTTTTCCCACCCCATCTTGAACTTTGTGCCGATGACAATGGCGTGACGTTGATCATTCAACGTAGTTGTATGAACCGCACCAGCGCACAAGTTGTCAGGCGTATATTGGGCCTGCCCGGCGTCGTTGACACCCCGATCCGTGACCGTTTCCGCGCCTGCGCCCAAGGGCATCACCAGTGCCGCGAGAAACAGCAGCAGCGTGCCAACACCAATGAAATGTTTGATTTTCATAATTTCTCCTCCATCGTTAATGACGTTAAAAAAAAGTGCGTTTGAAAGAATTTTTTCGGTTATTGTTTACGTTTCGTCCTCCTTTCCTGTTTGAAGTTGCAGGGCCGGTTTTAACGGACAGCCCGTACCGTTTATTTCCGCAACAAGCCCCCCCATCGACGCGGGGAGCACTTCTGACCCGGGCAGCGGCAGGTGCGCGCTGCAGACACGGATGGTGAGATGCCGTTTTTTACACCACTTGCCTTGGGAAGCGATGGTCAGGGTGGCGCAGCAACCGATCCGCATCCGCTTCTTGCCCGGGGGATGGTGTATCGCTTGTTTAAAATCTGGTCGCCCGCCTTGAACTTGAAAAAATTTTCAGGTTTTCAGATTTTCGAGGTTCTCGTTCAGGTTCAGACATTCCATATTTTAATAATCAAGATTTGTGCCAAAGCGCAAAACCTGGTAAAATAAGTTGTAGGTATCCAAATTTGTTGAATGAAGGAAGAATGCCCGGCAGATATACACATCTTGAACGGATGGTAAAGGTGGTAATATATGACCAAGGTGGCAATATATGATCACTTTTGAACGGGATTCGGGATTGCATTGATCGGATGGGTTGATTGGGAATTGATGCAACCGGCAAAATGGTAGTTTGTACTGAACTTACGGCTTGTGAATATTCATTTTTTTCATCCTGAAACGTAATGTACTCCTGTCAAGCCCGAGGATTTCTGCTGCACTGTTTTTTCCACTGACCTTCCAGTCTGTTTCTTCAAGTACTTTGACAATATAGTTCCGCTCCATATCGTGCAGTGACTTAAAACTCTCAGAAGTTTTTTGCTCATTCCGCCCTAGTTTTTCTGACAGGCTCAGGTTGGGACCGGATGTGCTGATAATCGCCCTTTCAAGAACGTTTTCCAGTTCCCTGACATTTCCAGGCCAACTGTAACTTTGCAGGGCTGTCATAACTTTTGCAGGTATGGAGACAATGTTTTTGCCCAGCTTCCTGGTAAATATGTTCAGGAAGTATTGAACAAGGAGAGGTATGTCTTCAATCCTGTCACGCAGCGGCGGCAGTGTTATGGGAAAAACATTTAAGCGGTACCAGAGGTCCCGGCGAAACCGTCCGTCACGGACATCTTTTTCCAGGTCGCGGTTGGTGGCCGCAATGATGCGTACAGACACCTTCATGGTCTTGGAACTGCCGATCCGCTCAAACTCGCCATCCTCGATTACCCTGAGCAGCTTGGCCTGCAGTTCGATTGACAATTCAGCTATCTCATCAAGAAAAATGCTTGAACCGTCGGCGATCTCAAATCGTCCCGCGCGCCTGGCAATGGCACCGGTGAAAGAACCTCTCTCGTGGCCGAACAACTCGCTTTCAATAAGGTGGGCAGACAAGGTAGCACAGTTTGTCTTGATAAGCGGCCGGTCTTTCCATGGGCTGTTGTGGTGAACGGCCCGGGCGATTAATTCCTTGCCGGTGCCTGTTTCACCCAGGATAAGAACATTGGAGTCGGTTCCGGCAATCTGCTCAACCTGGGAAAGGACATGCCGGATGGCATGACTGTTGCCGATAATGTTTCGATAGTCATGTACAAGGTCTATTTCTTCACGCAGATACAAGCTTTCTTTTTCGTACAGGTCTTTAAGCCTTTTAATTTCAGCCAATGATTTCTTAAGTTCCAGCACTGTCTGTTTGCGATCGGTAATGTCCACGTGGCATCCGAAAAAGCGGTATGCGTTCCCGGTGTCATCCAAGAGCTTCTCGGCGCGAGTATAGATCCACCGATATGAGCCGTCCTTGTGCTTGAGGCGAAACTCGATTGCATAATCAGATAGGCGCCCGGCAAGATAGTCGTGGATGTCCTTGATTACGCGCCGGCGGTCGTCGGGATGTAGCCGGGACTTCCATGTTTCGAGTCGGTTGGGGAGTTCGTGGTCTTCGTAGCCGAGATGGCGTTTCCACTCCGGGGAGAAATACATCTTGCTGGTTCGGGTGTCCCAGTCCCAATGGCCAATGCGGGCTGCGGTGGTCGCCAGCTGCAATTGAGTGGCACTCTTCCTCAGCACCTCCTCGGACTGCTTGCGCTCGGTGATGTCCCGATTACTGGCACGAATGCCTAAGAACTCGTTTTCTCTTGTGAACACCGGTTGGCAGAAATGTTCTATCCAGCGGATCTCGCCATGCGGCCCCTTGATGCGGAATTGCATTTCCCGCCGTCCGATATCCTTATTCGTCTGACGATTATGTTCGTCCCATTTCTCTCTGTCTTCAGGAACAATGATTTCCCTGAGCAAAGAACGCTTTTCAATAAACCGGTCTGGCTTATAACCGGTGATGCGCTCACACGCAGGGGAAACATAGCGGAATGTGCCGTCTGGTTTTTTCCACCATTCCCATCCGTACGTATAATCCGCTATCATTCGATAGTTTATCCTTGCCAGGCGCAATTCATCTATGGCTACCTTCTGAGCAGTGATGTCCCGGGCAATTCCACAAAGACTGATAATTTCCCCCGAATTATCTCTGATCGGCACTTTAATGACGTGAAATGTTGTGGGAACGCCAGCCACCGGTTTCGTGTGTTCTTCATTAGTAATCTCACCTCTCAGAACACAAGAATCTGCCTCTCCGATATGTGCTCCCGCTTCATCTCCAAAAAGTTCCTTATCAGATTTCTCCAAAAGTTGAGAAGCTGGGACTCCAAAAATGCGCTCCATAGCAGGATTGACGTGGGTGTATCTTAAGTGGCGATCTTTGATGAAGATTGAATCTTCGGCCGTCTCGAAAATGGCACGAAACCATTGCTGGCTCGCATGCAGCGCCGCCTCGGCCTGCTTGCGCTCGGTAATGTCTCTTCCGAAACTAACAGTTCCTATAATTTCTTTATCTTTATAAATAGGTGCTGTATTAACCGACAAAGTTATTAGTTTTTTTCTGCTGCTATCATGAATCCTTACTTCATAATGAAGAGGTTTTCCTTGTAAAGTCCTTCTAAAAACATCATAAACCATTTCTAAATCTTCTTCTAAAATTGTTGGCATAAATTCTTTGTTGAGTGCTTCTTTTATCTTATACCCTGTAATCTCTTCAGATTTATTATTGAAGTATATAAAATTCCCTTTTTTATCCAAAGTCCATATCATGTCATTGGAATATTCGATCATGGTCATGTATTTTTCTTCACTCTCACGCAGCGACTCCTCCACGAGCTTGCGTTTTTCTATTTCTCTCCTTAGTTTATCGTTTACTTTCGCAAGTTCGGCAGTCCGCTCCTCTACACGTCGCTCCAGCTCATCGTAAGCCTTTCGCAGCGTCTCCTCAGTTCGTTTGCGCTCAGACAGGTCAACGTCTAAGCAGAACATTAAAGGGGGCTTGTCAGACATACAGACAACCGTATGGATGGAATATACGGGAACCAAGGAACCATTCTTATGCAATAGCATGACTTCGCTGGGATGCATTAACTCCCCAGACCTGGTGCACTTTGCTCCCAGTTCAAGAGCTTGCTTAAAGAGGGGTTGAACCTCTGGTGGGATTATCAGGTCACCCAGGTTCCGGCCGATCGCCTCTTCCGCCGTGTAGCCATAGACCTCTTCGCTGGCCTTGTTCCAGTAACGCACGATACCATCCGTCGTGTATTCCTGTATCGATACTCCTGGAATATAATCCAGGAGATTGCGGAACATCGCCTCGCTCTCCTGCAGCGCCGCCCTTGACTGCCTGCACTCGGTCTCCGTGGTATTCAATGCGGCAGCCAATTGGCGCAGTTCTATCACTTCACTTATGAGTTGTTTTTTTGTCTTACGCGTATCTTTCATCCTGATCGCCTTGTAGTTGGGTATGTGTGAGGGCATGGGTCAACGTGAGGGCATGGGTCAAATGAGGGCATGGGTCAAATCTTTAATCTTGACAAATCGTCTACCATATTCTCAAACTTATATTTTAAAAATGTATCCTTTTTTATTTTCAATTGCAATCTTTTCCGGGCATAATTACAGGGTAACCGCATTTGGAAATTCGTTTGAATGAACACTGTGGGAGCGGCATCCTGCCGCGAATTCGGAATTAGATATTGTGAATGATTTTCACGAATATCCATATCGTTGATATATTTCTAATGTGTAATGTTGATCCTTA
>JABZFM010000067.1 GCA_014237465.1 Desulfobacteraceae bacterium | reverse complement strand
CGGGAGGTCACATGATAGAAGGCGCCAGGATAGGTTATTCTCAAGGGACGAGCCATTATCAATCTTTTCTATATGCGGTTCATGTGATAACGAATCTTATAGACCCTTACCAAGCTGTTTGTCAAGAATGAAGATCTGACCCCGCTGTCTTGGATTGGCGTCGTATACAAACCGGATATCATATCAAGCACCCTATCAAATTATGTCTAATGTGTGTCCCTGAAGCCCTTTTAAAGCATTAAGATTCTATTTGGTAGAGTATCTGCCTAACGACCTTTTTCATATCGATAAAATGAGTTCCTTTCCAGTAAATTTTATCGCAGGCTTGGCATTGAACATATTCGTCACAGAACTCTTTTGTTTTTGGTGGAATTCTATCTAAGATTTTTTCCTTCAGTACGCTCTTTAATGGGGTGTTGCAACGAAGACATCTTGAAAAAGGCTTTATATTATCTTTAATATCCAGGTAATCTATGATTCGCCTTATCTGTTCCGTGGTTGTACTAGGGCGAATAAAAATTCCATGGGTTACATCTTTGAATTTAAGGAGCTTTCTGCTCTTGGTTAGTATTACTCTGTTTTGTCTTTTGGATATTTCAATTATTTCACGAGTGGAGAGTAAAGAATCGTAATATATATCAAATCCCAGGACTCTCATATATTTAACTATATCCCCAAGGTTGATATCAGCTATAAATTTGTTCCTGCGGAGCGGGATTTTTCTAAGCCGGGTAACGTCTGTAATATTAAGAGATTCAAAAACAGGATATACACTTACCCGCTCTTCATCTTGGAGAATGTAATTAAAATCTACTGAATTTCCATTCACCAAAATAAGGTCAATTTCTGTATGAGGAACTCCGAGGGCTTCTATCATATCTTTTATTGATCTTTTACCTTTAAACGCTGCTTCAAAAGTAGTTTTTCTTCTGTACTTTGGAAGAAAGTCATTTAATTCTTCATAAAAGCGGAATGTTCCTTTTGGCATCGTTTAAGTTTTCCATCTATGTCTTTATTGATGTTCTGGCTATGTCAGGTAATTGATGGCTTAAAATGTTCAGAAGCAGGTATCAACAGGTGGAGGTGACTTGCTGGTCACCAGTGCAAAATGCTACCATCATCCTATTCGATTCTTCCATTTTTTCAATTTATCATGGTTCCATCGCACACAGAAGGCAGGTTTCTTTTTCATTACCAGTTTCATGCAAGTGTCGCCGCAGTCCGGGTCACAGTGGACAATATCGTTCTCTTTACCCGTTTTCGTTTTTTCAGGCCATTCGGGATCAGCCCACAGAACCCGCGCCAGTCCTATTAAATCAGCTTTTTTCTCTTCGAGGATGCTTTCCGCCAGAGAACCCGTTGCTATTCTTCCGGCAGTAATAACCGGAATATGGACTTCCCTTTTGACAGCGGCGGCAAGATCAACCATATAGCCATTTTCTTTGGATTTGCTCACAATATTCGGAAGAAAGAAAGACTCATAAGTTCCGCCCATGACAGAAAGATATGCAATGCATTCTGATTCAAGAGAACGGGCAAACCGAACAGATTCATTCAGTTGAAGCCCGTCAGGCAGCCATTCATCTGCTAAAAACCGATAACCAACCGGAAAATCTCCCACTTTATTTTTGACTGCCGTAACAACCTCAAGCGCAAATCTCTGCCGGTTTTCAAAGGAGCCGCCGTATTCATCATTTCTCTTGTTGGTTCTGGGGGAAAGGAATTGAGCCAATAAATAACCGGTGCCCCCATGAAGCTCTACCATATCAAAGCCGGCATTTTTAACTCGTAATGCCGCATCAGCATATCGGTTTACAACACTTCGGATTTCCGTTTTACTCAACGCCTTCGGAATTTTGCCAAACGTTTCGACAGCAGACGGTGCAACAGGTTCATGCACACCGGCAAAACGCCCGGCGTGGTTGATTTGGAGACAGGCAAGGCAACCCTCCTGCTTAATCGTTGAGGATAGCTTTTTTAATCCGTCAGCATTGTCATTGGTATCTGCCCGAAGCGTTCGGTCAGAACCGCTGCCTGTAGGGTGATCGATCGTTGAATTTTCAACCACTATCATCGAAACTCCACTTTTAGCCATCAATCGGTAATGTTCCAGCAATAAACTGCTTACCTTACCGCCTTCTCCAGCATATCCGAGATACAACGGCGCCATCGTCAATCTATTTTTCAGAGTAATTCCGGAAACTTTGAGTTCGGAAAATAAATGTGTGTACATGATTGATCTCCATTCTTGATACATTTAACTTATTCTCAATCTTTGCGATTTTTCTTTCAAGCTTTTTGTCATTTCTTAGTTTATCCATAACACGCCTGCTTGCCTGGGATACGCCGGATTCTCCAATCCCGAAATGTGTGCCAATATCTTTCAGGGATGCTTTATTAATCAATGCTTTTAAATCCGGCAAATCTTTATCAGGTTTTTTGCCCGATAAAAATATTCAAGAAACTTTTCCCTGTCACGCTTGCTCTTAAATACATTTTTTTGTTCATTACCCCGGGAGGTCACATGATAGAAGGCGCCAGGATAGGTTATTTTCAAGGGACGAGCCATTATCAATCTTTTCTATATGCGGTTCATGTGATAACGAATCTTATAGACCTTTACCAAGCTGTTTATCAAGAATGAAGATCTGACCCCGCCGTCTTCGTATCTTGACGACCTTTCGATTAGCCTGCCGAAAACAAAAGAATATTGAATTTATCGAGCCAGAGCACTTAATAAAATGTCGGCAAAAACCTCCGACTATTAAAACCCATGCTTTGAGCTGGCGAGTGAATATCAAAAAAGGTGAATATGGACAAAAAAGAAATTTTTCCTATAACATGATTCCGGACAGTGTTTTCGGCCTCCGATTGAGAAAGGATAACAGAAATACAGAGACATACTTTTTTCTGGAGGCTGATAGAGCAACCATGCCGATCAGGCGGGCCAATTTTTATCGCTCCTCATTTTACAAAAAAATAGTGGGATACGTGGCATCGCACAGAAACGATCTATTCAGCGAATATTTCGGTTTTAAAAAGATCCGGGTTCTGACTGTGACAAAATCTGATGAGCGGATAAAAAGCATGATTCAGGTCAATAAAGACCCCCACGACATACGAAATGGGTATAAGTTGTTTTTATTCACAAAAAACAAAGTCATTGATATTGATAAACCAGAGAAAGTTTTCAAGCGGATATGGATTGACGGGCGAGGGAAAAAAGTTAGCTTGCTTCGATAGCTAGTGTCCATCCAGAAACCAACAATTTTGAGGCGGTAAATTTTCAAAATAATTTTCCACTACCGCGAAATGAGGTGTAGTACTAAATTTCTCATATCGCGAAAGCAAAAACAGCACATTTTCCTGAAAATTGGACGCAC
>JABZFM010000066.1 GCA_014237465.1 Desulfobacteraceae bacterium | reverse complement strand
TCATGTGATAGCAGATGGTAAAAAGCAGCAACGCGTTGAGCAAATGCAGGAAACCATTTATCAGGTGATGCATGCCGGGGTCTGTTCCGAAGAACTGACAGTCTGCCATATGCGAAACCCATGTGATCGGGTGCCAGTAGAACTTAATGGCCTTTTCAGAAAACCCAAATGCCCAGGCAATGTTTTGAAAAGAAAGCCCCTTTTGTATTTGTGAATTGTCTGTTACATATGCATCGTCGTCAAAGTTGATGAAATCATATTGGTGAATGCGTTGCCGACCCACTATGTAGCGGATGGCTTTAGCCTTCCATTTCCCTGGCCTTTGGCCGGGGATTTATGGAGACCTGAAGGTCTCCGTTACATCGGAATTTGCCGACCCGAATTGGGCGTTGTCGACCCACATTGGGCGTTGGCGATCCACTATGTAGCGGATGGCTTTAGCCTTCCAGTTCCCTCGGCCCTGGGCCGGGGATTTATGGAGACCTGAAGGTCTCCGTTACATTGGAATTTACCGACCCGCATTGGGCGTTGGAATTTCATCTCATTTGCTTATCTGCGAATTTTGGAGTCTTTTCAATATATTTTTCGCCTGTGCGTGGTCCGGATTAAATTTTACAGTTGTCTGCAAGTGTTGTATGGCTTGTGTTATATTCCCTTTTCGGTAATGCGCGACAGCTAAATTGTAATGGAGCCGGGAGTTTTTCGGGCGGATGGTAATCGCTTTCTGATAATGGTGAATGGCTTTTTCCATTTGATCCTGATCGAAGTAAATCCCGGCAAGATTATTGTGGGCCATTTCAGAGTCAGGATTAACCCTCAGTGCCTGCAAGAAATTGAGGATGGCCTCATCCGTTCGCCCTGTTTTTTCAAGGGCATTTCCCAAGTTGTAATATGCATTTTCAAAATCAGGATTAATCCGGATTGCTTGCAGATAATGACCGACAGCTTCATCGGTGCGGCCCAGTTTGTCCAGGGCATTGCCTATATTGTTGTGTGCTTTGTCAAAATCAGGATTAATCCGGATCGCCCGCAGATAATAACCGATGGCTTCGTTTGTGCGTCCCTGTTTGTCCAAATCAACACCGATACTATAGAGAGCATCTAAATTCCCCGGGTTAATTTTCAGTGCCTGCCGGTAATGTTCGATGGCTTCATCCGTCCGCCCCAGTTTGTCCAGAGAAATTCCTGTATTGTAGTGTGCGCCGTCATGATCGGGTTTAATCCGCAGCGCCTGTAAAAAGTGGTGAATGGCTTCATCCGGACGCCCCTGTCTGTTCAGTTCCGTGCCTATATTGTTGTGGGCAACAGAGTTGTTGGGCGTTACCTTCAGGTTGTGTTCAAAAAGAGTCATGCTGTTTTGCCAGTAAGCCGCCTGGGTGCGAGCGTTTAAGATTAGTGCGGTAATAATGACTGCGCCAAGGGTGGTAATGACGCGTCCGGGCTGGGGAATTTTGGATAAAAGCGCGGCTCCACCCCAGCTGATGATGATTAACAGGCCGATTTCCGGCACATACATCCAACGTTCCGCCATTTCCGGCCACCGTCCTCCCTGAATCAGGCCGATAACCGGAAACAGCGTACCCAGATACCAGAGCCAGCCGACAATAAGATACGGCGATTTTTTGATAAGCAGTATAACTCCTATCGTTATGATTATAAGAATTAAACCGGCTGATATGACCTGCCAGAAGGGGATGGTTTCCGGAAATGGATAAAAAATCGCCATATCCCGGGGCCATATCAGTTTTACCATATATTTGACATAGGATATTGGAATATTTGAAATGCGTAATGCCATTGGGACAGAATCTGTTGAAATAAATTCCCGGCTTTTATGAAGGCTCAAGCTAGAGAATATAAATGTAAGAAGAGATAATGCAAGAAGCGGTATCTTTTCCCCTATCAATTTTACCACTATGTTGTGGGAAAATGGAATTTTTTTAATATTTAAAATGCTTGTTTTTACCTCAGATAATTCAACCCGATGAAGCGGCCAGAAATCCAGCAGCAGAAAAACAAACGGCAATGTGACCAGCATCGGTTTGGCCATCAGGCCGGCTGCCATCGTGACGATGATAAGAAAATAGCGATAAATGCAAGGGGCTTTCGTATAGTAAAAATAACTCAGCATGGTCAACATCCAGAACATTGTGCTCAGTACGTTTTTCCGTTCCGCAATCCATGCGACGGAATCCACATTGATCGGATGAACGGCGAAAACCGCCGCGACAAAGGCGCTTTGGAAGATCATCCCCGTCATAAGGTGCAATACAAGAAAAAGCAACAGGACGTTCGCTATATGGAATCCCAGGCTGGTGACATGGTGCATGCCGGCATTCAGTCCGAACAATTCATAATCGAGCATATGCGAAAGCCATGTCAGCGGATGCCAGTATACCTTGTCATTCCTGTCATTAATATTAAAGGCCCAGATGATGTTTTTTGGTGAAATCCCATTTTTTACATGATGATTGTCAGTTACGTATACATTGTCGTCAAAGTTGATGAAATCATGTTTGTGAATGTTTTGATATACAATACAGGTGATGATAATGAGGAAAAAATATATAAATATTTTTAAATGTTTTTTAAAAAACGAAGAAGTGATTGAAAATGTCATTATAAATACTTTTCCGTAAATATTTTTCCGGATAAATGTTTTTCCGGTTTCCACGGTCATTCGTGGGAACGCGGGTAATCGGTTTATAGCAGTGGAGGTCTAAAGACCTCCGCTACATCGGGTTTTTGGCGACCCGAATTGGGCATTGCCGATCCGCTATGTAGCGGAAGGCTTCAGCCTTCCATGTTCCCCTGGCCTTTGGCCGGGGTTTATGGAGACCTGAAGGTCTCCGCTACATTATAGTCATTTAATGGTTGTTTGTATTATTTGCTTATCTGCATATTTTGGAGTCTTTTCAATAAATTTTTCGCCGGCGTGTAATCCGGATTCAGTTTTACAGCTGTTTGCAAGTGTTTTATGGCTTGTGTCATATCTCCTTTTCGGTAAAATGCGACTGCCAGGCTGTAATAGCTCATGGCATTGTCCGGGTTAATGGCAATCGCTTCCTGATAATGGCGAATGGCTTCATCTGTTTGTCCTGTTTTGTACAGTGCAACGCCCAGATTAAAGTGCGAGTCTTCAAGATCGGGATCAATCTTCAGTGACTGTTTAAAGTGGTGGATGGCGTCTTCAAAAAGCCCTATCGTACTGAGGGCAACCCCAAGGTTATAATGGGCATTCCCATAATCCGGGTTTATCTTCAGTGCCTGCCGATAATGATTGATGGATTCCTCTGTTTGCCCCAAACTGGTCAGGGCAATTCCCAGATTGTAGTGTGCGTCCGCATAATCCGGTTTAATCCGCAGTGCCTGCTGGTAATGAAAAACGGCTTCTTCAGTCCGTTCCAGGTTATTCAAAGAATTCCCTATATTGACATGTGCCAATTCAAAATCCGGGTTAATCCGCAGTGCCTGTAAAAAGTGAAAAATGGCTTCATCCGTATGTTCCAGCTCCTGAAGCGCAGTCCCTAAGTTATTGTGGGCCAGGTCGTTGTTTTCAGTCACGTTGAGTGCGTGTTCAAACAGGGTTTGGCTGTTTTGCCAGTAGGCCGCCTGGTTGCGTGCGCTAAATACCAGTGCGGCGATTATCATCAGCGCAAGGGGTGCTATGACGCGTTTGGGATGGGGAATTTTGGAT
>JABZFM010000010.1 GCA_014237465.1 Desulfobacteraceae bacterium | reverse complement strand
AAACCCGTTGCTATGCCTGGGTGTTGATGACGAATCACGCTCATTTTCTTTTTCGCTCCGGCCCGGCCGGGCTCTCCACCCTGATGCGACGTTTGCTTACGGGTTATGCGGTCAGTTTCAATCGCCGCCACAAACGTCACGGCCTGTTATTCCAAAATCGATATAAATCTATTATCTGCCAGGAAGATGCTTACTTAAAAGAACTGGTGCGGTATATTCATTTGAATCCCATCCGCGCAAAAATGGTATCTGACCTGCAATCCCTTAAGAAATATAAGTTTTGCGGCCATGGCATGCTGACCGGGCACAAGGGGCAGGCATGGCAGGATGCGGATTATGTGCTGAAGTATTTCGCTTCTGACCTGAAAACAGCCCGCCGGAAATACCTCTTGTATGTCAGGGCCGGTCTTGATCAGGGGAGGCGATCGGAACTTGTCGGGGGTGGTTTAGTCCGCAGTTTGGGCGGATGGACGGAAGTCAAAAAAAAACGCCGTATGGGCATGGGCCGGATCAAGGGAGATCAACGGATTCTCGGCGATACGACGTTTGTTCAAACCATGTTAAAGCAGGTAAATGAAAAATATGAACGGGGATATGAATTAAAGGCCCAAGGAGTTGATCTTGATTATATTGCAAAAAAAACAGCCGGCATTTATGACATTGAACCGGATGAGATTTACTCAAAAGGGCGACAGCAGCATCGTGCGGACGCACGGGGGCTTTTCTGCTTTTGGGCAGTTCGGGAATTGAACGTCTCATTAAGTGAACTTGCCCGCAGGCTGATGATGACACCTGCAGGGGTTGGGTACGCGGTCCAACGGGGGAAATCGATTGTCAGGCATTATGGCTACAGCCTGCTGAAATAAGTTATTGAGATATTTAAGGACGTCCCCATCTTTCACTCATCTTTCACTGTTTAAGGACGTCCCCATCTTTCATTTTCTGTTTTCAAATCATACAATATCATGGGGTGTCTAATTTTGAAAACCTTTGAATCGCTTATTATTGTAGGGTGCAAAGTGAGAATATTTTATATCTGCAATAATCTTTGTTCCAATAAAGTTTGCATGTCACGACGACCATCAACGATGAGGTAAACATATACTGTTTTATTCAAAATTCGATAAATGATTCGATAAGGTTTGAAAAAAATCTCTCTATATTCACGAATCCCTATCAAGAGAAGTTCTTTAGGATACACCCCGCGTTCCGGCAATTCATTCAAGCTGATAAATCTTTTTTCAATTTGGTCGAGTACATACTCGGCTTTTTGGGGAGAATCATGTTTAGCAATATATGAATAAATTTCACCGAGGTCATTAGCGGCATCCTCAGTAAGAAAAACTTTGAATGCCACTAAATTCTCTCCTTATTATCTCTCAAGCGATTTACAGCATCAGTGGCCAATATCACTTTGCCTTGCTCAATCTGACGATTACCGAGAGCTAAAATTTTGAGAAGCGCCATCGTTTCCTGGGTTTGTTCATACATCTTGATATCCTGAATAACTACTTTTGCTTCTCCATTCTGAGTGATGATGAGAGGTTCTCCTTTTTTTCCTAAATGTCGAATGATTTCTGCAGCATTGGCTTTCAAATAACTGATTGGCTTTATTTGATTTGATAATCTCATTTTTTATCTCCTTACATCAATATGGACTATATTAGAACTAAATTCAGTCTGAATGTCAATGTTAATATTAATAGTGTATTGGCTAATCGATTGATTTAAGTCTTGATGAGATTTTTGAATTGGTCGGCGGCTAATTCTTTTTAATCTGATCTTTTACAGGATCATCAATTGTTGTCCTCACATGCAAACAGACTTTTATCGGTTTTGGGTAAAATCCCTCTTTCCCTTGCTTTGGCAAAAAGAGTCTCAATGGCTGACTCTCCCTCCCGGCCAATATCTAATGAGAATTCATTGACATATAAGTTGATGTGCTGAAATACAACATCGTCGGACAATTCCTGGGCATGGGTTTTGACATAGTCATTTGTTGCAGAAGGGTTAAGGTGGGCGAATTCGATACTTCGGCGTATGCCTGTCTCCACCGCGCTAATAATTTCCTGTGAAATGTTCCTGCGCATGACAATGCCGCCCAGGGGTATGGGCAGCGTGGTCTCGGACTCCCACCATTCACCCAGGTCAACAAGGCACTCCAGGTCATAATTTGGATATGTAAACCGTCCTTCATGGATGATGATTCCGCAATCATATTCACCGGAATTGACGGCTGGCATGATTTTATCAAACGTTATGGGAAATACGTTTGGCGTGCCGTTCAAAAAAAGACCCAGAAGTAAATTCGCCGTGGTCCATAATCCGGGAACTGCAATTTTACCGGATTCAATATCATTCAAGTCGGTGCCTTTTCGGGCCACAATCAGAGGACCGCATCCACGTCCCAGAGCGGCACCACTTCGAAGCAGTCCGTAGGTTTCCATCAGATGCCCGATGGCTGCAAAAGAAAGTTTTGATATATCAACAATCCCTTTTTTTGCCTCCTGGTTGAGATGCTCCACATCATTTAACATGATATTGAACGAAAGATCGTCCAGATCAATTTTTCCGTGAGCTAACGCATAGAATATATACGTATCATTGGGGCAGGTTGAATAGGCGAGTGATAATTTTTTTTGCATAATTGATGGCGTCGTTAAAAGTCCCATCTACTGCGTTGTATCGGTTTTTCAGGCACTCAAGATACTACATGTATAATTTCGAGCCTGAAAACCCACTACGCCTTGCCAAATTTTATGGGATTGGTGAAACTTTTAACTTAGCCATCCTCCTACTTTTTTCGGAATTATCATAATTACTAATTTAATAGTTTAACTTGTCAAGTTTAACTTCCTGTATAAATTTATAAACAGCATCACTTGCATTTTTAAAAGCAAGGTCCAAATCCCATAAATCTGTATCCCGCTTACCGACAAAATTACTGGCAGATCGTATTTCAATAAACGGAATATTATAAATAATTGCAATATGTGCGGCTGCGGCACCCTCCATTTGTTCCATGCACGGGTTAAATTTTTTTAACAGAGCGTCTGCCCGTTTATTGGTAGTGGTAATGGTTGAGACCGTGATAAACACACCTTTTTTAATCTGAAAATTTAAAGATATTTTGTCAGATTGCAAAATCTGATACGCATGATTTACAAGGTCATCATTTATGGGATAGCGGTTTTTAACTTCTTCTGATTTATTTTTAGTCGTTTTAATTAGGGCAAACGGCAATTCATCTGCTACACAGGACTCTGAAGAAGATTCAAGGCCCGTATGAATATCGATTTCTTGGGTTGCAATACCAATATCACCGATTTTTAAGCCGGATTGTCTGAACGCCCCGGCACAGCCTGTCTGAACAATCAGTCGCGGCTGTGCGGATTCTATCATAGCCGTTAATGCCTGCGCCGTATTTACAATGCCCGGGCCGGAAGCCAGCAGTTTAACATGAACATTACCCACTGTTCCGGATATAATATTTCGTTTGCCGATAATTGATTGATCAGGGTGAGAAATGTTTTGTATCAATCCGGACAGTTCTTCATCCACGGCTGCCAGGATCAGAATATATGGTTCTTTTATTAATTCAGATTGATTTTTTTCAGAAAAATCAGATTTTGCGATTCCCGTACAAATCATTTTCGTAATTTCAGCTATCCAAATTTCCGTTGTTTCTAAAGGCGCATCATAGATGCCAAGGCCAGAATCTAAATGCTTGATGGTATGCGCGGAAAGAAAACGATCCATGATCGCATCTAAAACAAAAGCAGCCTGATTCAAATCAATATTTTTGTTGAGCTCTTTTTTTATTAGTGCATTTTCCAGCAATGATTTTAGATATTCCGTACTGTGATGGCGTAAGGAAATTAATATTTCATCCCGGAAAGGAGCTTTGGGCTCGAACAGGACCTTCATATATAGCCGGTACAGCAGGGGATGATTTTTAATAAAGGCAATTCCTGCGGAAAGGGTTTTGTTCAAACGGGTCGCAAGATTTTCATCGGAAGACTGGTCTCGTACGGTTCGCAGGTATCCTTTGACCAAGTCCACCGAACGATTGAAAACAAATAAAAAAAGGCCTTTCTTATCGCCAAAATACTGAAAGATAGAGCCTTTGGCAATTTCCATCCGGCCAACCATGGCATTGATGCTGGCACCGTCAAATCCTTTATTACCGAACTCCTCAATAGCAATCCGGGTAATCCGCTCCTGCTTTTCCTTAGATAAATTTTGAAACGTTTTTCTGGGTTTCACTTTTGATGTCTCCGTAAAAAGTCGAATTGGGAGAGGATTGTTTTTTTAACATGATGTAATTCCTTAAAAAACAATTCAAAAAAACTGTTTAAAATTTGAACCGCTCAATTTCGGTAATGGGTTGATATCATGTATCATCAGTTCTTATCATAATTTTTTCATCAATTCTACATAAAATATACTTGAACAATTCAGGATATATTGATATTTTAATTAATTACATTGCCAAATAAGTAAATCGGCATTGCTCGTAATATTTTTACTTCAACTCTTCCATGAAAGGGAATTATTTTGACAAAAAAAGCGTTAATTACCGGTGTTACAGGCCAAGATGGGGCGTATCTGGCTGAGTTGCTGTTACAAGAAGGGTATTCAGAAGTACACGGCATCAAACGCCGGTCATCCCTTTTTAACACCCAGCGGGTTGACCATCTTTACCAGGATCCTCACGAAAAAGATCTCCGCTTTGTACTTCATTACGGCGATTTAACAGATGCGACAAACCTGGTTCGGATCGTTCAGGAAGTCCAGCCGGATGAAATTTACAATCTGGGGGCCCAAAGTCATGTTCAGGTTTCATTTGAATCCCCGGAATATACGGCAAATACCGATGCTCTGGGTACTTTAAGGCTGCTTGAAGCCATACGGATTCTTGGACTGGATGACAAAGTTCGCTTTTACCAGGCGTCCACATCAGAGTTATACGGTAAAGTCCAGGAAGTGCCGCAAACAGAGAAAACCCCATTTTATCCGCGCTCTCCGTATGCCTGCGCAAAGCTTTATTCCTACTGGTGCACGGTCAATTATCGTGAAGCATACGGCATCTATGCGTGCAATGGCATTTTGTTCAATCACGAATCCCCCCTTCGTGGTGAAACGTTTGTGACCCGGAAAATAACCCGTGCGGTGGCACGAATTGCCTTAGGTCTTGAAAGCCAACTATATCTTGGCAACCTCAATGCCTTGCGAGACTGGGGCCATGCGAAGGATTTTGTAAAAGCCCAGTGGCTGATTCTTCAGCAGGATCAGCCGGACGATTACGTCATTGCTACCGGAATTCAGCATTCGGTCCGTGAATTCTGTGATAATGCCTTTGCTTGTATTGGCGTCAGAATTAAGTGGCAGGGGGAGGGCGTAGAAGAAAAAGGTATAGTTGAAGATGTATCTGTCCCGGATTCCTTAGCGGATCTGCCGGTAAAAAATTCCCTGGATCGACTAGAAAAAGGCCAGGTCGTGGTTTCTGTTGACCCCCGGTATTTTCGGCCCACAGAAGTTGAATCCCTTCTCGGGGATCCTGCCAAAGCCAAAAAAAATCTCGGCTGGGAGCCTGCCATTTCGTTTGAGGAAATGGTATTTGAAATGGTGGCTCAAGACCTGACGGAATCCGTCAGGGAAGCGATTTGCCATAGAAACGGGTTTCCCATCCCCGCAAGCTGTGAGGCACTGATGTAGGGAGAAAGGCCGAAGACTGAAGGGGACCAGGCTGAGATCAGGCAGCTGGACCTCCCGGAAAAATGAACTATTTAAAAATAACTACGCAAGAGGCGCGAATGGAAAAAACATCTAAGATATATATTGCCGGACATGACGGGCTGGTCGGTTCCGCACTGGTCAGCAAATTCACTCAAAATGGTTATGCCAATCTCCTTACCCGGCATTATACGAAACTTGATCTCAGACGACAACAGGATGTTGAAACATTTTTTGAAAATGAGAAACCGGAGTATGTTGTTCTGGCTGCGGCAAAAGTCGGGGGAATTCTGGCCAATAATACATTTCCCGCTGAATTTATTTACGACAACCTGGCCATTGAAACCAATATCATTCATGCGGCCTGGAAGGCAAATGTTAAGCGTTTAATCTTTTTAGGGTCATCATGTATTTATCCAAGACAATGCCCGCAGCCCATGAAAGAAGCGCACTTGTTGACCGGTCCTCTGGAATCAACAAATGAGGCCTATGCGATTGCCAAAATTGCCGGAATTAAAATGTGCCAGTCATACAATCGTCAGTACGGCACCACTTATTTTGCTTTAATGCCCACAAACCTCTATGGCCCGAATGATAATTTTGATCTTGAAACCAGTCATGTCCTGCCGGCCTTGATTCGAAAATTTCATGAAGCTAAAGTAACTTCCAGGGAATCCGTCACTGTCTGGGGCACCGGATCTCCCCGCCGTGAATTTCTTCATGTTGATGATCTGGCAGACGCCTGCCTGCATATTATTGATCTTGATGATCAGGTGTACCGTACCCTGATTTCAAACAAAATGGCACCCCTTATCAACGTCGGCTGCGGAAAAGATAATTCCATCAAGGAAATGGCCCTGATGATTAAAGGAATAATCGGGTTTGAAGGGGAAATTGTTTTTGATACCACGAAACCCGATGGGACACCTCAAAAATTGCTGGATGTATCTCTTTTAAACAAACTGGGGTGGAAACAGACGATTTCCCTGGAAAAGGGGATTGCCGATACCTATCAGTGGTGTATGGATAACAATATTTTTGCGTAAAATTGGATCATTTTTTGACTGAGCCGAAGGCGAATACCTTATTCTGAATTCTGTATTCTTTGTCGGTATATTCTGGCAGCGCTTTTGCTCTCTGATCTGGCCCTATGACCAGATTTTTAAAAAAATTAAATAAACAAGGCCGGTTCTGCTTGATAACAGAACCGGCCTTGAAAATATCTTTCTATTTTTTTGTTTACTTTTTATTATTTTTCGCTGTTTGCCTCATCAATAATTTTTTGTGCAAGCTGGGCCGGAACTTCATCATACTGGACAAACTTCATGGTAAAGTTCCCTCGGCCGCCGGTCATGGACCGGATATCCGGCGCATAGGTCAACACCTCAGCCATCGGAACAAGCGCTTTGACGATCTGGTTTTTTCCCTTGCTGTCCATACCAAGGACTCTGCCGCGCCGGCTGTTTAAATCACCCATAATGTCCCCCATGAAGTCTTCCGGTGTGACCACTTCAAGTTCCATGATGGGTTCGAGCAGTTTCATTCCGGATTCTTCAGCAGCTTTTCTAAACGCCAGGGAACCGGCAACTTTAAACGCCATTTCTGAAGAGTCAACCGCATGAAAGGAACCGAAATCAAGGGTGGCCCGGTAATCAACACACGGGAATCCACCCAGAACGCCGCGTTGAGTGGCTTCTATGATTCCTTTTTCAACGGCCGGAATATAGGTTCTGGGAATCGCACCGCCGACAATCTTATCGACAAACTCGAATCCTTTACCTCTTGGCTGTGGTTCGAATTCAACCCAGCAGTCGCCGAACTGACCATGACCGCCCGTCTGTTTCTTGTGTCGTCCCTGAACACGGACTTTCTTCTTAAAGGTGCCTTTGTAGGGAACTTTCGGTATGTTGAGATTGACCTCAACCCCATACTTACGTTTTAATTTCTCAATGGTGGTTTCAATATGGACCTGCCCCATGCCGGTAATCAGTGTTTCACGTGTTTCTTCGCTTCGTTTAAGTTTTAACGCAAGATCTTCTTCCATGAGTTTTGCAAGAGAAGAGAATATTTTTTCTTCATCTCCCTGGGTTTTGGGGACAATCGCGTAGGTGATAATACCATCGATCGGTTCCGCGGCCTTGACCTGTAATTTTTTACCGGGATCGCATAATGTATCACCGGTAGTGGTTTCCTTGAGTTTTGCAACCGCGACAATATCCCCGGGTCCGGCGCCTGTAACCGTTTTTTGTTCTTTTCCGATAATATTAAGAAGCTGGGTAAATCGTTCCTTGGCACTTTTGTTGGGATTGTAAAAATTACCATCACTACCGAGTTTACCGGTAAGCACTTTAATTAATGTCAAACGGCCGGCAAATGGATCCGCAATCGTTTTAAAAACAACACCTAAGAAAGGATCATCAGGATTGGGTGTGATTTCTACTTCGTTGTCCGTGCCCTCTTCATAAGCAATCTTTGTCCCGGTGTTTAAAGGAGACGGCATGGCGTCTACAATAAAATTGCAAAGCAGATCAATGCCGATATTATTTGTTGCAGATCCGCATAAAACAGGAACAAAGGTGCGGTTTGCAGTCCCTTTGAGCAATGCATTTTTCAAATCTTCGTCAGAAAGCGCTTCTCCTTCAAGATACTTTTCAACCAGTTCATCGTCTGCTTCGGCAATGTTTTCTACCAAAGACTCATGTTCGGAATCAACGAGTTCCTGCATGTCAGAAGGGATATCACAGGGCTTTGCTTTGCCGTTTTCGTATGTGTAAGCTTTTTTTTGAAGAAGATCAACGACGCCGTTAAAATCATCTTCCTGGCCGATGGGGAGCTGAAGAATAATCGGTTTGGGGTCAAAGATTTCAACAGCATCTTGAAATGCCTGCTGAAAATCAGCTCTTTCTCTATCAACTTTATTAATGAAGATAGCAACCGGAAGATTGAATTGTTCGGCAAATTCCCATGCCTGTTCAGACTGGAATTTTACACCATCAATAGCATCTATTACCAGCACAACACTGTCCGCCGCCTGCATGCAAAGTTTTGTATCGGAAAAGAAATTCTGATCACCCGGCGTGTCAATTATGCTGACGGCATTTTTTTGACAATCAAGTTGATGAAAAGCCGTGCTGATAGTGGATTTACGCTTTAGTTCCTCCGGCTCGAAATCCAAAACGGAATTTCCGGCATCAACACTGCCGAGTCGGGTCGTCACTCCAGCATTAAACAGCATTGCTTCCGCCAAAGAAGTTTTTCCGGCCCCACTTTGTCCAACAAACGCGACATTTCTTGAGTTTTCGGTCATTTCAGTATTTTATCTCCTCTCTACAAGATTTGTTGATCTTATTCTAAAATGCAATTTAATTTATCTATATATTAACTTTTAAAAAATCAACCCCAAAGCGACAATTGATTCATTAGATATATTATAAATTCCTTATTCCCCTTGGGGCCAAGAATCGGAGAGGGGATAACCGGTCCAATTTTGAATCCTGTATCACTGAAAAAAGAGGACAATTTTTCAATGACGGATTGATGTAATTTCGGGTCTTTTACAACGCCTCCTTTGCCCACCTGATTTTTGCCGACTTCAAACTGCGGCTTGATTAAAGCCAGTATTTTGCCGTCATTTTTTAAAAATTTTTTTACGGCCGGAATCACAATTTTAAGTGAAATAAAGGAAACATCGATGCTGATTAAATCAAACGGTTCCGGCAGTAATTCTTCAGTGGCATACCGGATATTCGTGCGTTCAATAACGACCACCCGGGGGTCCTGCCTCAGTTTCCAGTCCAGTTGACCATATCCGACGTCAATGGCATAAACACGGCTTGCCCCGTGCTGAAGCAGACAGTCTGTAAAGCCACCTGTTGATGCGCCCACATCAAGGCACAGCATCCCGGTTACGTCCAGATTAAGCGATTCAATCGCTTTTTCAATTTTAAACCCGCCGCGGCTCACAAAAGGGATATCCGACCCTTTGTTCATAATTTCCGCATCAACAGAAACCATTGATCCCGGTTTATCGACCGGCTGATTATTGACAAGGATGCTACCTGCCATGATCAACGCACTGGCCCTTTGACGGCTGTTTGCCAGTCCTTTATCAAACACAAGCACATCGAGTCTTTTTTTTTGAGCAGCCATCAATTCATAAATTTTAAACGATCAAATTCGGTTTAATCTAAGATGCGTTATTTTTCATTAATTCTGCCGCACTGACGATTGCCTGGGCATCAATTCCATATTTTTTTCGTAACAAATTACTTGGGCCGTGTTCGACAAACGTGTCATGAATTCCTAAGCGTTTAATCTGCAGATTATTGATGCCGTCATCATGAAGAAGTTCGAGGACCGCGCTGCCAAAACCTCCCTGGCGAAGATTTTCTTCAATAGTCAGGATATACGGGATTTCTTTTGCTAAATTACAGATTAATTCAGCATCCAGAGGCTTTACAAAGCGGCAGTTAACAACGGTTGCATCAATATGTTTTTCCAAAAGAATTTGATAAGCTTCCAATGCCTCCAGGACGGTTGTTCCGATGGCTAAAATCAGCAGGTCTTTTCCGTTGGTTAATACCTCACCCTTGCCGATTGGTATCGGCTCAATATGTTGATCAATCGTTACATTTGCGCCGGCGCCCCGGGGGTATCTGAAAGCCGCCGGGCCGGGATGGTTGATGGCGGTCAGGAGCATTCTGCGTAGTTCATTCTCATCTTTCGGTGCCATGACAACTATGTTGGGCAGGGTCCTTAGATAGGACAAATCAAACAATCCATGATGCGTCGGACCGTCTTCACCAACAATGCCGCCCCGATCAATGGCAAACGTAACCGGTAAAGATTCCAAGCATACATCATGCAAAACCTGATCGTATGCCCGTTGCAGAAAAGTGGAATAGATAGCAACGACCGGCTTTATTCCTTCAATCGCTAAACCTGCGGCAAATGTGACGCCATGCTGCTCGGCAATACCGACATCAAAAAACCGGTCCGGAAATTTTTCTGAAAATTCAACAAGGCCGGTTCCTTCAGGCATGGCTGCGGTCACCGCGACAATTCTATCGTCTTTTTCGGCTAGTTCGATCATTGTCTTGCCGAATATTTCCGTATATGTGAGGGGTGATCTTTTAGATGATACTTTGTCCCCGGTTTTAACTTCAAAACTTCCAACGCCGTGAAAATAAACCGGGTTTTTCTCAGCCGGCGCATAGCCTTTACCTTTTTGAGTCGACACATGGAGCAATACCGGGCCGTCGATGTTTTTAATGTTTATTAGAATATCAATTAAGTGATTCAACCGATGCCCTTTAATAGGGCCGAAATATTCAAAATTAAATGCTTCAAACAGCATGCCCGGTGTCACAAACGCTTTAAACGATTCTTCCGCACGTTTGGCGTAATGATAGGCATCCTGGCCGATTTTCGGAAGGGAGCGAAGAAATTCACCGATTTCTTTTTTAAGATCCTGTAGATATCCGGCGGAAAATGTGCGGCTTAAAAGTGAGGATAGGGCGCCGACATTCGGCCCGATAGACAGATCATTGTCATTTAAGATAACAATCATGTCTTTTTGAATATCCCCCCCCTGGTTAAGTCCTTCAAAGGCCAGACCGGCAGTCATGGATCCATCGCCGATAACGGCGATCACTTTTGAAGATTCCTTTTTTAACAGTTTGGCACTGGCAATGCCCAAACCGGCTGAAATTGAGGTGCTGCTATGTCCGGTGGTAAATGCGTCATACGGGCTTTCAGTGATTTTAGGAAATCCGGAAATGCCGCTATGCTGACGCAACGTATGAAAACGGTTTTTTCGCCCGGTTAACAGTTTATGGGTGTAAGCCTGATGACCCACATCCCAGATAATTTTATCATTGGGCACATCAAAAACATAATGCAGGGCAATGGTAAGTTCCACCACTCCCAGATTGGAAGCCAGATGACCGCCGGTTTTTGAAACCACATCAACGATCAACTGCCGGATTTCACGGGCAAGCATCGGCAGCTCTTTGCGTGGAATTTTTTTTAAATCTTTAGGGGAATTAATCTGGTCCAGCATACTCAAATCAAGATTTCTCCTTAATAAAACATAGGTAAAACAAAATTAACGCTCTCGTTTTATAATATATTCTGCAAGAGCGGAAAGTGGAATTGCCTTGTTACCAAAAATATCTAATGCATGCAAGGCATTGTTAATCAATTCTGCGGCAAATCGCCTGGATTTCTCCATACCGAGCAGGCCGGGGTATGTAGATTTGTTCCGGAATGCATCGGTTCCCGTGGCTTTTCCCATTTTAGCGGCATCTCCTTCAACATTTAATATGTCATCAATCACTTGAAATGCCACCCCGATATTGCCGGCATAAATTTTAAGCTGCTTGACGGATTCGGTCGTGCCGCCGGCCAGTTGGGCGCCGGCTATAACGGATGCTTCAATCAGGGCACCGGTTTTTAACTGATGAATTTTCTTTAGCTCGTCAAGGGGAATAAAGGCGGTTTCCGCCTCAATATCCCGCATCTGGCCTTCAATCATGCCATTGTGTCCTGCAGCCCTGGCAATTGTTTTGATGACTTGAAGCCGGATTGAGGAATTTTCCGGCAAGGACGGTTGATCGGATAAAATCTCAAATGCAAGAGTCAGCAGCGCATCGCCCGCCAGAATGGCAGTGGCTTCATCATATTGAATATGGCAGGTCGGCTTGCCCCGGCGCAATTTGTCATCATCCATTGCCGGCAGATCGTCATGTATCAGGGAATACGTGTGAATCATTTCAATGGCGCAGGCAGCCATTACAACGTCGTCATTTATTTCTCCGACAGTTTCGGCAGCAGCCATGCATAAAACCGGCCGAAGTCTTTTGCCTGAAGCTATTAAAGAATACTGCATGGCGGAAGAAAGACGGCAGTCAGAAAAATTTGCTTTAATGATTTTGCTGAGTGCCTGATCGGTAATGTTCCGCTGGGTGTTCAGGTAATGGGACAGATTAAATTTGCGGTTTAAGAGTGAATCCTGCAATTTTATCTGTCCTCAATCGTATCATTAGCGGAAAACGGCTTTTCTTGGATTTTGCCATTTTGATCCTGCAGGAGCAGTGATACTTTTTTTTCAGTTTCATCAAGTTTATCAAAGCAAAATTTAGACAGCCGAACGCCTTCTTCAAATTTTTTGATCGCGGTCTCAAGCGGCAGATCGCCGTCCTCGAGATCTTCAACAATTTTTTCCAGTTGTGTCATTGAATCTTCAAATGTTTTTTTTTTAGCCATTGGATTTGTCCTTTTTAAAATCTCCTGATACCGGTTCAACACGACATCTTATGGTTCCTTTTGCCAGCAATATTTCAAGCAACTGGCCGGTAGATACTGTATTTGCGTCAGATATAATGGTTTTCTCAGGCAATGACCGGGTGATGCTGTAACCCCGATCAAGGACTGCGCCTGGGTTTAAAGCATTCAGCCGGCCGGTTAATTCCTTTAGTGTTAATCTTCTAGTCTTTATCAGAGATGTTGTTAAAAACAAGAGTGTTTCATTATGCTTAATGACCGTATCACGTTGAAAGCGGATACGATGCTGCGGAGAATTTTTTTTCAGGCGATTCATCCACCAGGTGAGCCGTTCTTGTTTTTGAACATGTGATTGTTTAAACGCCCGGTTCATACGCATGAATATATCATCTAATCGAAAGGTTAGGTCATCCAGACGTTTTCTGGGGTGAGTCAGTTGTTTTGTCAGATTGTGTATAATATTTGATTGGTTCTGAAGATATTGTCCAAATCGTGATCGGAGTTGTTTAAAAAGAATAATCTGGTTCTGCAAAAGGTCATTTTTGACCGGTACCACAAGTTCTGCGGCTGCAGAAGGCGTGGGGGCGCGAAGGTCTGAAGCAAAATCCGTGATGGTAAAATCCGTTTCATGACCAATAGCGGAAATAATGGGTATCTGGGAAGCGAAAATGGCACGGGCAACGCTTTCTGAATTAAAGGCGCTTAAATCCTCCAGGGAACCGCCGCCGCGGGCAATAATTGCCACATCCGCATCATCAAGCGTGTTTAGAAGTGAAATGGCGGATACAATTTCATCAACTGCATCATCGCCTTGAACTTTTACAGGAAGAATACTGATCTTTAAATTTGAATACCTGCGAAGCAGCACCCGGATCATATCATGGACAACCGAACCGGTGGGAGATGTAATCAGAAAAATTTTACAAGGGAGAAAAGGGAGGGGTTTTTTATGAATTTCATCAAAAAGACCTTCCTCGGCCAGACGGGCCTTCATCTGTTCAAAGGCAGCCTGCAGAGCGCCGGCGCCGGCCGGCTCAAGATATTCAAGAATGATCTGATAGGTTCCGCGCGGCTGATATACACTGATGCGCCCAAAACCGGTAATTTTCATGCCGTCTTCCGGTAAAAACTTCAAATTTCGGTTTTGCCCGCGAAACATTACGGCATTTATCTGGGACCGGCTGTCTTTTAACGTAAAATAATAATGCCCGGAAACAGGAGATTTAAAATTCGATATTTCTCCAGAAATCCAGATAAATGGAAAGCTTTCCTCAAGTATCGTTTTAATATTGTCGGTAAGCTGTGAAACTGAAAAAATTTTGCGTTCAACAGGTGTGCTCGGCAATTTGCTCATCTCATAATAAAAATACTGGTATAAAATTAATTAATAAAAACCGACTTTTTACCGGTTCATCCAAGTATTACTTAAACCATATTGGATTCAATAATTGAAGCCTTAAATTTTAAATAAATTCATAACGTCTGATAAGAAATATTATGTAAACTTTTTACTCAACTCGCGATAACAGGCCGACAGTAGCAAGTAAACTGTTAAAATTCCAGTCTCCCCTCTATGGTCGATCGGATCGATCCAGGTACTTTCTGACGGCAGGCATTACATAGATATCATCAAGCGGTAAAGTTCTCAGGCAGTCAGCAAGGGTTTCAACTTTTTCACGAACATTCAGATGCTTATCCATTATAAAGATCTTCTGGTCTTTAACAATGCATAAACCGCTTTTGGCATTCACCCCGGTCACTCTCAGGTTCTGTTCCGCAACCGCTATGTCAAGTTTATCGGCCAGTTCCTTTAGATGCAGATATAGCTGTGTAGGCTTCATGTTCTATTTATGTGGTTTTTGAATTATATGTCAGGTTTCTTATAAAACCATCAGGCGCAATGAATAATTTATATATAATTGATAAAATGCCGGGTTTCAATTTTTTTTACCAAAACCCCTTATTTGTTGCATATCGCATTTTGTGTGTTATTTTACTGAAATAAAATTTAAAATCTAATTTGTTATCCTTTTAATATGTATTATGTAAAATTTACAGGAGGTTATTAATGGTTGAAACACTTTCAACACGTCGTACAGACACCCGCGCCCAGATTCAGGTCAACAGTTTTATCCAGAGTGTTTATAACTGGATGGCCATTGGTCTTGCTTTAACCGGCGGTGTCGCGTTTTATGTTGCCCACAGTCCGTCACTCATGCGACTGATATTCGGAAACCAGATACTGTTTTTCGGTTTAATTATTGGAGAACTCGGCCTTGTGTTTTATCTCAGCGCCCGGGTACAGAAAATTCAGGCATCCACTGCCACTGCATTATTTATGCTTTATGCCGCGCTCAACGGCGCAACATTATCGTTTATTTTTCTTGCGTATACCAGCACATCCATTGCATCCACGTTTTTTATATGCGCGGGAACATTTGTTGCCTGCAGCATCTACGGGATGATCACCAAGCGGGACCTGACGTCGCTGGGCGGCTTTATGAGCATGGGACTGATCGGTATCATCATCGCATCGGTTATCAACCTTTTTATCCGCAGTTCTGCCATGACAATGATGATCAGTTATATCGGTGTTTTTGTTTTTGTGGGTCTGACGGCTTATGACACCCAGAAACTCAAGCATATGGCCCTCACCCAGCCGGCAGGCCTGGATGCCGGGGTTGTCCGTAAAGGCGCAATTATCGGCGCTCTGACATTATATCTTGATTTTATAAACTTATTTCTTATGCTGCTTCGTATCTTAGGCGGCAGCAGAGATTGATGGCGTCGTCAAAAGTCCCATCTACTGCGTTGTAGCGGTTTTTCAGGCACTCAAGATACGACTTGTATAATTTCGAGCCTGAAAAACCACTACGCCTTGTATATGAAACTTTTAACTTAGCCATATTTTTTATTTAATGCCCAGTTTGTCCTGAACCACATCAACTATGTCCTGGCAAAATCGCTGGGTATCATCTTGATCCGGTCCTTCCACCATGACCCGGCACAGGGGCTGTGTGCCCGAGTAGCGCACAAGCACCCTTCCCTGATCCTGCAATCGGTTTTCAACCTTTTGAATGGCTTTGTTTATTTCCGGAACATTTCGTATGTCGATTTTTTCATTTACCGGCACATTCAGTAGTACCTGTGGGTATATTTTGATTATTTTTACAAGCTCTGAAAGCGGTTGAGATGTCTCTTTAATCACCTGCATCAAGCGAATGGCAGTCAAAACACCGTCTCCGGAAGTATGGTGGTCCAGAAAAATCATATGCCCGGAATCTTCTCCGCCGATGACCGCATTGTTTTTTTTCATTTGCTTCAGGACATAACGGTCCCCCACCTCTGCAATAATATGGTTGATGCCCAGTTTTTTTAATGTCTGACGCAAACCCACATTGCTCATGACCGTGCTGACAACGACATTGTTGGCTAATTGGCCCTTTTCTTTCATGAATTTGGCACATACGGCAAGGATCGGATCGCCGGTCACTTCATTGCCTTGATCATCCACTGCAATCAGGCGGTCGCCGTCCCCGTCAAAAGCAAAACCAATGTCCGCATCATACTTTAAGACAGTTTCACGTAAAGTATCGGTGTGCTGGGAACCGCATTTATCGTTGATATTGGTGCCGTTTGGTGATGTAAAAATGGTTTTTACATCAGCACCCAGTTCTACAAACAGTTTCGGGGCAATTTGATAAGTTGCGCCGTTTGAACAGTCCAGTATTATTTTTAACCCGCTTAAAGAATAATTCAGCGGCAGAGTTTTTTTCAGGAAGTTTATATATTTTGCCTTTGGTGATTCAAGATTTTTAATGACACCGATATTTTTAGATAACAACTTGTTGGATATAAAAACATCATCCAGTACTTTATCTTCAATTTCTTTTTCAATCCGGTCAGTCAGCTTGAATCCCTTGTGATTGAATATCTTAATTCCATTGTCGTAATAAGGATTATGGGATGCGGAGATCACAATACCAGCATCATATCCGTCGGAAACCGTTAAATATGAAATGCCCGGTGTTGGCATAACTCCTGCCAAAAACGCATCTCCGTTCATGGAACAGATGCCTGCCGCAATGGCGCTTTCAATCATATCTCCGGATACCCGGGTGTCTTTTCCGATAAGAATTCGTTTTTTGTCTGCTGAATCCGGCAGGGAACTGATAATGGCCCGTCCGAGCTTGATCATCACTTCCGGCGTAATGGGATATTCATTGGCAACTCCCCGGATTCCATCGGTGCCGAATAATTTTTTATCCATGTATATTCAAATCCTTTTTAATTAGGTGATTAGGTAGAAGGTATAAGGCTGAAGGATCGCAAACTGTTACAGTTTTTCCTGATTTTTTACCTTTCACCTTTCACAAATGCCGGATTACGCTCTATGAGCTAATCCGGCCTACGCTTTTTCAACCTCCTGCCTTCAACCTTCCACCTTACTTATCACTTGATCAACAATTCCCTGCAGCCATTGGGTTCCCTTTTTTATGTCTTCATGCGGAAGATGTTTAATTACTCTTATATAATCATTACCTTCTGATTCAGAAATTTTTTGTATGGTTTGAATCAAATTGTTTTTTAACTGATCATCACCGGCAGTTTTTCGATATGAATAAATCATCTCTTTGATTTCCGGCCATTGCTGAATAAGATCAAGGTTGAATTTTTTCAGTTTTTCTGAAAAAATTTTAAAAACTGATGTTTTTTTCATAAATTCATCAAGCCGTTTAATGCGTTCATTCATGGCAAGGTCCAGTTTATCCAGCACGCCTTCATATAATTCCAGGGGGAATTCTTTGGATAAAAATTGAAACCGAATGTGCTGATACCAGTGTCCCAGGGCCAGCAGGTTAGCGATATAATGTAAATTATTATTAAAAATGCGTCTTACAATACCGTAGGCGCCGGGTTTGTAGGCAACATTTCCGCTTTTTGCCGCACCACCGAAAATCAACCGATTTTCCCTTAATTCGTCATTTCTGAATATTGTGCCGGCTGCAATAGTGACACCATAAGCTATGCGACTGGGACCGACTAGTCCCCCCTGCCCGCCCAAAAATATCGGTGACTGGTTAAGCATCACCCCTCTTGGAACATCACCGATCAAAGACGGCGTTGCCTTGTCCTGCTGGGGTGTAAAGTTAAAATGAATATATGAACTCCCGACTTCACTGTGATTTTTTTTCCCTGTACCACCGGCCATAAGACAGTCGCAGAAATTGATCTGGCTGCCTAAGGTCACATAGGGAAACAGGATCGTCTGCTTGACGCCCACAGAATGGGCAGCACTTGCATATTCTTCAAAAATTGTTCCCTCGCGGACATGGGCGCATGAACCGATTGATACTTGTTTTAAGAATACCGATTCTTTAAAAAAGCCGCCGTTTAATTTTACATCCGGTCCGATTTGACAGTTTTCGATGGTAACGGGCGCTTCATATCCCACCACGGTTCCCTTGAGAATCAATGTTTTTTTTCCGAAAATTTTACACCCGCTGTGAATAACAACCCCCTGCCCTGATATTCTGTCCGGATTAACATCTTCTCCAATTTCAACACATTCCGGGTTGGGTATGGTGACGCCTTTGTCTATCAGCGCTTTTATGATGCCGCACTTTTTAACAGTCATTTGGACTCCGTTAAATCTATTTCGTGAAAAAAATTATAACCTGAATTTTCTTGCAAGATTCAGGTATTATGATAAACCTGTCGCCTGCGAAAATTTTTCGGCGAGCCAATTTTGAGCAATTGAATCGCAGCTTGCTATAAGCAGACCGATTTGTTATAAATTTATTATATTAACCGATACTTCAATATCAAGGAATTGATTATATGGCAAACATAAATAAATATAGATTATTGACCCGTGGCGACCTTGACGGCCTGGTATGTGCGGTGTTGATGAAACATTTGGATATGATTGATGAAATCAAGCTTGTGGACCATCCCAGTGATATGCAGCTTGGGATCGTAAAAGTCAGTGACCATGATATCAGTACAAACCTCCCATACGTAGATGGGGTCCATCTGGCTATTGATCACCATTTTTCCGAGGCCATGCGCAATAAAAAAAATGATAAACATATTATCGATCCGGATGCCCCTTCAGCCGCCCGGGTGGTCTATAATTATTACGGCGGCAAAAAACGGTTTCCGGATTTTTTTGATGATATGATGATCGGTGTGGATAAAGCTGACTCCGGCGAGTTTTCTCGGGATGAGATATTATTTCCAAAGAGATGGGCGCTTTTGAATTTTCTGATTGACCAGAGAACCAATATTGAAAGCCGGAGGGATTTCAGAATATCCGAAGAGCAGTTTAAATTTGATTTAATCGACTATTGCAGTAAAATGACCATCGATGAGATCCTTGAACTTGGCGATGTCAAAGAACGGTCCAAAGTCTACTTCGATTATGAAGAAAAATATAAAAAACAGCTCGAAACATATGCTACGATCCATGGCAATATAGTTGTGCTGGATTTAAGGCAGAAGGAAATCAGATATCCCGGAAACCGATTTGTCATCTATGCGCTTTATCCGCAATGCAATATCTCTGTTTTATTGCGCTTTGAGCCGGAAAGCGGGATAACAATTTTTTCCGTGGGTAAATCCATTGTTAATCGAACATCGAATGTCAATATCGGCGAAATCATGCTTTCTTATGGCGGCGGCGGCCACCGGGCAGCCGGTGCATGTCATCAGGACGATCCGGATGCGGCTGACCGTGTTTTTAAAGAACTTTTGGTCGCTTTATCAGACAAGAAGCAATTCGGAAAATTCAAATAAAGTGTCGAGGTGGGTGCAATGACGGAAGGTCATTTAAAATCAATGCCTGAGTGGAGGCAACTGACAGAGCACGCCAGGCGGATGGCATTGCCGGAAAATTATTTAAAGCATCTGGTCAAGCAAAAGAATCGACTGGAAAATTTTTTAATACGCGAGGGTGGATTATTTTATGATTTTACCCGTCAGCGAATTGATGAACAAGTGTTAAAGGGCCTGGTCAATCTAGCAAAAGCCCGAAAAATAAGACAGCGTTTCAATCAGATGATGACCGGTGAACAGGTTAATACCACGGAAAACCGGGCTGCATTGCATACGGCCACACGCAATTTTTCAGATAATCCGGTAATGAGCAATAACATGGATGTGATGCCGGATATGAGAAGAATCCGGGATGAGATCCGGAATTTTTCCGCTGCTATTCATTCCGGCAAAATCAAATGCGCAAACGGATCACTGTTTAAGGATGTTGTTATTATCGGAATCGGCGGGTCCTATCTTGGAACGGAGTTTGCTGCTACCGCTCTTTGGAATCTTGCTGATAAAGGCATTAAGCTGCATTTTCTTTCAAATGTGGATATTGATAATTTTGGGGCGATCGTCGGCTGTATTGTGCCTGAGACCACCTTGTGGGTGGTTGTGTCAAAAAGCTATACCACGGCTGAAACTCTGGCAAATACCCGTCAGGTGCTTCAATTTTTGGATCAAAAAGGACTTGACGCCAAAGATCATATCGTTACGGTGACCAGTAAGGGAAGCCCTGGTGATGATCCGTCCAATCCGGTCCTGAAATCATTTCACATGTTTGATTTTATCGGCGGAAGATACAGTGTTACGTCAGCCGTCGGCGGTGTCCCGTTAAGTCTTTATCTCGGGTATGACCGGTTTGAAAATTTTTTAAAAGGGGCTGAAGTAATGGATATTCATGCGAACACGGCCCCTGAAGAGGAGAATCTCCCTTTAATAGCTGCTTTGATCAGTGTCTGGAACAATAATTTTCTCGGCTACCCTGCCCAGGGGCTGATCCCCTATTCTTCTGCGCTATCCAGGCTTGCCGCCCATATCCAGCAGCTATCCATGGAAAGCAACGGAAAATCAGTATCCAGGCACGGTGAAGTAGTTGATTTGCCATGTGGCAGCATTATTTTTGGTGAACCAGGCACTAACGCCCAGCATTCATTTTTCCAGCTGGCCCACCAGGGGCGGCCCTTTCCCATTGAGTTTATCGGCGTGGTCAACCCGTATCACAAAGAGTATCCCGGCAAATCAAAAGGCGTCACCAATCATCAGGAACTTTGGGCGAACCTTATTGCACAACCCCAGGCCCTGGCTGAAGGTAAAGATGACAGCAACCCGGCAAAATGTTTTTCCGGTAACCGTCCCTCGTCAACCCTTTTGATCAATGACCTGTCACCGGAAAATATCGGACGACTCCTGGCATTTTACGAGGCGAAGACGGTTTTTGAGGCCTTTATATGGGACATCAATCCATTTGATCAATACGGTGTGGAACTGGGAAAAACCATGGCCGGTGCAATCAGGAATGAGATTGCAGAAAAAAATAAAAATCCCGATTATCAGTTTGATAACCGGGATCCTGTTCGAAAATTTTATTTAGACGTTTTATTCAATAAAAAAATTTAATTTTTTTAAGCCATCACATAAAACGAAATATCATTGCCCCCCACGTCACCCCAGCCCCGAGACCGGCAAAAAGGAGTGTGCTTTTCTCCTCCGGGATCAATTTTTGTTCAATGACTTCATCTAAGGCAATGGGAATAGTGCCTGCGGTTGTATTGCCGTATTTCTGAATGTTGTTGAATATTTTTTCATCCGGAATATTCATGGATTTCTGAAAAAACTGATTGATTCGAAGGTTTGCCTGGTGCGGAATTACCATGTCTATATCATCTATTGTTAAACCGGCCTTATCCAGCACTGTCTGCGACACTTCGGGCAGTCTTTTTACCGCCAGCTTGAATATGTTCCGGCCATCCATTTTCGGCCATTGTCGGCCTTCATCTAAATGTTCATGGGTAACTCTGGTGGGAGAAATTCTTGAAGCTGGTATTTCTACCATCAAGGCTTCGGCATGATCGCCCTGGGCATGGAGGCTTGTTGCCAACACACCCACATTTTCGTCAGTTTCAACGCCTTCTAAACAAACCGCGCCGGCGCCATCTCCGAATATGACCGTGACATCCCTGCCCCGTGTCGCCATTTCTATACCGGTGCTGTGAACCTCAGCACCAACCAGTAAAATACGGGACGCATAACCACTTTTAATATACGCGTCAGCAATCTCCATGCCATAGAGAAATCCGGTGCACTGCTGGCGGATATCAAGCGCCGGTGTTGATTTCAAGCCGAGCTTGCTTTGCAGTAAGCAACCGGAACCCGGGAAAAAAAGATCCGGGCTTAAGGTGCCGAATATAATCAGATCTAGGTCTTTCGGTTCCCACCCTGCCCGGCTTAAGGCAATTTTCGATGCTTCCAGACCCAGGTCGGAAGCACCGACGTTCCCTTCCTCTGGAACCCATCGGCGTTCTTCAATACCAGTGCGTTGCTGAATCCATTCATCAGTTGTATCCATAATTTTGGTCAGATCATCATTTGTCACGACTCTTTCGGGCAGGTAACGGCCGGTACCCTTTATCACCATTTTTGTCATTTTTGTTTTCTCCTTCTCTGGCAAGCCTTTATCAGTAAATATTTATCCTTACTTTGCGTCTATTAATCGATTTTACTCTTTTGACGCTTTCTCCGTTGATGCATTGCTCTCATTGCCAGGAATTTCAATTTTATATTTTGCTTTCAGGGATTCGATATAGGACGGGAACATTTCCTTAAATTTGTCTTCTTGTAATCTGGCAATCAGTTTTTCCTTAATGTCATCAAAGGCAAGTGTTGTGGATATTTCTTTTTCCTGTGATTTAATAATGTGATAACCAAAACGGGTTTCAACCACATCACTGACTTCACCGGCTTTTAAAGCAAAGGCTGCTTCTTCAAACGGCTTGACCATTTGACCGCGGCCAAAGAATCCTAAATCACCGCCCTTAGCGCTGCTCGGACAATCTGAATTTTCACCTGCCAGCTTGGCAAAGTCTTCACCATTATCCAGTTTGCTTTTAATGCCTTCAATTTTTTTTAGTATTTCAGCTTTTGATGCTTCAGATGCTTTGGGATCAACTTTTAAAAGGATATGACTTACCCGAACGCGTTCCGGCATTTTGAATTCATCCGGATGCGTGTCAAAATAAGCCCTCGCTGCTTCTTCTGATATGGAAATGGTGGGCATTACTTTTTGTTCAATAAACATTTGAATGCTTTTGCTTTGTTTAATTTGAGATAAAATCGCATCTTCGCTATAATTCATATCCGTAATCTGTTTTTTGAAAGCCGCTTCAGTTTCAAATTGTTTTTTAAAGTTATCAAGCTCCGCCTTTATCTCTTCCGGATCAATTTTTATGCCCTGGGCAACACTTTCCTGAAACATGACCTCCTGTTCAATCAGGCTTTTTAGAATATTATCCTTAAATTCATTCAGCTTTGTATCATCTAATGGTATTCCCATACTTGCGTATCGTTCTTTGATAAGTTTAAATTTTCTTTCAAGATCAACTTGAGAAATTTCAACGCCGTTTACAAGGGCGACAAAATTACCAGCAGGTTTTTCCACTTTGACTTTCGGGTCATTATCAGCAGCTGACGCAGACCCGACCAGGCAAATCGCTATTGTGAAAATGATCATTATCCATACAGGTTTTTCGATAGAAATACGCATTAATTTATTTCCTTCCATAGTTAAGATGATCTTGAAAAAGTCAGATTTTGGTTAAATGAACAAATTTTTCACAAATTATTCAAAAACTGTGAATAAAATATTTAATTAATATCGATATCATCTTGGTCTCAATAATTACAACAATTTTTTGGAAAGTACGGTAGATTGTTTAAAATTCGGGCATAAAAAAACCGGTTAGCATCTAACCGGCTGATTTATATATATTGGTCGGGACGAGAGGATTTGAACCTCCGACCCCAGCGTCCCGAACGCTGTGCTCTACCAGACTGAGCCACGTCCCGACTGTTGGTGCTTTATTTATTTTACAATTTTTAGAATGTCAATCAAAAATATTGTTTAAAATGATAGTTTCTTCTCTGCCTGGTCCAACGGATATAATATCGATTTTCGTTTCGGTTAATTCTTCAATCCGCTTGAGGTAATTTTTTGTATTTTGAGGCAGTTCATCATAGGTGCGAATTTTTGAAATATTTTCTTTCCATCCCGGCAATGTTTCACAAATGGGCTTGCAATCGGCTAAAACCCCCAGGTCAGCGGGAAAATCATCGATTTTTGTGCCCTTATAGTCATAGGCAGTACAAATATTGATGGTATCCAGGTCATCGAGTACGTCGAGTTTTGTAACCACAAGGCCGGTTAAGCTGTTAAGTCGAACAGCATTGTTCAGGATTACCGTATCCAGCCATCCGCAGCGGCGCTTTCTGCCGGTGGTGGCACCAAACTCCGCGCCGGTTGCCTGGATTTTATCGCCGATTTCATCAAACAGTTCCGTGGGAAAAGGTCCCTTGCCGACCCGGGTGGTATAGGCTTTAACAATGCCGACAATACCGGAAAGCTGTTTGGGACCGACCCCACCACCGGAACACGCATTGCCGGAAACCGTATTGGATGATGTCACAAACGGGTATGTGCCGTGATCAATATCCAGATGAGTTCCCTGGGCGCCTTCAAACAGGACCTGTTTTCCGGATTTGATCCCCTTGTTGATGTATACGGAAATATCAGTCACAAACGGGGCCAACCGTTCTCGAAAAACCTTATATTTTTTAATTATTTCATCCGGGTCAACCGGTTCTTCAGAGAAAAACCGGGTCAGATAAAAATTCTTTTCTTCGCAAACGGCTTTTACTTTTTCTTCAAAATTTTCGGTATTCAGCAGGTCAACAAAACGAATCCCGCACCTGCATGCCTTGTCTTCGTAACAGGGTCCAATTCCCCTGCCCGTGGTTCCGATTTTTTTGTTTTTACTGGCGGCATTTTCCCGGGCGGCATCAATATATTTATGATACGGCATGATCAGATGTGCTTTTTCACTGATTTTGAGTTGCTCCGGTCCAACAGCGATCCCTTTGCCGGACAGGTAGTCGATCTCTTCCAGGAGGACTTCAGGGTCAACAACCAGGCCATTTCCAATCACACATGTTTTGCCCTGTAAAATTCCTGACGGAATCAGGTGGCTAATGAACTGTTCTCCTTCAACAACCATGGTATGCCCGGCATTGTTACCGCCCTGAAACCGGACCACGTAATCGGCATGTTCCGCCAAAAGGTCCACAATCTTTCCTTTGCCTTCATCACCCCACTGGGTTCCAATGATTACAATATTAGCCAATTGATACTCCTTTAAAATTTATATCCATATGACGTCATAACTGGTACTGTTTTGTTGTTTGTAAAAAATTAATGCCGTTTTTTTTTAAAAAAGTCCACCATTAACTGCCTGCACTGATTTTTGCAAATTCCCTCTGTGATACGGGGCTGATGATTAAGCCGCAAATCATTCTGAAACGCATACAAAGAGCCTGCAGCTCCCCATTTCGGATCAAGAGTCCCGAAAACAACATGACTGACCCGTGAATGGATAATCGCTCCCATGCACATAATACAGGGTTCAACTGTAACATAAAGGGTTGTGTTTACAAAGCGGTAGTTTTTGATTTTTTGACCGGCTTTTCGAAGGACGGAAATTTCAGCATGGGCTGTCGGGTCATGCCGGGAAATGGTTTGGTTATAGGCGGCAGAAAGAATGTCTCCTTTCTGGTCGATCAGTACAGCACCAACAGGAACTTCATCAGCATTAAACGCTTTTTCGGCTTCGATTAAAGCCAGTTCCATAAAGTGATGATGCTCGCTGTGCAATGTGTTTTGTTCAGACTCTGTCATAAAATTTAAAGTCATTTGAGTTTTTTTATATATTACCTGAATTTTACACGTGCCGGAGGCTGCCATATGCAAAGCATTTAATGGCGCAGCCATAATGAACTATTGCAAGCCATTAATAACGCAGCAGATGAGAACCTCCGGCATGCCCTGCGGGTGAAAATAGATGTGAAAAAATGATCATCATCTGATTTACTTTTCAAGTAAATATTATATTTTTATAATTCAGTTTTCATGCAGGATTCAGGTATTATCAAAATATCTTGATAAGTACCGAAAAGCGACATATAAAAAAAATCATGACCCGTCAAGCTATAAAATAATTGACATCATCTTCCGTATGGCTTATGACAAAACAAAATTTTATGCGCCCGTAGCTCAGCTGGATAGAGTGCCGGACTACGAATCCGTAGGTCGCACGTTCGAATCGTGCCGGGCGCGCCATAAAAATCAAGGGGTTATCTGTTTGGATAACCCTTTTTCTATTTTTAATCGGTACACCCATCATATACAAGCGGCGCAAGCGATCGATAAATATTTTAGATGCCCAGATACTTTTTTCACTGTTTTTTTTAACAGGTACAAAAGGAAGTGTTTCCTTGCCTTTTCCTTCACCACTGCATTGAACACCCCGCATTATAGACCCAAAATATTCTGTAAAAACAGGATTGTTATCATTATCTCTCGCACGTATCATGAAAATCGTCCCACTTGGAACATTAAAGAGGAGGTACTATGATAAACTCCCCGACCCCTTATTATATTTATATTTAAAAGTTTGCTGTGAAGCACATTGATATTTATTATTTTGACATACAGAATACATATATGTTAACATATAAGTGTTTTTAAAAATACTGTAAAGGAGTTATTATTATGGGACAAGTTACAATATATCTGGATCATGAAACAGAAAAAAAAATGGTAACCATGGTAAAAAAAAGTGGTCTTTCCAAAAGCAAATGGATTGCCGATCTCATTAAGAAAAAAACATATAGTTCATGGCCCGAATCAATTGCTAAATTGGCCGGCAAATGGAAAGATATGCCAACCGCTGAAGAAATCAGGAAAGACATGGGTGCTGATGCTAAAAGAGAGTCGATATGAAATACATTTTAGATACAAACACGCTAATATATTATTTTAAAGGATTAGGAAAAGTCTCAAATCATCTTCTTGCAAAACCGCCCAGCGAAATTGGGATACCAACGATTGTTCTTTTTGAACTTGAAGTCGGCATTGGAAAATCAAGCGCGCCTAAAAAACGAAAGGGTCAATTAAAAGAATTTTTATCTTTGGTCAATATTATTCCCTTTGGTTATGAAGAGGCAGTGTATGCGGCAGATATTCGTATTAAGTTGGAAAGGAAAGGAATTCCTATTGGACCCTATGATGTTTTGATTGCAGCCTCTGCATTGGCAGCAAAGGCGACACTTGTAACCCATAATATAAAAGAATTTAAACGGGTCGGCGCACTTAAAGTTGAAGATTGGTATTAAAAAGTTAGGTTAGATATATAGATTTCGTCTAAAAGCATGCTTATCAAAATTTTCTTTGGATCTTAATATATTTGGAAAATAAAATTGTGCCTAAAATTGTGCTTATCTTGAGCATATAGGACACGATTCGATAAATTTACGAACTATTTTGTGAAACAAATCAGGAATCTCTATAGGAATAGAATGGCCGGTGTCATGAATCTGTTCCCATTGACCACCCAGATGATTTACAAGTCGTTCAGCCTCACTGTCAGTGAAAAGTCGATCTTCAGACCCGGTAATCAAGAGGGATGGAATTTGCAAAGGAAGTGTCAATTCTGAAAAGTCAGGATAAGTTTGCATAGCTTCCAATTGTACGAAAAGAGATTCTTTCTTGTTTCTGTTTGCGATTGCTTTTGCCATGGCTCTTTTGAAGGTTTGTTCTTTCTTGGAAAAATAACTGCCTGAAAGATATGGAAGCAGATACTCAGCCATACTTTCTTTCCCATTCTGCTCTAAAATATTCTTGGCTGCCTGAAAAATTTGATGAGCGTGAGCGCTTGTTTCCATTGCAATGCTGCACAGAATCAAACTATTCACTTTTTGGGGTTGGAGTTTGGTAAAGGCCAAAGAAATTCTGGCACCAAGGCTTATTCCGATGAAATGCGCCTTTTTTATTTTAAGAAAAGTTAATAAATCGACAAGGTCTTTCGCGTGCTGGGTCAATGTCAGAGGAAGATCGCTTAAATCGCTATTCCCCTGGGCCCGGGCATCATAGGTTAACACCTGGTATGACTCTCTAAATTTCCCAACCTGGTATTTCCAAAACAAAGTGGTCTGTGTAAATCCATTTAAAAATACAATCGCCGGATTATGTTTTGCCTGATCATTATTGTATAATTCAAAAAACAGGCGACAGCCATCTTGTGTCTGAAAATATGGCATAAATAACTTAACCACACAGCTTCAGTTAATCAGTTATAAATCGGAGATCCAGATCCATTTTATCCGCCAATTCCTTGACTTTCACTTTCACAACAGCAACAGGTGTTTCTTCATGAACTTCGGCCTTTAGAGAGAGATGAAAAAGTGGATCTCCAGAGTGGGGTGCATTGGTTGTTTGAGTATCCAAAGACTGAATATTTAAATTAAACTGGTGGAGCAAATGAACAAGCTCTTGAACAATACCTGGATGATCCATAGCCTGCACTTCGATAGTAAGAGGTGTTACCTTTTTTTCGGGCAGCATGGATGGATCCTGGGCTTCATGAAGGGATATTGTAAATCCCTTATTTTTTAAATTTTCCAGATCCTTGCCGACATCTTCAACGCTTTTTTCATTACATGAAAACAATGCCATGATTGAAAAACAGCCCCCTAATGCCGCCATCCGGCTATCTTCTATGTTTGCTTCATGCCCAAAAAGAATTTTAGAAACTTCATCCACAATTCCCGGCCGGTCTTTTCCCACCAAATTGAGTATCATAAATTTTTTCATATATATTTTTCCTCCATAAGTGATTCAAAAATTTCACCGGCATTATATGAGCTCCTCACAAACGGCCCACTGGCAACTTCTGCAAACCCCATTTCCAATCCAATCTTTCGCCACTTTTCAAATTCTTCCGGTTCGACAAAACGTTCAACCGGCAATTGATCTTTGCTCGGTTGTAAATACTGCCCCAATGTCAGTATACGGCAACCGGCCTTCAATAGATCTTTCATGGTTTGAAGCAATTCTTCTTCTGACTCCCCCAGACCGAGCATTAAGCCTGATTTTGTAACTATGCGATCATCTATTTTTCTCGCTAAAAATAAAACTAGAAGAGATCTTTTATAATCCGCCTGCGGGCGTGCTTTAACATAGAGTCGGGGGACAGTCTCTATATTATGATTCAACACGTCGGGCCTTGCCGTGGCAACTTTCCAAAGCGCTTCTTTATTTTCCTGAAAATCAGGAATCAGCACTTCCACCCGCGTGCCGGGGCTGACTTTGCGGATCTCATTAATGGTTGAGACAAAAAGTTTGGCCCCACCATCTTCAAGATCATCCCGTGTTACGGATGTTATGGTTACATATTTCAATCCCAGCTCTTTTACGCCTGAAGCCACACGGACGGGCTCTTCGGGGTCCGGCAAACCAATCGGGCCATGCTTTACGCCGCAAAACTTGCAATTTCTTGTGCACCGGTCTCCCAAAATCATAAATGTTGCCGTGTGTTTTGCAAAACACTCCCATACGTTGGGGCATTTAGCCTCCTGGCAAACAGTATGCAAATTTTTTGAGGCAATCATCCGGCATACACCTTCATAGGCTGGCCCTGCGGGAAGGCGGCGCCTCAACCACTTGGGTTTTCTTACCCTGATATCATGTGTTAGGTTTTCCATTTGTATCCAACCAATCTTGATGGCTAAGTTAAAAGTCCCATCTACTGCGTTGTAGCTTTTTCTCAGACACTCAACATACTACATGTATGCCTTCGTGCCTGAAAAAAAGCTACGCCTTGTATATGGAACTTTTAACTTAGCCATCTTTTGTTAAAAGCGACACTTTTTACGAATCCATCAATCTTTAAATAAAGTTAATCCTCTCACCCATTATTGACAAAGGATCTCAAGCAGCAGCCCCAGTGCTTTTCTTTTTGAGGGTAGAAGAGATGTCCTTATTGAAATTGTAATGGGGCCTCGGCGTGAGAAATTAGCAGAAAACTCAGGCGAATTGCTGATTGAACAGCGGCCCCATATTGTTGAGGGATGCAGGATTTGAACCTGCACGATAAGTCACCTACCTGTTATATTCCCATCAATAAGCGTCTGTCGGCATTGCAGCTTTCTCCGAGTTTTCGGTGATTGCGTCTGATTCCGCCACTCCCTCATAATTCGGTTATGCGCCACCGGACGATGATTAAGGAGCTCTATGTCCACCTTTTCGTGCACCACTGTACCAATAAGTGGGCTACTCAGGCCATGTTCTTCCGTTTTTAATACCTCCTCGTTACTGATCATTACAAAATCTTTTTCAAAAATCGAAGCCATGTGCGCCTGCGCCCTTTCCCTTACTTTTTCTAATTCAACTTCTTTTGATAGTTCCTTTTCAAGGGATGACATGGTTATGTTTGTAAGACCGCAGGGATGAATCCATTCAAATGGCGTCAGGTCAAGATTAACGTTGAGCGCCATCCCATGGAAAGAAATCCCTTTTTGAATGGCGATACCGATACTCCCGATTTTACGGTTGCCCACCCAAACCCCGGGACTACCCTGTCGACGTTGAATTTCGACATTAAAGTCTTCTGCCGTTAATATCATTACTTCTTCAAGCATTCGTACATATCCTGGGACATCTAACCGTGCTTCTTCCAAGTCAATGATCGGGTAAACAACAAGTTGGCCAGGTCCGTGAAAGGTAATGTTCCCTCCTCTTTCGGACTGCTCAACAAAAATGCCTCTTTTTTCCAGTAAAAGCGGATCCATTTGTAGATTGTCAATCCCTCCATGTCTCCCGTATGTAAATACAGGTGAATGCTCAAGCCATAGGACAACGTCGTTGTTGATAATTTTTTCCCTTCGCGCCGCAACAATATTTTTTTGCAGATCTTGGGCTGCCCCATACCCCATCATAGATAATTCTACGTTCAAAAAGCTTTTTTCTGAACCTGTCCGTTGTGAATCGTATGAAAACATTTTTTCAACTTGTCCGTTTACTTACCTGATAATTTCTCAATAAGTCTGGGCTATAATATGTCATTTCACATATAACTCAATGTAGCGGAAGGCTTTAGCCTTCCATAAGTCCGTTACAAATGGAGGTCTAAAGACCTCCGCTACATCGTTTTATGATAAATATCGTAGTGGCGGGGTTTATCCCCCCCCAGATACTGGATCAACGTTTTACCCAGGTTTATTAAAATGTTATCTAACCTGATTGTTATTATCCCGTTAAACAAGGTTTACGTGCAGCCGAAGTTTCATCCAGGCGATTTAATTTAGGTGTGACAGGTGCGTTGCGAAGCAAATCCGGATTTTGTTCAGCTTCTTTGGCAACGGCTTTCATGGCTTCAATAAACCGGTCAATATCTTCCCTGCATTCTGTTTCCGTGGGTTCCACCATAATTGCCCCATTAACTACCAGTGGAAAATAAATCGTCGGCGGATGGAAGCCATAGTCCATAAGACGTTTGGCAACATCCAGTGTGGATATTTTATTAGCCTGCTGGATTTTATCGGAGAACACGCATTCATGCATGCAGGGCCTGTCGTAAGCCAGATGAAAAGTACTTTTCAGCTTTTCTTTAATGTAATTCGCATTCAAAACCGCCAGCTGGCTTACTTTTTTAAGATTTTCCGGACCCATACTCAGAATATAACTGTATGCTTTTAACATGACGCCTACGTTTCCGTAAAACGCATGAAGCCGGCCAATACTTTGAGGAAAGTCCTCTCTGAGCGCATACATTTCGTCTTGCTTGATTACCCGGGGGATGGGCAAAAATGGCTCCAGATGCTTTTTAACACATACAGGCCCTGTACCGGGCCCGCCACCGCCATGGGGGGTGGAAAATGTTTTGTGTAAATTGAGATGAAGCACATCTATACCAATCCTGCCCATATCAACGATTCCCATGACCGCGTTCATGTTCGCCCCATCACCATAGACCAATCCGCCTTTCCCATGAACGATACCAGCGATGGCTTTGATATTTTCCTCAAATAACCCCAAGGTGTTTGGATTGGTAACCATTATTCCCGCAGTATCTTCATCCATAATTGCTGCAATACGTTCCGGTTCTAAAATACCATTTTCATTTGATTTTACCGCCACAGGTTTCATTTCGCAAAGTGCTGCGCTGGCGGGATTCGTTCCATGTGCCGTATCCGGGACAATAATTTTAGACCGTTTTTCCCCTCTGCTCTTATGATACGAATCAAAAATAAGCATCCCACAAAGTTCACCATGAGCGCCGGCTGTCGGCTGGACAGTTACCGCATCCAGGCCCGTAATGTCTGCCAGGCATCGCTCCAGGTCATATATCATCTTCAGTACACCCTGTGCCATTTCCTGCGGGAGAAGGGGATGCGCGTTTGCAAACCCCGGCAATGCGGCCTGCCGCTCATTGGTCTTGGGATTATACTTCATGGTACACGACCCTAAGGGATACATACCCGTATCAACACCAAAATTCCATTGTGAAAGACAGGTATAATGACGCACGACATCGACTTCGGAAAGATCTGGAAAATCCGGTCCGTGGCCAACCAGGCTTTCATCCAATGGATAAGCATCCACATCCGCTTCAGGGAGTGAAAAGCCGATCCTGCCTTTTTTCCCCTTTTCCCACAAAAGCGGTTCATTCATTATAAGGCCTGTTGCACCCTGTTTTATGTTATCATTCATGATACCACCTCTTTCACAAAAGCATCTAAATCTTTTCTGGTCTTTGTTTCCGTTACCGCCAAAAGATAGTGACTCTTATATTCAGGATAATAAGGCTCAAGAGACAGCCCGGCGATAATTTTCCGATCCAGCAGGCCTTTATATTTTTTTTCAAATCCTAAAGGAAATTCCACAACGAATTCATTAAATGTTGGGCTCTCAAATGGAATGTTTGCACCTGCATTTTTAAGGGACTGCTTTAAATATTCTGTTTTATTATAATTCAACCGGGACAGTGCCTGCATCCCTTTGTTCCCAAGTGTTGCCATGTACATAGCCGCAGTCACGGCGCAGAGACTATTATTCGTACAGATGTTTGATGTGGCTTTTTCACGACGGATGTGCTGCTCCCGGGTTGCCAGCGTTAACACAAAACCGCGGCGACCATTAAGATCCTTGGTTTGGCCTACCAGTCGTCCGGGAATATTTCTCATAAATTTATCCTTGCATGCAAGAATTCCCAGCCCTGGTCCGCCGTATGATCGGGGAATCCCAAGGCTTTGCCCTTCACCACAAGCAATATCAGCCCCCAGACTCCCGGGATTTTTGAAAAGTCCGTAAGCCAACGCTTCTGAAAAACATGTCACCAGAAGCGCTTTTTGAGCATGAGCCTTTTCGGCAATGCTCTGTAAATCTTCAACACACCCAAAAAAATTAGGTGATTGCACTGCCACCGCCGCCAGGTCATCCATTCCGTCTATTGCCTCTAATTCCGTTTGGCCGTTCCCTTTGCCATTTAGTTCAATGATTTCATAATCGGTTGGGGCAAAATAGGTTTGCAGAACACGTCGGTAATGGGGATGAATTAAATTTGACACAGCAATTTTTTTGCGCCTTGTTACCCGCACAGCCATCAACATTGCTTCTGCCAGGGCCATGGCGCCATCGTAGAGTGATGCATTGGAAATATCCATTCCAAGCAACCGTGCTGTTAAGGTCTGATATTCATAAATTGCCTGAAGTGTCCCCTGGCTGATTTCCGGCTGATAAGGAGTATATGCAGTTGCAAACTCGGACCGTCCCACAAGGTAAGGAATAAATGATGGAATATAGTGTTCATAACTGCCGGCCCCTAAATATATCTTAAAATCAGGGTCCGCTGATATATCATTGGAAAGAGAATCCATGTGTGCATTTAGCTCCCACTCGCTCATGGGTCCTGGAAAGCTCAATTCATTGCTTCGGCAGCAATCATCAGGTATCGGCTTAAACAGGTCATCCAGTGATGACACGCCGACTACCCCAAGCATATCGTTTATTTCTTCCTGTGTATGAGGCAAATAACGCATTATTCACTCCCCTGTAATACGGCAAGATAAGCTTCTTTGGTCATAAGATCTTCCAAATCTGAAGAATTATCCACTTTGATCTCGATCATCCATCCATCCCCATAAGGACTTTGATTTACCAGTTCCGGTGCGTCTTCCAGATCCGTATTTATTGCCGTGACCTCTCCGCCAACGGGCATAAACAGATCCGCAACAGCCTTGACCGATTCTATGGAGCCAAAAACGTCGTCTTTGCCAAACTTGTCACCGACCTCCGGCATTTCCACAAATACAATATCGCCAAGCTGGTCCTGGGCATAGTCATCAACACCGATTCTTATTGTTTCCCCATCGGACTTGGCCCATTCATGGTCTTTTGAATAACGAACATCCTCCGGTAATTCGAGTTCATTAATTTCTTTCATTTTTATTCCTCCTTAACAAACTGGTAAAAAGTCAGATTTAGATGGCAAAGAAAAAAGTTCCACCAATATTATAAAATTGGCAAGGCGCGCAAATCCTGAGTGATGATACGTACTTTTCGTACTTTGAAGAAACGAAGGATGCAGCGCAACGCAGAATTTGGACTTTTTACGAAGCCATCCTCCTTTATGACAACATTTCTTTGATAGGGCGACGCGCAGTGCGATCCGGTCGAATATCGTTCGTCACCACTACTTTTATTTTTCGCCGGTCATCTTTGATAATTAAGGATTGTCCTTCAATCAAAGGGGTATTTACCTTTATAAATCCACAACTGAGCCCTCTGGGCTTAAAGTTTTCAGGGCGATTTGGGCTGGCAAGGCTGAAGATTTTTTCCTCATGTCTGCCCACAGCCATATCGGTGGCACAGGTCAGTATCTTTCCAATGGATTCATTCTCATCCACATTCAGATACACATCAGCGTCTTCTGTGGCTATTTTTCTCGGATCAAAACCGACAAATGCATAGGTAAATTCAGCATCTTCTTGTAATAACAGTGCCTGATCACCTGTAAATTTTTTGGAGAATCCGGATTGATCTTTGTTATAGGGAAGCACAAATGTCCAGGGATTATTGCAAAAAAGCCATGGCCCAACATCCTGGTGAGAAAGGGGCAACCCGGCACCGGCCCGTAAAGAATCCCTTGCTGCAAGGCCGCACGGAATGAACCCCGTGGAACTGCCCGCATCCAGAATTAATTCCCATAGCTTGACAGTGTGCTCTTTTTCGACGAAAATCTCGAATCCGAATTCTCCGGTGTACCCGGTACGTGAGAGCAGAACAGGTGTTCCATCATTAAGCAGCACTGGTTCTTCACATGGAACGCCTGCATCAAAATGCCCTTTAAATGAAAAATATGGAAACCGGTTAAAAATTTTATCCGCATCTTTTATGACATGGTTTAATATTTTGGTAGAAAGCGGTCCCTGCACATCCATTTTACCCAACTGATCGGTTAAATCAATAATGACCACATCATCTGCCTCATTATTATCCATTAGAAGTTGAGAGATTAAATTTCCCATGCCCGCATTGACCACTACCATGTAATGATTTTCAGCGATCTTCGACAAGACAGCATCATCAATGACCTCTCCCTTATCATTCAAGAAAACCCCATAAACACTTCTGCCCGAAGATAAAGGAGCCTTTTTCTGACCGATGCAGGCCTCCAGGTCCTTTGAAAAGCATTTCTGCAAGAGGCTAAAGGCACCACTGCCGGTGATCGTCACCACCGCCATATGGCTGGTATCAAAAATACCTGCATGGGTGATGACAGATAAATGTTCGGTCTTGATGCCTGCAGGATACCACAAAGGCATTGTATATCCGCCAAACAAGGCCATATTGGCTCCCTGTGCCGTATGCCAGTCATAAAGCGGCGTTTTTTTTGATTCTGTTGTCATTTATCTTCTCCTAATTCAACTATCCATGTATCTCCATGCCTGAAGACTTCATAGCAGTTTCCATCATAGCTTCCGATAATGTCGGATGGGCGTGTATGGTTTCCGCCAACTCTTTTACTGTGCATCCTTTTTGGACCGCGAGCGTACCTTCTGCTATCAAATCCGTCGCATGGGGCCCCACAATATGAACTCCCAGTATTTTTCCGCTGTCCTGTTCTGAAATTATTTTCACCTGCCCGGCAATTTCACCGATAACGTGGGCTTTTCCGATGTGCCGAAAAAGAACGCTGTCTGCCCTGACAGCACCGTATGATTCCTTTGCCTGCGCTTCGGTAAGACCGACATTCGCGACCTCAGGGATGGTAAAAATCGCTCCTGGGACTGTATCGTATTTCATACACCGGTCTCCTCCCATGGCATTTTCAACCGCCACGATACCCTCAGATGAGGCGACATGGGCAAGCATTATTTTTTCAGGCCCGAGCACATCGCCAATGGCAAAAATGTCATCAACATTTGTTTCCATTTTATCATTTGCAATAATCCATCCTTTTTGATCGAGCGCAACGCCTGCTCTTTTCAGGCCTATTCCTTCTGTGTTTGGTTTTCGACCCACACAGATCAACACTTTTTCTGCTTCAATGATTTGAGACGGAATGGTTTCATCGTTTTGAGTATCTGAAAAAGGAGACTTGCCAATGGAAAGCCTTAGATGTTCATTGTGATTTTCCACGGATTCCACAGTCCGGTTTAAAACAATTTTTATCTTTCGCTTTTTCATCTCCCTTGCGATGGTTCTGGAACAATCCTCATCTATGGAAGGAAGGGGCAGCAGGCGCTGTAGACCTTCCACCATAGTAACCTGAGTACCGAACGAAGAAAAAATAAACGCAAATTCACAGCCAATAACGCCCCCACCGACAATCACCAGAGATTTCGGCACATCGGACAATTCCAGAACATGACTGCTGGATAGAACTTTTTGTCCATCAAACGGAATCGATGGAATTTCATAAGGTTCAGATCCGGTCGCAAGAATGAGTTTATCGTAAACCAGTTCCCGAATGCCGCCATCTTGCATCTGGGCTTCAATCCTGTGGGAAGCTGTAATTTTCCCCTTACCTCGCAAATATTCAATTTTGTTATTCGCCAACAGGTTTAAAATTCCTTTGGCCTGTGTTTGAACCACGGTCTCTTTACGAGTCATCAGACCTTTCATGTCCAGATGTGCGTCTCCAGCGATGGCAACCCCAAATTCCTTTGACCGTTTATAATGATTGAGCATTTCTGCAGTGGTTTTCATTACTTTGGACGGGATACACCCGCGGTTTAAGCACGTGCCGCCTACATGGTCGGCTTCTATTAATGTGACTTCAGCGCCCATTTTTGATGCCCGAACCGCTGCCACATACCCTCCCGGACCGGCGCCCAATATTACTATTTTAACTGCCATAAAAAACTCCTAATTATTTCACAGTCTAGATAAGTTGCAGTTCCGCAAGCTTTTCCTGTGTAGGCAACCCGTCATCGGTCCATCCCATGGCATCGTAGTATTCATCTAACATTGTATCCAAGTCCACGGTTTCGCCCGCACTTTCACCTTTAATCATTGGTTCTTTTAAAAATCGTTTGGGCAGTGTGTCGTCTTTTCTGGAAAAACCGAGCGTCCCATTGTACAGGCGTTCTAAATTAATTATTCTTTCAGCCGTTTGATTGAATGATTGTTCATCCATGTTAAGACCGGTCACCGCATTAAAACCATCCACCAGATCCTGCAAATTCATTCCCGCTCGAAGCGTTGAACAGATTGCGATAGAATCAGCAATACACATACTGAGCTGCTGATTCCTGACCAAATCAGCCTTTCCTTTTGTTTCCAGACGATTGTTTTGAACAATTTCCGGGCCCATGGTAGTTGCCATCATATGGTGCGCCCCCTTTGTTGAAGTCGCATAGGTCAGTCCCATACCCTTCATTCCCCTTGGGTCATAGACAGCTAATCCCTGGCCTTTGGAATGCATTCCCAGCTCAGGCGCACCGAATTTTTCCGAAGCGTATTTGATGCCTTCTGCTAAAATATCTCCTATTCCTTGTCGCTGTGCCATCATTTCAAGGACCTTTACCAGTGCCTCACCGTTTCCAAACCGCAACTCGACTCCATCTGTGTCCTTAAGGCCGATAATGCCTTTTTCAAAACATTCCATTGTCAGGGCCACACATCCACCGGCATTCATGGTGTCAAAACCATAATCATCACAAATCTTTGTTGCCTTTAAAATATGCTCCCAGTCACCGACACCGCAATTAGGCCCAAGCAATCCGATGGTTTCAAACTCAGGCCCTTCGATGCGTATCGGACCATATTTTTCCGTAACCACGTAACTCCGTTTGCCACAGGCCACAGGGCACCCAAAACAAGAGGCATCACCCACCACGATATCCCTGCGCATTTGAGGACCTTCTAATTTAAATCCGTCTTCAAAAAACCCTTCTGAAAAATTTCGGGTGCACCAGAGACCTCGTTCATTGATATCTTTCACCATTTCCGGGGTACCGTAATTTCTTCGAACCTGAATTTTTGGACTGGCTTTGAGCTGGCCATAAAATCTTTTTACCAGTTTTCTCATGCGGTTTGCATCATGGAAACAGATATCCTGTGTCCCACGGATCGCGATGGCTTTCAGGTTTTTTGAACCCATTACCGCACCGCATCCACCGCGTCCAAATTCCCGATGAATGCCGGATGTAATACATGACATTTTGTTTAAGTTTTCTCCTGCAGGGCCGATGGCAGCAATCTGGATCTGTGTATCTCCGCCCAGTTCCTTTTTAATGTTTTGATCACATTCGCTGATAATGTTACCCCAGAGCTGCTCCGCCGGTCTGAGTTCAACTGATTCATCATCAATCCAGAGATAAACAGGCTTCTCGGATTTACCTTCGATAATCAATCCGTCATACCCGGCAAATTTTAACTCCGGTCCCCAGTGGCCCCCGCATAAAGAAAATGAATAGGTATTTGTTAAAGGAGACTTAAACGTTAAATTAATCTTGTTGTTACCGGGAATTAATGAACCGGCGAGTGTTCCGTTCATAAATATCAATTTATTCTCCGGTCCCAATGGATCAACTGCCGGATCAACTTCTTTATTCAGATAATAAATGCCGAATCCTCTGGCTCCCAAATATTTTTTGACAATATCTGGCGGCGTATCTTCAACTTGAATGTTTTGGTCAAAGAGATTAACTCTTAAAATTTTTCCCGTAATACCCGGCATTTTAGTCATGTTGATTGCCTCCCCCGCCAGCGTTTTCTGCAATTCTCGATCTGTAAAGCCGTTCCGCCTTATGGCGTTCTAAATACTGGATGGCCTGTTCCGGGCAGTTGGCGACGCATTGGGGGACTCCATTGCACAGATCACAAATAATAACCCGTTTTTCTCCAGGAAACATGGAAGGCGCACCATAAGGACAGGCACGAATGCATTTTCTGCAGCCATTGCATTTCTCTTCATCAACAATAACCGCACCGGTTTTCTTGTCCTTATACAAGGCATCAAACTTACATGACTTTATGCATGGTGCATCAACACACTGGTGACAAATAATTCCATGATCCATGAAATTTTCATGATCGCGTATTATCTTGATGCGGGTTTTTGCAGGGTTGTTGACATTATAATGCGTGATACTGCACCATGTCTCACAAATTTTGCAGCCAATACACTTTGTTGGTTCAAAAACAAGAACTCTTTGATTCATCTTTCCCTCGAATAGGCTTTTAGTTCACATGCAGTTTTATCAACTGAATTTATACACTGTTATATATAACCAGATAACTAATTATCTTTTACACTATGTTTTTATTTTGTCAAGTATTTTTTTCAACCCATCATTTTTTATTTCTAATCAGTTTATCTCAAATGACCAAAATAAGCACCATCGTAAATCAGACATGACCAATTTACGATGATACTTATTTTGGTCATGACAATATCAATATAATTACAATGCTGGATGTATATAAAAAAAAAAGGGGGGGGGATAGCCTACTCCCCCAGCGGAAGAATGCAGACGAAGAATGCATAGGAACACAGAATTTGAACTTTTTACGTAGCCATCAAGGTTGATCCGCAGCACTTTTTAAATTTTTCCCCGCTACCGCAGGGACAGAGGGCATTCCGCATAACCTTGATGCCGGACTGCTCAATCTGTTGCCGTGTTTCTTCAGCTCTTGACAGTGCATTCTTTTGTTTCCAGACTTTTGCCATGCGACGATAATGAGGATCTGCATGTTTAAAAAACATTTTATAAGCCGTACAAAAATGATTCAGCCCGTCATCCTGAGGGTCACGAATCCGGTCTTTCGGGCAACCACCATAACATTTTGACAGCCACGGACAGGATTTACAGGCGTCCGGCAGTTCTGTTTTAATATTGCCGAACCTGATTTGCCGGTCTGAATTGAGCAGGTCTGCAATATTATCTTGCAACACATTGCCGAGTTTGCATTCCGGCTCTACAAAGAAATCGCAGGAGAACACATCACCGTTATGTTCTACAACCACATAATTGCCACAGGTTTTCGTCAACCCGCAATCCGGCGGCGTTAATCCGACATAGGTATAAAACAAAGAATCAAAAAATCTTATAAAGGTAGTAGGCTCTTCGTTCTTAAAATCATTTAACCACAAATCAAACAATCGGCACAAAAACGCGCCAAATGATTCGGATGTAACGGAAAAAGACGCCGCCATCTTTGGATTGACAGGATCGATCTCCACGCAAGGGATAAACTGCATGTGGACAAACCCGTTTGATTTATGGAATTCATAAATCTCATCCGGAAACTGTGAGGAATAATCATTCACCACGGTCAATGCATTTGTGGCCACTCCGGCATCCATCAGCCGCTTGCCGGCATCGAACACTTTCTGCCAGGTAGCGCTCCCCCCACGGGTGCACCGGTATTGATCGTGAATGTGCTTTGGACCATCCAGGGAAAGGCCCACCAGAAACTGATAGTGTGCAAGAAAACCCGCCCAAATCTGATCAATCAGAATTCCGTTGGTTTGCAACCCGTTTCCCACGGTTTGCTCACGGCCGTGGCGCATCTGTAGATCTACCACTTTTTGAAAGAAATCCACACCCATCAGCGTGGGTTCTCCCCCCTGCCAGCCAAAAGAGACCTGTTCACCGGCTGCCCCCATAGCCTGCCGTATCAATGCTTCGAGCACGTTGTCAGTCATACGATGAATGGTCGACTCGCGAAACATCGCGCCCTTTTCCAGGTAAAAACAGTATGAGCAGGCCAGATTGCAATCCGGCCCTGCCGGCTTGATTAAGACATCCCGTATAATTTGCTTTTCTCCGCTCTTACGCTGATTCATCTCCAGCAACGCTTTCAGGTAACTTCTTAAGGTTGCATAAACCCACTACTAACCCAATAATCACGCCCACAAGTAGAGATATTCCAGAATTAAGTAGTGGTAATATTTTCATTTTTCTACCGGTTTTTGCCTGGCGGCTGAGTGGTATCTATCATTATACGACAGCCTGATAGACTAAGTTGGATTATATGTTTTCAATTAAATCCACTACTTCTTCCAATATTTTAGAGCATTTTATAAGAGCTGATTCTGATGGGGCGAGCAACTCTTGAGTTTGATGAATTTTTGTTTCAATTGACAGCCACTTACTTTGACTTAAGTTTCCTTCCGAAATGGCTCGCGGGCCTGTGGCAATTGATTGTGCCAGCAACTGATTAATTTGCGCAATGTCCTGTTTTCCAGCGCTTAAATTTTGCTTAACGATTGTTGCAGCATTGGCGGCGCGGTTTGCTGCAGCCCATAGTGCATCGCGTATTAACAATTCAGAATGAATAGGTTTAAATTTAGTAATCCCCCCCATAGGTTTTACCGGGCTAACTGAATTCCCAAAAGTTGCACGAGCAAAAATACGTCGTAATGGAGAGTTGCCAAAATATATTTCCCCGCCTGGACTTATGACTATTGATGATACAGAGTCTTCAGCGCCATCAGCAAAATAACGAAGTTTTCCTGTTTTCCTGTCTAGTAATCCAGCACCTAATTTGAATGGTAATTTTTGATTTCCAGCGATAATCCCAACGGCTATGGTCAAGGCCACCCCATTGGCAGCGACTTCAGCTCCAAGTCCTTTAAAATTACGTTGAAAACGTCCTGGTACAAAGCCTTCCATTTCCGCCGTCCACCCGAGCATGGCATAATCGCCATGGTCAATAATTTGTATGACCTTGTTGCGAATGTTAGCGTATATCTCGCCATTATCACTGGACACCGTTAAAGATCCGGTAATTAGATCCGGCGCTTCAAAAGACCAATCTCTCTTACCGGTTGTCGTATTAACGGCATGTAGGTGATTGAAAGCATCAGCAACATAAACACGCTTGCCATCAGCACTGATTGCAGGAGTTGAGGATGTTCCACCGTCAAATTTTATGACATGCTTTATTTGTATCGAATACTCCTCCCCTTCCAAGACCAAATCCATTCCATAAAGCGCGCCAAATTCCGACCAACCATCAGGGTTGCCATCCTCTTCATCAGGTAGGGAGGCCGCAACCCAAATGCGTCCGGTATTTTTATCGATAGAGAAGAAGTTCGTGACCTGCTGCAACTCACCGAAAAGGGCATGAAATACCTCCCCAAGTGGATCAAAGTCCTTGGAAACGCCTGAACTACCATACATATATGCAAAATCTTTATTTGCCTTCGCCAACATTTCTTTTGGCAATTTTATGTTAGTAACAGCTGTCTTATCACCAGGAAGTTGAAAAGGGTTTTTAAGTAATGAGACACCGGTTTCGCGGTCTACAACCGTTAAGTGACCATCCCCCATCACAGTGATCAGAGCATCATGTTGAAGGTGATAACTCATACCATAGGAATGGTTACCGCCGTATATATCTTCAGCTATGAGTTTTGGTAACCCTGATAAGCGATCATATATGATAGAGCCATCGGTATTTAATGCCACATTCCGGTCATAGGTTCCGACATAAATAATGTCCTTACCACTAACAGGATCCGTATAAACAAATGGGGTTCCAGCGCCGCCACTTAGTCCTTCTAAGACCCAGCGACGTTCACCTTTTTCAGGTTCAATAGACACTAAGATTACATTTTCCGGGGGGAATACAGGGCTAAAATATATGTTCCCATCACTATCAAATACCGGACCTTCAGGTACGAACATAGTCGGTTCAGCAATCCAGTCGAGTTCAAAGGCTGGAGTGATAGCCGTAGGCATTTCATCAGAGCTATGGGTATCCGTATGAATGGTACGGGCATATGTGGTCTGCCAACCGTGAGTTTCGGAAACTTTTGCGGTGGTACGCACACCTTCTGGTTTCCAATCAGTTCTTTTCGGCAAATCAAATTTTCTGACAAAAGATTCATTTACCAGCATGCGAACGATAAGTATCTTTCCCCTCTTTGTTGTCAAATAATAGCCTGTAGCGGCAAAAAACACGACAAAAGCAATGAGGGGCAGAATTAATTTTTTACTATAAGACATGTAAACTCCTGATTAATGGGTATAAAAGAATCTAAAAGTTTGAAAACCGAGGTTCTCGCTTAACACTACTTGTTAAGATTTTATTCGCATCGACTTATGGAACATTGCATCATGGCCCTGTAATTGTTTCTTATGCGTTCATATGAGGAAGTATCAGATCATTAATCATATCATTACAAAGTTTTTTAACCGCCGGATCATTAATTCTGTTAGTCAGTTCATCCGGGTCTTCCTGCAGATCAAAGAACTCACAAGCCGTTTTTGTTGTTGTCTCGTACGTCAACCGATATCGTTGATTGGCGGCACTGACAAAATTCCATCGCTTTTCTTTATCTCTCACCCCGTCCTTGTCAGCTACACGTTGTCCCAACTCGCTGAAGGCAAACTCTTTTTTTGACCCCGCCCCGTTCAAGATCGGCACCAGGGACTGTCCGGAAGATTTGGGAAGCGGTTCGGCCCCTGCGATATCGAGAATCGTTGCCGGCAGATCGATCCCTTCAACCATATCATCCACCGTTTTGGGGGAGACCGCTTTCGGCGGGCGTATAATCGTGGGGACCCGGACCGATTGTTTATAAAAGACCTGCTTTTCCATCAGCTTGTAATCCCCCATCATTTCTCCGTGATCCGCAGAATAGATGATCCAGGTGTTGTCCGCCAGACCCTGCTCCTCAAGCGTTCGGACAATGTCGCCAATACCTTGATCGATCAACGAAACCTGGCCGTAGTATTGACGTGCGGAGTTTCGGATATAGTCGGCGGTCAACCGATAGGAATTGCTTTTTTTAAAACGTGTATCCAGATATCGTCCCCACAATTCATTGACCTTCTCAGGGGGAGTTTGGGGGCCGTGGGGAATTTCTGCGTCTTTGTAAAAATCAGCCCAGATCGGATCGGAAATGTATGGTGAATGGGGAGCCACATAACCGACATTAAGAAAAAAGGGGCGATTCTTATCCTGTTGTTTCAGCCAGTTCGTTGCCTGCCGGGTGATAAACGAAGTTTCATCCTCTTCCTGGGACAAGACGCTCGTCTGACCGTCCCAGTGCGTCGGCGTATAGCGCCATACACTCTTGATTTGCTTTTGATATTTGTCAAAGTTTCCCTTTTCCCTGAGATAATCGGTATAGGGCGAATAAATATTGATACCGAACCTGTCGTACGCATGGAGATACTGATCAAATTCTTCAATAACATCGTCGTAGCCAAAAGATTGAATAAATTCATCTTTTTCTCGCGTATCAATGCCCCAATCCATTATTAAAAATGAGAAGGCCTTTGCATTAAGAGAGAAAAAATGCGTTTTACCGATAATGGCAGTTTTATAGCCTGCTCGTTGAAGATTCCGGGGCATTGTCTCCCATTGCGGGTCAAAGTCTTTTTGATTATTGTCTGTGATTCCGGTTTGATGCGGATAAAGACCGGTTAAAATGGAAGCTCTGGATGGTTGACAAATCGGCGAAGCACAATAGGAATTTGTAAAATTTACCCCTCCGGCAGCCATCCTGTCAAGGTTCGGCGTTTGGATGACCGGATTTCCGTTACATCTCATGGCATCCGGTCGATGCTGGTCCGAAAGCAGGAATATAATATTGGGTTTTTTAGAGGGGTCTACGATGGGTCTTTCCGACAAAGGGATAAGATTGACTTTAGGATGAGAAGGTTTAGCGCATCCCGGCAGACCTGTTCCCAACGCCAGACCTGCAACTCCTACGGCACCCAACTCTATAAATTTTCGACGGGTTATTTGATTCCGTTTATCTTTCATAATATAACTCCCTATTTGATTCCGTTTATCTTTCATAATATAACTCCCTAAAAGATATAATTACATCCCTTTTTCAATACCTTCGGCAATCTTCTCCAATATTTCTGCCGATTGCTTCAAAAGATCCACATCTTGATTATTTTCCCAATCAGCGTGCAACTTTTCAATAATTTCCAGTTGCTCGTTGATGGTATTCCATTGTGCCTGCGTAATATCACCTGCTTTTATAGCATTCGGTGCCACAAATCTCGCCTGATTGATAAGGTCTTTTACTTCAACAAGATCCGCCTTTGTGCCTTCCGGCTGAATACTTAAAATCTCTATACCCCGATTAATTTTATCAGATGCCGCCACTGCGATATCCCTGATCATAATATCAATTCGTTTAGGGCTGTATTTGCTGAATCCTCCCCGTGTCGGATGAATACGATCACCAAAAAGTCCCCTGGCGATCGCCCGCCGCAGAGGAGAATGGGCAATGAGAACACCACCGTCAGGCGTCGGCATCACCATAGCCATTGAACTTTGTCCTTTTTCTTTACCATCGGCAAACCATCTCAGCCGACCCGTATTTCGATCCAAAATACCAACGCCGACTTTTACAGGCAGAAATACGGGTGTGTCCCCAAACAGTTTAAAGGCAGGTCCGACCCCGGCCAGAAAAACAATGCCATTGGCTGTAATTGTGGCGGTGTCAAGGTTCCACTGATGAAATTCAGAATCAATATTTTCATACATATCCATTTTTGCGCGCCATGCCAATTCAGCATAATCGCCTTTATCTTCAATTTTTATCACATCCCGCCGGGTGATGGCATACAACTCGCCATTATCCGAGGAAACCGAGATAGAACCGCCAATCTGATCAGCACTGCCGCCTCCGGAACCAAGGCAGTATTTCCAGACAAGATTACAATCATAATCAAATGCGATCATATTCCCAAAAGCATCTCCCACATACCCGCGTTGACCATCTCCTCTGAGCGCCGGTGTCGAAGCGGAACCGCCTTCAAATGAAAGCTTTGCACCGATTTCCATCTTCCATTCATATTTCCCGGCCGGGTTGGGAACCACATCAATTCGATATAGCGCCCCATACTCGGATATACCATCCTTTTTCCCATCTTTTTCATCCAGATCGGTGGCAGCGATCCACATGGCGCCGGTTCTCTGATCAACAGATAAATAGTTAGAGTTCACAACACGTTCTCCAAGAATAACCGCAAGCTGGTGAGCCAAAGTATATCCTTTTGGAGTGCCTTTAAACTGATAAGCCAACTCTTCCTGTTCCAGCTTTTTGATTGCTTTAGGAAGTTTTCTGTTATCTTTTCCCGGACTGGGTTTACCAGGAAGATATAATGGTTCGATGTTCCGTTCTCCGGTTTTACGATCAACCGCATAAATCATACCGGTGCCGGTTACCCAAACCAATCCGTCGAAGATCGGATTGTAATTGGGGCCGGTGCTGTTAAATTCTCCCAGATTTTCAAATGTTGCTGTTTCAGGCGGTTCCGGAAATCCGGTCGGTTTGTGATAAATGACCTCCCCATTGGGATGGACAGCCACTACCTCGGCTATCTCCCCCTGGTAAATAATCTCTTTTCCAGGGTTGTCCGGGTCGCTTAATACCAATGGGCGACCACCGCCGGTGGGTCTTTTAGTTCCATAAATTTTCCATAATGACTTACCGGATTTGCCGTCTAATTTTTCAATCAACGTTCTGTCCGCAGGAAATTGAGGGGTGTTGTAAATATCTCCCTTGCTGTCAAATGATGCGGAAGCGGGGTTAAAATAGTCTGTTTCACTAACCCAGTCTATTTCCAGGACAGGCCCAACCACAGTGGTAACTTCATCAGAATTCATCACATCACCATGCCTTGCCCGCCAGATATTTCTTCTTGGCATGAGAGGGCTGGTCACCTGAATCTGTCGCTTTCCTTTCGGTTTCCAATGGTGCCGCTTGGGAGTTTCATATTCCCGAACCGGCGGATTTACGTCCGCGGTATATTTCATCCACCCGATTTTCGCCATTTTCCATTGTTTACCGCAGCCGGTCAAAGAGACACAGCAAAGCAATACGATTAACCCAATTGAGGTAAACTTATTAAACTTCATGATAATACCCTTTGAATTTTTTCTATTTAGTGCCCACCCATATCATGACTTTCTCAATCTGGCCGGTAAACGGAAAACTGTTCGAATAGCTGGTAGTGATACGTGTATTACCGTCGCGGCCGATGTCGAGCCCTTCATGGGACAAACGGCTGGCAATGGTTTTCGGCATATCCACCCGCCCAACCTCTTTGCCGTTAATAAACAATTTGCCGATACCTGCCAGCTTGCCGGTTTTTTCAAACTCAAACTGAATTTCCGATTTGCCTGTCGGCACCGGAATTGACGATTCAATTTTGTACAATTTCCCGAAACTGGGTACATTGGCACAAAAGTTATATTCAAAAACGGCTTTACTGTCCTTGATGTAGATCACAAGGCCGGAATTATGATTTCCGTTTGCAAAGAGCACCCCTTCTTCATCCCCTTTTTCTCTAACTACCGGGATGTTGATGGTATAGGGCCGGTCAATAAATTTAGGTGCTGCCTTTTGGTCGACACGGGGCGTTCCCGAATAAAACACATAGTCTTTTTCTTTTGGGCCTTTCATAGCTTTAATGGCTTTAATCGCCAGGCCCCCGAAAAAACCCGGGTATTTGGGATCAATCATAAAATCAGCATTCACCTTTTCCGCTTCCGCTTTCCAGATTTTTTTTAATTCTTTCAGTTTATCCGGATGTTGCGCAGACAGGTCGTTTGCTTCAACAAAATCTTCTTTTAAATTATAAAGAGACCACTTATCATCATCATAGTCATCACCGCTTTTGTGCCGGGCCACGGCTGTCCAGCCGTCATGATAAATTCCCCGGTTGTGTCCCATTCGATAAAATTGCTTGGTGCGCCGGTCTTTGGCATCGGAATTATCAAAGGTGTAGGCCATGCTGATACCGTCAACCGGTAATTGTTCATATCCATCAAACACGTCGGGCAGTTCCAGATCAAGCAGTTCCAGAATCGTTGGCATAACATCAGTCGCATGGTGGTACTGTGTACGAACTTCATTTTTGGCCTTTAATTCTGCAGGCCAGTGCACAATAAACGGCACATTAATGCCGCCGCCATAGGTGTCCTGCTTAAAGTAGGGAAACGGCGTATTACTCACCTGTGCCCAGCCAATGGGATAGTTCGGGCCGGAGTTCGGACCGCCAATATCATCCAGACGCGCCAGAATGTCTGAAACCGACTCTTCCAGACCCGCGTAGTGCGAAGAATGGTTCACCGAACCATTTATATCACCTTCCTGGCTGCCGCCGTTGTCTGACATTACGATAATCAGGGTGTTGTCAAGTTCACCCAAGGTTTTCAATTCGTTAAACAAGCGACCCAGCTCAACATCCGTCTGATCAAGAAAACCGGCATACACTTCCTGCAACCGCGCATACGCTTTCTTCTGGTTGCTGTCTAAAGATTCCCACGGTTGAATCCGTTCATCATTTTCAGGAAGGACTGCGTTTTGGGGAATCAGCCCCATTTCTTTCTGGCGTGCAAACCGCTGTGCCCGCACCACATCCCATCCCTCATCATATTGGCCGCGGTATTTATCTAAATATTGCTGTGGGGCCTGGTGCGGGGCATGCATACCCGGTGTGCCGATATACATAAAAAACGGGCGGTCACCGCCTTGAGTTCCGGCATGAGACCCGGCATAAGACTGGTGTGTGCGAAGCATTGTAATCGCATGATCCACCAGATCGCGGGTCAGGTTGTAGTCCTTACCATAATCCCGGTCAACCACCTTGTTATCTTCGATTAACTCAGGCGCGAACTGATCCGTAGAACCGGGCATAAAGCCGTAGAAACGGTCAAAGCCTTTTCCCAGGGGCCAGTTTTCAAAAGGCCCGGCAGGACCCAGTTGAGACGGTGGTGTAAGGTGCCATTTACCAAGCGCATAAGTACCATACCCTGAATTTTGAAGGACTCTCGCCACGGTCGCTGCTGCCGGATCAATACGTCCCCTGAATGCGGGAAAACGGGGACCGAGATCAAACCTGGAAACCAGTCCCATGCCCACACGGTGAGATTCCCTGCCGGTCATTACCGCAGCCCTTGTCGGAGAGCAGGTAGGAGTGACATGGAAATTATTGTAGCGCAAACCGTTTTGCGCCAGGCGATCTATATTCGGAGTATCTATTTCCGATCCATAGGCTCCCAGATCAGCGTACCCTACGTCATCAAGCAGGACCACAAGCACATTGGGACTTTTCTGATTATCCGCATTGATTGTTTGTTCTAATTTTTTCGTTATCATACTTTGATCAGGGTATTTGCCCCCCGATTGAGTGGCGCATCCGGCAATAAGCAATACGGCTAAGAACATGCCAATCCAAATGCCGTTGAAAAACTTGTGTATGAAATATTTTCCCACCGTTTACTCCTTTTTCCTTATTGACAATCTCGTAAAAAGTCGAATTTCGATGGCAAAGTATAAAAGTTCAAATTCAAGGCGCGCAAATCCTGAGTGATGATACGTACTTTTCGTACTTTGAAGAAACGAAGGATGCAGCGCAACGCAGAAGTTGGACTTTTTACGAAGCCATCCTTATTTATCCAGGATGTCCACCGCTTGTAACAGGCTTTCAGCCACTCGGGTCAGTGCCGCCTCTTCTGGTCTAATATCTTCAACGACACGATCAATAACCTCCCTTATCATCCCCCATTGCTCTTCCGTCAAGGAGCCTTCCTGCATCGCTTTCGGTGCCACACGATGACACTGCGCCATAAGTTGTTCTATCTGAAAAATATCCTCGCGGGCAGCTGCACCATGCGACATGGCAAAAGTAGCCGTGTTTATAGCTCTATTGGCCGCGGCCCAGAGGGCATCTCTTATGATAAGGTGCTGGTGAATCGGTTTGAACTTTGTGATGCCACCGACAATGGGCTTAGGGCTTTTTGAATTTCCAAAAATCGCCCGACCCAAAGCTCTTCGCAAAGGAGAGTTGCCCACGTAAATGCCGCCATCCGGGCCCGTTACCATCGATGAAACGGAATCTTCCGCTCCGTCTGCAAAATAGACAACCTCTCCGGTCTCTCTATCGATCAATCCGGCGCCCAGTCGCAAAGGAAATTTCTGTTTACCCGTGACGACGCCTGCGGCGCCGGTGAAAGCAATACCATTGGCGCCCACTTCAGCGCCTAAGGCTTTAATGTTTTCCTGAAAATTACCTGTATCGTACATATTCAAATTAGCGGTCCATGCCAGTTCTGCATAATCGCCTCGATCAACGATCTTCTTGATTTTTGTTCGCGTGTTCGCAAAAATCTCTCCGTTATCCGCGGAAACCACAATAGATCCTGCCACTTTGGCTTCAACGTTGATGGACCAGATCTTATCCCCTGTAGCGGCATTAAAAGCATAAACGGAATCAAAGGCATCGGCGATATAGACCCTTCTTCCATCAGCGCTGATTGCGGGTGTTGAGGCTGTGCCCCCCGGAACTTTAGAGATCACCTTGATTTCCAACCTGTAGTTATCGTCCTCCTGGACAAGGTCAAGGCCATATAAAGCTGCAAAGTCAGCCCAACCGTCTTTTTTCCCATCTTCTTCGTCAGGCAAGGTTGCCGCAATCCAAATACGACCACTATTGCTGTCCACGGAAAAAAAGTTGGTGTTTTTCTGAAGCTCTCCTGCGGCAACATGAAGGACAGAGGTAATCGGGTCAAAGCTGTCTCCGGTATCACCCACCATATGGGCGATATCCTGGTTTGCCTTTTCAGCAATATTTGCCGGCAACGAAAAATTAGTTACTGCCGTCTGGGCACCCGGCATCATGAAAGGTTCCGGTAACCGCTGTTTCCCGGTTTTCCGATCCAAAACATAAATATAGCCGTCTCCCAACGCTGCAATCAAGGAATCGGTTTGGGGATGGTAGTTCAAGCCGAAATTGTGCTGATTCGGCTTCAGTGATCCTGGTTGAAGCTTCGGCAATCCGGTGGGAACATCCCAGAGTATGGTCCCGTCAATTTTGGCAGCAACCGCCCTGTCATAAGTGCCGACATATATCAGGTCTTCGCCGGTTTCCGGATCCGTCAGAATCATCGGCGTTCCGGCCCCGGCACTAATACCCGGCAGTACCCACCTGCGTTTTCCCTTTTCCGGTTCGATAGAAATCATGATCAGATCTTCCGGGGGGAAAACCGGACAGAAATAAATATTCCCCTGACTGTCAAAGACAGGACCCTCGGGCACAAAGAAGTTTTGCTCAGCCGTCCAATCAGCTTGGATTGCCGGTGATATCACTGTGGCAATTTCATCTGATCCGCGTAGATCCGTATGCATCGCCCGCCCGAAAGTCACTGGACGGCTGTTGATGTTCTTGTTGGTTGAAAAGCTCCTGATTCCTTTGGGTTTCCATGTCGTTTTTTCCGGCAAAGTGTATGTTTTAGGCGTCGACTCGGTTATCAATAGCCGTGCCGCCAAGATCTTAACCTTGGCACACGCCGGGAGAAAACAAACAAGAAGCAACAATATCAATATCAATCTGATTTTATACTTCATAATGATTCTCTTTATATTTTATTTTAAAAACGCTAATTAGCGCCTGAACGAAAACCTCGATTTTTCGTAGGCTGGGTAGAGCCCGTTCTAACATGCTGGGTTTCGCTACGCTCTACCCAGCCTACGAGAATCAACCATTTAGCCAAGATTAGATTCTAAAGGGCGAAACCCAGCAAATCATTTCCGGTGGGTTTCCGTTCAAGGACTAATTATAAAAACAGCTTCACATAAATCATCTTAATCATCAGGTGAAAATTAAGACCACCATCCCAGATGACGATAAAATAAGTCGATGCCAATGAGATGAGTATCGCAATGATCGGTCCCGGGGTCACAATTTTCATGGAGGCGTTTTTGCGTTTCACGATTGCCCTGCTAATAAGTTCGCCGACCCCGATTAATCCAATCTGCCCTAAAAGAAGGAACAACTGGATGGAAGTAAAAAAAGCAAAAAATAGTCCTTCCAAAAATGCAACACCGGCGGTGACCCGGTAAAATTCCTTTATACACCAGGCCATGGGCATGATATATACACCCAGCACCCGCAGCTTAAATGAAGCACCATTTAAATACATAATAGGATAAATAAACAGACTGCTGAAACCCACACTGACATAAAGCAAAATACAGATTGACGCTGCCAATGTTCTATACAGCGCAGCATCATCAATCGTTCCGATAAGATTATAAGCAAGATTCAAGATGATCCAGAAACATAGAACACTCCCGGCAGGGATAAAAAGCCCGGCCAGAGGTTTCCTGTCAATTCCTGTTATTGTATTACCCATGGTGCTTCCTCCGTTTATATTCCTCTAACTGTATTTTCAGCCCGGGAAGGACCTTTGCACCTTCGGGTGTTTCCATCAAATTATGGATGTTTTCGGGATCTTTTATAATATTATAGAGTTCCGGCTTCATTCGGGATTCATTGTATTCAATGTATAGAAATTCATTTGTCCTGACCGCATCAATCCCGGGAACCGTATACGGCGGAAAATCCTTAAAAAACTCATAATGAAAAGCATCTCTTAAGGTAATTTCTTTACCCTCTATAATCGGCAGAATGCTTTTCCCATCCATATTATCAGGAACCGGAAGACCCGCCAGATCAAGAAGGGTTGGGGCCAGATCCACATTAAGAATCATCTCATCGGATCGGATTCCTGATTTTTTGATACCTGCGGGATACTTCACGATAAATGGAATCCGCAAAGAAGGCTCATAGGCCCAGCGTTTATCAAAATGTCCCTTGTCGCCGAAAAAATATCCATTATCTGTTGAGTAAATCACGATCGTGTTATCTGCGATCCCCAGCCGCTCCAGTTCATCAACAACCCTTCCCACCTGCTGGTCCAGGGAGGTGATCAGGCTGCAGTATTTCTTGTATTGGGCTTCCGCATTCCATAAAACACCGCCGTAAATTTCACCATCGCACATACCTGCGTAGCGATGCGCCCACTTGGGTAAATGGTCAATGTTTTTATCCTTATACAATTCCTTGAGTTCTGGCGGCGGTTTAAAAGGGCCATGAGGCGCCTTGTGGGAGAGATAGAGGCAAAAGGGATTATCCTTCTCTTTGTTAATGAACTCAATGGCAAAATCCGTCAGATCTTCTCCCAGATATTTCCCTTTTCTCTGGGTTTCAACGCCATCAATGATTAAGGGGCAGTCAAAGTGTTGCCCCTGGCCGGTCTTGGCGGTAAAGGTGATGAATCGATCAACACCTCTTAGTTTCGGGAGGTGACCCGGCATATGCCACTTGCCGATAAAGGCGGTTTTATACCCGCCTTTTTTCATCAGTTCGAGCACCGTAACATTCTTATTATCCCAAGGGGTAATATTATTTGTTACGCCGTGTTTATGGGCATATTGACCGGTAACAAAACTTGCCCGTGAAGGGCTGCATAATGAAGTGGTGCAGAACGCATTATTAAACACGAGCCCTTCTTTTGCCATCCGATCCATGTTCGGTGTTTGTATCCAGGGATGACCCATAAACCCCATGTGATTCCAGCGATGATCATCAGACATAATAAAAACGACATTCGGTTTTTTTTTACTTTCCGCCTGGACAATACCGGTAAAAAAGTGGAACGAAATTCCAACCAAAACTAAAATGAAAAGGACCTTAACAGACTGTTTACTGAGACCTCTCCATTGACTGTCCATTTGTTCTCTGTTCGCGCAAAAACGTTTCATTGCAATAATCCTTTGAAATCTTTCATCATCTATATCCCTATTTTACATTCAAACGGTTTCCACCGTATTTTTTTTGAGCAGCCAGTATGCCATAGCAGGCAAAACAATGACTGCGCCGATCATGTTCATAAGGAACAGAAAGGTCAGCAATATGCCCATGTCCGCCTGGAACTGGAGGGGCGAAAAGATCCAGGTGCCCACGGCGATGGCCAGCGTGATGCCGGTCAGCATAACGGCATTACCGGTAATATCCAGCGTCAGCTCATAGGCCTCCCGAAGCGGCATGCCTTCCTGGATGAGACTGCGAAGTTGACCATAAATGTAGATACTGTAATCCACACCGACCCCGACACCCAGCGCTACCACCGGCAAAGTGTTTACTTTTAAACCAATATCTAAAAAATTCATCAGCGCATACGCCAGAAGCGACACAAGCCCTAACGGCAGCAGTATAATCAACACTGCCCGAATGGAGCGAAAGGCGATCAGACAAAAAAGTATGACCGCGCCGAAAACACAAAAAAGGATCGGGAACTGACGGGCCTGCACTTCTTCATTTGTGGCCGCCATGATGCCTACGTTGCCGGTTGCCAGTCTGAACTTTACCTTATCCGATGGATTTGCTGCGATATAATTTTTAACCTCGGACGTGATGCGGTCTATTGTTTCAGCCGTATGGTCGCTTGTAAACATTTTTACCGGCATAACACTGCAATCTTTATTCAGCATGCCGGACTTCATTCGAACATTTGAGGTCGCTGTCATAATTTCCTCGCGGCCTCTGGGCAATTCCTTCCATTTTGGATTCCCTTCATGCCAGCGCGAGTTCATTCTTTTGGCAATATAAGGAAGTGTAACCACAGACACCACCCCTTCAACATTTTGCATGTACCATGCAAACTCGTCGATATCGCTCATTGCCTCATAGTCCAGGCAGCCGAATGCCACGGTCTCGACAATCACGGAGATGGAGTCGACACCGATGGAAAATCGATCAGTAATTGCTGCTGTGTCGAGGTTGTAGCGTGAATCAGGACGGAACTCGGGTACTCCTTGGTGGAGATCGCCGATTTTGACCCCTGCCCCTTTCCAGGCGCCGAAAATTGTCAGGCACAGCACCACCATGACGATAGCGGCAGCCACCTTTCGCTCAGCACAGCGCGACAGAAAACGCCAGACCGGTGCGAGGCGTTTGGCACGGCGATGAAGCTTGCGCCGATATTTCTCACTGGTCGGCGGAAACGAAATGAGCACCGGCAGCAGCATGCCGTTGACGACAATAATGACGGCCACGCCTATACTTGCGGTCAGCGCGACCTCCTGGATGATTCGTACTGGTATCAGATAGATCGTAAGAAAACCAATGGTGTCGGTAATCAGGGCGGTCACACTGGGCACCAGCAGACGACGAAAGCCGGCATGGGCAGCTTCGAGCGGGGTGGCACCGTTGTAAAGTTCAGAGCCCGTGGCACTGACCATCTGAACTGAATGGCTCACGGCAATGGCAAAAATAAGGAAAGGCACCAGAATACCCATGGGGTCGATACCAAACCCCAATATCGGCAACAGTCCTAATTGCCATACCACAGCCGTTGTGGCCGAACATAACACTGCAGCCGTTCGCCAGAATGACATACTGTAGAGATAGACCATCAGTGCTGTAATCAAAAACGCGATTCCGAAAAAAATGACCACGCGTTTGGCGCCTTTTGCCATGTCACCGATGACTTTAGCAAACCCGATGATATGAACGTCAATCTTCTCAGTCTGGAATTTTGCTCTTACCTTTTCTTCAAGATCCCGGGAAACCTTCAGATAGTTGAGCTTCTTGCCGGTGTTAGGGTCCATGTCGAGCAGACCGGCGCTAATAATAGCCCCGGAAAAATCATTCGCCACAAGGCGACCAACGATACCGGATTTGAGCACGTTCTGCCGCACCCGCTCCAGCCCTTCGGGTGTGGGCTGAAAATCAGCGGGAATAACATTACCCGCATCGACCCCATCCTCAGTTACCTCGACATAACGAACATTGGCCGTAAAAAGAGATTTCACTTTACTCCTTTCCACGCCCGGTAGAAAGAATACCTCATCGGTAGCGCCCTTTAAGGCGGAAAAGAACTCCGGCGTGTAGATATCGCCGTCTTTGGCAACCAGGGCGATGATAATCCGGTTGCCTCCACCAAAGCTCTCCTTATGATCGAGATATGTCTTCATGTATTCGTGTTCCAGAGGGAGGAGCTTTGAGAAGCCGGCGTCAATATAGAGCTTTGATGATGAGTAGCCCATAAACACGGTGGTGACCGCAAAAAACACCAGAATCAGGCTGCGGCGCCAGAAGATAATTTTTTCCAAAAATGAAATCATGAGATGAATTCTCCCATTTCCTGTTCCTGAGATAAACGTTAATGGTTGACGGTAAGGCCATCAATCTGCAGCTTCTTCACCCCGAATTGGCCGATCAGAAGCACGGTCTTGCCATCAGGTGCGACGGATGTCATGATATCTTTTCGACTGGGATGCATATAATATGTAAAATTATTGCCGCCATCCCGGCTTACCAGCACCGTACCTGCCAGACCGGTGATGATAATTCTGCCGTCGTCAAGGCGGACGCCGCCCATGAGGGTGGAACCGGTCCCGGTATCAATCTCCTGCCAGGTATCGCCTCCGTCGTCAGTTCGGTACATATGGCCACGCAACCCCAAAAAAAGCAGCGAGTCACCATCAAGGGCAAGGATGCCCAAAAAAGAACCATGATACGGTGACGCCAGCGAAGCCCAGCTTTGCCCGCCATCATCCGAGCGATAGATCGTGCCCATTTCGGCTGCGATAAAGATCCGCCCTGTGGCACTGGAGATAATATGGTTCAAGCAAAACTCCTCAATATACTCTTCTTCAGCGTCTTCAAAACCTGCAGCTTCTTCTTCATCAAAACCAAAAGCACCCATAAGTGCTGATTCCTCATCAGAGATGCCATCCTCTTCAGCAAAGGACTTCGTAACATTCAGCGTCTCGGACCGCCATGTACTCCCGCCGTCCTCGGTTTTGAGAAACAAACCATAGGCGCCAATGGCAAAGCCGATATTCGCATCTTTAAACCATATATCCAAAAGTGGACGCTCATCGTCTGTTTTGGCATGGACTACCTTCCAGCTTTTTCCGCCATCTTTTGTGCGTAAAATCTCCTGATAATAACTGACTGCAAATCCTGTGTTCCTGTCTTGAAAATAAACTCCTGTAAGTGTAGTGCGGGTGGGAACGTTCATTTGTTCCCATGTGGCGCCAACATCGCCGGATATCAGAACATGCCCCCGCTCTCCCACGAGGACCACATCACCATTTTTAGTAACGCCATCAAGCAGCAAAGACCGGGTTGCCAGAGGCGCTTTTACTGAATAGTTCGGCTGGGCAAAAACGGATACTGGCATCATTACGGCAAGCAACAATGCCATAAGAAGCAGCGTTTTTAGTCTATCAAACTCCATGATATGCTCCTTTAAATTTACTAAACACCGGTCGTTCCTGGCAGGAGGCGACCATTGATCCAATGATTCGGTTGCTCTAAGTACAAGATTTCATAAATACAGTTACAAATACCGGGAGTTTCCCGGGAGGGCATGAAGCCCTCCCCTACATGGGATTTAAGGCATTTTCCGTAGGGGCGGGGTTTATCCCCGCCCGTTAAATGTTTGGTTGAATACGTTATCGCATTTAAGAAGATGTGCCCTAAGCTTTAAAAATGCCTAAAGCCCTATCTTATCCCCATTCGCCTTAACGCTGCTGGTGTGAAGAGTTTAGGAGACATTTTTTTATTGAAAACATATTCATCCTCTTCATTATGGACACCAAATACGTTGTAACGACCGGACTGGAAATCGTAGGTAAGCTCGAACGTGGGCATGAGTGTGGGTACATCGTAATAATTGACTACAGGGGCTTCCTGTAATTTCCAGAGCTGGTCCCTGTTATCGTAACAATCCACTGCTAAAATCTGCCACGAATCTTCGTCAATATAGAACGTTCTCCGTTTGTAAATGTGTCTTGTTCCTTGTTTTAAGGTTGCGTCAACCACCCACACCCTGTGCAGTTCGTAACGTGCCAGTTCCGGGTTGATATGACGCTTCTGTAAAATATCCTTGTATTTAAGATCACCGCTATGCAGTTTATAAGAATTGTAGGGGACAACCATTTCCTTCTTGCCCACCAGGTTCCAGTCATAGCGCTGGGGACTTCCATTGTATATATCAATCTGGTCGGTCACTATGATCCCGTCCGAACCCTCGTTTGGATTGTCAAAACCAATCTCAGGCGCGCGAAGGACACGGCGCTGGCCCGGTTTATACGACCATGCTTTACGAGCTTCTTTTGCCTGGTCCAGGGTCTCGTGAACAATTGTGGCTTTGCCGGCATTCCGGGGCGGTCCCAGCGTATCTGTCAATCGTACAAAGATAAGATTGTTGAGTTTCTCCTCTGTAGCACCTTCGCGGTGATACAAAAACAGCTCCATGGCGTGGACTAACCCCTTTTCATATGATCCGCCACGGGTAACCGGGAATTTTGCATATGTACGATCCAGGCTGTCGCCCTTGTATTTGAGCAAACTGTTCCAGATAACCTCCAGCCCGTTTTTCGGAATAGGAAACGGAGTACCGATAACCGAACCAGTTACCCCATTGCCGCCCTCCACCAGCTCGGCAGTTGCCGCATTTTTAATGGTGGCGTCGTAAATACGCTGGGGCACCGACGCACTGCGGCGCGTTGGATAAACATTCATTTTGTAGGTATCCATCGCCTTGAGCATGGCCTTATGTCCCTGGGTGAGTTTATCGGCATATTGGTCCATATTGGCAGAATCAATACTGAAAAGCACCTTATCGCCGGCAAAGGGGTCCGGATGGTGCATCCCCGGCTCATAACCTGAAGGCGGTGTGGTGATGCCGCCTTCCCATGCCGGGATCGTACCATCGGCATTGGCTGCCTTTTCAGCCCCGAGCGGGGTAAGGTCCTTGCCCAGACGGGCAATTTCTTCTGGACTTAATTTGGCCCAAGTATTTGGAACAACAAAACCAATCGCAAAAAAACAAACAAATGTAATTAATATTATTTTTCGCATGATATTTTTCTCCTATATTTATTTAGAAAGAATACTTAAGACTGCAACCAATAAAGTCGCGGTCGTTTTTCTTGTTGTCTTTCCCTGCGCCAAAGAAGTTAGCGTAGCTCACGTCGAAACTCCAGCTTTGATATGTGCTCTTTAACCCAAGCGTTACCGCCTTTCGATATTCAAGAAAAGTGCGGCCAGGGCCGGGACTTGTCCCGCTTACATCGTGGTTCCAGCCGATTCGGGGAAACAGGTTCACCGCGCCGATGGCGCTGAGATAGTTAAAAATCAGACGCGACCGATAACCCCAGGAACCGCTGTCATATATGATACCGCTAGGTGATTCAAGAATCGGTTCATCCGGCAGATCATGCACATAGGTGTACCCGGCTTCTGTTATGAACGCCCCCCCGTCAGCACCGATAAAGGGACCAAGGATTTTTGTGAAGGTGACCTGGGCCTGGCTCACGTCGTAAAGCAGGTAACCGGCAATGTCTGTCTCGAACTGGCCATAATAGTTTCCAACCAGATTATTTTCCGCCTGATTTTTATTGATTGCACCAACTGCTGCTGCAATCAGCTGGGCGTCATCAATCTGGTACGGCACATCCAGCCGGTGAGAAGCTTCACCCCGCATTGACCATCCCAAGGCTTCAGTACTGAAACTCACACCCAAAAGCTGAATGTCTTCAGGGTACTCAGTATAGTACTTTGAAGTCTCAACATAAGCATCGGTAGCAAAGGCTGTTGTGGTTTGTTTTACTTCACCACCGGTTGCAGCCGTACCAGCAATTGCCATAGATGAATCCTGCGGTGCGCCCATTGATACTCCAACGGCGGTTCCTGCTGCAACAGCCCCTTTTGTATCGCCAGGGTTCATTGCTAAATGAGTAAGTGTCGCCGTTGTAATTGGTACTGCAGATGCTGCAATGAGTCCCGAAGTTTGAGCACCGGCTACTGTACCGGTGGTTGAGCTCACAACCGGTAAACGACTATGGTAGTTAAGATAATAAAATCCAAATTCCGTGTCATTTAATGCCGGCACAAACGTTTTTAAGGAAAGACCCCACTGGCCCTGGTCGTTTGCTTCGCGCGTTTCAGACCTCCCTATTGCCATAAACGTATCTTCTACCGAGGCGTCCGCCATGTCTCCGAAAGGGCTTTGATCGAGTATTGCCTTGTACCCGTCAGGGGTGGCGTAATCCTGGGTGGAGAAATAAGTGCCGCTCGCATCAGCTTCCGTTTCTCCCCAATCATAAAGATAGAGGGCCTCGATACTTGTATTTAATGTGGGAGCGACAGACATATACACCATGCCTTCCGGAATAAGCGCTTCCCTGATCTCAGAGCCGGGGACACGAATCGCACTGGCATCAATCGGGTTGATCGCATTGATGCTGTTACCGATAAAGGTGGATTCCCCCCAGTTAACCACCTGGTCGCCAACCTTTAAAACAGCAGGCACCTCACCAAAATCATGAGCGCCCCACACGTAAGCGTCCAGCAGCTTGACATCCGTTCCAGCCTGCTCTTTGCCTTCATTACCAAGTTGTACGTATTTTCGGTCGTGCTCCATAATCTCATAATCATAAAAGGCTGATCCTCGGGTGAACAATCCAAAATTATCATTTCGAATTTCAAGATCACTGGTAATCTTAAACGCATTGCTGACCATGCCCTGGTCAAAGTTAAGATTCCCGTTATCGCCATTGGCCCCATCCTTGTTTCCTCCGTGGACTTTGTGGATCAAATCCGGATCACGATCTGAAACACGCCATCTGGCACCCCATGAAAGGGTCGTATCCAGGTTGGCTTTAAAGGCATCGCCGTCATAGAGCTGGAGGGCGTAAGCTGATGACCCACTCCCGAATAAAAATATTGTGACCAGTACAAATAAAAATGTTGGTTTCAAGATATTCTGCTTTATTGAATAAAATTTCATTTTATTACCCCCTTCTTCCTTTTTTAAGCGCCATCACCGGCACCGTCGGCATCAGCATGGCAATGAAAAATACCATAACGACCATCATAATAAATTTAATTTTGTTATAAAAAAATGTCTCCATCCCCCCCCCTTTAATTTATATGAGTTATAGTGTTATTTTGTTATGGTGTTATAGAACAGTATATATATGCTTATATTTTTTTGTCAAGCTTTTTTTTAATATTTTTAAAATTCATATAATTAGATGTTAATATTGAATTTAATTAATATATAAGTTACAAAAACTTTAAAATAATTTTTCAGGCTTCCGCCAATACCTCAGGTCCTTGAGAAGTACCAGGATTACCAAATTCAAGACCCGGCACCGAGGTCTCTAACCGATCGATTTCATCGTATCAAGCACCTTTTTTATCAGTCGGGCATTGAGGGGGACCGGCGTATGCTATTTTCCTATTTTCTGGTTGCAATATGCTATATTATGGTTTATTTTACAATAAATGGCAACTAAAGGAGGAGTAAAATGCCGACAGCCGTAAAAATATCCGATGATCTTGTAAAAAAAGCTAAAATCAAATCAAAGGTTTTTAAACGCTCCGTCGCCGGGCAAATTGAATACTGGGCAAGTATCGGTCAACTTGTTGAAGATAATCCCGATTTGCCGCTGCCTTTTCTTCATGAAATTATGACCGCCAAAGAACAAATTAAGGCCGGAACAGGAACACCTTATGTCTTTGGTGAAGGCGAATGACAGAAATAACAGATATCATCCAATCGCCGGTGTTTGCCAGAAAGAAAAAAAAGCTGAACCGGAAACAGGTCAAAGACCTGGATGATACCATCCGCAAAATAGCTCAGAACCCGGAAACAGGGACGCTTAAGGTCGGGGACTTGAGCGGGGTAAGGGTATATAAATTCAATTCCGCAAATTCTCTGATCCTTCTGGCGTATGAGATTATAGAAAACACCCTCTTTCTTTATACCTTTGGCTCTCACCAAAACTTCTATCGGGAACTGAAGAGATATATCAATCGTTAAGAAGTTTGGTGAGCCTCAAATTCCTTATGGCGATCATTTTAGGGGCAAAAAAGATTAAAACAATTTTTCAGGTTTCCCCCAAAACTTCAGGACTTTGAGAAGTACCAGGGTTAACAGAATAATGGCAGCATATAATCCGATCATCAGAACAATGCCATACCCATGGGAAACCGGCAATGTCGCCAAAACCATACATATTATGGTAAACGGAAAAACAAGAAAAGGATAAGCGCCCAGTTCCAGGAGCATGGGCGACTTGAATTCCGGGTCCACCATTCGAAGCAGCAATAAACCGGTTGACATCTGCCCGGTATACATTCCGTAAGCGACCACAGTATGCTCCAGGTTCATGGTATGCATCCGTTTCCCAAAATACAGAATAGACAGTAAGGTAAGTATTCCTGAAGGGATCGATATGACCAGGATCGGAACAATGAACATCCAGACAATACCGAGATTGATGGCCATCAAAGTTGCAGTGATCATAATATCAATTCCAAATCCGGTGATGCGGTTTTGAATCCCAGGATTGACAAGGTGCTCAACACCTGCTTTTCTCATCAAGAACCGAAACAGGAGCGCAATAATCATACCTATTCCAAAAAAGAATCCCCACAACACTTTTCCGGTTGCAGGCGGCAACATCTGGACAATGCTATCGCAGAAAAAATAGGTTATGACATAAATGAGTCCGATAAGCCCAAGCTGAAAGGCAAGATTATCAATATTCTCCGTATGAAGCGTAAGCGTACCTGCACTGACATCCTTTTTCTCTTTTGGAAGGATGCCTTTTAAAAAATCTTCGGGCAGGGATTTCTTACCATATTTTGCAGCTCCGCAACTTAAACCCATTTTGACAAGGGGCATTCCCAGAAAAAAACAAAATATATATCCCATAACTGCAAATGTGAGACCCACCGTAACCGCATTTTCAAAACCAAACTCTGCGTATACTTTACCGATGGAAAGCGCCTGGCCGGGTCCTTCATTAAAACCTATCGGTAATAACAGACCAAAGGTCGGAAAGAGTTCTTTACCAAACGTGCTAAACATCAGAACACAACTTAGCCCAATAATCGCCTGAAGGGGCCAGGTAATACCTTTCATAAGCGCCATCCATAAAGAACCTCTCAAAACCTGTTTTCCTCCGCCATGTTCCTTATTATGATTTACATTCCGGGTCAAGCCAACGGAAATAAACGCGATATTTAAAAAATGATAAGCAAAATTTTCAAACAGCGAAAAGGACAAATCAAACATCTTCAGATTTAAAGCAATACAGCCCAGGGTTCCCCCGATAAGACAGCTTGGGAGCAGGAAGGATTGGAAAAAACGGACTTTCGCACGAAGAATAACGCCAATGACAAGGAAAATTCCTATGGCGCCGAAACCTAGCAACGGTTCAAAAACAAACGGTATTTCCATGTTAATCTCCCCAATAACAAGGTATATAGGCTGAAGGAAGAAGACTGAAGGCTGAAGGCCAATTATTAATTGTCAACCATCCTCAACCTTCAGTCTATTCACTATTTAGTGGTTAAACGGAAACCCGGCCGTATGATTTGTTGGGTTACGCCCTTTCAATTTTTGTGTTGGTAAACATTTGATTTTCGTAGGTTGGGTTGAGGTACGAAACCCAACATAACCCATGGGGCTCAACCCAACCTACGAATAAATGGACTTTCCGTTCAGCCACTGATTATTTCGAAAGCGCCTGTGCATAATAATCCAACCAGACAACCCTCTCCTGGGTAACTTCAATACCAAAAATATTGGGTTGTTCTTCTGCAGATTGAAATAACGGCCTGCGGACCCAGCCACCGGCCGGTTCTTGAATTTTTAATTGATGATCTGCTACTTTAACAACAACATCGGCATATTTCTGATCACCGGTGGCATTATAAAGCCATGAACACCCCCAGCCGATTTTGCCGGACGTCAAATCTTCATACACTTCTTTTCTGCATTTTTGGGTCAAACCAAAAATCCTGTCAGCAGTTTCCAGCCAGCGGGAATCCTGTGTGAGTTCATATAATTTTGTAAGACCGGCCATGGCAGCTCCGAAATACCAGTAAGCCATGCCAGGAAGTTGAAAATCCAGTACATACTCCGGGATTTCATGGGGTTGGCATACAGTAATCAAGTGTTTATTTAACCATAATTTACGCAAGTACAATCGTTCATCCGGCTCAGGCTGATCATCCAGCATTTTTTCAAGAAATTCACCACATTTTATGGCAGCTTCTTTCCTGCCAACAATTGATAAGGCTACCAGTCCCAGGGCGGTTGAACCCCAGTCCAGAATCTGGAACATATCATGGTATTCTTTTCGACAGGGTATGCCACCGATTTCAGGGTGCACCATGCTTTCTAAATAATCAGCACCGGCATTTGCCAGATCATCCCTGCCCAGCTCATGGGCGCCCCAGCACAACCAGGCATTTCGATAGTTGTTGAACACTGACATGGAAGGATCACAATGGCCTTCATTGAAATTGCCATCTTCAAAAAAATGTTTCTCGATATAATTCAGGGTAGTTTCGGCTTCCTTGACATATCCGGCTGTTTTCATGGCAAGGGGGGCCTTAAACATACCCATGACGATATGTTCAGTTTCCTTGTAACTGCCATCCTCATTCATGAGGCTAAGGGTCCACTCTGCTGCACGCTTGGCGGCAGCTTTGTATTGATCAATTTTATCCTGCATTTTATATTCTCCTGTCTCTTTTTTTATAAAATATTTGAAAGCAATTACGAGTTGTCATCTTCTTTTACATAAAAACGTCTGGCGGACTGCAAACCGAGCTTTCCCCGTCCCTGCCGAATGTTCATTTGCAAAAGAGATTTTACCACAGACCCTAAAGGCAGCGGTGTGCCCGTATCTTCCGCCATTTTTAAAGCCAGGCGAACATCCTTGTGCGCAAGAATTGTCTGGAATCCCACATCGTCAATTTTGGCCATAAACATCAATACCATCATATCAAATACTCTTGGAACGTTAAGACGCTGCAATTCGGCCAAAACCTTGGTATCCACTCCGGCGTCTTCAGCCATAGTATATCCCTCAATGACCAGAGCCATTATATTCATTGTCATGAGGTTATTGGCAAGTTTTACGGCAGAACCCATGCCTATGGGACCGCAAAAGAGAGAAAGCTGTCCCACGACATCTAATACAGGACGGCAGGCTGCCATATCTTTCTTTTTACCGCCGACCAGCATAACAAGGTTACCGGCAGCAGCTTCCATAGGAGAACCACCAACCGGGGCGTCAAACATGGTTACCCCCACTTTGGCGGACGCCTCACACACTTTTTTATTACACTCCGGATCAACTGTGCTGGAATCAATGAGATAGAGCCCTTCGTGGGCGCCCTCTAATAAACCGTTTTCCCCAAGATATACTGATTCGACATGCTGTGGCTCCGGCAACATGGTCATGACCACATCCGAGACCTGTGCCACCTCTTTGGGGCTGTTTGCGATTTTAGCACCTGCCTGTTCAAAGGTTTTAAGTATTTCAGGATTTAAATCGTAAACGCTCATTTCAAAACCTGCATTCAGCAGATTAAACGCCATGCCCTTTCCCATGGCACCCAGACCTACAAAACCAACTTTTTTAATCATGTTATCCTCCTTTTATTGTTTAATAAACTAATCACCTTAATAAATATGGAATCTTCACCTTGAGTGCATCATTGGGACACTCCACTTCACAAGGCAGGCAAAACCAGCATGTTCTGAATTTACCAAATGGCTGCCCGCAGGAATAGCAGCGCTTTGCTTCCAATCGAGCTGCTTCCTGAGTGATAGACGATTCAATCTCCTGAAAATCCCCTTTGCCTTTTGCATGATGTTCAGTGACAATAATGCGTTTATCTAAAGAGGCCCCGCTTGTATCAATATCAAATTCAGTTTCAATGGGTCCAGGATATGCTCTGCCAAATCGTAAATGTTCTCCACAAAGAAATCGATGCACTGATTCTGCAGCCTCCCGGCCACTTGCCAGTGCATGAATAACCGACGACGGCCCTTTGTGAGTATCCCCTGCCACAAAAACTTTCTCATCCGGTGTATTCGGGGCCTGAAGCGTGAGAGGATCCACTGCCATTTTATCATCTTGAATCAGTCCTGCAGATTCTAAAAATGCCTTATCCACCTGCTGACCAATGGCGATGATAACGGTGTCTGCATCCAGATAATGCAACTCACAATCATCAAAACTGGGCGCAAAGCAGCCGCAGTCATCAAAAACCTGCACACAACGCTGAAAATCGATCCCGATTAACCGGTCGTCCTGAAAATTCAGCTTGGGATTTCCCCATGAACACTCAAACTTAATCCCTTCCGCCGCAGCGCTCTCAATAGCTTCGGGAAATGCTGGGAGTTGCTTATCAGATTCAAGGGTTGCCATCGTAACTTCTTTTGCTCCCAGCCTGAGTGCTGTTTGCGCGGAATCCACAGCAACGTTTCCACCACCGATAACAATTACTTTTTCGCCGATCTCGGGGCTTTTCCCTTCATGAACAATTTTAAGAAACGGCAGGCCATGGTAGACGCCCTGTTTTTCTTCTCCTGCAATATGAAGCAACCCATGTTCTGGACAACCGGTGGCAACAACAACCGCATCAAATTCATTTTTGAGTGCTTCTATGGTTTTATCTTTGCCAATGGCAACATTGCATTGAAAAGAAACGCCCATGTCAGCGAGCAGTCCCATTTCCTTGTCTAATACAGATTGGGGAAGCCTGAAATCCGGAATCGCCCAGCGCAGCATTCCTCCGGGTTCTTTTTCAGAATCAAAAATCGTTACCAAATGGCCCTGGATTCTAAGATCATATGCTGCCATCATTCCGGCAGGCCCTGATCCGACAATAGCTATTGTTTTGCCTGAATCCGGTTGCATTTCCGGCAAGGGAATCGCCTCATCCGCAAATTGATCCGCCAGATACCGTTTCAGGTTTCGGATCGCAACTGCGTCCCCCTCTGTTTCTTTTCTATGACACGTTTCTTCACAGGGGTGAGAACATACGCGTCCAAGAATCGCTGGAAAAGGTAAATCTTTTCTCAGTATTTCCATTGCCTGTTTTTCTTCTCCCCTGGCAATCAATTGAACGTACCCCTGACAGTTAACGCCTAAGGGGCACCCCTGGCGGCAGGGCGCCAGTTTCATTCTTAAATTGTCTAAAATACAGGTGTTCACACAAATGCTGCAGAATACACATTTGTCCTTATCAATGGCGATATTATCGGATAGACTTTCTAATAAATTTAATCTCATTGGTTATGCCTCCTTGTCCATGCGAATAATCGGCGCATAAGATATTTTCACATCTTCCAGCCTTTCTCCCTGGGTCAACACGATATGTTTTTTAAATTCCTGCTCATTGGTTTCAGGGTAATCACTCCGATAATGCCAGGGCGTCCAGCGGCTTTCCTTGCGTTCTTTTGACGCAAGTGCACTCATCGTGGCACATTGAATAATATTTTCTACCTCAAATAATTTGAAAAGATCATGCACATCCTGCACACGAACCATTGTAGACAGTTCCTCGCGGAACCGATCCATCCACCATAACGCGCGGTCCAGTTTATACTCATTTTTAGGCGGTTTAATATAATCGCTGATCCGCCGTCTGACTTTATACTCAAACTCTTCGATGGCGATTTCATTTGTATTTTGAGCTAGCCTGGAATCTCTTTCACTTATAAACGCATTGATTTGTTCTTCATCTAAGGAAACGTCACCATTTTTTGCCGCAAACTCAGATGCACTTTCGGCTGAGATCTCTCCAAAAACAAACGCACCGGATAAATGACCACGTGCCACCAGAGAAGTGTCACCGGCCGCATATAAGCCGGGAACGGCCGTCTCTGCATTTTCATTCACCCGAACGCCTGTCAATCCATGCCCTCCGCATAAAAATACCTCAGTGGGCCATAATTCAATTTCACCGGTTCTAAAATCAATACCGCGCCCCTCATAAAATCGTTCACAGGCCGGCCGTTCAGTGGTAAAGAGGAGCTCTTCGATCTCCTTGACTTTCTCTTCAGGAAGATGGTTCATATTGATCCGCATGGGACCGCTATCTTCCATGACATGTTCTTTAAACATACTTCTAATTGAAGGATGGGCCTGATCCTTGCGCTCGTTAAAGGCATTAAAGAGTTTTGCCCCCCGGGTTAATGTAATATAAAGAAGGGGCGCATTAATATCTTTTACAATATAATAAACCAGAGTGTATTCAAATCCGCTCAACTCAGCGCCTGCCCGGTATGCCAGACAATAACCGTCACCGGTATTACCGGGATAATCATATACACCGTAGAGATGACCGTTGTCCGGGAGTCCGAACCTTGCGGTTCCACCGGATGAAAGGATGACTGTTTTGGCCTTGCAGACAATAATCTCACCGGACCGGACATTCATGCCGATGGCCCCGGAAATTCTGTCTCCATCTTTAAGAAGCCTGACCGCCATAGTCCGATTGATAATTTTTACCCCAAGGTCCACTGCTTTTTTCGCCAGAATAGTTTTAAGTTCCGGCTCTTTCATGGTCACGCAGAATTTTCCTTTAGGATGCACCTGAAGAATATCATACTGGTCATTTTCATCTTTAGGAAAGAAAACACCCCAATCCTCGAGCTTTTTCATCATTTCCCAGCTTCGCTCCGCCATCCGGTAATTCACCGGCTCATCCATGATCCCCTCACAGGCAATGGAGTTGGATTCCACATAGAGTTCCGGGGTTGATATTTCAGGAATGGCTACGATATTTAAGGCATCCATACCCCTGGCAATACACCCGGAATATTTCATGTCACCTTTTTCGAAAACAACCACTTTTTGGTTTGGGTTTAATTCCTTCGCCCGGATCGCTGCCATAACGCCGGCACTGCCGCCACCGAGAATGAGCACGTCAGCGTTAATAATTGGATAGTCTTTATTCATGGTTCCTCCTTTTAATTTCACGGAAATGTGCCTCCGGCTTCTATAGTCATTTTTTTTATCGTGCAATTATAATGATTCTGTAAAAGTCATATTCAGATGGCAAAGTAAAAAGTTCAAATTCAAGGCGCGAAAATCCTGAGGAGCGAGGCGTACGAATGTACGTTGAGTGACGAAGGATGCATCGCAACGCAGAAGTTGATTTTTTTACAAAGCCAGCAATTATATCTATCCAAAGAAAGGTCCCTTCGAAAGACGTGCGAGACGGTTCACCCCCTCCTGAATAGAGCGTTCGACCTCTTTATATATTTTGTCGACATATACATTATCGTTCTCACGGTCGGGATTAGTATCGATTTTGATTGGATCGAGTATTTCAGTCCGTATCTTGGCCGGAAGCGGAATGTGCATAGGGAAGGCCTCAAGCGTAATCCCGAACGGAAAACCAAGGATAAGCGGAGCGATCTCAGTTCTCAGCAACTTCTTCAAACCAAGCATTTTCGCCAGCTTTCGGCATTCCGAAAGAACAAATACGGTGTCATGGCCGCCGACCGTCGCAACCGGTACAATCGGCACGCCTGAGCGAATTGCCTGACGAATAAATCCCTTTCGCCCGCCAAGAACAACGTCATGACGCTTGGACCACGAACGCATGGCATCCACTTCACCCCCCGGCCAGATAACAACGTCGTGTCCTGCGGCAAACGCTGCTGTGACAGAAGCACGTTTTGCCGGAATCACGCCCACATTACGAAAGTATTTCCCAATGCCAGGCAGAGCCATTAATACATCGTGAGCCGTGCCGTGAAGAATGCGCTTACCTTGGTACCTTCGCCACCATTCCGCGCACAGGGTCCACGCATCCATTGTCAACCAGGTCCCCGAATGAACTCCGACAAGCATGGAGGCATTGTCCGGCAGACGTTCCCAGCCGGTCATTTCCACACGGAAATAATGATCCAGAAGAAAATCCCATATGGCACTTTGTTTATCCATTACATCAGGGTTCTGTCCTGCCACGGACCATTTTTCCGTACGCTTGCTTATTATTTCATTTATTCCATTGGCCCGGCCGTTCTTGGCTGGCTTCACCATATTGGCTTCATTATCAATGCCAATGGTCTTTGTATAATTCATCGTCTTATTCATCGTTTCATACGTCGTCTCATACATCAGGGCATCGTTGAATAAATATTGGCCTGTTTCAGGCATTTTTGTCATTGTGCTGTACATTGCTTTTCCCTTAACTATTAATTGGTTATAAATTTGAAATTAATTTGTAATAAGTCCGGTTTATATGTTCCGCCATATCGTCAACTATAGCAGACTATCCGTACGCCTCATCCGCAGGAAATGGTCCGCCTTGAATTTGAAGTATTTTACTTTGCCATGGATCGACTGGTTGCGGTTTTGCCAATCTGAGTTGAATTGTCTTTTTTTTCATTAATTCTTTGACTTCATCTGTCATCAAATTCATTTCAGCGCGGATCCTCTCGATTTCAATATTTAAAAGCAAACGTGCTTCTCTTTTTGTCTTATTTTTTAAGTCTGCTGATGAAATAGAGGGTTTATACCGCTTGCACAGAACAATATAGCGATTGATCTTCTTGTATGGCGGAAGTGGAATATTAACACCTTTTAGGCCATTGGTAAACGGTACTCTCCAGCCAAAAGGGAGATCGGCCCTTATATTCCAGTCTTCAGCACCCTGGTGGGCCATCAGACATATGCTTGTGTCTGCTTTAATTGCTGCCGCAATCATTCCTTTTGATCGAAAAGGGGCAACATACTCGTTAAAGGACAAAAGACAGTTCGCGCCCTCGGGAGCGGTGCCGGTCAACCCGATTTCATTGTTTTTGAGTAATTCAACAATATCATCAACCGTGTTCACATCAGTCGGTGTTCCTAAGACTCTTCTGTAATATCCTTTAAGGCCCGGTATCAAAAACAATGCTTTATGTGGATACATTCCACCGATGATGTTTCCGTGTCCATTATCGATAAAAAATTTTCCAACAAGCGCCGCAAGGGGCATCCAGGCTACATTGGGGCCGTGGGATGCAATAGCAACGACCGGTCGGCCATTGTTTGGAAGTAATGCTTCCCCGTTGATTATTTCTGCCTTTTTTACGAGTTTGTTTAAAACAAAGTCTGTGAATGGTTTCCATTTTTTCATCTGCACGCCTTTTCCTTCACCGCTTGCAAATTGGCGGTCCTTGCCGCTGAAATCATCAAGTCTTGTCATTTCGAAATTGTTATTTGCTTTCATTTTTTCCTCTTTAAATATGATTCTCATCATGATATTTCGCGATAAAACCTTTTTGTATCGGGTTTTGAGTAGCTTATTCTGTATTCATAGGGTTGGTCTTTGTAAGTATAAGAAAGCATTTCAATGGAGAGAATGGGATCGCCCTTTTGAATACCCAATTCTTCAGAGACTTCCTGGTCAGCATAACAAAGGCCAAAAAGTTCTTTGTTTTTAATTGTCGGCAATCCGTAAGTCTGCTCAATGGATTCCCAGAGGGTCATTCTTCTCAGGCGAAAAACAATTTTTTTCTCAAAATCTTCAAATTTTTCACACGGCAGATAAGAAATATTGTAAATTGAGGGATTTCCTTTTTGCGAAAAAATACGCCTGATTTTGTAGAGCCTGCTGTCTTCAGATACTTTCAGGAGATGATTGACTCTACCAATTCCCTTAACGGTTTCAAAATCAATCAACTTAATTTTAAAGGACGGATCGCTTCCTTCAAAATCCAGACGCAACCTTGAATAGCGGATGCTTTCCTGCTTGATATTTGTTGTGGCGACATACGTACCTTTACCCTGGATGCAATAAAGGTAATTTTCGTTCACGAGATTTAAAATGGCTTTTTGAACGGTTCCCATGCTGACATTATATGTTTCAGAAATCTTTCTGGATGAAGGGATCACATCCCCAGGCACCCATTCCCCGTTTTCTACCAGTTCCTTTATTTCCTGCTGAAGTTTATAATACATTGGAATGGGATCGGTTTTTGTATTTAAGGCCATCATAGTATTGTTCATATTTTCCTCACTATTGCCATGCACCAAATTGCGGCTTTTTAACTATTTTTCTGTGATTTTGATTTAATTTATTGCGCTGTATTAGAGCTCTTCTTGTATACTGTTCTATAACACCAAATGTATGTATATCTATAAATGTATATTTTGTGTTTGTCAAGTATTTTTTTGCGCTTTTTGGATTAAATTATTACTTATTGATAATATTGCTTATTTTTTCAGATTGGACTATAGACGTTTCGCTTAAAGAATATTTTCTTTCAATGCCATCATAATGGAGGATCACAATGAGATTAGATTTACGACATGTTCTTGTATAAGGGATGAGTTATATTAATTCCCTATAAAGCTTTCTTTTTTCTGTTTGCCAATAACCCAATCGATATTCATAGGGTTGTTCTTTGTACGTAGAAGACAGCATTTCAACAAAAAGGACCGGGCTCCCTTTTTGTATTTGTAAGACTTTTGCCGTTTCTTCATCAGCTAAGGCAATGCTGAAAAGTTCTTTGTTTTTAACCGTGGGCAGCCCATATTCCATCTCAATGGCCTCATACATAGTCGTTCTGCTCAGACGCTTGGTAGCCTTTTCTTCAAAGCCTTCAAACATAGAGCACGGCAAATATGAAATAGCATAAACAACAGGCCCGCTACCGGAGACAAAAACACGCTTAATTCTGTAAAGCGCTTCACTTTTAGCAATTTCCAAGAATCGATTCGCAGGTTGAAAGCCATCGACTTTGTCTATATCTATAAGCTTGATCTTAAATTGTAGATCATTTCCTTCAAAGTCTTCGCGCAATAATGTATAACGGATACTCTCCTTATTAATAGCTGTTGTGCCGACAAAAGTTCCTTTGCCTTGAACACAGTAAATATACTTCTCTTTTTCAAGGTTCGCTACGGCCTTTTGTACGGTTCCCATGCTCACATCGTACGTTTCCGCAATATTCCGGGATGATGGTATGGGCTCGCCCGGAACCCACACACCATCTTCAATATATTTTTTTAACTCCTTCTGAAGTTGATAATATACAGGTATCGGACCACTCGTCAGCTTCTTTTTTCCAGTAAAATTATTACTCATATTCTCAATCCTATTAAAATAATTCAGATTCATAGTGTTCTTATTACTTAATCACTTATATAGATAACTGTAACTTTAATACTCTGAATATATTTGTCAAGGATTTTTTTCATAAGGTTGATGATATCAGATTATTTTACCCCCAGAACTTTATCTAAAAGGCCGCTGCTATAGACAAAGCCCATCACTTTAAAATATATATAAGGTATGTATCTTTTCATTTTCCAGTACAGTTTTGCATCGATCTGGGTGACCACGTAAAGACGGTTTCGCTTAATCGACCGCATGATATGCCGGCTTACGCTGTTTGCCGTACCCAGGGAAAATTTAAAGAATCCTTGTGCCCTTGCAAGTTGTTTTTCATCAGTATAGCGGGCCTGGTCCATCAAATTTGTTTTAAAAAATGTGGGGCAAACGACTGTTACGCCAATTTTTGTTCCGGCCAGTTCCATGCGAAGGGTCTCCGATAATGAAATGACACCTGCTTTGGTCACATTATACGGTCCCATTTCTGCTAACGAGACGATCCCGGCAGCAGATGCAATATTTACAATATGACCGATTCCCTGTTTTTTAAACATTGGCAAAAACGCTTTACAACCATAAATCACGCCCATTAGATTAATATCAATGATCCATTGCCAGTCTTTTATTGGAATATCTTCCATGATGCCGACTCCCGGCACACCAGCGTTGTTGATGATAATATCTGCGCCGCCCCACTTTTTTTCGGCTATTTGTGCAAGATTTAACACGTCTTCCCATTTAGCAACGTCACATTGAGCGGAAATCCCCTGACCGCCCGCTTCGTTGACCAGTTTTTCAGTTTCTTTTGCGCGGTCCAAAAATAAATCGCTGATGAGTACTTTCCAACCAAGCTTTGCAAATTTTAGGGCCAGTGTTTGTCCTAAACCGCTGCCCGAACCCGTTATCACAACTCGTTTATTTGGATATTTTTTCGAAATATTCATAATATGTACTCCGCAATTTATTATTAAAAAGTTAAATCAAATTCCCGGATCCTAGGTGTTTCGGTTCCGCGTAAAAATGTAGCCATGCCCCCAAGGAAACCATCCGGACACTGCCCCAATAAATTAGCCGCAGACATACGCAGATAAACGCAGACGGTTTATCCTTTCAAACCGAATACCATGGTGTTTAACTTTGTTTTGATTTTTAATTCGGCTATAATCTGGGCGGTTCCATATACCCCCGGTCAATGGTTTTGTAAAAACCGGTGTATTCATAGCCTTTTGTCGCAACAATCGCATCTTCCGGACAGATCGCAACACAGTCTCCGCATCCCATACATTCATTGACACCGGGCGGTCTCATTTTAGACAGCTTGTTTTCCATGAAAAGCGCATCCGCCGGGCAGGCTTTTACACAAAACCCGCATCCGGTACACTTATCATTATCAATTTCAACAATGCCATTGTTGATCTGATCGGGATCATCGTAAATCGGTATTCGTCGTTTTTCAGAAAAACTTAAATTTCCCATAAGATTCCTCCTTGTTTACTTCCAGGCTTAATAATTTGTTTTTTTGGAACCATTTTCATACCAGTCCACTGCATGCGTCACTCGTTTCACCATGCCGTCCGGGTCGCCTACCGGCCATCCAATGGCAATGCTTGAAGCAAACTTATACGGATAAGAAATATTGAAATACTTTTTCCATTTTCGGGTATATTGGAACGCCAGTTTTACAAACCCGACCCAGCAGGTACCCAGCCCCATGCTGTGCGCCGCGAGCACCATGTTCTGCCCGGCGATTCCACAATCCAAATCCGGGTTGGATACCCCGCGAACATCCTTGAAGATTAAAATCACCGTGGGCGCGTCATGCCAAAGCCCGAGCTTGCCGTCAGCAATGAATGTAACGGCCCCGAAAGGAACCGGGTGCAGATCTTTGGGTTTCATTTTGATATTAAATTTTGCAATGGGTAGCCGCCATCTTTTGCCGGGTATCCGGTAATCAATTAATGACTTAAACAACTTGCATATACCCACAGTCGTATCCGTCAAATCCTTGATAAGCTTCGGGTCCCGAAGGACAATAAACTTCCAGGGCTGGCTGTTTCCGGCTGACGGCGCAAAACGGCCGGCTTCTAAAATCCGGTTAATCATAAAATCAGGCACCTGTTCTTTTTTATACATTCTGATACTGCGGCGTTTGAGAATGGTCTCCTCTGTCGGAGTCCATTCATTCTTTACCTGTTCGATTTGCTCTTCTTTTTTTTCCATAACTTTCCTCCATGATTATTACTGGATTAAAATGTAACGATCGTGTATTTTTATCTCCATTGAATTTCAGGATGATTTCTCACAGGCAGGCGTTGGAACTTCAGTTTCGGATACCCAACCATCATTGCTCCATGTAACTGATGACCTTTGGGAAGATCAAGAAACTGCCCAAATGGCTCCCATAACTTTGCCGCCATGGTAAACAGCCCCGCCCAGCAGCATCCCATCCCAAGGCTCAGTGCGGCAAGATCCAGATACGCCAGCGATATTGCGGCATCAGTCGGTTCGGTGCCGGTCTGTATTCTGCTGTGGGCCAAAACCAGACACGGTGCCTCATGAAGAACAAGATCTTTGCCTTCATTCCATGCCTTCACTACTTCTTTAAACACAGGCGCATGGGGAGCTTCCGGCATTTCATTCAGCATATGTTTCATCCAGTCGCATACCATATCCACCAGTTGGTTTAAATCATCCCGGTTTGTAAACACCTGCCATCTGACCGGCTGAAAATTATGACCTGACGGTGCATAACCTGCCATAGAGATCAGGCGTTCGATGACTTCTTTTTCAGGTGGTGTTTTTTTAAATCGTCGAATGGACCGCCGCAAACGCAGTATATGTTCAAACTGATCCGGGCCGGGTATTAATTTATAATCAGCTGTTGGGCATTGATCCGGATTCATACTGGAATGACTCAGGGCACCTGTCGGACAGATGCTTACACAATGCCCGCAGCTGGTGCACCATTTTGAAAATTCCGGTTTGGGCTCCGGCGGAATTTCGCCTTTTGGCGGTGTAATGATCTGCATGGGGCATATGGTGGAACAGAGTCCGTCCTTAATACATAGCGTTTCATCAATAGTGATAGCAGGCATTGACTGAGTCTCCGTTAGTTTTGATATTAGAGCCATTTAAATTTCTTTTCTCAACGCCTCGGTCAGTTCCGGAACAACTTTAAAGAGATCCGCGACAAGGCCATAATCTGAAACCTGAAAAATCGGCGCTTCTTCGTCCTTGTTGATTGCAACGATCACCTTGCTGTTTTTCATGCCGGCCAGATGCTGGATGGCACCGGAAATTCCGGCGGCGATATAAAGATCCGGGGCCACTGTTTTACCGGTCTGGCCCACTTGAAGATCATTGGATATCCAGCCCGAGTCTACGGCGGCCCGACTGGCACCCACAGCGCCATTGAAAAGATCGGTAAGGTCCTCAATCAGTTTAAAGTTCTCCGGGCCTTTCATCCCTCTGCCGCCGGATACCACCACCCTGGCCTCTGTCGGGTCCGGCCGATCGCTTTTAGTCTCCCGAATTTCCAAAAATCGTGTTTTTGTCTTTGGCACAGGTATCTCAAGCCGGGTGATCGAACTCTCGGTACCGCCCGGTTCTGCCACACCAAATGCCGTCCCCTGAATAGATGCTACGGTAATCGGTGTGGTGACTTCGATAAAGGCCCTTGCATTACCTGCCCACATCTCACGGACAAACAGATCTCCGTCAAAATCAATCAAATCAGTTACCATTCCGGCGTTGAGCTTGGCTGCGACTCGCGGCATAAGATCTCTTCCGGTGGTTCCGGTATTTATTCCGATGAGCACTGCATCACATTGTTTTGCGACTTCAGCGGTCACATGACCCCAGGTTTCAGCCGTATAATTTTTATACGCCGGGTCTTCAACAAGATAGATTGTATTCGCACCATAAGGTTGCAATTGCTTAGCAACCGCCTCCACTTCATGCCCTATAACAAGAAGGTTCAATTGGGTATTAAGTTTTTTAGCAGCCTGACGGGCAAATGTCAGAGCCTTTAGTGTGGCCATTTTCAATTTCTGTTTATTATGTTCTACAACAATGAGTACGCTGGACATATCGTTCTCCTTAATAAATCACTTTTGATGGCTTCGTAAAAAGTCCAACTTCTGCGTTGCGCTGCACCCTTCGTTTCTTCATGGTACGCTAAGTACAAATCATCACTCAGGATTTGCGCATCTTGAATTTGGAGCTTTTTTCGTTGCCATCAAGATTCGACGTTTTACGAGATTGTCACTTTTGATGGTTTCAGCCTTTCACCTGATTTTGAATCATATGACTTTTGCTTCTTCTTTCAGCAACCGAACCAGTTCCGGGACATCTGCAACCATTCTTCCGCCTTTTCGCTGGGCCGGTTCGGCCATCCTTTTTACAATGACCTTCGGAGTAATATCTACCCCAAGGTCACCAGGCTTCAATGTTTGCAGCTCCTTTTTCTTGGCTTTCATAATTGCAGGCAATGCCGGATAGCGCGGTTCATTGAGCCGGAGATCGGCGCTGACAATACCGGGAAGATCAATCTCCATTATTTCAATTCCCCCGTCCACTTCCCGTTCAACAATTGCCTTGCTTTCATTAACTTCTATTTTAGATGCAAAACACGCCTGTCCCCATCCCAGATATTCAGCCAGAAGCTGAGCGACCTGATTGTTGTCATCATCAACCGCTTGCTTGCCTAAGAACACTAAGTCCGGCTGCTCTTTTTCGACAATGGATTTAAGAATTTGGGCGATAACTTCAGAATCCATATACCCGTCTACCTGGACATGAATTCCCCGATCCGCGCCCATGGACAGCCCATATCGGATTTCGGTCTGGGCCTTGTCGCTGCCGATACCGACAACCACAACTTCACCGCCCTTATCTTTCCTGATGCGAAGCGCCTCCTCTATCGCGATTTCATCAAACGGATTGACCTTAAAGCTCATGCTGGACAGATCAATGCCGGAACCGTCTTCCTTGATTTTGATTTTCATATCCGGGTCGGTCACCCGTTTGGCTGTAACTAAAATTTTCATTTAATTTTTCTCCTGAAATTACTTTATAAACGTTCAAATGCGTAGGTTGGGTTGAGCCTGATTTGTAATGTTGGGTTTCATACTTCAACCCAACCTACGAATATCCGTATCTATTAAGTCATGATGTCATTGGGCGAAACCCAACAAACCATGCGGCCGGACTCTCGTTCATCACTTAATTAATTTTTTACGCGTTCCAGAATATGAATTCCCATGGCCGCCTCCTCATACGCTAGATTGCCGCCACCGTTTTCTGCCATGGCCAGCCGACAGTCTTCAACCTGGCGGGGGCCGGCTTCATGGCGCAGCTGGGTCACCAGTTCATGGATTTGACCGAGACCGGATGCTCCGATGGGATGGCCGCGGGATTCCAGGCCGCCGGAAACATTAATGGGAATTTTCCCACCAAGCGTGGTGGCACCTGATTCAGCAAACACACCACCTTCACCCATGGGACAGAAACCTATCGCCTCGCTCTGATGCAATTCACCAAAAGACGTGGCATCATGAACTTCCGCGACATTAATATCTTCCGGTCCGACACCGGCAATTTCATATGCTTTTCGCGACAATCGCCATGCAATATCTAAATCTTCTTCCTCAAGTGTACGATTGGTTCCCGACCCCAGAACCGAGGCTCTCACCTTAACCGGTCTTACTGACTCAAGCTTTTTCATAAAATCAGCAGAGCACAAAACAGCGCCGGCACCGCCGTCTCCCACCGGTGCGCACATGGGCACTGTCAACGGCCAGCTCACAGATCGGGCAGCCAGAATTTCGTCAACATTCATTTGATTCTGATACTGCGCATTCGGATTCATGGAGCTATGAAAATGGTTCTTTGAGGCAATCACAGCCAACTGTTTTTGTGTGGTCCCGTATTTATTCATATGAAATCTTGTAAAAGCTGAATACACATCCATAAATGCGCTTCTGTTTTTGCCGGCGCCTTCTGCATCATCTTCGCCAGGGATTTCAAGATCAATGTCTTTGCTCACTGCCTGGAGCATTTCCATATGGGGCAACATATTTTCAATATCAATCCCGGTCCAGAACGCTTTAAACATTTTGACCTTGTCTTCGTCGTACATTTTCTCTGCACCCAATGCCAATACACAATCATAAAGGCCTGATGCAATACCCATCCAGGCACAATGAAAGCCCATGGCACCACCGGCACAGGCATTTTCAAGATTATAGATGGGAATCCCCATTATCTTCTGGTCCCTTAACGCCACCTGACCGCGAATACAATGCTGGTCTGACTGGTACCCCCAGTTGGAATTTGAAAAATAGACGGCATCTAAAATATCTTTACCGATGTCCGCGTCAGTCAACGTTTTTTCCAGGGCTTCAGCAGCCAGGCTTTTGATTGAGCGTTCCCAATGCCTGTCAAATTTTGTCATCCCGACACCGATTACAAATACATCTCGCATAATTACTCCTATTTCTTTTCCTCATATGTTTTTTCAAACGTCTGCCCTTTGTAATGACTTCGCTCCAGAGTACCGGGTTCTGCCCAGAGAATCTTTGGATTGATCTTCAATCGTTTTGACATGGCTGCGACAATTTCTCCTTCAAGGACTTCAAGCTGCTCTCCGGCAAACCCTTTTGCATGCTCTACCCGTATTTTTAATGGCGGCACCACGCGGGGCGGTTTTTCATCAAGGATAATACGCATTTCACCGGTAACCTTTGGAACAAAATCATTAATAACACCTTTGATATGACTGGGATAAACCATTACACCCTTGACTTTTAGCATATCATCAGAACGGCCGATCACTTTATACCGAAAACCGGAACGACCACAGGGGCATGGTTCGGTAAAAACCTGATGTATGTCGCCCATGCTCTGCCTGATCATAATCCATCCGTCCCCTTCAAGGGATGTAAAAACCGCTTCACCCTTGGCACCGTTTTCCATAGGGATGGGCGCCTTTGTTTCCGGATCCACCAGTTCATAATACGCAAGATCATCCCCCAGCCAGTGCATGCCCTGATATTCCTTATGATCACAGGAACACCCAAAACCGGCGCCCGCATCAAAAATCCGGCACCCGTATGCCCTTTCAAGCTTGGCTTTGACTTCCGGTATCCCGGCACCGCCTTCACCGCCGCATATTAACGCTTTAAATCCCAACTCACTCACTGTTTTATTTAAAAGTTTGGGCGCCTGTTCGATCAAGTACTCTGCCAGAGAAGGGGTGCCCACATATACGTTGCCTTTAAACAGGCTTTGCATCAACAGTATCCGTTCGCTTTTGGCTTCTGCGCCCACCGGTATCATGGTCGTTCCGAGTTTCTGCATGCCCATCATTGAGGGAACACCGGCAATAACCATGGACAATGCAAAGCAATACAGTACCCGGTCGCTGGGCCGTATGCCCGCACGCCAACTGCCCCGGGTCATGACTTCACCCCAGACATTGTTTATATCGTTATTTGTCATGGGATATGGTGTCGGTATACCCGTTGTCCCGGTTGTTGTAGCAATATAATCAAGCTCGTCAACTGAGATGGGCATGATCTGATCCAGTGCGTTGATAAAATCACCGCCGCATTCCATAACCAATGCCCGCAGGGATTCCTTGTTAAACAAACTGATCTTATCTTTAAATTCATCCATGCTGGTCAAAGCATCCGGATCGCATTTGCTGTCTTTAATCATTTTGGCGTAAAAAGGCGCATTGGCCTTTAGCCTGCCCAACATTTTCTTTAATTTATCCAGCTGGATTTTTTCCATCTCAGGTGTATTAAACAGCGGTTCGATGTCCATATTCCAGTAGGGTCTGTTTTGATCCATTTATAACCTCAATATGATTTGAAATCTTAATTTGTAATAACTATTACCTGAACGAAAACTCACCGGAAATATTTTGTTGGGTTTCGCCCTTCGGAATCTAAGTTCGGCTAAACGTTTGATTCTCGTAGGTTGGGTAGAGCGTAGCGAAACCCAACATGTTAGAGCGGGTTCAACCCAACCTACGAGAAACCGGACTTTTCGTTCACCCACTAACTATGATGATTTTATAAAAAGTCATCAAAAATCAAGCGGAGCCCGGGGATATGATTCCATGAGGATGTGACCGCCATGGCGCGACAGGGTCTCGTTATTCCCATCTTCGATCAGTGTGGATCTCGCGTCTCTAAAGAGTTTTTCAGTCAGATATTCTTTAGTCAGCCCGTTACCGCCAAGAATCTGGATCGCGTCATGGGTATTTTTAAATGCCATTTCCGTGCACTGGGTTTTTGCCACAAGAGAGTATTCCACATGGGGTGGAGAAATATTGAGATTCAGGTTTATGGCGGCCCGAGCAATTGCACGAGCGGTTTCCACACGTGCAAACATATCAAATATACGCTGCTTGGTTGTATAATGTTCAATCAGCGGTTTGCCTCCCTGAACCCTTTCTTTGGTGTAATTAAGTGCTTCATCAAATGCCGCTCGGGAAAGCCCCACCGACCAAGAGGCCATACACAAATTGGCTGCAGCCAGAATAATATCAAGAAGCGGCACATAAAAATCCGGATCAACGAACATATAATCTTTGGGAATCCGCACATCATCAAAGTAGATTTCTCCCTGATTCAGATCTCTCTGGCCAATCTTTTCCAATGGCTTACCCTTAGAGACTCCCTGAAGGTCCAGCGGAAGTATGCAGACCCCGTTGCCGGCAAATCCTTTTGACGGGTCAATCTGAACATGAAGCATGGCATGAGTGGAGATCGTACCACCGGAAACCCATGCGGATTTCTGACCGTTTAGCACCCATTGCTCGCCTTCCAGTTTTGCCCGCACATTCCCTTTCATGTTGGGAGAATCAAAACACTCCTCTCCAACCGCAAGCATATCGGATCCATGCTCGGGTTCCGTAATGGCCCAGCACCCCCGTATGCTTCCGTCAGTACAATCACAAAAAGGCTTAACAAATTTTTCGATCATTTCATCATTATTTGTCATGCAGATACAGTAGAACGGAAAACATACCACCGTCACTGTCAATGCCAATCCGAAGCTCCCCCATGCCAGCTCCTCAAAAACAATATTAGTCTGCAGAGGTGAAAGTCCAAGGCCGCCGTAATATTCGGGCAGAAGAATTTTATGATACCCCAGAGAATAGGCTTTTTTCAGAAACGGCCACAATGGAGAATCCTCTGCGACCCCTTCTTCAGCGCTCATTTGATCCAGTTGTCTGGCCACCGGTCGCATTTCCTGTTCAGCAAACTGACGGGCAGCATCCCTTAAAGCAATATCGTCTTCACTTAAATCAAGATTAATATCAAAATATCTCATAAATACCCCCTATGCTAAATTATATCGGCAGATTGAATTTCTTACAATATTCCGGATACAGCGCCTGTCCCGGTTTAAGCAACGGAAGCAGTTGCAAAACCTTTCCTACCGGTCCCTTTGCTCTGATCTGCCGCGTTGCCAGTGCTTTGGGTATAAATATTTGCTTAAGCCAGAATTTATGAACCGTATCGCCATTCATCTTCATGCTAACAGTCGGCACTTTTGCTTTTGCTTCATCATCAAAAAGCGGACCGTTTGCATCCACGAACATGGTGATATCCGGTTCATCAACCACAAACAAAATGGTCATATTTGATTCTTTTAGTTTAGGGCCGAACTCTGTTTCATTGATCATTTTCATCCAAAGCTCACCAAACAATTCTGTGGCTACTTCTTTTGTAAAAATCGGCATAATTTCCTCCTGTTAAATGATTAGCAGATAGCTAAAAGTTCATAAACGGTACGATGTGTATGATTGTGATCATGAATTCATTTTTTTAGAATGCAATGCTTGTGCCAAAATTTTTACGTATGATAATATATTGAAATTTAATAATATTTAAATTTTACTATTTATTCAAATGTCACCCTTGTCATTATATTGCCATTGAAATGTCAATATAATGACAAATTTTATTGCTTTTTGACTGATACCCTGCTATAATTTGAAAAAATATTTATTAAAAAGGAGTAAAACCATGGGAAAAAAAATGCCAGATTTCTCCAATGAACAATGGAAATTTCTGGCTGTTTTGGATGCCTTCGGAACGAGTGTTTCGATAGCCACAATCGGACAACTGGCGCCCCTTCTGCCAGGCCCTTTATTCGAGGTGATTAATCGATCCAATGAATTGGGATGGCTTATCCGGAAAAACAAAGATCATTTCGCTCTTAACAAGAACCTTCCTGTTGCGGTGAAAAAGAAACTTTCGAAAATAAATACACCTGACCATCTGGCAATAATAGTAAGCCATTTAAAGGACCTTCAACCAGCGGCGCAGGCTGATCCCCAGACAATGATTCGGTTAATGGAAAAAGGAGGACTTGAAAAAGAAACCGGCAAGATGGAAATCGCTCTTGCCGAGAATTTTTTAAAAGCAAACAAACAGGAACAGGCGTGGCATCATCTGAAACATGCCGCGGACCGGCTGAGGGGACTTCTTGACGGTGACGATTACAAAGCGTTGTATATTCCCGCCGTACTTAAATTATCAAATCTTTCTTTTGCTTTGGGAAAAGGCCTGACCGGCCTGCCCGTTTATCTGCACAAAGCGCATGATGCTGCCCAGCAACTCGGCGATCGCCGTTCCCATGCCATCATAAACATGCATTTGGGCCGTGTGTACTATTTTTCTGACCGGCGGTCGGATGCCATGGTAGCTCTGTCAGTCGGACTCAACGAAATTGAAGAATTGGCGGATGAGGACATTCTTGACCAGTCCGCCGTATTTTTAGGGTTATTTTATTTTATGCAGGGATTGTTTAAAGAAGCTTTGCCGCATCTGGAACGTGCCGAGCGATTGTACAAAATACAGAAAAAAGACCAGTTGATCACTCCAATGGCCCCGATTTTGATGGGTTATACGTTAGCATATCTCGGTGAGTTTCATCGGGCCATCGGCAGTCTGGATTGCAATTGGCGAATGGCCGAAGAACGGTCGGATTATACCATGGCAACAACCTTACGGGTTATCTTAGGCACTGTATTGCTTTTGATCAAAAGGGAAAAGGAAGCTGATTTTCACCTGAAAGAAGCATTAAAAGAAGCAGAAGCCAGCAGAAATGAATTGGCCTTATATTTAGCGGGAGGGCTGCAGGCATTAAAACTCATGAAATCCGATCGTCTATCTAAAGCCCGTGAAATTTTAATCCAAACATTTAAGAGTGGAACAAAGTCGGGCCTTGTCCGTCAATTTGCATCTCCCTGGGCCATGGAAATGATCCATGAATTTGAGCATCTGGGGTTTCAACCGGTTCCAAACTTGAGCTTCAAAGAAGTCGAAGAAAGAACAATTAAAGAAAACAATGTTCATTTGCAAGGTGTTGCCCTTCGGCTAAAATCTCAAAAAAAATTCTCAGAAAATAAACCGATAACTTCGATTCTAAATGACTTAAAAAAAAGCGAAACCTATTTAGAGCAATCCGGTGATATCATTCAACTGTCTAAAACATTAATCGAAAGAGCACGCCTGGAACTATCCAGGGGCAAAAAAGAAGAAGGACGCCGACAGATACAAAAAGCATGGATGGTGCTGGGGGGGTATGCCGACGATTTTTTTCCCGATGATATCAGGTATCTTTTAGACCCGGAACAACATGGTAGATATTCACCCGAGACGCCTCAAGAATCTGTTGAGAGATTTATTGAATTAAGTGAATCGATATTTCCCATTTACGAACAGGATGAAATTCTTTCTCGGACCGTCATTGCCACGAACCGTTTTTTTGGCGCGGAACGCGGCGGGCTCTTCTGGTTCCCTGGTGGTAAAATATCCAAAAAACCAGAGATGCGAGCATCCTGTAATTTGACTACCAGTGATGTCAAGGCCGACAATTTTAAGCCCAATCATTCGTTTATTATAAAAGCATTTAAAGAAAACCGGCCGATTTTAAAACGCAGTGGCTCGAATCGCACGAATCGCACGGACTCGTCCGGCAGAGCGGTTAAGTCGATTTTATGCCTCCCTGTGGAAATAAGAGGCAAAATTCGAGCGGTACTCTATCATGACAATTCCTATCTGGAGGATTGCTTTGATTTTTTAGACGATTCTATGCTCGGAAAGATGATGGGGCATGTCAGCCGTCAGGTGGCAAGAATTTATGAATATTTTCAAATAAGAGAGGAACGAAATGACCTGATAGTCGAAAAGTCACTTCATGAGGAGTCTTTAGACAAAAATGGTTTAATTTATCAAAGTCCGGTGATGGCCGAATTAATCAAGCAGATTGACATGGCCGCCTGTTCAGACTCCACGATTCTTATCCTCGGAGCAACGGGGGTCGGCAAGGAACTGATGGCGCGTCGAGTGCATGCTTCGAGTCCACGGAGAGATAATGCCATTGTTGTTGTCGATGCGACTACGATCTCCGAAGGGTTGTTTGAAAGCGAACTGTTCGGGCATGAAAAAGGCGCATTTACCGGCGCTGACCGTCAAAAAAAGGGCCGACTGGAACTCGCCGACCAGGGAACACTTTTTATTGATGAGATTGGGGAACTGCCAAAATCCATACAGGTAAAATTCCTGCGTGCTATCCAGGAACGCAGTTTTTTCAGGGTTGGCGGTACCCGGACAATCCATTCGGATTTTCGATTAATTGCGGCAACCAACCGCGATCTGGCCGAAGAAGTAGCTGCGAAAAGGTTTCGGGAGGATTTATACTACCGCCTGAATGTGATTCCGTTTCAAGTGCCTGCATTGCGAGATCGCGTGGAAGATGTGTCGCTTCTGGCTACCCATTTCCTGAAACAGTATTCAAAAAATTACCATCGGCAAAGCCTGATCATAGATCCGGAAACAGAAGTATTATTAAAACAGTATAACTGGCCCGGCAATGTTAGAGAGCTTGAAAATATTATTGAACGGTCAGTTCTGCTGTCGTCAGGGGACAGCCTTGAAATTGATTTACCATTATCAGTAAATAAAAAAATCAAAGATCCCTTTTCCGACCATCCCACCATTGATGAACTGCAGAAAAAATATATTATCCATATACTTGATAAAACAGGCGGGAAAATCAGCGGATCAGATGGCGCTGCTGAAATTCTGGGATTAAAGCGTACCACGCTGATAGCGAGAATGAAGAAACTCGGGATTTCTTAACAAATTAAGTTTAAATCAAGTATGAGAAAAATTCAAATTATTTATGTTATCAAAATCCACATGGATCGGCAATTGAGAGAAATTTTTATCATTTTACTCTCCTTTTGGGGGCATCCAGTTCATGCCGGGAAGTCCGTTTCTTATCTTAGCAGAAAAATCAATTGAATTTCCGGCAGCCATGGCCCGCTCATTAATCCGACTTGTTTGCTTAAGCCGGTCAAAGGGCAATGACGTATCAATTATTCCGTTTTTATAGGCATTTTCATCAGCATACCCGTTTAAAATAACTGACCAGTGCCATTTTCCCCGCCCAGGTGCCGCGTTTTTTCTGACAATGCGAAACGCGCTGGTCATGCAGTTTTCAGACAAGGCATTATACCATTCCGGATTTTTATGAAGATCGTTGATCCGGTTTAAAAATTTAAGCAGCGTTTGACGGGACCGGTCAAGGGATGCGATCCGGATGCGGTACAGATAAACATCTTCGTCTTTGCGAAAATTCGTTCGCAAACGGACCAGGTCACGCTCATCCGCCAGTATATAAATCAGTTCATACTGGCGAAAAAATCCTCTTAAAGCGGAATACGACTCCCCTTCTTCCTTTCGTGTTTCAATGGATAAGCAAAGGTATCTGTTATTATCAAATCCAAAACTGATCATGGTATGGGCAATATGCCCCAGACCCCAGTCAGTTAGAAAAAGATCAACGCTGCGAAGTTCAGACAGTCGGTAAATGCGTGTTTCAAAGCGCGGCTCAAAATCTGCTTCGCTGATATAATCATTATTGCGAACGTTATGAACAATAATTTTATCCTCTTCAAATTCAGCATAGGGCATTTTCGCAACGTCAGGCTGCCATTTCCGGTCATGGGAGGGCGCCATCAAAAACCAGGAAATCAATGGAATCATAAATAGAAGAAGAGATGAAAGAAAAATACGTTTAACAGGCACCATTAATAAAATCGTTATTTGGGTAAAAATATAAAAAACAGATAGTGTAGCACAGGCAGTGATCGGCCAGCTGCCAAACAGTAATGATAAGGTGCCCCACAGCCAGAGTGGCGAAAGAATGAAAAAAAAGAATAAACGCCATAAGATATTTTGTGATCGCTTTATTTTTTCGGATTTAATCATTTTTTCCTTTTTTTGACTTAAATTGACGTTGAGGTTCCTATGTATTTGTTTTACAATTTATTATCATAGCTTTCAAAATATATCATTTATTTTCAAGTGATTTAATTCAATTTAATGTAAAATGAAAATTAATGTCATTATCAGATTTTACGAAGAACTAAATGACTACCTCAAACCAGGCGGTCAAAAGCAGGATATATATATTGATATTGAAAAAGGCATTTGCGTTGGAAATCTTATTGAATCACTGGGCCCGCCATGTTCGTCAGTGGACCTGGTACTTGTAAATGGTCAACCAGTTGACTTTGATTCTTTGCTTCAAAACAATGACAGAGTTTCAGTGTATCCGGTTTTTGAAATGTTTGATATTAAATCTGTTTCTATCCTTGAAAATTCTCCGCTGCGACAATTAAAATTTATCTGTGATGATCATCTGGGCAGACTTGCAAAATATTTACGCATATTTGGATTCGACACCCTGTATGAAAATGATTATGATGATAACATAATGATTCAGTTCTCAAATACGCATAACCGGATATTACTGACCCGGGATAAAAAACTTTTATTGGATAAAAAAATAACGAGGCGATATCTGGTAAAGCAGACAGACCCTGTACAGCAAGTTCGGGAGGTCCTGGAATTTTTTGATTTGAAAAATTATATAATGCCGATGTCCCGATGCCTGAAATGTAATGGCCTTGTGCATCCGGTTTTAAAAGAAACGGTCAAGCACCGTGTGGACAATAATATTTTTCAAATAAGCAATGCGTTCTCTGAATGCACAGGGTGTGGGAAACTTTACTGGAAAGGGTCCCATTACGATTCAATGATGAAATGGATCCAAGAGATGATGGATTGAAACAAAAAAAAGCCGTAACCTGATAAAGGTTACGGCTGGGATTTTTGTGGTGCCGAAGAGAAGACTCGAACTTCCACGAGCATACGCCCACTAGACCCTGAACCTAGCGCGTCTACCAATTCCGCCACTTCGGCACAGCTTCAAAAGAAGCATTGATTAAAAAGAATTTTTTTTATATATGCTAAACAAAATTCTGTCAAGATCAATATATTAAAATTTGGTATTTTTTGGAATGAATGTAATTACAGACATAAATGAAATAAAACAGCCGTTTATTAACCCTGTGGTAACTATTGGGAATTTTGACGGTGTGCATAAAGGCCACCAGGCAATTTTTCACCAGGTCATTGAAAAAGCGGAATCAATCAAAGGGACTTCAGTGGCCATCACCTTTGAACCGCACCCTGTCAAGGTTTTAAAAAAAAATGATCCGCCGCCTCTGATCACCCTGTATGAACAAAAAATTGAACTGATATCAAAAACCGGTCTGGATGTGCTCATATGCATCCCTTTTAATAAAGAATTTGCTGAAATATCCGCTGATCAATTTCTTGAGGAGATTCTGGTCAAAAAAATCGGAACTAAGGCAATTGTGATTGGAAGAGATTATTCGTTCGGTAAAAACCGGGAAGGTAATGTCGCGTATTTAAGACAGAATGCGGATAAACTCGGATATGAGGTCATTGTTGCAGACTGGATTCCGGTTACGCACAATATTGATGGCCGGATCAGCAGCACACGGGTCCGTGAATTTGTAATGGCCGGAATTGTGGGAGACGCGGTTGCATTACTGGGGCGTCACTACCAGATACGCGGTAAAGTCCAGGCCGGCCGAAATCGCGGCGGCCGCCTGCTCGGCTTTCCCACTGCCAATATCAATATCGTCGATGAGCTCTGCCCGAAGATCGGCGTGTATGCGGTGACCGTTGAATGCAGTTACGGAAACTATAAGGGGGTTGCGAATATCGGATACAGCCCGACTTTTGATGACCACGTTTTTACAATAGAGGTCCATTTGCTGGACTTTAACAAGGATATTTACGGTCAGGATATTCGTGTAAATTTCATTAAACGAATCCGGGATGAAAAAAAATTTTCAAACATTGATGAACTGTCGGAACAGATAAAAAAAGATGTTCTTACGGGCCGTGAAATTCTGTCCCATTTTTAACCATTAATTTTGATTTTATAATATGACTCTACTAAAAATTTTAACATATCCGGATCCGTTTTTAAGGGAGCCCACAAAGCCGGTGGCCGACATTGATGATGAAATTCAGACGATAATCGAGGACATGGCGGAAACCATGTATGAGGCCCCGGGTGTCGGCCTTGCGGCCATCCAGGCGGGCATTGATAAAAGCATCATTGTATATGACCCGGACGCGGACGTTGAAAAGAAAGATTTCCATGTATTGATTAATCCTGAAATTGTTTTTTCCGAAGGGGAGATGGTTTCGGAAAATGAAGGATGTCTGAGTGTTCCCGATTTACGGGCCGATGTCAAACGATCCGAAAAGGTGACGGTCGAGGCACTTGACAGAAACGGTAATCCGTTAAAAATTGAAGCCGTGGGTCTTTTATCCGTGATTCTGCAGCATGAAATTGATCATTTAAAAGGGATCCTGTTTATTGACCGGATCAGTGCGTTAAAAAGACAACTGTACAAAAAAAAACGTAGAAAGGCGCTAAAAAGTGAGCCAACCGTTTAATGTTGTTTTTATGGGAACACCGGATTTCGCGGTTCCCGCATTAAAATCCCTGAATGAATATGGCTGTCAGGTGTCTCTGGTCGTTACACAGCCGGACAAGCCCAAGGGGCGCGGCCGAAAACTCACTCCGCCGCCGGTTAAGGTTGCTGCATCAGCGCTCGGTTTTCCCGTCATTCAGCCGGAATCCGTTAAAACCGATGCGTTTTATCATCAAATTTCAAAAATTGCGCCTGATTTAATGGTGGTGGTGGCGTTTGGTCATGTGCTGCCCAAAAAAATACTGGAAATTCCAACCTATGGGGCGATTAATATTCATGCGTCTTTGTTGCCGAAATACCGGGGCCCTGCCCCGATTCAATGGGCAATCATCAACGGTGAAACCGAAACCGGGGTTACCACCATGCTGATGGACAAGGGGTTGGATACGGGTGAGATCCTCCTGACATTAAAAACATCCATTCGCCCGGATGATACCGCAGCCACCCTGCATGACCGGCTGGCCCTTGACGGGGCTGAAGTACTGAAAAACACGTTAAAGGGCCTGGAAAGTCAATCCATACACCCCGTCTCCCAGCAACATGCCCTTGCCACATACGCGTCCATGCTCACCAAAAAAGACGGCCGCATTGACTGGGCTCTTTCCGCAAGAAAAATCGAGCAGTTTATTCGCGGCATGACCCCGTGGCCCGGCGCTTTCACCTTTTACGGTGAGAAACGGCTTAAGATTTTCAAAGCGGCTATCAAGCCCATGAATACCTCTGAGGAACCAGGCAAGATCATCGAAGGATTTTCCAATGAATTACGGATCGCAACGGGCGATGGTGTTCTGTTGATTACCGAAATCCAGGGATCTTCCGGCAAACGCCTGAATATCAGTGATTTTTTAAGAGGTTGCCATATACCGGTGGGCACGGTTTTTACTTGAAAAACTATTGCGCTTGGCCATACGGCGTTTAAATTCGGCTCAAAATGTTCATTTATAAAAATAGACTCCGCTTTTTCTCCGAATTTTGCCTTGTCTAGCCTGCACTCATGACGTTTTTCAACACCCTGCTAACAGGATAATTGTCGAAACCTGATTTCGTGAACTTAAAATAAATTAACTGAAATGAAAAAAAATCAGGATATGACCGATACCCCCCGGAAAACCGCGCTCACGGTTTTAAATTCACTATCTCAAAAAAAGCATCATCATTTAGACCGGATCATCACCGATTCGATTGATAATACCGACTTAAAACTGTCAATCCGTGACCGTAAATTTTTAAATGCCCTTATTTTCGGGGTTCTGCGGTGGCGCGGCAATCTTGACTGGATTATCAGCCGGTATTCCAAAACTCACCTGGAAAAAATAAATCCTGAAGTCCTGAATATCCTGCGTCTTGGATTGTATCAGATATTTTTTTTAGATCGGATTCCCGATTCTGCTGCGGTTCACACTTCGGTAGAAATGGCAAAACATACCGCCCCGCCCTGGGTGGTGAAATATGTGAATGCAATGCTCAGAAATGCCATCCGGAACCGGGGATCACTCCCCTTCCCTTCTTTAGAAGAAAATCCGACAACCGCGCTTTCCATTTCAAAGTCATTTCCGAAATGGTTAATCAATCGATGGCTTACGCGATTCGGTCTTGATGAAACCGAAAAACTTTGTAATGCCCTTAATTCAATTCCGCCGATTAGTGTCCGGTGCAACACGTTTAAGGTATTACGCGATGATTTACTGACAATGCTGTCTCTTGAGACCGAAATGGTTTCCTTGACATTGAATTCACCTGATGGTCTGTTTTTTGTGAGCCCGAAAAAAGCAATCCATGAATTTTCAGTGTTTAAAAAGGGATTTTTCCAGGTGCAGGATGAAGCAGCTCAGCTGATTACGTATCTGCTGTCACCGCGTTCTAATGAAACGATTCTTGATGCCTGCGCCGGCCTGGGCGGTAAAACCGGTCATATTGCCCAGTTAATGAAAAACACGGGACAAATCATTGCTGTGGATCAAGACAGTAAAAAGCTGACACAATTAAACGAAGCCATGAAAAGACTTGGTATCTGTAATGTGACGACCTGTGTGCATGACTTTAAAACACCGATGAAAAAATTGCAAAACCAGGGATTTGACCGGATATTACTTGATGCCCCATGTTCAGGCCTGGGTGTCATTCGAAGAAATCCGGACATCAAGTGGGATGTGTCCAGAAAAAATTTAAACCAGTACAGAAAAAAGCAATTCAACTTACTGGAAAATGTCAGTTCCCTGGTAAAACCTGCCGGCACGATAGTTTATGTTGTCTGTAGTTTTGAGCCGGAGGAAAATGAATCGGTTATCAATGATTTTTTAAAGACCCATATGAATTTTCAAATACAACGAAAGTTCAAAGATCTTCCGTATAATATAAAGGCATTTACAGATCAGCACGGTTTTTTCCGGTCTTTTCCGCACATTCATGACATGGATGGTTTTTTTGCTGCCTGCCTTAAAAGGATCAGATGATACGGTTAATACCAAAATTTATCGCACTGATGATTGCATTCTTTGTCATCTCGGGAATCAGCACATATTTTACCATTAGTTATTTTATTAAAAATGAAAAGACCGTTGTTGTACCGGACCTGGTTAGCGAAGACATTATATATGTTCTGGAGCTTTTAACAAACTTCGGGCTCAACACCAAGGTAAAGGGATCCGAGTACAGCCAGGACATTGCCAAAAACCATATTATTTACCAGGATCCGAAACCCGGTGAAGTGATCAAAAAAGGTCGGGATGTTAGAATTATCATTTCAAAGGGTACAAAAACCTTATCCATGCCGAATTTAAGAGGATTGAATTTACAACAGGCACAGTTGATTTTAGATAAAAATGGGCTCTTTGAGGGCAGTATATCAAAAACGTTTCATTCAACAGTGAAAAAAAATATAATTATTTCTCAATACCCGATGCCGGGCGGAGAAATTGTTCGGGGAGTTTCCCCGAACCTGCTGATCAGTATGGGGCAAAGACCGCGGGAATTAGTAATGCCGGATATGGTCGGACTCTTTCTGGACGAGGCCGTGCTTGCAGCTGAAAAAAATAATCTTGTAGTTGACAGCATAAAGCCTGTATATCATGAGAACAAACCGGCAAATATTATTTTAAACCAGGAACCGCCGCCGGGTTATCATATCCTGGAAGATAATTTAATAAATCTTGAGGTCAATCGTAAAACCGCCCGTTATCAAACAAACGCAATCCCGGGGAGTAAAAAGAACGCTTTGTTCAGGTACCGGCTGTTGCCCGGATATTTAAAACAGCACATCCGGGTCGAACTCAGGGCTTTTGACACGACGTTTATTATCTATGATGAATTGATGGAACCTGAAAAAGAAATCTGGGTGGTTGTTCCGGGTTACACGGTTTCTGTTATTTTTCTATATCAGAATAACGATCTTATTATGAGTGAAATTTATGACTAACAAGATAATTTTGATGATCCTGTAAAAAGTCTGATTGCCCTAATGATCTTATCTGATTATAATTTGTAAATTTGAAATTAATACGATGGAGATTTAATTAATGAAACTTATAGCACCTTCAATACTTTCTGCTGATTTTACAACTTTAGGTGATGAAATCCGCAATGTGGAAGCAGCCGGGGCGGACTGGATACACATCGATGTCATGGACGGTCATTTTGTACCCAATATTACCATGGGCCCTTTTATCGTCGAGGCAGTCAATAAAGTAACGGAACTTCCTTTAGATGTTCATTTGATGATTGAAAATCCGGATCAGTTTATTCCGGAATTTGTCAGTGCCGGCGCGGACTTGATTTCCGTGCATGTTGAAACATGCCCGCATCTGAACCGAACCATCGATTTGATTAACTGTTCCGATTGCCGTGCCGGTGTGGTTTTAAATCCCGCCACATCGTTAAAAACAATCGAATGGATTCTGGAATATATTGATTTTGTACTTTTAATGAGCGTTAATCCCGGTTTCGGCGGCCAATCATTTATTTCAAATACGATTGAAAAAACAAAACAGCTTAAGCAGATGATTGATCAAAAAAATCTTTCCACGCTGATTCAGATTGACGGTGGCGTGAATGAAAAAAACATTTACAGCATTTCATCTGCAGGCGCTGATGTGTTTGTGGCAGGTTCCGCGATATTCGGTACCGGTGACTATAAAAAAACAATTAAAAACTTAAGGAATAAGCTTAAAGGTCCTTTATAATTATTTGTATATATAACTAATAATAGTATTTTAATTATTAAAAATTGAATTATTTTTAAGGGGATGTTGTTATGAAACGTAAAGTCCTTGTTATTCATGGTCCGAATTTGAATATGCTCGGAAAAAGAGAACCGGAAAAATACGGCACATCGACCCTTGATGAAATTAACACAAACTTAAAAACACACGGCAATGAAACTGACATTGATGTGCATACATTCCAGTCAAACCATGAAGGGAGTATTGTTGAAAAAATTCAGGAAGCCCGTGATGTTTTTGACGCTCTGATCATAAACCCTGCGTCCTACACGCATTCAAGTATTGCCATTCGCGATGCGGTTCTGCTTTTGGATATCCCGGTGGTTGAAATACACCTGTCCAATATTTATAAAAGAGAATCCTTCAGACATAAGTCCATATTGTGCGATGTCGTGACCGGCCAGATTGCCGGATTCGGCATGTACGGTTACATTATGGCCCTTGATGCAATTATTAATATTATGAAGGCGAAGAAAAGCAAGTAAACTAAATTAATAAAATGCACTTTCTTTCTCACAGATTCAAGCATCAATTTTACCGATTGCCAATTTGAAACTTATGAGACATCATTTCTTCCCTGCCGCGGTTTTACTGGCCGGCGTACTTGCGGCACATCTTTTATTCAGTGTTCTTGTATATTTTTCCAATGTTTCTCTGTACCAAAATCTTATTACAATCAAAAATTCAGGGTATGTGATTGTGCCCAACGAATTTGTGCTCCCCACCCTGCAAAGTATTAAACCCGCTTTGTGCGGCGGTTTGTTTTTTGCCTTAACCACAGGCGCCGGGTTAACACTCATTACTTTTTTAATAGTAAGTGGCTGGCGGCGGTATTCCAATCAATACTGGCTGCTGTCGAGTCTGTTCCTGGTTGCCACGGTTTTTTTTACGATAAAATTTAGTTATAACATCCCGGTAACGCTGGTTTGTATTTCAACCGTTGGCGCTGTTATTTTTGCTGTTCTGAAATTTTTTCCAGACTCAGATGGAGCCGGATATCCCATTTTCCGCATGTTTAGCGGGCATCTTGTCGTTATCGTTCTTATTATATTAATCTGGATGCCCAGGATAAGTAGTGATGTGTTTGTCTCCATTCGGGATAATCTGCTTTTGTCAAATCCTATTGGGGAGAAGATTAATAATTTTTATTATAAATATACCCTGTATCCGGCAGAAACATTTAAGTCCCTGGACCAGAAACTTTTAAAGTCCTGCCGAATCAAAGTTGTTAACAATAAAAATTTGTATCAGCAAATCGAACAGCGAATGATTGCACAGGACTATTTAGCGGTGGATGAAAAATTCGACGCTGATTTAATTATTGATTATGATAATAATACACTGGTTTTCCGGCATCAAGGAAAGGCCATCCACCACTGTTCATCCGACAAATTTCTATCAGGATCAAAAAAAATCCTGGAATTGATTTCAGAAAAGATTGATCACAATAAATTTTTAAGAAAAATCACTTTCTTAAGCCTGATCTCAGCGTCTCCTTTGATCTGCTATATTTTTCTGCACGCCTTGTTCATGGCGGGATTATTTTTCGTAGAATCGAATACATTACGTTTTGCAGGCGCTTCAACTGTCTGTTTACTTATGTTTACATTGCCTGCCATTTCCTTTTACCATCAACCGGCAGGTTCCTTAGACGATACGAAGCTTGGCAAGTACCTGAAATCCGATATTTGGCAGGATCGTGTGGCAGCCTTAAAAGCAATATCTGATCAAAACCTCAGGATTGAACGATATATTGAACCTGATCAGCTTGATCGGCTTATTCAGGGTCCCTTGATTGCAGAACGTTACTGGCTGGCAAAGACCCTGGGCAGCAGCAGGTCGCCTGAATCATATCAGCTGATTTTAAGGTTGCTGGATGATCCGCAACCCAATGTCGTGTGTATGGCAATGTACAGCCTGGGAAAACAAAATCATTTCAAGGCGCCTGATGAAATTGCGACGACTGAGATTATCCGTCGGATAAAGTCATCCGAGCATTGGTACGTACAGTGGTATGCCTATAAAGCATTAAAGAGGCTGGGATGGACACAGGAAAAATAAATACGGTTTTAGTGATAATCACCATCGGCATTATTTTAACAGTTGAGATCGGTATTCAGAAACTGCCTTTAGAACCGCTGATGAAAACTGGAACAGCCAGATGCCTGGAGATTGTTTTAATCTTAATGGTGTTCAGGTGGTTTGACAATGGATTGGGGGCTATTGGATTATCTTGCGACCGGATCGTGCCGGGTATCAAAAAAGGTCTTATCTGGTCAGGGGGATTCGGGATTCTGGCCGCCATGCTCGGTGCGCTGTTATTTTTTTCAGGGATCAATCCGTTTAAGCTTTTACGTGTCGTCCTGCCGGCATCGAAACTTGACATTGTATTGTTTTATATTATCGGCGGCCTGATGGCACCGCTTGCTGAAGAAATATTTTTTCGCGGCGTGATATACGGATATATAAAAAAATTATTATATAAAAAAATAAATAAATGGTCAATTCCGGCGGCTTTAATAATCAGCACCTATCTGTTTGTAATGGCCCACCAGGGAAGCTCAGGAATTCCCTTACTGCAGTTGGTCGGAGGAATTGTTTTCTGCGTATCTTATGAAATTGAAAAATCGCTGTTGACCCCGATATTAATCCATTCACTGGGAAATCTTGCTCTTTTTACGATTTCAAGCGGGAACTTTTAGCCAGGATTTTCCGAATTATCCAGGATGTTCCGGACGGTCGTGGCAAGCTTCTGAAATGTCAGCGGTTTAAAAATAAACGCCTTTAATCCGATATTTTTTGCGGCATTCTCATCTATTTGCGGATTATAACCGGTACAGATAATGACCGGAATATCCGGTCGAATTTCTATCATTTTTTTTGCCAGTTCATCGCCGTTCATCTCAGGCATCGTCATATCCGAGATAATTAAGTCATAACGATCCGGTGATTTTCTGAACTCTTTTAACGCGTAAGCACTTTTACTATAGGTTTCAACAGAGTACCCAAGGTATTCCAGCATTTCACGGCCGGTGTCAATGATGGTTTCCTCATCATCAACCAGTAAAATATGCTCATTGCCGACGGGCAGCAATGATTCATTCTCAAAAACGTCATCCCTGTCTTTTATGTCTTTGTTATCAATGACCGGTAAATAAATAAAAAAGTCCGTGCCGGCGCCAGGTTTGCTTGAAAATAAAATATTGCCGCCATGTTTTTTAACGATACTTTGTGCCACCGCAAGACCAAGACCCGTTCCCATACCTTGCGCCTTGGTGGTATAATACGGATCAAATATCCGCTTTCTGTCCTCTTTTGAAATTCCATGTCCTGTATCACTGATAGTCAGTTTTACGTATTTTCCGGATTTTATATCCTGGTCCTTTTTTCTGACATTTGATTGAAATTCTTCAATATCAAGCGATACGTTCAAAATGCCGCCCTTGTCTTTCATCGACTGACCGGCATTGGTCACCAGATTCATAATCACCTGATGAATCTGGACCGGATCTGCCTCGATTAAACAAATTTTTTCATCTAAATTCTCATTTATTTCAATCGATGAAGGCAGCGTGGCTTTTAACATTCGTAACGCTTCCCGGATGATCGAATTGATATTAACCGGTTTGCGTTTCTGCTCTGCCTGACGGCTGATTGATAGAATTTGCCGGACAAGTTCCTTGGCCCGATTTCCGGCTTTAAAAACCTCTTCAAGGTATTGGAACACTTTACTGTCCGGTTCAATGTAAATTTTAGCCAGTTCGATATAGCCGAGAATCGCTGAAAGAATATTATTAAAATCATGGGCAATCCCGCCGGCCAGGGTCCCGATTGCTTCCATTTTCTGGGATTGAACAAGCTGCGCTTCAAGTTTGCGTTGAGCCGTAATGTCATGAAAAACTGTCAGGGTATAAAACTCCCCTTTAATCTGAAGGAGCTTGGAATAAAGCTGAACCTGAATCGACTGATTGTTCTTAACGCGATATGAAATTTCATAACCGGCAACATCGCCGTTTTCGATTAACTGGTCAATAAATCGTTGCCGGTCTTCTGCCGGGAATCCCAAGTCCAAAGTGTTTTTACCGATAATTTCATTTCTTGAATACTGCATTTTTTCACAGAACTTCTGATTCACATCCAGTATTTTTCCATTTAAGTCCATCAAAGATATGGGTTGGGGAGATAAGTTAAACAGATGCCGGAATTTAATTTCATTTTCGCGAAGTGCTTCTTCCACTTTTTTCTGTTCGGACAAATCTGATGCAACACCGATAAAACCAATCACCCTTCCGTTATCGTCTTTTTGAAGGGTGGACGTCATATGGGTTGAAAATAATTTGCCGTCAGAACGTTTATGTCCGACTTCTCCCCTGTGATATCCACGCCGCAGGACTTTTTTGTTGATCGGAATCACTTCGTTGGCATTTTGTTCATCACTGTGAAAAAAGCTCAGGTGTTTACCGACAAGTGTCTGCGGTGAATATCCGTGCATATCCGCCCAAGCCTGATTGACATAAGTGATAATACCATTTAAATCCGCGGTTGCAACTCCCTCACCGATTTGATCAACAATATTGATTAAGCGGGATAAACGTTGTTCAGTCTTTTTTCTTTCAGTAATTTTTCGAACAAATATTAATAATCGGGGTTTTCCGGAGAGATATATTTTTTTGATACTGATTTCAACCCAGAGTTTTTTCCCGGAATAATCGGAGGTCAGCCAATCAAAAACTTGGACCGTTCCGTCAAGTGCGGCTTTGATTTTGAACTGAGCGTCTTTAAATGAATGTGGCGGGTCATTTGAAAATAATAATTCAATATTCAGGTAATAAATTTCTTCAGGCTTATATCCGAAGATTTCACATAAGGCGGGATTAAAATCGACAATCTTTTCAGTTTTCGGATTATAGAGGACAATCGCATCGCCGGCAGCATCATATACTTTTTTAAACCGGTTTTCATTCTGTCTGTGTTTTTTTTCATGCCGGTTAATCCTTTGCCTGAGCTTTAAATTCCATGCGAACAGAAATAGCAAAAGAATAATGCAGATCAATAAAGGTATTATCAATGGAAAATTGTTCACGACATCATTAATTATTAAGGTCTGAGAAATTATATTTCAAGTTTATAGTCTGATTGAGAATTACGTAATATTCAACAGTGTTGTTATTCATAAATATCGGGTGCTCAATAAAAGAGCTTTATTGAGCACCCGATTAATTGGTGTTAAAGGAAAACTTATGACAGATGTTCAAGGAGTATTTTAAATATTCTTCGAATTGGTTCTGCAGCTCCCCAAAGAAGCTGATCCCCTACGGTGAATAAAGTCAGATATTCAGGACCGATATTCATTTTTCGTATCCTCCCCACGGGAACCTCCAGTTTTCCGGTGACCGCCGCAGGCGTCAGATTTTTAATCGAATCTTCTTTTGTATTGTCAATAACCTTGACCCAGTCATTGGCATCCGCAATGATAGTTTCAATGTCTTTTATCGGCAGATCTTTAGACAACTTGATTGTTAATGCCTGACTGTGGCATCTCATTGCGCCGATACGGACACAGATACCGTCAATGGGAATCGGATGGCTGGTTTGAAGAATCTTGTTTGTTTCAGAAAATCCTTTCCATTCTTCTCGTGTTTGACCGGATTCCAGGGGCGTATCGATCCAGGGGATAACGCTTCCGGCAAGGGGGACACCAAAATATTCCACTGGAAACACATTGCTTCCCATTGTTTCAATTACGCGCTGGTCTAGCTCAAGGATGGAAGACGCCGGATCGGCAAGGATCTCTTCACCCGCCTGCCCGATGGCTGACATCTGCCTGACCAACTCCCGCATATTGTTGGCACCGGCACCAGAAGACGCCTGATAGGTCATTGAGGATAACCATTCGATATAACCTTTCTGGAACAGACCGCCCACAGCCATCAGCATCAAACTGACAGTACAGTTACCGCCAATATAGTTTTTAACGCCATCCGTCAAAGCTTTATCAATGACGTTACGATTAACCGGGTCCAGAGCAATAATGCTGTCATCGGTCATACGAAGTGCTGAAGCCGCATCAACCCAATATCCATTCCATCCTTTGGAACGAAGTTCCGGATATGCTTTTTTTGTATACCCCCCCCCCTGACAGGTTACAATGATATCCATTTCTGAAAGGGTTTTTATATCAAAAGCATCCTGAAGCGGCGGAGTATCCAGTCCCACATCAGGGGCGTCCTGCCCGACCTGTGATGTGGATGCAAAAAGTGCATCAAAACCGTTAAAATCATTTTCTTCCCTCATTCGATCCATAAGCACGGAACCAACCATGCCTCGCCAGCCGATAAATCCAACTTTTAACATTTGAAAAACCCTTTCAATTCTCTTGATTTCTTGTTTAAATCATTGCACAATGTCAAATTATATCTATTGGAATTTAAGGTCTATAATTCCATAATTTAACTTGAATATGAGGGATATCAATAACTAATTGTGTATAATTTAATATAAGTTATAAAGCTTTTTAATTTTTTGTCAATAACAACATAACCGATGATTCATTCCGATCCTTCTATTTTAAAGGGATGTTGTCTAAAATAAATTTTTAAATAACATCATAACCAAAGAGCCTGTTTTCTAAAATGCCGATTTACGAATATAGCGCCTTAAATATAAAAGGCAAAACGGTTACCGACATTATTGATTCGGAAAGTATTGCTGCCGCACGCCAGAAACTTCGTGCCGCCAACATCTATCCGACATCCATTAAAGAAGTCTATGAAACGGATTCCCCCAAAAAAACCAACCTTCAATTTCTTCCCCAATTATTTTTACCAAAAGTAAAACAGTCGGAAATGGCAATGATGACCCGTCAGCTTGCCACATTGATTACCGCCGGATTCCCCCTTGTGTCAGCCATATATACATTGATACCGCAAACCGGTTCCAATATTTTCAAACGGATTCTGTCCCAGATCAAAGATTCAATTGAAGAAGGAAGCAGTTTTGCCGATGCTTTGTCCCAGTACCCGGATACATTTTCAGACATGTATATCAACATGGTCCGTTCCGGGGAGTCATCCGGAACCCTTGAGCTTGTTCTGGAACGACTGGCCGACATCAGTGAAAAACAGCAGGCACTGAATAACCGGATACGTTCAGCACTCACCTACCCGGTGCTGATGTTTTTTTTAGGGGTACTGGTTCTGTATTTTCTTATGGCATATGTTGTTCCAAGAATTACTTCGATTTTCAGCGATATGGGACAGGTGCTTCCGGCACCTACCCGTTTTCTTATTGCCACCAGCGAAATTTTTAAATCGGGGTGGTGGGTGATTCTTCTCGGCATTTTCTTTATCATTATCGGAATCTCGCGACTAAAAAAATCCGAAAAAGGGATGTACTGGTATGATAAAACAAAATTGTCTTTACCCGGCATCGGAGCCTTAACAACAAAACTGGCGGTTGCTCGTTTTGCAAGAACCCTCGGCACCCTGCTTGAAAATGGCGTGTCCCTTCTTCAGGCCCTGGGAATTGTTAAAAATATTGTGGGAAACAGGTTGATTGCCGATTCCATTGAAACCGCTGCAAATGATGTGGAAAAAGGAAACGGCCTGGGTAAATCATTGGAAACATCAAAAATTTTCCCGCATATATCCATTCAAATGATTCAGGTCGGTGAACAGAGCGGTGAGCTGGAAACCCTGTTGAACAAGGTCGCAGACATCTACGAAAATGAGGTGGAAACCACTGTTGTGGGTTTGAGCACTCTGCTGGAACCGGTAATCATATTATTTATGGGGGTTGTCGTCCTGTTTATCGTGCTGTCCATCCTTTTGCCGATATTTGAGATGAATCAGCTCGTCAGGTAATTCACAACGTATCAAAAATGATATGTCATCCCCAGCAAGATATCATTTGAATTTATTTTTATGGAAATATCCGCATTAAACTCTTTTTTAAGATTCTGCACGAATTCGTTTTGTTTAATTTTATTGAATTTGTGAGCACTTGAAACACCGCCATAAATATTTCCAGCATAAAAACCCAGTTCAACAACTGCCAGAATACCGCCAATTGCGTATAGCTCTTTATCAAAACTTTCATATACCCCATAAATTAAAACGCTGTTAATCAGAAATGATACCAATGCATCCCGGTACCTGCCGCAATACAGGTAACCGCCCCCCGGAATGATTGAGAGTATCCCGGCAGTTATCGGATTTTTTTGAGGAATATTCCCCTGCCCGCTCAAATGATCAGCTAAGGTTTTGGTATTGGAATCTAACTGGTTCGGTACACTGATACTTGAAAAGGCGCTGCGGGCCTGATCAAAATCACCGGACTCAAGATAGAGCCATCCGAGATAATAATAAACTCTGTCAATCAGGTCCGTGTCGGCAGTCATCTGCTTAAGATACACAAGATTGTCAATAGCTGATGGATAGTTGCGGACACGCTGATAACATCGGCTGATCATAAAAGCGCTTTGAATTCCCGCATCCGTTAAGCCGTTTTGATCCAGAATATGTGTAAATTGATTGAGTGCCTTGATATAGAATTTATCATGGAAATACGACATGCCGATTTTATACTCGGCAATAACAACCCTTTCATCTTTCGGGAAAAAATAAATGAACTTTTTATATTCTGCCGCAGCAGTCATATAATCCTGGTTTTCAAAGCAATAATCCGCATAATCCATTTGTTTGTCTGCATTGATTTCAAAGGATGCCTGGGCATGTGCGGCTTGATATCCATCATACATTAACATGGAAACCAGAAAACAGAACAAGGTGTGCTGAAATAAAATTGAGGGAAAAGAAATTTTGCGAAGTTTATGTATGATCATCAACAATATCGTTTAATCTGAATTCAGACCATTAAGTTAAAGGAAACCCATATTTTAGATGTGCATCAGGTCTGCGTTACACGCAGAACCTCTTCAATGGTTGTTGTTCCTTCAAGTACTTTTTGAATGCCGTCGTCATACAGGGAAGTCATCCCCTGCCGGGCGGCCTCTTTTTTAATCTGATGGGAATCATGTGTTTTCATAACCATGTTCTGCAGGGATTCATTTAATACCATGATTTCATAAATACCGATTCTTCCCTTGTAGCCGCTGTGAAAACACTTGGGACAGCCGGCGGACCGGTAAATTGTAATCGTGTCATCACTTGCCGGAAGATCGGTATGACCGAGACCTTCTTTGATTTTAATTTGTCGGAGCTGTTCTAGTGTTTCATCATCCGGCTGATATATCTCCTTGCAGTCATCACATAATACCCGGACCAGGCGCTGGGCAATGACGGCTATCACCGAAGATGAAATCAGAAACGGTTCGACACCGATGTCAATCAGGCGTGTAATGGCACTGGCTGAATCATTGGTATGCAAAGTTGAGAAAACAAGATGCCCGGTTAAGGCGGATTGAACGCCGATATCAGCTGTTTCCTGGTCCCTCATTTCACCGATCAGGATTACGTCAGGGTCCTGCCGGACAATGGATCGCAGTCCCCTGGCAAATGTCAGATCAATTTTAGAATTCACCTGAATCTGACCGATGCCCTTGAGCTGGTATTCCACCGGATCCTCAATGGTGATAATATTAATATCCGGAGAATTAATTTTTGATAAAATCGCATACAGAGTGGTTGTTTTGCCGCTGCCCGTCGGTCCCGTGACAAGGATGATCCCGTGGGAAGACCGTATTAAACTTTCAACCGTTTCAAGCTTTTCATCCTTTAATCCCAGTTCCGGAAGCTTAAGCAATATGTTTGATTTATTCAGCAGTCGGAGAACCAGCCGTTCACCATAGGTGATGGGAATCGTGGAAACACGAATATCAATGCTCTGATCGCCGATCTTTACCTCAAACCGTCCGTCCTGCGGAAGACGTTTTTCCGCGATATTCATCTTTGACATTACTTTAATTCTTGAAATCAAAGAAGACTGCATCCATTTGGGGGGCGATAAAAGATCATACAACACCCCGTCAACACGGTAGCGGACTTTAAAGGTATTCTGATAGGGTTCTATATGAATATCACTGGCGCCGCTTTTTACGGACTGGGAGATAATATGATTAACCAGCTTGATAATCGGTGCATCACTGGTATCATCTAACAGATCGGCCGTTTCTTCAATTTCACTGATAATGTCGTAACCGCTTTCCTCCATGTCTGCGACAAGCTGTTCAGCAGTGTCTCTGCTGCTGTCATAAGCGGTATTGATTAAAGACAATATCGATTCGCGTGTTGAAAGTACCAATACGACATCGTCCCATCCGAGCATTTTTATAACATCATCTAAAGGTTGAAATGAAGACGGATCGTTGATTACTATCACGGAATGTTCCCTGGCCGGCTGATCGTCTTCTTTTTCTGAAGAATTCGGCAAGGGCGGCAGGCTTTTAACAGGTATCATCGCGTATTTTTTTAAAAACTGAATCGATACCCGCTGGGTGAAATCTGTGTCAAGCTCTTCAATGGCAATCCTTGGCAGAAAAGGAATTTTATATAGCCGGCTGAATGCGTCCAAAAGCTGGGGTTCGGTAACTATCTTCTTTTTGATCAATATTTCAGAAAGGATCGCATTCTGTTCAAGACAGGTTTGCTGCGCCTCTTTAAACGATTCTTCGGATACATCGAATTCCTGAAATAAAATTTGTGAAAGACGTTTAAACATTATGTTTTAAACCATTGGTATTATAAAAATAAAGTTTCGCTTTATAAAGTTCAAAAGAGAAAATGATTATTCATTCAGCATCATTTCAGGGACAGAGAAAAAAGATTCCTCATCAAAGAGTTTAATCTGGCCTTCTTCAATTTCGTACATCTCAAACTTTTTCTCTTCATAAATCTTATTTCCTTCCAGCGCATCTTCAAGAATATGCGGCGTCAGAAAAATATACAGATTTGTTTCTTCCTTGCCTTTCCCAATTGATCGAAACAGCCAGCCGAATACCGGGATGTCACCCAGGCAAGGCACCTTGTAGTCGGTCAGCGAAAGCGCATCGTCAATCAAACCGCCGATGACCACCGTATTTGTATCATTTACAATAATCGTTGTATTAACTGTTCTCTTTAACGTGGTCGGCTGAAACAGATCAGTAGTGGATTCCAGCTTGGTGGTTTCGAGTGCTATTTCCATACGAACCTGACGGTCTTTACTGATTTGGGGAGTAACCTCAAGGCTGATTCCAACGTCCTTGTATTCATAATTGCTGTAGTTTGTTTCGCCGCTGCTGGCCTTGGTTAAATACGGCACATTTTTACCCACCGTAATTTTGGCGGTTTCATTATCCGTGGTCAGTATTTGCGGCGTTGACAAGATATGGGCATCCTTGTCTTTCTTATACGCATTAATAACAGCCGCAATCGTTGGAAATACAACACCGCCGACGGTTATCGCTTCTCCGAAAACCCCCACGGAAAACCCGGGGGGGAGCACGGCGGCAGAACCAGTAGCGGCTGAAAGTGCAGAAGACAGATATCCCGGATCTCCACCCATTGCCCCGCCGCTGAATCCACCACCCCAGGCACCGTCATACTCGCCATAACTGCCTTCGCCGCCGATCTGCCATTCAGTCCCGAGGTTTAAGGATCTGTCTTTATTAATTTCCATGATCAGGCATTCAAGATAAAGCATGGATCTTCGGATATCCAGTTTTTTAATGATATCTTTTAACACCTCGTAATCATCTTTTTCAGCAACGATAATCAAGCTGTTAGTAGATTTGTCTGCGGTTATTTTTACATCCTCAGATACGATGGGCGCCAGTTTTTTGCCTTTACCTGCATCACCGGCACCGCTTTCTTTTGTCGGGAACTCCTGGAGAACAGTTGCCAGTTCCTCGGCCTTGGCATTTTCAAGATAATATACGTGGATTTTTTCGCTGCCTTTGGGCATTTCCTTGTCCAGCATTTTTACGAGTTTCCGGACGCGATCCGTGCCGGTTTCACTGGCCACGACAATAATAATATTGGTCCGTTTGTCTGAAACAAGAGTGACATCTTTCTGCCTTTTTTTGCCTGGCAAAGCGGAAGCATTAAAAACCGAATCAATGATCTTCACCATTTCATCTGCATCGGCAAACTCAACGGGTAGAACCGAAATAGACTGACCAATGCCTGTCACGTCAATGGCGTCAATAATCCGGATCAAGCGTTTGATATTGGAATAAACATCCGTGATAATCAGCATGTTGGTGGGGGAATATGCCAGAACCACACTACTCTTGGACACCAACGGTGCGCATAATTGCTTAACTTGATTGGGGTCTGCATATTTGAGATGAATCAGTTGGGTGACAATTTTATCATTGGGTGAGTCGGCTTCTTTTTTTAAGCGCGTTTCAATATTCATGGTCCGGGCATAGGGGGATGGGATAATTTTAGTGATTTCACCCGCATCAACTGTTGCATATCCATGAACCTCCAGAACTGATTCAAAGACTTTATAGGCTTCATCCACGGATATTTTCGTGGGTGAGATAACAGAGATGCTTCCTTTAACTCTTCGATCAATAATAAAATTCTTGCCGGTCAGTTCACTGATAAACTTGATAAACACCTCAATATCCACATCATTAAAATCGATGGAAATAAAACTCTCCGGCGGTGAACTCTCATCTGATTGATCAGGACTCAGCGGTGGTGTGTCTGCGTTCGAGGCATTGTTTTGACTGGTTTGAGCAGATGAAAGGCCCGGAATGCTGATAATAAGATATACGATGCATGCACACAAAAGAACGATTGAATATCTCTGTAAACTTAGCATATTAATTTTCCGAATTTTTGTGAATTAAGTTTTATTCTATTTGATAGTTTATGGATAACTGGTTGCCCTGACGCTCAATTTGAAGTTCAACAGAATTTGAAGATTTAAGATTGTCATAAAATTTTAATGCATCATCAACTGATCGAATCTCTTTTCCATTCACCCCTTTGACAATATCGCCATTTTGAAGTCCCATATCCTTGAAAATTGAGTTTTGTTGAACATGGCTCAAAAGCAGGCCGTTTGGTTTCCCATTTTTGAAGTGAGGCCGGACTTTCACCTGGCTCATCAGCTGGTTAATATTTTTTAAGGAACTATTGATCTTTTCACGGTCAATGCTGACCATTTCCCCGGCGTCAAACCGTTCATCCAACATTGATTCTTCATATTTGCGATCTATTGGCGAATACTTTTTTTTTCGTTTTTGGGTTTTATTATTTTTATCATCCTCCATCAGAAGAATTTCATCTTTTCCGTTCACGCTTAAAACGATTTTTTTTCTTAATATCAGTTTGATCTCGGCATTTTGAATGGCGTCACCTTTTTTATACAAACCCTGTTTGCGTTTCTGCGTATCTTCGATGACCGCATAGTCATGATCATTTCTGCCGGTAATTGTTCCAAATAATTTGAGGTTCAGGCTAGTCTGTTGTAATTTTTCAAGTTCAATATCACTGGCGATTTTTTCCGGTTTGGCATCTTCTTTGGTTTTAAATAAATCCCGATTGGTGATTGACTGATAAGCAGTAATATTTTTGATTTTCTGCCGGCCACCGGGAGTTTTCGTGTGTTTTATATACATGCCGGGGTCAGCAAGTGCCGTTAAATCAGGGAATGAGACCTGTAATAATTTTGCGGAAAGAATCTGGTAACATAGTTTGACACTGAAAAATATCAGGATTGTTGCCAGGGTAATATTTATTATGGAGAATAAATTTTTATACATAATCAAAATCAATAAGAATTATATAATAATCAATGCATGTGCTATTTATGTTCATTGAACAGGTTCACAAGCATGCATTCCGTATTTTTATCTCAGCGAAAAGTTCGGCCGTTCCAGAGAACCGGTAATGCGAAATGGAATACCGCCGGTTTTTGATTTCTGCCTTGAAATCAGTTCAACCGGAAAAATATTGTCGAGCTGTTTAATAAACGTCGGATGCGGTTTGAGTTCACCGCGAATGTTAATCGTGCTTTTATTGATCGGATTTCGTAAAATAATCGAACCGCTTGCATGAGCGGATACTTCACGGCTATCGACATCAAGCTTTTTTAGGGTCATCCGCTGGTTAATGACTTCAAAATCAGCGTTAATTGCCTTAAACGCTAACTGATCAATACCAAATAAAGCCGGGGTAAATTGAATCGTACTGTCAGTTACTGTTATTCCGGCATTCCCTTTTCCGCCCTTTATCTCCCTGTTGCTGTATACAATATCTCCAGTGGCAACACCGGATATTTGATATGCTTCAAACTCATTGATTGCCGGTATCTGTGAGATTTGAACACCTCCAAACGATGCGTCAAGATCAAATGCAGGGTTTGCGCTGATGTCGGCGACCTGAATAGTGGAGTTCAGACAGCCCTCATAAATATCACCGTTGATAAAAAAAGTTTTATCCTTTGAAAACAAGGAAAAATATGACGGGCTGATTTTTAAGAAATCTGCGCCGATTATATTCTTATTCCGGTGCATCAGATCCAGGGTAAAAAATTTCATACCCGGCGGAAAACTCGGCTTCAATTCTTTGATGGATAGTTTCACTCCCGGTGACATGCTGTTAATCTGATAATTGATATATGAAGTTACAGCAACACAGGGAAACAGGTAATAAAGAAAAAATACCGTAACAATAATGATATATCCGGTATAGGCAATCCTTTTTTTCATATATGCTTTATCCTGGTATATAAATAAGGAAAAATTATGTTAAATTTCTAAACTTGCCGGTAGAATAGTTATGACTCAAATGTTTCCACTTGAAGCACGGCATTGACCAGCCCGGTGTTCTTTCCGGTTTTTATAATTGATAGTCGCTTGACAATCACCATATTTTCTGTAGTTTCCACCTTAAATAAATACGATGTTAAATCCTTAATCGTCACTTCCTGCAACTTTAATTCAACGCGTGAAATTTTTAAACCGGAATCTTCTTTAACACTGGTGGAAGGTTTCATATAAGCGATATGATCTTTTAGGCCTGTATCTCCGGCAAGTCGGTCAAGAAAAGAAAAGAGCGTGAAATTGCCCGGTCTTTTTTTCAGGCCCTGACGTGATGATTCCAGCTTTTCTTTCATGGTAACATATTCAGATTGCAATATTTTCATATCCAGCAGAATATCTTTTTTATCAATTAGCTGCTGTCTGAGATCATCACGTTTTTCAAATACCGGAACGATAATGAACTGGCTGATTATAAAAAGAGACAAAAATACAGCAGCGCTGGTTACGGCTATTTTTTCACGTTTATTCAGATTTAAATTCATTTAAAATCTTTCTTAACGCATTATTTTATAGATCGATTTTCAGTTTGAACTGAATACGATTTGTCGACTTTTCAAGGTTTGCCGAGCTGATGGTAATATTTTTCAGAATCTCAGCGCCTTCCAATCTGCCTTTAATGTCATCGACAATATTAAACGAATCGGTATTGCCGGAAATCAGCAGGCTGTCGTCTCCCCGGACAAAGTTTGTTATTTCCACATCCTGTTTTTTGGGAATCCGTGAACTGATTTCATTTAAAATGTCGATGTTCAGTATTTCTTCCTCAATTTCACCGGTAAACATATTTTTCTCGCGTTCCTGCCCGACATTGACTTTCATCTGCTGGAACGGGCTTACAATTTTTGTTTCATCGGGAAATGTGGATTGAAAAATAAAAGCAATCTGTCGGTTTAAGCGATTCACTTCTTTTTGAAGAAAATGTGCTTCGAACAGAACATTAAACATGGCAAGGACAAAGACAAAAGCGGCGATGAGTCCGGTTTTGATAAAATCATTTTTGTACTCTTCCCAGTATTTTTTTATAATGGAACGTTCACCGTAAAAATTAATCGTGCTGATATCCAGAATTTCAATGGCAGCAAGACTCAGTGCATTATTCATGTTGGCGGAATCGAATGGAGAATCGCTTGAAATGCTAATCTTTAAGTTAATATTCTTAAACATATCTACCGGGGTAATCGGCATTCCCAGTGACTCTTCCATCTCATGGTTTAAAATTTCTCTGTCAATTCCGTTTCCTGACAATAAAATTTTTGAAGGTTCAAAATCTGTGACAAATAAAGATTCAAATGCCGCAATGACCTGGATAATATTTTCGGATAATTTTTTGGCCTTTAGGTGAGGATCTGCAACATTTGAATAAAAGGATCTGGCAATGTGCACATGTCCGGATACCACTGCAAAAACCGTGGCGTATTTTTCATCAATATCGACAAAAAGAAAATCATTCTCAGTTTCTGAAAATTTTGACAGACAGAGCACGGAAGACAAACCGCCGGGCGTTACAATGTAAGGCGTAATATTAAATTCTTTCAGCACATCCAGGATTTCATTAATCTCTGCGGTTTTAACCACACTGACTAAAATATCCGTTTTTTCAGCCTGAAGAATTGTCTGAAAATCAATTGTTACTTCATCTACCGGATACGGTAATGTCGGTTCCAGTTCAAACGGCAGCACCTGGCGGATTTTTTTACGATCTTTAAAAGGTACCTGGAGATTCCGGTATGATATTAATTCAGGTGAAATGGAAACAATATATTCCGCCCCTGACACATTTATTTCTTTGGTAATTTTGTTTAAGGTTTCGGTAATTCTTTGAACTGCATTGACCGGCTCATCATTGATATCCATGTATGGAACAAACTGCTGTGCCTGAATCCGGTTTCCCTTTAAACTGTTTTCAACCAGCAAAGCGGAAATTCCGTTATCCCTGATATCAATTGAAAAAATTTTTCGGCTCATAATAAAAACAATACTATTCTAATAGTTTTTTACTGAAATTCTATAAAGCTTCTGCATGTTAAAGTAAAGGTTCATCATAATTGTATTGCACATAATCATCTTAGAAATAAAATTTTTATTATACCTTATTCATATGTCCAGTTCAATACTTTACAATACCATTTACCGGATTCCTTATTTTTTTCTCTTTGAACAATGACCGTTGCCGTTTTCATGATATCACGCAGCGCGGCATTGCATTCAATACGGAAAATGTCACTTTGCGTGGTAATCAGTTCCGCATCAATGTCAACTTCACTGCATCCGGGGACATCTTTATACCAGGTTGGGCTTGTCAGTTCATAAATAAACTGTTCATTGGCGGATTCAATTCGATAATTAAAAATTTCAGTTGAAAGAAATTCCTGGCCGACCGGTAATAAGCCGGCGATCACCGGCAAATCCGCTGTATTGATATTTATCTTTCCGGTGTAGATAAATTTGTCATTTAAGTCAGACACGCCATGTACTGTGATAAAATTTGAAATACCCAGCATCTGCACATCAGCCGTATAAAAAAGATCAGGGGTGATTCCTTTGGTTCTGATCAGTTCCTCAATATGCCTGAACGGTCCATTTCGAGTCGGATACGGTGGATCAAGGTCCTTATAATATTCATTTTCAGCGCCGTTTAATCCGGTAATCGCATCATTGTCATTTGAATCCAGCCAGTCTTTGATCGGATTTATAATCGCGCTAGGTTCGGCCACCTCTTCAAATAACATATCTTCATCTTCCAGATTTTCCTGCTGGGCCAGTATTAAAGCCATAAACCGAAACCATAAATCTTTCTGGGGCGGATTAAAATCTTTCCCCTCCGGAAATTGAACCAGTGCGTTGACCTGGATTCTGCCCAGCTCATCACTAATAAACAGTCCGATTTTTCCTTCATCAAAAGGAACCTGTGAAAGATAGGCTTCAATTTTGTCAGGGTTTGCCCAATCTTCCTGAACAGAATCTATTTCCGAATCATTTTTATCTTTTATTAGAATGGCTTCGGCAATTTCAACTCCCGATGAAATCATATGAGATAATATCAGCCGGTCACGTACAATGGCAGAACTTATCACTGATGCCTGAAGCTGCCGGTTGAGTTCAAATGTGACAGTTACAAGCAGTGCAATAACTGTCAGGGTGATGATCAAGGCAATGCCTTTATTATTGTAATATGGATGCTTTTCCATTTTTTATTTATTCAAACTTTTGTCTGTAAACAGGCAGCGCAATTTTAGTGTCAAATGTATAAGAGCTATCGATGCTTTTAATTTTTAATTTAACTTTAAGGGCTCTTGGGGTTGCATATTTTAAAAAATCAGACTCGGAATCCCATTTTTCATATTCATTACCCTCCTTATCAAAATAGATAATGGAGAATTCTTCAATGTCTTCACATAAAAGCGGATCGCTGTCTTTTTCCTCAAATTCATAATCTTCATCATAGGGATAGAGGGTATCTGATCGTTTTAACACAAATTCGGATTCCGGATATCCCTGCTCTTTAACATAATAGACGATTTCGGCAATCCCGTTTTCAGCATTCCGGGTCATGGACAGATGATCGGTTGAGGCAAATCGCAGCTGCGAAAAATTTTTATTGCCGGCAAAAGTCTCTTTCCCGACAAACCGGTATGGATCCGGAGGATCATCAAAATCCGGCGGATGATACAATGGTTTCTGGTCAATGTATATGGCGTTTAAATCCAAAGCAATGCGATTTAAACATGTTCTTGCCATTTCATAGCCGCCCATACCGTTTTTTATCGCATCCGTTCGAGATATGACCGCGTTGAACGTCCCGAAAATGGTGGACATCACAACGGAAAAAATAAAAACAGCAATCAGGATTTCTATAAGTGTAAATCCATTATATTTGCCAGCAGAAAAGATCATATTTGCCCATAATTTTCTATTGATCCTATTCACCCTTTTCACTCTATTCATCCTATTCATCAAGGGCTCCGGAATCCGCATTCAGAAAATGACGAAGGGAAAATTTTAATTCATCATCATTGAGACTGATAACGAGATCTATTTTTTTCAGATTCAGTTCCGCACTCTCAATAACATCAATTTTCATTTCATCGATTTGAACATTCCAGGTGTAACCCGGGTAATCATCACCGAAATCCCCGGATGATGACAGATCAAAATCCGATGGATACAACCTGATTTCAGAAACTTTAGAGTCTGCCAGAAGCGGGGCTATAGTATAAAACCGGATGGTTTCATTCATTGATATTGTCTGACCCTGCAGCCTTAAAATGCTGACAAGAACAATGGCAATAATTGAAACCGATACCATGACTTCAAGTAAAGTAAACCCTTTGCAGAATCCGGAAGGAAATTTTACCGAAAAATTAAAATTCAATGTATTTTTCAATGATTTTAACATGGGGAAGAAACGGTTCAATCAGGTATGAATATTGATTATTGTCATTGTCTTCAATATGAATCAGCGCTTTGTCTGAATACCCCTTTTTGTAAAAATGAATTTCGCAAATCCCCTTAGTAACTTTATCCGCATTTAAAAATTCAACATCCATCAAACGATACCCGGAAGGAATCTGATATTCATTTTCTTTAGGTGTTTCTTCAGTCACAGGTCCAGAAGAAGACCACATCTGATTATTATCTATATCAATATTGAGAATCTGAAGGGATTGCTCTTTTACGGCATTTTCTTTTAATGATTTGACATTTAACAATATCCAGCTTGAAATTTTACGGTCATTATCCGAAAAAAAAGAAATGTCTAATCGTGGGAGAGAAAAAGCAAGTAAAATGCTGATCATGGAAATGACAACAATCAGCTCAATTAATGTAAAAGCCTGATTGTTGCAGTATTTTATTTTATGAAAATTGTTCAAAAGCATCTAATAGCTTTTCAGTATATAAATATTATCGGATGGCAAAGAAAAAAGCTCCAAATTCAAGGCGCACAAGATCTGAGGAATGAGGCGTAGGAAGTCTACTCCGCAGTGACGAAGAATGCAGTGCAACACAGAATTTGGATTTTTTACGAAGCTATCAATATTTATTCGATTTCCCAGTTGTTGATATCCTGGTCATACTCTTCGCCGCCGGGTTCCCCGTCTGCACCATATGATGTGATATCAAAATCTCCATGAACACCCGGGCTGAGATATACAAAATCATTTCCCCAGGGATCCTTTGCAATTTTACCCTTGTCAATATATCCACCGGATCGCCAGTTTTTCGGTAATTTTCCGGAGTCAGGTTTTGTCACAAGCGCTTCAAGGCCCTGTGCGGTCGTGGGGTACATACCGCTGTCTAATTTATATAATTTTAAAGCAGTTTCATAACCCTGGATATCGACTTTGGCTTTAACCTGTTTGGCCTGATCGGGTCGACCCATGATTTTGGGTGCCACCCATACTGCCAAAATACTTAATATAACAATAACAACCATCAGTTCAATCAGCGTAAAACCCTTATCTGAGCTGTGACTTCTGAAATTTTTTTTCTGCATATCCTGGCACCTATGTTTGTGAAATGGTGGAAATATGAATAAAGAAATGGTATGAAATAACTTAAAATTTTGTCTATCGGAAGTGTCTTTAAATTTCAAGCTTTTTTATCAAATAGTGCCGCGTCAAGGATGAAATGTCGCAAGATTGCGCTGCCATTTTTTTGTGTCTGCGAGGCACGACTTGAGGAGCATGGTGGTGCTATGGGACTCAAGTCGTAACGACGCAGGCGCGGAAAAGGCCAAGCAAAATGCGTCAGTTCAGAGTTGACACGACACGAGCAGGCATGAAACATTATCATTACAAGTGAGGTGAAATTATGTCTAAAGAAGCAGACCTCTCCGTTCTGGACCGGCCGGAAATATTAAACTTTTTATTTCATCCCCGTAAAGAATCCGGCAGGCCAGTCCCGTCGTTTGCCATAATCCAGGATATCGAAACTGATGACGGCATCCATATTGGCGCACGGTTATATTTAACTGACCCGGACATGCCGCATATTCTTTTTTTTCACGGCAATGGTGAAATTGCAGAAGATTATGACGACATCGGATCTATCTACATGAATTATGGATTGAATTTTTTAGTCGTGGATTACAGGGGCTACGGCAGGAGTAATGGGTTGCCGGGCATATCATCCATGTTCAGTGATGCCCATTATGTATTTAATCACTTTTCCGGCTGGATGGCACAAAATCAGCGGAAAGGCCCGTTATGGATCATGGGGCGGTCGCTGGGGAGCGCCTCGGCCATTGAACTGGCAGCTTCGTATCCGGAAATAATAAAAGGACTGATCATAGAAAGCGGGTTTGCGCACACCCTTCCGCTGCTAGAAAGACTCGGCATCCAAACGGAAACATTAAATATTGAGGATTCCCAGGTGTTTTCCAATGCCGGAAAGCTCACCCGATTTGTCGGTCCCACATTGATCCTCCACGGTCAGTATGACCAGATAATTCCTTTGCATCATGGACATGATTTATTTGAACACTCCCCTGCAAGTCAGAAAAAGCTGCATGTTATAAACGGCGCAGATCATAACACGCTACTGATGATCGGCGGGAAAACATATTTTGAAATCATCAAAATTTTTATTGACCAGTCAATGAATTCTTAAAACCTGAATCTGAAAAATCCAGGTAATGTGCATACTCCATTGATTGACAGCCATTAATCTGGTAAAAGAGTTCAACATTTTAAATATAATTGTGTTGGTTTGATGATATTTCTAATCTCAAGATCAAGGAGCATTAAATTTTGCATGCATCATTAAACGGGTATCTCAAATCATCCCGGAAGCGACCGGAAACAGGAATGCGGGCAATTCACGATGCCATATTTAATTTATTAAAACCGGTGTTCATTGTTGACATAGACGGAGTTTACGGTGTCTGCCAGGACGGTAAAGTCATTATCAATGACTCTTATGTCAAAGATTCAGATAATTATAGGTTATTATCGTTTGCGCCGCCGCTTCATCCGGAAAATCTGGGCAGTTCAGAGTTTAAAAACCGTTATAATATCAAATATCCGTATGTTGCCGGTGCCATGGCCCATGGAATATCATCCGTCGAACTGGTTAAAGCAGCCGGCAACGCCGGTATGATCGGTTTTTTCGGGTCTGCCGGACTTTCCCTGAGTGATCTGCAAAAAGCGGTTATTCGTTTGAAATCAGAAGCAGCAGATATCCCTTATGGTGTCAATCTTGTTTTTTCAGGCTCCTCTGAGCAGGAATTCGCAATTGTTGACTTATATTTAAAACATGGCATCCACCTTATTAGTGCCGCAGGGTACTTGAAACTAACGCTTCCCCTGCTCTATTACAGGATTAAAGGAATATACCGGAATTCAGACAACACAGTTATCTGCCCGAATAAAATTATTGCAAAAACCTCACGACTTGAAATCGCAAAACAGTTTTTATCTCCACCGCCTGAAAAAATGATCAATCAGCTTGTTGACCGTGAACTGATTTCTCAGGAAGAAGCGCTCCTGGCCGGACAAATTCCGGTTGCAGAAGATCTTACCGCTGAAGCCGATTCCGGGGGGCATACGGACAACCGTGCCGCCATATCGCTTCTGCCTTCAATGATTGATTTGCGGGATGATTTGTTCCAGGCTTATAAGTACTCCACAATGCCCTGTATCGGTCTGGGCGGCGGGATTGCCACGCCAAAGGCTGTCGCAGCCGCTTTTGTAATGGGAGCTGATTATGTACTTACCGGTTCCATTAATCAGTCATGTATTGAATCCGGGACTTCACACTCGGTCAGGCAGATGCTGGCAAAGGCGCTGCAGACCGATGTGATGATGGCACCGTCAGCCAACATGTTTGAAAGAGGAATTAAAGTCCAGGTATTAAAGCGTGGTTCCATGTTTCCCCAACGCGCAGCCCGGCTTTATGAAATATACCGCAGCTACGCAAATATCGAAGAGATTCCGGATGATGCCAAAAATGAGATTGAAAACAAAATCTTTCATAACTCATTTAAATCCGAATGGCAGCTGACCCGTGAATTTTTTAAAACATATGATCCGGCTCAGCTCGAACTGGCGGAAAATGACCCAAAACGCAGGATGTCGCTTCTTTTTCGGTCATATCTTGGTAAATCGTCCAAATGGGCGATTAATGATGAAACACTGCGCAAAAAAGATTTTCAGATATGGTGCGGCCCGTCCATGGGTGCATTCAATGAATGGGCAAAGGGATCTTTTTTAGAAGACCCGGAAAATCGGCAGTTTGAAACGGTTTCCATGAATCTTCTTTTGGGCGCGTGTGTTGCCATGCGTCGTCAATATTTAGTTCTGGGGTTAGTTCCGGGGTTAATTCAGGGACTGCCTTCCGGCAACCTGTCGCTGCCGCCGGGTATCGGTAAATACAAACCAATGCTGCTGGTTGCAATAAAAGATTTGATACCGAATAACAATTAATAAAAGTTGTTGGTAATTATCTCAACTTATACATTACTAATTACATCATAACAGTTTAAAATAATGATTAATAGATTAAATATTGACTTGTCTGATGAAAATTTCCAAACAAACTGGACACAGTCTCCTGAAATTGTGGCATTATCAGCTTCAAGCCGACGAGATTTAGAAAGAAAACTGTCTGCTTTAAAAGGTGAATTATCAAATAAATCTGATCTAAATAATTTTAAAAAAATTTCAGCTGACAGCCGGTTGTCTTTTTCGGAATCGGAATCATACAGGCTGTTACTGATCGTAGAAATATTGGATAATCCGGTTGATATATTCAATAAGGCAATTGAAGATCTGGAAAAAAATAAGGAGGCATGCTGGAACTCAAAAAATGCATTTTTCGGAGAATTTGACTGCATCGGAAAGCTTGCATTTGTTTTTCCCGGTCAGGGCAGTCAGTATACGTTTATGGGACGTGATTTGATTCAATCTTTCCCTGAAGTTCGTAAATCCATTATCAGGGCGAATCAAGCGTTTGGACCATCCGGAAATCTGACAGACTTTATTTATCCGGAACTGACCGGCAATGACAATGAAAAAGTTGTGGTGGAGGAAAAACTACGATCAACGAATATCGCACAACCATCCATCGGCGCTGTCAGTATTTCCATGCAGAAAGTGCTGTACCGATTCGGCATCAGACCCGACAGCACCTGCGGTCATAGCTATGGAGAACTCACCGCCCTGTTTGCGTCCGGACGGTTTGATGAAAACTCTTTTTATTCTTTATCCGTGGCCCGGGGAAAATATATGGCTGAGGCTGGCGGGACAGGCGATAAAGGCGGTATGCTTGCTGTAAAAGCGCCTCTGGATCAAATTGATGACTTGATCCAATCCAGCGGTGTTGATGTCGTCCTTGCCAACCGCAACAGTCCGGACCAGGGCGTATTATCCGGGGCAACAGATGCGATTTTAAAAATGAAGTTGATTTGCAAGGAAAATAAAATCAAGGCTACCATACTACCGGTTTCGGCCGCTTTTCACAGTAAGCTGATTAAAGATGCTGCTGAACCGTTTAAGAAAAAAATAGCGTCTGTCGAATTTTCTCATTCCCAAATACCGGTTTATTCCAACACAACCGGCACGCCCTACCCTGATTCTGCAGAAGATGCAAAAGAAATACTCGGAAATCATCTGATGAACCCGGTGAACTTTATCGAAGAAATTCAAAACATGTATCAAAACGGGAATAATATATTTGTCGAAGTCGGACCGCGAACCGTTTTAACAGGGCTCATAAAAGCTATTTTAAAAGATCAGGAAATTTACGCCATGGCGGTTGATGCATCATCCGGTCGCCGGTCCGGCATTACCGATATTGCCAAGACACTCTGCATGCTCGCCTCCATTGGATATCCTGTAAAACTCACAAAATGGCAAAATTCCTGATTTTGGATGAGAACGACGATGTGATTTTTAGAGTTTATTTTGTCCGAAAAAATAAATAGTTGATGTGAAATGGTGAACCTATTCTTAAAAAAGTCTTGAATCGATTATTTCCATAAACAGACGAAAGGGCGCGAACCAGATGCACAATAATATTTCAAATTATTGTTTTTTTGCTGTCATGTTTCATGTTTTAATTATTTGCACAGGCCCCCTTTTTTCAGTAAAAGGAGAATGCAGAATGCGGAAAGATAATGACACCCCTATGATTTCGCTGCCTGAACCGACGCTGAACGGCAACACATCCCTTGAACAAATACTTGTCGCCCGGCGTTCCATAAGAAATTTTTCCGACAAAAATCTGAGTCTTGAGCAGATTGCTCAACTTCTCTGGGCAGCCCAGGGAACCACAAGCAGTAACGGTTTTCGAACCGCACCTTCGGCTGGCGCCCTCTATCCTCTGGTGGTCTATGTGGTTTCCGGATCCAATAAAGGACTTGCTGAGGGTGTATATCGTTATAATGCAAACGGTCACACATTAAGCAAATTATCAGAAAAAGATTTCCGGGATGATTTTTGCAATGCCGGGCTTTCCCAGACAGCAATCCAAAAAGCGCCAGTGACATTTTTAATTACCGGTGTTTTTAAGAAAACAACCGTCAAATACGGTCAACGAGGACTCCAGTATGTATTCATGGAAGCCGGTCACGCCGGGCAAAACATCCTTTTGCAGGCCGAAGCGCTGGGATTGGGGGCCGTTCCCATCGGTGCGTTTCAGGAAAAAGAGATTGAGCGATTAATGAAGTTTTCAGCAGATGAACATCCCCTGTATCTTATTTCTGTGGGACATAAAATGGAACATTAATATTTATTTTATGAGGGGGGCAGCAAATGTGACGCATTAAATTTTTTTTATGCTTCAGGAAATTAATCTTAAAAGCAATTAAAGAAACTCATTAATTTGTTGAATTACCATTGGTAAAACTTCACCCGCCTTCCCTTTGATCAACAGATGACAGGCCTTGTCATAGGGGGTTTCCGAAAGATTGACAATTGCCAAAAATGCACCTTGTTTTTGCGCGATATCCGGCATCAGGGAAGCCGGATGTACAATCAGGGTGGAACCGATGGCTAAAAACACATCGCAGTTTTGTGAAGCCCTCATGGCCTGACTTAAATCCTGTTCTCTCAATGACTGGCCGAATGAAATCGTATCGGGTTTTAAATATCCGCCGCAGGAACAGTTTGGCGCCGGCTCGCCGCTTTTAATCCGGTCAAGGGTTTTATTTAAGGGAACAATGGCATCACATGACATACAGCGAACACGGGTCGTGTTTCCATGCAATTCAATGACTTTATCGTCCGGAAGGCCTGCTCTCTGGTGAAGCCCGTCAATATTCTGCGTAATGACCAGTTCCAGAAGGCCTTTGTGATTTAATTCTGACAGTGCATTATGAGCGGCATTGGGAGCTGCATCATCCAATTGTTCATAGAGTTCGCATTTGCGCCGCCAGTATTCAATCCGCGCGTTTTCAGATGACATAAATTCATCAAAGTAAATCGGTTTAAACCGGTCCCAGATACCGCCTTTGCTCCGGTAATCGGAAATTCCGCTTTCCGTTGAAATTCCGGCGCCGGTAAATACCACGTTTTTTTTGCCTTGAGCCAGTTTTTCAGCCAGCTGGATAATGAGATCCTTCATATCTATTCTTGCTTTTTACTGGATCATTATTCTTTCTAATAAAAAATTGAATCTTATTATTGATATTATATCTCATTTTTTCTAATTTATCAAAAAAAGCATATGGAATTTTTAGTTTCTTTTGGTTATTTTCTGTATTATATTCCAAATATAGGAGGTTGCCATGAAAGAAAAAGAATCAGTTCTATCTAAGAATTTTCCCAAAAAGCTCAAAGCTAAGAAACAACAAAGGCTGGTCTCAGGCACAACTCGCCATAAAGATCGAGGCCGATTTGCAACGGGTTTCCAAGTACGAACGTGAAGTTATGGGGCCTACAATGGAGATAATGGTAAGAATTGCTGAGGCGTTTTGGTTCCAACCACAGAAATTATGGTAAAGCTTTCCAACACTCTGGACGTAAGCCTTGATTATCTGCTTAAAAATGGTAAAAATCGGGTTACAGGCAAGGTCAAAGACGCTAAACTGGTTGATCAATTTATACAGGTAGACACGCACTGCCGGAAGAAGATCACCATATGCTCAAGGCGCTTCTTGAAGCCTTTATAAAGAAACATCGGTTTGAAGAACTGGCGATGAAATAAAGAGGTAAAAGATGGAACCGGATAAAATTTATAATGACATATCAAACCTGCCCCCGGAAGCACGACGACAGGTTGCTGATTTCATTTCTTTTTTAAAAACACGCTACAAAAAGACGCAAAAGACTGCCTTGCGGAATAATATTATCAATGATCCGTTCATCGGGATATGGAAGGACCGTGAAGATATGAAGGACAGCAGCAAATGGCTTCGCAATGTCCGGGAGTCTGAATGGGGCGGAACAAGTTGATATGATACTCATTGACACTGATATTCTCATTGATGCCGCTCGCAATGCAAATGAAGCCGTAAACTGTCTCCAGCAGGTCGAACAGCAGTTTGCTGCCACTGTCAGCAGTGTCACTCAAATGGAACTGATCATCGGGTGCCGAGACAAAAATGAACTGCGTTCTCTGGATCATTTTTTAGAAAGATTTCAGATTATCAGTGTCAGTGAACAGATTTCTGATACGGCAATCGATTTATTAAAACAGTATCGCCTCAGCTACGGCTTACAGATAGCTGGCACGCTGCTTGCGGCTTTTTAGCAAGCAGCGTGCCAGGAAAAAAACGACACCAGTCACACCAACACCATCAACAAGAGTCAAGAGCAGATCTGACCCCTTTTTTTATTGATTTTTTCGGGGAAATACGATAGAAAATAAAAGCCTCTCAAAGGGAACATCCCTTTGAGAGGCTTTTCCATAAACATCAGCCGAGACCCGCCAAAGTCAAGGGCTGATGGCTTTTTCTTTTCTCAAGCTCCCGCATGGAAACTGTCAAGAAAAAATATTGCCAAAATTTAAAAAAAAATATAATATCCTATATGAACTTTTAGCTATCATTTATGATATTAAATGTCAAGGAGCATGTTTATGGAGTAATCCCATATTAACGGCAAACCCGACACCCCGTGTTATAATACCTCCAGCAAACTTAACATGGAGGACAATAATATACCGTTTTCAGAAAAATTATCAAAATTAAGAACCGCCAGAGGTCTGACCCAGCATCAGATGGCCCAGATGATCGGAGTGGGCATTGCCCAGATGCGGCGCTATGAAAAAGGCAATTCATCCCCTACGCTGGATGTGATCAAAAATATCGCCAGAACCCTTGCCGTATCAGCCGATGAACTTCTTTTTGATGAAGGCGAAGGCGTTGCCGCAAACAGAATCATGGATAAAAAACTTCTGGAACAGTTTGAGATGGTTTCCAGGCTGAACCCCCATGACCAGGACACGATTATGACCGTGATCGACAGCATGATCATCAAAAACCGGATTGAAGAGGTCATGCCCTCATATTCTGATGCTGCATGGACACGAGAGATGCGCAAAGTAGCGGCAGAACTCCGGAAAGGGGCAAAAGACTATTCTGATGATGAGATAGACGATATTGTAGATGATGCGGTAAAAGCCGTCAGAGCAGAAGACAGCCGGCGGGGAGAAAACATTGGCGCATAAACTCAAGGCGGTCATTGTCGTGTTTGTACAGATCAGCGCCGGTGAACAAAAAACTTGCGATCTGCTTATGATTTTGCCTGAACCGGATGTCTGCCAGGTCCCCGCCCATGCATAAATAAAAAGCGCCACGGAACATGTCGGTTGTCTCAAGGCTGAATAATACAATCACCTCCTTTCTATGCTTGTATTTTGTGGGGAGATTCGATAAAGAAAAAGAAAGCGGTTTCAAAAGGTTAATCCTTTTGAGCCTGTTTTTTCCTGGCCATCAGCGGATTATTTTGCCGAGTTTGCGCTGATGGCCTTTTTTCTGTCGAAATTCCCCTTAACTCAAAAACTGTCAAGAAAAATATTGATCTAAAATTAAAATTTTATATAATACCTTTATAGATATTTTTAATGACATATGTGGTATCATGCTGTCAATAACATTTTTTAAACATAAACCCTCACTTAAGGGAGTTTTAAAACCTGTGGTATAATAAAAATAAAATTTAAACATACACCAGGTATATCAAAAGGGGGTTATATGACTTTTGGAAAAAATCTCTCAAAATTTAGAAAAGAGAAGGGGTTAACCCAGGAAGACCTTGTAAAGAGAAGCGGAGTGGCAATTTCTCAAATAAGACGGTACGAAACAAGCAAGTCCACACCATCTCTCGATGCCATAACTAAACTTGTCAAGGCGCTGGGCGTTTCCATAGATGAAATGGTATTTGACAAAACAACGGGAATAGCCGGCAACAAGATTATTGACAGAGAACTGTTGGAGCAGTTTGAAGCCATATCTATAATGGATGAAGATGAAAAATACGTGGTTAAAAAAATTCTCGAAGGAGTTATTGTGAAACATCAGGTTGAAAGAGTAATGAAGCCAAAGGCTCAAAAATCATGGTCTGAGAGATTCAGGGAGATTACCGACAAGCTTGCCGAGGGTGCCAAAGATTATTCACCAGATGAGATTGACAACGTTATTGACGAAGCGGTTGAAGCGGTAAGGACAAAGCGATATGCTCATTCTTAAAGCGGTTATTGATACCAGTGTGATGGTCAGCGTTGCATTTGCAAAAAAAGGAGTCGCAAAAAAATTAAAAAATCTGATTGCCGATGATGCATTCACGATGGTTACGTCAAAGGCAATAATTAAAGAGTTGCATGAAGTTCTTCATTATCCTCATATTGTCCAACGCTTCCGGCCTTCAAATGAATACATTGATGAATTCGTCGGCATGATCATCGAGCATTCTGAGATCACCAAAGGCGCTTACACCGTAAAAGGGATTGCAGAAGATCCCGATGATGACATGTTTATTGCCTGTGCCCTGGAAGGAAAAGCGGATTATATCGTGTCTCGGGATCCGCACCTGAGGAATATCAAACATTTTCAGAAAATCCAGATTATTGATGCCAGCACGTTTATAGGTAAGGTCAAAGGCAAAAAAACAAGATAGCCGCTGATCATTTTAACGCCCTGCCTGTCATGCGGCTTGCCGCTTCTTACATAATCAAACCTTAATTATCCGACGCTGCGCAATTTTAATTTTAAAAGGATTGCAGCATCAGTGATAATTCTGATTATGTAA
>JABZFM010000049.1 GCA_014237465.1 Desulfobacteraceae bacterium | reverse complement strand
CAATGAATTGGAGGCGGTATCCCACGTGATATTCACTTTGCCGGAGACTGTCCCGTCAGTGGCGGAAACATTGGTTGGTTTTGCTGGTATGGTGCCCATAGTGCCCCAGTAACCCGGATCAAAATTACTGTATTTGCTAACGCCTCCGGAATTTCGAGACTTGACCCAGTAATAATACCGATTGCCGGTTACGGCTGTGGTGTCCTCATATGTCGTTCCGCTTACAGACGATGCAATTCTTTTAGGCGCTGTTCCCGTCCACGCCGGCATGTCGGCGCGATACACATCATAGGAAGTTGCCAGCGTTGCTGCGGTCCAACTCACTTGTACTTTGCCGGACAGCGTACCGTCTGATGCGGATACACCTGTCGGCGCTGACGGCGGGTCCGGGCATGGCATATCCGACCCGCTGCAGTCCTGGTCTATTCCATCTCCGCAGATCTCGATTGCGCCGGGATGAATTGACTTATTGTTATCGTTGCAATCCTGACTTTCCGTATAGCCGTCCCCGTCGTTGTCCGTCCCGCCAAGGGTGGATTTCCTGATTCCTACTCCCAGTTCCGAAGAGTCACCTTCAAAAAAAATAAGTGTTGCAACATTGCCGTCGGAAGTGACAATTCCTTTCCCGGTCACAAAGCCTTCTGGCGAGAGAGTATAGGTACCGTCGGAACTGACTTTGTATGTAAATGTCCCGCTGTGCAAACTGCTGTATGAATTTTCTAAATGCTGATAAGTTCCACTGCCCTTACCATCGAAAGTCGCAAGCATTCGAATCCCTTCATAGTCAGTATTCTGGGCAACAAAAATATATTCCCCTTTTAATTTTGAATTCGACATACCCGTGGATTTCTGAATCATGATCGCAATCTCTGAAAAGCCATCCCCATTGATAAACATCGTGCCTGTTTTACCATCAGAACTAATTATTCCATGCCCGGTAAAAACTCCTGGGACGGTGAATGTGAGCATACCATCAGAGCTGACGTTATAAGTTATTGATCCACTAGTTACTTCATCCCCTGTGGATTCCAATCCTTTATACGTTCCGCCACCCTTTCCATCTGAAGTCACAAGAATACGGGCTCCATCCCCATAAGTATTTTGAGATACAGTTATATACTCTCCTTTGTATTTTGAATTCGACATCCCTGAGGACTTTTTCACAAATACAAATAGACTTACGTCATCAATAGGTTCTTCTATTAATGAAAGTATTCCTATCTCACCGTCTTCGGTGATAATACCATGTACTGGATCCGGATCGCTACTGACAATGGTAAATGTTCCATCAGGGCTAACATTGTATGTGAATGACTCGCTACATGTATCACCGCTCATGCATTCTATAAGTTGAATAGTTCCGTTGCCAGCACCATCAAAAGTTAATAATAACCGGCACCCAAAGTCCAGTTTATCGTCTGTATCTGCTCCCTGTTCGACTGCAATATATTGGCCATTTAAACTTGAATTCGAAATTGCGCCAAGGCAATTCGCTGGCATGTTCAGAATTCCCATAAAAAAAGATAGTAATAAGATTAACTTGTTCATGTTGTTTTTCATTTTCCCCTCCCCCTGGTGAAAAAGATAAAGTCTAACTTTGATTTAGAATAATCAAAAGTTTAAATCTCAAATCACGGATCACCACAGAACCCGTCAACCTGATAGCAAACACAGCATTTAGCCCATCCATTTTTTGTCGCCGCACATTATGGAAATGTGTTATGGGGTCACCCATTTAAAAAGACGGGATCAAATCTGCTCTTGACCCATTGCCTTTTCTTTACAAGAGTCAAGGGCAGACTTGACTCCGTTTTTTTTTATTCATTTTTAGAATTAATATTTAAATAAGGTTGGACATCATTTATAAATTGATAAGTTGTAGCTTCAAAAGCATCTTTTTTGCTTGATGTAAATAAATTAACCCACACAAAGGGGAGGAACACAATCCAGATCCCAATAAACCTTTTGATTTCATAATAAAATGTTCTTACTTTTTTACCATCAACATAAAACTCATAATACAGATTAAATCCATCTTGAGTACTCCATGCTGGAATGGCAGTAAGGGTTAAAACTGTAGATAAAGCCATTGCACAGACTGCTTTGACGGTTGCTGGGCGATATTGAGCTTTTATAGAAACATAGTATCCTTTTTCAGGGGGCGCATACCCAAAATATCTCTCCAGATTGTTAAAGTAATTATTCGACTTCAAGATTTCTTCTACTTTTTCAATCCCAACATAATCTAACAGTTCATGTGATATTAATTGGTAATATAATAAATTATCAACTGAATATCTCACTTTATTCAGTTCTTTGATGTCTGGAATATTACGATAATACATGCAACCATTAATGAAGAATGTAATACAAATTATTATTGAGAAATATTTAAAAAAAATTCTTTTTGACATACATCCCCCATTTTATCCAGGTTTGGCACCCATTAAAAGACGCGTCAAATCTGCTCTTGACCCATTGCCATTTTTTTCGCAAGAGTCAAAGGCAGACTTGACCCCGTTTTTTTTCTATATGGGGATAGGGTGGTAAGGCTTGATCTGTGATTTTCTATCCCCCTTAATCACTATTCAAGGTTTGACCCCATATCCTCTGGTTCACCCGCCGCGCCGCAACCACCACTGAATGATATATAAGCACTTAACTTTGCTTAATAAAGGACTAAATAAAAAGCACCGCACTAGCGCGGTCGGTTGTGCAACCAGCTGTTATACCTTTTTTATTTTCCTGATTTTCTTCTATTGTCTTCTTTGCAAAGCATTTGACAGTTTTCAGCACTTGTTTTTCCGCCTTCATGCCAGGGTGTAATATGGTCAGCTTCCATTTCTTCAATCTCGAAATGCTCTTTGCAAACCGGACATATTCCCTTCTGTCTTTCGTATGCTTCTCGTTTTTGATTTAGACTGAAAGCACGGATATTCAAATGCTTTTCTTTGCGATTTAGAACATAAGAGTAAATACCTTTTTTGTTAGTTACATCTTCATCTTCCATCAATAAGGAAATTTCATCTTCAAGTTTTTCTGGGTCAAATTTTTTGTCTTTGAACTTATTATATAACACTCCCCAATCAATCCCTTTCATTTCTCGCCTGTAGTTTGGAAAAGTGTCTCTTACCCATTCGATCACTTTCTGAAAATATTCCCATAATTCCTCTGCATTATTATCATGCTGGTGTTTAGACATATATTCTTTAATATTTTCGTTGTTTATCCATGATAAAACGGTTTCTAAAAGCTCTTGCCTGATTGGTGAACCTTTCATCAATTGTCCTTTATCACCAGCTAAAGAATGTGCAGCACAGTTTGGCTTGCTGAAATGCAGTTTGGCATCTGAAAGCCATGGTCCTGTGAATACAGCATTACGGAGTTCTTGATCGGTCAATTTTTCTCCGGCTATATTTACGATCCTGAACCAATCCAATTTTTCTCTTTCTTTTCCTTCACAGAAATATATCATCATTTCATAATTCAGGATCTGCTCTTGTTCATCTTTTGTCAAACTATGGAAATATTTTTCATTGATTGAAAATTCTCCTACAATAAATTGCGCAATACTGATAGTCCTCTGTTGTCCGTCTAAAACTTCAAAATTTCCGTCAGGCTTTTTAACCCAATACATTATGTTAAGCGGAAATTGTTTCTTTACTGTCTCAATCACTTCGTCTCGTTGCTTATCTTTGTATACGAACTCTCTTTGATATTTGGGACGAATGTCTAATATCCCACCATAAGCAGTTACACCCTCTTCTGCACTATCTTTGTAATCCTTTACTACGTCTTTGATTGGAATACTATGCATTTCTATTTTCATTTTTTTACAATCCTTTTGCGAATAAATAAGCGTTTAAAAGTTTCTTTACCATTAAGGAAAGAACCTCTTCCATACACGCCCTCTGGGTCTTGTCCAACACCCCGATTGCACCCTATTATTTCAAATTGTTTAGGATTATATTTATTAAGAAAAGTTACTGGTACTCCCATTACACCATCATAATCAATCGGAATATTATTGGTTTTTGAAACCTCTATCGCATCATAATTATCGTATTGTGGGTATTCTTCGGAATTGTATTTTTTGTATAGAATAAGTTTTTCATGTCGTTTTGCATTATCAAGGTTTGTGAACCAGCATGTATTATTAGAGGATACTATCCTGTTTCCATTTTCATCTACTCGGGCTTCTGTTCCACTTAAAGGATAATGGCTTGGAACAATGAAGCCTGAAAAATTACGATTGCTATTTATGCCGATCCACATTTTATTTGCTTTTATCAGAGGAAAAATTTCTTTGTAAGTGATTACATTCCACGTTCCGACAATCAAAAATTTTTTTCCGTATTCGATAAGCTGGTTTACATACTCTCTAAATAATGAAAAAGGCGGGTTGGTGACAACGATGTCGGCTTCTTTTAGCAATTCAATACACTCACCACTACGAAAATCCCCTCCCTGTTTCAGGGGAGCCGATGTGTTCGCATCATTTTTTAATAGTAATTGAACATCAGATAAATCAACAGAGCCATCTTCATTATAGTCTTTTACCTCATTTATCACCATTTTAATGGGTTCTTTTCCACACACTCCCTTTATTTTTAGTAAAGGCAATTGACTGCCAATTATGGGTGATCCACCATAAGAGGTGACAATGAGTTTTTTTAATCCAAAATATTCAAAATTAGCTGCGAAAAACTTAAAGAAATTACTTTCATATGGATCATCACAATTGCAATAGACCGCCTTATTTTTGAAGTGGGCTTTGTAGTGTTTCATCTCCTTTTCTATATCAGAAAGAATTGTATAAAATTCATCGTTCTTTTTGCTTTTCGCATAGTTCATATATTTGACTGAACCTTCTCGTGCCATTCTAATTTTATCCTTTATTTATCGATGTATAACAGCGTTGATAAATGTAAAATTTTTCCATGATATAGGTCTAGGTTTGGGGTCAAATCTGCTCTTGACTCATTACCATTTTTTTACAAGAGTCAAGGGCAGACTTGACCCCAAACTCCAACTGAAGAAAATGGTTAAGGCGTCTTATTAAAATCGAACCGATCATTTCCGAGAAGCTTTTTCGGCCACCTGTTGCTTGTATCCATTCGCAGGAAATCCCAATTGTTTTTAAAATCACTATTTTTTTCCAAATCCCTTACTGCATGATACATGCTTTGAATTATTTTGAGCTCTTTTTCAAAACTTTTTTCTCCTCCGGGGAGAAACAAAGGTGGTCTTTTTACACCTAATTTTTTGTCAATCGGCTCCAGAACAATCAAGTACCTTGTATATACACCAAGAAATGACGATCTTTCAGCGGTAGCAATTTTCTCTATTAAATCAGCCCCCATAATTTTTGAATAATCGGTCAATAATTTGTTTAAACTTTCTTTATATTCAGCAGTCTTTTTAGGAATCCACCTTCGCCATGTACGTTCGGGTAAAACAGGGGCTATCTTATCCAAATTTAAATGGTTGCAAATAAGGTCTGCGGAAGTGAATGAAAAGAACTCATCCTCAGTTTTAGGCAACCACCCATCACTGCTAAAATATATCATATCCCGGACCAGTACCAAAAAGCCTCGCGTTTGCCTTGATATTTTTATAGTCAAATGTTTTCTAAGTTCACTCTCTGTTTTTTCCCTCTGATAAGTGTCATGTGCTTGCCAGCCTGACGGTATTAGCACCAAGCATACTGTTATCCATGCGAGTATTCTTTTCTCTGGTTTTGATAAGAATAATGAAAGCGAGGCAGCCAGGCCCGCAATTAATGACAATGACCAGTTCATAGTTTTTCACCAACTATAAAATAATAATGTGCGAGCCTTAACGCAAAAAATGAGCTGACACAAAAGCCACCGAGATATTTGATTTTATAAAAAACTGGCTCGGCTTTTGTGGTCAGCTCCATTTTTCTTGTTGGGCCCTTTTTACAAAAATGTATCCCTTTGACTACTTCTAATCAAACTTCGTTATTGGGTCCCCTGCAGGCAGGAATTTATGGCTACTGCCTGTCTTGATTTTGGTGATAATAAGGTGATACTTAATAATCTGTACGAACAATTTACCTTTTTCATTCTCCCAACTCACATAGATTGATATTTCGATGGGTTTTCCATTCTCACTCTTATCTATTTGTTCTTTCCAGCCTTGGCTTGCTAAGTATGATGAGCTTTCTTGAGGATCTATCGGTATACTCTTTCCGCCACTAGCAAAATACATTTTTTGTTTTACAAGGAAATCCTTATTTTCATCAAATAGAGATAATTTAACTTTTGCCCCAGGTTTTAATTCTCGAATAGCGGGAGAATCATGATAGTCCTTTAACATTTCCTTTAATTTTTGTTCACTTGTCTCAGATAATATACTAGCCATTAATGGGTCGTTTTTCTCTTTTAGCAACTGGTTATTTAAATCAATAGATGAAGATTTCCATGCTTCTTTTTTCCACAAACTATCTCCAAATTTAATATCGAATAAAATATTTTTCGCTAAATAATCACTGTCATTTAATATATTAAAATTGATAAATATTAAATTGGGTCTTTCTTCAATATCCAATGGAGTTACTTGTAAATGAGGAATCATACTTTTAAGTTTTGGCAATGTTGAGCTTACATTTTTTTGGGGTTCGTTATCAGATAGAGTAGGATTCATTGGTTCAATATTGTATTGCCAAGTTACACTTCCAACTAGTCCGGCAAAACACGCAATAAATAGAAGAGCAGGTCCAGTTGAAATATCCATTTTCGAGGAAAGAAAACCCCAAGCTATGAATAGAACTCCAATGCTTGCACATGGCCATGACATCCAATTTGGCATGGATTTCATTAGATATGGCAAAGACAATGACAAGATTGAAATGCCTAAACCAAGTCCAATCTTCCAATCCATTATATTCCTCCTATAGGCCTAACAGCGTTGATAAATGTAAAATTTTTCCATAATATAGGTCTATATATATGGAAAATATTTCCATATATTCGTATATTAAATTCGATTCCGGTAAATATTCCTCTTGAATTTTTTAACAGGTTTGGGGTCAATCTGGTCTCGGCCCATTACCATTTTTACAAGAGTCAAGGGCAGACTTGACCCCCATCTTGACCCCCATCTCTCCGGCGTCTTGTTAGCCAGCCGCCCCTTGCGTAGGTACAGGAATTCCTTGAATCTGAATTTGGCTGTATACTCCTCTGCCATTTTGATTCTCAACCATCTTCACACATTCGGTAACTTGAAAAGTTACAACTGTGGCATGAAAAACCGATAATACTACTTCCTGAAAATCTTGATCGTCTTCCAATTTCTCAATTTTAAGCCCTTTGGAAATGGCCTGTTCGATGCCTATTGGCCTACCATGAGTTTTGTGTTCCTTCGCATCTCCAAGCCATTGTGCTATATTTTTAGCCGTCTGCTTTGCGTTCCCTTCATCTTTAAACATGTACTGTTTAAGCCATTCTTCAACTTTTTCCTTAGAAAGCTTCAATGTCGTTTGGCACATTTGCAAGAAACCATGAGGATAAGCTTGTATTTTCGATGCCCAAAGCGGAATTGTGCTTTGGTCGTTTTTTATTTCTAATTTTGCTTGGTCAAACTCATCTAAAATGGCTTGAGCAGGGGAAGTAAATATTCCCGTTGCAGTTGGAAACGAAACCTGTGGATCAATTGGACCAAGAGCAGAATGTTTACCCATTACTATTGAATCACATGCACACGAAATCATAGTTGCAGCTGACATCGCATTCTGTGGAATAATAGCGCGTATGTGATTATATTTACGACGTAGATATTGCACAATTTGATCTGCTGCTTCCATAGAGCCACCTGGACTATGAAGAATAAGATCAAGTTTGTCTCCTTTGAGTCCATGCATGGCAGACATAAATCCTTGGATATCGTCAGACGTGATTGAAAAGGCTATTCCTGGGATTTGAGGAGATTTTGGTGAAGCGAAAGCTGATGCATATAAAATAGTATCTCGTCCTGTCAACTCCGTAAGTTTCTTAAGATAGTCACGTCGGACATCATCTTGAGCAGTTCCTTTCCGACGAAGTATTGCCTCTTGAATTTCATTTCGTGCTGGCATTTGTAGTCCCCTCCGTTGACATGGCAACTATAATTGTTGGGTATGGCTCATTTATATTAATGCTATCAAGCATCTTTCGCACTTGTGGATCAATGGATATATCTATCTTTTTCAAAAGCTCCTTCTTTTCATTTTCAAGGTCACGATTCATGTATTCCTCCTTCTGGCTAACGCGGCGGATGAGCCGCGAGCATTGGGGTTATTGATGCCGGAGCGTAGCGAAGGGATTAATAACCCCAAGCGCAGTCGGCTCCATTGCCCTTGATAGGCGGAGCGAGAGCGACGCCGATCAAGGGCAATGGAGCGAAGCGCAACCGCCGCGATAAGCTGATGAGCGTAGCGAAAGTGAGCGCAGCGAGCGGTCAGCTTATCAGTGTTAAATAAGGAAAAGTTTTCCATGATATTGGTCTATATATATGGAAAATATTTCCTTATATTCGTATATTGAATTCGATTCCGGTAAATATTCCTCTTGAATTTTTTAACAGGTTTGGGGTCAATCTGGTCTCGGCCCATTACCATTTTTACAAGAATTAAGAGCAGTCCCCCCAATGTATTTACACGGTCGTTTTGCTTACGGAGTGGTCATATGACGCCAGGTAGTGTGTTACCGCTGCAAAAAAAGAGTGCAACCCGCTTTTTTTAATATCATTTTCTTTCCGATAACATATTAGAAGGACAAATACAATTAAGTTTATATCTACTTAAAGTCGCGTGACATTGGATGTTTTGTATCATATTCCGCTAAGCCCGCCCGGGTGATATCGGCATCCTTTTTTTGCATGTACGGTTTTTAAGCCCTAAAGACACGTTTAAGGTGAGCGAGTGTCATAAACTTCGGACCATCGCCTTTTAATAATCATAATACAATTGGGGGCACGGCCCGGGGTTTATTTTCTGTTGATTCTCCTGTCCGGATATTTTTGATGTAGTCCGCGACTTTTTGCGGTTATTTTTTTCAGGGATTTTTTGTTATTTTGTTGTTCCTCAGCGCAGCAAAAAGGGCAGCTCGGGTGCCACCATATGCCGTTAAGCGGACAGTTTCCGGTTTGCGCCAGTATGTGGCCGGCCGGGCAGGAGAGGTAGCTGCATTTGAGTGATGACGGGGCGTTCCAGGTTGTCATGGGTTGGTACTCCTTGATTGGTTTTGACTGTATTCAAAACATTTAAAAAATTGTTGTGGTTTCGTTGTCACTGCATATAAATTTCGACTTTTGTTTGTTCCAGGGGGATGAGTATGCACCGATTCTGCACCCCGGCGATATATTCCCGCCTGTCTATGGCGCCGGGGATTCTCATCAGGATGTCTCGGATGTTCAGTTTGGCCCATCGCGTGTTGCTTAAGAGTTTCTTTTTTACGACAATCGCATGCATGGCAAGGTAATTTTCCCCTGTTTTTAACGCAGAGAGTCGGATGCCGTGGGCATGCAGGGTTTTGTCGTGGGCATCGGAGATGTTCAGGTCATTTATAATTTGCCCGACCGTGCGGATGTCATATATTGTTTTCGGCATGGCGGACATGGACCCCGAGGGGGCTTCTACTTCGATCGGGAGCCGGATGGTACTCATTAAAATTGCATCGAGCAGGGCGGTTTCATCTTCTTCAACTTCTTCGGCCAGCCGGTCGACCTGATCATTTAAATAAAAAGAAACCATTGATGTTAACTGGCCGGCCGGGTCGTCCGTGCAGGATGCCAGCATGGAAAAGGGGACTGAGACGGACTCTATCCAGCGATTATCCTGCCCCTGGAAATGGGGAAGTCTGGTTATCGCGTCTTTGGCTTTCCAGATTGCCCATAATGCATAGGCAAGCATGTATTTTTGGAGTTCATTGGCTTTGTCCGTGGTGGGGAGTTTTGGTTTAACATTTTCATTTTTATTTGTCTGGACCAGCAGGTATCGGTTTTTTTCTGCGGCCCGGATCAGGCCGGTCTCGATGCTGCAGACCATGACCATGTGGTTGATCTTGAAATTAACAGCGGTCTGGCTGACTGACCCTTTTGTGATGTATCCGCCCCGGCCGGCGGACCGCAAAATTTCAATGATTTTTTCGCGGTGATCAGACTGTTCAAATTCATCAATGATTACACATTTGGCGTGATTAAAAATCGACTGGCGGAGCCCGGCCTCGGTAAGGCCATTGCCTTCTTTTCTGAGGCAGAGGCCGCCGAGGATGTCGTCGGCCAGCATGGTTAAATATGATTTTCCTGATCCCTGGGAGCCGGAGATCCATAAATGCGGCCGCCATTTCCAGGCTGTCTGGACAATTTGGGCCAGCATCCATCCGGTTATCAGCAGGGAATCCGACCGGCCGGTGAACTCCCACTGGTCCACCTGGCTGATAATTTCATCCAGCATTTTTTTTGCAATATCGGCATTCATTTTTTTGAGCAGGTCGATAACCTCGGTGATGTCGGTCCATTCGGATCCGGGTTTCCAGTCAATCAATTTTCCTTCGATTAAGGGGTGGTCCTGCACCTTGACCGTGGTTCCGTCCCATAAAAAAGCCTCTCCGCCATTGACCAGCAGCAACCGGCCGGATTTTAGGCAATGGATGCCCTGGCCGAGTTTGGAAAGGTCTCCCAGCCGATTTTTTGCCGCTTCAATCAGCATGAGTTTTTTCAGTGTTGAGAACATGACCTTGTCGTTTTTCAGTTTTCGGGATACCCGGTTCGCGACTTCGTCCTGGCCGACGATGTGCATAAAGTCCAGCGTCAGCTTGTCGATCGTGGGATCGAAGATGGTTCTCCCGATGCTGGACCAGATAACGATTCTTTCGTCGTCTGTGATGCCCAGGACCTCAAAGGACTCAAAATAATAGTCTGAAGAGGGGGTGGTCCCTTTTTTTATCGGGGTGGCTTTGGAGATTAATGCAGTGAGCAATGCCCTGGGGTCGTTGGAATCTCTCAACAATTCGTCAATGTCGGCGTCATGTGATTATCAAATCTGCTCTTGACCCATTAGCATACAAGAGTTAAGGGCAGACTTGACCCCTTTTCCGTGACCCCTTTTCCGTGGTGATATTAGGGGCTTTTATGGTTCACCGTGAATTGCTGTTACATTATCTTGTGTCACAATATGGCAGATTGATATGTTATTCTAAAGCCATAATGAAAAGAGATCCTTGACAAATCCGATTGTTGCATCATAAACTACACGCAATCTACCCAAGCAGGGGCAGGATAAATTCATTTCCTCTACTTTTTAAGTTCTTTTAATTTGCAAATCTAATTCGACCGGTGATTCCGCCCGGGTTTTATTTTTGTTCGCAGATTCCTTTTTGGAATAAATATATATAGAATAATTTCCAACCCAGGTGAATAAAAATGAAATGCCCAAAATGCCAACATGATAATCGTGAAGGGGCAAAATTCTGCGATGAATGCGCCCTTCCTCTTCAGAAATTAGAACAAGCTCCTCTCATAGACTTCACCCAACCCCACTCCTACACCCCAAAATTTCTGGCTGATAAGATCCTGACCACCCGGAGTGCCATGGAGGGCGAGCGAAAACGGGTGACGGTCCTTTTTGCCGATGTGGTCGGGTTTACTTCCATGTCTGAGAAACTTGATCCCGAAGAAGTTCACCAAATCATGGATGGTTGTTTTAAAATTCTGATGGATGAAATTCATAACTATCAGGGAACCATCAACCAGTTTACCGGTGACGGGATCATGGCCCTGTTCGGAGCGCCGATTGCTATAGAAAATCATGCCCAAAATGCCTGCCAGGCCGCTCTTGCTATACAAGGCGCTATAAAGAAATACAGCGAAGAATTACAGAAAAAATTCGGGTTTGAATTTAAAATGCGACTTGGCCTTAACTCCGGCCCGGTAATCGTGGGGTCCATCGGTGATGATCTGCGCATGGACTACACCGCAATCGGCGATACAACCAATTTAGCTGCCCGAATGGAAAGCATGGCAGAGCCGGGATCTATTCTTGTTTCGCCCATCACTTACAAACGGATCAGCCAGCAGTTCGATTTTAGACCTTTAGGCGAGGCCAAGGTTAAAGGTAAAGAAGAACCTATAGACGTATATGAGCTGATTAGACCCCGTCTGGGTCTGGAGCGGCAGATTTATTCAGAGATGATTGGCAGGGACAATGACCTCAGTATACTAGAGCTTCAAGCAATCAAAGCTTCCAGTGGAGAAGGATCTATCGTCAATGTTATCGGAGAAGCGGGCATTGGTAAATCTAGACTTCTTGCCGAGCTAAGAAACAGCAGTGTAATGAAACGAATCACACTACTTGAGGGCAGGGCAATTTCCATTGGCCGGAATTTAAGCTTCCATCCCATTATTAACCTTCTAAAGCATTGGGCCCGTATTAAAGAAGAGGATAATCCATCAACCGCAATCAGCAAACTGGAAACAGCAATCAGAAATGTATGCCCGGAAGATACAAATGAAATTTTTCCCTTTGTGGCGACCATTATGGGTATGAAGTTATCCGGCCGACACGCTGAAAGGTTGAAAGGCATTGAGGGAGAGGCGCTGGAAAAACTGATTCTGAAAAATATGAAGGACCTGATCATAAAATCAACCGAACTGACCCCTTTGGTGATTGTAACCGAAGATTTGCATTGGGCAGATACCAGTTCTATTGAGCTCCTTGAGTCCCTGTTCACCCTTGCAGAAACACAGCGGATTCTTTTTATCAATGTATTTCGCCCCAATCACCCGGAAACCGGCGACAGAATAGTGGAAACCATTAAAGAAAAACTTCCTGTCTATTATGTTGAAGTCAACCTCAAACCGCTAAACGAACAAATGAGCGAAACGCTTATTAACAACATGCTCAATATCAGAGGTCTCCAGCATGCAGTGATTGATCAGATTATCCAGCGTGCCGGCGGAAATCCGTTTTTCATCGAGGAGGTGGTGCGGTCGTTTATTGATGAGGGGGCGGTGGTCAGAACAAACGGTGAGTTTGAAGTCACGGATAAGATAGAAAAAATGATCATCCCACACACCATTAATGATGTGATCATGGCAAGGATTGACCGGCTCGACGATAATACCCGTGACCTTGTCAGGGTCGCTTCGGTGATCGGACGGAGTTTCTTTTACCGAATTCTTATTGAAGTGGCAAAGACAGTTGATGGGATCGACAACCGGATATCTTATTTAAAACAGATAGAACTCATACGTGAGCGACAGCGAATGGAGGAGCTGGAATATCTTTTCAAGCACGCCCTTGCCCAGGAAGCAGCCTATGACTCGATTTTGAATCAGAAACGAAAGGAACTTCATCTGCAGGTTGCCCAAACGATCGAGAAGGTCTTTGATGAACGGCTGCATGAATTTTACGGGATGCTGGCGTTGCATTACAGCAAGGGGGAGGATTATGAGAAAGCAGAGCATTATCTGATTAAAGCCGGTGAAGAGGCCATTCGTTCTTCTGCTTCAAGCGAAGCTATTCAGTACTATCAGGAGGCTTTGAGTCTTTATTTAAAACAATATAGTGATGATGCTGATCCCCAAAAAGTTGCGATGATGGAAAGCAACATCGCGCTGGCATTGTTTAATAAAGGGCAATATTTCGAAGCCGTTGAGTTTTTGGACAAAGCCATGGCATATTACGGTGAAACATCACCGAAACATATGATTTCAATGGCATTGAAGTTTACCTCATGTTTTTCTCATTTTTTAATCAGCTTATATTTACCATTTCTAAAATTCAAAAGAACTCCCAAAAAGAAAGATGTTGAAGTATTAAACTTGTTATATAAAAAACTGAACGCGTTGGCGATTACAGATCCAAAAAGAATGTTCATTGAATCGTTTTATTTTCTAAGGCGGCTTTCTAACTTTGATTTAACAAAAGTGGAAAACGGTTATGGCATGTATGGGGGGGCCAGTGGGACATTTGCCTGGCCCGGTGTTTCGTTCAGACTGAGTCGAAAAGTATTGGACTTTGTCAAAGACAAGGCAGATACGGATGATGTAAAATTCAATATTCATTATGATATGATTGTATCATTATATGATTTTGTAACAGGCCACTGGACGATGGCAAAGGAATATGATGAAGATCTGGTAAATCAATCTTTACGTATCGGTGAAATATGGAATACTTCTATTTATAATATATTTCATGGATTTATAAATATTGACCGGGGATGTTTTCATGTTGTGCAAACAATCGTCGACAAACTGTCTGAAATGGCCGAGGTTTATGAAAATGTTTTTTCCAGGGCGCATCAATATGAAGTTAATTTAAAATTGCTGCTGAAACAGCGAAAGCTTCACAGTATTCTTGGTGAGATAGAGGAAGGTATTAATTTCGGCCATAAGATTGGCATGAAAATATATGTTTTTGTCTATCTGTTATATAAAGCCCGGGCCCAGATTCTGCTGAATAATATTGACGGGGCTGAAGAATCTCTATCTTATGCAAGGGAATATCAAGCCGCAGCATTACCACTGCCATACTATCATGGAAATTTTTTATTATGCTATTTTATCCTTAACCTTCACCGGCTGGAGTCGATGTCAGAAACCGGCGACAAATCACAGATAAAGAAAATACAAAACGACGCCATAAAAATCGGGAAAAAGGCAATTAAAAAAACACAAAAGGCCGCCAGTGACTGCACCGAAGCATTAAAATTGATGGGTACATACTACTGGTTAATCGGCAAGCAAAAAAAGGCTTTAAAATGGTGGAACAAATCCATCAAGGAGGGCGAACGTCTCGGTGCCCGTCTTGAATTATCCCGCACCTATTTTGAAGTCGGCAAACGCCTGCTGGAACCCAACAGCAAAACCAAAGAGTTAAACAACATCACCGCAGAAGAATACCTTGAAAAAGCACGAACCATGTTTGAAGAGATGGACCTTCAGTGGGACCTGGATGAGTTGGATAAGGTGATGGCGGCGAGATGATTTCATATTCTCTTAAAAACTTAGATCAGTTTTTGGTAGACGAGTCAGCCATAACGATAGGTATTTTCAAAAGTAGCACTGCTTTTCCGGGCCCTCGTAAGTGACATGACAGGTTCGAATATTATAAGGAAGAGGGTTTATGTAATCTCTCAGCAAGCCAGATTTTGATAATCGATTGCCGTGGAACACCAAGTCGTTTGGCCTCTTTATCCAAAGACTGAATCATCCAGAGAGGGAAATCGACATTGACCCTTTTTTGCTCCTGATTAGGACGTATCGCCTTTGAAAGGTCTAAATTTTTTATAATGCTTTTTCCTTCGTCAAATTTTTTATCCAATTCTTTAGCTTTCATAAAGCTCAATCTCCTCATTTCTGGCGCGTCGGACTGAAATAATCCTTATATTTCCATCACGATAAGTGATAATCCCTGACCAGTGTTTTTCATCTATTTTCCCAACAACAAGAAATCTTGGTTCATCGGTCGTTTTAGCAAGGATCTCCAATAAGTCAGGATCATACCAAAGCGCCTGTGCATCAATGAAATCAATTCCATGCTTATTTTTATTGGTTTCTGATTTTGCAGGATCAAATTCAAAATTCATGGTATATATAATATACCAATTAGGTATAATTTGTCAATCACGATAATAGAAAATGGTGGCATGCTATTCGGCACACCTGGAAAAATTGGACAGAGACAATATATAGCGTTTTTATGGCCAATGCATCCTTACGCCGTCTGATTGACATCCGACACAATATGAATATCTCTCTGCGGATACGGAATGGTAATCCCGGCATCTTTAAATTTCTTATAAATAGAAAGATTAACAGCATACAGGGTCTCATAATATGCTTTGGTCGGCACCCAGTACCGCATGCCGATATTAATTGACGAATCCGCATATTCTTCAATCCCGATCTGGGGTGACGGGTCCGTCGGAATTTTTGGAAAGGACGACAGAATTTCCCGGACAATGGCAATCGCCGTTTCAGGATCTCCTTCATATGAAATGCCGATGGACGTTTCCACGACCTTGTTTTCAAATGAATTGATCAACACCTCTCCCACAATCTGCTTGTTTGGAATCGTTATCCGCTCACCATCTTCTGTGGACAAAATCGTTGTGGCCAGAGTGACTTCTTCCACGACCCCGTGGACGCCTTCCATGGAAATGGTATTTCCGACAACAAACGGTCTTGTCATTATAATCACCAACCCTGCCCCGCAATTTGACAGCGGCCCCTGCAAGGCAAAACTGACGCCAAATGCCATTGCGCCCAAAGCCGCAATCAAGGGAGCCACTGAAATTCCAAACTTGCCCAAAGCCATGATAATGACAAAGGTCAAAATAATCAGCTTGACAATCCGTGCCATAAAAATGGTCAGGGTGACATCCAGCCCTTTTTTCTCACACAACCGGACCACAAATTTTGAAATCCACCCGGCAATATAAATCCCCAACCCGAGTATGATCAGGGCTCCGACGATCTGAAAGCTGTAACGCACACAAAAATCAATGATGATACTGACAATTTTTTGTAATTGGGTCAGTTCTTCCATCAGTAACCTCCAGTATATAAAAAAATTTGCGTATCCGGTTCGCTCAAGTGAATCATAGAAATTGCATCTTGCGACAACGTAGGGTGCATTCCATGCACCATTTCAGAGCCGGTCAGCTTTCAAGTGGTGCGTGAAACGCACCCTACTTAAGCGAAATGGATAACCAGGTAAAAAAATTTAGAATAAATTTTTAAACCGTGTAAAAATGATCCAGATAAGCCGACAACAGTTCTGAAACCACCTGATTATTTTCAACCGATCCGGCCATACCATACAGCGCGGTGGTTTCAGCAACGGTTCCGGATCTGGACCGGGCATATGCAACCCCGGATTTTAAATCTTCAATAAGGCACCCGGCAACATCCGGCACCTGTGTTTGCGGCATGGTCACGCAAAAATGAAGCGCCGGCGGCAACTGCAGGACGTTGAAGCGCCAGCCTTTTGTTTTCATAAAATCATTCACATGAAACACATCAATTTCTTCGGAACGGAAACTGATGACAAACGTCGAATCACCAATCAGGATCAATTCGGGGATGGTTTCAATGCCATTTCTGATTGCATCGGCAACCGTCATCATGGCCCGGGCCGCCTTCATGTACCCCTCTTCGCCCAGGTACACCATGGACGCCCAGGTGGAAGCCGTTAACCCGCCGGAACGGCTTCCGGACGACGACGGGGACACATAAATTCCCCCTGGAAAATCCGGCACATCAAAATACTGGTACCGTCGCAGTGCTTTGTTCCGGTAGAGAACAACGGACGTCCCTTTCAAACCAAACCCGTATTTATGAGTATCTGCCGATATGGACGTCAAACCCGGCAACCGGAAGTCAAATACGGGAATGTCATACCCCAACTTTTCGATCCAGGGCAGGATAAAGCCTCCCAGGCAACCGTCCGCGTGCAGTCCAATATCATATTTTAAAGCCAGTTCAGACAGCCTGTCAAATGGATCCACCAGCCCATAGGGATAGTTGCCGGCGCTGCCGATAACAGCAACGGTGTTTTCATTGATATGGGCTTCCACGACATCCGGGTCCACACGGAAATCCGGCAAGTCCGTTGGTACTTCAATGATTTTAATTCCAAAATACGACCCGGCTTTGGAAAACGCCGGGTGGGCGGTTTTGGGCTTGATGATCTCTGGTTTGATAATGCCTTTTTCCTTAAATGACCGGTCCCGGTAAACCTTCATTGCCATGAGTATGCTTTCCGTGCCGCCGGAGGTAACCGTTCCGCAGACTTCATCTTCCGGATTAACGGCCTTGACCGCATCCCCGTTGAGGATGGATGCGGTCATGGCGACAATCTCACTTTCAAATTTGGACATACTCGGACACAAGTCCGCCTGAATCACATTCACATGGGAAAAAAGGGAGAAAATCTCATTTAAAAACACCCGGTGTTCATCACCGGCATGATAAAAAGTGCCAGACACAGTACCATTTTTCCATTTGGCGTTTTCTTCCTCGGACATGGTCGACAGTTCCTTGAAAATATCTTCCTGATCCCGGCCTTTTTTCGGCAAGTTCGGATAACTTTTAAACCGACCCTTGTAAGGTTTGAACGGATCTGCATTTTGTTCTTGATTTTTATCATTCATGATTTTCTCTCCTAACCATTCAACGCTCTATAAATTTTTCTATTTTTTTTAAATGCCTGCCGATAAACGGTATACATTTTATCATAAACATCTTTATTGGAATCGTTCGGTTCAAATATGCGTTTAACCCGGACAAAATCTGCGATATCTTCAGATGAAAGAATGTTCAAAGCGACAAACGCGAGCAACCCGGTACCACGAACAGTCGTGTTGACCGGATCTTCAATCTGGCGTACCGGTACTCCCAGTACATCCGCATGAATCTGTGCCCAAATATCAGAAAGAGCCCCGCCGCCGGAAAACCGGAAACTGCTGATGGGTCGGCCGATAAATTTTTTCATGGGCTTCATTGTCCACCGGTTATTATAGGCAATACCTTCCATGATGGCCCGCGCCATATGATTGCGCTGCGTTCGTAACGACAGATTCAAGAACCCGCCGCGAACATCCGGATCTTCACAGGGGACAATTGACCCGTTCAGCCAGGGGAAAAACAACAGTCCGTCACTACCGGCCGGTGCTGTTGCGGCACTGTCATTAAACCGCAAATAACCGTCAACCGGCATGGGTCCGGTTTTGAATTCATCTTCAGCGTAAATTATATTTTTTAAAAAAAACTCCACGCACTTTCCACCGGTACCCTGCTCACCGAAAACCATGTATTTTGATTCAAACGGACCGGGAATTGAGGTCATCATGTGAATCAAGTCAGTTTTTAAAAATGGAACGTGACAAGTCATATACAGTGAGGTACCGATATAAATAATAGGATCAAAATTCCTTACACCCCCGGACCCGATGACCGAGGCATTGGAATCACTGATACCGGCAATTACCTTTGTTGCTATATTTAATCCCAGCTCTTGGGCCACGGTTGGCTGCAATGTCCCGACAGTGCCGTTATTGGGCAGAAGGTCAGGGAATTTTTCCTTTTCAAGTCCGGCCAGATCCAAAAGATCCTGGCTGTAATGGCATGTTCCCCATTGACGGTTATTAACAATTACAAACGGCGCCATGGTCTTTTGGGTGGCGGTTATTTTACCGGTCAGCCGGGCGGTCAGATAATCCATGGGCTCTAAAAATTTATATGTCTTTTTGTAAATATCCGGCCGCTGATTCTTTATAAACAGCACATGACCAAGGGAATCCACACCGGTCCGGGTCGGCGCAAGGCCGGTTGCCCGGATCCATTTGATCAATTTGAGAGCGCCATATCCCTGAATACTTGGAAATCCACCGGCAATTTGCCGATTATACGATCCACCCCGGGAATCCAGCCAGTGCACGGCCCGCATCAACGGCTCCGCATGTTCATTTACCGGGACCACCACGGACCACTGGGAATCACAGGCAATGGCAACGATATTATCCGGAGAAACGTTTGATTCCGTAACAACCTTTTTTATTGTTTTTTTTGCTGCATGCCACCACTCTACAGCATCCTGTTCCGCTCCACCGGCCGGCAGCAGACAGGTTGAAATTTGTTCATCCGCACTGGCAATGACATCACCGGCAACAGAAACAAGCGCCACCTTGATGGCACCGCTGCCCAGATCGATTGCCAGGACATATGGCGGTATTTCAATACTGCCGGTCGTAACAATATTGACATGCGGCATCTTAAAAATCCTTATGAAAGCATAAAAGAAGCGGACTGTTTCGTTTGACGTTTTTCGAATTATAGCACTTAAATGATTAAAAGGAAATCATATGAATACAATAGATAATCCTATATGATATTGATTGTTTTCCAACGCCCTTTCCAATTTCTTGACACCCCGGTAAATATCTGCCACATTTTTTTATAAACCGGTAAAAAGTCAGATTCAGATGGCAAAGAAAAAAGTTTCAAGTTCAAGGCGCGCAAATCCTGAGTGATGATTCGTACTTATCGTACCATGAAGAGACGAAGGATGCAGCGCAACGCAGAAATTGGACTTTTTACGAAGCCATCAAATTTTATATCAGACATTCTGCTATCTATCATTGAACAATCTAACGATTCTCCCGGAGGTGAACATGTTAAAAACTAAAATAACGGAGCTTTTAAACATTCAATACCCGATTGTCGGCGGGGCAATGATGTGGATATCAAAGGATGAATTCGTTGCCGCCATGAGTGAAGCCGGCGGACTCGGCATCATGGCATCGGCAAATTATAAATCCAAAAATGCTTTTGCCGAAGCTATCGACAAAATGAAGACACTGACGGACAAACCATACGGCGTTAACATCAATTTATTCCCAGCCATGACACAGATTGATAATAATGAATACATTGACGTGATGGCGGATAACGGCCTTAAAATCGTGGAGACATCCGGTCATCACGCGCCGGAGGAACTTGTCGCCCGTTTCAAGGATCTGGGAATGACCTGGATTCATAAATGTGTCGGGGTTCGGTATGCCAAAAAAGTTGAAGCCATGGGGGCAGATATCGTAACAGTCGTGGGATACGAAAACGGTGGTGCCACTGGCAGACTCGATATCGGCACCATGGTCCTGGTGCCGGTAGTTGTCGATGCTGTCAAAGTACCGGTAATCGGCGGGGGCGGCATATCCGACGGTCGCGGCCTTGCTGCTGTATTGACGCTCGGTGCGGAAGCGGTCATTATGGGAACACGCCTGCTGGTAACCAAAGAAGCACCGATTCATGACAACATCAAAACCGCCCTGTTAAACGCATCGGAACTGGACACCATGCTGATCATGCGATCTTTAAACGCAACACATCGTGTTCTTAACAATGAAGCGGCCCAAAAATGCCTCGAACTTGAAAACAACAACGCTGAATTTGTGGAAGTTTATGAAGTCATCAAAGGCGAAAACGCACAAGAAATGTATGACGAAGGGAATGTGGGCAAGGGGATCCTTGCCTGCGGCCAGGGCGTCGGCCTGACTCATGATATTCCGACTCTTAAAGAACTTTTCGACCGGATTGCGGCGGAAGCGGAAAGTACGCTGTCAAAATTCTCAAATTAGAGGTTAACCGAAAACCAGTTGTTTCGGTTTGTCTTTGCGAGAAGTGAGGAACGAACGACAAAGCAATCCCCTGTCTTTAATGAGATTGCTTGACGTCATACCGTCCCTGCCACGCCAGGGGCGTGGCAGGGACGGTATGACAGAAAAATTGTAATTGAGGCACTTTCCGTTCTGGCACTAATTAACGAATCATTATCTGAAATTTTAAGGAAAATATTCCGTAACAATGATAGGTGTGACACTCTATTTCCCGATAAATACAGGATTTCGTTTTTCGATAAACGCAGTTTGACCTTCCTTCAGGTCATTACTGTTAAATGCTTCAACAACAAGAGCCTGTGCTTCATTTAAGTGTTCAGAACCGATTAAAAAATATTTTCCGATCATGTTCAGAATTTTTTTTGTTCCCTTTAACGCAAGCGGCGCGTTTTTGGAAATCTCGTCCGCCATGGCATATACGGTTTTTGATAACGCATTTCCAGGAACCAGGTGATCCACAAGTCCCATTTCTTTTACTTCTCTTCCCGAATAAGTGTGGCCGGTAAAAAAAATTTCGCGGGTTTTTGCCATTCCGATCACTTCTATAAACTGGCTTAACCCCTCCGGGTGATAGACAAGGCCCAGTTTTGCCGGCGGCATGCCCGCTTTGATATGATCTGCGCCGATACGGATATCACAGCACATGGCAAGGTTCAGGCCAGCGCCGAAACAATAACCATTGATCATGGCAATCACCGGAAAAGGAAAATTCTTTACGCTGTTAAGGGCATTTTCAAGGGAATTTTTTTCCTTTAAAAATTCAGCCGCTTCAGGTGAAATTTCTGTTGGAATGGCTGGAATATCATATCCGGCTGAAAATGCTTTTTCGGAATTGCCGGTAATAACCACCACCCGAACCGCGTCATCTTCCGACCATTTTTTCAAGGTCAAATGCAGGTCTGCTAAAAGATCGGGAGACAATGCATTTCTTCTTTCCGGGCGGTTGATTTTCAATGTTCCCACATTGTTCCGAGTCTCCTTGATCAACGATTCTTTTTCCACTCATGACCCCTTTATTAAATATTTCAGACAATTTCCAATCCGGTTTGATAATAAATTATCCTGGTTATCCATTTCGCTTAAGTAGGGTGCGTTTCACGCACCACTTGAAAGCTGACCGGCTCTGAAATGGTGCATGGAATGCACCCTACTACAATGTAAAATTTAAACCTTCGCATTTAATTTGATCTGTGGTATAGTCGTTCTCAAAAAAGGAGGACGACATGGTGCCACGATACAGAGTAACATTAACGAAAGAAGAGCGGGACGAATTGAACATTATTTCCACCA
>JABZFM010000065.1 GCA_014237465.1 Desulfobacteraceae bacterium | reverse complement strand
TCCTTAATAAGGTTATAAGAAATGGACTTCCGTTTACTAAGGAGGTATTGTAATTGATAGTTGGATAATCGGAAATGATTTTAATTACGGTTTATTGGGCAGGACGAACGGATCTGTATTTTCCGCGTAGCGGTTCAGTTCATAATTTATGCTGCAGGTCATTTATTTGATTTCCTTTTTCAACTGAAATCCTTCAATGGTCCACGACATCACCAAAAGCACAACCAGAAGGACTGTAAACGCGGGCACCACCAAAAAATAACTGACAAACAATCTAAGTATACGCATTTGTTTATTCTCCTTTATCCGTTTGAGTGCGTTGCCATCTGTTTCACCATCTCATCCACATCAAAAATCTTTCCCTTGCCCGGATCAACCTTGAGCGATATAGCACCGTTGGGACATACGCCTTCACATACACCACACCCCATGCAATGATCCGTTATTTGCTCCAGCATCGTCTTTTCATTGACTTTTATGAGTCGAAGGGCATCATAGGGGCACTTGTACACACATGTGCCACATGCGTCACATTTTTCCATATCCACCTTAGCCGAAAATCCTGACGGAGCCGTTATTTTCAAGCCCTCAATACCTTTGCTCCTGGACAGAAGTTCGACCTCTACTCCGCCACAGCAACAGGAACAGCAGGAACAAAGGACTCCTCCACGGTATCCCGTTCCATCCTTAAACCAGAGGGTGAATATACGTCCTAATTGCTGCTGCTCCTCCAGCAGGCTCAACACCTGCTGCTGGGTGGCCCGTTCAGGGTGGTTCCTCGGCATATGGCTGGTTACAAAATCCACACCTGTTTTCCCAAGGAAAACGCATGTGTGGATTGGCTCACAATACTCTTTACCGGTAACTTTTTTATCAAGACGGCAGGGACAATCCACGATGGCAAGATGTTCTTTATGATTAAAAATCAATTTATTGGCAAGTTCCCAGGGAATAATTTTCTTGGACGTCTCAGTGGGCATAATAACTTCTTCATCCACCGTCACCAGCTTTTTCGCGTTTTCATAGGTAAGGACCTTGCAGTGATACCGTTTGGCAAAAAAATCAATGGCTACTGTTTTATAAACAAATTTCGGAAACTTCCCAAGAATCCGAACCACAAAAAGCGCTGCAGTCACATAATGATCATAAAGGGTATAATACATATATCCATGGATCATGTTTAAAACCCGCTGAATGCCCCAGGCCCCTTCTCCCTGCATTTTCCAGAAATTTTTAGTTGATTTCTTTATCATTGACATACTCCCTTATTGTAAAACGATTTTATCCAAGTGCTTCGCTAATCTCTTGCCCAGCGAAACCGTGGTCCACATGGTCGGCAGGCCCAGGGAAGACGGGAATACACTGGTATCGCAACAGAAAAGATTTTTGATGCGCGTTTCCAGGTTCGTATCCACCACTTCCCCGATTCTGCACGAGGCGGAAGGATGCGCACCTAAAGGGTCGGCGACAAACATGCTATTATCATTGCATCCGGCTTTTTTTAAAATCTTTTTTATAATTTCCACACCCTTTGACAGCTTAAGCCGGTCTTCCCGTGAAATCGGTTTGGAAAAACTGCCGTCAGGAAAAATTCTTCCGCGAATATCATCCCGGATCTTGACCATGACACCTGTATATTTCCAAAAATTAAAAAACTTAGGAAGATATTTCGGTCCCATAAATCCAAGATGCAAGGCAAATGTTCCCCATCCGTAAAAAACGGGTAGAATCACTATGCCGTCAGATTCATAATGTTCCATTGTGCCGACAGCCATTGGATTGGCACCAATTGAACTGAGATGCGGACTGATGCCTCCAATAAACTGGAGATAATCACAGGCAAATCCCATGCCTGCCTCTTTAATGCCAGCTCTTTGCAGAATCGGTGCATTTCCGAGAGCGGCCGAAAGGACCACCGATTTTCCATAATACTTGAAACGCAGCTCCATCCGCTTCCCTTCAACGCCGACGATACGGCCATTTTCGATGATAAGTTTATCCACCCGGGCATGAAGCTTTATATCCGCGTTGTTTTGAATGGCTTCGTCCCCGTAAACTCTTGCCGTCCATTTAGCCCCCCGACTGCATCCATTCATACAGTCTGAACAATTCGGCTCGCACTTATCAATATCAATATATTTCTCAAACTTTTCCCAATTATACCCCAGATCATTGGCTGCTTCCATCAGGCGTAAATTAGACCTTCCCGTCAGCTCATCAGGGAGATTATTAATCCACAACTCCTTTTGTGCTTCCCCGGCTTCATTGGTAAGATCAATGCCCACGGGATCAAACACAATTTTCGGCGGCGGCGCGGCACATCCGGCCGCCAGATTGGAGCTCCCGCCGTAATTGCACACACTGACGATCCAGTTTTTCTCCCTGCTTCGGGTAAATCCGAATTTGGTTGTCATAAGGGCGGCAGAGACCGTATTGCCTACTCTTTTAATATGACCGCCTTTTTCTAAAAATAAAACCTTTCGGCCAGCCAACGATAAATCACGGCCCACCGATGCTCCGCCAACGCCTGTACCAACAATAATCACATCATATTCATTCTTTCCCATCACTATCCTCCTAACACATCCAAAGGTTCTTCTTTACCTTTGACTTTTGTCTCACCCAAAGGCTTAAAATCGAATTGTTGACTGACCCGCTTGTAAGTGATTGGAGAAACCAATACTGTGCCCGGGTCAGCCATGCTTTCCATTCGGGCAGCCAGGTTAGTGGTATCTCCGATGGCAGTATAGTCCATCCGCAGATCATCACCGATTGATCCCACGATGACCGGGCCGGAGTTCAGACCGATTCGCATTTTAAAATCCAACCCAAACTTTGTCTTCAAATTTTCGCTGTATCTTTTAATAGCGCTTTGTATGGATAGGGCTGCACTACAGGCATTCCGGGCATGGTTTTCAATGGCAACCGGTGCACCAAAAGTGCCATGACACCATCGCCGGTAAACTGGTTGATGGTGCCCTGATGATTATGAATTTCATCCATCAGGATCTTAAAGTACCCATCCATAATCTGATGGATTTTCTCCGGATCAAGCTTCTCTGACATAGAAGTAAAGCCGGCCACATCAGCAAAAAGCACCGTCACCCGTTTTCGCTCACCCTCCATTGCGCTTCGGGAGGTGAGGATTTTATCAGCCAGGAATTTAGGGGTGTAGGAGTGAGGTTGAGTGAAATCAATGGGTGGGGCTTGTTTGGATTCCCGAAGAGGATGTGCGCATTTGTCACAAAAGCTGGCATCTTCTGAATTTTCACGCTGACATTTTGGGCATTTCATTTTTATTCACCGGGGCTGGAAATGTTCTATATAATTATTCCAAAAAGGAAAATGTGAATAAAATAAAACCCAGGCGGAATAACAGGTTGAATGAGATGTAAATTAGAGGATAAAAAGCTGAAGAAATGAATTTATCCTGTCCCTGCTTGGGTAGATTGTTCGTAGTTTAGGATGTAACAATCGGATTTGTCAAGGATTTCTTTTTGTTACGCTTTTAGGATGATGCTGACTTCAATTGCATTGTTTTATAAGATAAGGTTATAGAAAAGGTAACACATAACCAGTGTAGCTTGCCACAGTGCTCACCGCAAAAAAACGGCATCCCAGTGAACCTTGCAATAATAAGCGTTTTATCTTTCGTTGCCAAACACGATGCCACTGATTTACGCACAAGCAGTCACTCCAACAAATGCCTCAGTTGTGATTAACTGATTGCAATGATAGATAAAATGTTGAACTGAACCAGCCTTTATAACTCTA
>JABZFM010000009.1 GCA_014237465.1 Desulfobacteraceae bacterium | reverse complement strand
GGGTTACTGGGGCACTATGGGCACCATACCAGCAAAACCAACCAATGTTTCCGCCACTGACGGGACAGTCTCCGGCAAAGTGAATATCACGTGGGATACCGCCTCCAATTCATTGGTCTATGAAGTATGGCGAGCCGATATCCCGGCATTTTTAGGGGGGAATATTAAAAAGATCGGTACATCAACCACGACTTTTTATAGTGACACCACAGTTGTGAGCGGGAATCGGTATTATTACTGGGTCAAAGCAAGAAATTCATGGGGCGTCACCAGATACAGCTTATTTGATACCGGGTTTATCGGAACCGCCTCATTACCGCTTCCCGCACCGACAGGTGTGTCTGCCACAGACGGCACCATTTCCGGCAAAGTCACAATTACGTGGAATGCCACTCCCGGTGCAGTTGTCTGTGAAGTATGGCGAGCCACCAAACTGGTGTCCGAAGGCGGAAAGCTTGTAAGGGTTGGCTTTTTGTCAGCCACCTCTTTTGATGACACTTCCGGAACTCCCGGTACAACTTATTATTACTGGGTCAAAGCAAGAGATTCCTGGGGATCAAGTAAATATAGTGTGCCTGATACGGGATATTATAATTAACGATTGAATTGCATTATGAATTAAAAGTGGGTGGCCTGATGATTTTAAATTCATCAGCTACCCATATTTTTTAAATTTGTTAACAACTTCGCTCCGAGGACTTCTTGATATGCGCTACAGTATTGCTGCAACTCTTTAATTCCGCACCTTGAATCCGATAGTTCTTAGCAAGCAAGCCACATTTCCTGTCAGTTTCGGTATTTTTGGGCCAAGTGGGGATATAAATATTTCGTTTTAAAAAAATTTGCTTTTTAAAGAATTGATTCGTATAATTAAGTTGGAATTTTAGAAATTCCAACAATTTTTTTATGCCCATGAAAACCAAAACCAAGGAGACAGGCAAAATGCCACTTGTAAAAGTCAAAGATAAATTTCAAGTGACTATCCCCGCAAGCATCAGAAGGGATATTGATCTTGATATAGGTGATTTCTTGGAAGCCGAGGTGTGCGAAGATGGAATTTTATTAATTCCAAAAACAGTAACAGACCGCAAGGCCTTACTTGAAAAATTTCGGAAAGCTTTTTTTGAGGCTAATCCGGATAGTCCCTTTGACGGCAAAAGCGAAGAAGAGCTTATGAGAATAGCAACTGATGCCGTTAAGGCAACCCGTGCTGCAAAGAGGCCCAAAAAGTAAATGAAAAATATTGTTTATGATTTCTATATCACTTTCAGACAGAAGAGAAGGATAAATTTAAATGGCATCAATAGCGGATCTTAGGAAGAAATACTTAGGAGCAGTGGACGCAACCGACGAAGATATGCGAATTGTCAGTGCAGTTCGTGAATTTGTGGACAAGGAAATCATGCCCTATCGACAGGACCTTGACGGTGGATGGCATCGCGATGAAAAACTTGCTAAAGAGACGTTTGAAAGAATCCATCAGGGGCTGGTGGACATCGGTGTACAGCGGGCCATATACCCCGAGAAATTCGGGGGGCTTGGTGTCAGCGGCTTTGCCAGTGAAATGATCTATGAAGAGATATCCCGCGGTGATGCCGGTATTGCTACACACATGGGCATCATTAACTGGGTCATGATGCCGGCTTTCATTGCCGGCCGGATGGATCTGCTGAAAAAATTTATCCCTATTATCTGCGACGACAAGCCCCATGGGTGCTGCATGGCTATTACTGAGCCGTCCGGAGGAGCAAATTCGGAAGATCCTACTCAACATGGGAGGACGATAAAAACGATTGCAGAATTGGATGGTGACGAGTGGGTGATTAACGGACACAAGATTTGGCCAAGCGGTGCCAGTGTCGCAGATGTTGCCTATTGCTCCGTCTGTACCACAGATCCGGATTTGGGAGATGAAGGGGTTGCCCTGATTTATGTGCCGCCGGATGCCAATGGGATGTCTTTTTCCAAACCCTTTGAAAAGATGGGAATGTGCTGGACGGATACGAATACGGAAATCTTTTTTGATAATGTCCGGGTTCCGAAGGAAAACCGCGTGGCTGGGCCGGGTGAAGACGCAAAGATTCTTCACGACATTGTGGGTATGGGGCGCATTGGTACCTGTGGGTTTGCCTTGGGTGCAGCGCAGGCTTGTTTTGAAATTGTACTCGACTGGACAAAACAAAGGGAAATTGCAGGAAGGCCGGTAAGGGCAAGATCCCTTCATGCCGGAATACTGGGAGAAATGGCTTTAAAAATTGAATCCGCCCGTGCGTATTCCATACAGGTCAACCGAATGATACGGACGGGATTATACGGCAGACCGGGTGAACCCTTGCTGCTTTCAAAATGTTCAGCAGCCAAAGCTTATGTGTGCGATATTACCCTGTGGGTGGCGAACAAGGCCATGGAATTGATGGGGTCATACGGATTTGCTTTTAATTATGATGTTGAAAAATATCTGCGGGACGTAAAAATCCTTCAGCTTTGGTTAGGTGGACCCCAGCGGGCAATTCTTGATACTGCGTTGGGATATTATCAATTTGAATGGTAAGGAAATTTGACCTGCCCCCACTTTTCTGTACCACCTTTCAAGTTAGAGCTGACCCCAAAATTTTTTGTGGGTAAATTGATATAGTTGGACAGAAACATACTTGCCTTATGGTTATCCACTTCGCTCAAGTAGGGTGCGTTTTACGCACCGGGGGAAAGCTTAAACTTCACTGAATATGGTGCATAGAATGCACCCTACCTTTCAGCGATGTGCAATTTTTCTAACCAACTTAACCGAACCGGATATGCAAATTTTTTTATATGTTATGATTTTTTAGAATATACTGACAAGCATCCGGGTGGCCACCACCACCAGCAGCACGGCAAAAAACCGTTTGAGTTTGTCCACGGGCAGGCTGTGGGCCAGGCGAACCCCTATGGGGGCAGTCAGGACACTGGTGACGATCAGACCGGTTAGTGCCGGGAGGTAGACATAACCGATGGTGTATTCGGGAAGATTTGCGGCTGCAAGGCCGTTGTATATGTATCCGATGGTTCCGGCAACAGCGATGGGAAAACCGATGGCCGCCGAAGTGCCGATGGCCTGATGCAGGGGAACATTGCACCACACCATGAAGGGCACGGAAAGGGTGCCGCCACCGATTCCCACGAGGCTGGACACTATCCCGATAATGTTGCCCACGCCAAACATTCCGGTCCGCTCGGGGAGCTGACGCCCAGGCCTTGGCTTTTTCCCAGTGATCATCTGGATGCCCACATAATAAAGAAATATAACAAAAAAGCCTTTAAGGACCGGGGTGGAGAGTTCAGCCGCCATACAGGTTCCGAGAAACGTACCCACAAAAATTCCCAGAACGATCCGCCGGACCACCATCCATTTTACCGCACCGCGGCGGTGATGGGACCGGAAACTCGAAATTGCTGTAAACATGATACTGGCCATGGAGGTTCCCAGGGCCAGGTGCATAATAGTTTGATCGGGTATTCCCTGGCGGGTCAGGCAAAAGACCAGCATGGGAACGATGACCAGTCCGCCGCCGATTCCCAGCAGGCCTGCCAGAATACCAGCCACCGCGCCGACCGCAGAATACATTGCCAGAATTGAAATCATTTTTTCCTCAGTATTTGCTGAGCTTGACCGGAACTTTTGGTTCCGGATGTTTTAAGATTGGTCACTCACTATCAGTCACGTTAATATCTGTCAATGCGTGATATATTGCTATTGGTTGAATGGAAACCCGGCCGCAGGATTTGTTGGGTTACGCCCTTTCAATTTATGTGTTGGTAAACGTTTGATTTCCGTAGGTTGGGTTGAGGCACGAAACCCAACATAACCGATGGGGCTCAACCCAACCTACGAATAAGTGGACTTTTCGTTCAGCGACTAGCTATGCATGGTTTTGTTGATTAATGACATGAGCTATTGAGCACTGATTCGATTTCAGTTAGCAGGGAGTGTAATTTTTCATATTTTTTGATGGTTTCGTATTCAAATGAGGGGTTGTAAAGCAGAGATGCCGGATGGGGCAATGGCAGTATTTTTTGGTTTTTAGAAAAAATGAGATTTCCATAAAGATCACCGAAGTCATTTCTTGCCGGCGGGGGATTTGCATGAAATTTTTCTAAAATATATCGCGATGCATAATAACCCAGTGTCACAATCAAGCGAGGGCGGATAATCGCTATTTCTTTATCTAAAAAATAACTACAGGATTTTATTTCATCCATCTTCGGTCGGCGGTTTTTTGGCAACATGCATTTGACCAGGTTAGTCATATAAAATGATTGCCGTACGATACCAGTCAGTTTAAACAGGTTGTCTAAAACCCTTCCTGACGGGCCGATAAACATTTTATTGTGTAAATCTTCTTCTGTCCCGGGAGAAAGCGCCACAAGCAAAAATTGTGCATCTGCCCTGCCTTCACCGCAAAGCACGTTATTCCTGGTGAGAGACAGCCTGCATGTTTTGCAGGCGGTTATACGTCTATTGAAACGTTCAATCTCTTTTTGTTTTTCTTCAATTTTCATTTTGTTTTTTTTGTCGAAATTTTTCTTCATTTATCTTTTCAGAAAGATATGTTTGGATCATATGAAAAATTTCTTGAATTTTTTTTGTCTCCGGCAGGACTGCTTGAATCATTTCCAGATAATGTCTTGACCGGACGGCATTTAAGGTTGCATCAAAATTGATATCAAAAATCCATCCCACCTGAAGCAGTTTAAAATCATTAAGGCTTTTTACATGCCTGATATCAACGATCTGTTTATCCATTAAATCCTGATAAACTTCATTAGAAAACCCCGCCGTATCCGGGAGATCAAGTTCAAGTGCGCTGTTTCGCCGGCTGTTTTTCTCATGATAGTAATTAATAACCACTTTCCAGATATCCAGTTTATCCGCATCGCGCAACAGTTTTGAAAAAAACAGGCATGTTTCATTTTCTTTTTCAGGCAGTGTCGCGCGGTTATGGTACTTAATAATTCGGAAGATAAGATTTTTCAGGGTTTCATCAAAACCATTTAAAATGCCCTTGTTTTCTAATATTTTTACGCTAAGCAGGGCATGGTTTTCAGATTTACTATCCACAAAGGTTTGGTAGCGGGCATATTGTTCAAACCGCCCAATATCATGGAATAAGGCGGTTATCTCAGCCAGGCGCAGCTTATTACTGTTTAAGTCCAGAGATTTGCCGATGTCTTCAATTTCATTGCAGACACGTATGGTATGATTTTCTTTAAGTATGGTGTTTTCCGTCAATACATTGTTGCCATGTTTAAATGTTTCTACATAACTGAAAAACCATTTTTTTAATTTTTCTACGCATTGATCACTTATTTTTATCATGTGACTTTTTCAATCCTCGGTTTTTTCGTCCTGATAAAAAAGATTTGTTTTATGAGGCGCAGGCACTATCGTTGAAGACACCAGCAATAATTTTCGCCAGAAGGAGTGTATGCCGCCGGATATCATCATCGCTTTTTCCGGGATAACGGGCGTAGCTGATCATAATACCGTTTAAGGCGGAAAATAAAGCGTGGGAAGTGAGCCGCGAATTATTTTGAATGCCGGCGGAATAGAGCGCTGTTTCCATACGGTTCATCAGCGCTTTCATGATGTCATCCAGCTTTTGGGTGGCATCGGGAGACATTTCCCCTCCCAGCATAAAATGGCTCATCATCTGGTAAAAGGTCATGTTGTCATTTAGATAGGTAATGTAAAATTTACAGAGTTGTTCAAGTGAGGGTGGTTTGTCCTTGCCCATGTTGTCAAGCATGTGCGTGATTTCTTCGATATTGTTTAAAAATACATCCAGAAACAGTTCCGTGAGATTCAGGTAATAATTATAAATGGTTCCGATACTAACGCCTGCATGACGGGCAATTTCCCGTACTGTGACGCTTCTGAAATCCCTGACCGAAAAAAGGTCCAGTGCCGAATCAAGAATGATTTTCCGGCGTGAGTCCCGCTCGATTTGTTTTAAGTCTTCAAGTCTGATTTTAGCCAATAAGTTTCTCCTAAGAGGATATTTTGTAAAAAGCCCTTTTTCACCACAAGGGCACAGAGAAAAGAATTTAATTTACCTGCTTATCTGCTTTAGTTAAGTTGAGCTTAATGTCCCAAAATTCAGAAAATCATCGGCAGGCACGGTGGCCTGCCCTACGGAGTTTTGCAATAATCTTCGTAGGGTCGGCCACCGTGCCGACCGATCAAACTTGACCTAACTTAATCGAAGCGGATAACCATATTAATTTAATTTGCATATCCGGTTCGGTTAAGTTGGTTAGAAAAATTGCACATCGCTGAAAGGTAGGGTGCATTCTATGCACCATATTCAGTGAAGTTTAAGCTTTCCCCCGGTACGTAAAACGCACCCTACTTGAGCGAAGCGGATAACCATATTAATTTAAATTACTTGCCTCTGTGGTCTTGTGGTTGTCTTTTACGAATTAATCATAAGTTCGAAGCGTCAATACTCATCGTCAAATTCAGGCGTTCTGAATTTTTCCGTCAAAAACATCCATCATATCTTCATCTGTAAAGCATCGCTCGGTAATATCCGGATTTGTGGCATCATCTTCCATGATTCGACGATCATAAGATGGGTCGAGGATCTGATTGTAGTATTCATGCTGAATCATAAGGTTCATGATCTCGGTGGTGCCGGTCCATATCATGGCCAGGCGCTGATCCCGGAGTGCCCGTTCAATCGGGTAGACATCTGTATATCCGATACCGCCCATGATCTGCATGGAATTGTTCACCACATCCCAGGCCGCCTCGGTGGCAAATCGCTTGGCTTCGCTGACCAGACGCCGGACATTGGCATAATTATTGTCTACTGCTTTGGCTGCCATATAAGTGAGTGCCCGGGCAGCATCCAGCTGGGTGATTGAATCCGCTACCTTGAAACTGACACCCTGGTATTTTCTGATTTCCTTGCCAAATGCCCGGCGGCGGTTGGAATAACGAACAGCCAAATCCAGTGCGCCCCAGGCGCCAAGGCAGCCGGCAGCAGAGGTCAATCGTTCGGGTATCATCATTTGATGAAAGCACAACGCGCCCCCATGCAGTTCGCCCACCAGGTTCTCTTTGGGGACTTTGACATCCCTGAACACCAGCCGTCCGGTTCCGCCGCCGCGACACCCCATAAGGCCGTACATGTATTCTGTTTCAACGCCTGGGCCTTTGTCTACAATCAGGAGACTGAGACGACTGTATTTATGCGCTGTTTCGTCAAAATTGGTCCGGCAGTAAACCAGGAAGAAGTCTGAACCTTCAGCACCGACCACAAACCGTTTCATGCCGTTTAAAATAAAATGATCGCCGTGAAGTTCCGCTTTTGTCATGGCGCCGAAGAAATCAGATCCGCCGCGGGGTTCGGTCAGCGCTTCGGCAGCAACGAGTTTTCCTTCAATATAAGGTCTTAAATATTTTTCTTTTTGTTCTTCTGTGCCAAACACATTCAAGGCTTCCCCGACAATAGAAGGCATAGCAAACGCACACCCCAAAGCGATTCCCAGGCATCCGATTTCCTCGAAGGCTGCGACCTCCGCTACCCAGCTCATTTCACGCCCCCCGTATTTTTTGGGAAACCGGATTCCCCTCAAATTTTTAGCGGCCAGTTTTTCGACAAATTCACGCGGGTAGACGATTTCATCTTTATCCATTTTTCTTAAAAAATTACTGGTAATTTCTTTACGGGCAAACTCCCGTACTTCTTTTTTTAATTCCTGTTCTTCAGGGGTTAACAGAAAATCATACATAAGGCCTCCTTTTTCAATGACGGTTATATGGAAAATTTGGTTTTGATCGGCAATGATTTTTTGAACATAGCTCAATTTATTGAACAACGATCAATATGTCAACAGGAATAAAATATTTCAATTTTATGGAGAAACAATGGGGAAAACAGTTTTACTGCCTGTGTCGACAATAACGAAGAAAAAGTCATCTATGCCAGCAGTATTACGGCTTATGGATACTTTCACTGAAGCCGCCAAACAGCGCATTGAATCGTATGTTCGGGTTGCCTGATAATGTAATTTGTTGTTTCCTTTGTTAAAAATTCCTGATAGGCTGGTCAAAACATCACTTAAATTATCCATGAATAATGAATCAAGAGGGGTGCTATGACCAACCTGTCAGTCAAACCCGAAGTCGTCCGCCGGGTTCATTCATACATTGACCCCGGGCAGTTAGCCCTCGATCTTGAAACACTCAGGGGGAAATGCCTGCAATCCGGGGCCTCGGATGCTGCTGTAATTCAGAAAGAGACCATTGTATTCAATACTGAAATACTTAAAAAAGTGGCGTCAGACAACCAATTCCCATCCATTCACTGGCCGTTGAATTATCCGAAAGATGACCTTGAAGAAGCGATAAATGCTTATCAATGGGCTGTTTTTTTTAAAATTGATGTTGATGATACATTTATTGATTACGGCGGTGGCCCCATTGCAGGCGATACCCATCGGAAGTTGTTTGAAAAAATTTATGAGATTGTAACAATCGTCGAGTCATCAGGGTTTTACATGGGGTACCATCTGTCGCTCGGTTTGGGTGCTGGAAATTGCCGGGCTGTTTTCTGCCCGGATGAAAAGCGATGCTGGCCCATGCTCAAGGGTAAGACATGTATTCGTCCGAATATGGGAAGACCTTCAATGGAAGCCGCCGGAATTGATGCCTCAGCTGTGGCCGAAAAATTGAACTGGTTCCTGCCAGGCAACAATTCCTTTCCCATCCTTGCCGGACTGGTGTTGATTGTCTGATATCCTGATACGATCATTGGGTAGTCATTTATACGGAGGTCAAAAATGACGCGAACAAAATCCACGGTTAAAAGATTTTTCGAGGATGGGCGGGCTGTCGGTATTTTGGGTTCATTGGCCGACGCCGCCTTAGAATGCGGAGCGGAAGATGCGGTGATTATTCCTGCTTCAGACGTAATCATTGATCCCCGTGTCCGATTTAAATGCATGATCCCCAAATGCTATATGTCGGGAAATTGTGCCCATTGTCCGCCGCATGGATATTCTGTTCAGGAAGTACGCGATATTGTGTATTCCTTTGAATGGGGTGTTTTTTTCCGGGTGCAGGTTAAGAGTTCGATTATTGCGGCAAAAGAACTTCACAAAGCGGTTGAATCGGGTGTGGCCGATAAAAGCGGTAATTGGCTGAATCTGGGGGCGCATTATATTTTAACGTTTACTATCGCGAAGGTTCTTGAAAAACGGGCCGGCGAAGCAGGGCATAGCACACATGGTTTTGCGGCGGGAAATTGCCGGGACCCTTTTTGCCTGCTCCAGCCGGTATGCCAGAAATTAATGACGAAAAAAGGCTGTCGGAATCCTGATTTAAGTTCCTATTCCATGGAATCGTGCGGCATGGATGTCTACACCATGGCCGCCCGGGTCGGATGGGATCATTATCCCATTTGGGGGCTCCTGCGAACCGGAAAGTGTTCCGCGTGGCAGTTTAATGGGGTTGGTACTGGTAAGGGGGAACAAACAATGACGAGAAATAATTCCGGTTTTTTTCGCGGGTATCATGATTTTAAAAAAAATTTGCTGGCCCTGAAACAATCCAATATTACGTTGGGGCAGACATCAAACATGCTCAGAGAATTTGATGTCTGGTGGAAGATTTCAAAAAATCTCAAGGAACTGGAAGGGTCCTGGGGCGGGGTATTGAAGAAATATATCCGTTTTTTCGAAGGCGTGCCCCGAAAAGATCATTTTCTGCATGATGATCCTAATAAATAATGAGCATTATCCGGCATAACATTTTGATAAGATATTCTGACTCAGAATTAATCAATCGGCGGAGGCCACATGTTTTTTAAAATTGTTTCCATTCTTATCTGTGTTTTATGCCTGCCCTTAAGTTTACCAGCGCAGGAAGTTTCCCCTGTTACCGTCAATGAGATGGTTTTTTGCAGGGGAATCGAGCGTAGAAATCCGGTGGATACGGCAACGCATTTTCCGGATTCGGTCGAGCGGGTGTTTTGCTATACCAAACTGTCGAGTACCGAGGATCATGCGGATATTTCACATGTCTGGTATTACAATGATACACAGATGGCGATTGTGGATTTAGGGGTTAACGCAAGGTCCTGGCGGACATGGTCGTCAAAAAGCATTGTTAAGGAATGGACCGGTACATGGCGGGTGGATGTAATTTCTTCAACCGGAAATATCATATGTAGTGACGAATTTGTGGTCAGTTCAAATTCAGAATAATTTTGGGTGAAAAAATTTAACCATAGCAATCCTTGAGTTGATTCAAATGGAGCAGAAAACATGCCTGAAGTTTCTTTAATTCAATGCAATGACTATCAGCTAGAAAATCTGAAGGATAAGATTTATACAAGTTTTTCAAATATTGGCTTTGATGTAAAGCGATTTAATAAGGCCCGGGTCGTGGTAAAGCCGAATCTGCTGATGCCGGCAAAAGAAGAAAAGGCAATAATTACCCATTGATTTTGAACCGGCAACAGGATCTTCGATTTTTTCAAACATGTTCCGGTGGCCGTTTAACACCCCCACTTTCAAGAATCTCTTCCTGGATCGGCCGGTGCCTGTGGAAGAAAGGTGCACACTCTGTTACCAGTGTAGAAAAATCTGCGCATCCGGGGCGATCAGTAAATCAGCCGGGAAAAAAGATATTCCCGAATATGACTACAAAACGTGCATCCGCTGCTATTGCTGCCTGGAAATTTGTCCGGAAGCAGCCATTGAAAAACAAAGCGGTCGGTTTCAGTGGATTATGGGAGGATAAGTATGATTGGTATAAAAGAAGCGTCACAAAAAGCCATTGAGCATATCAATTCTCTTTATCCGGACCGGGATTTAGGCGATATACTGCTTGAAGAGGCCGAACTGTCGGAAGATGGCCAATTCTGGATAATCACAGTCAGTTTTCAGCGGCCGGCTGCCACCGGCGGGGTAGGGGAATCGGTGTTTACAGGTAACCGGAGTTCTAAGGTTTTTAAGCTCTTTGCTGAAAACGGTGAGGTCCGGTCAATGAAAAACGGAATGTTGAAATAGAACCGGAACGATCTTTTGAAAAATCGGGTTAAACACATGGGATTTAAATATTTCAATAAATGGGAAACAGCTGGATAGCTGCCCCCACAGCTGCCATGATCTACCAGTTCCGGGAGGTCGCAATTTTCGGAAAAAATACTCGTGTGGCACATTTTGAGCAGCCTTTTTTTGCGTGGAATTGACCCTTTAATGTTTTTCATTAAAATACAAACCAATAATAACCGAGGAATCAGAAAATGAAAAAAAAACAATCTTTATGCAGTTATTGTGGAAAAAAAACATGTTTTAATGGAGATTTAAGCAAAGTCCCGGATTTTTGTCCGTCAATTAATTACGAGGACTTGCTGGATGAGGCCAAAGCGAGGTTACAGGAATCGGAAAATCTAAAGATGGCCCAGGATGTTGCCAGAACCTGGAAGGAATACGGTAAGCTGACCCGGGTTGAAGAAACCATTGAGTATGCCCGGTTACAAGGGCATAAAAAACTGGGGCTGGCGTTTTGCGTTGGGCTCTCGGAAGAAGCCCGGCTGTTCACCAATTTACTTTTAAACGAGGGATTTGAAGTCTCGTCTGTGTGCTGTATGTGCGGCGCGTTAAGTGCCGATGATGTGTCCCTGCCTGAAGATGACAAAATTGTCCCGGGATTTCGCCAGCCCATGTGTAATCCGATAGGGCAGGCAGCGATTCTGGATGAAGAAGGGTGTGATTTGCATGTACTGCTCGGTCTGTGTGTGGGGGATGACACCCTGTTTATTAAACACGCCAAAGCACCGGTAACCGTTCTGGCGGTTAAAGACCGTGTACTGGCGCACAATCCTTTAGGGGCGCTTTACACATCCAAACATATTTATACCCGGATCAACACAAGACCACCCAAAAACACTGATGTTAAATAATGAACCCCAAGCTGTCGATTGCATATTTTGTTACTTTCCATGGTTTTGGGCATGCCGCCCGGGCTTCTGCGGTGATGAATGCCATATATGCCCGGTGGCCGTTTGTCCACTTTGAAATTTTTACCCAAACACCGGAATGGTTTTTTAAAGACTCTCTTTTGATGTCCTTTAAATGATATCTTCTGGTAAAGAGAGAATAAAATGGAAGAAAGACACTTCGGGCCTGTCTGGTTTATTCCGGGCCACAATAGCGGGAAGTATCCATATTGTCATTCGCTGTATATCGAAGGACCGGGAATTCTCATTGATCCGTCTTCAGACAGGGATCGGCTGAAACAGCTCAAACAAAACCAGGGTGTCCGCAGTGTCTGGTTGAGCCACTGGCATGAAGATCATTTCATGCATCTGGATCTTTTTGATGATGTGCCCCTCTGGATGTCCGCGGCAGATGCACAACCGCTTTCAAGCATTGATAATTTTCTCGATGCCTATGGTATTGAAGAAGATTTTCGGGAACTGTCAAAAGTTTTTTTCAAAGAGCAGTTTCGATTTCGCCCCAGAAAACCGGATCGGTTTTTGAAAAACGGTGAAGTCATCAAATTTGATAGTCTGAGCATTGAAGTGATACATACCCCAGGCCATACCCCCGGTCACCTTACATTCTTTTTTAAGGAAAGCGAAGTCCTGTATATGGGGGACTATGATTTAAGCAGCTTCGGTCCATGGTATGGCGATGTATATTCGGATATCGAAGAAATTAGAAAATCAGTTACGCGGCTACAGTCCATACCGGCAAAAATCTGGCTGACAGCCCATGAAAAAGGTATTTTTGAAGATTTTCCGGATGATATATGGCATAATTACCTCGACGTTATCGATAAAAGAGAGCAAAAACTCCTGGACTTTCTTGAAAACCCTCGCTCCATTGATGAAATAGCACATGCTTGGATAGTCTATGGAAAGCCCAGAGAACCGGAATCGTTTTATCTTTTCGGCGAAAAAGGAATCATGCAAAAACACCTTGCAAGGCTGGCTGTCGGCGGTAAAATCGGTCTGAAAAACGACAAATATTTTAAGTTATAGTTTTATTTAAATTGATAAGTGTGGACCTGAAAAACCAAACGAATGGAATCAGGTTGCTCATAGCTGTTATAATTTTTGGAGAGTAAGCGTATGTTGAATTTTTTACCCGCACCACTGCTGGGACTGGTTTCAGCGCTCTTGTTTGTGACCAATACTGTGCTGTTTTTTTCGGCCATGCTGCCGTTTATTTTATTAAAGATATTTATTCCCAATTCATGGATACGGCACCATCTGACCCGGGTTGCCATGTTCTTTGGAACCACATGGATTGATGTCAACAGTTTTATTCAGAAGCTTACCCGGCATGCCAAATGGGATATTCAGGGACTTGAAGGATTTAACCTGGATTCTTCTTACCTGGTTGTTTGCAATCATCGTTCCTGGACGGATATTTTTGTGCTTCAGCATATTTTTAACCATCGAATTCCTTTTCTGAAGTTTTTCTTAAAAAAAGAACTCATATGGGTGCCGATTCTGGGGGTGGCCTGGTGGGCGCTGGATTTTCCGTTTATGAAGCGATATACGCGTCAATTTATTGAAAAACATCCGGAATTAAAGGGAAAAGATGTGGAGACCACCCGGAAATACTGCGCCAAGTTCAAAAGGTCCCCGGTCACCGTGCTGAATTTTTTAGAAGGCACCCGCTTCAATTACCAGAAACATGAAAAGCAAAACTCACCTTTCCGACATCTCCTGATGCCAAAGGCCGGCGGGGTTGGCATCGTTCTTTCCAGCATGGGCGAATACCTTTCCAAGATAGTCGATGTTTCCATCGTATACCCGGAAAATGAGCCGCCTATGCCATTTTGGAATTTTCTGAAAGGCAATATACCCACAATTGTCGTCCGTCTCAGAACTTTAAATATTCCCGAAGAGTTTCTGGGAAAAAACTATGAAGAAGACGATGTGTTCAAGGATCAGTTTCAGAAATGGATCAACGGGCTGTGGAAAGAAAAAGATCAGACAATCGCGTCCGTGTTCGAAGATTATAATACAATCCCCGGCAAAAAATAATGATAAAACTCATTTTTTTCACATTAAGTTCTGAAGTCGGCGGTTTTTGGCCGTTGCTTCTTGTCAAGTCACTGTTGAAAAGAAATGATATCGTCAAACAAACCCGATGGGCATCAGATGCTGTTTCTGGGCAGGAGGCGGGGTATGCCAAACGTTTTGCAATGGCATCCGCCTTATATTTAAAGCTCGGTGAAAAAGTCGGAAAACAAAAAGCATTTGATGTAATGCGGCGCATACTGGTTCCCATTGGTTGCAATGCCGTTCAAAAACATTTTAATTCCCTGAATTTGTCAAATTTGTCAGGTATGCCCCGGTTAATGGCATTTAATGATCTGATGGTAAAAAATGATGAAGCGAAATTCAATGTCAGAGAATATGTCACCGTAAATGACAGTATCTGTCATTATATTATTAAGCGATGCGTGGTATATGATTTTCTCCTGGAAGCCGGTACTCCTGAACTGACAAGACTGATTTGTGATGTGGATAAAGAATTTTTTCCTCAAGCGTTTCCTGATTTTACATTTGACAGGGGGAATTCATGGGAAAACACCATTGCTTATGGAAAAGCGCATTGTGACTTTATACTGAAAAAGAAAGCATCGCCGGAATAAAAAAATCTGAAAATGACTGGTTGTATGTTTGCCTTTTAACCTCATAGCCTGAGTAATTGCCGACATGCAAATTTCTGATCAACCAAAGCACAACTCAAACGCATCAGGCATTAATGCCGTTGCCGACAGTCTTTTTGAAACCCTGGCCCTCCGTTTTCCGGTTTGCATGGCAAGCGATGAATTTCACTACTATCCACAGGCAACAATCATGGATAAAGACTGGTCCAGATGGGATGACTTTTCCCCTGAATCAATTGCTGATATTTCTGTAAAACTCTCCGAATACAAACTGAAACTGGATCAATTTGTTTCCAGTGAATTGACTTTTGACGAACAGGTGGATATCAGCCTGCTGAATCGAATGATCAACACAATCATTGAGCAGTTAAATGAGGTCCAACCTCATAAAACCCATCCGTCATTTTATTTAACAATTATCGGGACCGGACTTGTCGAAGCTGTCGAAGCCGGTACGCAGGCATTAAATGACCGTCTGAAAGGACTGCTCGGTTTTATCCAACATGCCCGGCAAAATCTGGAAAAGGTGCATGATATCTTTAAAAACCAGGGTTGTGAGATGATAGACCACTTAAGCGCCTGGATTAGAACGTTGCCGGTTCCGCGAACGGTGACGGCTCCCGTCATTCATTCACTGGAACGATTCAATTCCCATCTGATGAACCTTACCCCCTCAGATGAATTCCTTGTATCCAAAGATCTTTATGAGCAGATTGCCAGCCGGCACATGGGATGTTTCATGCCCCTATGCGAGATTGAACGGCAGATAGACAACGAGATCAGTGAAACAACATCAGTCGTTGAAATTTATGCTTCAGAAATTTTCCCGGAAATTTCATGGCAGAAAAATATTGCTGATCTGAATTTCACACTGCCGCACCGGCGCAGTGTAAAGCAGGTATACCAGGCATGTGTTTCTGAGCTCGCAAATCACTGCATACAAAAGGGAATTGTGGCCCCAGAGGTTGTTAAAAACTGTCTGGTACATGTTGAGACAGTACCCGTCTATATGCATCCGGTCAGGAGCAATGCAGCCTACAGTATGCCACCCGGTCATCCGCCACAAGGGGGAACTTTTTTTATTATTGAATCAGAAAATAATACAACTGTGGCTTCAGATTATAAATTATTAACCGCACATGAAACTTATCCTGGTCATCATTTACTGGATACAAGCCGATGGTGCTTAAAGAAAATTATACGGCGTCATATAGAATTCCCGGTTTTTTATGAAGGGTGGGCCTGTATTTCCGAAGAACTTTTATTTGATACCGGGTTTTTCCATAATTCCTTTGACCGGATGCTCTCAGCCAAACGCAGGCTCTGGCGGGCGGTTCGGGGAAAAATGGATCTGGAAATTCACACGCGTAAAAAGAGCCTGAAGGAAGCGGCTGTCTTTCTTTCAGATTACGGAATGGCTTACACAAAGGCTTCTGAACTGGTGAGAAAATATATTCTGAAACCGGGTTACCAGTTATCTTATGCCATCGGTCGATATTATTTTGCAAATATTTATGAATCCTTTGTTCGGCACGGGGGAAGCCCGGAAAACTTTGTCTGCCGGGTCTTATCTCATGGAGAGGTCGGATTTGATCATTTATCGCAATTTTTGTCACAGGAGGATGTTCGTGAATAGTTTTTCAGGTTATCACTCAGAATGGAATTTAGGCAGTCCCGGGGGATGGGATTATCAGCGGATTACCCAGAAGATTTCTAAAGTGGTATGGGAGAAAATTAATGAGATAAATCCGACAGGTGTGGCGCTTGACTTTGATCATCCCATGCTTTACCCGGTTGTCGGGTTTACACAGATGATGCTGGCGGTTCATCGAAAGCGGGAAGGGGCAAATCCCGGTCTGATAGCGGTCGTTGCCGAGGAGGAAACCTTATCGGATGTTACGGAAAATATCAACTTTGCCGATCGTCTGGATCAAGTAACCGGAATAACCGGTATTTTATCTGCACCCCATGAGTTTGAATTAAAAAACGGGAAAGTCTGTCACCAGGGCCGGCCGGTTTCTCTGGTATTTATGGATTTTAATAATGATATTTTTTTAAAACTCCACCGAAAACATAACCTGTCACCGCTGCTTCAGGCTATCAAAGAAAACAGGGTGTTGAATCCCCGGGGAACGGAACCGATTAATGTGAAAAGTATGTTTGAAGTCATTACAGGTCCAAATGCGGACCGGTTCCATAAAGAGACGGTGAACAGGACCCCATGGACAAGACGGTTTATGGAAAGAGGCACTACAGGTCCGGATGGCGAACAGATTCCTGATCTGGTCAGCTGGGCGCGTAAAAACTGGCATGAGCTGGTTTTAAAACCGGAGCGAGGGTATTCCGGTATCGGTGTGAGCGTCGGCGGGGTGAATGAAGATGGCGATGCGGCCATTGACAATGCGCTCATAAAAGGCGGCTATATTCTTCAGGAAAAAGTCCCTTTGGGCTTATGGGGGGAAGAGATGCCTGAAATTGATCATTTAAATGATCAGATTATTCTTGAAAAAAGGCAGACGGATTTCCGATGTCTTATCGGACCGGGAGAAGTATTCGGATTTTTATGCCGGTTCGGTGATGTGCCGACAAACGTGGGAAGCGGGGGCGGCGTTCAGCCCCTGGCGATTTTAAAGTCCCAAATGACGGTCAGGGAAGCAGTGAATCGGATTAACCGGAAAATCCTGGAAATGGATTTTAAGGAACTGCTTGAAGTTGAAAATCTTCAAAAGACATTGGCGATTGATGAGAAATTTACATATCTTTTAGGACCTATTAAAATTGCGTTAAGGCCCCGGATTGTAACAGGCGAACAGATTAAAGATTTGAAAAATTACAGCGCCGCTGTTTGGCATGATAGTATGCTGCTTGAAAAAATGTGGCTCGCCGGTGAACTTGACGATTATATTGATATTGAAGAAGAAGAACTTGCGATTGCCAAACTTCAGCCGTGGCAGGGTAGTCCAGCTATTTTTGCGGCAGACGGACTCTTCGGATTCGGTGCAGATCTGGAGGTGAAATGAAATGACAATAAATGTTGCCCCGGATTGGTGGAAGACGCTTTTTGATGAAGTATACCTTACCACTGATGCCCGCACAGTATGCAATCATGAATTGACATGCCGGGAAATTGATATTTTTTGTAAATTGATTTCGATAAATCCGGATGACAGCCTGCTGGATTTTTGCGGCGGGCATGGCCGTCACTCACTGGAACTGTACCGGCGCGGATATAAAAAATGTACAGTTTTTGATTATTCGCACACCCTTCTTCGCGTCGGCGCGGAAAATGCCGCAAATCTTAAGTGTAATATCCGGTTTATTCAAGGGGATGCCCGCAACAGTCAATTGGAAGATGAAAAATATGATCACGTGATGATTCTGGGAAACTCTTTAGGATATGTACCGGATGAAAAATCAGATTTCTCGATTCTTTCTGAAAGTTTTCGGGTGCTGAGGTCAAAGGGCCGGCTCCTGCTGGATGTGACCGATGGCAAATCCGTCCGTGAAAGACTGATGCCCATTGCCTGGCATGAAATTGGAGATGATGTTGTTGTGTGTCGACAAAGAGAGGTAAATAATAACTATATATACGCCAGGGAAATGGTATTAAGTAAAAAAGACGGTTTAATCCGGGATAAAAATTATTGTATCAGGATATATGAAAAAAATTATTTAAAAGAATTGCTGGGTGCAGCCGGCTTTACCGATGTAAATATTTTTTCGCAAAATTCCATAGCTGGTATCAATGAAGCGGATCGGGGCTGCATGAATCATCGTTTGATTATTACGGCCTGTAAACCGTGATGGCTTCGCAAAAAGTCAGATATATTTTAATGGTTTTTTAGGGCGGGGCTTGTGTTATTATAAAATATGCATAAAGTCCGCCGTCAAGTAACTTCTATTCCAGAGCATTAGGCAGGATCAGGGTTTGGAACTAAAAGGGATAGACATGGCCAATTCAAGGGGGAGGCGGCCAGTCTCAGGGAGAGGGGATAAGGTAAACTTGAATGCTCTTTTTGACGGCGGCTTATGCACAATTCATAAAATAACCTATCTGATTTTTGAGTTATTAATTTTGCAGCAAAAAAAGATTTCGTAATTTTATTTGGGTTATTACTGTCAGAATTCTCGGCAAGACAGCTGGTGCATGCCGGAAAGGGTTCAAGGTCCATCATCACTTCAGTTGCATTCGCCACATAAGCAATAAAAGCCAAAACAAATGCCATTATAAAAAACTTTATCAAGTTTAAATAAAAGACATTGACTGTCATTTGTTTTGGTCCTTTTCGGCTCAGGTTAAATCGAACTGCTGTAGCGATTCGGTAATATATAAAGCAAGAGAAATGCCAATAATGCGGCTTTTTATTTTTTGGTCAGATTTTTATGAGTAATATCAGCTTTAGCACGGGACACGGGCAGATGGTTTTGAAACTATATATCCTTTAAATAAAAAAAATTATCTTTAAAATCATATCATTATGGCTTTAGTGCTGGATAATATAAGGCTGAAAAAGTGTGTATTGTGATGGGCTCTAAAAAATAAAAAAATTGGTTTTAAAAGGATTGTATAGAAAATAATAACTTTAAGTGCGGGCAGGGGTGTATTTTTTTGTGCACAACAATGTAAAAAAATATAACCTGGCCGGTAAAAAAATGAATTCTCTATTCCATCAATTATCGAGGGATATAATAGCCCCTTCCAGGGGTAACCCAAAGCCGGGCTCTCTGGACACGGATTTTTACTTTTTAATGCCGTATTTTGAAATCAGGCGGGAAAGGTAGGTCCGCTGAATTCCCATAATTGCAGAGGCTTTGCTCTGATTTCCGTTGGTGTGTTCCAGATTTACCTTGATGAATTTCTTTTTAAAATCATCAACCGCTTCCTGAAGCGTGTGGCCGAATTCAATACTTTCAATATTTGACTGTGTGTTCAGCATCGGCAGATCTTCGGGCAGAATCTCCCTGCCGTTGCCCATGACCACCGCCCGTTCGATGGCATTGCGAAGTTCTCTGACATTTCCCGGCCAGTCATATTTGGTCATGATATCCATGGCTGGCTGGAAAATTTCTATTTGAAAGTGACCTTTTTCTTTTTGAAACATATCCACAAAATGCCGTGCGATCAGCGGAATATCTTTTTTGCGTTCACGAAGCGGGGGTATGTGAAGTTCAACAACATTCAAGCGATAGTAAAGGTCTTCCCTGAATTTTCCTTTTGCAATCCCTTCGGGAATATTCTGGTTGGTTGCGGCAATGATTCGAATGTCAACAGAGATCGGCGTATTTCCGCCGACCCGATAAAAAATGCCGTCCTGCAATACACGAAGCACTTTTGCCTGCATGGCGGGACTCATTTCACCGATTTCATCAAGGAATAACGTACTGCCGTCGGCCAGTTCCAGTTTTCCGATTTTTCTTTCACTGGCACCGGTAAACGATCCTTTTTCATGACCAAACAGCTCATCTTCCAGCAGGGTTTCAGGCACAGCCGCACAATTAAGCGTGATCATGTAGCGTTCTTTCCGGGAACTTGCCTGGTGAATCAGGCGGGCCAGAAGTTCCTTGCCGGTTCCGCTTTCCCCTAAGATGAGTGTGCTGGCTTTGGAATCCGCCACCTTAAGCGCATCCGTCACGACCTCTTTGATGTCTTTGCTCTGGCCGATGATCTGGTGTGTGAGGCCGAGGGCCTGTTTTAGTCCTTTATTCTCCCGTTCCGCGATTTGAAATTTTTTGGCATTGACAATTGCCAGTGCTGCAACGTCGGCAAAAACATTGAGTAGTTCCAGGTCACTTTTTTGAAATGCTTCGCCTTCGGCCTTATTTATAAACTCAATTGCGCCGATGACATTATCCTTTACTTTCATGGGGACGCACAGGATTGATTGAGTTTTAAACCCGATTTCATCACTGATGTTTCGATACCATCTTTTATCCTGGGAAACATCTTTGATTAAAAGCGGTTCACCGGTTTCTGCCACATGTCCGACAATCCCCTGGCCGAGACTGATTTCAAAGTTTTTTATTTTGTCTTTCTGGGAGCCGGTGGTAACCTTAAAATAGAGCTTTTGCGTTTTCTGATCCAGGAGCAGCAGTGAACTTGCTTTAGCCCGCATGATGCGGGTTCCGGTATGCAATATGAGTTCAAGAAGTTGATTGAGGTCATGGACGGAAGATACCCAGGTGGATATATTTTTTAACTGTCCAATTGCAATGACTTTATTTTCTTGATGCAATGCCATACAATAAGTCCAATACAGCTTTTTAAACTGCTGCCGGTTTGTGGATTTTATTTAAAAAAAGATTCAACTTAATACTCACAAGGTGTAGTTTTATAAATTAAACGAAGTTTTATAAAAAAACAATGAAAAGTAGAACCCGGGCTTGTTGACTTATTAGAAGCAGGAAAATTCGAAAGCTTGATTTAAAATTAATATAACTTATTGTTTTTGAAGAGTCAATAAGCTTGGCAGGAATTACATATTCTCAAGCAATTCAGTGTTTTCTCAAATTATTTGAAGGGCTTACAAATGGATGGTCTTAATGTGACCTCTGGGTTAGTTACGCTTGCAGGCGTTTTTGCCTACATTAACTATCGGTTTTTTCGTCTGCCGACAACCGTTGGATTGATGCTGATTTCATTGGTGATTTCCATTGTCATCTTATTTTTGGGGAAGATGGGTATCCATTTTGATGTATTGGCCGTAGATATGGTCCAAACCATTGATTTTGACGAGACGCTGATGCATGGAATGCTAAGTTTTCTGCTTTTTGCCGGTGCGTTACATATAAATATCAATAATCTGGGTCAGCAGAAATATGTCATCACGTTTCTGGCAACATTCGGTGTCTTGATTTCCACCGTGATTATCGGGTGCACCAGTTACTGGGTCCTTTACATGATTGGCGCTGATATCCCTTTCATTTATTGTCTGGTTTTTGGTTCGCTGATATCTCCAACAGACCCGATTTCCGTGATGTCGATTCTGAAAACCGCTGGTGCGCCAAAGTCCCTTGAAACAAAAATTGCCGGTGAATCTTTGTTTAATGATGGGGTCGGTGTTGTTGTGTTTTTGATTCTTTCAGGAATTGCCGCCGGCGGACAGGAAATTGGAATCTTAGATGCCCTGGGTTTGTTTTTTCAGGAAGCTATTGGTGGTGCGGTTTTCGGATTCTGGGCCGGATATATTACTTTTCTGATGCTCCGGGGCGTTGATAATTACCAGGTGGAAGTTTTGCTGACACTGGGGCTGGTGATGGGGGGCTATTCTCTTGCCAGTGCGCTGCATCTGTCTGCTCCTATTGCCATTGTGGTTGCCGGCTTGCTGATCGGTAACCACGGACGGATGCTGGGAATGTCTGAAAAAACCCGTGACCACCTGGATAATTTCTGGGAGTTGCTGGATGAAATTTTAAATGCCGTGCTGTTTGTCCTGATCGGCCTGGAAATTCTTATTATCCCATTCCACACCTATCCGCTCTGGGTTGCATTTGGAATGATTCCGATTGTGCTTTCAGCTCGGTTTGTATCTGTTTCCATTCCGGTGATGATTCTTCGATTTCGTCGCGAGTTTTCGCCCAATGTAATTAAAATCCTTACCTGGGGCGGATTGCGCGGCGGGATTTCCGTTGCATTGGCTCTGTCCCTCACGGCCGAAGCGCCCCGGGATGCGATTTTGACATTTACTTATGTTGTTGTCGTGTTTTCAATCCTGGTCCAGGGCTTGACTGTCGGCCATCTGATAAAGGCGGAATCGTCTTCTTAAACGATAGTGCCATCAGTCAATTCTATGGAAAAGACCCTGATAGCAGCGAAGGTATATAAAAATATTTTAATATCTTTAGAAATGGTATAAAATAAGAAGCAAGTTTCGAAAGGGTTGATTTACTTTTGAACAATTTATATGCAATCAGGTTGCTGGTTAATTTTTGGACTACCGTGAGGATTAAAGCCTGATACTGGTTTTGCTCCTCGAGATTTAAGAGCCCGTCAAAATGTAACACTTATTTCCAGACAGACCTCAATAAGGCAAATCAATGATTCGCGGATTGATAAGAAAATTAGGTTTAGTCAAGACCGCCCTTGTGATTACCTTTATCGCAAGTAGCGCTTCATTTGTATTATATCTTATATCAACTTCTGTTTTTGGAAATTACAATATCAGGGGAGTTTGCAACAGTATTATTTTTCCGTGTGTTATTGCCCCGATTTTATCGATTATATTTTTAAGAATTACCGTCCAACTGGATTTATCTGAAAAAGCATTACACGAAAGCAAAGAGAAATATAGATCCATTATAGAAAATATCGAGGATGGCTATTATGAGGTCGATGCCGACGGAAATTTTGTTTTCTTCAATGATTCGCTTTGTAGAATCCTGGGTTATTCGAGAGCGGACCTGATGGGGATGAATCACCGGAAGCTGATCGAAAAAGAGGATGTTGATAAAGTTTACAAAACGTTTAATCACGTATTTACAACTGGTGAGCCATTCAAAGGCATTGACTGGGAAATAATTACCAGCGACGGACGCAAGTGCCGGATCGATGTCTCGGTTTCTCTGGTTCGAGATGAAAATAATAATCCAAAGGGATTTCGGGGTATCATCAGAGATATGACCGCCCGCAAGCAGGCTGAAACGGCCCTGAAAGAAAGTAATGAGAAATACCGGCAGTTGCTTAATCATGCCCCGACCGGCATTTATGAAATCGATTTTATCAAGGGAAAACTGACCAGCGTTAATGATGTATTATGTGAGTACACAGGATACTCAAGAGATGAACTGCTGTCCATGAGTATTTATGATCTAATGACGCGGGAAAGTCAGAAAATTTTTATCAGCCGACTGGAAAAACTTTTTAACGGGGAAAAAATCCCGGATTCTGTGGAATACCAGGTCAAGACAAAAGACGGACAGCTGATCTGGGCCCTTTTACACGCGAAGTACTTTTATGAAAACGGGTCCCCGAAGGGCGCAACGGTAGTAATTCACAAGATAGATGACCTCAAAAAACAGCAGGAAGAAACCAGGCGATTGGAGGACCAGCTTCGACAGGCCCAGAAGATGGAAGCCATCGGCACGCTGGCCGGTGGGATTGCCCATGATTTTAATAACATTCTGTCAGCCATCATGGGGTACACAGAGGTATCATTGTTAAGAGTTGTTGGGGATGATAAACTCAAACAACACCTGCAGAAGGTGCTCAAAGCATGTAACCGCGCACGGGACATGGTAAAACAGATCCTTGCGTTCAGCCGCCAAAGCGATTATGAACGAAAGCCGATACGGATCTCCCAGGTGGTTAAAGAAGCCGGGAAAATGCTGCAGGCATCTTTGCCGGCAACTACTGATATTCGCATGGATATTGATCCCGCCAGTGGAATTATTGATGCGGATGATATTCAGATTCATCAGATTATGATGAATCTTTGTACGAATGCGGCTTATGCGATGAAAGACAAAGGCGGTATACTGGGAATCAGTCTGAGCAATATTGAGCTGGGAGAAAAAGATGTTGCCGCCCATCCGGACCTCAAACCGGGGTCGTTTCTGAAGCTCAGTATCAGTGATACCGGCGGCGGCATCTCTTCGGAAGTCATGGACCGGATGTTTGATCCGTATTTTACGACAAAGCCCAAAGGAGAGGGAACCGGACTCGGGCTATCCATCGTCCATGGGCTGGTCAAGGCGCATAGCGGTTTTTTAACCGTGGAAAGTGATTTCGGGCATGGATCGACGTTTCATGTATTTTTGCCCAAAACTGAGAACGAGTTTATTCCGGAGAAAGTTGAATCTGCCGATATGCCGTCCGGCTCTGAAAAGATTTTATTCATTGATGATGAACAGTCGCTGGCTGATGTCGGAAAGCAGATGCTGGAGTATCTTGGCTATTGTGTCACCATCCGCACAAGCAGTGTCGAAGCCCTGGCACACTTTAAATCAGATCTGAAAAAATTTGACCTTGTCATAACCGACATGACGATGCCGGAACTCACTGGGGACAAACTGTCACAACAGATTCTGGAATTAAGACCGGATATTCCGATCATCATCTGCACCGGTCACAGTGAACATATCACAGAGAAACGTTCCCGGGAAATGGGCATTAAGGCATTTGTGGTGAAACCTTATTTAATCCATGACCTGGCAAAAATTGTCCGCCAGGTCATGGATTCACATTCATAGCTTTCAAAATATTCTCAGCAACGTTGTAAAGCACTGACTTTTAGGTTTTTAAGGCGTGATGAAGAAGCAGGGGAGGCAGAGAAATTTGAAGCCACCGGTGCTGAGATTACAAGCTGCGGGTACTAAATTCCTGCAACATAATATAACCGGCTACATAATAACCCCTTGTTTAAAAAGCCAAAAGCCCCGGAGGGGCTGAGAGAAACATAGCCGGGGTTTAACCCCGGGAAATTGAGATGAAACTGACCAATCCCCGAAAGGGTGATGTTATGTTTGTCCCCCAAAATATGATCGTTGATATTTTTCTTCCGAAGGGTTTTATCACGGTTTGCTGTTTCTGCACCCATTTCACCTGGCAGGAAAAAATTGTATTATATGAATACCGACAAGATGTTTAAGCCGTTTGAAATATGCTCCATACGGCCGCCGACGGAGAATCAAAGCCTGACATTTCGATTAACCAGAAATTGTTATTGGAACAAATGTACGTTTTGCCCGGTATATAAATTGGGATCAAAATTTATTAAGCGGTCCATAGACGATGTGAAGAGCGACATTTATTTTGCCAAACGGTTGAACGACAAGCTAGACGAATTCAAGACCGCTTCAGATGTCAGTGGATCCCTGGCAAATCCGGAAGCGGCAGAATACCATTGCGCTCAGGAAATGATCGAACAGATTCAACAAGCCCAGGGGCTGGAAACGGATTATGTCAATCATGCGGAATCTGTTGGCGTTGACACCAATTTGACAGATGATCCCGTGACGGGCTGGTTCATGCAATGGTTTAAAGAGACGCCAACAATCGCTGACAGCGTCAATCATTTGGTTTCCTGGCGTCTGGGGGGCGGTCGATCCTGTTTTTTAGGGGATGCAGATTCATTAATCTTAAAGCCTTTGTTCGTCAAAGAGGTAATTGATACGGTGAAAACCTCTTTTCCGTCCATTCATCGGTTTACGGTTTACGGAAGGACGGTTTCAGCCAGCAGACTTCGCACGCTTTCTGAATTAAAGGAATTTCGGAGTGCCGGGTTAAACCGGGTGCATTTTGGTATTGAAAGCGGTTCGGATGCCGTGTTAAAAAGGGTTTGCAAAGGAGAAACAAAAAATGATCATATCAGCGGCTGTTTAAAGACCAAAGAGGCCGGCCTTTCCTGTTCAATATATGTCATGCCGGGGTTGGGAGGACAGCAGTATTCTGAAGAACATGCGAGTGAAACCGCAGATGTGATCACTCAGACTGCACCGGATTTTGTTCGAATGCGAACGCTTCAGGTTTTTCCGAACACGCCGCTGGCAAAACAACGCGAAAGGGAAGTGTTTGTGGAGACAACCGAAGAGCAGGTCGTCTCCGAGATCCGGCAGATGATCTTGAAAATAGATGCAAGAACGCAGATTATCAGCGACAGTGCTACCAACTTGCTAAACGTAAACGGTCGATTGCCGGAAGATCGTCGTGCCATGCTGCATATGATTGACAGTTATCTGGCCCTGTCATTAAGTCAGAAAAAACTGTTCAGTCTACAGATCAGACTGCAGGCGTTTGAAGGTCAGTATGGTGGTTTTTCAGAAGATATTTATGGTAAATTGATGCCCTTTATCAATAACGCCACCCTGGATATATCGTCTATGCCTGAAGCAACTGTCGATGATCTGATCTATCTGATTCGTTCAAAACTGATGCCATGAGAAGGCCAAATTACGCATTCCTAATCTATCCAGTTCACCCGGGCCTGTTCTCTTTTCACGATGTTGTCAATTTGTCCCTGGGGGTAGCCCAAGGTAAATGACGTGACAATTTCAAACGGATGGGTGATTCCCATGCTTTTCCTGAATTTCGGATACATCATCAGTCCGTCAATAAGCCCGATATAGCAGGTCCCCAGTCCCAGCGAATGGGCTGCCAGGACCATATTCTGTGTACATATACCGGTATCCAGATCAATGGAGCCGATGCCCCGCTTGTCGGCAAGAATAATAATCAGCGTAGGCGCACCCAGAAAAATATCATAATCCGGGTCGCTGGTGACGGTGTTCATGCCGCCGCGAGCCCTGGGATCCAGGTCACCGGCGCGCCACTTGACAAGAAGGCTGGTTGCAACGGTTTGCCATTTTTTCAGCTTCGCGTTTTTATCGCCCGGTGTTTGTTTTTTCAGCCACGAGTCGGGCATTGTTCCGCGCATGACGATTTTAATGAATTTTTTGCACTTTTGATTGATCTCGGAAATCAGGTCTTTGTTTTGTATGACGATAAATTTCCATGGCTGATTATTGCCTGCTGAGGGTGCAAATCGTCCGGCTTCGATCACGCGATGCACCAGTTCCCTGGGAACCTGTTTTTTTCTGTACAGCCGGATACTGCGGCGCTTGTAGATTACTTTTTCTGTTTCCGTCAGATCATGTTCATAGTCCTCAAAAGGTTTTTCATCATGAAAGAACAGAGGATCCGGCAGTGTTTTGCCCCCTTTAACAAGATCGGCATTTTTCCAGAATCCTTTTTTAACCCGGTAATCCCCTTTAATGGTTATGGCGTCCTGCGGGCAGACAGACACACAGTTCTGGCAGGTGATGCATCGAAAATCGTCGTACCGTTCGTTAGGGCAGGCTTTTTCGTCCTTTATCATGAGCAGCTGAATAGGGCAGGTTTTGATACATCGTCCGCATCCGTTGCAGCGGGTTTCATCAAGGACAAACCGCGCGTAAGAAGCCTGGGGGAATGAAATAAATCGATGGTTTTCGAAAAGCATTATAAATTCCTTTTTTTTCATACAAATGGATTTGCAGAAATGGTAATAACTGACACGCTACAATTTATTGACCATACAGTCAATATAATTTGTCGTGATCGGGGTTTCGAATCTATTTTATTAATTACTTTGAAAAATATCAAGAGTATGTTAGTGTACAGTTGATCGCTAAGAACTTCCATACTTTTTGGTAACGGGTTCCCGCCTAAGGAGATCTGCAGATGGAAAAGAACAGGAAATGGTATAAAATATCTGAGCTTGAACGGCTTTCAGGAGTTTCCCGGCGCACCATCCATTTTTATCTTCAAAACAAGCTGCTGCATGCACCGTTTAAGACCGGGAAAACAATGTCATATTATGATGATGAGCATTTAATGCAGCTTGGGATAATTAAACAGTTAAAAGCTGAGGGGCTCCCGCTGTTTTTGATTAAGGAAAAAATTGAAAACCGGATGAAAGACCCGGCGCGGTTTAATGAGCGGAAAACGACCCCGACACAAACTGCTAAAGTGATCAAAGATGGCCGAAAAAAACAGACAATGCATCCAAAGGGTCGTAAAACTAAAGAAAAAATTATTGAGCGCGGGTGTGATTTTTTTTGTCAAAAAGGCTACAAGGATACCCATGTCAGTGACATCACCCGTGCATTAAATGTCGGCAAGGGGACTTTTTATTTTTATTTTAAAGATAAAAAAGAACTGCTGCTTGAATGCATGCCGCTGATTTTTGAGGCCCTGTTCTCAAAAGGATGGAGTCGAATTCGAAAGGAACAAGCGCCCATCAAACGATTAGAACTCCGGGCGCAGGCTGTTTTTCCGGTATTACCACAGTTCTGCGCAATCATCCAGCTGTGCAAGGAGGCCATGGAAGATGATGATCCAAACGTAAAGCGACTGGGGCGTGATATTTTATTATCCATCCGGAAACCCCTGGAAGCGGATATTGAAAAAGGCGTTGCTGCCGGGATTTTTCGTGCCATTGATCCCAAAATTGCCGGCACGATGATGATCGGCATTATTGAAAGCATGTATTATTTGAAAAATGTTGATCCGGATCTGGATCATTCCAGCATGTGGGACAGCATTGTCGGTATGTTGATATTCGGCATAAAAAAATAACGGTTTTTCCCAAAAGTTCAGCGTGCCAGTCCCATTATTTTTTTTATCGAAAAAAAGCGAAAAAATCCATTTTTTGCATTGAACACTATCGTGACACCGGGGGTTTCGGTTTGGTTGCCATTTAATTTTTTCACCCATGCCCTGGGTAAATCATGGTGCCGGCGACTGCATAATTATTCATTAACTATTCATTTGTCTTTTGATGTGTAAATATTTTGACAAAAATATATCGTATCTATTTTTTTTATTAAAAGCTATAAAAACAAATAAATATTACAATAAACTTAAAGTAAAGGTTCATTCTTAAAAGAATTATGCGCAATCTTTTCTTGACTGTATGGTCAATTTTGTCTATGGTGTTTTTATCCGACTGATACCTTAGAAGGAATCCAAAGGAGGTGAAAATGCGTGATGTTGCAGTGACCGGGATTGGCATGACACAGTTTGGCAAATTTCTGGACAAGGGGATCAAGGACCTGGTGCGGGAGGCGGTTGAAAAAGTGATTTCAGATGCCGGCATTACCAAGGGAGATATTGAAGCCGCCTATGTGGGGAGCGGTGTGCCTGGCGTGATGACCGGCCAGGAGATGATCAAGGCGCAGGTTACGTTGAGCGCGATGGGGATAGAAGCCATACCCATGGTCAATGTTGAAAACGCCTGTGCCAGTTCTTCATCGGCGCTGCACCTGGGCTGGACGGCTGTTGCAGCAGGACTGTATGACTGTGTCCTGGTGGCCGGTTTTGAAAAGCTTTATGACAAAGACAAACTTAAGTCATATATGGCATTGGGCACTGCCGTAGATATCGAATTGATTGTCAAATTTCTTGAAGATTTTCAGAAAAGCCAAAAAAACAACGATCAGATCCTGTCGGAAGGAAGCGGCAAGAGTAAAAGTATCTTTATGGATATGTATGCCTACTACACCCGGCGCTATATGGAAAAGTACGGTCTTACCCAGGAACATTTCGCAAAGCTTGCGGTCAAAAGTCATAAAAACGGCGCAAACAATCCCCATGCCCAGTACCGGAAAGAAGTGACCGTGGAAGAGGTTTTAAATTCCGGTGACATATCTTTTCCGTTGACCCGGATGATGTGTTCACCCATTGGCGATGGTGCTGCTGCGGCCATTCTCTGCTCAAAAAAAAAAGCCGCTCAGCTAGGCGCCTCGCCGGTGTGGATTGCTGCCTCTGTTTTGGGAAGCGGAAAACTCGGCACGGACATGGATGATACCATATCCAAAAGAATCGGACCCAAAGCGTTTGAAAAAGCCGGTATCAGCCCGGAAGATGTCGATGTCATTGAAGTCCATGACGCCACTTCGCCGTCTGAGATTATTACCCTCATCGAACTGAACATGGTCCCCGGAGACGAATCGCCATACTGGATCGACAAGGGGTTTTTAGAAATTGACGGCAAATTACCGACAAATACATCCGGCGGGCTGGCTTCAAAAGGACATCCCATCGGTGCCACGGGACTGGGACAGGTTCATGAAATTGTACTCCAGTTGCGGGGGGAGGCCGGCAAACGTCAGGTGAATAATCCCAAAATCGGTATGACACATAACGGCGGCGGAATTTTAGGCGTTGATGCCGCGGCCATGGCCATTCACATTTTTAAAAAATAACCGGAGGGGGGAAATGGGTAATATAGATAATCAATATTGGAACATGTCGATTGAACCTAAGCTGAATTCATCTGAGATGAAGGCATATCAGTTGCAAAAGCTTAAGGAGGCGCTGAGATGGCAGTATGAATTTACCCCTTATAACCGGAAACGTTTTGATGACGCGGGTGTTAAGCCTGAAGATATTAAAAGTTTCGAGGACTTTGCCCAGGCCATACCGGCGGCGGGACAGGAAGAACTCCGGGAAGTGATCGCTGAAATCGGCTTTGATATGGATAAGCTGATGAATTATATTTTTGGTGAAAAACGGATGAAGGACCTGTACCTGCTGACCACCACATCCGGCACAACCGGAATTCCCACACCGTATCCGAACTTTCGTGCAGCGCTTTCAGACGCCCAGGAGATTATGTCCCGGGCCGCCTGGCGAATGGGAATTCGTCCCGGAGATCGCATCGGCTTATGTTTCGGGCTGTCAATGCATGCCGCTGGAACGCCCCAGCTCTTATGGTTTCAGAATTATCCCGGTATTACGATGGTGCCCATCGGCGCGGAAGCCGGAAGTGAGAAAATCCTGCAGTTTATAAAACTTTTCGGGGTGAATGTATTTTCAGGAACACCTTCTCTGGCGCTTCACTTGATTGAAAAATGCCCGGAGGTTTTATCTCATCCGGTCAGAGAACTGGGCATCAAGATTCTGCTGCTGGGTGCTGAACCCGGCGCCGGAATTCCGGAAGTCAGAAAGAAACTTGAAGAGGAATACGGTGCAAAGGTTTTTGATTTAGGGGCCGGTTACGGATGCTCCTGTGATCACCCGGTATACCAGGGAATGCACTGGCTGGCGGACGATCTCGCGTATTATGAATTAATCGATCCGGAAACAAAAAAACCGGTTCCTGTCGAGAACGGGGCCACGGGGATCATGGTCGGAACGTCGCTGCATCCGGAAGCTGCTGTCTGGTTTGACATGCGGTTCACTATGATGGATATTCATCAGGTATTTACCGATCCCTGTCCCTGCGGGTTTTCTGGATTCAGATATAAAATTGTGGGGCGTGCGGACGATATGCTCAAGGTGAAAGGTGTCCCTGTTTATCCGGCAGCCGTTGAAGGGGTGATTCATTCTTTTCAGGATCAGTTGACCGGATCGTTCCGCATTGTATTAGATGAACCGCCGCCGCGGGTTGTGCCGCCGTTAAAGCTTAAAATTGAATTTACGGAAAAAATGACAGAAGCCGATCTGCCCGGTCTTGAAAAAGAAGTGCAGGAACGGATGCATAAACTTTTAAAGATCAGACCGGCCATTACCTGGCTCAAATCCAATACTCTTGAAAGAACAACCAAAAAAACCCAACTTTTGGAAAAAAATTATGAAAAATAGTTCTGTCAATTTCATTTTTAATTTTAATTTCGGTTTAAATTTACCATAGCAACTATAGCAGCTATTTGGGATGGCAAAGAAAAAAGTTCCAAATTCAAGGCGCACAAATTATGAGGAATGAGGCGTAGCTTGCCTACTCCGCAGTGACGAAGAATGCAGTGCAACACAGAATTTGGACTTTTTACGAAGCCATCAAATTTAGCAGAGCAAAGGCGCTAATATGTCCGATGAAACTGTCAACTATGGATTACGTGCCCGGTCGCCGGATTTACTGGATACGGTTCCCGGTCTGGGAAAACTCAAATCCGCCTGCCCGAAGTATATTGAAAAAGCGGAATTTGCCCAGAAAACAGCCAGGGATTTTGCAAAAAATGAGATTGCGCCCAGGGTACTGGAAATTGATCAAAAATGCGCGGCAGATCCGGCTTATTTTGACTGGGAGTTATGGGAAACGGCAAATGCCGCTAAACTGAATATTACTCCCATACCGGAAAAAATGGGAGGCCTGGGATGGAGCGCCCTTGACAATGCGATGCTGGTTGAGGAATTGACCAGCGCCTGCATGGGATGTGCGAGCAACATTACCTTTAATACATTCGGTCTGCTCGGCGCGATGGTTGAGTGCAAAACAGATATTGTGTTGAAAATTATCTCGCAGATGGTCGACGCCCAGCGCCGGTCGAAACCATTGTTCTGGTCCTGGGCAATTACCGAACCGAGTGCCGGCACCGATGTCGAAGATGAAGAAGCCATGGCGACCATGCGACCTTCAACGCATGCGAAAAAAATTGAAGGAGGGTACCTGGTTAACGGTACCAAATGTTTTATTACCAACGGCAGCCTGGCGCATTACGTGATAGCGACCATTCCCGCAGATTCCGCCCATCCGAAAGAATCCATGGCAACTTTTTTTATCCCGACAACAACCAAAGGTTTTTCCGTCGGGCGCATTGAACGCAAATGCGGTCAGAAAGCCAGTCAGACCGCGGAATTGTTTTTTAAAGATGTTTTTGTGCCGGAGGAAAACGTATGGGAACCGCCGGGAAAAGGCCTTCGGCATACCCGGGAGATTCTTTCTATTACCAGAGGATTTATCGGCATCGGAGGGCTGGGAATTGCCAGAGGAGCGCTGGAAAGAGGTATCCGGTATGTCAGTCGGAAAAAAGTTAAAAATCATCGGCTGATCGATGAAGAGTGGGTGCAAATGGTAATTGCCGATATGATAAAAGATATCAATACGGTCCGGTGCGCGGGAATTAATTTTGCGATGGCCCTTGATGCCTATCATGTCTGGAAAATGTTTGATTCAGTTCCGGTAAAAGCCGGATTGAAAATTGTGCCTGAGAAAATTCTGCTGGGAAAATCATTGCAGGCCCTGGCTGAAAAATCGATGTTCAGTCATGCCGGCAGCGAGTTCAAAAAAAAATTTGTATCCGATGAACAGATCGAAACGTTTGTGTATTACGGTTCGCTGGTGAAAGTGGCAGGCACTGATCTTGCGGTGAATATCACCTCACGGGTGGCGGATATGGTCGGGCTGGAAGGACTGTCTGATCAATACGGAATCGAAAAATCGTTTCGCGACGCAAAAGTGACCCAGATTTACGAAGGGTCCAATCAGGCCAATCGTATTGATATTGTCAAGCATGCGCTGTCGAAGATGGGCATAAAGAATTTGGGAGTCCCGGATGAAAACAAACCTTGACGAGTTTAATGAAATTATATCAGAGTGCCGCCGGTTTGCCAAAAAAGAAATTCAGCCCGAAGCCCTTGAAATGGACCTGCAGCCGAAATTTGAATGGTTGCGGTCTGTATGGGAGAAAAGCCGTTCGCTGGATCTTCCGCTGCTCCTGATTCCGGAATCCTGCAACGGCGTGGGATATCCTGAAAAATGCGCCGCCCTGGTACTCGATATGCTCGCAATGGAATGTGCGGGCGTTGCCTCCCTTTTTGCCGGTCATTTTGCCGCGTGCACCACCTTAAATAGCTTGAAAAAACAGGAAAAAGCGTTGACAGCAGATATTTTAAAAATCATGGATGCAGACCCGCTGCCCGTATTTTCAGTCATTTTTCCTTTCGATCCGGATGATTCTTCGCTTGGCCTTGAAAGAATCAACGGCAAAAATATACTCCGCGGCCGGTCCTCTCTGGCTTTGAATTCAATGCATGCGGATTATTTCCTGGTATTGATCCAAAGCAGTGGAGATACAGACGCCGGGTGCTGTGTTTGCCTCCCTAATGATTCGCCGGGGGTTGAAATCGAAGAAAATGCGCGGCTGCCCGGCTTGAAAATTAATCCGTTTGCAAAAATCGTGTTCAATGATGTGGTTGTGGATTCCGATATGATCATTGCATCCGGCGGGCCGGGGGAAAAAATATTGGCGGCCGCTCAAAAAGCGTATTTCGGATTTATCGCGGCCATGGCCATGGGAGCTTCCCGAAGCGCATTTTTAAAAGCAATGTCATACGCAAAAGGGCGTTATCAGTATGGGAAGCACATTATCCATCATGAAGAAATCCAGCGAATGCTGGGATGCATGCAGATGAAACTGGATATGGGAACCGCCGGTTACTTACAGGCTTTTAATGATGAAACGGTTTCATTACCGGCATTGTCCTCTAAAGGCAGGCTGGCAAAAGTGTACTGCACGGATGCGGCGCTTGAGATTGTCCAGGATGCCATTCAGATTCACGGAGGGTATGGGTACATGCATGAATACGGACTTGAAAAGGTCATGCGCGATGTCAAGATTCTCCAGTTAATGGGCGGGCGAAATCCGGCATTACATATACAAGTTATTGCGCAACACCCTGTTCGGTTCGGTCAGTGAAAGCGGCACAATCCGGTTTCAAGGTGTTGCCCGAAAAGAGAACAAAGTGCTCAAGGCAAATCTTTTTTTGTCTGAACACAGAAAAGATGAATGATGGATAAAAAACTCTTCACTTTACGAGAACTCAAAGAACTTGCAACGCCGTATCCTCATCTCATTCTACAGCATATCCGACAGAAAAATATGAACCATGCGAAATGTCTTTGCAATGAGATGCGTGATTCCCAGGTGTTGCTGCACGATTTTTTCGCTGAATTGTGCACGGTTCTGTGGAGCTGGGTGGGGGAGAATTTCGGTGAAGAATCGGTTGACGAAATGTTCCGCTATATTTTTGATCAGACGGCCCGGCGTCAGTTTTTTGATGCCGCCTGCGCCGAAGCACCGCCCCATCTTTCGGTGATTCTTTTAGCGAAATCCTGGCGTGCCCACAGCTGTTTCGAAACCGGCGAGTATCCGGGAAAATTTTCAATTCATGAAGATGATGAAAAATTTACGTTTCGATTAGATCCCTGCGGCAGCGGGTTACGATTATGGAAAAAAGGATTCTACCGTCACCCAAAGGGCGGTAAGGTGTCGGAAAAAAAACGAACCTGGACTTACAATCGAAAAGGATTCCCCTATTACTGTATTCATTGTCCTTTTCTAAACGAACTGCTTCCCTATGAATCCCCTTACGGGTCCATCATGTGGCCGGTGGATCCGCCGAAAGGTCCGGATGATGTTTGTCAGTGGCATATCTATAAGGATCGAAATGATATCCCCGAGAATTATTACAAACGCCTGGGTATTGAAAAAATTCCTGTGAAAACAAATAAGTATCTGACGCCCGGACGAATGTATTTTCGTGAAAGCCAGCTAATCGAAATGGCCCGCCCTGTAACAGACCGGATCATTGAGTGTATTGATGCCGGCGATCTGATGATGGCGAAAAAATTATGTAAAGAGGTAAAAGATGAATTTCTTGTTTTGCATGATCTGTATGTAAATATGCTGGCAGCTTCATTTTCGTTTATCAGTGACAGGGGCGGCGAAAAGAGGCTAAATGAAGTGCTCGATTTTCAATTTGACAAGTGCGTTAAAGAACAATTCTGTTCGAAATTGGATTCCCTGACCCTAAAAGAAAAAGTCAAATTTCTGGCAAGAAACGTTTTTGGCGCAGATACCTGTAACGGCAGCGGATATTATAAAGCAGCTATCAATATCACTGAAACAGAAAATGAAATCCAATTTAGACTGGATCCCTGTGGCAGTGGCGGGCGTTTGATCAAAGCAGGGGGCTACGTGCAGATGTCATATTTTCAAAAGATAAGGGAAAAAATCGAAAATTATTCGATTAATGCGTCTGCACATTACCTGCCGTTGCCGGAGGTATTGCTGGAAAGATTGTTTCCGGTTTTTGTCAATCATTTTACCCAGAGAAAGCCAAAAGCCCTGGGACGAACCGGGAAATCCTATGCCTGGTCATTTGACAGGTCAGGCGTTCCTTATTTCTGCTGCCAGTGTGCCATGGCTCAAGCAAAATATCTGAATGCCGGGTTATCAATTATCCCGCCCTTGGGTCGGAAGAATGCCTGTGTCTGGAAAATAAATAAGAAATTCCTGGGATTAAAAAATCCGCCCTAATCTTATAAGATCTTTTCATTATTATTATCAAACTGATTCCTTAGAAATTTCTATCCTGTTTCGTCCTTTAGATTTCGCAAGATATAACGCCTTATCCGCAAGTTCGATCAAAGCACTGAATGTTGTATTCCGATCCGGTACCATCGTTGCAATCCCGATAGAGATTGTGACATTCTCATCGATTTGTGAGCTGTCATGGAGAATCCCCAGTTCGGCAACTTTTGTCTGCATAGTTTTAGCAACTTCAATAGCTCCATCTCTGTCAGTATCCGGAAGGAGCGCAATAAATTCTTCACCGCCGTATCGTGCAACAATATCTAAAGGCCGTTTTAACGATTGTTCTAAAGCCTTTGCGATTTGTTTAAGGCACACATCCCCTTTCTGATGCCCGTAAGTGTCATTAAACGCCTTAAAAAAATCGATATCGATCATATTTACAGATACTGGCTGGGATAACCGGACCGTTCGTTTCCATTCTCTGTCAATTAAATCGAAAAAATATCGACGGCTCGCCACCTCGGTCAACACGTCAATATTGATTGTGTGCTTCAAACTTTCGTTTGCCGTTTGAAGTTTAATATTTGTCTCTTCTATCTGTTTTGTCAGATCCATAAGTTCCTTTTCGCGGGCTTTTCGAAAATTTATCTCCTGTTTAAGTTTTAAATGTAATTTTATCCGGGCAATTAACTCAACAGCTTTTAGAGGCTTATTAACGTAGTCATTTGCGCCTGCATCAAAAGCCGCCTGCAAACTCTCTGAACTTGTTTCACCCGTCACCATGATTATGGGAATATCCATAAAATTTTCATGGGACTTAATCCTGCGACAGGCTTCAATGCCGTCGGTTCCAGGCATAATGATGTCCATCAGGATCAATTCGATCCCTTTATTCGTATTACGCGAACTGCCGAATCCCAGATATTGAAATGCTTCCTCAGCACTTTGTGCAATAACAAGATGTGTGAACCCGCCAGCTTCCAGTAATATTTTTAATTGGAACCGCATATGGGGTGTGTCATCGACGATGAGTATTTTCATATTTATCCTCAATTATTCTATAGGATGCACAGGCTATAACATTTTTCCAAAAAACTTCCAGCTGAGTCCCGGACTTAATTGATATCTAAAATCTGGAAAAAGCCTGATTACTGTAATGGCCTAATTGTCAATTCATAATTCCTATTTCCGATACGCCACCTGCAAACAATCCATATACTTTGAAAGCGCTTTTATATGTTTTTTCGCTTGCCGGTTGTCTTTTGATTTTGCCGCATCCTCAATCAGCTTTCCGATACGGCTAATCTCATCAAACCCGAATCCGCCACCGGAGCCTTTTATATTATGGGCTTTTAGTCTTATTAACTCGTAATCATCCTTCTTAAAAGCAGCAGTCATAGAATATACATCTTTTTTTAAATCTTCCAAATATTGCGGGATTATTTTTTTAAACATCGGATCAACAAGCACTGCATGGCTTTCAGACGATTTGCCTTTATACCGCACGTCATCAATAATTATTGAATCCGATAATGCAGTATCCACTTTTGCTGAGGGAAGGTATCTTGCGATCACCTCAAACAACTCAATCTTTTTTACAGGTTTATTCAAATGAGCGTCACACCCGGCATCAAAGCTTTTCTCCTGCTCGTTATTTAATGCATATGCAGAAACAGCAATCACCGGGGTCCGGTCAAGACCAAGTGTTTTTTCAATCTTTCTAATCTCACGGGTTGCATCATACCCGTCCATCACCGGCATCTGCAGGTCCATTAATATAAGATCATATATGCCCGGCTTGAATTTTTCTATCGCTTCAAAACCGTTTTCAGCGATATCAATGATAAATGGCGTCTCTTTCAGGAATTGCAAAACAATCATTCGATTGTGCTCATAATCCTCGACTAGTAGAATTCGTCTGGGGGAGAAAAATTTTGGAATAGCGGTGTCTTTTTGAGCCGGAAATTCAGTCTTTTCGAGGACTGTTTCAATCTTGGCTTTACGGTGGGAGCCCACACCGAACGGGACAGTAAAATAAAACGTGCTTCCATGTCCAGGTTTGCTCTTCACCCATATCCGGCCGCCCATGAGTTCGACAAGTTTTTTCGATATGGTCAACCCAAGACCGGTTCCGCCAAATTTACGGGTCGTGGAAGTATCTTCCTGGGAAAAATTCTCAAATACACTTTCCTGCTTGTCTTCAGCTATTCCGATACCGGTATCAGCCACTGAAAAAACAAGCACGGATGGATTATCCAGCGCGTATCTCCATCCGACAGTCACATGTCCTCGGGGTGTAAACTTGAGGGCATTGTCGACCAGGTTCATCAGCACCTGCTGAAGCCGGCCCGGATCTCCCATTACCATTTCGGGCAGATCAGGATCAATATTGTGACTCAGTTCGAGTTCTTTTTCCTGCGCGTGACTTTCAAACAACTCGCATACCTTTCCAACCAGTGTCTTAAGGTTAAATTCGATTTGCTCCAGCTTGATATTGCCGGACTCAATCCTGGATATATCGAGAATGTCGTTAATGATGTTTAACAGTATTTTGCTATTTGTCTGAAACATATTAACAATCCCTTGTTGTTCGTCGGTCAACTCCATTCCTTTAAGCAACTCGGCCGATCCCACAACAACGTTTAGGGGAGTTCGAATTTCATGGCTCATATTGGCCAGAAATTCGCTTTTGGCCCTGTTGGCGGATTCGGCCTCCTTGCGCGTGATATTCAGATCGTCATAGAGCCGGGCGTTGTTGACAGCGGTTGCGACCTGGGAGACATAGCGCTGAATTTTGTTAATGTCGGATTCCGTCAGGTTAAATGTCTTGTCCGTATGGGAAAAGACAATCGTGCCGATGAGCGTCTTCTGTACCTCCAACGGACACAACAGCATTGCCTTCATAGGATTTATGACCATTACCTGTTGATCAATGGGTGTCATGTTATTCATCATTTCCGGTGTAATGTTCGGCAGATATATCGGCTTATTTTTCAAAACGGTCTCACTATTTAAGCTTAAGCCTTTTTCCAACGGGAAGTTTAAATTTTTCTTCGCCTGAATTATTTCTTCCGTAATGTTTTTTCCTGAGGAATAGGTCAAATAAAGCGCATTTGTTTGATGATCCACCAGGAAAATGCCGATCTGGTTGAATTCAAATATCATTTTCAGAGCGGTTTTAATGGTGGACATGATGACATCCAGATCGAGCGAGGCATTAATCGCTTGAACGACTTGATTTAATTTAGTAATTTCTTCTTTTTTGGTTTCGGTTTCGGCCAGCGCGCTTTGCAGCTCAACTGTACGTTCTTCTACTTTCTTTTCAATGCCCTGAAGCAGTCTGGCATTTTCAAGATATGGCCCCAGTGACAAGCCAAAGCGATGGAAAAATTCCTTCTCATCACGTGAATAATCGGCACCATCAATTTTATTCCCCAAAAAAAGGAGACAGCTTAAATTGCCTTCATAATAAACGGGTAGAATATACTCCGCCCGGAATAATGGATCTTTAGAATCCAGGAAAATATCGTGTTCCATCATCCATTCTTCAATTTGTTCCCGGGCAGACAGACTTCGGTGGTTGCTAAACATCGGCAGGACGGGATGGGCGGCTGCCAAATCAATGAATGCATCCTGCGCTGGAATTTGGTTTCTTTCCGGGAACAGGCGCATTTTCGGTATCCAGGAATCCCAGCCGGAAAATGCAACTCCGGCTTTTTGTTCATCAATCTGATCTAAATCTGACAGACCGGTGGGAATCAGCATGGCGCAACGGCTGCTTGACAGTTCTTTGAATAGAGTCTGTTTTGATATTTCAAAGATTGAAAAAGATGTTCGCGCTTTAGACAGATTATTGATTAGATATTCAAGTGTTTGTTCCAGTTTTAAACTTTGTTCGCCGAAAAAGAGCGCCAATATATTATTCCATACAAAATAGATAACCCGTAGTATCAGTATTGATAAAATAATACCCAGAAAATATATTTCAGTGGGCCAGTCAGTGGGACAACTCTTTTTAAAAATAACTGCAATGATCAATGCCGCAAACAGCAAGCCGATATAGAAGAAAACCATTCGTGTAATTTGCAGCATATCATCTATATACTGTTTAAAAAACGCATATGCCCATAATAAAAGCGGAATAAATATGAAGTTGCCGGGCGGATAGATTTCATATCCCATTAATATAAAGGCATCCCCGACATAAAGCGCGCCGATGGCGGCAAATCCGCAGGCCAGATAAAAAAGGCGATGCTTTTGAAACAGATTGTCTGTTTGGCGATACACTTTGATTAAAAGAACCGCCCCATAAATAACGGCTATCAAAAAAAAGAGGGCAAAAATATCAAATAATACGCCGGCTTTTGGGTAAAATCCCCAGTAGTAATGAACCATGCTTTGTATATAATATTCTGTCTGGGTCATGGCCATCATAATCAAAGCGATCGCATATGCGCCGTACACTATCCACCACTTGTTTCGGCGCCCGATCACCAGGAAAACAAGATGAAGGCAAAGAGCCGGCGAAAAGACTAAAAACAGATGATCTAATCGGCTTACCTGAATCCCGATATTTGCATCACTGATGATGCCATTTAAAAGAATATCAAGGCTGATGAACGCCATGAGAAGGCAGAGAAGACTGAAAAGATGCGCTTCAGTTTGCCTCTTTCCTACGCGAATTGTAAGTATGGATATATACACGGCACAGATGAACGAAATCAGCGGGGGGATGCCATAGGGATATATTTTGTTGAAAATATTGGATGGACCAATCACATTCCATGGAACATTCCATGGCCTTAAAAACTGAACGCTGATGCCCTGGTCATTGCTTAACGCCCAATAACTGATGGCAATCAAGGCCGTGTATCCCAAAATTAATATGATGCTGACGATTTTGTCAAAAATTCGTCTTCGGGTATAAATATTGATTGTCAAAATATTATGGCGGAATATGCCGTATCCCATGATGAGAATCGGAATGAATGTGAAGTTTCCCAACGGGTAAAGTTCAATGCCGTTTATTGCCGGGATGTTGCATAAATTAAATATCCCGGTAATGAATACTCCGATAAGCACATAGATATACGTTTTTTTCAGGTCGATATCTGTTTCAATGCGGATCGTCCTGTAAAGTAAAATGATGCCCCATATAATGGCAATGAAGGAAACAAAACCGAAGAAATCAAAAAGAATATTTTTTTGCGCAAAAAAACCCCAGAAGTATTCATATGTCCCTTTAAAATACCAGTCCGTCAGGGTGAACGGCACCAGAACCAGACCGATGACGTAACAGGGATATACAAATGTCCATCGCTGTTTCCGGCCGATCATGGCATAGAAAAAATGGACTGAAAGCCCCAGTTGATTGACCAGAAAAAAATGGTTTATCCGGCTGATCTGAAGCGCCAGATGTTTATCCATGACCAGCATGTTCAACGTTATGTCTAAGTTTAGAAACCCCCAGAGTGTGCAGATGAAGCCAAAAAGAATTGTTGTTAATTTTAATGTTCTCTGCATGAAGCAGAATGTGGCGAAAATGAAGCACGCAAGAAACGACAGAATAGGGGGAAGGGCGTATGGGAAAATACGATCATAGAGGTAAGGATAAAATACGCCTGAAGGGGCCGTGATCCAAAAAATAATAGAAAAGATCAAAGGACTCCATACAAATACGGTAAGGATTCTGGGAATGAAGTCTTTGGTAATTCTGCTTTTTGTTGTTTCAAAAAGGTGATGCCGGAGCAGGCCGTATGCCATGAGCCCCATGGGGATAAAACTGAAGTTGCCCGGCGGATATATCTCGATGCCAAGTACCGGCAATATGTTTCCGACGGTTAAAGCTGCGTTAGCGCCAATTCCAAAGAGGATCAATCGAGCCTTGAGCTTTTGGGCAGGATCAGTCGATTGTTTTAATGTGGCCCAGAGAATGTATCCAATGTAAATTGTTGCGAATAAGCCGATGCCGCCGAAAATTTGAAACGCCGGGCCACCCTGTGGAAAAAGCCCGAAAAACCGTTCTTGCACACTATAATAATAATAATTGGTCTGGGTCAGCGGAGACAAAGCCAGGCTGAAAATATAGAGCCATTTGACAAGGCTTTTACGATGCTTAATCCCCGTAATTTCATGGATAAATTGAACGAAAACCGGAATAATGAATACATAAAACAAATGAATGAACCGGCTGATGGACAAAGCAACATCTTTTGAGATACAGATGGCGAGAAGTGCACCTTCCAGGTTCAATACCGCCTGAAAAAGACACAAAATCGTAAAAAGCTGATTTTCTCGATGAATCCTTCCCGCCTGAATTGTCAGGGCGGCCAGAAAAAAGCAGACAAGAGAACTCAGAGCCGAAAAAAAGCCGTACGGGAAGAAAAGATCAAATTGGAATACTGAATTCATGTTTACGATTTCGGATTTACGATTTCGGATTTACGATTTTTATTACAGTTTCTGTTTTGTTTTGCTGTTTTTATCGAGGATACAATGATGGCGATCAATTCATCATTTTCCTTCATCAAATTTTTAAGTAAAGATTTATCGATTATCTCCATTTCAGCTATTATCTCCCGCCAAAAGAGAGTTTCAGCAGCCTCTTCCTCGACAATATTTAGTTTTGAAATAAATTCCGCAATTGACCGGGATCTGCACGCAGCCCTGTAGTTTGCGGCGACCGAGGTTCCGGAACGGAAAAGTTGATTTCCAATTAACCTTCCTTCTCGATTATCAGGCAACTTCCGGCAAAGCCGAATAATTCTCTTTGAGAACTCCTTGGTTCGGTTTTTCAAATGTTACTTATCCAACTTCCAATCCCTAAAAATCCGCACTCCATAATCCGCAATGCGAAATCACTTTAAATACCGTGCCATCATCGCCAATAAATCATCCTTTTTTACCGGTTTGCTCAAATATTCGTCACAACCGGCATCATAGCTTTTTTGCCGTTCCGCCTTCAGGGCAAAGGCAGAAAGTGCGATTATCGGGATACTGCGCGAACCATGTTCATTTTCAATTTTTCTGATCTCGCGGGTGGCATCGTATCCGTCCATCACCGGCATCTGAAGATCCATTAAAATAAGATTATATTTTTTATTTTTATATTTTTCAACCGCTTCAGCTCCGTTTGTTGCAATATCAATTTTGATCGGTGTGCCTTTAAGGTATAATAAAACAATCGTTTGGTTGTATTCGTAGTCATCGGCCAGAAGTATCCGGCCAGGATGATGGAATTCAAAAGCGGCATTTTTTTTTGTTTTCTTTTTTTCTGTATCGTCAAGTTGTTGCCCTGACATTTTCTCCATGGAAACCACTTCAGGCCGAATTGAAAAATAAAACGTGCTTCCCTGTCCCCGCTTGCTCTTAATCCATATCCGGCCGCCCATCAATTCAACAAGATGTCTGGATATGGTCAATCCAAGACCGGTCCCGCCGAATTTACGGGTTGTGGAGGTATCTGCCTGGGAAAAATTTTGAAAAATGCTTTCCTGCTTGCTTTCAGATATCCCGATACCGGTATCACTCACTGAAAAAATAAACTCAGCCGGATCATCAGGCGCATATCCGCATCCAACGGTTATATATCCCAACGCCGTAAACTTAACGGCATTGTCGATGAGATTCATAAGTACCTGTTGAAGCCGGACGGGGTCTCCCTTTACTATCCATGGCAGATCAGGATCAATATTTCGGCGCAGTTCGATTCCTTTTTTCCGCACACGAATTTCCATAACCTTGCATATCTTTTCAGTATGAATATTTAGATTAAATTCAATATGTTCCAGCTCTGTTTTACCGGACTCAATTTTGGATATATCGAGGATGTCGCTTATTATCTTTAAAAGCATTTCGCTATTTATCTGAAGCATATCGACAATACTCTGCAGTTCGGCGGGCAACCCGGCATCTTTAAGCAATTCAGCTGAACCCACAACAGCATTTAACGGCGTGCGGATCTCGTGGCTCATGATGGCGAGAAATTCTGATTTGGCTTTGGTTGCGTTTTAAGCATGTTCTTTGGCTTGATGCAGTTCTTCCTCTGTTTTTTTACGCTCGGTGATATCACGAATGTAGTTTATGACCCCGGTAACCTCGCCTGTTTTCCGGTTCTTTAGCGGATATGCGAACACTTCAACCCATTTGGCACCAGAAGTAGGGGGCCCCCGGCGAATGCTGGATTCCATTTCCCCTGAATTGATACAGCGCTGAGAGGGACACCCCTTACAGGGTTTTTCTAATTGAAAGAGGCATTCATAGCACTTTTGGCCTGTAATGCACTGTCCGCCGCCATATTTCTGTTCCACAACATGATTGGCAAACCGGACAGTCAAATCAGCATCTTTAACGCTTATGCCGTCCTGGATCGAATTGAATACATCCTTGAGGAAATTTCTGCTTTCCAGCAGGTTGTTCAAAGTACGGGAAAGTCCGGTTACGTCTTCAATTGTGAACAGTGCGCCAAATTTGTCGTCCTTGTCCAGGGAAATAGCGGAAACAGTGGTATTATGAATTCGTTTGTCGCCGTTGGGAAATCTTACAGGAAAAATTTCACTGTGCAACTGTGAAGAAAAAATGATCGGAGTGCCGTCAGCAAAAAGTGATTTGAGGCGGCTTCTACAAATAGCTCTATCCAGTCCAGGGCATCTCTTTGTTACATCTTTTCCAAGCATTTCTTCCCGGGTCATGCCTGTCCATTCCTCCATGATTTTGTTCCAATGGATCACGGAAAAATCACTTTTCACAATACAGATGCCCACAGAAATAAGATCAAATATTGAAAACTGTTCTTGAATACTCATCAGCACATCTCCCTGAAATCCCATAGGTGCAATGGGTATAGAGTATAGGAATGAAGTATCCGGCTTTATTATACAGCCGCCATATTGCCACAGTACCGATCGATTGCCTCTGGCAGTTTTCTGAGCGATTCCATTCCAAGAAACATCACCATGTCACCTTCGATTTCCAATTCAGCAACAATAAAATGCACACGGGCATGCAGAATACCTTCGTGCACCCCGGAAATATCCCGGGTAATAATGTTATCATAATTTCCCTGCATACAACTTGGAATCGAAAACTTCATCTTGAACTGCAGCTCATTGCTGATCGTGCCGATGATGGAATTTATGACGATATTGCCCACTTCATTAAGTGTCTCCGTTCTTAATGAATCCATCTCATCGATATCTAAATCAACACCAACTCCCATGAGGGCATGAACCAGCTTGTTGGCACAATCATGAGAAAAGACAAGTTTTGCATCACCACTGAAATCACCGGAAAACCCCATTTGAACGGCAAACAACTCCTGGTCAACGTATTGCTGCAGTTCACGTTTCAGCTCTGTCTTTTTAACAAGCTTAATGACCGGCGCTTTCAGTATAATATGTGATTCAAGAAGCTTGTTGAGCATGTCTGCCCCTTTTCCCATACCGATATTGACCAGCTCGGAAACAGCATCGATATCCCTCTTTGAAATGATCATAATTACTCTCCAGGATGAAATTAACTGTCTTTCCATAGGATATGTGGAGTGGTGGTGTATTCAGTTTATCGCACGGGCTTTTTTCCCATCACGCCAGATTTCACAGGAGTCTTAGTGATTACAATATGTGTTCACAGCATCAAGCAGCTCCATTTCCTGGGGCGGCTTATTGAGGAACTTTTTTATGCCAAGGTCAAAGCATTCCTTTTTTGTGGTTTCCTGAATATCCGCCGAGCAGACAATAACGGGCATATCAATCTTGAGCTCACGCATCTTTCGGAGAACGTCAGGACCATTCATGTCAGGCATCAGCAAATCAAGAATGACACATTCAGGTTTTTTTTCAGTCATTTTGCTCAGACCATCTTCACCGTTTAAAGCTTCAATGACCTCATGCCGGCCTTTTTCAAGTATCGCCCTGGTTTTCAGCCGCATGAGCAGTGAATCATCAATAATAAGTATTCGCGCCATTTTTTTTTCTCTTTGTATGCTTGCATCTATTTCGATTATAGAGAGTCGACAGCCAGGATTCCTTCTTAGAGCGAAGGATACGTTCTTGCTTCGACACCGGTTTGCGTCCTGTTATTTCTACTGTAATACTTTTTTTACATAAATAGAATATTTTAACAAATTAATATCCATTTGAATCCCATTTTTGAACTTTGCATTAATTTTTATATTAACCGAAAAATTTAATTTTTCAGGGAGCAAAGAAGCAGGACGGCAACAATATCCAAACCAATAAAAATGTGGTACGCGGTATCATAGGATCCAGTGATGTCGAAACTCTGACCCGCGATGATATAACCGAACATCTGCAGAATCAGGAAAATTGAAATATATCGGAGCACGGAAGCAAAGTTTTTCCGGCCGAAAAGGGTGGCAACGATTATTGGGAAGGTCGACATGATACCGCCCATGGAAAAACCGAATACAGGGATAAAAATAATTAATGCTGCCGTTGAATTTTTTACCAGTGCGAGACTTAGGCCCAATACATTTGCAATGGTCATGGCAATGGCAACCCGTTTGGGTTTAAATCGGTCGCACATCAGTCCCCAGCTGTATTTTCCGGCCGCGCCGACCAGCGCTGTGGCGGCCATCATCATCATGGCTGTGAGATGAGAAAACCCGGTATCCGCAAAACGGGGTTTGAGCTGGGACATAACGCCAACCGTTCCGATCATCAGCAGGCCGAAGGCCAGGCCGAGTTTCCAGAAGACATCTGTTCGAATCAGTTTTGACAGATTCCATTCAGTATGCACTGCAGCCGAAGGGGGGACATGAATCTGGATTTGGCCGGCCGTGTAGGTTTCCGTGTTTATTGTCAGGCCATCCGGGGCCATGCCCATATCTTCCGGCCAGTCTTTAATAATTATCCAGGCCAGCGGCCCGAAAGACACCATGACCAGCCCGATGCAAAGGGCCGCGTTTTCAATGCCGGTATCCTGGATCAGCAGAAGTGCCACGATGGGAAGGATCGCGCCGGATATGGACATGCCGGCGGTGGCAAATCCAATGGCTTTTCCCCTTTTATCTACAAACCAGTTGTTTACTGCATTGCTGGCGACAATGCCGCCGTATGCCCCGTTTCCGATAAACAAAAGGGAATAAAACAGGTAAAATTCCCACAGGGTCTGCACCCGTGCGATGAATATAAACGATATACCTGCGGTAGCAGAACCGGCGAGCATTAGAATTCTCACACCGGTTTTCATTAATACCGTGCCATAGATGTACTGGCTGGAAAAGCCGAATACCGTGCCGATGACCAGGGCAAGGTTCAGGTCGGTCCGGGTCCATCCCCGGGCAGTGCACAAAGGTTCTAAAAACGCGTTAAACGCATAGAAACCAGTGCCCACAGACAGAAAATATCCCCAGAAAGCCACCGCGGCAATATACCAGCCGTAATATATTTTTGAATTGGTTTGTATCATTACAATAAATAACTATGAACCGCCGATCCAGCTGATATTCGGGTTTTTCCTTGATACGGTATTGGGGTGCTTTAATGCCGGATACCCCAACACAAGACTGGCATACACTTTTCGCCCCTTTGGCAGGTTGATCAGGCGGCATAATTTTTTGTTAAACCGGGTTAACAGGGTGACAAAGCCGATATAACAGGACCCGATACCGAGGCAATGGGCATAGTTTGTCATATTTGCCGCAGCTATATTGCAGTTGTCCGCCCCGAAAAATGACATGGACGGACCGTGAAGTAAAACCAGAACCGGTGCGTTGTGAAGGATCAGGTCCCGCCCGGTTTCATTCAGTTCAATGTAATATGCCATGGGTTCAATGTATTTTTGAAGCATTGCATCAATCGCGGCACTTAACTTCAGTCCTTTAAATACGTATTGTCCGCTTCGGGTGGTGGAATATTTATAAAAACTGACAGCGGTTGAAAAAACCAGCAAAGAGATTTCTTTTAATATGTTCGGATCTGTAATAACAATGTATGATACATGCTGTGAGTTGCTGGCAGTCGGGGAATACCGGGTAACATCAATGATGTCTTTGAGTATTTCCGGTTCAACGGGTTTGTCTTTGTAATGCCGGATGCTGCGGCGGGAAAGAGCAATTTCTTTATATACTGCCGGATCAATCAGTTTTTTCTTGACCCGCCGCACCTGGGCGGTCTTCAAAAAGTCGTTTTCAATGGCATTTTTCGGGCAGACTGCCACACAATGACTGCACCGGTTGCACAGGTCCTGGCCGGTCATTGCGGGGATTCCGTCAATATTTTTCCATACACCGGATGCACAATCTAATACACAGCGCATGCAGTTATTACATTTTTCCTCTATGCGTCGAATCTTTGCGTTCATATCATATCCTGAAGTTTATTTTTTTTATGCAATTTTTAAACATGCGCATCCCACCACCGAAACTGATGATCCTCAATATCTCTTCAGAATCTGTAACAATCACACCGGACAGGCATGTAACAGGGGTTTTAGAAAATACATCCGGTATAAGGGGGGTAGAGGCCCCCAGGATGATTATTTCGCGGCAGTTTACCGCTGCCTGAATGATACGGTCAAAACTATGATTAATGATTGACGTGGCGGTTATCACGGCCACCGTGCATTCCGGCAGGTGTTTTTCAATCTCACCCGAAGGAATTAAATCACCTTTCTGTTGATCGATTTGTTCGAATATAATGAGTTTTGCGGCTTTTTTACGGATGGATGCGGTCAGGGGCGCGAAATTTCCCACCATCCCCACACAATCTTCCGGTTGCAGGGGATTGCTCTCCAGTACATCGCCGGATGTATAATCGTTTGAATTAAAATTTATTAACGCATTGGCAGTGGCAAGTCCGATGGCGGTTTTCACTTTATTGTCAGATGTTATCATTTCAAGCAATGCATCGGCTGAAATATTTTTCTGTGGCTGGAAATTTGGCATTAAAGTACATCCGGCCGGCATGTCACGATGCGGGGTGTATGCAAGCCCAACCTGACCATTATCCAGCATGACGGCGGTATACCCCAGTCCGATCCGAATGTCTTTAATCCGGTGTTGTTTAGCAGATTCCGATAAGTGGTCGCTTATTTTTTTTGTGATATCCATAAGTTTTTGTTTTGATTAAGGTTGCGGCTTGTAAAGGTTTTATCTTTTTTATTTTGAAACAGATACGATAGAATCCGTCGTCCCTTTGGTAAACATGACGGTATATAAAATAACAACAAAACAAACAGTGGCGGAACATGCAAAAAATTTATAATACATCCCCATGGGCGCGAGAAAAATAACCGTGATCCAGTGAAATGCAATCAGGGTATACGAGTGAAGTTTTAATGGAAAATCATCAAACCGGCAGATGATGGCCAGGCCGCAGAGGTTCCAGCCGTAGAGGGATGCAAAGGAATGCATTCGCATCAGCCATTTGTAATTTTCACTGGCATAATCAGGAGACATTTCGTAGACAATATATAAGATCCCCGTGAGCGCAGTATAAAGCAGAAATCCCATGCCGGAAATCAGAAACGCTTTCTGCTGTAGGTCATCGCCCAACCTTACCAGAAGATACAGAATCATAATCACTGCCCCAAAAAGAATGGATGTGACAAAGACCTGGGGCATTAGTTTTTCAAAAATGATAAACATAAAGAAAATAATCACGCCAAGGTTTACAAACCAGAAGCCGATGTTTTTCATCCACCGGATGGGCCTGCCGTTATCTTTCATCAAACTGAACAGTAATGACATGGTGATCAGGGAAAGGGGAAATGAAAATCCCAGGAAAAAGGTGTCCAGCTGAAGTTTTGGAAAGCTGACGAGTATAAAAAAATATTCGTTGTTTAATATCACGAGTCCGGAAATTACCAGGCCCATTGAAAGGCAAAGAAGAGAGGCCTGATGGAATTTTGCAGACACCGGGACTTTGGATTTGAAGAAATCAAAAGGAAAGAAAGAAAATTTTTTTATCCGGCTGCTTTCGACAATTGCCACCAGAACCAAGGTAATGATCAGGACCGGGATATAAATCTGGAAAAAAGCAAATATCGCATAAATTATCGCCATAACGAGAAACACGATAATTTTGGGCGATACTTTTTGACGGCCTTCGGTAAAATACAGGATAATTGATCCGCCGCTGCACAGATTAAACAGGAAAATATGCAGACGATCAAAATTGTATGGGATGGTTTCCGGAATAAATAGATTGAGATATCCGAAAAATAATGCCAGGGACATCAGCATCAGAAGAAAAATTCGAAATCGAAGGCTCATGGTCAATTCTCATTATGGGTGATGGTAAGTTCCGGTTTGGTTTTCATTATTTAATCAGTTTGTATATATTTTACGGATAGCCGTATGTCAATAAGGTGATTTTTTCAATTGGTATCAATGATTAATAGTTGGGAAATGGGGTTCTGGTGGGCTGAAAAAAGTTCTACCAATTACATCAAACTGGCAAGGCGTAAAAATTCTGAGAAATGAGGCGTACCTTGCTACGCCGCAGTGACGAAGAATGTAATGTAAAACTAAAAAATAGGAATTGGGGTTCGTTTAGATTACAGACTTATCGCAGGATCAGTCCACAATAAAAAAGCTGATGTATATTCAGAATATCAGGAGTTTTTTTGAAGGGGTCAAACCACACAGCATTGATATGATCAATTTGTCAAATCGGCAGGATTTGTTATTGTAAGATGCATTGAAATGCAGATTCTTAGCAGCGATTACTGTGGCACTTTGTTGAATAAGTATAGAGTTTGTATAATTGGTCAACAACGGAACAGGATTAATATCGTTGGTTCTGAAAAACACTGATTAATTTCGGTTTTCTACCAATTACCTCTGCTATTCCCACCCATTTTTTATATTGCAATTGCTGTTGTTTTCGAATGCAGTATCGCTCAAGTGCACCCTTTAATATTACCGAATCTTGAGCACAAATATAAGTCAACCCCCAGCCGCCTTCTTCATCTCCCGTAAGGGTGGCATCTGATGATCGATGCTTTCGCTTGCATATCTTTTGAGCTTTTTTGACTCCGTTCAAAAACCCCATCCGCGCTTCATGTGAAAGATCAAGAATCGACATCGCTACATCCACCCGCCCGGGTAGTCCAGACAATTCGATCCGATCAATGATCTTTCGAAGTTTCGGGTGGATTCGCTGTGCGGGTTTTTTTGCATGTTTTCGGCGGGAGCCGTTTTGATATGCATAATACTCATCAAATTGTCCCGTATAAGAAAGGAGGCTCATTCCGGTCATTCTTTTTTCAGTTGATAGATCTTCGACAATATCATCAATGTAGAGTCCTTCATTCAGGTAATAGCCAAAAATATCGAGTTCATCATGAGCTTCCAGGATGCTCTGGTGGGCTGTATGAATACGCCGAATAACATAGTGCGGGAACATCGGTGGCAAATCGATAACATCCCCTATTACCATGAGATCATAAAGGCTTATGATCCAGGAGTACTCTCCATCCTTGAAGAACCCAATATCTGAATCCGCATGAAGGAGTGAGGTAAGATGGCCTAGTGGCGCAAGGGAGACAGACATCATGACAATATTCCTGATTCCATCGGGAATATTGAGGTCAGGTCCTCCGGCCACCGGGCGGAAAGCGGGGTTTTCATTGGCAGTGATATAGGTTTTTGCCCTTAACGCCTGGATGTGAGATTCTGCAATCACTTTCTCCAAATCATATCGAAGTCGGTCAGGTGCACCTCGACGAGCCGGGTCAGTAACATCCGCGCCCTTTACCTCAACAAGAAAAACAACCGTATCATAAATTACGATGACGTCGATCTCCGCTTCTTTTGATGTATCTCCATCTTCATAATACAGTAAGTTCGTATATATGGTAGCGCCAGGCATCATCCGTTGGAGTAGTTGACAGGTAAGGTGAAGGACGTGGTCGTGCCGATGCTTGTGATACCGCTGCCACCAAGAACCGCCGGCTGCTTTCAAAGTACTCTCAAAAGCTGGCTGTATTGCCCAATCCATCAGCGCCGGAGCGCTGGAGAGATATCGATTCCCATAGCGAACCAATGGACGTGTTCGCAATGGATGCGTCTGGGAAGGCTCAATATCACTCTCAGGGATATCGCCAAATGTCATGGAAAAAAGATTCAGATATGCCTCAACTTTTTTAAGGGGTATGCTGGCTTCATCCGCAAGTTCATCGGCAATAAAACTGCAAATGGTTCCCCACACGTTAAATATCCATTCAAGGGAGATGGTTTTCAGGGCTTGTTCGAATTCCTTTGATGATAGTTTCGTCAAATTTTGGTAGAACGCCTTGCCTGTCATCGTTTTTTGACCATTTGCAGTATCAACAACATCATCTGTCCCTATATGCCGGGCCTTTCGAACATTACTTTTTATGAGTTGTAATCCCTCCTGGGCGTCCTGAAATTTTTCATTGAGTAGCCTATTTATTCGCGCTGTGATAGCATTTGATAAGACCAGAGCATCATTAACCGATAATCCGTCAACAAATAGAGGATCTTTTTCGAAGGGACGGAATAGGCCTCTGATTACCTCGTGGTGATGATGATCGTATGCGGGATTTCTGACGACAAGTTCATGCATGCGAATTGAAGATTGCATCTCTTCAAGTGTATCTGGACATTGTGATGCAGTGCCTTCTTCTATACTTTTCTTAGCATATCGTGCAATATTGAGGAAGGCAGCGGTTCGAAAAATATGTTCAATATATGCCTGAATTTCCTGGAGGACATTAAGGCTGATTTTCTCGTTAGTGCCCTCGGAATAAGGATGTTGCAGCGCCAAAAGAGTCGCATATTCCGGAACGAAAGGTTTCCCTGGATGTGAATACTCCTTGTAAGTGTCCGGATCAGCAATGTAATTCTGTAGAGTCAGCGCATTAAGAATTGTAAAGGTGTCGTATTTCGATAATCTTTTGATTATGGATGCAGCATGTTCTGCGATATCAGCAGTTAAACTTTCTGCCGATGCTGCCATCTTTTCCATAAGTTCCTGTTGCTCCTCGTCCGTCCTGTTCGTCTCCATGTGGATAAAACGCCCATGACGCTCCATTCTGAAACCCGATCCCTCTATGACGTCAACACTCTCGATAGGGGGCATCCCACGTGGTCCATCCTGATGACTTTTGGTGCCCTTTTTCTTTTTTTTCTTGCTCATCGCATCTTCCCAAATTCGGATTTGAAGTCCTTTTTTTATTCGCAACTTATGGCTAATAATTGGACTATAGAGTATCGTACCAACCGCATTCGGGAAACACCATACCTATTTATTGATATTGATCAGGCAAACCATTGCTGATTATTGTGGCTAAAAAAACTAGCAGTAATGCAGATTTGATCAGCTATGAGCATATCGAAAACTTTACGGGGTATGAATTTTTGCGAGAGCACAATATTTTTGGCTGGAAGAAATGCTCAGAAGCCATGATTTCTGTAAGTAAACACAGGCCCCCGGAAACTTGCGATAGAATAGTATCATGGAATAGGAGTTGGGAATTTTAGGTAGCGCTTACCATTAAAATCATCCCTTCAATGAAGAATTCAATAGCTATTTGAGAGTTTTTTCAAAATAAGTCACAAACTCTTAATAAATGGATTTTTTGTTAAACCATCATGTTTTGCCTAAAAGATGCCGCAACGCCCCCTCCAGATCCGGATGTCTGAAAGAATATTCTGTTTCCGAAAGAACCCCTGGTTTCACCCGCGTGCTGGAAAGAATCGTTTCACGTCCCATTTCGCCGAAAACAGTTTCTATGGCAAATTTCGGCACAGTGAAATAAGCCGGTCGGGAAAGGACTTTAGCGAGTCTCAGGGTAAACTCCTTATTGGTAACAGGGTTCGGGGACACCAGGTTGACCGGTCCGGATATCTTATCATCGAACAGCGCATGATGGATAGCGCCGATGGTGTCATCAATGCTGATCCAGCTCATGTACTGCCGGCCGGTTGAAATTTTGCCGCCGATTCCAAGGGTAAAGGGCAAAAGCAGTTTGCCCAACGCCCCGCCCTGGGGTGACAGAACAATGCCGATGCGAAGAGAAGCCGTGCGGATACCGGCGGCAACAGCAGCATCAGTCGATTCTTCCCACATTCGGCAGACATCAGAAATAAAATCATTGCCGACCATATCGGATTCATCTACCAGAATATCTCCCCGATCCCCGTAAAATCCGATGGCCGAAGCAGACAGAAATACCCTGGGCGGGTTTTTCATTTGAGATATGGTTTCTGCGATCAAGCGGGTGCTCTGAACCCGGCTGTCAATGATGCGTTTTTTTTTCTCCCGGGTCCAGTGGCCTTCACCGATGTTTTCTCCGGACAGGTGAATGACCGCGTCAATCGCATCCGTATCATCAAGGTCAATCCAGCCGTTTGCCGGATCCCATCTTATTTCCCCTTTTTCATTATCCGGCGGGCGGCGGACCAGCTGCATAACATGATGACCGCCTGTTCTTAGAAAAGGAATCAAAGACGAGCCGAGCAGGCCGCTGGCACCGGAAATCAGGATGTTCAATGGACCCTGGTCTTTTCGTAATTGATGGGCAGCCATATCGGCGATGGTGGTATTGTGACGATAAGTGAAAATCTGTTTCAGTTTTTTTTCCACAAACGGTTCCATCACTGCGGTTCCTAATGGATGAAAAGGGAGGGCATATTCTATGGAGTCTTCAAGAATACATTTTGTCCGGTCAAGGTCTTCAAACCGGTGGGTATGTATCCATTTTGAAAAAGGTCCTTTTACCTGTATGTCTTGAAATAAAATATTTTCCTGGTACTCCACATGGCGGGCATGCCATTTTATGGGAATCGGGCCGGCTTTGAGTTTCATTTTTACTTCTGCGCCGGTGTGGATGCCCCCAGTCTGGGAAATTATCTCAAGGGGGTCCCACGGGGGGCTCAGCCGTTCAATAGCCCCGGGGCGGGCATGCCATTTGAAGACTTCTTCAGCAGGCGCATTAATTTCAGAACGTTTTTTAAATATGCTTTTTTTCATGATTTGGTTTTCTGCAGATGCATATGCTTGGTTTATTCACATGATTGCTGTTTAAGCACACCCGGCACCGCGAATCACCGCACATTTGACAGGAAAAGCAATCCGGGCATTTGTTTTTTTTCTGATTGTCCGGCAGTTTGTCCGGTACATACACTTTGCCAGGCAGTCCTTTTATTTCTATAAACGGCATCATTTTCGATCTTTTTGATCTTTATCGATTTCTTTGATTTTCAGGGAATATGAATCTGTCTTTTCCGCAGAAGACCATCAAATCATCTCCTCTTGCACAGGCGAGGGTCATGTTGACGGCGCGGGCCAGGTCGACTCCGAGCGACGTGGGGCGGGAAATTCCAACCAGCATTTCAAGTCCGGCCCGGGCTGCTTTCTGGACCAGTTCATAGCTTAACCGGGATGACATGATCCCAAAGCGGGCATCTGAAATTTTACTGTCCATGAACGTTTTGCCGATAGCCTTGTCAAGGGCATTATGACGGCCGACATCCTCCGCGGATGACAGCACCTTCAGATCCTTATCAAAGATTAAAGCCGCATGAGCACTGCGGGTTTTTTTATGAATCGGTTGAAATGAGGCAAGCCGGTCGGCGCATTTCCTTACCTGGTCAAGGGAAATTTTTAAACTGTTTTTAACCGGGGTGGTAATCTGGTGAAGGTCATTGACCACTTCTTTGCCGCAGATGCCGCAGCTGGTCTGGCTGACAAAACCTTTGCGGTCTAAGAGATCAGCCACTTTCTTTTTCCGGTCGTTTGTGAGAGTTACGGTCGCAACATTTGTATTTTCTTCAGTACAAAAACCGATGGTCACAATATCTGTCGGTGAATCAACCAGGCCTTCGGCCAGACAGAATCCGGCCACATGCGCGATTTCATCACCCGGGGTACGCATCACCACGGAATAGGGGTTGCCTTCAATCCTTATGGACAGGGGCTCTTCGATAATCAGCGGTTGCGTTTGAGACGTCTGCTCATTTTTTTTAAAATAAGTAATAATCTCGTTTTTTGATACATTCATATTTGACATGTAAAGTCCCTGCATTCATTTTCAGTCAGTATGTCCATGGTATAGAGAATTCGCTGTTCCTTTTCACGGCGTTCTTTCGTAAGGGTTTCCAGATGAATATCCTTTAAAAGAGCTGATGCCTCTTTTCTTGAAAAAATGCTGCCAAGATTTTTTCCGATCACTTTTCCTGACTTTGTATCCATCAGGTTTGCTTCCTCACCGTTGGTAATCACGCAAAACGGAATCATGTAGTCCGTAAAGATTCTTGCTACAGCAATTGTTGGCCGCTGGCGTGTCACAATCGACCCCGGACCGTACATGATAACGGCAAAAGGTCTATGATCAATATGAATGATGAAATGAATCATGATTGATCCGGTTTTACCATCAACCGTCAGAGACATTTTTCTCCGCGTCAAAATATCATTTACGGAATAGCCCCTGTCTTTAACCAGAAATCGGGAGATTTTCTGGATTAATCGTTCATCATGCGTGTCCGGCAGTATCTGGCCGGTAATAAAATCCGTCAATTCTCCCATGACCAAATAGCTGGTTCCCATGATATAATCCGCCTTTAATTTGTGAAAATAAAATATGCAATGCCAGGCTCTCATTGTTTAGCAATAAATTATTAGCATAATTTATATAATGTAGTCAAAAGTTCTGTCCGTAAAAAAAGGGGGGACGAATCCCCCCAGTAAAAACTATCATGCAATAATTAAGATTAATGGTTTATGCGGCTTCAATATCTCTTCTGTCAGCCATCGCCACAAGTACCCGTTCTCTTGCCTTGTCAATGCCGAGCGCTTTTCGTTTTTTGTCGATATGCACATAGTCCTGCTTCACCCTCGGGTTGGTACACCCGACAACGCCGGCAACACCGCGAATCCTGCCATTTATTATATTTTCATTTAACGGCGTATAACTTCCTCTGAAGCTGCCGCCCAACATATAGTTGATGGATTCATAAGAGAATCCATGGACTCCCGGGTTGACAATTTGCGGTATTTCCACCGGAAGTGACCGGCTTTTGAAGCGGGTAATTGCCTTGATGACGATTTCATCCGTACAGGCTCTGGGATCATGTTCGATAAATTCTATATGCGCCGCACCTTCGATATGACATCGCGTATTTGTTGTGAACAACGGGGTTTTATAACATTCAGCCACTTTGGCAAGTCCCTGTTTAATACACTGAATATCAACACCCATGGCATCAACAGCACCTGTACAGAGAATTGCCTCTGATGATGTGAAGTTTCCTGCATGCGGGATACCATGCCGGGACATCATCTCCGCGCCTGAACAGCACATGCCCACCAGGTTAATTCCGTCCGCACCAGCTGCTTTCGCCGCTTCAACCAGTGTCGGCGAATTGACAGAGGCAATCACAGATTCGAACAGGTTGGGTTCATGGCCGTGAATGATAATGTTGACCATGTTCTCTTTTAACACACCCATATTTACTTCAGCAACAACCGGTGACGGGGTGCCATAAAGAATGTCGGATATTTCGGTCGAGACCATGGACCCGCCCCATCCGTCTGCCAGCGCAGTTCTGTTGCATTGTTTGGTGATATTTTCATAATGCTGATCCACCCCAATATGGGTACGGTGCATCAATTCCATAATTTCACGCATGGCACCGCGCGGAACAATGCCCAGCTTTCGCCAGGTTTCCAGGGTTTTTTCAGGAACCCGTTTGGCAAAGGGGATTTCACCTTCCACCTGGGTATAGGTTCTTTCCAGTTCAGCATACAAATCATTGGCAACATCTTCGAGGCTTCGGCCTTCCACGTCAATATCAATGGATGCCGCAACATCGATCAGTTTTTGGGGATCTTTAATTTCAAAATCCGTAATATGGCCGTTGACCACTTCACGGAAAAGATCCAGCATGGCCATTCCATGGTCCGTATGCGCTGCTGCACCGGCTGCCACCATTCGACCAAAGTTTCTGGCCATGATCGTATCAATCGTTGCGCCGCATATACCGACTTTACCATAGGGGTCACGGGCGTTTAGACGGCAGGGCCCCATTGAACAATGTTTGCAGCATGCGGAATCCGCTCCGATAGGGCAAGGTTTCATATTTGCCGCTCGATCGAAACATAATTCAACACCGTCTTTTCGCGCTTTGGTTATCATCTGTGCTGTTGCATCACAAATGGTAATATCTTTGGTATCAAGAATTTTACTTACAACAGTCTTGTTTGTTTCCTTTGGCATATATCCTCCCTTTGTTGGGTTTTTTTACTTTAAGATCGGCAATCCAGTATATATTAAATTTATAAAGGAGTACCGGAACCATTATTTGGAGATACAAATATGATAAATACATGTTCAAAATGCATGCCATTTTTAGCGCAAAGTGATATTGGGACAAATTTATCTGATTTTTGTTTAAATATTTGATAATATTGCTAATATTTTTAATCAAGAAATGGGTATATGCTTGATTCTATTGAGTCGTCAGGGGTGGGTAAGAAATAAATGGCAAGTGTATCACATTGTGGTATCATATGTCTCAAAAGACATCCACTGACCTGTTTGCTCAATAGTACGTAACTTCTTAATAAAATAATAAATCAGGCATCAGTGAGCCTTGGCATGTTCTGTGCATATATGCATATATATATATAAATCATGATTTGAACCCAATGTTGAAAGGATATTTAATTATGCTGCAACTATCTGAACTTAGAAATGATAATGAGTTGTTAAATTCTATTGACTGGAACATGACCCCTGAAGAGGCGGTCAGATTGTACCTGGAATGGGGAAATAACTGGTCCCGCGGCAATTATGTGATCCGTTCCAAAAATGATGTGTCTTACTATTTCGTTGTGTATGCCTGGGAAGATCCGCCGGTTATCTATTTAATTAAACGAAATTCCGAGGAAGCGGTTGAACTTGCCGAAATCAGGATGCCGGAAGAATTAAAAAACCGTTTTATGATGGATGTCGGTTTCAATAAAGGGGTTTATCCGGTGGACGGACAGGTAAAAGACTGGCTGCAGTCACAGCTGGCTCACTGATAACTGTTGAACCGTTCTGGGTGTATCATGGATTAGTTTTTTTTGACACAATACTGTTTCAAAAAATCCATGGAACATGCTGACGTGAGTTTGCTTTATTTGAAAACTGGTTGATTCCTTTTATAATAAAATATAATATCGAAAAAATGCAGGAGGTATCATTGTATGTCGAAAAAACGCTATGAAATCAAGACCTCGTGTCCTCAGTGCGGGTGCAGTGCCCTGTCTCATTTAAGCAAGGAAGAAATGATGGAACGGTATGGAGATGTTCCGAATGTTGAGCTGGAATGTGGTGATTGCATGGCCAAGTTTCAAGCGGAAATGAAGGATGCCTGCCCGGAATGGGATCAGGAATGCCGGTTAAAATAACCTTATGAGGGGGATGGATGATGGGAAAAAGGATTTTGAAAACTCCGTTGTGTGATCTGCTGGGGATTGAATATCCGATTTTAAGCGCCGGTATGGGGCCGACTTTGATCGGTGAAACTACGGGCGCGCCTGTTGAACTGGTGGTCGCCGTATCTGAAGCAGGCGGTATGGGAGTTCTGGGCGGCAGTGGATTTACAGTTGATGAGTTGCGGGATGCAATTCGCGAAATTAAAAAATTGACCGATAAGCCCTATGGCGTTGACCTGCTTTTGCCTAAAAATATTGTTGAGGTGCCGGGAGGTCCTGAAGCCGGTCCCCAGGAAATTCCACTCAGTCAGGCATTGGAATTTATGCCCCAGGAACATAAAGACTGGCTGAAAAAAGTCAAAACAGAAATGGGAATTCCGGACGTGAATATCATGGTCCGGATGAATACCACCACCATGCGGCCGAATGAGGCGGTGCAAGTTTGTATCGAAGAAAAAGTGCCCCTGTTTTGCGCCGGTCTCGGAAACCCCGGTTTCATGGTGGATGAGGCCCATGCGGTCGGCATGAAGGTTCTCGGCATCACCGGTAACTCTAAGAACGCAAAACGGATGGCGGATTCGAACGTGGATATTCTCGTTGCCCAGGGACACGAAGGGGGCGGACACACCGGCCGCATCGGTACAATGGCTCTGTTGCCAATGGCCATTGATGCGGCAGCGCCCAAACCGGTCTTGGCTGCCGGCGGTATTGGTGACGGGCGGGGTATTGCCGCTTCTCTTGCCATGGGGTGTGCCGGAGTTTGGATTGGTACCCGATTTTTAGCGACCACGGAAGGCGGCGCCTTAGATATTAACAAACAGAAAATTATTGAATCAACAGATGAAGACACACGCGTCAGCCGGGCATATACCGGTAAGACGTTACGGGCCAGTTACAACCAGTTCCACGAATTGTGGGACAGTTCAGGACTGGACCCGGTTCCGTTTCCCATGCAGGTTTTGATCTCTTCAGCACTTCTGGCAGGGTTTATCGAAGCAAATAAACAGGCGTATGTGGGCGGTCTTGCGGGCCAGATTTCCGGTCTTATTAAAGAAATTAAACCGGCCCGCCAGTTACTTGAAGAAATGGTTGAAGAAACGGTGGACATCCTTTCAAGACGGCTTCCGGAAACGGTGATTGCAAAATAGGTGTTCAGGAGGAGGGTATAAGGTAGAAGGTTTAAGGTAGAAGAAAAAAATAACAGGTAATTTTAAAAGTCCCCGAGATTTCGTGGGCTTTTTGTTTATTTATACCATTTTTTTAAGCTTTTCGGGGGAACTCCCAGGTAGAACATTGTTGACAGAAGAATATTTCGGATGGTGCAAAAGACGATTCCTTCGTTTTCCCATCGGCGGGCAGATGTCTTCACCGGTTCAGGGATAAAATGGATTTTATGTCCGGCATGTTTTATCCGGCGCATCAGGTCGATATCTTCCATAATGGGGATTTTTTTGAATCCGCCGATATCGATGAATGTTTTTTTAATCATGAAAATGGCCTGGTCGCCGTAAGGTATACGTGTAAGACGGGATCGGATGGAAGCGATTTTGTCAATCAATCGATATATGAATCTGTCTGAATCGATCTCCAGGTCAAACGCCCCGCCGACAATTTTATTTCTGTTGCAGGCAAAGATCACATGATCCATCGCATCAACGGGAAGGAGGGTATCGGCATGCAGAAACAGAAGAATGCGGCCGCCTGCTATCCGTGCGCCGGAATTCATCTGTGCGCCCCGGCCGCGGGGACCTTTAATTTTTTTGATATTTTTTTCCGTGATTGCATGTATGGTGCTCCCGGATGAATCCCCATCCACAACGATAATTTCACAGGCATTCGATAGGGCTGTCTTTTTCAGCGCCTCTAGTGATTGATTGATGATGCTTGATTCGTCAATCACCGGGATTATAATGGATATATCTTTTGCACGCATTTTTTTCATTCAGGCTCCATGACAATATCGCCAAAATAGCTGATCGCTTTTTCACCGGTATTGTCCGAATCGGTCATGATGGCAATACCGGATATCATGGGTGGTTTTTTTCCAAATGCACGGATATAATCATTGAAAATATTTCTTTTTTCTTCAACCCAGGTATTAATTTTCTCGTTGCCGCTTTGTGTGACAATCATCTGAACATTGTCTGTATACGGGTTTGGTACAACTGTCCCGACAGGCGCTTTGCTTTCCCATATATAATTTATGGCCGCAGACGGCGGATATTCGCCATACAGCAATTTTGCGGCTGAGAACTTGGCACGTTCAAAAAAACCGGCTTTTTCAGGATTGTATTCAAACGTGATATAGATGCGTGCCGGATAGTCATCCCCGCTTTTTTGCGTGACATCCCCGTTTTGGTATATGTTTGTGACTTTCCAACGCCACTTAATGACCGGGTATTGCTCCGGGTCAATCCTGATTTTTCGAATTAACCCGGAGGCTGAACGATCACTGACCGCTTTGACGACAGGCGTGTGCGTATCTTCAACAACCATATAGCGCGTATGAGTGGTTATTTTTTTAAATGTCAGGGCTTCCCAGTTCTCAGGCAGCAGACTACCAGGGACTGAACTGGAAAAATCGCCCACGCGGATAGCGTCCTTGCCCTTAGCTGCTTGAATGGGCAGTATAATCAGAAAAAGAACAGACCATAACATGAGCCGGGATTTTAAAAATATGGCTTTACCGTGATGAATGTTGATTCTCATGGATTTTCTGTGTTTGAGGTTTTTGAAAAAAGGCGGAATACCATAATATTCCGGCTACTTTCAGTTTTCGGCTATTTTTTTATCATGCCAATATGTTCTAAAAACAAATAAGTGTTTTTTGCTTCAGACGGATGTTTTTTTAATGATTCAATGAAATTTATTAAATCGTTATAATCATCAATATCCCGCCATTCCGGAAGCCGGAACACTTTTTTTCCGGATGATTGAAAAACGCTCATTGTTTTTTGATAAACGTCAGGCGTTCCCCATGGCATATCTTTAAAAACTGATGGTAAAAAGGAATCTGCGCAAAACCCGATCAGATAGTATCCGCCATCAACTGCCGGGCCGATGACCGCATCATGCTTTTCCAGGCTTAACAGCGCATCCGTTAGAATTTTGTCGGGCAGGTCCGGAAAATCCGTGCCGATAAGTATGGCCCGTCCAATTCCCTGCTTAAACACATCCGAAAATGCATTTGCCATTCGGTGTCCAAGATCAGGCCCGGTTTGTAAAAAAAAATCATGCTGGTCTCCCAGCCAGTCGACCATCAACGGCTGCGCCCCGGGCGGATCATAGAAGATTTTAACCGGCCGGCCTGTTTTATTTATTTTGTCAAGGAGGTCTAGAACAAATTGCCGGTAGAGATTGACAACAACAGACCCCTCCATATTTTTTGCCAGCCGGGTTTTCACGTGCCCTTTGATTGGGGCTTTGGCAAATATTATTATACACGCATGGTTTCTCATTTAATATAAGGGCATCCTTTCCCCATGCATTCCTTGTTTTTTGATTGTTGGGTGCAGTGAGTGGCGCCGTCAGCGCGCAGGGGGATTTCTAAATACTGCATTGACAGTTCAGCGGCTGTTTTCAAAGCGGTCCATGTTTCCCGCTGGCAGCAGCGGGCTGCTTCCAGTTTATTAATCTTGTTGATAATTGTCCCGGTAATTTGCTGTACCATCTTTCGTTCTGACGCTTTGATCGGATTCCCTTTTAACAGAACGGCAAATGCGGCTCCGGTCCCTAAAGCGGCCCCGCAGCCGCCCCAGAACGCACAGACGCCTCCGGGAATGGTTTTTCCCCGATCAATGGCCGTTTGAATGTCGTTATCAGAGACCTGACCGCCCAGGTTGCGATATGTTGCAACAATGACGCCGGGAACAATAAAATGGTATTCCGGACCATGCAAGGGGATTGACGGATGGCATCGAATCATATTGAAAAGGTCGATCATGTCTGTTTCATCCGTGTTGACACAGATGTGTCTGACAATGTCTGTTGCACTGCTGCTATGGCAATCATCACAGACAAAATGGTTATTTTCACACACTGCATTGGCGGCTTTGACGATTCCGCAAAATGCGCATTTTTTTTGCCGGTCATTTTCAAGATAAGTCAATGGGGTGCCGCATACCATACATCCGGATGCAAACCGGTCCGGTACCGGGTGAATGGCTCCGATGCTTCCGGAATCTAAAATGTTTACCAAAAGAGCGGTTGCTCTAACTTCCTCCACAGGTGCCTGAAAACAGGCACAGGTATTTTCTGCATTAATATTGGACGCATTGCCGGCAGCGTCCAGTATGAAAATTTGATCATTACATTGTCGGGCAGTTCCCTGATCCAGCATTGTATTATGCCCACGAATCACCAGTTTCCCGTCATCGGTGATAACAGCGGCAAACGGACCCGGGTAGATAATAGGGACTTCTATGTCATTTTTGGGTTTGCAGGCAGTGTATGTCAGGGAAAAAAATGGATGGTTTTTCACCTCCCGGTAAAAAAAACGTTTTAAAAATTGAATATTGTTGAATCCGCAATTTTCCAGCATACTGGTTAAATAGGGCTGAAGCATGGCGCCAGAAATGCATTCTCCCCGAAGTTGCTCATCGTTTGAAATTTCCGGCGGGGGTGGCGAATCCGTCACCACATCCGATATGACCAGACGTCCCCCGGGTTTTAATATCCGTAAAATTTCTGAAAATGTTTTTCGTTTGTCTTCCGACAGATTGATCACACAGTTGGATATGACGACATCAGCAGTATTGTCATCAACTGGAATGGATTCAAGAAAGCCTTTTCGAAATTCAATGTTTTTATAACCGATTTTTTCGGCCACCGATTCAAGGGACTGGTTTGCCCGGATAAGCATATGGTCCAGCATGTCTATACCGTATACATGGCCGTTTTTGCCGACCTGGCGTGCGGCAATAAAGCATTCCATGCCGGCACCGGAACCCAGATCCACAACCACCTCATTTTTTTGCAGGTCTGCGTCCAGTACCGGGCTGCCGCAGCCGTATGATCGGATTCGGGCAGATTGCGGGATGTGGCTGATTTCCGATTTCGGGTAGCAGACCGGGTTGGCAATATCCGTATTCGGGTCGATTGCCGCCTCACTGTAAAAGTCCCCCACCACCTGACGTGTTGAGGAAACGTTTAACACGCAGTTGGAATGGGTCAGCGCAACCCCCGTGCTGTTATGATCACACTGGAGCAAACGGTCCCCCATTTTCATTAAAATTTTCGGAAAACCGGTTTTATTTTTATCCAATGCGGCATGGGTGATCAGCCACAGCGCCATTTTATTATATAAATCAATATAGGGGTCATGACCGGTAAATGTATTACCGGCATAAAAGCTGTGGTCAATATCTCCGCCGCCCACAAGGTAGCGCAACGGGTTTTTCATATATGCGTCATCATCTATAATGGATATGGATCGAAGTTGGGATAATGCCGGGCTGTGTCGCCAGACGGTTTCAATGGATTCATCAATGTGCCCGCTCAATGCTTTTTTATTTCCGATTAAGGCCGGGGTGGGATAAATCGACCCGTCAGGCCCGATGGCCAATGATTCCCACCCGGCGTTGCCAAGATCGTACTTGGTGCCGGAACTTGAATATATTTGAGATTCCATGTTGCGGATATTATCAATGACAATTCCTTTTTGTGCAGCCTTTTTTTTCGTTTCGACCAGGTGGTGATATAATTGATCTGGCGGTACAAACATTTTTGAAGTGGCGTTTCCAAAAACAAACAGCCAGAGATAATGGACTTCCGAAATATTGTAGCCGGCCGCTATATCGACGATATTGCTCATCTGCATGACATTTTCCGAATGCACGGCCATGGCCAGTGTTTTATGGATGTTTAAAGCCGATATCGAGGCAATGTTCTCTGTCAGTTTGTCGTAGGTTCCGTTACCGCGGTATTGGTCATGGGATTCCCGGGTGCCGTCGATACTGATCTGGAGGTGCAGGCGTCCCAGGGGGAGTTGTTTCAGTTTTTCCACATGACGGGAAAGCAGTAACCCATTGGTCAATATCACCAGGTCGGTGTCATCATAGCCGGTTAAGATCAGCCGGCAGATTTCATCAATTTGAGGGTGCGTAAACGGCTCACCACCGGTTAAGTAAAATAAACGGGTCCCGAGTCGATAGGCTTCGTCAACGCATCGGCGGATCGTATCTATGGAAAGGGTGGTCAGCGTCTTGCCGGAACAGGAAAACAGACAGTGGCGGCAGCTTAAATTACATCGGTCCGTAATATGAAGCCAGCACTCCTTGAGCTGATTCAGTTTCAGAAGTCGGCCCCTGCCCGGATAACTGTCTTCCTTTGAATCCGGAAACAGGGAAATAAATTGTTCGGCCCGGATCAGGCCCATATTTTTATTGCCGTTAAAAGAAAACAGGTAAGCATTGGTTGCTTTTTCAACAGAACGGCTTTGACGAATTTGTTTCAATAATTTATCCCCGATTTGATTGGGGACAACCCAGTTGGGTGCCTCCGGGTCAATATAAACCGCTTTATTTCTTAGTTCCAAACGCTCCCATTTTAGAAATTTTTCAATTTCCATTACACCTCCCTACCGTATTGATAAATTTATCTGCGCTGCAAATCAATTTTATTAATCTGACTCCTAAACACAAATCTCGGAAATGAGATGGCGATACTCACTAATCACATCTTCGGCTTGCTCATGCTTATTTTTGAACTGAAAACCAAGTAATAGTCACACAAAAAATCAGCCTGCTTTTGTGTTGATTTGGAAAAATTTTGGAACTGATATTTTTAGGAAAGAATTATTTTGAATTTTCTTTTCCCCTGAATACGATATATTGTGAAATTACGATCTATTGTAGCAATGGTGTTCAGATTGAGTTTCTCGGCCAGACACACAAGGCACGAATCGGCAAAATCCATTGGTAAATCACGATATTTTTCCGTTAGCTCTCTTAACCTTTTAAAATCACTATTTTCGATATTATAAATTTCAACTGCGCCCCTATGTACCCATTCCAGGAAATCTATCTGAGCATTTCGATTAAAATCCAATAAATGCAGAGTTTCAGTAATCGATGCGAGAGTCGTAACCAAAGGGTATTTGTTTGTTTTTATAAAATTAATAGCCTCGTGGTGATACTTGTCTGATGAGTCAAATAAGGCTATTAAGGGACCAGAGTCTATTAGAATTTTTTTCATTTTCTTTTGACCCTGATTTTTTTCTTTACAATCTTTTTCCTTTCAGTTGACAGATTATTAAGACCACTTGAGTATTTACCAAATAGGTCCTGGCCGACCTCCCACGCGTTTGCCGTATCAAGTTTACTAAGATACTCAAGGATACTCTTGCGAATCAGCTCCGACTTAGTAATTCCGAGATTTTTTGCTGTATTATTAATATCTTGCTCAATTTTTGGATTAAGTCTTAATGTGATCATTTTGCCACCTCCGTAATACAAATCGTATTACAATATACAGGTGATGTCAATTTATTTTCTCCATATTAGTTATTCAGTAACCGGCTTCATTTGCTCCCGAAATAAATTTTTGTAAATTTTTTCAAAAAACATCAATTTACTGAAAGGTGTTGAATAGTGGATAGATATCTCCATCATGAATTCGTGCATTTTTTCTCGTTCCGGGGCTCTGCCTCTTTTTATATGCCGGAACCCTGCAGTTGTCGCCATATCAAGGCGGAGCCTTGCGGGTATGCCTTCCCAGGCGGAGCCAGGAAACGAGATCCAATCATACTGTCAGACGTTATAAATTAGAAATTATCTCCCAAATGAGAGCGTTCTTTATCTTTTTGTTTGTAACATATGAGAGAATTAAGTTATAAAATTTAAAATTAGCTATAGAACATGAATGAAGAAGGAGAGAGGATGACTTTTAAAGATGTTATTTACGGCCGGCGTGCCGTCAATTTTTTTGACCCGGAAAAAGATGTCCCCGAATTATTACTTAACGAAATCATTGAAATGGCTTCCCAGGCCCCATCCGGGTTTAATATTCAGCCATGGAGCCTGATTGTTTTAAGAGATTATGATGATAAAATGCGTCTTCAGAAACATGCCTGGAATCAATCGAAAGTCAGTGAAGCCCCGGTAACCCTGATTGTTTTGGCAGACACCGAAGGGTGGAGAGCCGGAAACCCGTTTCTTGAAAAGGATTTTCAGGAAATGCTTAATAGCGGGGCGATGGTGGAGGAACAGCGTCAGTGGTTCTATGGTGTGTGCGAATCACTTTATGGCGCCAGTGAGGCCAGAAAAATAGCATTTTCCTGCAAGAATACCGGATTTTTTGCCATGTCCTTGATGCTGGCGGCTAAAAGCCTGGGATTGGATACACATCCTATGGACGGGTTTGATATTGATGCGGTCCGGGGGGAATTTAAAATTCCGGATAACTACTGGATCCCGTTATTGATATCAGTCGGATATTTTAAATCCGATCAAAAGCGGACACCGTCCAAATGGCGTAAAACAGTAGATGAGATAGTGGTCCGGTTTGATTAATAAAGAGAGGAACTAATCACAGCAAAGGAGAGTTTGATATGGCGGATTCTGATGTGAAAATATACTCATTAAGCACCTGCGGGCATTGTAAAGCCACCAAGCGTTTTTTGAATGAATGCGATGTGGCCTATGATTTTGTTGATGTGGATATCCTGGAAGGTGATGAACGCAAGGCCATTTTAGAAGATGTGAAGCAGCTTAATCCGAAATGTTCTTTTCCGACCATCAAAATCGGTGATAAGGTCATCGTCGGTTACAAAGAAGATGAAATAAAGGAGGCGCTGGGGCTGTAATGAATGTTGAGCAGTTATATGAACAGTTAAAAAAAGTACAGGAACCCAAAGGGTATTTTTTTAATACGGACAAAGAACTTGTGCTTGACCTTCTAGGCGCGCTGCTGACCAACAAGGAGCGGTACGGTTACATGGCATGTCCCTGCCGGCTGGCATCCGGTGACCGGGACAATGATAAGGATATTTTTTGTCCGTGTGAATACAGAGCCCCGGATGTCGAAGAATTCGGGAGTTGTTATTGCAGTTTGTATGTTTCAGCGGACTGGAATGAAGGAAAAATTGAAAAGCAATATATCCCGGAAAGACGACCGCCTGAAAAGATGCTGTTTTAAGTAGAATTAAGGGTTATTATGCGCGACAATGAAATGGCTCTGAAGGCGGTGCATATTGGGGAGACGTCGATTCCGTATTTGTCTTATGCCGGGAACGGGCCCACAATTGTTTTTTTGCATGCCACCGGTTTTTTACCGTGGCTGTGGCACCCTATTGCCCGGCAGCTGAAAGGTTCTTACCGGATTATTGCACCTTATTATTGTGATCATCGAACGACAGATCCTGAAAAGGGCGGATTTAACTGGCTGCTTCTGGCACAGGACCTTAAGAATTTCTGCGAGTGTCTGAATATAACATCCCCTTACATGGTTGGTCATTCAATGGGGGGGGCAATCATGTCTATCGCATGTGGACGCTTTGGTCTGAACGTTAAAAAATTATTGCTGATTGAACCCATTTTTCTTCCCCGGGAACTATATAATATTCAAATGCGGGTTGAAGACCATCCGCTGGCCGGGAAATCCATTCATCGAAGAAATTTCTGGAAGGACACTAATGAGGCAAAAACGTATTTAAAATCAAAACAACTCTTTCAAGCATGGGATGATGAGATGTTTGATCTGTATGTGGAATACGGAATGATGCCCTCTGTAGACGGCGGTTTGGAGCTGGCCTGTCATCCAAGAAAAGAAGCTTCTCTTTTTATGGGGAGCATGGGATATGATCCCTGGCCGGTGCTTCCTGAAGTCAAATGCCCGGTTCTTGTTTTAGAAGGTGAGCACACGGAAAATAAGGGCTTTATTAACCAGAAAAAAGCAGTCCGCGCTTTTCCGGATGGAAAATATCGACTGGTAAAAGACGTCGGGCATCTGATTCCCATGGAAAAACCCAAAGAGACTGCATTGATTATACGGGAATTTTTTGAAGAGTAGTTTGTACGGTTATATCTGGCAGGTTGAAGGTATAAGGTAAAAAAACGAGTCCTGTTTTAACGTTCAGCCTTCAGCCTTATACCTTCAACCTCAACCAGAATGGTTGTTGAAATGAATGAAAAAACTGTAAAAGATAGCCGCGTGATTGTTTCACAGGTTATGCAGCCGGCGGATGCAAATCCTGCCGGCAATGTCCATGGCGGCACCATCATGAAACTCATCGATAATGCTGCAGGGGTGGTCGCGTTCAGGCACTCACGGTGCAACTCCGTCACCGCTTCGGTGGACCAGATAAATTTTCATTATCCGGCCTTTATCGGCGACCTTCTGACTATCAAAGCCAGCTTGAATCTGGTGGGAAAAACATCCATGGAGATCGGCGCCCGGGTGGAATCGGAAAACCTGCTGACCGGTAAAACCCGTCATATTGCTTCTGCCTACCTGACGTTCGTTTCATTAGGCGATAATTTAAAGCCGGTAGCGGTTCCCGGTTTAATTTTTGAAACCGATAAGGGAAAAAAGCGAAACCAGGATGCCCAGGCCAGACGAAAGGTGCGTCTGGCGGAAAAATTTTGACTCAAATTGAACAAATACTCATGTCTGGAAATTGTGCTTAATGTGCTTTTTTATTTTTTTGTTAAATTTCCTTGCACAGATGTAATAATAGGTTTAGGTTTTTTCTTTTACAATTGGTTCTAATCAAAAGAAAATATAGGAGCGATTATATGTCTGAAAATATATTAATAATTGGTGCCGTGGCGGTTGGGCCGAAAGCAGGCTGCCGTTTTAAAAGGCTCCGTCAGGATGCCAACGTCACATTAATTGATCAGGATGAAATAATCTCATACGGCGGGTGCGGCATTCCGTACTTTATCTCCGGAGATGTGAGCGATGAATCAGAACTCAGATCTACGAGTTTTCATATGGTCAGAGATGAACGTTTTTTTCAAGATGATAAGGGCGTTATTGCATTGCCTGCAACAAAAGCCGTAAAGATTGACCGGAAGAACAAGGCGGTCAGAGTGGAGTCAAGAGACGGGAAGGAAAAAGATCTTTCATATGACAAACTGGTGATCGGTGTCGGCACCAAACCAAGGGAGCTCAATATTCCCGGCACCTCTTTAAAAAATGTGTATAGTGTCGGCAACCTTCATGATGCCATCCAAATAAAAAAGATGGTGACCTCAGGGAAGGTTGAAAAGGCTGTTGTGATCGGCGCCGGATTCATTGGCCTGGAAATGGCGGAATCCCTGGCGGATATGTGGCAGATTGAAACATCCGTGGTGGAATACTGCGACCAGATCATGCCCGGGTTTGTCAGCAAGAACCTGTCTCGCATGGCCCGGCATCGAATGGAAGAGGAGGGGGTGTCATTTTATCTGGGGGAATCCGTGGAAGCGATTGAAGGAACGAATGCGGTTGAATCAGTAAAAACAAACAAGCGCAGCCTTTCTGCGGATCTTGTGATAATGGCGGTCGGAATCGGTCCGAATACCGATCTTGCCAAAGAGGCGGGGCTTGAGATCGCCCCGGGCGGTTTTATTGTGGTGAATGACCATATGCAGACGTCGGACCCGGATATATACGCCGGCGGAGACTGTGTTCAGATTTTGAATCTGGTGACCGGAAAACCCGGATATTTCCCATTAGGGTCCATGGCCAATCGCCAGGGACGAGTGATCGGTACGAATTTGGCTGGTGGAAATGCTGTTTTCAAAGGTGCGGTGGGAAGTTTTGTGGTAAAAACTTTTGATATGGCCCTTGCGGGCGCGGGGCTATCTGTTGAATCCGCTTTAAAAGAAGGGTTTGATGCCGTCGGGATTCAGGTGTCCCAGTTTGACCGGGCGCATTTTTATCCGGAAAAAGAAATTATTTATCTGGAACTGGTGGTGGACCGGAAAACCCGACGGGTTCTTGGGATTCAGGGATTTGGCGCGGAGAATAGCGGGATGTTCGCACGTGTCAATGCCGTTGCATCGATTTTGCAGTATCATCCTACTGTCGACGCCATCAGTAATCTTGAGCTTGCTTATTCCCCGCCGTTTGCTTCTGCAATGGATATCATCAATGCATTGGGCAATGCAGCGGAAAATTTTTTAGATGGCCGTTATATGCCGATGGAGTTGGATGAATTCGAGGTATGTTGGGAAAAACGTGACAAAGATGACTGTGTCTATCTGGATTGCCGTGCTTATGCAGATGCCCGGGTATTTGAAGAAAAATATCCGGAAATATGGAAAAGTATTCCCCATAATGAACTTGCACAGCGCATCGATGAAGTGCCCAAAGGCAAGAAACTGGTATTGATCTGTAATACCGGCGTCCGGTCTTATGAAGCCCAGATCAATCTCAGGGTACATGGATTTGAGGATACCGTCAGTGTCGGTGCCGGTGTTGCGGGATTAAAACAGAGCGGTATGGATTTTGAGACGGATAAAACGGAGTAATATCTCAATAAACCAGAGCAAAACGTTGGTTCGGGATTTATTGGGGATAAGCTTGCCGGATAAGAAACCCGGCCTACGGGTTTAACGATGTAGCGGAGGTCTTTAGACCTCCATTTGTAACTGACTTATATCAGGCAGAGGCATGATACATGATGTTGTTTAAAACCCCCCGCCCGGTTTCCGGGCCAGAAGACAGGCCCATCCATGATCATGGGGCCGGCCGTGGGAAAGGTCCGGTTCAATTCCTTCATAGTAGTAAAGAATATTAAAATCGTAGAAAAGCGATTTGAGTTCATTTGAATCAAAATAATATTCCATGCATTCCGCAGTATCACTGATGGTTTCTGAATTTATTTCAGATACGGCATTTTGTCTTGTGATGTAACCGGGGTCAGATACGGTAAAAACATTGACATAAAGTGTTCCTTCGGGTTTCAGCGCTTTTTTGATGCCATTGATGGTATTGTATCGTAATTCGCGGCAAAGATGATCAAGAACTGTTGCAACAATAATAATATCAAATTTATTCTCTTCAAAAACAAAGTCTTCAATATCAATGACTTTAGCAGAAATGGGCAGCCGGTGAGTTTCAGCCATTTTTTTCAGTTTTTCAATTCCGGCGGTTGACCGGTCAACCGCAAGTGTGTCGCATCCTTTCTGTGCCATGAACAGGGAATACCTGCCTTCTCCGCATCCAAGATCAAGGACCGTTTGACCGGTAACTGTTTTTTCTTTAAAATAATCCGTAAATTCTTTTCGAAGTTCAAAACCATAATAACTGTCATTGGATTCATAGACTGAATCAAATTTTTTAATATAGGCATCTTTCATGGATCACCTTGGTAACAGAAGGTTAATAGGAGTTGATACGAAGAGAAAGAGCAATCGTTTTTGTATCGAGTCATGAAAAATTTGCGGAATCCTTTTCAATAGATTTAATTTAATTAGAGATTGAACGAAAACCTCTAAATCCAAGTTGTCATTACGAGCCATGCCTTCGGCTTGGCAGGGAGGGAACGAACGACGAAGTAACCCCCTCTTTTATGAGATTGCTTTGGTCGTGTCCGTCCCTGCGACGCCAGCGGCGTGGCTCGCAATGACAGAAAAGTTATATTTGAGGCACTTTCCGTTCAGGTACTAATTATAAAAGCATAAATTACTTCGTCAATGCTTATTTTGCAGTTGCAAGCGAGATTTATATATTGACTTAGATCATGTGATTGTTTAATTTGTCAATGTTTACGGCTCTATGTAGAAAAAATTTTCATAAAATCAAATAACTATTATATTGCAGGTACAGTTTGGTTTCAATCGCTTAATTTATTCTCATAAAAAAGAAATCATTGGTTATGAACATAAAGAATTTAATATTACCGGCAATAGTTGCCGCCGTGGAAGCGGGTTTCGCCATTTTAGAAGTATACAATCAGGATTTTGCTGTTGAGGAAAAAGAAGATAAGTCCCCCCTGACAATGGCGGATAAACGATCCCATGAAATTATCATGTCTCATTTAGCACCGCTTGACATTCCCGTATTGAGTGAAGAAGGCAAGCGCATTGATTACCATGTCAGAAAGCAGTGGGAATACCTTTGGATTGTCGATCCGCTGGACGGAACCAAGGAATTTATCAAGAAAAATGATGAGTTCACGGTCAATATCGCACTGGTGAAAGAGAACACGCCGGTCATGGGCGTTATCTATGTGCCGGTACTCAAACAGCTGTACTTTGCCGCCAAAGATTTTGGGGCGTATCTTATGGTATTAGATTCTGATTTTGACTTTATGGATATACCGCTGACTCAGATTGTTAACAAATCTTTACCCATCGATATCGCTCCCGGGAAAACGCGTCCGTTTACAATTGTCGGCAGCCGCTCCCATGCCACCAGGGAACTTGAAGAATATGTGGAACAGAAAAGAATCGAACATGGCACGGTGGATTTTATTTCCGCCGGCAGTTCATTGAAATTGTGCCGGGTGGCGGAAGGCAGCGCGGATGTATATCCAAGACTGGGGCCCACAATGGAATGGGACACGGCGGCTGGTCATATAATCGCCGAATGCGCCGGTGCTTCGGTATTCAGAGCCGATACTGGAGAGCCTTTATTATACAATAAAGAAAATTTATTAAACCCATGGTTTTTTGTGTCTAACGGCAAACACTAAGGGGTCACGAAATAATAAGTTCATAATTTTGGGAATTGAGGCTCCCGGCTGGCCAGGCGCGAGGAGGACAAATACTTTATGTATTCAACCGACGAGCAACACAGCCAGGCGGGATGCATCGGCTTCCAAAATGTGAAGTTATTTTTGAGTAAGCCTTAATTTCACAGGTGAAAATTATATGACAGATTCAATCAATGATGCTCATGGCGGTCTTCTGGTAAATCTGCTGGTCAATGAAGAACGCGCCCGGCTTTTAAAGGAAATCGCATTAAATATACCTGACATTGCCTTAAACGACCGCCAGCTCTGCGACCTGGAGCTGCTGGCCACCGGTGTTTTTTCACCGCTAAAAGGATTTATGGTTCGCTCGGACTATGAGTCGGTTCTGGATCGGATGCGGCTGCAGAATGATGTTCTCTGGTCGGTTCCCATCTGCCTGGATGTGTCGGAATCTTTTGCCAAAAACCTGGAATCCGGACAATCGGTTGCCCTGAGGGATCCGGAAGGGTTTCTGCTGGCCGTCATGCATGTGGAGGATGTCTGGCCGGTGGATCGTAAAAAAGAAGCGCAGCAAATTTTTGAAACACAGGATACGAATCACCCGGGGGTGTGGTATCTGAATAATAAGTCCGGGGATTATTATGTAGGCGGTAGCCTGGAAGTCATCAGTCTGCCGCTTCATTTTGATTTTAAACAGCTTCGCCAGACACCGGCAGAAGTAAGGGCGATATATGCCAAGCTCGGTTGGCACCGGATTGTCGGGTTCCAGACCCGTAATCCCCTTCACCGGTTTTTGTTTGAAATGACGACCCGGGCCATGCGGGAGGCCCGGGCAAATCTATTGCTGATGCCGGCTGTCGGCATGACCCGCCCCGGTGATTTTGATCATTACACCCAGGTGCGGTGTTATCAGGCGGTATCCGGTCATTTTCCGCCGAATTCTCATATCATGTCTTTACTTCCCCTGGCTATGCGCTTGTCAGGTCCCCGTGACGCGATCCTGGATGCCATTATTGCCAAAAACTATGGTTGCTCGCATTTTATCGTCGGCCATGATCATGCCAGTCCGGGCTGTGATGTAAATGGCGATTCTTTTTATGAAAGCGATCGGGCAAGAAAACTTGCCGCTGAATACAGCTCCGAGATGGGGGTGGAGATTGTTTCATTTGAAAAATTTGTTTATTTGCCATTTGAAGATGAATATCATTCCATCGATCAGGTGCCGGAAGGTACCCAGACAATTTCAATGACCGGATCAGACATCAGAAAACGTATCCGTGAAGGCCGCCGTATTCCGGAGTGGGCGACATTTCAAGAAATTGTGGAAGAGCTCCGGAAAGCATACCCCCCCCCCAGGCACCAGGGATTTACCGTTTTTCTGACCGGGTTGTCCGGGGCCGGCAAATCAACAGTTGCCAAGGTGTTGTATTCCATGTTTCTTGAAATCGGGGACCGGCCTGTTACGCTTCTTGACGGCGATATTGTTCGTCAGAACCTGTCCAATGAGCTCAATTTCAGTAAAGAACACCGGGATATCAATGTTCGGCGAATCGGCTTTGTTGCCAGCGAGATCACCAAAAACAGGGGAATCGCCATTTGCGCCCCCATTGCACCTTATGAAAATACACGTCAGGAGACCCGTCAGGTAATTGAGCAATACGGTGGATTTATCGAGGTCTATGTGTCAACACCCATTGAAGAGTGTGAACGACGTGACCGCAAAGGCATGTATGCCAAGGCCAGGGCAGGGTTAATCAAAGGCTTTACCGGCGTGGATGATCCTTATGAATCTCCGGTATCACCGGAACTCCGGATCAATACGACGGAATTGACGCCGGTAGAGGCAGCCCAGGAAATTCTACTGTTTCTCGGAAAGAAAGGGTATATATAGAGATGATTTCAGGAAAACCGACCATTGCAGTAATCGGACTTGGATATGTGGGACTGCCGGTAGCCATTGAATTTGGAAAGAAATATCCGACTATCGGGTATGATTTAAAAACACAGAGTATCGAAGCCTATAAAAAAAATGTGGATCCGACCGGCGAGATATCTGAAGAGGAACTAAAGGCCGCAACCGAGATTGAATATACCACAGATCCTGAAAATATTTCAAAAGCAGACTACATTATTGTGGCGGTTCCCACCCCCATTGATGATGCCCGTCAACCGGACCTGACGCCTTTAAAAAGTGCGACTGAATCCGCTGGACGGTTTATGAAAAAAGGCGCGGTGGTGATTTACGAATCAACGGTTTATCCGGGAACTACCGAGGAAGTCTGTGTTCCGATTCTGGAAAAAATTTCCGGCCTGACATGGAAACAGGGATTTAATGTGGGGTATTCACCGGAACGGATCAATCCCGGTGACAAGGAACATACGCTGACGAACATTGTAAAAGTAGTTTCCGGGGACACGGATCAAATTCTTGATCGTGTGGCCGATCTTTATGCTTCGATTATCAAAGCCGGAGTTTATCGTGCCCCGAGTATTAAAACCGCAGAAGCCGCAAAAGTCATCGAAAATACACAGCGGGATCTTAATATTGCGTTGATGAACGAGCTGGCCGTAATATTTGATAAATTAAACATTGATACAGTTGATGTGCTTGAAGCTGCCGCCACCAAGTGGAATTTTCTGCCGTTTCGGCCCGGCCTGGTGGGTGGACACTGTATCGGCGTAGATCCGTATTACCTGACCTATAAAGCGGAAACCTCGGGATATCATCCGGAGGTGATTCTGGCCGGACGCAGAATTAATGATAATATGGGAAAATTTGTTGTGGAGCAGACCATCAAGTTAATGACTCGCTCCGGTTTGAATATTAAGGGCGCCAGAGTCGGAATTCTCGGACTGACATTTAAGGAGGACTGTGCGGATTTAAGAAATTCAAGGGTAACTGATATCATAGAGGAATTGGAATCTTATGCCATCCATCCCATTGTTCATGACCCGATGGCCGACGCCGGTGAAGCAAAAAGTTTTTTCAATATCAATTTAAGCCCCCTGGAAGAAATGACGGAGCTTGATGCCGTTATAATCGCCGTGGGTCACAAATTATATAAAAACATACCACTTAATAAATTGTCAATTCGTTTAAAATCAAATGGTTGTATTGTAGATATTAAATCTATACTTGATGTTTCCGAGGTGAAAAAATCCAACATCAATTATTGGCGATTGTAACCTGACCCGGATAAACCGGAAAAGTTAAAAGTGATCTAAAGTTTGAAGTGATCTAAAGTTATGGTTAATGCCTCCGGCATTGCCAATTTTTATAATAAAAATGATCGCGCGTTTAGCGCAGTCCACAATTTTAGGCAATTTAGCTCACTTTAGTCACTTTACACTTTTTGAGTTTTGAAATTTTTTGTCATTGATAACAACTTGCTATTTTATTTGAATTTTAAAATAAAATAGGTTATAGAGATATCAAAGTCGAAACAGAACCTTTTCTTATTCCAATTTTCAGGAGCACTATATTAAATCGAGTACTTTCAATAAATATAATATTTTCATTTCGGACAATCAACGCATTCCCATATATGACGGCATACTTTGATTGGATTGTTTCAACCATTTACCGGCATCTTTTTAAACTTAAGGAGGGGATATGAAAAAAACGATCATGGAAGTTATGAAAAGCACCGTTGATAAATTTGGAAACAAAGTTGCATTGAAAACAAAGATTAACGGTGAATGGAAAGAAATGACCTGGGGTGAATATTATAATCAGGTGAGAATCACTGCAAGGGCGTTTATTGCCCTTGGCCTCGAAAAAGGCAAGGCGGTCAGTATTCTGGGAAATAATTGCCCCCAGTGGTTTATCAGTGACCTTGCCGGGATTTTTGCCGGCGCAGTTCCGGGGGGTATTTATACGACAAACAGTCCCGAGCAATGCAAGTACATTGCGGAACACAGTGAAGCAAATATCGCCGTAGTTGAAAATGCAGAACAGCTGGCAAAATTTAAACAGATTCGTGATCAGCTCCCGGATTTAAAAGCAATTGTTTTGATGAACGGGTCTGATCCTGACGATAATGTCTATTCCTGGGAGGATTTGTCGAAATTGGCTGAAAAGGTTTCTGAAGGTGAACTTGAGGAACGCATCAAAGCCCAGAAACCGGATGATACCTGCACGCTGATTTATACTTCCGGCACCACCGGCAATCCCAAAGGGGTTATGATCAGTCATGACAATTTGACCTGGGTCGTCCGGCAATTGCTGGATCTTCTTGATGCCACCGATGAAGAGCAGATTATTAGCTACCTGCCGTTAAGTCATATTGCTGAACAGGCTGTCAGTCTTCATGGCCCCTATACTCTGGGATGTACGGTCTGGTTTGCTGAAAGTATCGATCAATTAGGAGAGAACCTAACCGAAGCCCGGCCGACTGTTTTTGTCGGGGTTCCCCGCGTATGGGAAAAGATCCAGGCAAAAATGATGACGGCCGGCGCTCAGAATCCGCCGTTAAAGAAAAAGATTGCTGCCTGGGCAAGAAAAAAGGGACTTGAAGGCGGCTATGCGCATCAGAAAGGCCAGCCCATGCCGTTTCTCTATGGATTGGCCAATAAACTGGTTTTTTCAAAGGTTCGTGAAAAACTGGGTCTTGACCGATGCAGGTTCTTTGTTTCCACTGCAGCGCCGATTTCCTTAGATACATTGGAGTTTTTTGTAAGTCTGGGTTTTCCAATGACTGAAGTATACGGTATGAGTGAATGCACGGGCCCTGGCACGGCATCTATTCCGGAACCCTTTAAATACGAAACCGGATGGGCCGGTCCGGCTGTTCCAGGAACAGAAATGAAAATTGCGGAAGACGGAGAAGTGCTCATGCGCGGCCGTCATGTATTTAAAGGGTATTTTAAAAATGAAGAAGCCACAAAGGAAAGTATCGACGAGGAGGGATGGCTCCATTCAGGTGACGTTGGCATCATTGATAACAGGGGATTTTTAAAAATTACGGATCGGAAAAAAGAGCTCATTATCACAGCCGGGGGTGAAAATATTCCGCCGCAGGTTTTGGAAGGAAAATTAAAAGCGATTCCGGTATTAAGCCAGGTGGTGGTCATTGGAGATAAACGAAAGTATATGACCGCGCTGTTTACCCTTGATCCTGAAAAAGTTGCTCAGGTGGCGGCAGATGAAGCCGGGAGTCCTGCTAAAGATTCTGCGTCCGCTGCGAAATGTGAAAAGTTTAATGCCTATATTCAGGGTAAAGTTGATGAAATAAACAAGACCCTGGCCCGTGTCCAGACAATTAAGAAGTTCGTTATTCTCCCGCAAGAGCTTTCAATTGAAGGTGAAGAGCTGACGCCTACCATGAAGTTGAAACGCAGAATCGTCAATGAAAAATATGCTAAGGATATTGAAAGCATGTATTAGAATGTATAAATTTAGCATATTAGAAAATCTGTCTGTATAAAGATGTGATTCTCACCCGGGTTTTTCAGTGGAAAAATCCGGGTGAGTTTTTTTAAACCAACCAACGGGAGAACCAACGGGTGATTTGGGGGATAATTTGGAATTTTTATCTGCCACGAAACTGGTAAAGGCCATTTTAGACAAACGAATCAGCTCGGTTGAATTGCTGAATTATTTTAAAGAAAGGATCAAGCAGCTGAATCCAGGGATTAACGCGATTGTAGCAGCTGATTTTGATGGGGCTGAAAAACGGGCCAGGGCGGCGGATGAAGCACTTGCGAAAGGGGAAATTTGGGGGCCTCTGCATGGTCTTCCCATGACTGTCAAAGATTCCATTGAGGTGATCGGAATGCCCTGCACGTCAGGGTTTCCCGGTCTGAAAGATCATTTCCCTCAGAAAAATGCCGATGTGGTTGAATCCCTGGTGGATGCCGGTGCAATAATCTTCGGAAAATCCAACCTGCCCGTGTTCGGGCAGGACTTCCAAAGCTTTAATGAGGTCTACGGGCAGACAAACAATCCTTGGGATGTTACCCGGGTGCCGGGGGGTTCTTCCGGCGGTTCGGCAGCAGCTCTGACCGCCGGGCTGACAGGATTGGAAATCGGCAGTGATATTGGCGGATCAATTCGTACCCCGGCGCATTTCTGCGGTGTTTACGGTCATAAACCGACCTATGATATCATTTCATTTAAAGGACATATTCCGCCGTTTCCCGGTCTCTTTTCGGGTGATTATTCAATGAGCGGCGATATCGCGGTTATTGGTCCCCTGGCCAGAAGTGCTGAAGACCTGGATCTGGTAATGGGTATTATTACAAAACCTGCTAAACCGCAGCGTGTGGCTTGGAAACTTGAACTGCCGCCCCCGCGAAAAGAAAGCGTAAAGGAGTACCGGGTCGGCGTGTGGCTCAATGACCCGGATTTTCCGGTCGACACGGTTGTGGCCGACTGCATCCAGCACCTGGTGGATAAACTTTCAGCGGCCGGCGTTTTCATCGAAGAAAAACATCCGGATATCAGCTTTACGGATTGTCATGATATCTATACCAAGCTCTTGACCGCAGTTCCCAATGCCGGGTTGTCTAAAGAGGTCTTAAAACATTTTCTTGAAGAAGCGCCGAAACTGGCGGAAGATGACAAAAGTTTCAGGGCGCAATTAATCCGAGGGACCACGCTAGGGCATCGTGACTGGATTTTTCTTGATTTTATGCGTTTAATGATGCGCCAGAAATGGGCGGATTGTTTTAAAGATGTTGATGTAATGTTATGTCCTGCGGTTCCGGTGACCGCTTTTCCCCACGACCATGGGGACTTTTTCGAACGTACATTGGAAGTAGACAACACGCAAAGACCGTATTTCGATACTATGTCCGGATGGGCGGGGTTAACATGTGTGTCCTATCTGCCTGCCACGGTCGCCCCCGCCGGGCTTGCGGCAAACGGTTTGCCGGTGGGTGTTCAGATTGTCGGGCCGTTTCTCGAAGACAGAACGCCGATTCATTTTGCCGGTCTGATCGAAGAGATTATCGGCGGATTCCAGCCGCCGCCGGGTTTTTAATTAATTTTTTTTGTGAAATCAGATCTTGGATCAAATTGTTATAGAATTTGTGTTTAAGTATTAAAAACATGATCCGTAAAAAACCTTAATTCCACCCCTTACTTTTTCATAATAAATAATTGTTGCATCGATTGTTTCCGTCAAGAAAGTTTTTGACTGATATGATACGGGTTTGATGGAAACCGGTTTCATGCCGATGAATCCGTCAATCCCCTTAGACTCCTCCTCCGGTCGTGCCAGCCGATAAGTGGTGCTTTTTTTTTCTGCGATGGCTTTTAAGATGGATTCCTGAAATCGAAGACCGGCATATGTTTTGGATAAAATCAGTTCCTGCACCCATTGCCTGACCATATCCCTGTCAATTTCCGCCATGGCCTGCTGCATTTTCCGGATCATGGTGTAGGTCCTATCCGTCGCCTGGTCAATGGCATCCGGATATTTTGCAATATACCACTGCACCCATAGCGAATAGGAGTTGCCGGGAAATTCCTGGATCAGTTCCGACATCTGCCCCACGTAACATGGGCGGGTGGCTTGGGAATTCTGGTTGGCCAGGTTTATCAGCTGGGTCGTGTATTTGGGAAAAACCTCAGGTGTTTCGGCAACATCCGCCATGATCTGTTTGGTGGACAAGGTAAACGTCTGTTCATCGCATTTGGTGTCTTCTTTGGCGATGGCGGTATTCCAAAAGAGAATTGACAGGATTAGCGCGTAAAAAAAGAAATTTGACGATTTAATTTTCATTTGTTGTTTCCCTTTTATTTTGTGGCGGCCTTATATTCAGCGGTTCGCCGGCCGATGATGGAAACCAGCTCCGGGTTGTCAATATTTTCCTCGATTAACCGTTCAAACGCACTGCCGATGACAACACCGTCGGCCATGGATGCTACCGCAGCCACATCGTCCGTGGTGGAAATGCCGAATCCCACACACACGGGAAGATCTGTCACGGAATGCAGGATGCTCATTTGAGACGCGATTTCAGACGTATCGAGTCCGTCGCTGCCGGTTACACCGGTTTTGGAAACCAGGTATAAAAAACCTGATGACGCTGATGCGATTTTGGCCATTCTTTGTTTCGGCGTTGTGGGAGCCACCAGATTGATGAGGGAAAAGTCAGTGTCTTTCCAGACAGACGTCAGTTCCGGCGATTCTTCCAAAGGCAGATCGACCACCAGGAGGCCGTCGGCCCCGGCTTCAATGGCATCCGGTTGAAAATTTTCAATTCCGTAAGCCATGATCGGGTTGTAGTAACTGAAAATAATAATCGGAATGGATGTGATTTTTCTAATTTCACGAATCATTTCCATGACGGTTTTCAGCGACACATTATGTTCTAAGGCTCGTGACGATGACCGCTGAATGACCGGACCGTCTGCGGACGGATCGGAAAAAGGCACGCCGAGTTCAAGGATATCCATTCCATTTTCACACATGGCGGAAATGATTTTAAGCGATGTGTCGATATTCGGATCACCGGCAGTGACAAACCCGACCAGCGCCCTGTCATTATTTTTTTTTAATGTTTCAAATAAATTTTTCAAACGGTTCATATGTTAAAAATTCCTTCGCTCAATTTAGGTCATTATAATAATGGGCTTACGATTCCCAAATCCTTGTCTCCGCGGCCGGAAAGATTAACGAGAATAATATTTTCTTTGGACCTGTTTTTTGCTTCAAACATGGTCGCCGCCAGCGCATGGGAGCTTTCCAGGGCCGGAATGATTCCTTCCAGGCGGCAAAGTGCGGAAAATGCATCGAGAGCCTGCTGATCAGTAACCGCCACATACTGAACCCGGTCGATATCCCTGAAAAGGGAATGTTCCGGCCCGACACCGGGATAATCCAGGCCGGCAGAAATGGAATGTGCTTCGTTAATTTGTCCGTTTTTGTCTTGAAGGAGATATGACTTTGAGCCGTGAAGAACGCCCACGGATCCGGTACATAATGTCGCCGCATGTTTCCCGGTTTCAATACCCGTACCGGCAGCCTCAACACCGATCATTTGTACTGCCTGGTCTTCAAGAAATGGAAAGAAAAGACCCATGGCATTGCTGCCGCCGCCCACGCAGGCCACCAGCAGGTCCGGCAGGCGGCCGGTGATTTCCTGAATCTGTTCTCTGGCTTCTTCGCCGATTATTTTCTGGAATTCCCGGACCATGACCGGGTAAGGGTGCGGACCGGCAACGGACCCGATGACATAAAAGGTATCCCGAATCGCAGACACCCAGTATCGCAGGGCTTCGTTCATTGCGTCTTTCAGAGTTCCTGTGCCGGATTCCACCGGGACTACTTCCGCGCCCAGAAGTTCCATGCGTTTAACGTTCGGGGCCTGGCGCTGTATATCTTCCACGCCCATGAAAATTTTGCATTCCATGCCGAACAATGCCGCCGTGGTAGCGGTGGCAACGCCATGCTGACCGGCACCGGTTTCAGCAATTACTTTCTTTTTGCCCATCCATTTGGCGAGCAGGGTCTGGCCGAGGGTGTTGTTGATTTTGTGCGCCCCGGTATGGGTCAGGTCTTCCCGTTTTAAATAGATGGATGCACCGCCAATGGAATTGGTTAACCGCTCGGCAAAAAAGATCGGGGTGGGCCGGCCGGTATAATTTTTTAACAGATTGTTTAAAGCCTTTTGAAATTTAGGATCTGGAAGATATTTTTTATAGGCTTCCTCCAGTTCGATCAGAGCGGGCATCAGGGTTTCAGCCACGTAACGGCCGCCATAAGGTCCAAAGTGCCCGTCGGCATCCGGATACATTTGTGAATTAAAATGTGTGTCTGGATTCATCTAAAAAATCCTCCGTAATTCTCTTTGCGGGGTACATCCCCGAACAGCTTTAATAAATTGTTTAACCCGATGAATATCTTTTTTTCCGGGAGCGCTTTCAACACCGGAACTGACATCCACGGCATCCGGCATGGCTTTATTTATTGCGGAAGCAACATTTTTCGGTGACAGGCCCCCGGCCAGCACCATGGGATGGTTTTCGCCAAACCCGGCCGCATTCTCCCAGTTCCATGTCATGGCATTGCCGCCCGGAAGGATGCCCTTGGCGCATTCAACAAGATACGCAGAAGCAGTATATGTTGAAACCTGGGCAATGGACGGCTGGCTTTCCAAATATAAGCCCTTGATAACAGAAAGCCCCTGGTCCATCAGATCTCTTACAAACTTCGGGGGTTCATTCCCGTGGAGCTGAACCGCACCTAAATCGCTGGTTATGACAATATCCATGATGGAATTAAACGGTTCATTAACAAAGACGCCCACCGTAGTACAATTATCAGGAAGGGCGGCACAAATTGTTTTTGCTTTTTCAGGTTTTATATATCGGGGGCTTTTTTTGAAAAATACAAGACCAATGGCATCTGCGCCGGCTGATGCGCACTTTAATGCCTCTTCGGTACAGGTCAGGCCGCAAATTTTTATTTGCGGCAATTTCGATTGTAAACAGGTTTCCATTAAAATGCGGTTTCCTCATTTTTGAGTGATTTTATAAAGTTTTCAGGATCGGTTGATCGTACAATACTTTCCCCAATTAAAAAATGACTTATACCAGCTGTCCGTGTTTTTTTTATATCGTCTTTTGTCTGAATGCCGCTGGCTGCAACCGGTATCTGGTCATAGGCAAGTCCGGCCTTTAGATCAATTGCCGTGTCAATATCCGTATCAAATGATTTCAGGTTCCGGTTGTTGATACCGATCAGGCGGGCGCCGGTATCTTTCATTTTTTGAATATCATCATGCGTATGAATTTCAACCAAAGCATCCAGGTTTAATTCCGTACAAAGATCCAGGTAGTCCTTTAGCTGATTTTTGAAAAGAATACGAACGATCAGCAGTATTGCATCCGCGTTGATGACAGCGGATTCGTAAATCTGGTAGGTGGATATGGTAAAGTCTTTTCGCAATATGGGCAGTGTTGTCGCCTCACGGGCATCTGTTAAATCATCTATGTTTCCCTTAAACCAGTGGTCTTCTGTAAGTACGGAGATTGCGGAAGCACCGCCCCGTTCATAAGCCGCGGCATAATCTGTAGCAACCAGGTCCGGTTGAATCATCCCTTTAGACGGTGATGCGCGCTTGATTTCAGCGATGATATGAATGGTATCAGTTTCAATATTTTCCATGGGTTTGATAAACGGTCTGTGCGCAAGGCATTTTTCCGCATCATTACGAAGACTGCTTTCAGAGCGATAGTGCTTCTGTTTTGTGACCAAGTGCTGCTTGTATTCAATGATTTGGCTTAAAAAATCCGTGCCCATTATCCGTTCTCCCGGGTAAACGTAATCAACGCGTTGAGTTTGGAAATGGCTTCCCCGGAATCGATCGCATTTGCAGCCAAATGGATACCGTCTTTAAAATCATTTGCTTTTCCGGCAGCAACCAGGGCTGCTGACGCATTGATTAAAACCACATCCCGTTTAGGGCTTTTTTCGCCGTTTAAAATGAGTTTCGTAATTTCAGCATTCACTTCAGGGGCACCGCCTACAAGATTTTCAGGATTCGCGGCCTGTCCGAAATACTGTTCCGGCATGATATCATAAGTGGTGACATGATTGTCTTTCAGTTCGGAAATGCGGGTAGGCGCGCAAATGGATATTTCATCGAGTCCGTCATGGCCGTGTACCACAAAAGCACGCTTTGTTCCCAGAAGTTTAAGGGCCTGGGCAAACATTTCGGTTAATTCCGGCGCAAAAACGCCGAGGAGCTGGCAGTTGGCTGCTGCCGGGTTGGTCAGGGGACCCAGCATGTTAAAAATGCTGCGCAGACCGATCTCTTTTCTCGCGTTTGCCGCAAACCGCATGGCGCTGTGATAAATAGGTGCAAACAGGAATCCGATGCCGATTTCAGCAATCGCTTCTTCCACAATTTCCGGATCAATATCGATTTTCATTCCTAAGGCTTCAAGCACATCCGCGCTGCCGCACTGGCTGGAAATGGAACGGTTGCCGTGTTTTGCCACGGTAACCCCGCATCCGGCAACCACAAAAGCGGTGGTTGTCGAAATATTAAAGGTTTTGGCGCCATCTCCGCCGGTCCCGCAAGTATCTACAATCGTGGATGCCATGGCTTCAATCCGATGCGCTTTTCTCCGCATAGCGGTTGCCGCACCGGCAAGCTCTTCAAAAGTTTCACCCTTGGTGGCCAAAGAACCCATAAATGCACCTATCTGGGCATCGGTAATATTACCGGAAAATATTTCCATCATCATTGCCGACATTTCATTTTCGTTTAAATTTTCTTTTCGAATGATTTTACTTAAAAGCTCCTTAAACATCAGCGTTCTCCTCTAAATTAATGAAATTTCGTAAAAGTCGTTTTCCAACAGGGGTCATAATGGATTCCGGGTGGAATTGGATTCCTTCGGTGGGATGGGTGCAATGCCGCAGTCCCATGATTTCTCCGTCTTCGGTTTCAGCGGTGATCTCCAGACAGTCGGGCAATTTATCCCGGGACACGGCCAGAGAATGATACCGCATGGCCACAAACGGTTTATTGATTTTATGAAACAGTCTTTTCCCGTCAGCCGTTACAGTCGATGTTTTTCCATGCATGATTTTCCTGGCGGCTATGATATGCCCGTCAAATGCAGCGGCGATGGATTGATGTCCGAGACACACCCCGAGAATGGGAACTTTGCCTGAAAATTTTTTAATCACAGGGACGGATAAACCAGCGGATTCCGGGTTGCCGGGACCGGGGGATATGACTATTCCTGACATATCCAGTTCTTCAAGTTCTTCAAGGGTAAATACGTTATTTCTAAACACACGGATTTCTTCCCCCAGCTGCCGCAGATACTGCACCAGGTTATACGTAAATGAATCATAGTTATCAATCATGACAATCATCAAATGTCTCCTTTTAAAATTGGCTGTTCAATTATCAAAGGCGTTAAAGTCATATTTTAATGGCAAAGAAAAAAGCTCTACCATTCTTATAAAATTGGCAAGCCGCGCAAGTTCTTCGTGATGATTCGTACTTTTCGTACGATGAAGAAGCGAAGAATGCAGCGCAACGCAGAAATTAGACTTTTTGCGAAGCCATCTCAAGTAACTGGAGTGCCTTTTGTATAGCCATTGCCTTGTTGACGGTTTCAATCCGTTCTTTTTCCGGATCAGAATCATAAACGATCCCGGCTCCGGCATTGACGGTCAGCCTTCCGTTTTCAATACAAGCCGTGCGGATGGTGATGGCAAGGTCCATGTTGCCGTTAAAGGAAATATAGCCGACGGCCCCGCCGTAAGGGCCCCGGGGATATTCTTCGAGTTCTGCGATAATTTCCATGGCCCGGACTTTTGGCGCACCGGAAAGGGTCCCGGCGGGAAAACTGGCGGACATCAAATCCCACGCATCGTAATCGGATTTTACATCACACGTAATATTTGAAACCATATGCATGACATGGGAATATCGTTCAATCATCATTAAATCCGTTACCTGGACTGTTCCGGTCTCCGCCACCCGTCCCAGATCGTTGCGGCCGAGGTCGACCAGCATGAGATGTTCCGCCCGTTCTTTTTCATCCGCCAGCAACTCATCGGCAAGGGCGCGGTCTTCCTGCTCAGTGGCGCCTCGCGGCCGGGTTCCGGCAATAGGGCGAAGCGTGGCCACCCCGTTTTCAAGTCGGACCATGGTTTCCGGGGAGGAGCCGACTAGTGTGGTTTCATCCAGATGCATGAAAAAGAGATACGGTGACGGATTGATATAACGCTGTGCCCTATACAATGAAAGCAGGTCTTTGGGCGCATCGCAAACAAACGGCTGTGATATGACCGTCTGGATAACGTCCCCGTTGATGATGTAAGATTTTATTTTATCTACTTTTAAGCGAAAATTATTTTCTGTACATAATGACTTCATTTCATAAGTTGAATTATTTTTTGTTCGGGTTTCGGTAAGGCTTGCAGATATTTTGGCTTCAAGCGTGTCAAGCCGGTTTGAAGCGGATTCAAATGATTTGTCCGGGTCGGTATGATCATTTTTAAATGCAATGGCAACGATCATCAAGGTGTTGCGGATATTGTCGAAAATCAGCATTTCATCCGAAAGTATAAAATGTGCCAGGGGTTTGTCCTCGGGGAATTTATTGGGAATTTTTTCAAAAAAAGATACGGTTTCATAGGTCAGGTATCCCACAAGACCGCCCCAGAACCGCGGCAAATTTGAAAGGACTGCCGGGTTATATCGCTTCATAAAGTCCCTTATAATTGGAAACGGATCATTGTTATGGGCAATATTTTCACAATGACCGTTTTTTTCAATTTTGATCCGGTTTTTAAAAATCCGGATATGGGTGCGGGCGGAAACGCTTAAAAAACTGTAACGGCCCCAGCGTTCACCCCCTTCAACACTTTCAAACAGAAACGCCGGCCCGTTTTCCGGATATATTTTTTTCAGAACCGTCACCGGTGTATCCATGTCCGCAAGAATTTCCCTGCACAACGGCACCACATTGTGTTGATCAAATAAATCACAAAATTTTTTTTGATCCGGGAATTGTCGTAATAACATATCCATCTCCTTTAAAATTTTTACCTCAAAAAAAAAGACCGGGGAAGTTCCCACGGTCTTTTAATTCAGATAAAAAAACCGCGGGTTTGAGGCTGCCCACGGTCTTAAGTATTTTTATTTTTATGATACAGGTATCTATCCGTCAGCAAGGCTCGTTATGTCAGCCTGCCACCACCAAAAGTAATTTCCTGCGTAAGTATTTTGCTTAATTTTTTTATTCATTATATTAATACCAATTTTTTACAGATAAATGTATACAGGTTTTTTGTCAAGCGGTTTTTAAAATTTGATTAAGGTAATTTTGATTTTTTTATAATAGTTTATTATATACAATTACTTCAGTTATAATACATATAAATGGAATCTAAAGGTGAAAATGATGATCGCTGAAATATTGTCAACCGGTGATGAGATTTGTCAGGGATCTGTTATTGATTCTAATTCAGCGCACATAGCGGTTCTTTTAAACGAAATTGGTGCTCATGTGACACGGCACAGTTGTGTCGGTGATAACATGGACGAGTTGGCATCCATGCTTTCAGAAATAGCTGTCCGTGCAGATATTGCTGTTATAACCGGCGGGCTTGGGCCAACAATTGATGACCTCTCGGCTGAAGCTGCGGCCAAAGCCTTTGGCGTTGATCTTCAACTTGACCCGGATGCCGCAAAATCCATTAAAACGTATTTTGCAAAATTTTCCCGTAAGATGTCCAGGTCAGACATCAAGCAGGCCATGCTGCCGGCCGGAGCTTCTCCCATCGTGAACGCATATGGAACAGCACCCGGATTTATATTCAATATCGGCAGATGCCGGTGTTATTTTCTCCCCGGGGTGCCAAAGGAAATGGAAAGAATGGTTTCCGAAGCCGTTGTTCCGGATATTCTTGCATTTTTCGGCGAACAGCAGGATACCGTCACCTTGAGAAAACAGCTATCTCTTTTCGGATTACCGGAAGCGCTGGTCAATGAAAAACTCAATCGATTTGAATCATTATTTCCCAATGTGAAACTCGGAATGCTGGCACGGTTTCCGGTTATCACGGTAAAAATGACCGCTGTTGGTACCGACAGGGCAAGCCTTGTGGATGAAATTGAAAAAGCAGGCAAGTGGAGCGCAGAACAACTCGGGGATAAGGTCTTTTCTCTGGAAGGAAGATCAATGGAGGCGGAGATTGCTTCCCTTTTGATTAAAAGCAGGGTCACTATTGGGGTTGCGGAAAGCTGTACCGGTGGCCTAATTGCGCACTTACTGACAAATATTGCCGGGAGTTCCGATTATTTTCTGTTTTCCGGCGTTACCTATTCAAACGAGGCCAAGGTAAGCATTCTGGGGGTATCTGAAAAGACATTGAAAACATATGGGGCTGTTTCTGAAGAAACGGTCAGGGAAATGGCGGATGGGGCGCGCAGAATTTCTGGCGCGACTTGCGGTCTTGCCACCAGCGGGATCGCCGGGCCGACCGGCGGAACCGACGAAAAGCCAGTTGGAACCGTATGTGTCGGTATTTCAATGAAAGATAAAACCCTGGGATACAGATTCCACTCGCCGTTTAAAGAGCGCTTGTCAAACAAGCAGATTTTTGCCATATGTGCACTTGACCTTCTACGAAAACAAATACTGATGGCTTCGTAAAAAGCTCAAATCCTGTGTTACACTGCATTCTTCGTCATTGCGGAGTAGGCAAGCTACGCCTCATTCCTCAGAATTTGTGCGCCTTGCATTTGAAGCTTTTTTCTTTGCCATATGGCGATGATGCATTATTTTAAAAGTGGCAAAATGATAATAAAAAATATCAGCAAGATTTTAATAAAAGGATAATACATGAGCTGGTTGGGTAAAGTAGTCGGCGGAACCATCGGGTTTGCCATCGGCGGTCCTGTGGGTGCAGTCGCAGGCGCTGCCTTTGGTCATATGTTTGACGCTGAAAATATTGGACCGGTTGCCATCGGAAAAGATAGCAACCGGCTGTCGAATGGTGAAACAGCACAAATGACTTTTTTTGTAGCGTCTTTTTCCATGCTGGCCAAATTGATCAGATCGGACGGTCAGGTCACTGAACCTGAAATTCAAACAGTCAGGCAGTTCATGGTCGATGATCTTCATTTGAACGCACAAAGCAGGCTGGCGGCCGAACATATTTTCCGGGCGGCATTGGATTCTAAGGAATCTTTTGAAAATTTTGCCGGACAGTTTTTTCAGCATTTTAATCATCAGCCGCAGCTTTTGGAGTTGATGATTGATATACTGTTTCGTGTTGCACTGGCGGACGGGGCGTTGAATGCCGTTGAAGAACGACTGATCAAGTCTGCCGCCGAAATTTTTAAATTCAGCAATGACGCGTATCTGAAATTTAAATCAAGATATACCCCTGATTCGGACAAGTATTATAAAATTCTGGGGTGTTCAAACAGTGATTCAGATGATAAGATAAAAAGTCAATACCGGAAGCTGGTCAGGGATTATCATCCAGATACCATTGCTTCAAAAGGGCTGCCCGAGGAATTTGTTACGTTTGCCCATGAAAAGTTCAGGGAAATTCAGGAAGCCTATGAAATGGTGAAAAAAGATCGGGGTTTATAAAGGAGGTCGCTCATGTTAAAATTGTTATCCGGTGAAATACTTAAAAAAAAGACAGAATGCCTGGTTGTTCCGGTATGCGAGGACGCAGAGATTCATGATGATCCGGCAATTATCGGTTTGACTGAAAATGCCCGGAAGATAAAAGAGTTTAAAGGGAAAAACGGTGATTCCGTTGTTCTGTACGATCCGGCGGACAGTAAGTCGGATCGAATTTTATTCATCGGACTCGGCAAGCTTGAAAAAATTGACGAAGAAACTATGCGGATTTTTGCCGGTAAAAGCGTGAAGCTGCTGATCAAAAAAGAGCTGTCTGAAATTATCTTATGTGCGCCATGCACTGAAAAGCTGGACCTGAAAGACGACGTGGCTTTGGGTGCAATATTTGAAGGTGCCTTTCTTGGCAATCATATCTTTGATAAATACAAGAAGGATAAAAAGGAAAAACCGTTAAAAACCGTATCTGTTTTTACGGATTCAAAAATTGCAAAAAGGCAGAGGCTTCTGCCATCACGGATTGAAACAATTTGCAAGGGAACCAATCTGGCCAGGGAGTGGGTCAGTATGCCGCCCAATGATAAACGACCGGATCGTTTTGTCCGGTCAATGGTGAAAGCTGCTGAAAAAGAAGATTTGTCTTTTTCTATTCTGGACGAAAAAGCGTTGAAACAAAACGGCATGGGCGCGATCCTGGCGGTGGGGGCTGGCAGTCGTAGCAAACCCCGTCTGCTGATATTGGACTATAATCCGTTTAAAAATAAAAAATCACCCAAAAAGAAAAAAACGGTTGTGCTGGTGGGCAAAGGAGTGACGTTTGACTCCGGCGGTATCAATTTAAAGCCTTCCGGATCTTTAGATGAAATGAAGATGGATATGTCCGGGGCTGCATCGGTTGCCGGAACCCTGATTACGCTGGCCCGGCTGAAACATAAATTCAGGGTTGTGGGCGTTATTCCGGTGGTGGAGAATATGCCGTCCGGGGATGCCACACGTCCCGGGGATATCATCAAATCATACAGCGGAAAAACCATTGAAATCGGGAATACAGATGCCGAAGGCCGGCTGATTTTAATTGATGCCATGGCTTACGCGAATAAAATGTTTAAGCCGGATGTAATGATTGATATGGCGACATTGACCGGCGCCTGTGTCGTTGCACTGGGTGAAAAGATTGCCGGGGTGTTTTCTACTGATATGGAACTGGCAAAAGATATTGTCGCATCAGGAGAGGCCACAGCAGAACGGTGCTGGGCCATGCCCATGCCGGAGGATTACAGGAAGCTGTTGAAGAGTGAATTTGCAGATATTAATAATATGAGCAGTAACCGGTGGGGCGGGGCGATTACAGCGGCGTTGTTTTTGTCTGAATTTGTCGAAAACACACGATGGGCTCACATTGATATTGCCGGTCCGGCTTATTCCAAAAAAGCCGGAGACTATTGCGGTGCCGGCGGGACCGGTTTTGGGGTGAGGCTGTTGATTGATTTGCTGAACAGAATGTAATGAATAATAGAACGAAAACTTCTAAATCCAATTTGTCATTACGGAGAGAGAGGAACGAACGACGAAGTAATCCCCTGGATTGAATGAGATTGCTTGACGTCGTACCTCACTCAATGACAGAAAAGTTATGATTGAGGGTTTTTCGTTCAGGCAATGGATATCAAACTTGAATCATAATAAAAAGTAGAGCGGAAAAATGACTTCAGAATTTAAAAATATATTGATCACCGGTGCGGCCGGTTTTATCGGATTCCATCTGGCAAAGCGACTTTTAGGCGATGGATTTAATGTCTTTGGCGTGGATAATTTAAATGATTATTATGATGTGAATTTGAAAAAAGACCGTTTAAAATTACTGACGCAAAATCCCCGGTTTACTTTTTTTCAGACGGATCTGTGTGATCTTGAAGGGCTGAAGAAAATTTTCAACGCCCATCCGGTTGATGTGGTGGTGAATCTCGCAGCCCAGGCCGGGGTCCGGTATTCGCTGATCAACCCCCATGCCTATGTCGAGTCCAACCTTGTGGGATTTGTTAATATCCTGGAGTGCTGCCGCCACAATCATGTCAAACACCTGGTGTTTGCGTCGTCAAGTTCTGTTTACGGCGCCAACACCAATATGCCGTTCTCCGTCCATGATAATGTGGACCACCCGGTATCATTGTATGCGGCAACCAAAAAATCCAATGAACTAATGGCCCACACGTACAGCCATTTATATAATCTGCCCTGTACCGGTCTCCGTTTTTTTACCGTATACGGTCCCTGGGGCCGACCGGACATGGCATTGTTCCTGTTCACAAAAGCCATTTTAGACAATAAGCCCATCAAGGTATTTAACCACGGCAAAATGCAGCGGGATTTTACCTACATTGATGACATTGTCGAAGGCGTTGTGCGCGTTATCAACGCAGTGCCGGAACCGAATCTTAACTGGTCAGGTGATGCGCCGGATTGTGGGACATCGTATAAACCCTACCGGATTTTTAACATTGGAAATAACAATCCCGTTGAACTGATGCGGTTTATTGAAGCCATTGAAAAAGCGCTGGGCCGGAAGGCTGAAAAAGAGTTGATGGATATTCAGCCCGGAGATGTTGCCGCAACCTATGCAAACATCGATGATTTATATAATGCCGTCGGATTTAAGCCGGAAACATCCATTGAAGAGGGAATCGAAAAGTTTATTGAGTGGTATAAGTCGTATTACCAGGGGTAACTCACTTAATTATCACGATCCAGGGTTGAAATAATGTTTCTTTTGTAATATACTGAAACTGTATTGCGGAATATGATGATAAACCGAAATAGTTCCGAGGTATAAAATGTATAAAAGAACTCTTGGATTGACAGCTTTATTGAAAAAAAAATCTTTTTTTCTTTTTGGTCCCCGGGGAACCGGAAAAACAACTTTAATAAAGCACACCCTGTCAAATGCCACAGTAATTGATTTACTGGAAAGTAAAACTTATCGTAATTATCTAAGAAATCCATCAATCCTTTCTGACCAAAAATTAAAACCAATAGTTGTTATAGACGAAATCCAAAAACTTCCTGAGTTGTTAGATGAGGTTCATCGTCTTATTGAATCGGAAAGATTGACCTTTTTACTGACTGGAAGCAGTTCCCGAAAACTAAAAAGAGGCGGCGCTAATTTGCTGGCTGGACGAGCCTGGTGGGCTGAACTATTTCCCCTTACTTCATATGAAATTCCAGATTTTGATTTACTGACGTATCTCAATCGGGGTGGGTTGCCGGTCGTTTATCCCAGCGATGAATACGTTGAAGAGCTTAGGGCTTACACTTCATTATATTTAAGAGAAGAAATACAAAATGAAGCATTAACCCGTAAAATCGTGCAATTTTCTGAATTCCTCGAATTAATTGCTTTAAGCAATGGAGAAGAGATAAGCTTTCAATCTATTGCCGGAGATTGTGGCGTCTCTCCGAATTCCATTAAAAATTATATTCAGATATTAGAAGATACTCTGTTGGCTTTTCCTCTTAAACCGTTCACCAAAACAAAGAGAAGAAAAGCAATTTCACGTTCAAAGCTCTATTTTTTCGATATCGGCGTTACAAATTCACTTGCAAACCGTGGTGAAATTCTGGAAGGATCGGAACTGTTTGGAAAAGCGTTTGAACATTTTATCCTTCTTGAAGTAAGAGCATTCCTATCATATGCGAGAAAAAACATTAAAATGTTTTATTGGCGTTCTACTTCTCGATTTGAAGTGGATCTGATTCTGGGCGATAAATGGGCAATAGAAATAAAAAGTTCAAAATTAATTTATGGAAAACATCTTAAAGGAATTAGAGCCTTAAAAGAAGAAGGAAATATTCAGAACTTTGCTGTGATTAGTTGTGATCAAAATGAAAGAACAACACAGGATGATATTGTTATTTTTCCATGGAAGGTGTTTTTAGACAAGCTTTGGAAGGGTGAGATCATTTGATCTATACAATGCCGTCGGATTTAACCAGAGATATCCATTAAGAGGGGATCGAAAAGTTGATTGAGTGGTACAGAAGCTATTACACGGCTGACTGATAAATTCGACAGAGCCAAAACTTTTTCAATTATTTTCAAATAAATCTGTTCCAAAATTATTGTCATTTCAGGTTTCTGGTTGCTCTCGGCTATTGATGAACTTCTTAATGAGTCAAGGGCAGACCCCCCTATCCCTTGACCCCCCTATCCAGAACGCTAAAGTGAGCCACCGTGACCGGTTAGCCGGTGAACACCAAGCAAGTCACTCATACGAGCGGATAGTCCCGTTTGGCTCCACTGACTTGGTAGCTTTAATGCGGATCAAACATCAATGAACGATAGGAAGGATACACCAACCCCGTAAAGTATCGTGTCAGACCACGTATAAACAACGATTTCAAATCCCTTATTTGAGATCCGCTCTGGAAAAATCTTTACTCTCAAGTTGGTGTCTTTACTGACATCTGCTCCAGCTAACTGCACTATGACATGTACATTAGCGCTTTGAAACTCCGGTTCAAATTTAACGTAGCGCCTAAACGTCCGCTTACCATTACCTTCGTCGAGTCGGTAGTCACTGACTTCTTTGTCGAAGTATAGGCGCCCTGTCTGAATGCTTGTTGACATATTACCTCTCTTTTTTTGTGTTTATGTGTTTAGTTTTTGGCGAGGTGTTGTCGAGAAAGCTACCATTAGATATTCAATAGTCGCCTGCTTTTGTGCCGGATTTTCCAATTAAAGTATTATATAAAATTTTGTTAAATTTTTCAATGCTCTTTAACGGAGAAGCTATTTATCGGGAGGACTAATCAATGTGCATATATGAATTGATCGTGCAGTCCACGTTTTTAACATTCATAAGATTACACAAATACAGTATCTTATGCCCGGATCAAAATCTCTGATCTGAAAGTTGTTTCCCATTTCAGCGCAGCCGAGGGGATATCTATTGTCACATCTTGAATTATTCATTTCCAGGCGGTTTCTTCCAAGCCAGTCCTGAAACAACGACTGCCGCACCGTGCGTTACCAGCAGCCATCCCACACCGAGTATGATGATTCCGGAAACCGGATACCCTTCATAGGATTCTGAAAATTCAGTGATCAGGCTGTTGATCAGGGCAATGCCAAGGGCTGCCGGTGTAATATATCGAATGCAAAATTCCCACACGCGCAGAATCGTTTGCCTGAAAAATTTGTATTGTGTCCCGGATGCTCCCATCCGGGACAATATATGCGCCTTTAACGTATCGGTTTTATAAATCCAGCCGACAATGACGGCTTCAAGTAACCCCACTGTAATCAACCCGTAATGATTGATAAAATGGTCCACAATATCCAGCCAGAAAAGTCCGGCATGGGTGGTAAACAGCATGGACTCAAGAAATCCGAATCCACACAGCAGGGTGATCATTTTATTGCGTTGCAGCCCGAACTTGTCATTTAAGGCAGCAGAAAAAGCTTCGATAATGGAAATCGAAGAGGATATTCCGGCAATGCACAGCAGGAAGAAAAACAAAATTCCAAAAACCGTGCCGAACGGAAGCATGGAAATGGCCTTGGGGTAGGCGACAAACGCCAGGCCAATACCGCTGGTGACGGTTTCCTGAATCGGCACACTCTGTTTGAATGCCATGTATCCCAAAACGGCAAACACCCCAAACCCGGCAAATATTTCATAAAAACTATTGGTGCAGGCCACGATAATACTGTTTTTAAAAATATTGGCATTTTGCGGCAAATACGATGCATAGGCAATCATAATGCCGAATCCAAGGGACAGGGAAAAGAATATCTGCCCGTAGGCTGCCACCCAGACATCCACATTGGTGATCTTTGAAAAATCAGGGGTCAGATATAGTTTGATGCCGCTGCCCGCGCCATCTAAAAATAAAGACCAGATCACGATAATTGCGGTGATGATGAATAACACCGGCATCATGAATTTCACGGCCCGTTCAATCCCTTTTTCAAGGCCTTGAAAGGTAATGGCCCAGTTAATAAACCAGATCAGGGCAACTGCTGTCAGGATCATGGGGTTCATGCCCTGGATGTCCCAGACACCTGATGAGGTATGTAAAAACGAATCAAAGAAAAAAGAGTTGGGATCATTGCCCCATGACTGGGCAAATGAAAAACACAGATAATTAAAGCACCAGCCGATCACCACCGTATAATATGCCATAATGCCGAACATGATAAAAATGACCGACCACCAGCCAAGCCATTCATACTTTCGATTGATCATGGAAAATGCCTTGGGCGCAGACCCTTTTTTCTGATGCCCCAGGGCAAACTCCAGCACGAGAATCGGAATTCCGGCAGTGACCAGGGCCACCAGGTAGGGAATTAAAAACGCGCCGCCCCCGTTTTTATAGGCAATATAGGGAAACCGCCAGATATTCCCAAGTCCCACTGCTGATCCGATGGCGGCAAATAAAAAACCAACGCCGGTCCGCCATTGGGGGCGGTAAGTTGCTGAGGTGTTGTCGTGTTGCATTGTGTCTCCATTTAAATAACTAATGGTCCTGATTTTTGATTTAATTTTATATTATACAGCTTATAAAATAAATCTCAATAATTTAACTTATTCAATGACATATGGTGGTTGATCAAAAGATGTTCACGAAGTGTGGAAGTGAGGTGACGTGAATATATGCTGTTCAAACATGGCCATGAGTGGATGTTGTTGCAGACTTGTTGTTTGGTATTTTAAAGGCAAAATTTCTGTTTATCAAAAGTTGTCAAAAAAATTATAAAAAAATCTCATGATTAATTCAGCAACTGGTATGTTCTCAAAAAGTTCGGGCACCCCCACATATTGTGATATTTTTTCTGGACTTCCCGCCCGGCCGGTTGTAAACAAAATATTTTTGGCCCTTGCATTAGCGTCCGGCCTGGATTCAGCCATACTGGACCCTTTGGATCGGGATTTAATGGAAACCCTGTTGACAACAGTATTGGTTCTGGGCAAAGATAAATATTGTATAAGTTATACACGGGCATTCAGAGAAGGAAAAATCGGTCAAGTAAAAACAGTAAAAATTTAAAAAATTGATGAATGATCGAGCTGATTTCATGAGGTGGGATAAGGGGATAACAGATGCCAAATTATTTCCCGGCCAGCAGAATATTCTAAAATGAAATATTACATTGACTTTGAGCCCATCGGAAAACGCGGTCGGCTTTCATCCGAAAAATTAATACTTGATCATGCCAGGGAACTGGGTGTTGATCTGGTTAATATCTGCGGTGGCGCTGGAATCTGTGGTCAATGTAAGGTACAGATTATTTCAGGAGATGCTTCGCCCCTCACAACAAATGAATTTGGAGTTTTAAGCCCTGAGGAAATTGCCGGCGGTTTTCGACTGGCATGCCAGGCATTACCGTTAAGCGATTGTTTAATTCATGTGCCCCCTGAATCTTTAACATCCCCTCAACGCACACAAGTCGAGGGTGATGAAATCTTAACATATCCTGTCGATCCTTTGATCAGGTTCTATTCCCTTAAAATATCCTCTGCATCTGTTGAAGATTTCCGTTCCGACACAGAGCAGCTTATGGAAGCACTTCATAAACAACATCAGATAAAAGCCACATCCATTGATATCAAATCTCTCTGCGATCTACCGTCACTTATGCACGACGGCAACCGGCAAACGATGGCTGTTGTGAGGGACAATGAGATAATTTCATTTCACAAGTCTGATGCCCGGAAAATAGGAATGGCGGTTGATATCGGGACAACTAAAATCGCATGTTATCTGGTGGATATGGAAACCGGCAGAACATTGGCCGCTAAAGGGATTATGAATCCCCAGATCGCTTATGGCGAGGATGTTATTGCAAGAATTGGTCGTGCCATGGAACATTCTGAAGCCTTAAAGCTGCAAAAACTGGTTGTGGACGCTCTGAATCAGTCTGTAAAAGAACTTTGCGATCAACTAAACTTAAATGTTGCTGAAATTATCGAGGCGGTTGTCGTGGGCAACACAGCCATGCATCATCTTTTTTTGCGCCTGCCGGTAAAGCAGTTGGCGATGGCTCCTTATATTCCGGCAGTAAATACCCACCTGGATGTAAAGGCCAGGGAGATTGGTCTTCATATTTGTAAAGGTGCATATGTTCATTTGCTTCCCAATATAGCGGGATTTGTAGGAGCCGATCATGTCAGTATGTTGCTGGCATTAGATGCACACAACAAAAAAGGCGTATGTCTGGCCATTGATATTGGCACCAACACTGAAATTTGCCTCATAAACAATAAAAAGACAAATCATAAAAAAATGACCAGCGTATCCTGCGCTTCCGGCCCGGCTTTTGAGGGTGGTCATATCAAACACGGCATGAGGGCATCAAACGGTGCCATCGAGCATGTGCATTATGAAGAAGGCCGTATCAAATACCAGACCATTGGCCAAATGCCACCGGTGGGCATTTGTGGATCAGGCATTTTGGACGCGCTGGCCCAATTATACAAAGCAGGCATAATAAACAATAGCGGTCGTTTAAGCGATGATCATCCCAGCATAAGAAATAATGATGGTCAGCTTGAATTTGTGCTTGCCGGCAAGGAGGAGACCAATAACCATAAGGAAATTACGCTGACTCAAAAGGATATAAGGGCTCTGCAACTTGCAAAAGCCGCCATTGCCACCGGGATTACCATGCTTCTGGAAAGTCAGGGCTTGAGCGACAATGATATTGATGAAGTAGTCATCGCAGGCGCTTTTGGATCGTATATCGATGTAGCAAGCGCCGTGGCTATAGGAATGTTGCCCGATCTGCCGATCCAGCGCTTTAAGCAGGTGGGAAATGCCGCCGGAATCGGTGCAAAAGCAGCCCTGGTTTCCCAAAGACATAGAAAGGAATCTCAGGATATTGCTGATCGTACGGAATACATTGAACTTGCCGCCAGTACCGATTTTATGGAGGTCTTTACAAAGGCAACGTTAATAGGACCGGTTTGAGTCGCTCAGGGTCGACAATGCATGCCAGAGATCAAGCTTAACGTGATCATCACCAAGCAACAATTTTTAGATAAAATTGGTGCAGATTTTTATGCGCGTGATTCTGTCGCGGGTAAAAACTATACTCAACCTATTTTTGAAAATGATCAATTAATACGTGACTTCGATATAGTATTAACGCCCACTTAAAAAAATATATCCCCCCTGTCACTGCTAACGACTTTGCAAAGCAGATTGACAACTCCGTGTTTTTCATAATATAAATTATGGTATGATTTTTTTTGCACATTCCTGCATGGTTTATTTTTCCCGGCCTTTTATAAAGGCAGAAACAGATACCGGCCTGGCGTCAAACAGGCAGGTATTTCTGCCGGCAAATTGATTGTTGAAAAAGGAATCTCAATTCAAAGGAGATGTTTATGCACCCAACAGAACGCATCATCCGAACATTAGAAGGCAAACCGGTTGACCGGGTTCCCACTTTCTGTCCACTCGTGGAGGACAGAACCTTTAACGAAGTGCTGGGACAACCGCTGATACCTCCGCACAAAGCCATAGATAACCCCATCACCCGTTTTTTTATGGATACCTGGGGGCCCCGGCTCACAAAACCGATTCTCCAGCCGATTTTAAACATTGGCATGGAAAAGCGGATTAAAGCGCAACAACTCCTTGGTTTTGACGCGGCCTGGTCCATGTATGAAGAGACGTTTATCATCCGGGATTCAAAAACCATGGTCCGGTTTTCGGGTTCGGTGTATGACATCATCGACGATGGATTCGGCAACTCGTCATACATGTATCGCGGTCCCGGCATTACCTCCCGGGAGGAATTTGAAGCCTGGCCCTACTGGCCCGTTTCCGATGAAATCGCCCATCGGGGGTATAAATTTTTTCAAAAGATGATGAAAAAATATGGCGGCAAAATGTGTCTCTGCGGCCAGGCATCCGCTTACGGTATCCAGGAATCCCTTCTCTGGGCCCTGGGATTCGAACGGATGCCGATATGGTTCATGAAGGAAAAGGACCTGGTGCAGCGCTATATTGATATGGCGGAGGAACTCTGCATGAAGACCATCATGGCGATGATGGATGCGGGCGTCATTGTTATTCTGCAATCCGACGATTTCGCTTTTAAAAGCGGCCCCATGATGAATCCGAAACTCATCGACCGCCTTTTCGGCGCCTCATACAAAAGGATTATCAAAGCAGTACACGACCGGGGCGGGAAATTAATTTTCCATTCCTGCGGGGATAATACCCTGCTCTTTGACATTTTTATTAAATGGGGAGTCGACGGTCTGCATGCCTATGAAAATACCTCCAACGTGGATATTTTTAAAGAAAAAGAGATTCATGGCGATCAGGTGACCATTATCGGCGGTGTGGGGATCGACTATCTGCTCACGGACCGCTCAAAAGACGAAGAAATAGTTGATGAAGTTAAAAAATTGATCAAGAATTTAGGTCCCGGCGGCAGATTTATGATCGGTCCCATTCACAGCATGAGCTCAATACCGGCAGACAAATTGCGGGTAATGCTTGACGCGATTAAAAAATACGGCAAATACCCGATTTCAGTATAATGTTGCGTCAAGGATGAAATGACGAGACACTAGTAGCAGGAGTATCTTACATAACAAAGAGGTGATATATGAAAGAATCGCTTATCTCAGTTCAGAAGGCCGTTAACGAACTTATGTTTGATGAAATCAAAGGCCTGGTTTTCGCATGTCTTGATGAAGGGATACCACCGCTTGAAATTATTGAAGCGGGAATCAGCAAAGGGCTGGAACTGGTGGGTGAACAGTTCGAAACAGGAACCTATTTTCTGGCAGATCTTGTGATGGCCGGCGAAGTTGTCAAGGAGGCCATGCCGATTTTGGAAGAAAAAATGGATCCCGGCGCCGCCGGCCAGAAGGGCAAGATTGTCCTGGCAACCGTTGAGGGTGATATTCATGAAATCGGAAAAAATATTGTCGGAATGCTTTTAAACGTAAATGGGTATGAAGTTATCGATCTCGGCGTGGATGTATCCGCTGGAAAAATCCTGGCAGCGGTAAAAGAAACAGGCGCACGGCTTATCGGACTTTCCGCTTTGCTGAGCACGATGATCGGCGGTATCAAGGAGGTCGTCGACTCCGTTGTCGAAGCAGGCTTAAAAGACCACGTCAAAGTTGTCATCGGAGGTGCCTGTACTTCTGAACAATTAAAAGAGGAGATGGGCGCGGACGGATATGGCGAAACTGCCGTGCAGGCGGTTAAGATTTTCGACAAACTTTCAGCAACATGATTAACCCTCTGAAAGCAAAACGTAAAGAAATACATGGACGCGATAATTATCGAAAACATTCCTTTTGATATCCAGGCAAAACAGCTTTATCCGATTTTAAAAATTGAATCCAACCGCAAATATGCCGAACGCCTGGACATTCTTCTTGCATCGGCCCGTAATATTGCCTGTCCCAGAGTTGCCTACAAATTAGCGGCCGTAGAATATGATAACGACGGCACCGTTCTTATTGACGGGGTTTGTTTGATGAGCCGTGTGATGCAGGTAAATTTTGAGGATTGTCGCAGAGCCTTTCCGTTTATTGCCACCTGTGGTATGGAACTGGAAAAATGGTCCCGCACCCTAACCGACACACTGGATATTTTCTGGGCGGACACAATTAATATGATGGCTTTGGGTACCGCACTTGAAGCGTTCAAACGCCATCTGACCGATACGTTTGAAACCAGGATGACATCGACCATGAATCCGGGATCTTTAGAGGATTGGCCACTTTCCGAACAGCATAAGATATTTTCAATCCTGAATGCGGCCGGTGAAACAATCGGTGTGCAATTAACCGAAAGTGCCATGATGGTGCCGCTTAAATCTGTGTCAGGGATTGAATTTGAGTCGGGCGAAAAATTTCACAGCTGCCAACTTTGTCCAAGAGATAAGTGCCCGTCTCGCAGAGCACCCTATGATGAACAGCTGTATGCCGTTAAATATAATGCTTAGACCAATCTCTGTTCTTTATTTTGTCTTGAGAAGCTTAACCCGAATAAATCGGAAAAGTTAAAAGTGAACTAAAGTGTAAAGTGAGTCACGCCGGGGCGTGATTATGGTTAACGCCTTCGGCATTATCAAATTTAAATAAAAATTGCCCGCGCTATAAGCGCAGTCCTTAACTTTAGGCACTTTAGATCAATTTAGTCACTTTAAACTTCTTTTACTTCAGTGGGATTTTTATGCCGATACTTTTAGGAATTGATACCGGCGGCACATTTACGGACGCTGTTCTGCTTGATGAAAAAAACGGGATTCTCGCAACCGCGAAATCACCCACAACCTGCCAGGATTTGACCGTCGGCATCAAAAATACCTTAAAAAAACTGTTTTCACCCGATCAGCCGCATATCAATCTGGTTTCTCTTTCTACCACCCTGGCGACCAACGCAGTGGTTGAAGACAGAGGCAGCTCTGCCGGTCTGATCCTTATCGGTTATGATCCGGATATTCTTGATACCGAAGTGTTTAAAAAGATCCGTCCAGAAAATCCGATTATTCTTGTCCGGGGCGGCCACCGGATTTCAGGTGATGAACAGGCCCCCCTTGATAAAAAAGCAATAAAGGCGGCGATCAACGCCTATGCCGATAATGTCAGGGCCTTTGCCGTATCAGGATATTTCGGCGTCAGGAATCCCTCCCATGAGCTTGCGGCCAAATCACTTATCAGAAAACTGACTGACCTTCCAATCACCTGCGGTCACGAGTTAACAAGCAGCCTTGATGCGCCTCGTAGGGCTGTAACCACACTCCTCAACGCCCGGCTCATTCCCCTGATATATAACCTGATCAACGCGGTTACAAAGGTTCTGGCTGATTTTGAAATCAAAGCGCCGCTGATGATCGTCAAGGGAGATGGATCACTGATTTCAGCAAAGGCAGCTCTTGATGTGCCTATCGAAACGATCATGTCCGGCCCGGCTGCCAGCGTGGTGGGCGCCGGATATCTGACCGGCCGGCCCGACGCCCTGGTGATTGATATGGGCGGCACCACATCCGATATAGCTGTTCTGAAGGGCGGATCGGCAATGGTTAGTGAAAAAATGACGGAGATTGACGGCTTTCACCCCATGGTCGCGTCTATCGATATCCTGACGGAAGGTATCGGCGGCGACAGCGGAGTCCGCTTGAGCAGTAAGGGTGATATTAAAATCGGACCGACAAGAGTCGTCCCGTTGTGTGTGCTGGGAAATCATTTGCCGGCTGTGATTGAGATAATGAAAACCCGCCCGAATAATTTTCGATATGCTGAATTGCCGTTTTTTATTTTAAAGAAATCATCTGCTGTTCGCAAAAATGAAATTTCCAGCGCCTGCCATGAAATGCTTGATCGGGTTGCCAAAGGCCCGCTCTTTACCCCTCATGTTCTGGAAGAGGTTAAATATCCGTCTGTTTATGCCCAAAGTATCGATTATCTGCTAAAAGAAGGGCTGATCAATGCAAGTTCATTTACGCCAACGGACGCAGTAAATGTCCTTGGTTTATATGAAACCGGCTCTGCGCAAGCCGCCTATCACGGGGCTGCGCTGATCAGCGCCTGCCTGGATATGGAAGTGGAAGCATTTTGTAAAATGGTCATTGCGCAGGTTCAATATGAGATTGCAGCCGCCATGGTTTGCTGTGCCCTCCGTGCAGATACTACTTCCGGAAAAATTGTAAAACAGGCGGCTGATTCCTTTTTTTTCAATCAGGCCGTAAAAAACGAGATGAAAGGGTTGCTGTCTTGTTCAATTGCGCTTACGTGTCCCATTGTTGCCGTTGGCGCTCCGGCAGGCACCTACCTGCCGGATATGGCTTCACTGTTTAACTGTGAAATATCAGTACCGGAAAATGCAGCGGTCGCCAATGCCATCGGCGCTGTTACGGGTACAATTTCCCAGTCCGTTCATATCCTGATAAAACCCAGACAGGGCGGAATGTCCTTTCGGGTTCACACAACTGAAGGCATAAACAGTTTCAAACATTATACGGATGCGGAAGAATACGCCCGTGAAACAGCCGCCAGGATCGCCATCGAAAAAGTCCGCGCGGCCGGGGCAGACATGTTTGAAATCGATTTGATAAAAAAGAACTTTGGCGTTAAGAATAAAATGCCGGGCAGAGAAACAGAAACGTTTATCCAGACTGAAATACGGGCCACTGCCGTGGGAAGGCCTCGTATGGGAGCATAAAAAAATTAATGGAGATCAACATGCATGAATTAATCACCCGACTCATGGAAGAAGGACCGGTCATAACAGATGGGGCATGGGGTACGGAACTGATAAATCGCGGTTTAAAAAAACGTGAATGCCCTGAGCTTTGGAACATTAAGCATCCGGACAGGGTTGCGGAAATTCCCGGACTGTACGTTGCATCCGGCAGCCAGGTTGTATTAACCAACACGTTCGGCGCCAACCGGTTTATTCTTGAAAAGCACGATCTTGCGGATAAAGTAAGGGAAATAAACGCAGCCGGAGTCAGGATTTCAAAAAAAGCGGCCGGTGATAAAGCCTGTGTTTTTGCCTCCATTGGCCCCAGCGGAAAGTTAATTATTATGAAACAGGTCAGCGCAGATGAATTGGAAGACGCCTTTAGCGAACAGGCGCAAGCCTGTGCAGAGGCAGGCGCTGACGCCATTGTCATTGAAACCATGATCGATATAACTGAAGCACTGGCAGCCATTTCAGCCGCTAAAAAAACCGGCCTGCCGGTGGTTGCCAATATGGTATTTGATGCCGGCATTGACAAGGATCGAACCATGATGGGCAATCCACCCGAAGAGATGGTGGAAAAGTTTGCGAATGCCGGTGTGGACGTCATCGGGTCCAATTGTGGAAAGGGTATCGAAGGATTTGTTCCGATCTGTCAACGGATGCGAGCCGCTACCGATCTGCCCTTGTGGATGAAAGCCAACGCTGGAATTCCGGAAATCGTCAAGGGCGAAACCGTCTATCATACCACCCCGGACCAGTTCGCCGATTTCGTCCCCGAACTCATTAATGCCGGTGCAAACTTTATCGGCGGGTGCTGCGGCACCAACCCTGATTTTATTGCAGCGGTCAAGGCGAAAATCAAGTAATCTTAGCGTGTGATACATCAAAATTGACAATCACATCTGTTTCGCCTATTCAGGTAATAGTTGAGTCCATAATCCAACCCCGGCGGTGTTGTGCGATGTTTAAATAGACAGTGATTCGCACTTCTCGCGCTTTGCCATGCTGGTGCCGCGTCAAGGATGAAAAATAGCAAGCAACATTTATTTTCCCGTAAATTCCGGTTTGCGGCCGTTTAAAAACGCGTCTATCCCTTCTTTGACATCCGGTTTGACAATGTTTTCCTTAAAAAGTTTCTGCTCCATTAAAAGGCCTTTTTTAAATCCTTGGGTCAGTCCTGTGTTAACACATTTTTTAATGCTCGCAATGGCGCCGGTCGCCTGCCGGGCAAGTCTTTTTGTATAATTCAATGATTTTTCATATAATTCATTTTTGGGAAACACATCATTAATCAGGCCGATATTTTTGGCTTCATCCGGTTTTATTTGCAGCCCCTTGACCATCATTTCAAACGCCCTGGTTTTGCCGATAATCTGTGGCAGGCGCTGGGTGCCGCCAAATGCTGGAATCATTCCCAGGCGTACTTCCGGAAGCCCGATAACGCCGGAACCCTCTCCCATAAACCTGAAATCACAGCACAGCGCAAGCTCCAGGCCGCCGCCTAAAGCATGACCATTAATGGCAGCGACTACCGGCAGTGGCAGTGCTTCCAGAGTATTCATCATTTCCTGGGCTTTGGGCTGCAAGGCAATCAGGTCATCGTCTATTTCCCTGAGTTTGGTCACGTCATCGCCGACTGAAAAAAAATCCGGGCATTTGCTGGCAATCAGTACCGCTCTGGCATCATCTGAACGGTCTATTAAATGAAAGACCTGATCAAAATCTTTTAGAAAAACCGGCGTGAGCGCATTGATCGGCGGGTTGTTCATTGTAATGACGGCAACATTTTCAATTATCTCAAAATCCAAAACAGTTAAATTCATAGCAACCTCCAATTTCTATTTATGAATGACAAAGTATTATATTCAAAATCTGATTTTGTATCAAAATGAATATACTTGTTTCCTATATAATTATTATTGATAAATCAATAAAATTATAACGTCATTATGATTTTTTTAAAAAAATCATAATGACGTTATAATTTTTCTTGACATGGGCATTTGAATTCGTTATTTTTCGATTAAATCAGCGTTATTTTAAAGGAGAGCAGATGAAGAAAAAAACAAACGGAAAAACTCTGAAGAAACATACAAGACGGAGCAAGGAAAAAGAAATCAATATTATAGAAGGTGCGTTAAAGGTTTTTGGAGAAAAAGGGTTTGAGGAAACAACCATTTCCGCCATTAGCAAGGCAGCCAAAATATCTGACGCAACCATTTATGAGTATTTTTCATCCAAGGAAGAAGTCCTGTTTTCCATACCAAAGTTTTATACCCAACGTGAATTTGACCGCCTCAAGGAGATCGGTCGATTTATTCAATGTCCAAAAGAAAGAATGCGGGGAATTATTCAGGCCTATCTTGAGTTTTATGAGAAGAATCGGCTGTATACATCGGTGGTCATGCTTTCTTTGAAAGGAAATCGAAATTTTTTAAAGTCAGATGCATACAAGATTATTCGTGAAGCCTCCCGGACCATTGTGGATACATTCAGTGAAGGGGTGCAAAAGGGAATTTTCAGGGATGACATTGATCCCTATTTGTTCCGGAATATGGTTCTGGGTTTTATCGAGCATTTGACGATTCAATGGCTGTTGGTGGAACGCCCGGCATCAATCACCCAATACCGGGACCAGATTTTTGATATGTGCATGCGCGCGGTTTTAAAAAATGTCGATCCTGAAAGCCTGAATTTGAAATGTCAGGCGTTGAATATAACGATTACAAAAGAATGAAGAGTAGAAGGTAGAAGGTTTAAGATAGAAGACGTTTAGGTAAAAACACTGTGTTATCTTTCGGCAAAGTTTGTTCTCAATAAATCGGGACGATGTAGCGGAGGCCATTGGGCCTCTATATATAATTGACTTATGGAAGGCTAAAGCTTCCGCTACATGGTTCTATGTAAACGCACATTTATCGCCGGACTTATTGAGAAGTTGCTCGGTAAATTGAAAATATCGAAGTGAGGAACAACGGTTTAGCGATACTGAAAATTAACTATGAAACTTCAGCCTTATACCTTTAACCTTAAACCTCTTAAAACGGAGGCATTTTATGACAGATATCAAAGCGTTTAACAACAAGGTTCTTGACATAGATCTGACGACCCAAAGTGTCAGTATTCGTGAGATTTCAGCAAAAGTTCGGCGTTTATATATTGGTGGTAAAGGCTTGGCGTTAAAGCTTTTGCATGATTACATCAAACCACGCATTGATCCGCTTTCGCCGGACAATATCCTGGTAATGATGACCGGGCCGACTGCTGGAACGACCGCCCCGTCCGGCAACCGATTTACGGTGATGTGCAAGTCGCCGTTAACAGGTATTTTTGCCGCCTCTTATGTGGGGGGCAAGTTTGGTATCAGTCTGAAAAAGTCCGGCTATGACGGCATTATGATCAGGGGTCGATCACCAATGCCGGTGGCCATACACATTGAAAATGGAAACGTGACAATTCGGGATGCATCAGATTCCTGGGGGATGGATACGGTTGATTTTCAGGAATCCCGGAAAGATGAAGGCGACTGGGTGGTGATCGGACCAGCAGGGGAGAACCTTGTCAAGTTTTCAGTGATCGCATCAGATAAACGGGTTGCAGGAAGATGCGGTATGGGCGCTGTGATGGGTTCTAAAAATTTAAAAGGGATCGTGGCCCAAGGAAATCGCAAAGTAGTGGTGGCTGATCCGGATCGGTTTCAAAAAGCGCTTAAGATCGCCCGGAAGAAAGTACGCGCCCATGACAACACAGGCAGGAGGCTTCGGGAATTGGGAACCGCTCAGAATGTTCGGGCTTTCGGAAGCGCATCCATCATGCCGGTGAGGAATTTTAGTAAGTCACGGTTTGCCGGCATGGAGGATATAAGTGCGGAAAGAATTCGTGATCAGCACAAAGTAAAGAATCATGGCTGTCCCGGATGTCCTATTCAATGCGGTCGAATCGGAAAATTCAATAACCGGGAATTGATTTCTCCGGAATATGAAACCATCGCCCTCATGGGTTCCAATCTGATGGTGGGAAATCTGAATACAATAGCCGAGTGGAATGATCGCTTAAATCGTTTGGGACTTGACTCTATCAGCACCGGCGGTGTCATCGGTTTTGCCATGGAATTGACTGAAAAAGGGATGCTGAAAAGTGACCTGAAATTCGGGGATTCCGTTAATATCGATAAGACCATCGAAGATATCGCATATCGACGGGGACTTGGAGATGAGCTGGCCGAAGGGGTAAAGCGTTTTTCAGAAAAATACGGCGGTGAGGATTTTGCCAATCACGTCAAAGGGTTGGAGATAGCCGGTTATGACCCTCGGGGTTGCTCCGGTCAGGGGCTTGGATACGCGACTGCCAACTGCGGGGCCACTCATCTTTCCGGCGCAACCCATGCCGTGGAAACGGATCCCCTGGGCGGTGGTGAAAAATCTTATTTAAGTCCCCACGGCACGAAAGCCAAAGCCCATTTTGTCGTGTTTTTACAAAATATCATGGAGATGACGAACTCCGCTATTTTCTGTCTCCAGACCCAGTATCCGTTTTTAGAAGAAAATCCGGCATACAAATATACCCCCAAACCCATACTCCGGTTTGTTATGCGTAACCTTCCGGTCATTGCCCTGGCCACCACTGATTTGTCGGATTATTGTGCCCTGATGTCCGGGTTGATGGGATATAAAATCGGCAGAAAAGAATTGTATCAGGTAGGTGATCGAATTTTCAATCTGGAACGGTATATGAACTGCCGCGAAGGAATCAGTAAAAAGGATGATACCCTGCCGCGCCGGATGTTGACGGATGTGGGTGAAAACGGCTGGGCGTCCGTGGAACTCGATACGATGTTGAAAAAATATTACCGCTTAAGGGGATGGGATGAAAATGGCCGTCCTACGGCAAAGGTATTGGACAGATTAAGTATCCTATATTAACAGGAGGTTTATCATGACAGAAAAAGACAAAGGGCTTGTGCTGGTTACCGGTGCATCCGGTTTTACCGGGCACCATATGGTCGCTGAAGCGGTTAAAGCCGGGTTTAAGGTAAGGGCTACCGATGTGTCCAGTCGTCATTATGGCGCTATGTTTGAGGCATTGGGCGTTGAATTTGTGTGTTCGGACCTGACCCGTCGGGAAGGACTCGACGACCTTCTTAAGGGCGTTGACAGCGTTATTCATGTGGCCGGTATTCATGATTATTCCACGCCGGACAAAGTGATTTTTGCCGTTAACGTGGACGCGGTGGAAAACCTCTGCGATGCCTCTATTAAAGCCAGGGTGAATCGATTTATGCATGTATCATCTGTTGGTGTATACGGTTACAGTTCAAATCCCGGGAATCCTGTAAAAGAAGATGATCCCAAAATTACGCCGCCATTGAATAATTATAATGTCAGTAAATGGGAAGGCGAAAAGATTGTTCAAAAATACATTAAAGAAAAAGGACTTCGAGCAACAATTTTTCGGCCGGCAGCTATTTACGGGTCACGGTCTGAATATGGTTTATATCTGGTGCTGAAAATGACCTATGATGAACGAAATAAAAAGAAAAAACTGATTTTGGGAAAAGGCGACACCATAGAAGCGTTTCTGCATGTGGAAGATATGTGCCGGGCAGCAATCCATGCCTATGATCACGATGAGATGATCGGTGAAGCATATAACGTCGCTGATGATACGCATATGACGTCTGCTGAATTTTACAAATTGCTGAGCCGGGAACTTCTTGGCAGAGAAAAGGATTTTTTTCATCTCCCGCTCTCGGTCGCAAAACCTTTGGCGATTGCGTCTCAATTTATTGCGCGGCGACTGAAAACCAAGCCCCTGCTTGAAAAGGCAACCCTGGATTATGTGAATTGTAACAAAATCTGGGATAACAGCAAATTGAAAAGCACAGGATTTAAATTCAAATATCCAATTATGGAAAAGGGTATGAAAGAGACCCTGGCGTGGTACAAGGAAAACGGATGGTTCAAGATGTGATGGCGTCGTGAAAAGCTTTGTGACACAGTTACGCGACATTGTATCAAAAAATAGTTTTATAAGTAGGCCGGGTTTCTTACCCAGCGCCAAAATCTGCCGATTGACATGACATTTTATTTGTCGGGAATGGAATCCCGACTTACGATTTATTTTACCGGCGCTTTTTTCTTTGCCATCTGAATCTGACTTTTTACAGAAACATCATTATTAAATTTTTTGGAAAACCAAATATTTTTTTCTCAGGAGACATAAAAAATGGATAGACAAATTTTTACCACGTTTGATCTCGTCAAACAAAACGCAAAAGAGTTTCAGGATACACCTTTTTTGAATTTCTATGATGAAATTGTCACTTATCAGAACCTTGACCTGCGGACAGACATTTTTGCCGCTTATTTACAGGAAAACGGCATTGGCAAAGGAGATATTGTTTCATTTATAATGGGCAATACCCCGCATTTTTTCTACACCCTGCTAGGCGCTCAAAAAATCGGCGCAACTGCAGGGCCCATCAGCTGCTGGTGGCAGGCGGATGAAGTCGAATTCCTGGTCAATGACTGCAAGCCTAAGGTGCTGGTGGTAGATCCGGAGTATGCCTTAATCGTGGCTGTCATTAAAGATAAAATCCCATCTGTTGAAAAAATTATTATTAATTCGCCGGACCCAATTGATCTGGGTTTTCCACATGATTATCTGCCGGATATCCTGGAAAAATATTCTCAAAAAACGGATTTTTCCGATCCGCCGTCAGCCGATGATGTGGCATCGTTGATGTATACGTCCGGAACCACAGGCAAACCCAAAGGGGTGATGCTGACACACAAGGGAATTGTATTCGGTGCTGATATTAAAACAAAACATATCCCAATACAGCCAGGTGAACGGATTTTGTGTGTGTTGCCGTTGTTTCATTCCGGCGGTTTGAATGATTTGGCGTTTCCCACCATGTACAGCGCGGGCACCATGATTTTACGGCGAAATTTTTCAGCCACTGAATTTTGGGAATGCGTGGGAAAATATAAAGTCAATGGTTTTTATATTGTTCCCACCATGTGGAACATTCTTCTAAGAACCCCTGAAGCCGACACGGTGGATACTAGTTCGCTGCGCATCGGCGTTTCCGGGGCCGCGCCCATACCGCCCGAACAGCTGGATGAATGTGAACGCCGGTTTCACCTTCCGATCCTTGAAGCATACGGTTCCACTGAGAACACCGGTGGAATTACGGCCAATATGGAGGGCAAGCGTAAATACGGCTCCATTGGTACCGGTTTTGATGGCATTGAAGTGTGTATTTTTGATGAACAGGACAAACCCCTTAACGCAGGAGAGATCGGTGAAATCGTGGTAAAAGGGGATACGGTCATGAAAGGATATTTCAACAACCCGAAAGCAACCGCCGAAACCATTAAAGACGAATGGCTGTTTACAGGCGATGTCGGCTACGTGGATGAAGAAGGGTTCCTGTTTATTGTTGACCGGAAAAAAGACATGATCATACGGGGCGGTGTCAACGTCTACCCAAAGGAAATAGAGAATGTTATCGCCACCCATCCGGCCGTGGATTCCGTTGCTGTCATTGCCGAAGCCCACGACAAATACGGTCAGGTATCAAAGGCGTGTATTGTTCTTAAAAGAGGGGAAGACTGCACGGAGGATGAAATCCGACAGTTCTGCAAAGGCAAAATGGCGGAATATAAAGTCCCGGAATATTATTTATTCAGGCCCAGTCTGCCGGCCAATGCCGTTGGCAAAGTGTTGAAAAAAGATTTGGTGGTAGAGATAGAAGAAGAAAAAACAGCTGAGGCTGTACCGGTGGCCCATTTTTTTGAAGGCATGAAGCAACGATTTATCCCGGAAAAAGCCCAGGACGTGGATGCGACTGTCAGCTATCATATCACCGGAAAAGGGGGTGGCCAGTGGACAATCACGATTAAAGACGGGACAATGACACTGACCGAAGAGGTCTTAAAAACACCGACGGTTTTTATGGTTGCCCGTGACAGCTCATATCATGACATTGTGACCGGTAAACTCGACGGCATTACCGCCGTGGTGACCGGAAAAATGAAGATTGAAGGGGATTTAAACTTTATGCCCAGTTTTCGTGAAATGTTCGCGCCGATGGGAAAGGTGGAAGGTTGAAGGCTGAGAAGGTAGGAATTACGAATTAAAAACCGTAGAGACGATGCATGCATCGTCTCTACGGCTCGTTCCCACAGTCCTCCGTGGGACTTTAAAATAAATAAAAAATTCTAAATAAAAATTAAGGGATCGAGAATAAAAGGGAGAGAAAAAAATGGCACTACGAACAGCAGAAGAATACAAGGCAGGATTAAGAGACAACCGGAATGTTTTTATTTTAGGTCAAAAAGTACCGGATGTGACGGAAGATCCGTACATCAAGGTGGGAGTGGAAACAGCGGCATTTGATTTTTTGATGGGACATGATGAAAAACTTCAGGAAATCGCCGTCATGAAAGATCCGGAAACCGGTGAGCCGATCAGCACTTATTTTGAAATACCGGATTATCCTGAAGCGGTGGGTAAACGGCATGAGCTTATTAAAAGTGCCTGTTATTTTGCCGAAGGCGCCCTTCCATTTGTAAAGGATGTCGGCACGGATATTATTAATGGCTTAACCGCCGTGACAAAAATTATGGGGAATGAAGATTATATTAAACGAATCAATGACTACCGATGGCATTGTGCGCGAAATGACCTTTCCATGGCCGGTCTTGTAACCGATGTCAAGGGTGATCGCAGCAAGGGGCCGGGTGATCAGAAAACTCCGGATTATTATTTGCGAGTTGTGGATGAAACTGAAAATGAAATTGTGGTTTCCGGCGCCAAGGCCCATATCACCGCCGGTCCTTATGTGGACGAGTTTATGGTGATTCCCACCCGGAACATGAAAGAAGGTGAGGGGGATTATGCGGTCGCTTTTGCCATACCAGCCAATACCAAGGGAATCACCCAGATATGCAGACCCAATTTTCGTTATGACGACAAATATCATTTTCCCACTCCCAAGCCCAAACGTGGTCATGTGGAGTCCCTGGTATTTTTTGACAATGTTAAGGTGCCCAAGGAGCGCGTATTTATGCTACGCGAATGGCAGTTTGCCCAGTATGTGGCATACGCCTTTTCTGCATTTCACCGATACACGGCAGTGACTTACAAGATTCCAATCTTAGAATACATGACCGGTCTGGGCATGCTAGTTGCTGAAGCCAACGGGGTTGCAAAAACCTCAAACGTACGGGAACGCTTCATCGACATGATCAAATATACTGAAACCACTAAAGCCTTGGCCATGGCTGCATACAGTAATCCCGAGGACTTTGGCAACTCCGGTCTGTATGTTGCCAATCGTCTGAATTCAAACATGGCCAAGCTTCATTTTGCGTCCAACTTTCATGAATTTGTGAGAGACATTCAGGATATTGCCGGCGGGTTGCTTGTTACTCAGCCGACCTACCAGGACTGGAAACATGAAGAACTGCATCCATATCTTGAAAAATACATGGGCGGAGCCGGTAACTATAATGCAGAAGAAAGATTAAAACTGATGAGCATGCTGCACCACATGGTGGCAAGTGATTTTGCCGGGTGGCATGAAGTCTGTACCATTCATGGTGAAGGATCGTTTGCCGCGCAGAAGATGATGCTTTTCGCGGAAGCCCCCATGGACATGTATAAGGATAAAGCAAAGGAAGTGCTTGGATTGAATGTATAATTATGATGGCGTCGTTAAAAGTCCCATCTACTGCGTTATAGTGGTTTTTCAGACACTCAAGATACTACATGTATTATTTCTTGTCTGAAAAACCGCTACGTCTTGCCATATTTTATGGTATTGGTGGAACTTTTACCTTAGCCATCCCAGTACTTTTGACGGATTTGTATAATTTAAGGAGTTAAAAATGTTTAAAACTAAAATTTGCGAAATACTTAATATCCAATATCCGATTATTCTCGGCGGTATGCTCTGGATCGGAAAATCAGATCTTGTGGCAGCGGTATCAGAAGCCGGTGGACTCGGCTTAATGGGTGCCGGCGGCATGACAATTGAAGAAATCGAATCAGAATGCGCCCATGTAACAGAAAAAACAAAAAAACCATTTGGCGTCAATATCCCCTTGGTTCGACCGGATTCAGACGAAATGATCAATGCTGCGATTAAAAAAGGCGCATCAGTGATTGCAACGTCGTCCGGCAGTCCTAAAAAATTTACACAAATGATACAGGATCAGGGATGCCGTGTCATCCATGTGGTCGCCAACGTTACTTTTGCAAAAAAAAGTGAAGACGCGGGTGTGGATGCTGTGGCTGCGGAAGGATTTGAGGCCGGAGGCCATAATGGTCATGACGAGATTACCACCATGGCGTTGATCCCGCAGGTGGCCAGTGCAGTTGACATCCCGGTTATCGCTGCCGGTGGCATTGCGGACGGTAGGGGGCTGGTTGCAGCGCTGGCTTTGGGCGCTAAAGGGGTTCAAATGGGAACGCGATTTCTCGCAACTCACGAAGCTGCCGCTCACCAAAACTATAAAGACGCCATAGTGAAAATGACGGATGTGGGGACCTCAATTACCGGCAGAACGACTATTGGTCCGACCCGCGCCATTAATAACCAGTTAACGGAAATGATTATCAATGCTGAAAAAGAAGGGGCCAAGCCGGAAGAACTTTTTGAAATGATCGGAGAAGGCAGGTCTGCCATGGCCTGTATTGAAGGAAATTGCGAAGAAGGGTCCCTGTATTGCGGCCAGATCGGCGGCGCCGTAAAAGAGATTAAAAGCGCCCGGCAAATTGTTGATGACATGATCAGTGAAGCCAAAACGATCGTTGAATCTTTAAATCCGTTAATTTCACATTAACGCTTATGCGGGTATGTTTTCAAAAAGTTCGGTTACAACTAGGATGCGATGTAGCGGAAACCTTCAGGTTTCCATGCCCCACTGCCTTTAGGCTGTGGGTATGGAGGTCTAAAGACCTCCGCTACATAGTGTCATCAGAAATCCGGGCCTATATTTTGCCCCGGTTTATTAAAATGTTACTTATACGGAAATTGATTGATAACCTGTTTTTACCAATCGGAGATAAATCATGAAAGACCTCAAAGGAAAAAACGCGTTACTGACCGGCGGGTCAAAAGGTCTCGGGCCCCAGATTGCGCGCTTTCTTGCTAAAGAAGGCGTGAACCTTGCCTTAACAGCCAGGACCGAGAAAGGCTTGAGAGATACTGCCAAAGACGTTTCCAATTATAATGTGAACGTAAAGGTATACCCTGGCGATATCACTGATCAATCTTTCCGTAAAAAACTGCTTGAAGACGTAAAAAACGATTTCAGCCGGCTTGATATCCTGATCAATAATGCGGGAATGGAGTGGGTCAGTTCTTATACCGCTTTAACACCTGATTATATCGAAAAAATGATTCAAACCAATCTGATTGCCGCCATGCTTCTGACGCGTTTGGCGCTGCCGGATATGCTGGCACAAAGAAGCGGCCAGATTGTAAACATGTCTTCGCTGGGAGGCAAAAGGGGTAATCCCTATGGCGGAACGTACTGCGCCACAAAAGCCGGATTGATCGAATGGACAAAGGGGCTCAGAATGGAGCTTGCCGGCAGCGGTGTCGGTGTTTCTGTTATATGTCCTGGCTTTGTTTTCGAATCAGGCATGTTTGCCGAGTACAATAAAAAACCGCCTTGGATCAGCAATGCCACAACTCCAGAAAAAGTAGCCGAAGCCGTTATCCGGGCCATCAAAAAAGACATTGGCGAAATAGCCGTTAACCCCGGACCCACATGGCTGATTCCGTTACTGGATGCCATTCATCCGGGCATGGCAAACTGGCTGTATAAAATCGGCGGTGTGTATGAATTCTATCGAAAGCAGGCAGAAGAGAATGAGGCAAAGCCAAATAATCAGTAATATTTTTAAAGCATAGTGTGAATCATGAAAACAAACAACGATGCACCATACGATTTATTTTCCAAAGGCTATTCCTATTACGTTTTCGTTCTCTTATTCATCCTGTTCATGTTCGACTACATCGATCGGATGGTGGTCGTCTCACTTTTCCCTTTTATTAAACAGGAATGGGGCCTGACCGATACCCAGTGCGGCTTGTTGGTTTCCGCCGTTTACTGGGCTCAGTTTATTATCCTTGGGAGGCTTGGCCTCCTTTTCAAGGTATTCATATCCATCATTTGATGGATTGTGATGGCTGAAACGGTAAATCCGCCTGCGGAGAGACGGATTTTTGATTTTGATTGAATTTATACGGAGAAAAGAATGAAGAAAAAGAATGGAAGAGTAGCCGTTGTTGACGGTTGTCGAACACCGTTTATGAGGTCCGGTACGGGTTTTAGAGATGCCATGGAATGGGAGCTTGGCCGCTATGCAGTCAAAGGTCTTGTGGCCAAAAGCGGTATTAAATCAGAAGCTGTTGATCATGTGATTATGGGCACGGTTGCTGCCGATATTGCCACCACCAATGTGGCAAGAGAGATTGCTCTTGGGGTTGGTTTGCCCAAAAACATACCGGCGCATACGTGCACGATTGCCTGCATATCCGCAAACATGGCGGTTACCAATGGCGCCGGTATGATCGCTTCCGGCGATTAAAAACCGTTCCGTTAAAAATGAAATTATTCCCGTGGTTTTACCTGGCGAGAAAAATCCCATTAAGGAAGATAACGGTCCCCGGGATGATACAAATCCGGAAAAACTGGGAAAGCTGAAACCGGCCTTTGATAAAAAATACGGACCAGGTGATTGAAGCCGTGTTTGAGGATCTGGGTCTGAAAAAGAAGATTTTAAAGGATGTGGAAGATGCGACGGATGAGCAGACTATTTTTGCCTCCAATACCTCGGCCCTTTCCATTCATGCCATTGCCGAAGGATGCCGGCGGCCTGAAAATGTTATCGGCATGCATTATTTTTTTCCGGTCCACCGTATACCGCTTTTGGAAATTATCACAACCGATCAAACCGCTGAATGGGTGACGGCCACTGCCCTTGATTTTGGTATCAAACAAGGCAAAACGTGCATTGTGGTTAAAGACGGGCCCGGTTTTTATACTACCCGGATACTGGCCTCGCTTTTAAATGAAGCGGTGCTTTGCCTGGAAGAAGGGATTATCGATAGTCCACAGGATGGGGATGTGGGTGCCATTCTTGGGCTTGGATTTCCTCCCTTCCGCGGCGGACCATTCCGCTATATTGACACAAAGGGAGCCGCAAGCATCGTGGATAAAATGGATAAACTCAACAAAAACCTTAATCCGAGATTCATGCCCGCCCAGTTGCTGCGGGATATGGCGTCAAAGAATAGTCGGTTTTACAAATAATGATTAAATAATGAGGAGGGGTATGATGAAAACCGCATTTGTAACCGGTGGTTCCGGATTTCTCGGCATGAATCTGATTCATTGTCTTGTGGAAGCAAGCTGGGAAGTCATGAGTATGGATCTGGCATCATCAAGTACCACAGCACTTGAAAAATTAGGCGTTCAATGTGTTGACGGAGATATAACGGATCCCGCGTCCTGTGAAAAGTTAATTTCTGAAAACACGGATGCGGTATTTCATGTTGCCGGAAATACCAGTCACTGGAAATCTGGCGATGCGCTTCAAACTAAGGTAAATGTGGATGGCACGCGCAATATGATCGATGCTTCATTAAAGAAAAATGTTCATCGGTTTATCTATACGTCCAGTATTGCCGCTTATGGGTTTCAACCGCACCGAGTTACGGAAAGCACTCCTTCTACCGCTGAACATTTCTGGATTAGTTATTTCAGGACCAAGCGACTGGCGGAACTGGAAGTTCATAAAGGAATTCGACAAGGCCTTGATGCCGTGATTTTAAATCCGTCAAATATCATCGGGCCTTATGACTTAGCCGGTTGGTCCCGACTATTTCATCTGATTAATGAAAACCGGTTGCCGGGTGTTCCGCCCGGAAGCGGGTCATTCTGTCATTCTAAAGAAGTCGCCAAAGCACATATCGCCGCATATGAAAACGGAAAGTGCGGGCATAATTATCTGCTTGGTGGTGTTGATGCGACATTCCAGGTCCTTGCACAAGAAATAGGAAAGCTTCTCGGTAAAAAAGTTCCGGCCCGGCCGACACCGGCCTTTGTATTGAAAATAATCGGAAGGCTGTCTCAATGGGGATCTTATGTAACGAAAAACGAACCGGATTTAACACCGGAAAAAGCGTTGCTGGTTTCATCTGATCTGGTCTGCAGCACTCAAAAAGCCGAAGATGAGCTTGGCTATCAAACTCGATCGCTTTCCTCCATGCTCAAAGACTGCTATCAATGGATGGTTAAAGAAGAATTGATTTGATGGCTTCATGATTGACTTGAATATCAGAAGTCAAAAACAACAGAGATGATATCAGATGTTTTTTTATTCGGCCGAAATTATAAAACTGTATCCAGCTTGCATTCAGAAATATCTGAACTATTAATTTTTTTAATGATGCATGTCTGAAGTTTTTTTAAATCAATGGAAGTGAATTCTATGCCCACGCCTTGTTTTGTCAATCGAACGGTTTTGCCGGATGCACTGATCAGCAGTCCGGGTATGTTTGATGTTGAATCAAAATTAATGGTAATTTCGGCAGTGGCAGGTATGGGTACAAGCTTATCGGTTAAGATAAATATGCCACTTGACCCTAAGTTTTGGACTTTTCCTTTGACCGTTAAATACTGAACTTTATCATAGCTGATATTTTCCTGAACTTTGATTGTTGCATCGGTGTGCGGCCAGACACCACTGCGTGTATATCTGCGTTTTTTCATATCAATATATCCTCCTGAGGGAATTATTCTACTGTCAATTTTATGTGGAGGTCGTAATGCAAGAGAGTTTTTTGAGATATCTAACTAAAAGGATTATATCAAAAAATTTTTATTTATTACAATAATAAAAATAAGATAATCTGTCCGTATTTTACGGATTTTTTTGTAGGAGTTTGTCTTACAAGACTGGAGTGTTTCCAAAAATATATGATCAGGATATGTTCTGCAGAGCGGGGTTTTTCTCCGCCCTGCAGCGACTAACTGACGGGAATGAAAATTTTAAAGATCATCACCACGAATATCAATAAAAATGAATCCGGTTGCAAGATCCAGTACTTCGACTGGATCCACGCCAATGTCAGCCCCGACGATCAGAAGCTGGAAAGACGCCCCGATTTCAGTGGGGGAATAATTTGGAGAAAAGCTCCCGTTACCTGTAGTGTCTAAAAAGCTGACTCCCATACCGCTGTAATTTTCTATTCCGACAGGCAGCTTTACGATTGGCGCCATACGAGGTCCGGGCAGTCCTGCATATATCGAACTATAACCGCCAATGAACGCTGAAATCGGTTTTGTCACACGGGCGCCGACTGCGATACCAGGACCAACGCGTAAACGCAGTCGAATCGGATCAAAAATATCCAGTATCCGGTTGGGGATATAAAAAAGCAGCTTGTGGCCGAAACTGTGTTTTGGTTTCTCTTGCTCAATATCAGTTGACACGTGAGCTGTTTCTTCGTCAGCAGTGGCTGTATCAGGGGATATATCTGATGTTTCAGGTGTTGATTCTATCATTTCCTGATCAGATATCGATGATTCCCTAGAAGATTCAACTGATGATTCAGGTGTTTCCTGTTCCGATGCCCACCCGGACACTGAAAATAGAAATATGACAATCAATGTTAGAATAATTTTTTTCATTGATTTGCTCTCCTTATTTTATCGGTTATTTGTTTGAACGTTTTTAACTTATAAATTTATGCCTGCGGCAGACGGAGGGAAGCATCGGCAATATTTAATTCCTCTTCAATTTTTGATTTGTCCCAGTTGAGTTCTTTAGCCGCAACAACGGCAATTTTTTTAAGAATATTTTTGCCGGGATGACCGATATTGCCGACCCCGGTTCGTCGCATGAGAATGTCTTTGAGATTTTTTGCCGATTCATTGCGAATGGCGTAAACGACGGAAGCCATAATCTGGCCGTCTTCACATATGATTTCTGAAAATTCCGGATTCTGTCTGGCGAGTTCAAAAACAAATCTGCTTTCCGATCCGTAATTTCTACCCAGAAAATCAACTGTCATGGGATCGAAATCATGGCATTCTTTTTTTAAATCCAACATGAATGTTTCCATGTCTTTGATTTCACACCCGGTCAGAAGGGCCTTATCCGTGATGGCCTTTTTCGGTACACGATTGAACTTTTTTTCAACCATTTTCATTACACTTTCCGCCAGATGCCGGCTGGTGGTGTATTTGCCGCCTTCCACGGTGATCAGGCCGTCAAAGCCGTCTGACGCATTATCGTAAATTTCATATTTGCGGGAGGATTCATAGGTGCCTTCGGTCTGGTCGTCAACAAGGGGCCGCAGACCGCCCCAGGCATATACCACATCTTCGTATTTCAGGTTTCCGTCCCCGATGGAGTCATTCGTGTCTTTAATCAGTTCCTCAACACTTTGTCTGCTGACATTGTATTCATCAGGATTCCCTTCATAATCTTTGTCGGTTGTCCCAATTAATTGATAACCTCGCCAGGGGATCGTAAAAAAATGCCGTCCGGAAGGCGTCCACATCACAAGCGCATGCCGGGTTTTAAATTTTTTGGTTAGAATATGAATCCCTTCGGACCGTTTGATCTGGTGTTTTGAATTTCCGGACTTGTCGGCAAGATTTAAGACAATATCCGCCCACGGACCGGCGCAATTAATAACAAGTGCGCCTCTTACATCCACCGTATTGCCGGTTAAAGTGTCTTCGACCCGGACACCTTTGACTTTGCGGTTATTTGAAAATGAAAAATCAACTACTTTTGCGTAGTTAGAGGTTTCAGCCCCATGCCGGACAGCGGATTTAATAAAAGCGAGTGTCAATCTTTCCGGGAAAATGCTCTGACAGTCATAATAAATGGATCCGCCGGTCATTTGATTTGATCTTACTTCCGGTTCCAGTTCCATGATTTTTGATCTCGACAGCCAGGAGTGGTGCGGGATATATTTGTTTTTATCCCAGGTTCTGTTCCGGTCATAGGAAAGAATATCATAGAGGGTCAGCCCGGCTCTGAGTATCCATTTGTTTCGTTTCAAATCCCTGTATCCGGGAACCAGAAACTGAATCGGGTAAACAAGGTTTGACGCAATATTTTCAAGAATCAGCCGTTCACGCAGGGATTCTCTAACAAGGCCGAGTTCCACATTTTGAAGATACCGGAGTCCGCCATGGATGAGTTTTGACGTGGCAGCAGATGTGGCCCACCCGTAATCTTTTTTTTCAACCAGGGCGACGCTGAAGCCTCGACTGGCCGCATCATAGGCCACTGCCGCGCCGGTAATTCCCCCCCCGATAACAATCAGATCAAATGTTTTATCTTTATATTCTTCAATAAACCGCTTCATAATGTAAATATTTTCTCCTTTATTAAATTTTAGAGAATCTGGTCATCAGGGCCAGGTCAGAGATTTTAGGCGATGCCTTGAAAAATTCATAATCGTAATCTGAGTATCAAATAATCGTGCGTTACTCAACATAATCCCATGATATAAGATAAATACACAACATAAAAATGCGAATCAACTCCATCATTAATAATGGAATTGATTCGCGTTTGTTCGCATCGCAACGAAAGTCATTGCGATGGGGGAGGGCAAGTTTTTTTTTGGTTCTTTTAACCTGCCTTCAGCCTTCTACCTTCTACCTTCAGCCTTTTTTAATATGCCGGTCCATCCGTATAAAAAGTTATTTTTGAAAAAAATAGAAACAGGGGGGGAATTGCATATACTTGTTTCAGGCTTTTAATATACCCTCTGCACGCATCCGTGCCTGTTCAAACGCATCCACATTTACGTGTTCTTCATCTGGTACAAAATCCGTCATTACAATGAAATACAGGGATTGCACTAAAAAGAACATCCAGATGCCGAGTGCCCACGTTACCGTTGAATACGGGCTGAAGTAAGCCACCAGGGCACCGCCGCCGATGCTGAAAATAATTTCAGCACCCAGAGATTTGGAAAATGCATTTTGAAAGCAGACACCGCTTCGAATCCAGCTGAGCATTCCCAGGCAAAGAAGCAGAAAAGCGGAATTGGAATTTTGGCTGAAAATAAAGAAAAACAAAAACAGCAAAGGGAAAATCACGGAAATTCGTTTTTTATTTGCCCATGATGCCAGAATAAATGAGTATGCCGCAAGGCAGGAAAATATCGTCAGCCGGAAGAAAGCAGACCAGAATACCGTGCGCTCAAAAAATAAGCCTAAGGCTAAAAATATCAGTCCGCAGATAAGTCCATAAAAAATTGTCGTACGAACGGGCTGTTTTGCATTAATCATTTTATATGCCTCCTGTTATTATTTCTTTGCGTTTAATCAGTTCCAGTTCAACTTCTTCGTCTGAAATCGAATTCCAGCCATTTTGCGGTATGATCCGGGATGTGTTTTCCTCCCATTTTCGATGTTCGGCACTCTGCAGCCAGATTTCTGATCGAAGCTGCATTTCAGCATACTGGTGTTTTTGTGCTTCGATGTTTTCAGTAAGCATCCTAATCTGTTTTTCAATCGATTCTGCGTGCCGGGCTGAAGCATCCATATGCTGATCTGTTTTCATGCGTTTTTTAATCAGAAGTCTTGCAATATCATCCTTTTCTTTTTCAATGGCAATCACCAGATCCTGTTCATTTTTTTCTATTTCCCGTTTAAGCTGAAGGGTTTCATTTCGGACCTGATCTAAAGCGGTCTTTAACTGATTCAATTTTTTCTGTTTTTTGCCTAAGGACTCTTCCATCTCACGCAGACACTGCTTTAATATCAGCTCTTTGCTTTCTATTTGATCCATTACCCCGTGTATGTCTGCTTTGCACAAGCGCGTAAAACGTGTCATTATTCCCATGATTGACTCCTTCGTCGTCAGGTTGAAGGTAGAAGGCTGAAGACTGAAGGAAAAAAACATTGGAGTCCTTCAAAATTTTACCTTATACCTGAAATTGAGTTTAAAACTAATTCTTCCTTCTTTCCTTATAGCCCTCGTATTGAAGCACCTTTGCATTCTTTTTCTGTTTTTCCGCCACTGCTTCCGGCTTTCCGGTAAATGTCTCGTCCACCGTCTCCCGGAGTTGTTTGAGATCATGATCCAGGTTGTCTGTAACGGCATCCGACTGAACACTGGCGTTGATAGCCTGCTGATCAGTATAATACCGGTCAATTTTTTTAAGAGCATTTTGCTTGCGGCCGCTTCTGATATCGCCGGCAACCGCTTCTTTTAATCGGCTGTAATCTTCTTTCAGCACTTTGTGTTCCCATGTTTCCTTATCAATAGAAGCAATGGCAGCCTGGGGATCCTTTACGCAGGCCAGTTTTAAGGGGCTTGAAAGTGAGACGCAATATGGATCGCCGTTATAATGGTATTGGAGGCTGATTCCCGAAATATCAAATATGGCTACCTGATCCGTGGGAAATTTAAGGCTTAAAAACAGTTTTCGGGTTTCACCGGACATCAGATCTCCCGGGAAAAAAACAGCGGTGTTATTTTTCGTCTCAATCGGATAACCGCCGGCATTCACCAGTTTTATACTGTTTTTTCCTTGAAAGCTGATTTTGACGCAAGTTGCGGCAGACGTCCGGGTTTGTTCAAATTCATTATTGAAAACAGCGGCAAACGCGGAAGGATTTTCCAGAAAATAGTAGTTGCCGGTTCCGTGGTCTGCAATGGCGGTCATCAGTTGCTCATTAAAATCATTTCCAACACCAGCTGTTGATATGGAGAATTCATTTTTAACGGCAAAAGATGCCATATTTCCCAAGGCGTTTATGCTTGTGATGCCTTTATTTGTCAGTCCATCGGATATCAGGATAAGCCGGCCGGAATTTCCAGTCATTTTAGATGATGTTAAAATGTCGATCCCGACCTGAAGCCCCTGACTCAGATTGGTGCCGCCGCCGACGGTTATGTCGGCAATCATGGCATTCAATTGTCTTTGCGCAGAAGGTGTGACATTGATTAGCCCGGAAAGGCTTTGGGCGGTGTCTGAATATGTGACCAGGGCAAATCGGTCGGATGCCGTCAGCTTAGATATCAGTTCTATAGCGGCATTTTTGGCGTAATTTATTTTTTGTCCGGACATGGACCCGCTGCGGTCTAATACAATCACCATATCTACATTATTCAAATTTTTGGCATCCTCCAACGTCTTTCCATCGAGAACGCTGTCTGCCGTCATTGTCAGGCCAAGTGAAACAATCCCGTCACTGCCTGAAACGATTTTGTCCTGGACCAGGTTGCAGGAAAGCGTAACAATTCCGTTTTTATTACTGACAGTCTGTGTCGGGGGACTAATTATCCGGCTGATATTTTTTTGGCTGAGGTTTCCGGAGCTGGCCATACCGATACAGGTTATGGCAATCAGGCAGCCGATAAGGATGAGCGGTTTGATTTGTTTTGATTTCATGATGCCTCCTTTTTTTAAAAGATCGTTTTGAAGTTGAATTTAACACTGGGTCCATTCTAACGCTTTGAAATAAAGAAGCAATTCAAAGAAATGTAAAAAAAATCAGCGGTTTTTTTACATAACTTTTACTTTTCTATGGGACTAAAATCGCTTAGAATAGAAATGCCTGAACGAAAACTGTTTTTTTTTTTTGAAATCCTGAATTTAGGTTCAAATATTGCGTAAGGAAAATATTCATGAAAAATTCGAAAGCCAGTGTATTGATCGTAGAAGATGATCCGGCGATATTAAACGGGCTGCTGGATGTGCTGGTGTTTAACGGATACCAGCCCACCGGTTGTGATGACGGGGGAGAGGGGCTTTCAAAAGCATTGGATGTTCGGTTTGATTTAATCCTGCTGGATGTCATGCTGCCCACGGTGGACGGTTTTTCCATCTGTAGGGAAATCCGCAGAAAAAAACCGGACCAGCCGATCATCATGCTTACCGCCAAGGGCGCTGAAACAGACATTGTCACCGGATTTAAATCCGGTGCTGATGACTATATCAGTAAACCGTTTTCCTTAAGGGAACTGATGGTAAGAATTGAAGCGGTGCTGCGGCGGTCCGGCAAGAATCTGGGGGATGAACAGTTGACCATACAGGGCATATTTTTTGACGGCAGCAATCTGAATGCAGCGTTTGGTATCCAAACCATCGAACTGACCCGCCGGGAGATGGATATTATTGTTTATCTGCATCACCACAGCAGTCGGATCGTTTCAAAAAAAGAGCTTCTTTTAAAAGTCTGGAATTACAGTGACGCGGAAATTGAGACACGAACGGTTGATATTCATATTCAAAAGCTTCGCAAGAAGATTGCGTCACTGATCGGAGAAACGCCTTTTCTTTTAACCATACGGGGCGAAGGATATCGTCTTGATTTGGGTGGAGCAGGGCTGTGAAACGCATTAAATATTTCATGATCATATTTTTTATCTGTCTTTCCATTCCTCTGGGGTATTTTATCCTAAGGACCCACCAGAGTCTTGACCAGGAGGAAATGGCGGAGCTTCGTTATTTTGCCGATACTCTTTTTTATGAAATGGAAAAAGAACTTTCTGCTCTGGTCTTAAAAGAAGAGGGCCGGGCCATTGAAGAATATACATCTTTTTCAGGATTATCGGCCCTGCCGGAAGAAAATTATATTCTGGGTTATTTTCAGAATAATCCGGATGGTTCTTTCCAGACGCCGCTGGCATCGGATATAATCGCTCTGCCTGATTCAAAAAAGCCAGACCCCAAAAACGAAGAGATTAAAGACGTTATCAGCCAGTTGGAAGACGTGAACCGGATTTTTAACACCCGCCGGGCAGATGTATCTGAGCCGTTTGAAGTTTCCCCGCCGGAAAAAGTATTGCTGGAAAAAGTATTAACGGAAAAGGAAGAGGAATTCACATTGGCCGGCCGGTATCTCGATTTGTCTCGTTCCAAAAAGAAAAAAGATTATCTTGGACAGGAAAAAAAACGGGTGGAAAATATTACCGCGGACCAGGCCATAAAATTATCAAAACAGGAACAAGTACCTGCAGAGTTATTTAAAACGACTAAAGAGCGGGGGGCTGAGCCGGAAATTCCGGCGGGTGAAATCGCGGATAAGGACGCCTATGATGCAGCGGCTTCCGGTAAATCTGTTTCGGATTTTGAAAAATATGCGTGGCTTGAAACAGCTGATGAATTCTCCGCACCCGCACCGGCCATTTTAAAGGAGAGCAATGCAAGACAGGTAACCGGTAGAGACCTTGATACATCCGTGTTCCGCGTGGAAGTGGACCCGATGCAGTCGGTATTTGTTTCGGATGAAAACGTTGTTTTTTTTCGTCGGATTGTTATCAACGACCGGGTGTACCGCCAGGGATTCGTTCTTCTGATCCACCGGTTTTTAAATCATATAACAAAATCTCATTTTACCAATCAGCCTATGTCAAAATTTACAAGCCTTGACCTGTCGATTATGAAAGACGGCATTCGGCAGACAATTGTTGAAACAGGGTCGTGGTCCAAAGACCCGAAATTTTCTCTAAACCATACGTTTCCCCGGCCGTTTGCGTTTTTAAACGCCCGCCTGATCAGTGACAATATTCCCCGATCACCAGGCAGACAAACGCTCAATATCATGATGACAATCATGGCCCTGGTGATTCTCATGGGCCTGTTTGCCATTTACCGGAGTGTTTATGCCATTGTCGGACTCGCAGAACGGCGCTCGCAATTTGTTTCATCCGTCACGCACGAACTCAAAACTCCGCTGACTAATATCCGGATGTATATTGAAATGCTGGAGCAGAAGATAGCGTCTTCTCCTGAGCGGGAACAGGATTATTTCAGGATTCTGGGTTCTGAAAGCAGTCGTTTGTCCCGTTTGATCAATAATGTACTGGAATATTCCAGGCTGGAGAAAAAAAATCGACGCCTGGAGTTGTCTGAAGGGGCATTTGATGATGTGATTTCAGAAGTCAAAGGCATTATGTGCGAAAAACTCCGACAGGAGGGATTTGAGTTTGATGTTGAAAATACCACTCATACTTCCTTTATGTATGACCGGGAAGTAATGATTCAGGTGCTGATTAATTTAATTGAAAACAGCATGAAGTTCGGTAAAAACAATGCGGAAAAAAAGATCGCACTTGTGCTGGAACCGGAAGCCAGTCAGATGAAAATCAGTCTTTCCGATACCGGGCCGGGTATTCCAAAACATGCCTTGAAAAAAGTATTTGATGATTTCTTCCGGGTGGACAATGAACTGACCCGGACCACCGGCGGCACCGGCATCGGCCTGGCACTGGTGAATAAGTTTGTCAAAGCCATGGGCGGACGGGTGGAAGCGAAAAATAACAAAGGGCCGGGGTGTACGATCTCAATCTTTCTGCCGATCAGGAACCCATAAATTTTATTATTTGTTCCCGACCCGCAGTCTGAAAAACAACGGCGGATAACACCTGCTATGAGAAAATTCAAGATTAAAGATGCGACCCCATTTTCATATCTTTGACACCGATTTTTGTTATGCAGGGGTTGTGGGTACGCGGTCCAACGAGGTGAATCGATTGTCAGGCATTATGGCTACAGCCTGTTGAAATAAGTTATTGAGATATTTAAGGACGTCCCCCCTCTTTTCGTCCCCCCTCTTTTCGTCCCCCGGCTTTTGGCGTCAGGTGTACTGGCTTGTTCGGTGAAAACCATTTTTATGCAAAGGCTAACCGACGACCTTTAGGTTGTGGGATTAGATCGTTGAATTCCTTAGCCGTATTAATCCACAAATCCATTGCGGATTTGATGCTATCTAAGGCAGACTCATATGTGTCTCCATGAGCCATACATCCAGGAAGCTCAGGGACATCAGCTATAAAAGCTTTGTCTTCATCACTCCAGTAGATTATAATCTCATATCTATTTATCATTCTTTACCTCCCAATCTATATTTCAGAATAATGTTACGCACCTGCTTGACTTGATATGGTTTGGCCTTATTTCCATCTTTCTGCAAATTGGGTTTTTCTTCAACACTTTTTTTTCGAAAAATATGGTGACTTCCTTTGATACGCATTTCAAATCCAAAATGCTGCAAAAGGTTAACTAAATCCAAGAAAGAAATATTGGCATCACTTGTACCTCGAAGTATCTGAAATATTAATTTTTCGTATTTCTCCATTATGTTCAGCCTTTATTTGAAGTTAAAACATCTCTCACCGAACGTTTAAATCAGCGGCGCAGCTTTTTACGTCCGCTGGATTTTTTTGTTGGGCGTTTTTCTAAAAGGACTTGTTGTAGTTTGGCCCGACCCTATCCGGAATCAACCTTATGAAAATTTAATTCTATCTACAAATTCAAAGAGATCTTTTTCGGTTTCAATCCTTTGGGGGTATAGTTCGAGTAAACGAAAAACCATATGCCTGCTGATCTCGAGCGCAGTACTTTCGAGTTGAGGATCAGCAAAAACCTTTCCACCATGAGTCCCTGCTGAACGTTCCTTATAAATTAAGTTAACCTTTTTGGCTATTTCTTTTCTTGAGCTGTATTTTTTTCCAAGAAAAAAGGCACAACATTCAGACAATGATGCTACGTTTGATGGGGTAAAAATAGGAGCGTTTGGATCTCTAAGGAGAAGAGCTTCTAATGCAGAACAGTAACTTATAATTGACTCTATGGAGGAGTAAGAAGCTAAACCTTTACCTATCCAAATAACAGCTTTGTTTAGCCTGCTTTCAATTTGAGTCAGGCCTCTTGCCGGTACTATCGAAAATAGTTTCCTGATTTTTTTCTTTTTAAAAAATGGATCATTTAAATCGATTTCGTTATGTACACTGTTTTCCCGACTGTTACCCCCTAAAATATTGCCACTTTCACTTTTTGAAAGATGAAACAATCTATTTTCTTTGGTTTGACGAAGAATCCTGACTTCATAGCCAGTATGCTTGTTTCCTAAGATAAATGCGAAAAGGTATTCCAAGGTTGTAAAAGTTTCATCAGCGATTTCAAGGGCACGATCTTGTGTTGCAGATTTGACATGACATCTAACAACATAAGAGGAAATATTTTTTTTTATATCATAGCCTTTCCAAGGACGTTCTCCTCGAAAATAATGTTTATAGGCATTTTCCCCTTTTTGAAAAGTAAACGGCCCAATTTTACGATATTTTTTTGAAAGAACTATTCCATAAATATTTCTCAAAATATCAAATGATTCTATTCCTTTTGGGGATAGTTGTCTCTTTGCTTTATTTACGATTTCATTCTCAGATACTTTTTCCTGGCCAAGGCTGTCATGAATTAGAGAATCTAAGACTTTCTCAACATCCCTAATTGTGTAATTATTTTTTATTTGTTCAAACTTGTTGTAAATTTGTTTGGTCAAATCATGATAAGCCAATATGCCTTTTGCTCCCTGTATCATCCAGACATCTTTTTTCAAATCAGCAGTACTTAGGAATCTGATATTCGGTTTCCCAAAACAATCAGCAAAAGAACCTTTCTTTATATGATTTTTTATGATTTCAAATTTAGTCGTCATATTTGTTCAACAAATCGCAAATTTTAAGTAAATGAAAAGGTGAATATCTGTGAAAAGGGGTCAACGAAAAAAGGTCAAATATACTTAGAGGCGCCATAACATAATAAAAAACAAAACTCCCGGCCAAGCGCTTACATATTGTCATAAAAGATTTGAAAATAATCAACATTCGCTACCTTTGCTTTTTAGCGCATTGCCATATTTGGTTAACTTTGTATCCGTATACAACTTCAGGGGATTCTCGTTCTTCAAAACTGCGTACCAAGTTTTTACTTAGAATTTCTAAGAGCTTTACCATAGAAACTTTTGCAGCTTCCTTAAATCCTTTATCAACTAACGCACTTCCAATAGCAGGAATACCATCGGAAATGAAATTGTACCGTATCCTTTCAAGAATATTTCTATCTAATTTTGACATGGCTACTTCGAATTTCATAGCTTTAGGTTTTATTTTTAAAAACGCTTCATTCAAAGCCCAGTCAACAGTGTCCTTATAAAGGCCAGAGGCAATTCGATCATAGGCTTCATCAGTAAGAGTTATGATTGAAGCCAAATATTTCTCTCGCTCTTCCGCAAGTTTATTTCTTACAATCATTACCTCTTCAGATCTGGCAATATCAAAAGTAAAGCTGGGAACTGTTATTTCAAGCCCCGCAGCAGCTAATAAAAGTGCAGCATTCTCTGATGTTAAGCCTTGGCTTTTTAAGGCATGAGCTTTCCATCCGGAGTGAGGTGTAAATAGTATCCCTTCGTTATTCACTGTTAAATCCATAAAGTTAGGGCGACCTTCGGACACGTGATTGACTCTTTCGACAAAGTCTATCCCTCGATAATCCACTCTTTCTTGATAATTACCAGCCTCCTTAATTTTTCCAGCCACAAGATATAGAAATGGATATAGTCGATACTCTTTTTTATTAAAGCTTTCTCCATAAGCCTTCTTGTTATCAGTTGATACATCAATGATGACTTCATCAAACATTTTCGACCCTCATCAGGTGTTCGTAGATGGTGTTAGACAATGTCAAGTAACGAAGAGCTTGTTTCCTCAACAACCGCCTCGGTTTTATCCATAGCCTCGTGAACATGAAGATTTAATTGCAATAGCATTGGATATTTAAAAGAAGCCGGGGGAAGGCAAAGCTTGAATTATGAATCATTTCAATCATCCTCAACCCCTTAATTCACAATTTAAGGCCGACATGTTTACGTCCCAACGATTAAGCTGAGTTGCGGCGTTTTCCAGCCGTCAACTCAAGCGACTGGTTGAACGAAGCCGCTACGCGGCGGAAAAATCAAAATAGTGTATACTCCCTTTATGTGTCCAATTTCGGGCATTTATAAAAAAGGAGTATACACTATGAAGGAATCAGAAGTAAATCGTTTTAACAAACTCTACCAACGTCA
>JABZFM010000048.1 GCA_014237465.1 Desulfobacteraceae bacterium | reverse complement strand
GAAAATCAAGAGACACACAAGAACTGGTCGTCCTATGGGAGGCGGGCCTTTTTGTGAAAAAATAGAAAAATTACTTGGGAGAAACGTTCGGCCTCAAAAACCCGGCCCCAAACCCAAAAGATAAGTATTGTGTCCCCGGAATTGTTTGTTCCCCCCGCTGATCCTAAAAGCAGAATAGATAAAAAGATTTATAGCAATATCTCCTTATCAATGGTATATGCTCAAAACTATTCTTTTCGGGATTAATTGCAATTTTATCTGATATGGGGAGCTTATAATGAAGAAAATAATAACGTTAAAGCTGAAACATATTATGACAACGAAGACGATTTTTAAATTAAGATTTTATGGAGATAGGTAAAAATATGAAAAAGTTTATGACTATTTTTGTGATATTGGTTCTGGGAATGGTGTTGAGCGGGGCAGTGATGGCTGAAAACGTCATTATTTATGATAACGCCGGAATGCGGGCCAATCCTGGCTTTAGTGGTGATTATATTGTACGTATACCAAACAAAACAAAACTTGAAGTTGAAGGGGTTGAAGTTAGAGAATCCAGCAAGGGCAACCCTAACGGAATACCATTTTTAAAAGTAACATATAGCGGCATTACGGGCTACGTAAGTATATTCAGTACTAATAAAGCTGACCAAGCTAAGACATATGCAAAAAAATTCAAAGGCAGAGAAGTACAGCAAGAGAAACAAATTAAGAAAAAGGTTGAACGTTGGGCGACAACAGGTGCGTACAAGGCCATTAAGGCTGACATGCATAATCCTGATAGCTTCAAACCAAAGTGGTCAAAGTGCGCTAAGAGCGATGGTGACACATGGATAGTTTTAGTTAAATATACAGGTACAAATGGTTTCGGTGCTACGGTTCAGAATTCAGTAAAAATTAAATATAATCCAGTAGCGAATACATATGAAATTATAGAAATATATTAATCGAAAAATTTAGTTATTTTTTTTAAATAAAGAGGGAAAATATGAAAAAAAATATATGGTTATCTACTTCGCTCAAGTAAATTAAAGTTTTATAATTTCAGTATTTTATAGCAAAAAAGGGGTCAAGTTTATTCTTGACTTTTTTTGATTATCTAACGAAATCAAAGGACGCGTTATTTATTTTTTGGCATTTCTCTGAAAGGCCATTGTTGAAAATTGTTGTAAACGACAGTATTGCAAATTTTTTCACCAGTGAGGCATGTCGATAAAAAGTGGGGCGGTTTTTTGATTTGGGGGGTATTCTATATATTGTGGTTGCCGATTTTTTATAAATTTTTGAATTGTTATTGAATTTTGAAAAAAAAGCTGGAATTTCCCAGTTTTTGATAGGCGTCAAACAGGGGAACTTTCCATGCCTTGTCTTTATTTAATTCCTTTGCCATCATGTCGCTGGGGGGTGGGCTGATGGCGTGGGCATCTAAAAGCAGGGCGCATACCTATCGAGACAGAAAATCTTCCACCGTGCGAGCCATTTCATGGTGCATTGTCCAGATCATTTCGCCAGTAATGGTTTTAAAATACGGGTGCAGCGTCTTTCAAAAAAATTTTTTTACAAGCCATAATCCGCTTCAGCGACTCGTTGTTTTTTTCTTTTAACTTCCTATCTTCAGATATGTTTTTTTTCATTTCTTTAAATGCAATCTCAATATTCGGCCCTTTGTGACAGATCAACGCGAGATCTATCTCCGCTGCTAATACCTGTCGGATCACGGTTTGAATATCATAATGATTTTTAATGGCCCCCATATCCAAGTCATCGGTCATGACAATTCCGTTAAATCCCATCCGGTTCCGGAGAAGGTTTCTCGCGATTTCCGGTGACAGGCTGGCCGGCCATACAGAATCAATGTCTGTATAACGGATATGGGACAGCATAATCCCCGATACCCGGGATTCAACGGCTGCTTTAAAAGGGATTAAATCAAACGAGTCAAGATCGTTTTCTGTGACTGCGAGTTCCGGCAGTTCCAGGTGGGAATCTGTGGTGGTGCGGCCGATTCCCGGAAAGTGTTTTGCCACTGCCATGATGTTTTGTTTCTGATGATGTTTGATGATTGTCCGGCCCATTTTTGAGACCTGTTTGGGGTCATTGCCGAAAATCCGTTTTTTCATGATGCTGGCAATGTCTGTCGGCGCAACATCCATTACCGGTGCCATATTCATGTTGATGCCCAGCTTTGACAGTTCTGTTGCCATGTCCCGGGAGAACGCCTTTGCATCGGATTCATTTTTCAGTGCCGTCACGCTGGGAAACTCTTTAAAATGCGGTTTTCTTAAACGGGCAACTGTCCCACCTTCCTGGTCAATAGCAATGAACATTGGGGGCTGGCCGCAGACAAGCGCATAACTCTGAATAGACTTACAAAGAGTTGTGAGCTGATCCGGGTTTTCAATGTTTTGCGAAAATAATATAATGCCGCTGACCTTTAAATCTTTAATCAAAGATTCAAGGTCACTGTTGAATATAGTACCGTCAAACCCGACCATTAAACGCTGGCCCGCCATCTGCTTGTCGGATAAATTTTGAATAAGAGTCATGGGAATCCCGTTTACTTTTGAATGCTATTTTTTACGAAGCCATCGGAAGATGGTTCCAGTTGGTGGTATACGCCGGGGAGCGCTGCCGGGAAAGGGTATGCCATTTCTGGTCCGGTACCAGCCCGGCGGCGGCGTATTTGATCGTGTTTTTGCCCATTTCGGCGTTGATCGTGTCTATGGATTGCATGAGGTTTCGGGATCGCATGGGGCTTTGGGGCCGCTTCCTGTTTCGTGTGTCAAAAAGACCGGTCTGTATCGGGGACTCGCAGACAAGGTCTTTGAATATGACGCCTGCCTTTTTAAACAGAATTCCGGGCTTATAGATTTGCCGCAGACACTGGTCCGCATAATGGAGCAGTTCTAATGTATCATTGGTGGGGACCGGCAGGTGAGCAGTTGCGGTATGAAAATCGTAGTGTGATTTAAACCGGTTGGTTGCAGCAAATATAAGCATCATGTTGGCCGCGGACCCCTGTGCCCTCAGCTTTTCAGCACCCCGGGAGGTGTACGCAGTAATTGCGGCTTTCAGATCATCAAAGCAATCGAGTTCCGTGCGAAAGGTCCGGGACACGGTAACCCCTTTTCTGGGGGGAGGCTGGTTCTCGAGCAGGTAACAGGGCATACCCCGTAATTCTTTTACGATCCGGACGCCGTTAATACCCATTATTTTCTGTATCCACCACTCATCGACATGAGACAGCGACAGGGCGGTGGATATGCCGTATCTTTTTAAACGGGCGGCATATTGACGGCCGATTCCCCAGACGTCTTCAATTTTGATTTTTTCAAGCGCTTTTTGGATATCCAAGGAATCAATTAATTTTAGTACACGATTTTTTGAAGCTGATTTTTTGGCCATCCGATTGGCAATTTTTGCCAGGGTTTTGGTGGGCGCGATGCCAACGGAAACCGGGATCCCGGTCCATTTTTGAACGGTTGTGGCGATCTGCTGACCGTAATCTGTCAGGGTGTCCGGCTGCTGCCCGGAATGTAAGCCGGATAAATCCAGAAATGCTTCATCAACGGAATAAATTTCAATTTGATCTGTAAATCGGGACAGGATCCGCATGACGCGTTGGGACATGTCCCCGTAAAGGGCGTAGTTGGATGAGAAGACCGCAACCCGGTGGGCGTTGATCAGATGACGGATTTTAAATGCCGGTGTGCCCATTTTAATCCCAATGGCTTTTGCTTCTTCAGATCGGGCGACTGCGCAGCCGTCATTGTTTGAAAGGACAATCACGGGACGGCCCGCAAGCTTCGGGTTAAATACCCGCTCGCAGGACACATAGAAATTATTGCAATCGACCAGTGCAAACATGGATTCCATGGAACGTGTTCCTTTAGCCTTCTACCTTCAGCCTTCTACCTATCCACCTATTTAAAGCGAATGGACAACATGGACAACAACCCCCCAGATCTCACAGTCCATGCCGTCGGTGAGTTCTATTTCATGATAATCTTTGTTTTCAGGCATGAGCACTGCCCGGCCGTTGATTTTTCGGAAGCGTTTAACGGTGAGTTCGCCATTGACCACGGCAATGACCACTTTTCTGTCAGCCGGTTCCAGGGAACGGTCCACGATCAAAATATCACCGGGAAAAATGCCGGCATTAATCATGGACTCGCCGGTTGCCCGGACAAAAAAAGTGGCGGCCGGATGTTTGATCAAGTGTTTGTTCAGATCAAGCCGGCCTTCGATATAGTCTTCTGCCGGAGAAGGGAAACCGGCTTCCACCGGCACCATAAACAGCGGGCAGGTTAGTTTTGTCGAAAGATCCGGGCGATGGATTCTTTCCTTCCTGTTTATCATTTTCTTTCGTCTGTTATTTATGGAGATCATTTTATTGTGGGTTTTTATCATACGCTTAATCGTTATCATAATCTGTTTTTTTAGAATTTAAAAGCGTATTTAATTAAAATGCATTGAATTTAAGCGTATAATTGCGAATACGCATTGCCGGACAGCGGAGTTGATGAGCAATCAGGTAAACGGATTGGTTCGTTTTTCCGTTTCAATGGTTGAAGAGGGAGATGGGCCGTAATCATGTCCGGGCCATACCCGGGTGTCCCCCGGCAGTGTATAGATTTTTTCATGAATGGAAGCCAGCAGCTGTTTTGACGAACCGCCGGGCAGATCGGTTCGCCCCACAGCACTCACAAAAAGCGTGTCGCCGGTAAAGATATGACCGTCCGTGTAAATGCAGATGGAACCGGGGGAGTGGCCCGGCGTGTGAATTACTCTGAGTTCCGTTTCTCCGATAGTGATGATGTCATTATCCTCTAAGATGCGGCTGGCCTTTGGCGAGCCTTTTCCGCCCATGAATCGGGACAGCACACGGGACAGTATGCGGGTGACCTGTTCGGCATCAGCTTTGTGGATGCAGAGCTGGGCGCCGGTTGCTTCAATAATGGCTGCGTTCCCGGACGTGTGGTCTGAATGTCCGTGGGTATTGATGACATGGGTGATGGTGTACCCGGCGTCTTTGACGGCAGTTAAAATTTTTTGAGGATCAAATGCCGGATCAATAACCGCGCAGGTTTGGGTGGCTTCATCTCCGATCATGTAGCAAAAATTAGCCATTTGCGGAAGATAGATTGCTTTAATTTTCATGAATCCGGCCTTTTATGATTGAATCGACTGGGGTTGAACCGGCTGGTAAGAACACAGGGGTTCTTCAGCCAGATAATCGCCGGTGGCCTCGTAAGCCCGGGCCCGGCACCCGCCGCAAACCGCTTTGTATTCGCAGGCGCCGCATTTGCCTTTTAAGTTTTTGTAATTTCGGAGGTTGGTAAAGATCTCAGAAGTTCTCCAGATGTCTGCAAACGATTGTTGGATCACATCACCGCAATTGAGGTCGAGAAATCCGCATGGCTGAACAATGCCGGTATGGGAAATAAAGCAGAACCCGGTACCGCCCAGGCAGCCGCGGGTAACGGCGTCCAGGCCATGGGTTTGAAACGTAACCGACTCGCCGTCTGCTTTGGCGCGTTGTCTCAGAATCCGGTAATAATGGGGGGCACAGGTGGCTTTCAGTTGAAGACGGGTTTTGTTCCGCTGGTCATAAAACCAGTTTAAAGTGGTTTCATATTCATCAGCTGAGATTTCCTGGTCAATGATGTATTTACCGCGGCCGGTGGGCACCAAAAGGAATATGTGCAAAGCCACTGCGCCTAAGTCTTCAGCAAGTTTTAGAATTTCCGGGATCTGGTCATAATTGAGTTTTGAGATGGTGGTGTTGACCTGGAACTCGATTCCGGCATTTTTGGCAGCTGAAATACCGCGCATGGCGCCTTCGTAAGCCCCGGCAACACCCCGGAAGCTATCATGGCGTTCTTTTGTGGCCCCGTCCAAGCTGATGCTGATACGCTGGATTCCGGCCTCAGTCATCTGTTTTGCATTCTTGTCCGTGATGAGCGTGCCGTTTGGTGCCATTACCATTCGCAGTCCTTTTTCGGTTCCGTATCCGGCAATCTCAAATATATCCGGCCGTAGCAATGGTTCGCCGCCAGTGAGAATGACAATGGGCTGGCCGAGTTCGGCAATTTGGTCCAAAAGACGGAAAGATGCCTGCGTGTCGAGTTCCCCGCTGTAGGGCTCCATGGTTGCCGATGCCCGGCAGTGGGCACAGTTTAAATTACAGTTGCGCGTGGTCTCCCAGGCAACCAGACGTAATGTTGAATTTTTAGATTCATCAGAAGATGTGTGCGGATGGCCGCCCGGATGTGCCGGTGTTGGTGAAGTCAATGTTGATGTCTCCGTGTTGATGTCTCCGTAAAAAGTCGAAAATTGAAAATCCGGCTATTATAATTTCAAAGGGTTATGGATAATAAAATGTCTCAAATTGGACTTTTTACGAATCCATCAATAATTTGTTCCTAAAAGCCTTCCGCCTTCAGTCTATCCACCTATGTTTTTATTTATTTAATACCCGTGCGGCATCCAGCGCAAAATATGTCATAATGATATCCGCGCCGGCCCGTTTGATGGAAATCAGAGTCTCCATCATGACTTTCCGGCCGTCGATCCATCCCATTTTTTCCGCGGCTTTGATCATTGAATATTCTCCGCTGACATTATATGCCGCCAACGGCAGATCGATTTCATCCCGGATTCGTGAAATGATATCCAGGTATGGGAGGGCCGGTTTGACCATAATGATGTCAGCACCTTCCTCAACATCCATGGTGACTTCCCGGATTGCCTCCAGGCTGTTGGCCGGGTCCATCTGGTATGTCCGTCTGTCTCCGAATTGGGGTGCTGAGTGGGCTGCTTCCCGGAATGGGCCGTAATATGCCGAGCAGTATTTAGCGGCATAGGACATAATGGGCGTATTTTCAAACTGGTTGTCATCTAATGCTTCACGGAGTATGGCAATGCGTCCATCCATCATATCCGACGGAGCGACCATATCCGCCCCGGCCTTGGCATGGGAGACCGCGGTTCGCGCCAGGAGGTCAAGGGTTGCGTCATTTTCTATAATACCTTTATCAACAATTCCGCAGTGACCATGATCCGTATACTGGCATAAACAGACATCCGTGATGACGGCTATTTCAGGCACCTTGTTTTTTATGACGCTGACCGCTTTTTGAACAACACCGTCTTTGGCATATGCGCGGGTTCCCAGGGGATCTTTTTTTTCGGGAATGCCGAAAAGCATGATTGCGGGAATACCTAAGGAGTGAGCTTCTTTGACCGTATTGACCAGATTGTCCGTGGACAGCTGAAAATGCCCGGGCATGGAAGGTATCGGGTTTTTAATATTCTTTCCTTTGATTGCAAACAGCGGAAGAACAAGATCATCTACGGAAAGGCTGGTCTCACGAACCATGCGACGGAACGCTACGTTTTGTCGCAGTCGCCGTGCTCGATAATCCGGAAAAAGCATAATTTATCCTTAACTATTTATAGTTCTGTAACAAATGACTGGATGGCTAAGTTAAAAGTTTTATATACAAGGCGTAGTGGTTTTTCAGGATTGAAATAATACAAGTCGTATATTGAAAGTCTGAAAAACCGCTACAACGCAGTAGATGGGACTTTTAACGACGCCATCAGATTTTGTCTCCGCTGATTTCCTCGTCCGTCAAATAACATGCCGGATCAGGTGCCCAGATATCACCGGTGGTGGCCTCGGCCCGGACCCTGAAATTTCCGCCGCAAATACTTAGCCATCGGCAGTCGGCACATCGCCCAGTCACATATTTTTTTTTGTTTTTTAATTTTTTCATCAATGGATTTGAAAGGTCCGTCCAGGTTTCTGAAAAAGGCCGCTGTTTAACATTCCCAAAACTGTTATGTCGCCAGAACTGATCCGCGTAAACTTCACCATCCCAGCTGACACATCCGATCCCCCGTCCGGAATTATTTCCTTCATTCATTTTAAGCAATGCCATTACTTCCGCAGCACGTTGGGGATCTTCCTGCAGCAGCCGCAGGTAAATGTATGGGCCATCCGCATGGTTGTCGACGGTCAGGACCTCTTTGACCTTGCCCATGTCATGCAGTCGTTTGGTACGATCGATAATGAGGTCAACGGCTTTCCGGGTTCCTTCAAGGGTCAGATCATCCTTGATCAGTTCCGAGCCCCTGCCGGCATAAACCAAGTGATAAAAACAGACCCGGGGAACCTCCCGTTCTTCCAACAGGTCAAACAGGGCCGGGATTTCATTAACATTAAATTTATTGATGGTAAATCGAAGTCCTACTTTAATGCCGGCTTCCTGGCAGTTTTTGATACCTTCCAGGGCCGCATCAAAAGCGCCATCCACGCCTCTGAACTTGTCATTGATGTCTTTCATGCCGTCAAGGCTGATCCCGATATAGGAAAGGCCGATGCTTTTAAGAATACGGGCAGTATCCCGGTCAATTAATGTCCCATTGGTGGAGATGACCGCGCGCATTCCCTTTTTAACGGCGTATTCGGCAAGTTCCGGCAGGTCTTTCCGCATTAGGGGTTCGCCGCCGGAAAAGAGAAGCACCGGGACACCCATGGCGGAGAGGTCGTCGATTAATTGTTTTCCCTGCTCGGTGGTCAGTTCGTTTTCCTGAAGGCCGGCTTTTGCATGGGCATAGCAGTGAACGCATTTTAAGTTGCACTGCCGGGTAATATTCCAGACAACCACCGGTTTTTTATCAATGGAAAACTGGAGCAGGTGAGACGGGAGATCTTTTGACTGGCGGCCGTAACGAAGCGCATCCGAAGGTTCGACGGTGCCGCAGTACAGCTTGGATATTCCTATCATGTTAATGGTTACCCCAAATTGTATTTAACTGTTTTTTTTAAATTCCGGCTGACTTAATGAATAAGTTTCCTGGATATCGTTTTTTGTAAATTCTGTTTTAATAATCTGATTTAAAAAATTTTCCGGATTGGTCAAGGCACTTTTCGAAAGGAAAAAACGGTTGCGATGGGTTTTTTCTCTGATCAGCTTAAAACCATATTCAAAATCAGCGGATATTTTTTCATAGACACCTTTGATATCCACCGTACCACTTGCCAGTTGTTCCAGAATTGTATCAATGGCATCTTCTTCCAGTACGATGTTAATATCATGTTTGCTATAAAAGTCTAATTCAATTTTTTTTATTTTATCATAAAAGGATTTGATTTTTTTAACTGCACTTCCGACTTCCGTCACATTATTACAGTAATAATCAGAGATTTTATCGATACGATAAGCAGACAACGGCAGCCCATACTGATTGGTAATGTTGACGCGATTATCATTTAAATAGTTTATGATAAACTCTTTGTTCTCGCCGGCAATTGTATTAAAGGTTTCACGCCGCTGGTCATCGTTTTTCCCGGTAAGCCATGTACTTAACGTGCGCTCCGGATTTTCAATAACAGACACGGTTACGGGAAAGCGTTTTATGTTTGTTGACGGCAGCTTGGTTTCAAAGGGGATTAATACCTGCTCAATGACACTGACCAGACCCCTGGCACCTGTATTCTCTTCATACGCTCTTTTGGCCAGCAGTACCAGCGCGTCGTTTGAAAATTTAATGTCAATGCCGTATGTCGCAAAATCAAGTTTTTTATTAAGCAGGACCGGGTTATTGGGGGTTTGCATAATTTTCAGCAGATCTTCTTCTTCGAGCCGTTCAAAAACGGCTTTTACCGGAAGACGACCCACAAATTCCGATTCAAATCCGTAACAGATCAAATCTTCAGCCTTCACCTGCTTGATCAGGTCTGAGTTTGATTGAGAAGCTTTTGTGTGTGAACCAAAACCGATGCCCTGTGTTGTGGTCCTTTTTTTGATAATGTCGTCCAGACCGCCAAATGCACCGCTCATAATGAATAAAATGTTTTTTGTATTAATCGAGCGTTTTTCCCGTTTCCCGGTTTTTCTGAATTGTTCCACTTCCTGGATCATTGAAATGGGATCATGAGGAACTTTCAACTCAACATCCGTTTCTTCCATGGGTTTGAGCAGGGCCCGCTGAACACCGGTTCGGGATACGTCCGCGCCGATCAGGTTTCCGCTGGAAGCGATTTTGTCGATTTCATCAATGTAAATAATGCCGTATTCAGCAAGCTCAATGTCATTATCGCTTTCTCTGACCAGGTCCCGAACCAAATCTTCCACATCGCCACCCACATAACCGGTTTCGCTGAATTTGGTCGCATCGCCTTTAACAAAAGGGATCCCCAGTTTATTGGCAATCAGTTTGATGATATACGTTTTGCCGACACCGGTTGGCCCCAGCATGAGGACATTGTTTTTGATTCCTCCGGAGATGTTCAGGTCCTGATCTTCAGCTGATTTTTGATATTTGATACGGTTAAAATGGGTACATACCTTGGTGGCTAAAATCTGCTTGGCCAGATCCTGTTTGATGACATACTGATCCAGATAGGCAATCAGTTCTTCCGGCTTTAAGTCAAAGTTAATAGTGTTGATTTTTTTATGAGAAAAATCATCAGTTTCTGAATGATCGGCGTGGGGCATAACAATGGGTGAAATCATTTTGACCTGATCGCCGTATTTTTTGCTCAGAAACTCGCCAATTTCTTTTTCAATTTCTTTTGGGTTAGGTATTTTTTCATTAATTGTTTTCATAAAAAAATTATAATCATATCCCTGTGACAATGCAAGTGCCGGTCCAAAAAATTAATTTGAATTTTTTATTGAAAAATAAACTTATAGACAATAAACTGCCTTTGTAGTATTGGATAACTAATCATGGAGATGATTACAAATCCACTTACCGGTTTTTAATTTTTTTTCTCATCGGTATCTTCAAGCTCAACCGGTATATTCAAGTTCAACCAAGCTGAACAAAACCTTAAACTTTAAAAAAGGAGGCGATCATGAGCGGTAGTGTTTACAAATTCATTGAAATGGTAGGAACCAGTGCAACGTCCTGGGAGGATGCAGCAAAAACTGCTGTGGAAACAGCATCCCAATCATTAAGAGATACAAGGGTTGCTGAAATTAAAGATTTGGATATGAAAATTGAGGACGGCAAGGTGGCATTGTTTCGCGCAACCGTTAAATTGTCATTTAAGTATCAAACGTAGTAACTAATTGGAGTTGCTGAAAAAAATTACGTATTATCATTGGGTTGTTTTTAAAAAGGGGTGTGCCGTGGCCGGTCGCCCCTTTTTTTATTCAGAAAATGTTTCTTTCATGAACAGCGTGCAGGTAAATGCCGCCAAAGCAGAGAACAGCAAAACAAGCAGAAGTGTCGAGTAGCCCTCAGCTGAATAGGAACCGTTTTCGGTTTTTGGATAGGCATCCAGTATTTTGCCTAAAAACGGCATGAATACAGCGCCTCCGAGAAAAGGAAACAGGTTGACCGTACCCACTGAAGTCCCGGCAATGCTGACAGGAAACAATTCTTTTGTGGTGGTGAATCCGATGACCACAATTGCCGAAGAACTGAGGGAAAATATAAAAAAAAGTATACAAAGCGAAAATTTTGTAAAACCTGCCGGAAACAAATATAACAAAAAAATATCAATTGTTAAAAGAAGAGAGCAGATCATAAAAGGAATTTTTCTGCTTTTTATCAATTTGTCTGATATTAGACCAATTGCCGGACTGCCGATGATCATTCCAAGCGCGATCATGCTCAGAACAGTGCCTGTTTCAGCATGTGATAGATTGTAAACATGCATCAGAAATGGTCCGCCCCACAGCGCCCCGAATCCGAAGAAAATCCCGCAGTCAAAAAAGAACCAGGCTGCGACCGGCCAGAAGTGCTTTTCGGACAACACTCGTTTGACGCTCTCTGATAACGAGATTTGGGGGCTGTCAACCGGTGGTTCCGTTTTCCGGTTATCAATCATGTTTACTGATGGCCAGCCTTTGTCCTTGGGACGGTCCCTGACAATCAGCCAGCACAAAACAGTTATAATAGCAGTACATACACCAATCAGTTCAAATGACAATCGCCATCCAAAGTTTATAGTCATAAAGGCAAGCAGTCCGGTGGCTGCAAAAACGCCGATACCCCCCACAGCATTCAGCAGTCCCGCCATGAATGCAAATTCATATGGACGAAACCACTGGGAAAGAATTTTCATCGTCGGGATAAACACCATGGATACTCCAAAACCCACCAGGATCCGGCCGATGAAAGCGGTTTCAATATTGGGAGCCAGGCCGAATATGATGCTGCCGATAGCTGCAATCAGCAGGAAAAAAGTGACGGTCTTTCGCGGTCCGATAGAGTCTGAAAGAAGTCCGGCCGGCAGCTGCATAAATGCATAGCAGTAAAAATATATGGATCCCAGAAGCCCCAGTGTACTGGCAGTCGTGTTAAACTCCCTGATCAGGTTATCCGCTACAACAGAAAATGAAAGACGGTGAAAATAGACCAGAAGATACGCAAATGCCAGAATTAGAAAAATTTCCCATCGAAAACGGAGTAATTGATTTTTTTGATGACGGTTCATAATGATTAATAGAATTTACTGAATTTTTAGGGTCCTGAAAACAAAAAAACGGTTAGAAGCATGAAATGCACCAACCGTTTGTTTGTGTGGTGCCGAGGGGCGGAATCGAACCACCGACACGGGGATTTTCAGTCACCTGCTCTACCGACTGAGCTACCTCGGCACGAAAAGTATTTGTTGTATTATGAAAAACAGGTAACCCTGTCAAGGGTTTTTTAACACATATCGCCAAATAGGTGTTGAATTAATGTGCAGGCTGAAATTGACGCAGTCTCTGCCCGTAAAATTCTAGGACCTAAAGAGGCAATAATAAATCCGTTAGATTTTGCCAACTCTACCTCTTTATTTGAAAATCCGCCTTCAGGCCCGAGAAGGACAAAAATTCTCACTGGCTTTTGATTTAACGGAATAATTGTTTTGGCCAGTGAAACGGTTTCATTTTCGTAGAAAATAATTTTTAAATCAATGCTGATGCTTTCTTTAACAGCCTCTTGAAAAGGAACAGGGGGCACAATTTCAGGCACCCGGGTTCTTCTGCATTGTTTCACAGCTTCTTTTGCGATTATCTCCCATCGCTGGGTTCTCGAATCTATCCGTTTACTGTCAGGCTGCGGGACGGAATATTCACTGATTACCGGCATCCATTTTGCGATACCAATTTCCGTCAGGTGGCGGATCAGCATATCCATTTTCTTGTCTTTTAAATAACCCTGGCCAACCATTATTTGAACAGGGGATTCTGTATCTGATGAAAATTTTTTAATAATTGAAACATTCACCTGGTTTTTCGACAACTCGATAATTTCAGCTTCGTATTCCATGCCGGAGCCGTCAATGAGTAAAATATGATCCTCAGGTTTTAACCGGAAAACCTTTGCGATATGATGGGCGTCCTGGCCATCAATGACCGGAGAATCTTTCATAATTTCAGAATGTTCAATAAAAAATCGTTTCATGGTTATATTTTATATCCAGATTTTTTCGTTAAGACTATATTTATTCGTTAAAATATGATGAATCAAATCAGCTGGTATTTCAATGTGTCCGCAATACAGTTAAGTCAAAAATAAAATTATAATATATTAAATGAAAATTTTGTAAATTATAATTGATCATCCCAATTGATGTACTTTTAATATCATTCTAAAAACCTTTTGTTTTCAGGCTTTGGACTGAATTACAGGGAAGCAATTTCCTTGACACTAAATGGTCCTTATGGTACTTAAATGGCGTAATATTTTGTTAATTTTGAATGTCAGTAATAATTAATCCAAAGTCGGATCAAGGGGACATATTCGGATCAAGGGGACATATAATGACTGAAAATCATGAGAACGGTCATGACAATCAAAAGTTGAATCCAGCTGAAGATGAAAATGTAAAAGAGAATTCCGGAAATGATCCAGACATTATTGAACTTTCAGATATAGCCATCGGCATCACCCCTGAAGATGATGTGATCGTGGAACTGACGGAAGAAATCATCGGCGAAGCATTTGTCGGTTTTGCCGGTGCGACCAGTGAAGTCGTCCACGACGACGAAAGAGTGCTTGACCTTTCTGAAACAAGTTCGGGAATTGACGCATCTGCTGATCAGGAGTATCCCGGCAGGGTTTCTGACGGCCCAGAATCTGATGATATTTCCGGCGTTGCCGATATGGAAGCTGATAATCTTGAAGAAGATATCAGCAAAGAACTTGATAATTATTTCGGAACAGAAGATGATACCCCTGTAACCGAAGAAACAACCTTAATTGGCACGCTGGAAAGTGAAACACCGGAGCCGACGGTTGAAACCGAAACTCAGTCTGAAGCTCGGGCGATTGATGAAAAACCGCTGCAAATTGATGAGATCAGTATCTCTACCAGGCAGTTAGATGACGCAATTGAACGGATCATCAGAAAAATGTTTGCTGAAAAAATTAACAGAATACTTGATGACGTAATCGGAAGAACTGTATCTGAAGAAATCAGCCAGTTAAAGGACTATCTGCTCGGAATTTCCGGAAAAAAATAATGAGTGGGCCTGACTGTGGGCCTGACTTGTCAGGTTATATTTAAAGTAATGCGGTTAATAACAGGGGGTTAATTTTAATCCCCTTTTTATTTAATATTTAGCGATCAATTGATCAAGTTTCACAGGATAAAAGAATGGATTCGACGTTAAGCAAAGGATATGAACCGCATGAGGTTGAAAAGAAATGGTATACATACTGGGAAACCAACGGTCTGTTTGCTGTATCTGAAAATAGAGACAAGAAGAGTTATTCCATAGTGATTCCGCCGCCGAACGTTACGGGTGTTTTGCATATGGGGCATTCTCTTAATATCACATTGCAGGATATATTGTGCCGGTATCGAAGATTGTGCGGTGACAATGTGTTGTGGATGCCTGGAACCGACCATGCCGGAATCGCCACCCAGAATGTCGTTGAAAGGGACCTGACATCCAATGAAATTGACCGGCATCAGCTGGGGCGTGAAAAATTTATTGAAAAGGTATGGGAATGGCGCAAGACATACGGGAGTGCCATCATTAATCAGTTAAAAAAGCTTGGTGCTTCATGTGACTGGCAGCGGGAACGGTTTACAATGGATGAAGGCCTGTCCCGGGCGGTTAAAAAGGTTTTTGTTCAGCTCTATGAAGAAGGATTAATTTACAAGGGCAATTATATTATTAACTGGTGTCCGCGATGCATGACCGCTTTGGCTGATCTGGAAGTTGAACACGAGGAACATGACGGGCATATCTATCACATTCACTACCCGATTGGCGGCGGTGAAAAGGGTCCGGTGGTCGCAACCACCCGGCCGGAAACCATGCTCGGTGATACTGCGGTGGCGGTGCATCCGGAAGACAGCCGGTATGAATATCTGGCCGGCAAAGAAGTCGATCTGCCGCTGACCGGCAGATGTATTCCGGTTATTTTTGATAAATATGTGGAAATGGAATTCGGCACCGGTGCTTTGAAGATAACACCGGCGCACGATCCGAATGATTTTGAAGTGGGCCGCATTCATGATCTTCCGAGTATCAAGGTCATTGGTGATGACGGGTTAATGACGGCTGAAGCTGGAAAATATGAAGGGCTTGACCGGTTTGACTGCCGGAAAACTGTGCTAAAGGATCTTGAAGAACAAGGGCTTCTTGTAAAAGTTGAATCGCATAATCACGGTGTCGGGCATTGCTACCGCTGCAAAACGGTCGTTGAGCCTAATCTTTCAAAACAATGGTTTGTAAAAGTTAAGCCGCTTGCTGAAAAAGCAATGGCTGCCGTCAAAGACGGCCGGACAAAAATCGTGCCGGAAAAATGGGAAAACGATTATTATAAATGGCTGGAAAACATCCGGGACTGGTGTATATCCCGGCAGATATGGTGGGGGCACCAGATTCCGGCCTGGACCTGCAGCCAATGCAATAAAACAATTGTTGCTGTGGAAACGCCTGATTATTGCCCTGCGTGTCAAAGTGCCGACCTTGTCCAGGATCCGGATGTACTCGATACCTGGTTCAGTTCAGCGCTCTGGCCGTTTTCAACCATGGGATGGCCGGATGAAACACCGTTGTTGAAATCATTTTACCCCACGTCGGTTCTGGTGACCGGATTTGATATTCTTTTTTTCTGGGTGGCTCGAATGATGATGATGGGACTTCATTTTATGGATAATGTGCCGTTTGATGATGTCTATATTCATGCCCTGGTACGGGATGAAAAAGGCAAGAAGATGAGCAAATCCACGGGTAATGTCATCGATCCCCTCAGTATCATCGATAAATTCGGCACCGATTCTCTTCGGTTTACCCTGACGGCATTTGCCGCCCAGGGAAGGGATATTAAGATGTCTGAAAAGCGTATCGAGGGGTATCGTAATTTTATTAATAAATTATGGAATGCCGCACGTTTTTCTTTTATGCACATCAAGGAGAATCATGCATCAGACGATTTCTCTGATCTTTCCCTGCCGGATCGCTGGATTCTGGATCGGCTGAAAACCGTTTCAAAAAATATGGCCGATGCTTTGGATACCTACCGGTTCAATGATGCGGCCAATGAACTTTACCAGTTTGTCTGGCATGAATTCTGTGACTGGTACCTTGAATTCATTAAGCCGGCGCTATACGGCAATAAAGGCGAGATGGAACAGAAATCTTCCAAAAAAGTCCTGTGGCGCGTTCTTCATGACACGTTGATTCTGCTTCACCCCATCACTCCGTTTGTCACCGAGGAAATATGGCATATATTGCCGGGGACCGAAGGGTCGATCATGCAAGCGACTTTTCCCACAGATGAAAAGACGTCCCGGGCGATTTCCTATGATCCGGATGCGGTTTCCGAAATGGACCTGATTATGGCCATGATAAACGGTATTCGCAATATCCGGGGGGAGATGAATATATCTCCGTCTCAGTCCCTTCAAGTACTTGTTCAGACATCTGATGAAAAAACAAGAAGTCTGCTCGAACAGAACCAGGAGTTTATTATCAATCTGGCAAGACTCAACAGTTTTACTGTTGAGTCCATGGGCGAAAAGCCAAAAGGCACCGCGACAGCCATCGTTGACCAGGCAATAATTTCCGTATATCTGGAAGGTATTATTGATTTTGGAAAAGAAGTCGTACGCCTTGAAAAAGAAATTACAAAAGTTAATTCGGAAGTCGAAAAACTATATAAGAAGCTGAATAATCCAGGGTTTGTCAATAAGGCCCCGGAAGCGGTGGTTGATAAAACCAAAAGTCAATATCAGGAATATGTTGAGAAAAAGGAAAAATTGACTGCCAATCTTGACAGGATTCAAACCTTTCAGTCAGAGTAGCGAGCATATGGAACCATTTGATAGCTGTTTAAAAAATTCCGGCCACACGGATCATCTGATTGATCTTGCCATTGCAGAGGATGTCGGATCCGGGGACATCACTACCAATCATCTGCCGGATCCATTAGCCATGGGCAGGGGGGAGATTGTTGCCAAAGAATTTATCGTGGTCGCCGGTCTGGAAATCGCAAAAAGGACTTTTGAAAAATTTGAACCTGATGTTAATTTTTCAACAAATTTTAAGGACGGTGATGTCGCTCAGGCAAAAGATGTGATTGCAGAAATCACTGGCTTAATGCGGACGCTTTTAACCGGTGAGCGGACGGCGCTGAATTTTCTTCAGCGGTTATCCGGGATCGCAACAAATGTCAGAAGTTATGTTGAAGAGATGAAAGAGGAAAAGATACGGCTGGTGGATACTCGCAAGACCGTCCCCGGATGGCGGGTTTTGGATAAATACGCGGTCCGGGTCGGTGGTGCACACAACCACCGGATGGGGTTGTATGATGGCGTTCTTATAAAGGATAACCATATCGAGGCATTTGGCGGTATTAAGAACGCGGTTGAACATATCCGGAATCGGGTGTCCCATCTGATAAAAATCGAAATTGAAACGTCTGATTTAAATGAAGTGAATCAGGCGCTTGGCGCTGGTGCCGATATCATCATGCTGGATAATATGGGACTTGAAGAGATCAAGGGTGCGGTTGATTTAATAAACGGCCAAGCCATTGTTGAAGTGTCCGGTCGCGTTTGCAAAGGGAATCTGCAGCGCCTGGCAAAAACCGGTGTTGATATTGTTTCCGTGGGTGCTCTCATTCACGCTGCGGTATTTGTTGATATCAGCATGCGGATTACGCCTTCCTCGTCATGATATAAGAAACTTACAGCATCATTCAAAAGTAAATGATCATCCCCATTCGAGATACAATCCCATCACAGAATTATCCGGTGGTTAATTCAACTCTGATCGGGATCAATATTGTCGTATTTTTAATTCAGATGTCCCAGGGCATTGGGTTAGAACGGTTTATCTATACATACGGCCTGGTTCCCGCCCGTTTTTCAATACCTTATATTTCTTCACATTTTACATTAAGTCAGCAGCTTTTTTCATTGATATCATTCATGTTTCTGCATGGCGGATTTATGCATATCGTGGGGAATATGTGGACATTGTATATTTTTGGCGATAATGTTGAGGATCGCCTGGGCTCGTTTTATTACCTGGTCTTTTACCTGTTTTGCGGATTAATGTCCGGTCTTTTTCATTTATTTTTAAATTACCATTCCACGGTCCCGACCATCGGGGCCAGCGGCGCGATTGCCGGTGTAATGGGGGCCTACTTTATTCTTTATCCCAATGCCAAGATTTTATCCCTGGTTCCGATTATTATATTTCCCTTGTTTGTGGAGATCCCGGCAGTTTTTTTTCTGGGTTTCTGGTTTATCATGCAGGTGTTCAATGCGGCTTTCAGCAGCGCAATGGCCAGCGGCATTGCCTGGTGGGCCCATATCGGTGGATTTGTTTTTGGAATCGTGAGCTTGAAACTTTTTAATGTTCTGCCGGAAACAAGTATTGCCGGCAGTTTAAAAAGTGCTTCATTTAAAAAGAAAACAACCCCGCGATTTCAGGTTTTAAAGCCTTCAAGCATGCACCAGGACAGGAATTTATATGAGGAAATCAGTATTACGCCGTATGAGGCAACCGCAGGTACAAAAAAAATGATCAATATTCCATGGGGGTTTTCTAAGCGGTTTTATAATGTGAATATTGCTCCCGGGACACGGGATGGAATGATTCTTAGGCTAAAGGGGATCGGGAAGCTGATGCAGGACGGTCATCGGGGGGATTTGTTATTAAAAGTCAGGATTCAGCAGCCATGGTAGAAAATTAAGAGAGTAAAAGAGAGGTTCTATTTCGCCCCCCTTCCTTTGCCATATACATGGCCTTGTCAGCCCGACGGACAAAATCAGTCACCAGTTCGCCGGGCAGATATTCCGTTACGCCGATACTGACGGACATATCTTTTTTATCATCTCTAATAAAAAGGTCGTTTTTAACGACTTCATTGATACGCTCTGAAACCGCCATTGCTGAATCACAGGTTGTTTCAGGCAAAATAACCGTAAACTCTTCCCCGCCATACCGATAGGCTGTATCCATTGTTCGCAGGCAGGATGAGATCAGTTTGGCAATCTTGTGAAGCACCTTATCACCTTCAAGGTGACCTTGGGTATCATTAAATTCTTTAAAGTGATCCACATCGATCATGAGAAGTGAAAGAGGGCGCTGATAGCGGTTATACCGATTAATTTCATTTTCCAACTGATTATAAAAATGTCTGGAATTATAAAGTTTTGTTAAATCATCCGTGATCGCAAGCTCCTTGAGCCTTTCCAGCATCTGGATGCGTTCCTGGGTCAGGACACGTTCCCGTAATACCCTTTTCAAACGAAGCAGAAGTTCTTCAAATTTTACCGGTTTGAAAATAAAATCATCGGCACCTTTACTGATTGCCTCTTCATAGGAATAATCGCCGGTATAACCGGTAATAACAATGATATCCGTATCGTAGTTTTCCTTGATTACTTTTGTCATTTCCAGGCCATCCATGCCGTTCATGATAATATCGGTGATTACTACATCCACATGATAGGTTCTGAGGAATGACAAAGCTTTTTCCGCACTTTCAGCGGTATAGGTCTTAAAATCCAGAATAGTCAGAAATTCCTGTATGGAATCTCTGATTGCATGATCGTCATCAACTATTAAAATTTTAGCGGTCATTTTCTCTAAGAAATGATATTTTAGAGTTTGTAATTATATTACTGTTATTGACATGTTTTTTAAGGCTTGATAAATAATATTGTTTTTATGATTATCAAATTAAACTAACATAAAAAATTTAACGATGTCAAATTTCTTTTGTCATCGTTAGTTTTGTTCAGTGTTATTCATAAAAAAAATTTATCAATAAAATTTATGAGTTAAATAAAATAGTATGAGAAATATCAGAAATTTCAGCATTATCGCACATATTGATCATGGCAAATCAACTCTTGCCGACCGGTTGATTCAGACAACGGATCTGGTGTCTGATCGGGATTTTAAGAACCAGATGCTCGATACCATGGATATCGAACGGGAAAGGGGGATCACCATTAAAAGCCAGACAGTGTGTCTGCCTTATAAATCCAGTGATGGAAAGCTGTACTCCTTAAACCTGATCGATACCCCCGGACATGTGGATTTCAGCTATGAGGTGTCAAGAGCGCTGGCGTCCTGCGAAGGAGCGTTGCTGCTCGTTGATGCGAGCCAGGGGGTGGAAGCGCAGACCATCGCAAATCTTTATCTGGCAGTTGATCATAACCTGGAAATTATTCCGATTATCAATAAAATTGACCTGCCTTCCGCTGAAATTGAAATGGTCCGGGAACAAATTGAAGAAGACTTAGGCCTTGATTCTGAAGCAGCGATTCTTTGCTCGGCAAAAGATGGCATCGGCATTGACGAAATTCTTGAAGCTGTCGTAAAGTATCTTCCACCGCCAAAAGGAGATCCGGATGCGCCGCTCGAAGCCCTGATTTTTGATTCCCATTATGATCCGTACCGGGGCACCATCATCCATTTCCGGGTTGTGCAGGGGAAAATCAGGACCGGCGATGAAATCATGTTCATGTCAAATAAGGCCAGTTATACTGTGGAAGAAGTCGGCATTTTTCAGATTGTCCGCGTCCCGAAACCTGCACTTACCGCCGGTGAAGTTGGGTATGTGATTGCCGGTATTAAAACAGTCAGCGATACCAAATGCGGCGATACCATCACATTGAAAAAAAATCCATGTCGGAAATCACTGCCTGGATTTAAAGAGACGCAGCCGGTTGTTTTTTCATCCATCTACCCGGTTTCCACGGATGATTATCCGGAACTGGTGATAGCAATGGAAAAACTGAAACTCAATGATGCATCACTGGTGTTCCAGAAAGATTCTTCCGCAGCCCTCGGGTTTGGGTTCCGGTGCGGTTTCCTGGGACTATTGCATCTGGAAGTGGTTCAGGAGCGTCTTGAAAGGGAGTACGGACTGTCTTTGATCATTACCGCACCCTCTGTTGAGTATGAAATTGAAATGAACGATGGAACCGCCATGATGATTGATAACCCGGCGCTTTATCCGGAACCGACGAAAATTGCCAACACAAAGGAGCCGTACATCAAGGCGTCAATCATTATTCCCGACAGATACATGGGGCAGGTGATGAATCTGGCACTCGAACGCCGCGGCATTAATACGGATTACCAATATTTTTCCAGCAACCGGATGGAAATGATTTTTGAGTTACCCCTTGCCGAAGTGGTTTACGATTTTTACGATAAACTGAAAACAGTCACCCAGGGTTACGGGTCTTTTGATTATGAAATGCTTGATTATCGGGATTCAGACCTGGTCCGGGTGGATATCCTGGTTAACGGAGACCGCGTGGATGCGCTTTCGCAACTGGTCCATAAAGATAAAGCCGTGCAGCGGGCAAAGTTTGCCTGCGAAAAGTTAAGGGATGAGATTCCGCGACAGATGTTCAAAATTGCGTTGCAGGGGGCGATCGGTTCTCAGATTATCGCGCGCAAAACCATCAATGCCTTTCGTAAGGATGTTACCGCAAAGTGTTACGGCGGCGATATTTCCAGAAAGCGAAAACTTCTTGAAAAGCAGAAAAAAGGAAAGAAACGCATGAAGATGGTTGGAGAGGTCATGATTCCGCAGTCTGCGTTTCTTGCGGTGTTGAAAAGCAAGGATTGATGGCTTCGTCAAAAGTTCCATCTACTGCGTTGTAGCGGTTTTTCAGACTTTCAATATACGACTTGTATTATTTCAATCCTGAAAAACCACTACGCCTTGTATATGGAACTTTTAACTTAGCCATCCGGCTACTTTTACGGAATCATCAATTTTTACTTGAATCCTATACACTTTTTGGATTTTGAAATTTTGTTTCCTTTTTGCACAACTTTTAAAAAGTTAGTGCCTATCGTTCATTCATTTCAAACTGATTAAAGAAAAATGCGATTTCAACGGCCGCGGTTTCAGGTGAATCCGAGCCATGAACAACATTTTTTTCAATGTCGGTTGCAAAATCCCGGCGAATGGTTCCTTCGGCGGCTTCTTTGTAATTGGTCGCCCCCATCAGGGACCTGTTTTTTTCGATAACGTTTTCACCTTCAAGGATCATGGGAATAATCGGTCCGGATGTCATAAATTCTGTCAGGCTGGCAAAAAAAGGTCGCTCTTTATGAACCGCGTAAAATTTTTCTGCATCCTCCTGAGTCAAGTGAACCATTTTCATTGCAATAATTTTAATGTCGTTTTTTTCAAAACGTTTAATCACGTCACCGATCAATCCGCGGCTGACCCCATCGGGTTTGATAATTGATAATGTTCTTTCCATCTTTTCGAATCCCTTTTTAATTGAATGTTTTTTGAGGGGGAATATCAAAAGACGGTGTCCAAGTCAAGGGGTGTTGCATTCCGGGGCAGGGTAACCGCATTTGGAAATCAGTTTCATTAAGGTTTTAATTCTGTGGGAGAGGCTTCCAGCCTCGATGTTTAAGGATCAACATTACACATTAGAAATATATCAACGATATGGATATTCGTGAAAATCATTCACAATATCTA
>JABZFM010000047.1 GCA_014237465.1 Desulfobacteraceae bacterium | reverse complement strand
GATATTGTGAATGATTTTCACGAATATCCATATCGTTGATATATTTCTAATGTGTAATGTTGATCCTTAAACATCGAGGCTGGAAGCCTCTCCCACAGAATTAAAACCTTAATGAAACTGATTTCCAAATGCGGTTACCCTGGGTTTCGGCCATTCTGCTTTGATTGATACAGGGCCTTATCCGCACTTGTGAGTAATTCATTCGCTTCTCCCCGCCAGTGTCTATCTCTCCCGGCATCTGCATTCCAAGGAATAAGAAATTTAAAAAATGGATCGCATCATGTTAATATCTTGATATTATAATAAAAATTTAAAAAAAGATAGTGTTTTTAAAAAAAAGGATTTTTTCGCAATATACAGGTATTCCGCTGGACCGGGGGGATGCGACGTGACCGGCCAACTCTATTTTACCGGGGTCCGTACCGAGAGGCGTCAATTATTATTTTATTCTAACTTAAAAAACCTGTCCCTATGGCTCCGGATCTTTTCTATATAACGAGAGCTTATCATCTGCCCCTTGACACATGAAAAAACTTATCGATATAATCGACCATTTACAATGAACCGGATTATTTTAAAGGGTAGCAATTATATGGGAAAATCAGCATTTATTTTTTTGATCAGCACGCTTGCCACGATCATTTTCATTTGTTCAATATCACCGGCACTTGGATTAAAGAAGGTATCCAAAACTCCCTACCTGGGTGCCATCGTGGTTGATGCGGAAACCGGAAAAGTGATTTTGGAAGATCATGCGGATGCCAAAGGATACCCTGCCAGTATGATCAAGCTGATGAACCTGCTCGTTATCCTTGATGCGGTCAAGGCGCAGCACATTTCCCTGGATGACCCGGTCAGCGTATCGGCAAAGGTTTCCCGGATGGGCGGTTCCCAGGTGTATTTAAAGGAAAAAGAGGTGTTTTCGGTTGAAGAGCTGATCTACGCGATGATGGTTCAGTCTGCCAATGACGCGGCCCTTGCCCTTGCAGTTCATTATACGGGCAGCATGGAAGTCTTTGTTGATTTGATGAACAAAAAGGCCAAAGAAATCGGTATGAGTAACACGGTATTTCATTCCGTGCATGGGCTTCCACCATCAGGAAATAATCAGCCGGATGTCACAACTGCAAGGGATATGGCAAAGCTCAGCCGTGAACTGTTAAAATACCCGGAAGCTTTGAAATATACATCAATACAGGTCCGTGAGTTCCGGCCGGATATTCCGGAACCGTTTATCATGCGAACCCATAATCATCTGCTTAAGGATTTTGAGGGTTGTGACGGCCTGAAGACAGGTTATTTCCGGGCTGCCGGTTTTTCCATTGCCGCCACCGCCCAAAAAAAAGATGTGCGTGCGATTGCTGTTATTCTGGGAAGCGTTAGCAGCAAAGAGCGGGATAAACATGCCCGTCTTCTGCTTTCAAAAGGACTTATGGAAATATTAATCAATCCGCCGGCCGCAGCAGGTGTGAAAAAAGACCCGGTGCCGACAGAAGTTGAACCGGCAGATCCTGCAAAGGAAGTTGAATATATTCGGATTCCGAAGCGCACGTTTAAGGTGGCCGTCACCTTGAATGCTGCCATTATCATCCTGCTATTTGTGGCACTCTATTTTCAGCGGTCCAAAGGCAACCGGCTGAGGTAGGACGTGCGGGGCGGTGAATTTGACTCAGAATTGTGTGACGGGCAAGTGCCCAGGTCTTCGTTCTTGGCAGAATAATGAAGACCTGTCTTTTTTTTATAAATTGAGTGCACATATTTTTAAATCGAGTTCAAAATTCCTCATCAGCCGTCTTCAATCGTAGATCCCGGGCCGCCTAAAGGACGGAAACATTTTTTGCCGGCACCGCATACCGGACATTTCCAGTCCTCAGGCATCTCTTTAAATTGAGTACCTTTGGGGATTTTGCCTTTCCGGTCTCCCCGGTCCGGATCATAGATACAACCACAATTGACAGTCTGGCACTGGTACATTTCTTCAGGGTTGGCCATTATTCTCCTCCTTGTTATTGCCTTCTGGTTCCGGGCGTCGCCCCTTTATTTTTTTGTCTTCGGTTGATTATTTGGCGGATTATCCGGCGGTTCAGGAGTGTTTTCGGAAATCGTAACCACATCAGTATCGGTTTTGCCTGTCACCTGACAGGAATTGCGCATTCATGTAGATATTCCCAGCTTGGGCAGCAGGTATAATTGCAGAAAAAAATAAACCCCGAAAAATATGAAAAATAGAGCAAGGCCTTTCATTATATTCCCCTTATCTGATTGTTATAGTTTGTTTTTTATGCATTTTAAATCTGATCTCAGATTAAATAGTAATAATAAATTAATCATCATTGTTAATTAATCAACAAAAGAAAGACAGCAGGAGACGAATTTAGCGGCAGGCTTTTTTTGTGTCAATATCGCCCTTCATGTTGTTTGACCAGAGTTTGACCAGAGCTTGATTAGATGTTTCTGATGAGTGTGTTTGGTCATAAGTCATTGAATGGTATCAAAAAATAATTTAATCAAGTCGCCTTGTCCCAAAAATGGCTTGTAAATAAGTCCCTGTTTTTTTAAAATTTAGATAACTCTCAGTTTTTCTCAACCTGACCTCGACCCGGCCTCAAACCGACCCCAGCAGAATAAAAACAAACCCATTTAAAAGAGGATTTCGTAAAAAATCATATTTTCAAGAAACTCTCTATCTTAACCCGGAAAACCAAGGAGGTGATTATGTCTATTATCATGATTTCAAGGGGAGCGCATCACAGAGGAAAAGAGGTGGCTGAAAAAATTGCCTTAATGCTCGGGTATGAATGTCTTTCCCGTGATATTCTGCTTGAAGCATCCCGAAAATATGATGTGCGGGAAGTAAAGTTCAAAAAATCCATGGAAAGAGCGCCCAATTTTTTTGAAAAGCTCGGTTTTGAGAAGGAAAAATATATTTCCTATATGCAGTCTGCTCTTTTGAATCGGTTGAAAAAAGATTATATTGTGTATCATGGTCTGGCCGGTTATCTTTTTGTGCAGAATGTTTCCCACGCGTTCTCAGTGCGGGTCGTTGTTGATATTAAAGACCGGGTAAAATACTGTATGCAGTCGGAAGGCGTTTCCGAGGAAAAAGCATATGCAATGCTTCATAAACTGGATGAACAGCGGAAAAAGTGGGGGCAGTACCTCCACGGGGTCGATATCTCGGATCCGGACCTTTATGACATGGTGATTAATATCAATCGGCTGACAGTGGATGAAGCGGCAGATATCATATGCAGTACAGCAGGACTTGAAAAATATCAAACCACCGCCGAATCCCGGCAGAAAATTGAGGATCTTGCTCTGGAAGCGGAGGTAACGGCTGTGTTGATAAATGTTCAACCGCCTAAGGATGTTTCAGCGCATAACGGCGTCGTATCCGTTCAGGTCCAGGGCGGGATGTTTGCCGATGATAAAATCGCGGGTGTGGTTGAAGAGTTAAGCAAAACGATTGAAGGTGTGAAGGAAGTCAGGACCGAGGTTTTGCCCTATATCCAGCCGTTTGAGTAGGATATCGGATTTCACTGGAACATATATTTACCGTAAATTGTTCGCCTGTGTTTAGTGGTATTGATACACCGGAAAAGTGATAAGTGAACTAAAGTTTGAAGTGATCTAAAGTTGTGGATTGCGCTGTCGCGCGACTATTTTTGATTTAAAAACAGGCAATGCCGAAGGCGTTTCATTAACTTTAGTCACTTTAGATCACTTTCAACTCTAAACTGGATGGTCTTTTGATAGAAATACCTTCCGGTCAATCCAAAGCCGCCTGTCGAATGATTATCCGGCCATTTCCATGGGCTCGGGAAGATAAGACGCTTCGTTATCCAGGTAGATGGGCGAGGGGTTTTTAAATCCCGTGAGAAGGGGCAGTTTGTGAAGGAGCTGGATGTACTGGGCGGACTGTTTGTCCGCAACTTTGTCCAGCACCAGGGACACGGGGAGCTGGGTAAAGGTCCGGACGGAATCCACACACAAAATGATTCTGGGAATTCCCTTGTACAGGTTCAGGTAGGTGCCCACAATAGCGGCGATGGAGCGGGACAGATGGAGATATTCGCTTTTAACAACCAGTCCCAGGTGCTGGGTGTTGGACATCAGGTGCAGGACCACCTGGAGGCGGCGGTGCAGGCCTGCAATCCCTTCCCTTCGGAGCTGAAACACGAATGTCCGGTTCAACGGGGCCACGTTTTTCTTTTTCAATGTCTGGGACAGGGTGCATCTGATTTCCGCCTCCCGCTTCCGGTTCTGTTCCGGGTTTGAGCTGATGTTGATCAATGCGGTGGTTAATAACTCAACGTCAGCTTTGAGCGCACCCGCAATATAGTCCCATAGCGGTTTCCATTTTCCCTTCAGGTCGACGCAGTTGCCCCAGTCGACAAAATACATATCCCCGTCCGCGTTGAACAACACATTGCCCGGGTGAAGATCACCATGAAATTCCTGGTAAACAAACGTATGCAGCAGAATCGTGTATAAAAAACGGGAAGCGATCAGACGGGCGTTTTTATTACGCTTTTTTTTCGGAATATAATTTAAAATATGGGCAATATTGGTTGCGTCTTCGATATATTCCATTTCAATGATGCGGTTGGAGGCCGAAAATACCTCCGGAACATTCCAGACAAGGGAGTCTTTGCTTCTTTGCGCAAAACGTTTCTGGCTTTCCGCTTCCTGTTCAAAATTGAGCTCCCGTTGAAAACCGGTCACAAATTCATCAGACTGCTGCTGAATAGCTTCCAGAAACGGCGCCAGCTTGGAATGGGGCGCCCAGTAGTGGCTGCTGATAATTGCCACCCCGATCACTGTTCTGCCCAGTAGAAATTCCCTGTCCAGACCATTGCGTGCAATTTTCACAATAATCGGTTTGAGTTCTTCCCGGCCGTTTCTGATAATCGGTTTTTTTGCCAAATATACGGACCCGATGGAACCGGACTTTAAGGGCTTTTCAACATCAAAATCAAAATAGCATTCATAGGGTTTTTTCCCCAGGCTTTCCTCAAATGCCGCGTATACTTCCGTGGGCGACATGGGGGGCACATCTTCCTGGAACACCAGCAGTTCTCTGGCAATTTCTTTGGGCAGAAAATTCGCGTTCGCCGCGGCCACCTGGGCCATTTTGATGAAAAACGGCCCGAATTCATGCACCATATTCACGACAATCTGTGCCTGGGCTTTGAAATCTTTTGGATCTGTCTGGAAAAAGGGTTTGATATACCGCAGGGCTTTTATCTGACGCCGGATAATCACCAGGTCTCCGCGCACAACGCTCACGCGGTTTAACAGGTCATTGACAATGGTCTTGTTCAGCCGCTTGGTTTCCTTGAGCAGGTTGATGATTTCAACTATCAGGGGTTCATAGCACCTGAGGATGATTCGGGTAATATCTAAGTTTAATTCAGCCAGTCCCTTGAGTTCCGGTTCGCTGAACAGCTCATCAAAAAACGACCAGAATTCATTGACAACCACATCCGGCACTTTGACCGGGCTTCTTAAAAGAATCTGTTCCACCACGTACCGGATGAGTTTTTCCGTGGATTTTTCGTTGGGAATGACATTTCTCCGGCGCAGGAATTTGGTAATGGATTTGCTGTGCCGGGTAAGGGGGTGTTCGTATAAAGAGGCAAAGATCCTGTCCAGAACGTCGGACAGCTGCTCGACCGTCACATTTTCACGACCGGCCAGCATTCTGGCAAGCGGCATGAATGCTTTGGTCACATTAAAGCTGTGGTAGGTATAAAGTCCCGTCTCTTTTAATATCTGAATGGTCTGATCTTGCAGGAGCTGAATCTGGGAGCGTTTTTTTTTGGATCCCATTAAAAAATCTAAGCCATTTTGTGGTTAAGTGAAGTAGACGGTTACAACGATGATTTATCAGGGTTCAACACATTTCTATGGGACCATTTTACATGGAAGCGCCAATATGCGAAATATTTTAAATAAAATGAACATGCGGGTAATTAAGGATCAACATTACACATTAGAAATATATCAACGATATGGATATTCGTGAAAATCATTCACAATATCTAATTCCGAATTCGCGGCAGGATGCCGCTCCCACAGTGTTCATTCAAACGAATTTCCAAATGCGGTTACCCTGGCTTCGTAAAAAGTCCAAATTCTATTTTAGCTTTGGGTTGCATGTTACTTTTTTGTGTTTTTTTTCTTTATTTTCGGATGAATACTCAAAGAGACGTCGTTCTTGCTTTTGGATTCAAAATCAATTTCCAGCTGCACCCTGATTTTTGTATCCTTCAATACCCTGTTGATTTCATTTTTAATATTCACTTTCTGGATCAGCTGCCGGAATTCCTCTGAAACCGTTCGAACGACTTCATCCTTGGCTTTATTGGTCTGAGAAATAACCAGGGATACGATTTCCTTTGAAAGGTTTAATTCGGACAGAATTTTTCGGACAGCTTCCTCGGTTAACATCACGCCACCGATGCTGACGAGGATTAATTTTTTAACCATATCCGGCACCAGCGTATCTATGGCTTTGATTAAAATATCAGGCTCTTCTTTTTTGTTTTTTTTCCCGGTCATCTGTCATCCGCCTTTTTTAAGGGTTCCGGTCCGATTGTATTTAAATACTTTTATATATTGAAATTCAGTTATTTAAAAGATTTTTTTTAATATACCCGCTAAAGTATACTATCCCATGTGTATACAAAACTATTATTTCTACGAATTTATTACATTTTCGCGGAGTTATTTGATTCGCTTGACTTATGAGCCGGTTTTATTCATAATTTTTAATTAAAGACCATTTATGAATAAATAGATTGGGTTTTTTAATGAGGGTTTTCCGGTTTATTTAATTGCCGAACTTTACCGTCTGGAAACGGAGGACGACCATGTCACACCCGGAAGCATTAATGGCGTTGAAAATCGCTGAAAAAACGTCGGACCGATTTTCCCGTATCCGGGATGCGCTGATGTCGGAAGCGGTCCATTTGTGCCCGGAACGGGCACTGCTGATCACAGAATATTTTAAAAAACATGATGATAAAAAAGACCCCATGGTGGTCCGTCGGGCAAAGGCCCTTCGGTATCTGCTGACCCATAAAACAGTGGAAATATGGCCGGATGAATGGATCGTCGGTAATGTGGGAACCAAACGAAAATCGGCCATTATTCAGCCGGAACTGGCCGGGGTCTACATGTGCGAGGAGTTGTTATGGGTTGATAAGCGCAAAACCGCGCCCCATCCAATTTCATGGTCGGACCGCTTTAAACTGGTAAAAAAAGTCATTCCGTACTGGCTTTTCAGAAACATGATTTTCAGGGCATTTAAAAGCCATCGCACCCGGTTTCTGCAGTATGTGCCTGAACAGCTCAATGCCACATATTATTTGATCAATGAAGTCGCCGGTATCGGGCATTTTCTGCCGAACTATGAGAAGATGATCCAGCTGGGCATTGAGGGATATCTGGACGTGATGAAGGAAATGGATGGCCATCTCCATAAAGCGGCAGAAATCGCCTGTGAAGGACTTGCTGATTATTCCCTGCGACTGGGGGAAAAGGCCATGGAACAGGCTGAGTTGGAAAAAGACCCCGTCCGGGCCAAAGAATTAAAAACGATCGCACAAAGCTGCTGGAAAGTCCCGTTAAAACCTGCGGAATCATTCCATGAAGCATTGCAGTCTTTATGGTTGACCCATATGACGGTGTGTCTTGAAGGGATCAACTCCGCCGTGTCATTCGGCCGTGTGGACCAGTATCTGTACCCCTATTATCAAAAAGATATTGCGGAAGGCCGGCTGACCCCGGAAGGGGCGTTTGAACTGTTACTGAGTTTTTCAGCAAAAACCACCGAACATGTTTTTTTAATATCCGAGCGGACGAGTCAGTATCATGGGGGCTTTCTGGTAGCCCAGGCCGCCACCATTGGTGGTATGGACAAAGACGGCAAAGATGCGGTCAATGACTTGACTTATCTTTTTCTGGATGTGATGGAACATGCCGGGTTAAGGGATCCCAATTACATGGCCCGGATCCATGACGGTTCTCCGAAAGAATACATCCGGCGGGCCGTGGATGTGGCCCGAAAAGGTAACGGGGTGCCGGGCCTGTTTAACGACGAAGTGGCTGTCCAGTCTCTGGTTGCCCATGGGTTTCCTTTGGAAGAAGCGAGAAACTACGGCATTGTAGGTTGTGTGGAACCGTCATTCCCCGGCCAAAGCTTTTTTTCAACCGATGCCGCCTTGTTTAATTTGCCCCTTTGTCTGGTCCTGGCCATTAACCAGGGCCGGCGATTAAATGCCCGTTTGCACATCGGCGCAAAAACACCCCGCCCCGAAAAACTGACTTCCATGGATGCGGTTCTGGATGCGTTTACCGTGCAGGTCAATCATATGGTGGCGCGCATGATCAGTGATATGAAGATTGTGGAAAAAGGCAACCGGGACTATCATCCCACGCCGTTTTCCTCCATGCTTGTTGACGGATGCATTGAAAGCGGCAGGGATGTGACCCAGGGCGGGGCGCTATATAATTCGAGCGGGGTCCAGGGCGTTGGGGTGGCGGATGCGGCGGATTCACTGGCTGCCCTGGATGAACTGGTGTTTCAACAGCAAAAATATTCTCTGGTCGAGATCATTGATGCCCTGCGGGTGAATTTTAACGGAAATCCAAAGATGCAGGCTGAGCTCCTTAATGCATCTAAATTCGGAAATGACATGGACTTGCCGGACCGGTATGCCGGCCAGGTGGCAAGAATTTTTCATGATGCGCTGGTGAAATTTACCAACACCCGCGGGGGCAATTATGTGCCGGGGTATTATTCCTCCACCTGCCATGTGGGGTTCGGCAATCGGACCGAAGCGTTTCCGTCCGGGCGGAAGCGGGGAGAACCTTTTGCCGCTTCCCTGGGATGTTCAAACGGCAGGGACCGCCGGGGGGTGACGGCGCTTTTAAATTCCGTGGCCAAGGTGGATTCAACCCTTGCCATGAACGGGTATGCGTTGAACCTGCGGTTTGACAAATCCACCCTGGCCGGGGAAAAGGGGCAGCGGGTCATGACCGCCCTGGCTGAAGGGTTTTTCAGGTCCGGCGGCATGGAAATGCAGCTTAATGTGCTGGACCCGGACATGCTCGAAGACGCGAAAGAAAACCCGGGCAAATATCCGGGCATCGTGGTCCGCGTTGCCGGCTTTTGTGCTTATTTTGATGATCTGCCGAATACCGTCAAAGAGGAGATTATAGACCGAACTCGCCTGATACTGAAATAGGATACGTTCAGTTTAAAACCGATTAATGAAAAAATCTCACAAACATATAAGCCGGGAATTGAAACGGGTGCGTCTGTTTGGCACTGTCTTTGTCATCATCGGAATTTGTTTTATAATGCACGGCGGGTTGAATCTTTTTGAGATCTACAACCGGGAAAGTCACATGTTCGCACTGGAAACAGGATTTACGCCGGAAAAGGGCAGGATGTGGTCGGAATTTCTGGCAGGAACGTCTGTCTGTTTAACAGGAATTCTTATGTGCATAAAAGCGGGAATCGACCTTAAAAAAGGGAAAAAATCAGAATAGCGCCTGGATGGAATTTAATGAATATTTTTCGAATTAAGAGATAATAAGATAAAAAGCGATCGAAATAAAATTATTTATTCGGCTTTTTCATCCAGGATCTTTTCAGCTTCTTCCATGGTGGTGACGTTTTCGGCATGGTATCCTACGTCCATGGACACATTGTCGAACTGAAAGTGTCCCAGCAAACCCGTTTCACGGCGGACCCGGACCACTTTGGACATTCCGGCCCGGATCATGGCTTCCTGGGCCTGCTTCACATAGTCTTCAAACATGTCATCCTGGATTTCATATTTTCTCAGATCGGTGATGCAGGTAAATTCTTTTTTAAGCTTCCGGCATTCTGTGCTTGCGGCCTGTGCAAGGGACTGCATTTCCGCTTCATCTTCCAGTCTGCCGATCGTGATGTAGATCCTGTTTTTATCAATATCCGCTTTCACGTCATACATGACGGGACTCCTGTAGTTCAACCTTTTGTCGGATTAAATGGTTTTGGAAAAATTATGTGTAAACCTCTGCTTTTTTGAATAATATATTGCAGAAACAGGCCAATATGTCAATATCGATGATGATTTAGTAAATATCTCTGATGTTTTTCCAGCGGCGGTTCATGATTTTAGTTTTTTTATTTTCTCAAGGACCATATCGTATTCATCTTCAAGGGCCAGAAGATCCATCATCACCGGCGGCTTGGTTGAGTGCGCGGGCAGTCTCTTTTGGGTTTCCTTGATTTTTTCATCCAGTTCCTGAAGCCTTTTTTCAAGTTTTGCCAGATCATTCATGATTGTTTTTTCCATGGTTATAAAAAAATTATTCACCGGCTCCGTTTATGTTATCGGCAATCACGGGTGACATGTGTGCCAGAATAATTGATCGCCAGTCCGCATGGGCGTTTAAGCGGCAGAGGTTTCCGAAATGGCCGCCGAATGTCCGGTCAATGAAAATAATGTCTTTTGGAAAAACCATGGACATGGACTCGCTGATGTGTTTGTTTCCAAGTTCATAGAGTTTTGTGTAGATCTTTTCATCATCTCCGAACGTATAATGCGCAACTGGATCGAAAAATTCCTGAAACACGTCTGCAAAATCAGCCGCCATCTGCCAGGGCATCAGATTGCCGTTGGCCTTGTGAACCCCCATGGATTTAAGAATTACGGGGATTTTTGGATACTCATGGTTTAAAAATGCACTGACCAGGCGGATATATCCCCGGCAGAGTTCTTCGGGAACTTCCTTCATACATCCGAAATCATACACAATCAGACGGCCGTCTTCTAAAAATGCAAAGTTGGCGATATTGGGATCCGCATGCAGAAACCGGAAGTGAAAAAGGCCCTTTAAGATCAGGCTGACCATGGATTTTGCCCAGGTGTTTTTTAAAGACTGGGGATAGCTATTTTCCGAGACCGTATCCGCTGAAATGCCGAGAACCAGTTCCATCCCCAGGATATGCCGGGTGGTCACTTCATCAATTACTCTGGGAACGATAATCCGGTCGTCATCTTCAAACAGTTTTGCCATGCGTTTCATGCTGGCGGCTTCTTTTTCATAATCGAGTTCTTCCATCAGCCGGGCTTTGAGTTCCTGCCACACAGGTTCCATATCCATCCGGGAAAACATGGAAAACAAAAGTTTTAACAGTCCTTTGAGGTTTTTCAGGTCCGCCCGGATCACGTCATCGATGCCGGGGTATTGAATTTTAAGCGCTATTTCCGCGCCATTGACAAGCACGGCGCGATGGACCTGGCCGATGGAGGCAGCAGCCAGAGACTTTTCATCAATATGTCTGATATAAGCGAAGCGATCTCCCAGTTCATTTTTTATCAATTCTAAAATGTCATCAAAGGCTACCGACGGGGCGTTTTGCTGGAGGGTTTTTAGTACCTGGACCACTTCTTCGGGCAGGAGTTTCTCGTGCAGACTGATCATCTGGCCGATTTTCATGGGGACCCCTTTAAGCTGCCCCAGAAGTTCTTTGACCCGCAACGCATTTTTCATCAAAATTATCGCCCGGTGTTCGTCCCGGCTCTCCATATCCCGGAACAGGTTGGCCACCGTGTTCCCGGCCATGGATACCCCCACCCGGCCGGCCAGGCCTCCCAAACGGAACATGCGTGATGCGGCAGAACGTATTAATTCTTTACCGGCCATGGGTTTGAAGCTCAGTTATATGGGGTTTGCAAATAATGCCCGAACGGAAACCGCTAATTTTCCCAATTTCCGGCTTTAATTTAGGGTTGGGCTCAAATTTTAATCCTCAAAATACTCTATGTATTCCTCCGGTATAAAATTTTCTCCCGCCTTGAACTTGAAAAAATTTTCAGGTTTTCGTCCAGACACTAAATAGCGTGTCATACTGGATTATTTTAATAATAATCACCTTATCAGTAAATGAAACAGTATAAAAGACCGAACCCGGGTTTTAAATCCGTACGTTATAATTATTTTCACTTGTGTTTCTGGCAATGTTATCATAATGTCAAATAGTTATCTTTAAATCGAGTATTTTCAAAGTCCCCAATGAATTACGTTTGTCAGAGGATATGTGTGATGATTAAGAAAATACTGGTATCCGCGTTTATTATCCTGTCCTTTTACACGGTTTCTGCATTTGCCGGAAAAGGGGAAATCCTTTTTGTTGAAACGGAGGTGGATCTTCAGCCCACCGGTGAGGCAGTGGTCGCCTATACCGTCCAGTACCGGGTGGTATCCGGTACGCTGCACGGCTTTTACTTTATGGGTAACGATCGCCTGAAAGTCCGCGCGGTTTCAGAAGATTCCTATGCCCTGGACGCTTCCGGCAATCGGTATAAACTGGATATTTCCCCGGTGGGCGGCGGCAAATGGGATATTGTGCTGGCCGACGGGCAGGGTGTTTCTTCCGGTACCCTTACCTATATATTCTATTTTTCAACAAATTTTGCCCAAGCCGGGTATCTGGAAAAAACCACCACGGCTGATGGAAAAGACCTGGTGGTGTTTAACTGGTCGCCGGTCCAGTGGGACGAAGCCCCACGCCAGGACCATTATACCCTTAAAATTTTGACACCTCATCCAGTTCCCCCGGAAGTTTCCCAGGTCCGGGACATTCGTCAATATGTGGATCAAAATCAGCTGATTTTAACGGAAAAGTGGGTCAACTCCAAATTTTTGATTGATTATCAGGCGGGTCCCAAAGGCCGGCTTTTACTGCTTTTCCACAAAAACAAACCGGGCACCCGGTTTAACATGCGGACCCAGTTTTATATGCCCGGGCAATGGTTTGACTTGTCTGGAGCTGTGGCCGCCGGAAGCGCTGCATCCGCTTCCAGGACGTCTGAAAGGAAACAGTCCGCACAGAAAATTCTGAAATCACGGAAAACGGTTTTTCTTATCGGCATGGCCGTGCTGTTTATTTTTTATGCCGTCATTGTGCTGAGCAAACAGAAATCCATGGTGATCGCGCACAAGGGGTTGGATAATATCCGGTGGGAAAACCTCAACTGGACGCCCCCGAAGCTCGTGCTTTCTAATTACCGGAAAACAGGGAAAATCTGCAAAAACCTGACCAATATTGAGGCCGCGTTTTACCTGGGTCTGCCCTTAAAACGTATTTTCAGCGGTATGATCGCGTCTATGGAATCTGAAGGGTTTCTGGAGGTGGTGTCCAAAGATCCGTTGCGGGTCCGCACTATCAAAACACCGGATCCCAATCAACTGGATGACTATGAGCGGCTTTTTTTCGGGTGTCTTTCCGATGACGGCGCGTTTTCTCAGTACGAACTGGAACATCTGATGAATACCGCCATACGGAGCATCCAGGCAAAAGCATGGGACGCGGATATTAATGCCACTAAAAAATATTATATCGACCTGATGCAAGCCGCTATAGATGCGGACGGCGAGGGCGCTAAGCGGAAAAATTCGGATGAGGACTGGTATTACTGGTATCACAATTCTCATCCGTATTACCGCACGCCGTATCTATATGACCGTGATCCCTATGATCATGAAACCGCCATTCCGGTTGACGTGGACCATATCATCCAGGGGCCGGTGACAACGGACCTGGGCCTTGACATGAATGTCTGCCACGATGCGTGTCATTCCGCCTGCCATTCGGCGTGTCATTCCGCCTGTCACTCCGCGTGCCATTCGGCCTGTCATTCGGCATGTGTCAGTGGGGGCTCCCACTGACATGCTATTGAAAAACTATTGCGCTTGGCCATACGGCGTTAAAATTCGGCTCAAAGTGCTCATTTATAGACATAAACTCCGCTTTTTCGCCGAATTTTGCCTTGTCTTGCCGGCGCTCATGACGTTTTTCAACAACCTGTTAATGGCGGCTTTTCAAAATGTCCAAATCCGGCGTTGCGCTGCATCCTTTGTCACTCAGCGACCATTCGTACGCATCGTTCCTCAGGACTTGCGCGCCTTGGATTTGAGACATTTTGCTTTGCTGTCAGGGGAATTTTTTCAAAGAGGAAATTATTCAGAGTGATTTCTGAAACCAGAAAATCTATAGATTTGTCCTGGGTGGATGAATTCATTGAAAATGTCCGGCCGTATATTTTTGTGCGGCTGGAAGACAACCTGTTGATCAAGCGGCCGAACAATGCGCAAAAGCTTAATGCCACCGGTGCGATGATTTTAAAATCGCTTCTTGACGGCATGATGATGAATGAACTGCTGGATAAAACCGGCCGGGACACGGGAAAAATTGAAGACATTGCCAATTTTATGATTGCCGTCAAGCATCAGCTGGAAGGCCGGCTGGATGAATTTACCGAAAACCCGGCGGTTGAGGTAGCTCCGTTTGAGATGAAATTTTCCAAATACCCGGTGCTTTCGGAAGTGGCACTCACCTACCGGTGCAACCTGAAATGCACGTTCTGTTATGCCGGTTGCGGCTGCACTGTCAACCCGGTCGGAAGCTCCCGGGAAATGACGTTAGAGCAAGTCAAACAGGTGCTGTGGAAGATATTTCACCAGGCCAAAGTCCCGTCCGTGAGTTTCACCGGCGGCGAGCCGACCCTGGTTCCGGAGCTGCCCGATCTGGTCCGGTATGCCAAAGCACTCGGCATGCGGGTCAACCTGATTACCAACGGCACGAAAATTACCCGACAGCTGGCAAAAGACTTCGCAGGCAGCGGCCTGGACTCCGCCCAGGTGAGCATCGAGGGGGTGACGGCCACAGCCCATGACAGAACCGTGGGCCTTTCCGGCGCGTTTGAAAAAAGTGTCCGCGCCGTCGGATATTTAAAAGACGCGGGCATCCTGACCCATTCCAACACCACCATGACATCGGACAATCTTGAGGAGTATCTGGAACTGCCCCGGTTTGTACGGCAAACACTGAAAAACGACCGGTTCAGCATGAACCTCATTATTCCCGCCGGCAGCGGGGCGGTGAACGAAAATCTGATCGTGCCATACAGCCGTGCCGGAGAGCGGATCGAGGAAATCGTTAAAATAAGCCGGCAGCAGGGTGTGGAATTCATGTGGTATTCCCCGGTTCCCATGTGCATGTTCAACTCGATCCTTCACGGCCTAGGGAACAAGGGGTGTAGTGCCTGTGACGGACTGATATCCGTGGGGGCAAACGGTGATGTTCTGCCGTGTGCCTCCTGTGATGACAGTGTAGGGAATTTGCTGACAGATGACTTTGAATCCATCTGGCAGTCGGACAAGGCAAAAATCTACCGGGATAAACGGTTTGCCTATCCCGGGTGCCGGGAATGTGACAATTTTCATATCTGCAACGGCGCATGCCTGCTGTATTGGCGGCAGGTGGGTTTTGATGAACTCATCGGGTGCGATTCGCAATGACGAAGAATGTATTACAACACAAACTTTGGAATTATAAATAACTTTCCAATTGTCAGAGGATTAAAATAAATCGTAGAAGATCGGGATTCCAATCCCGACAAAAGGTAAATATCAATTCTTCAGGGCAAAATATTTTTTGGTATATCGTATTTTTGTGAGATGCGCCTGACGACTATGGAGGAAAACCATTGGCAAGCCTATTTATCTCAGCAGAAGAACAGGGCATTGTTGTTTTTCGGTTATGGAAATCACTGACATATCATAAGCGCATTGGGTTGAGTTTTATCCTGATTCTGTCAGGCTTTGTAATGCAGTATGCCATGACATCGTTTTTTGCGGGGTGTGTGCCGATTCTTTTCGGAAACCTGCTGTTGATTGTCAAAGGATACGACAACCGGGTCAATACCGGAAAATTTTCCCCGTCGGCCGCCTGGGAAAAAGTGGATAAGAGTAAGTTTTTTGAAGTGGAAAGACTGCACCGGGACATGAAAACATGGGATCGGAGCGTTCTGGATATTTCGAACTGGCGGGGTTTTCTCTCCCTGGCCGTGATCTCGGCGATCATCGGCGTTGTTTTTTTTAAAGGGGCAATGAAATTTGATGATACCCTGATGATCATCGCCTATGATGCCGCATTGTTGCTTCTCCCGCACTGGCTCACCGGTATCCGGTCCACACTGATCAAGCCCAACCTGGTGTTGAAAATCAAGGGATTTAAACGTCTCTTGGAAGAAAGCAACCGGCCCTGGCTGGCCGGTCATGAGGTGGATTATTATATGATGCTGTCCGGGGAGGAAGCAAAAATTCCGGATGATGTGAAAATAAGGATCAACGTTAAAAATCAGCACAAGGATTTTCTGGGACTTTACGGGCAGATTGTCACCAACCAGGTCAGCGGCACCGCATATCCCTATTTTTACGTGGTGCTGGTTGCCAGAAAAGGGTTCGGCCTTGAAGACGTGTATCAGACATATACGCCGCCTGAAAAAACCACAAAGGAATTTAAAACCGAAGACGATGTGGAGGTACTCGTAATCCGCCAGACCACCACCAAAACATCCGGTTATCACACAAAAAATAAAAAAATGATTTCCATACTCAGGGCCGGGGTGACACTGGCCGACCAGGTGGCGGTTAAGATGTAGCCCGGCTTTCTCAAGAGAAATTCGGATTAGCCGCAAAACCCCCGAAAGGTGAAGAGAATATGTTTCAAACCGAACCGATCCTTTTTCTCCAGTCCTTTTCAAATAACCTGCTGGACACAATTTTTATCATCATCACCGGTCTTGGCGACAAGGACATGGCCCAGTTGTTTCTCATTGTAATCATATTCGGTATTGATTATCGGAAAGGGTTTATCCTGCTTCATTTGGTGATCTGGACGGCCTTTGCCACCAGCGTGCTCAAGGATTTTTTTGCGCTGCCAAGACCTTTTTATGTCGATTCCGCGGTCCGGGCGATCGGAAGAAATGTCGCGAACCCCACACCGTTAAAAGTAATGGGGGCCGATACGTTCTGGGGACTGCCCGACAATGCCGTCATTGAATATGTGCGGACGCACCGCATGGGCAGTTACGGATTCCCGTCCGGTCATACCAGCGGCACGGTGGCAATGTGGGGCGGGGTGATGTTCCTGTTTCAAAAGAAATGGCCGACTCTGGCTGGCGGGCTTTTGTTGGCGTTGATTCCGTTTTCCCGAATTTACCTGGGCCGTCATTTTTTAGCGGACGTGCTCGGCGGATATATGCTCGGCGGTTTTTTACTTTGGGTTATTTACCATGTATCTGCCGGCAGAACCGCTAAAAATTTTTTATTCAGCAGCTATCATCTTTTTGCTTCAAACAGGGAAACAATATTTCTGCTCGGTTACCTGTTTGGCCTGCCGTTCTTGATACTGCTGATTTTTCGCTCCCATTCAACATACCCGGCCCTGCTGCTGGGACTGAATCTGGGGTTTTTTCTGGTACGTTTAAAGGGCCTTCCCGATGATTCCGGTTCCGTGTTCCGGAGGATGATGCGGGTCAGCGTTGCCGGACTGATTTTTCTGATGACAGATTATTTGCTTAATGTGGCATTTAAGACAGCGCTTTCAGGTTCGTCGGTCTTTATTGCACACGCCCGCCCCATATTGTTGATGGCCTGCTTTGCCTGGGCAGCCACTGAAATTAATATCCTGTTGGGATTAATGAAACGGGGAAAACAATAACCATCTGTATATTTGTCCCATTTACAACGTCAATCATAGGGAGAAATCAGACTGTAGGGTGGATTAGCGAAGCGTAATCCAGCAAAAGCTTAATTGTGACTGCCTGATTAATAGGCTCCTGAATCGTCATGTCAGCCACGGATGCCTCCTGGATTTCACTCCCGACTGCCTCAAGAAAAGAAAATGTTGAGACGTTTAGTCGGCAGATTTATAACTGATCGTATTGACAATTTAGCTTTCTAAAATCCTTATCAAATGAAATAACCATTTTGTCGTTTGTGGTAAAGGCGGCCAGCATGCAGTCAACAATATCTATTTTGGAGTTTCCATATTCAATAAGAGCGATAATCAGCTCGTTCTTATCGTGGTTGGCAATACCGGAAAACGTCAATATCCCGCACAGCTTGTCGGCGATCTCGCTTCTGGGGATTTTGTAGAATTTTTCCAGCACATACACACATTCGACAATGACCGGTGCAATAATTTCCGCCCTTTTCATCCTTTTTTCAATTTGTTGCATGAACTTTATAGCTTTGGGACTGAATTTTTCATGGTCATCCAATAAAAATCTTAAAATAACGTTGGTGTCGATAAGGTATGTTTTTTTATGCTTTTTCATAAACGATAGTTCCTGTAATCATAATCATGTCAGGATATTAACTAATTGTGGATTTCTGTTTGCCGTTTACGGTTTTTCCACTATCTCCTTTGCGATTTTTTCCTGAATATCACTTCTGACTTTTTCCAGAGGCGTATGGCCCTTTACGTATTTTTTTAAACTTCCGGCAAGCTGGTCCACTGGTGAGGCCGGCACGCCCTGTAATCTGACCTCATTATCCTTAACCAGAAACAACAGACCGCCTTCCTTGTCAATATTCAGCTTTTTCCGGATGGCTTTTGGTATGGTGACCTGTCCTTTTTTTGAAATTTTAGCATACATTTCTAAAAATCCTTACTTTTAAGATTATTCATACATTTCTAAAATACCCTTATTTTTTAGTTTTGTCAAAAATATTTAACGTTTGCTTTCAAAAATGTCAGGCAATTCAATTATGAGCCAAAACACGGATTGTCAGCAAAATCAATTCGATTACAATATTTTGGATTGTTTCAATCCACGCCCCCCGCGCGGGGGGCGACTCTGTTTCGGTAAACCATTCAAGCCATTCGTTTTGTTTCAATCCACGCCCCCCGCGCGGGGGGCGACCAAAACACCTGTAAAAAAAGTCACATACAAGGCTGTTTCAATCCACGCCCCCCGCGCGGGGGGCGACCGAGTTAAGGCAGAAATTCATGCATCATGGATAGTTTCAATCCACGCCCCCCGCGCGGGGGGCGACTCGAATTCAGGCCAGGGGAACGTCGCGTTTTTAAGGTTTCAATCCACGCCCCCCGCGCGGGGGGCGACCGCACCACATAAGAGGTTCCATGATCAACGTTAAGTTTCAATCCACGCCCCCCGCGCGGGGGGCGACTTATTCCCCGGTTGCCGTTATTTCTGTTTATTCTGTTTCAATCCACGCCCCCCGCGCGGGGGGCGACGGCCTTTCCCATCGCGGGTTTGGTTGGGACTGGCGTTTCAATCCACGCCCCCCGCGCGGGGGGCGACATAATAAGAGGAAACTACTCATGATCCAAATTAATGTTTCAATCCACGCCCCCCGCGCGGGGGGCGACCTACGAGTGAGGTGGAACGATGGTTACATTATATGTTTCAATCCACGCCCCCCGCGCGGGGGGCGACATTTATAAATACCTATTATCATTACAATAAAACCGTTTCAATCCACGCCCCCCGCGCGGGGGGCGACTGTTACTGTTTTAACTCTTTTGTTTTTCAGTAAATAATTGCTCAAGAGTGCGAACCATTAATTTATTTTGGTATCTGTTCAATTTTTCAGGCAGCCTTGTTTATAACATATTGATATTGTTAAAATTATTTTAAGTGCGAACATCCCGTAAAATTCATGTTATCTCAGGGTTCGCATAATCGGTTCAGACAATCAGCGTTCCTTCCATATCAACAGCCGGTTTTGCGCCGATATGCTCCACGCGGCGTTTCCAATTTGATCCTAAAAAGTAGAACCTTAGGCTGTCCAGTTTAAGATCAATTTCTTCCACTAACCGGTGGCGTAAAGCCGTCCATTGCGCCGGATCGACAATGCATTCAAATACGGAATACTGGACCCGCTGACCGTAATCCTGGCATGCTTTTGCGACCCGCCGCAATCGTTTCTGACCGTTTTCCTCGGTTGACACATCGTAACTGACAAGGACAAGCATAAAATCTCCTTTATTTCCAGATAAACGCCGGATACCCGTCGATGTCTCCGCGCAGATACCTTGCAAACAATAATGCCTGGACAAAAAACACAAGTCCCACTTGAACTTTTTCTTTAATAAACGGGTGCATAATTTCATCTTGTTTGCGCTTTTGATATGCTGTCAGAACGGTTTTGCGGGTATCATCATTCATCAGCACCGCGCCTGTCTCGGTTTTTTTAAACCCTTTTTTCGATACCTGGGAAAGATTGATCAACGACAACACCAGCCTGTCCGCGATAAACGGACGGAATTCTTCCATGATATCCAGCGCGAGGCCGTGCCTGCCGGGCCGGTCCCTGTGAAGAAAGCCAACCGAGGGGTCAAGGCCGACGGATTCAAGGGCTGAACGCACATCATGCATGACCAGCGTATAAATAAATGACAAAAGACAATTGACTTTATCGGTGGGTGGCCGTTTGTTTCTGCCGTTAAAGGCAAAATCTTTTTTTTGTGAGACAATCAGGTGATCAAATGCTTGAAAATATGCCCGGGCCGTATCGCCTTCAATCCCCCGCACTATATTCAGCGGTAAATCCGTTTGCATCTGTTTCAGGGATGTTTTAATTTTTTCAGAAATCCGGCCGGCTTCAGATGAATCGATTTTATCGCCATGGTCCCTTAGCACTCGTTGAACGACTGTGCGGCAGTTGGCAAATTTTCCTGTAAGGATGGATCTGGCTATTTTTGATGATTTTGTCAAGTCATCCGCCCAACGGTATTGTTGTCTTCGTAAAAGCACATTACCGGAAACAGGGCCTCGGATAGCGGCAAGGAATCGTCCGTATTCGGTTAGAAAACTCACCGCAACATCCCGTTGTGCGCACATGCCGAGAAGAAATGGGCTGCATGCCACATTTCCGAAACATACAATGCCGCCCAGATTATGGATCGGCAACCGCAGCCGCACTTCTTTTTCAACTTTTACCAGAACGGTTTCCCCTTCTTTTGAAAGATATGCGCCCTGGGTTGATACAAATAGCGTGTTTAAAAGTTTTTTCATTATTTCACCATTGCAGAAAGATATCGGGCCACACAACGTTTTGCTGAAACCGCTTTTGGCAGACAGATATCTATAAATGAGCAGGTGTCACATTTTTTTGCATACACCGGCCCGGGTGTCCTGCCCGATTTAATGAGTTCATGCAGTCTTTTTGCCGCATCAATCGTTTCATCCCTGATTTCCTGATCAAAAATGATATCCTGACGCCGCCTGTTTTTACCGTAAAAAAGTGCGCCTTTGGGAACGGAAATACCGGTCATTTCCTCAAGACATATTGCCTGGGCGCACAACTGAACCTTGTCGCAATTGTCTTTTTTGGGCTTTCCGCGTTTGTACTCCACCGGAAACGGCTGCCGGCATTTTTTGATTTTTCCCTTTCCATGCATCAACATGTTTTCATCAAGCACGACAACATCCCTGATATCGGTCAGATGATACTCCACCACATCCGCCTGGCCCACAACGCCCAGCGCAAAAGACCGAATCGGAACACTGAATTCGATTCTGACATCGCCTCTGGATTCCCTGCCGTCGGAATGCACCCGTTCATGCATGACCCTCCCTTCAGCCGTGAACCGGTTTTCAAACCAGAGTTGCTCAATATGAATCAGTGCGCATTGCCGCTCGCAAAACAACAGGTGCTGTAATGCGGACAGCATTAAGAGGTCATCTTCTGTGTACATATGAAAAAAATCCTGAAACTATTCAGTATCAGCCTTCCTCTGAAATAAGGTTTACAATAAGCCGAATCATCAATTCCTTCTGCCCCGGTTCACTGGCAGCCGTCAGAAGGGCAAGCGCCACGAGCGCCTTGTTACTGAAGCTTTTTTGATCCAACAAGTCATTCCTCTTGAGAAACAACAGGAAGAGAAAAGAGCCGATCCTCTTGTTACCATCCGTGAAAGGATGATCTTTGATCACGAAATAGAGGAGATGGGCCGCCTTTTCCTCAACACTTAGATAAAGATCCTTACCGCCGAATGTTTGCTTCACTGCTCCGATAATTCCGGCAAGAGCATTACCACGTTCCTGTCCAAAAATTTCACTCGCCTCTTTTCTGACCATTAATTCTTTTTTCAAGGCGGCAATGGCCTGACGGGCCTTATCAATTTCGAGGCCGGACCTGGCAACGTGTTTTGTCTCTAGAGCCGGCAGATTGTTTTCATCATATTGCAAAAGAAGCTGCCAGGTCTTTGAATATCGATTGACAACTTCCAGGACGGCCATTCCTTCATCGCTGACAAGGTTATGATTTTCCAGGGTGTCTGCAAGCAAACTCAAAACCTGCCGCACTTCTTTAATCCCTTTCTCAGCCAGCCTTCGCTGATTAAGCGAATAACCACGCACTAAATGGTCTTTTAAAACGGATGTAGCCCAGATGCGGAATTGGGTGCCGCGTTTGGAATTCACCCGATAACCTACCGCGATAATGACATCTAAATTGTAATAATTCGTCTGGTAAGTTTTACCGTCACCAGCAGTATGTGCAAATTTTGCACATACTGCCTTTTTATCTAATTCTTCGCTTCTAAAAATATTGTTAATATGCTTGGTTACAACACTTCTCTCCATTTCAAAAAGAGACGATATCTGTTTCTGCCTGAGCCAGACGGTTTCATCCCGGAGATGAACATCCAGTGCGGCCTGCCCGTCCTCAGACTGATACAATACGATTTCGCCGAGATCGGAATTTATGCTTTCGATCTTTCCTGTCTTTTGAGTCATTGTTATCGCTCCACGTTGCTGCGTTTTTTCTCTTAAACCGCTTACTGCTTTCCTGTTTAGCCTTCGGCAAGGTGATGGACTGAATAATGCGAAAAATGCCCTCGGTGTTGGCGCAATCGGTTTTTCTGAACTTCCCATCAGAAGCAACCAGCTTCAACCCGTGACAAAATGTCACGGCTTCACTTCCTTCTTGTTTGAGCCTTTGTTTCAATTTTCTCCAGTATGCCCCCGGATCAGCGCTCTTTGTTAAGACATCGCATACATCCACAATCGAAAACCACCACTCATTGCTGTGAATCGTCTTCCTGATTTCCTTACCTCTGAAAACAGCTATGTTTTTTTCCATCACCCCTCCCGCCAATCAAGAATAAATATTTCCCTTGGCCATACAGACGCCATGAACAAGTTCAGGATGCCATGCAGCCCTCGGTCAGGCCGTAGGAGTGGTTTTGTTTACCGCTTCAAGCAACCTGCACCCTCTGGTCATATCCCATTTTTAACATGCCAACTTCCTTCATAGTTACAGCATTTCGATTGCTTCAACGCCCAGCGCTATTGACTTAGATTTTATATCCGCAAAGTCAATCTTTTTATAATCAGCAAAAGAACGTGGAGGCTTGTCTTTATTGATTAATTCAACATTTACCATTTCAAATAATTTATGCGCCGGTGCACATCCTAATTTTGCTTGATCTTCTTTTTGCTTTTCATCCTCACCAGTTCCCACATGTTTAAAAATAAGCAATTTTTGAGCGTGCATCCCGGTTCGAGCAGCGGCAGGATCTTGATCAAACATATTCATCAGCGCAGACCACAGCATTTCCAAATCATCCTCTGAAAAGTTAGTCTGACTTGATAGATGTGCAGAAATATATCCATGAACCCGATACAACCCATAAGGAACAATCGATTTTCGCGCGCCTAAACCTTTTTCAGGTTTATCAGTGGAGTTGCGCATATTTACCTCAGCCGTTCGCGACATTGATATTTCTTTCCCCACAATTGAATCAATGCTTTCCGCAAACCCAAATTGAACAGGCCCTCTAATCTGTCCGCATCGCATATCGCCGGTAGACATAACTGCTCCAAACGTGCGCACGTCGAAGAAGTTTTTGCACATCCATTGGGCAGCTTTTTTCTCCTTTGAATCTATAAACAATTCGCGAAGCTTTGCTTTTGCGGCGGGCGATATCAATTTCAAGTTCTCGGCATCTGCCTTTTTACTTTTCTCTTTCAGGGCTTTAGCCTTTTTCTCTGTTTCTTCCAGTCCGGCCAAAGATAAGACCAAGCATGGACGCTCGTCCTCCTTATAAGAAAAAACAATTCCATCAGGATAAGCTTCAAATGCTTTAAACTCAGTTACCAAATCTTCAGGAATAATCATCTGTATCGTTTCATTTTCAATGGCCAAATGTGCGCGTTTATGATGCTCTGAAAGAAAAGCGCCTTCTCTCACATGGATTTCATAAGGAGCCTGGTTGTTTCTCGTGATATCAACATAGTTTCTAATCTTTCGTTTCAGGCAAACATCCGTAACTAATCCTTTCCCGGTTTCATAGTCCTGACGAGGAGCATTTCCTGCATCTGGATCTCCATTGGGATTTCCATTTTTCACATCAAACAGATAAACAAATTCATAACGATTTTTGATAGCTCCATTCATTGGTTTTCTCCTTTTCTTTCGGTTGAATTTTCTAAATCATTTTCCTTCTTTTTCCACAAATATGCTCTGGAAGCATCGGAATGCTCGTCATTCCAGATATCCCGCTCTTCGCGTTTCATCCACAGCCATTTGCGCATTTGATGGTATCCCAAAACAAACATTCCCTGTTGCTCTTGAGAAAGATATGCTGGGAATCCATTCTCATAAACGACCTTTGGATCTTCTGTTTTCTTCAAAGAAACATCAAACTGGCTGCAAATTTGGTCAATTAATCGTTCCAAATTAAATATTTGTCCTTTGTTTTTTGATTCATCTTTAGCCTTGCGGGCGTGATGTCGTGCGTTTCTAAGCAAACTTCCAAATACGCTTTTGGGAGACGCAGAGGCTCCAGAGAAATAGCGATCAACAATGCTTGCTTTAACATTCCCAAGTGCCTCCGTCTGTAATTTTTCCAGCACGGACATAAGTTGTCCGAGCAAGTAGCCCTTGTCTGTACAGGTCGGATTCATTTTTTCTGATACCTCCTCTTTTTTGAATTCTTTCCGGACTTTTCGGTTTAAATATGCCTTAATAATTGCAGCCCGGGCATCGTTCCAATTTTTTACAAACCAGCCTTTTTTCTCGTCTCGCTCCTTCCCCAATTCCGCTCTATAACGCAAAATCGCCCGGCTAAATGCCGGTTGCGGAAACATTAATTTTTTATTAATTGATGCCCGGTAGAACTGTGCGCCGATCGCAGAAGGAATGCCTTCTTTCCGACGGTCTTTCGGGTCAGCAAGCGACTCAAGCAATAAAGGCAGTGAAAAGCTTTCAGGATGTTTGCCATTTTTAGAAGCAGGACAACAACGCTCTATTTTCAGATCTGCAAAATATTGCGCCAGGCTATCCATCACATGCTGTGTGTTCGACTCTATCCAATCCCGCACGGTTGCACGGCCCTGACCACCAGACAGGACCAACGAATAGAATTCATCCGGCTTGTCCAATTTATAGGGAATACCCTTCCAAATGCTTTTATACATTTCCGCAATCTGAGCCGGTTTCGCATCGATCTTCTCTTCATCCACCTCAATAGCCAAACCAAAAGAATCAGACAACGCGCTCTTGTTTCGTGTCCAATAACAAACCACCGTATCTGAACTTAAATGTACATTTTGCTTCGATAAGGTCTGATTCGGATCTTTCGGGTCAGGTGGGTTGGGATGCAAAAGGCGATTTAAAGCTGTCATTGCAAAATCTGAAGATTTTTCTCCAATCACGGCATTGGCCGCTTTCTTCCAGCCGTAACTTTCAAAAGCAGCCTGGTTACAGGGCGCTAAAGCTATGTCACTGATTTTCTTTTGAGGTACATTTTTCAATTTCTTATGCTTATTAGCAGGTGTGCAGAATTCTCCGGTAATGAGACATACGAAATCACCTTGTGGGCTATGGCTATTCCTATTAACTTCTCTCCAGTATTTAACAACATCGGGCCTCTCATGGACAAATGACTCATCCATTTGATAAGAAAAAACAATCAAGTCATTTCCTTTCATTTTCATCTCTGGGGGAATGTCCAGCTTGATACTACCTCGATTGATATTTCTTAAGAAGCGACCAGCACTCACTGCACCAGCATCTTTTGTTTTATACCCGCATAAAATTATTTTTGATGCAAACATGCGAAGACGTTTTTTGCACACAGAAATTTTATGTTTATCTGAAGGAATTGACTTACCCAAAGCATACAAAGGATTGTCGGCAAAAAACTCTGAAGGGGGATGTTTCCCTGAACGGCTAGTCAATCGTTTGGGAATAGATTTTGGAGTATTATTAACAGTTTTTTCAATCCCTAAAAATAGTCCATTATCGCCCACTCGAATAACCCAGGAAACCGGCTTAATTTCAAAATCAGGATCAGGAATAAGTTCTTCCCGTTGTGCTAAATCATAAAGCGCTTTCAATATCATACAACACCTCCTCCTCCCGACCGATTGGATACAAGGGAATTTCCATTTTTCCATTTTCCAATTTTGCATTAAAAAAAAGGGGCGTATTTTGCCGTTTCCCTCCACCTCCGAACTCAATATCCCAAAGCATTAAACCGAGTTCTTTCGATATAGGGATTGTCCGCTCTCGCGGCTTTTCTATGGGAGGATGAATTTCAGCAATACACTCCCGGCAACCGAAATAGGGTTGGTGAAAATGTTGTCCATTTTTCACACGTCGAGCAAACATATCAATAAATTTATAGATATTATCATCTGCCCCAGCTTTGTCAGTAAGGGTAAAAAAGGCCTCAAACTGATAGTCTACATTCCGTAAAGCCACCGTATTTCTCTGTGCCCTGTTTGGAGTATCATATTTCCACTTTCCTTTCACTTCTCTCTTCGTTATCCTGTCAACTTCTATTGAGTTTTCGTAAGTATAATCTCCTCCGTCTAACCGGGATTGCGTCGGCTGAACAGACTTGCAAGTCACTTCATTCCGCTTCATTGCAGTAAAAGATATTTCATTGAATATGTAGATGCGCTCCACATGCCATTGAATGGCTGGCTTCCAGCAAATAGCTTCAAATATTCCGCGAACAGATGAAGGAGTTGGAACCTCGTAACTCACCCGTTCTGTTTTGAGTTCAGGTCGCGTAAATATGGCAAGCGGGCCTTTTGCCCGAAGGCCTAATTTTGGGCCTCTTTTTTTCTTCATAGTTCCTCCCTTTTAGTCTTAAACATTAAATTTTGAATAATCAGGGAAAAGATTTTTTTCAGACAAGTCCAAACCAAATCGTTCATCGTAAAGACGTTCATATGGTGGCGATAGACACCAGAACGCTTTCTCATGTATAGAACCAAGTGCGCCTATGTTATTCAGCGTCTGAAACTCCTGAGAATATATTTGAACAATAAAAGGTTGAAGTGATCTGAAATCATCCCGCGATGGTTTAAATTTCTCACGGACGACATCCAGCTTGCTGTATGCGTCTTTGTACGGAACAACGACAGGATATGTAGCGCTGTCAATCATACGAAAACGCTTTGCGACTTCAGGGAAATCCAGACTTACGCGAGCATTTTGAACCCCTGCACCATCCAGTTGAACACCAGAATAAAACAGACGAAAGTATGTATCATAAATTGCAGGAGACGTTAAATCCAGAGAACCATCATCGCCCCGCAGAACGCCATCAGATTCATTGGAATTAAGTAAGCTTTCCGTAATACCCTTTCCCAAGCGCAAAATTCCCGCCGGAGGTTCTGTTGGTGCGCGAAAGACAATTAGACGACCTCCATTAACATCTTTGCCTTCGCGGTTACAACGCCCTGCCGTCTGTGAAATACTGTCCAGACCGGCTAATGCCCTGAAAACGACAGGGAAATCAATATCTACCCCCGCCTCGATTAATTGCGTACTTACTAACCGAACGGTCGAGGATTCATTTTTCAATAACTCCTCTTTTGCTTTATTAAGAATATCTTTCCGGTGAGAAGGACACATTGATGCCGAAAGATGATAAGTATTCTCAGATAGCAAACCGGCAAGCACTCGGGCATCCTTGCGTTTATGCGTGACCACTAAAACACGGTGCATATTTTCTTTTAGAATACGTTCCGAAATATCTGAATATTCTATTACGCTATCTATGTCCCATTCAATGTTCACACGAGCTAAATTTCGCGACAGCTTCATTGCGTCCGGAATAATTTCTCTCACCGCATCCAATCCGCACATAAATGATCTGCGCTTTTTTAAGGCTGGCTGCGTTGCTGTAGAAAGGACGACTGAACAACCGTAATGTTCTCGTAATTCCTGTATTGCATCCAATATTGGATACAACAACCCCGGAGGCAGTGATTGCACTTCGTCTAGAATAATGACACTTCTGGAAATGTTATGAAGCTTCCGAAGTCTGGAATTTTTGTTTGCGTACAACGATTCAAAAAATTGAACATTCGTTGTAACAATGATAGGCGCATCCCAATTCTCTGATGCCAGACGGTTTCTTTCTGTATCTTTTTCAGGATCAATATTTGAGTGATGCTCAATTACGTTTTCGCGCCCAAAAACCTCTGCGTAAACGGATGCATTTTGTTCGATAATGCTTGTATACGGGATTACAACAATCACACGTTTCATTTTATTTTCTACAGCATGATTTAAAGCAAAGGACATCCCTGAAAGTGTTTTCCCGCCACCTGTTGGAACCGTTAATGAAAAATATCCTGTTTTGATTATTGCGGACTCTCTACAAGCATCCAACACATTTTTTCTTTGAGCATTGACTGGTGTCCAATTATTTTTTTTCGCGTCAGAAACTTTTGCATCAATATATCCATCCAGCTCATCTCTAAGTTCATCAATCGAAAGAAAATCCGGTCTTTTCGGTGCATCTAAATCCCGTTTTTCAGCATCAAGCCAATCAGCATCAACCAGACATGAATGAAGCATTCGTATCCAAAATTCCAAGCTTCTCTTCCACTCATTTATTTTCTTTTCTTCAGCGGTAACAGATGGAGGAATCAACCACTCAGGCCACTCAGGAAGTTTTCTATCCAACAAATCATTCGGCGCATTTTTGATAGCATCCCGTACCAATTGTGCTGCATTAACTAATCGTTTTCTGAGAGCTTCGCTATTTTGCAATCCGGTATGATGGCAAGTAATTGTAAGTTGTAAAGCCAATTTACGAAGAGGGTCATCGAATTGATCTGTTGCGTACCGGCCTCCTACAACGGCATGCTCAATACGCTGTTCATCTTCAAGCATATATCGCTGGAATGCCTCCATGAACTTTCCCAAGTCATGCCAATCACCTATTAATGCGCCCCAAGCTTCACACCCAAAAGCTTTGGAAAATAAAGATGCATTATTCCTAACGCCATTAATATGCGTTATCAGCTTCTGACTCTTGTTTCCATCAGCATAAAAATCCATTTATCTCCCTTTCCAGATCATGCTAAAGCCACGCCAGACAACCCCAATCGCCGGCACCAAAAGCATCGGCAAACAATCGAGCCATTTCTACGACATTCTTTAGATGTTTTTCAAGCGGTTGCCAATCACCTGGCGTCCTTCCATTCAAGGAGTCGAATTCAGGGGATATCATTTTGAGTTCATTCTTTCTCTACCTCCCTGTTTTTAGAATCAGTATAACATATGAACTGAACCGCTACGCGGAAAATACAGATCCGTTCGTCCTGCCCAATAAACCGTAATTAAAATCATTTCCGATTATCCAACTATCAATTACAATACCTCCTTAGTAAACGGAAGTCCATTTCTTATAACCTTATTAAGGA
>JABZFM010000046.1 GCA_014237465.1 Desulfobacteraceae bacterium | reverse complement strand
GCTTAGATGTTTTACATATGAATATCTTTTTGACACCCAATGACAATAACCTCTTAAAATGAATTGACAAAAAATCAATTGCTTCGCAGGTCGATGCGATTTAAAAATAAAAACGTGGTTTTTCAAAGAGCGAAATACAAGTTACAAGTAACTTCTGCTGAGTAGGCCGGGTTTCTTACCCGGCAATTGACATGACATGTTCATTTGTCGGGAAAGAATCCCGACCTACGATTTAGCACATCGACTATTATGAAGTTATTGGGAAGTCAAAAATGGGCTGTTTGCTGGCTTCCATCTATAAATTCAATATGTTAAAAAATCGTCTCCTCAAAAATTCGACTTTTTACTTCAGACATCAAAAGGAAAAAAATATGAAAATAGCAGTCAGCGGGAAAGGCGGAGTGGGAAAAACCACCTTTGCGTCTCTTTTAATCCGAGCGCTTAACGCAAACAACAAACACATCCTGGCAATCGACGCGGACCCGGACGCCAACCTGGCCGCCGCCATCGGCATCCCGGATGCGGATAAAATTATCCCGATTTCCGAAATGAAAGACCTGGCGTATGAACGGACCGAGGCCAAACCCGGATCCATCGGCGGTTTTTTTAAACTCAACCCCAAAGTGGACGACCTGCCGGATTCATTGTCCGCCAAATTTGAAAACATCAAGTTAATGCGCCTTGGCGGCATCAAAAAAGGCGGGGCCGGATGTATATGCCCGGAAAGCACCCTGCTCAAAGCGCTGGTCACCCATATTGTTCTGGCTCGGGATGAAGTGGTGGTCATGGACATGGAAGCCGGGATTGAACACCTGGGCCGGGGAACCGCCCAGGCCGTGGACAAACTCCTGGTGGTCGTGGAACCGGGCAGCCGGAGCATTGATACGGCTCGCCACATCAACAAACTGGCGTCTGAGATCGGTTTAACCGCCATTGCCCTGGTGGGCAACAAAATTCGGGGACAAAAAGACGAAGATTTCTTGAAAAAACATTTAAACGAATTTTCCTTTCTGGGGTTTATCCCCTATGACAACGCGCTGATCGAAGCGGACTTAAACGGCATGTCGCCTTTTGATGTGGAATCCAAAGCCAAAACAATCATCGAAGGGATAATCAACAAAATTTAATGGTAGATTACAAAAAAAGAAAATATCATCGGCGACCAACGCCACACAAAAAAAAGGCGCCCGCGCATCGTTTAACTCCCGGATCGGACGCTAAATTAAAAAGAGTCTTTGCCGAAATTGGTGTGCCTGAAACAAAACCATTCACGCCCGATCCGTTCCAGATCAGATCCCTTGAAGCAATCCAACAGGGGGACTGCCTGGTCACGGTGCCCACGGGTGCCGGTAAAACATGGATTGCGGAACAGGCGATCACGCATACATTTAAAAACAACGGGAAAGCCTGGTACGCATCCCCGTTAAAGGCACTCACCAATTCCAAATTTGCCGAGTTTTCCAAAATATTCGGTCCTGAAAATGTCGGAATCCTGACCGGCGACCGAAAAGAAAATATGGACGCGCCGATCATTATCGGGACAACCGAGATTCTGCGCAACCAGCTCTACGATGCCATGCACCGGGGTGAAGACCTTGACACGGACTTTATTATATTGGACGAAGCCCATTTTTTAGGAGATGAAGAACGGGGGGTGGTATGGGAAGAAACCATGATCTATCTTCCCCGGCGCATCCCGTTGCTGCTCCTGTCCGCCACCATCGGAAATGCGCACCAGATTGCCGCCTGGCTGAAATCCATCCGGGGCAATGAATGTATTGTCATTAAAGAAACAAATCGGCCGGTTCCTTTGTACCCCCTGTTTTTGCATCCATCCGGCACCCTGTTTCCTTTTCTGGCCGAAAACCAGGCACCGCAGACAAAAAAAAGACTGTATAAAAAGGTACTCAAGTTTGTTAATGCCAGACATACGAACGGCATGATGCGCTCCAACCGGCTGCCGCCCATGGGCGACATACTCCGCATTTTACGAAAGTACCGTCTGCTTCCGTCCATCTTTTTCCTAAAATCCCGCGCAGACTGCGACCATGCCCTGGTGCTCAGCGCCATGGGTACGGCTGAGGAAAGTCCAAACCGCAAGGAGTTGCGTCACTGCCGCATTGAAGAACTGATCGCTGCATCCCCCCATGTGGCCGGGCATAAGCAGATGCATTATTTAAAAGAATTTGCCGTCGGCGCCCATCACAGCGGGCAATTGCCCATCTGGAAACTGATTATTGAAACCCTGATGACCGAAGGGCTGTTAAACGCCGTGTTCGCCACATCAACGGTGGCCGCAGGTGTCAACTTTCCGGCCCGGACCATTCTTTTCCTGAATTCAGACCGCTTTAACGGCCGGGAGTTCCTGCCGCTGACCGCAACGGAGTTTCATCAGATGACCGGCCGCGCCGGCAGAAGGGGAATGGATAATATCGGCTTCGGCGTGGTGATTCCCGGCAGGTTCATGGATATACGCAAAGTGGAAAATCTGTTTAACGCACCGCCCTCTGGTGTATACAGCCAGATCAAAATTAATTTCTCCATGGTCCTCAACCTTCTGCTTTCACATACGCCGGAACAGGTCAAAAAACTGCTGGACAAATCGTTTGCCGCGTATTTAATGGCAAACAAGGATAAAAAAACACAAAAAGAAAATTTAAATGGCATCAATGCGGATATCCTCTGGCAACACTTTCTCGACCATCTTGACTTTTTAAAGAAAAAAGAGTATGTTACAATTGACAACAAATTAACGGACGATGGCGAGTGGACATCTCAGCTCAGGATTGATCATCCGCTCATGGTTGCCGAGGGTTTCCGCAAAAACCTGTTTCCAAAATCCAACCCGGCGTTTCTGGCGGCCATTATGGCGGCTTTTGTCAATGAGCGTGAAACGGATGATGACGCCATCGACACCTCAATGATTCCCAAAACCTTATTTAAAATTTTTAAAAAAATTGACACCGGGCTAAAACCCTTTTCAAAAGAGATGTACTTAAGCGGGTTTGAATCGCCGACCCTTTATTTCCTGCCGGCAGTGACACTCTATTTATGGGCCCGGGGGATGCCGTGGGAAGATGTTGTATTGATTTCAAAAATGGCGGAAGGCAATCTTGCCATGCTGATTTTAAGGACCGCTGATAATCTCCGGCATATTCGAAATATCGGCCGTGTTTTCCCTGATGCCGCTGAAGCATCCGGCAGGGCAATTGATCTGATCTTAAGAGATCCAGTAATATCAACTTATGAAGCTTGACAGGACTGAATGGAAATTCTAAATTGGGCGTCCATATCTCTTAGTATTTTCTTATCCTTAACCACTTCCGGCCATGCGCTGTTAAACCAGCGAACACCGTCATCCGCCCTGGGCTGGGTGGCGGTCTGCCTGATGTTTCCGTTTGTCGGTCCGATCTTTTATTTCCTGTTCGGAATTAACCGGGTGAAAACACGGGCCAGAAAACTGGATGATAAACGTCCGGCCGCCCAAACCCTCCCGGGTGGTTACGGAAATGCAGTCAGCATTGCGTCTGTTTCCTGCTCGGGGCTGAACCTGCCCAGATCATATGTACAGATCGCCAGAATATCCGACACGGTCAGTGACTTTCCCATGGTTGCCGGAAACCAGATCGAGCCTTTGCACAACGGCGAGGCCGCCTACCCGGCCATGCTGCAAACTATAAATTCAGCGACCAAAACACTCTATCTGATATCTTATATCTTTGACACCACCAGAACCGGAAAACTTTTTATTGATGCGCTGGGCCGTGCAGTGAAGCGGGGAGTCGATACACGCGTCATTATCGATGGTTTTGGCGAACTGTACTCCCTGACCCGGGCAAGCAAAAAGCTAAAAAAACAGGGCGTAAAAGTAGCACGATTCCTTCCCCCGCGCCTGCTCCTGCCGCCGATCCACATAAATCTCCGGAATCACAGAAAGATAATAGTTGCCGATGGTCAAATCGGATACACGGGCGGCATGAATATCAGTGACCGGCACCTGGTGGAAAACATAAAAAACCCGTTCCGTTCCATTGATATGCATTTCCGGCTGAAAGGCCCTATTGTAATGCAACTGGAGCAGACTTTTCTTGAGGACTGGGCATTCTGCACCGGTGAACAGATTGAACCGACCCCGTCTCTTCCCGTAAAAGCCGCAACTGCTGTCTGCCGGGTCATCACAGACGGTCCCAATGAAGACATGGACACCTTGTCCACCATCCTGATCGGGGCGATATCATCCGCACGCGAACGGATTCTGATCATGACGCCCTATTTTCTACCGTCCCTGGAAATGATATCCGCCCTTCAGACCGCGGCCCTGAGGGGGGTTGACGTGAATATCGTGCTTCCGTCAAAAAACAATCTGCCGTATGTTAAATGGGCCGGCACCAACATGCTCCAGGATCTGCTTTTCCGGGGCGTTAAAATTTTTTACCAGCCACCGCCGTTTGTGCACACCAAGCTGTTTGTAATGGACGACCAGTACTCACAGATCGGCTCCGCAAACCTGGATCCGAGAAGCCTTCGATTGAATTTTGAACTCGTGGTTGAAATTTATGACCGACAATTTGCAAATATCCTTTCAGCCCATATCCAGGATATAATACAGCAATCAGATCAGATTACCCTTGAATCCGTCTTGAACCGCCCTTTTTTAATCAAATTACGCGATGCGCTGATGTGGCTTTTTTCTCCATACCTGTGATTGTCGGCATTGCCTTTGATAATTTTTCAAATGATTGGTATTTTATTTTCGCCAATACATATTAAATAAAAAAACAGTTTTTCAAAAAAGGCCGAAAATGAATCAACAGCTTCGAATCATTAACGGCGGTTTGCAGAAATCTCTAACTTTCAGAGGAATAAAATTAATTGCCACCCCCCGGAAATTCCCGCCGGCAAATGTTGACGCGCTTGTATTTGAAGAAGATGCTTTTCTGATCATGAGTGATGAACCGGAACACATTCCACCGGCAAAACATCCGATCCGGTTAATGAATGAAATAGCAAACTTCAAGCCTGAAGTTCCCGGAAATGTGGTGATAAAGGGGAGAAATCCAATTCGAATGCTGGCGGTGGTACATGACGTGAACCGGGACCCGACCTGGAAAGAAGAATGGATTGAAAAAGCAATATGTGCAGTTTTTCAAAAAGCTGAAATATTAAAAATAAAAACACTGGGACTTCCCATGCTTGGGACAAAACATGGCAAACTGAATTATCAGCGCTTTTCCAGACTGCTCGCCCGCTCGCTACGGTCATGCGAATTTGAATATCTGAAAATAATCTGGCTGATTGCCCCGGTTCCTGTCAATACGGCTGTTATTTCAGTGCTTACAAAAGAATTAAACTGTTAACTCTATTTTTTTATCGCCCCCTTTTATTTACTGAGACAAGAAGAGAACGACCGATGCCGACAAACTTACCCCCCAATTACTATGACGTGGAACAACGTTATCGGGAAGCAAAGACCCCTTCTGAAAAAATCGAATTTCTTGAAGAAATGTTGACCATCATGCCCAAGCACAAAGGCACCGACAAACTGCGAGCGGATCTGCGCCGAAAAATATCTAAACTCAAGGACGCTTCACAAACCCGAAAAGGTGTCGGCCGCCATGAATCGGTGTATCGATTTGATAAAGAAGGCGGCGGACAGGTAGCTGTTGTCGGGCCGCCGAATACCGGAAAATCATCTCTTGTTGCTGCATTGACCAATGCGTCGCCCAAAGTGGCCGAGTTTCCATGCACCACATGGATACCGACTCCCGGGATGATGCCGTATAAGGATATCCAAATCCAGCTGGTAGATACCCCACCGTTGAGTTCTGATTATATTGATCCGGAAATGATGGATTTCATCAGACATGTGGATCTTGTGCTTCTGATGGTTGACCTGACGTCGGGAACGATCCGGCAGCTTGAAGAATCAATGGCTTTGTTGCAGAAGCACCGGATTGTTCCAAAACGATTAAAAGGTACTGTGGAAGAGACCCGGCGCTTGTTTTATCTGCCGTTTATTATTATTGCGGCCAAAAACGATGATAAAAATACCGATGAAGTATATGAAATATTTACCGATCTAGTTGAATATGACTGGGATGCCATTCCCATATCCGTTAAAACCGGCAAAAACATTGATTTCTTAAAAACCCGGATCATTGAACGGCTGGACATTATCCGTGTTTATTCAAAATCACCGGGAAAGTCGGTGGACTTAAAAGATCCGTTTGTTTTAAAACAAGGCAGTACAGTGGAAGATTTTGCCGTTAAGGTTCACAAAGATTTTTTTCATAAATTAAAATCCGCTCGCGCTTGGGGAAGTACTGCCTTTGCCGGTCAGATGGTGCAGCGGGATTATGTGCTGTCGGACGGAGATATTGTGGAACTGCAGGTAAAATAAAATTCAAACATACAGGAGACGATGAGTTTGAATTTATGCGGCGGCCATCAATCACCCATGCCGTCGCAGCCGGTTATTCAGCCGGCGCTGCACGGAATCTTTTACCTGCTTGGACTTGGAATTGATAACCGAATAACTGTACCGGACATTTTTTTCCATGACGTGCGGAGAATTTTTGATACTGCTTCGGATTTTATAACTGTTACTGGTAACCTTCTGGAATAAATGCGTTTCCCTGCCAACAACATGGCTCTGGCGATCCATAACTGCATCTAAAAAAGACTCCCGGTCCGGTGTGCAATCCGCAAAAGTCACGGATTTACCCATTTGAAACAGATTGTGACCGTCACTGCCGCCGGTCATAGATTTGCCCAGGTTAAACCCCAGTACGGCACATTGCAGATTCCATTTTTTCATGTTCCCGGCATTTATTACCTCAACGCCGTCAACCATATCCAACAGATCCGTCTGCTGTTCTTTTGAAAAAAACGGATTGCAGATACCTGTATAAACCCCGCAATAGGGATGCGGAAAAATGATCAGATTTTTATACTTTCGGGCCCGTTTTATGATCTCATCCATATTTAAAGATATGGACGCCATCACATCTTTGCCCAAAAAGGGTTTGATATCTGTTTCATAAAACCTGACCAGGCCCTCTATATTATAAAAATAAACAAGGATATGGGCGCCTTCTTTGGATGTTACCTCAATACCGGGAATGGTTAGAATATTCTTGAAATTATCCAGCCGGACGGCACCCTTGATGGCATTATGATCGGTTACGGCAACGCCGATGCCGAGCTTTGCCGCACGTTTGGCGATACTTCGAACATAATTGAGCCCGTCAGAATAACGGGAGTGAAAATGCATGTCAACGACAGTATAATTTTGTGTCAGTTCGGAAAGAGCAGGTCTTTCAAATTCAACGCGATTAAGTGTTTCCATTTAATCCTCATATCAATTCAACCCATAAAGGATCTCTAAATACATATTTTTTTATTTTTACAGATTTAATTTTAAAAACGTAATAATTAATTATAAAAAATCAAGATCAGGAACACAATATGTTATTTAAGCTGTAAAAATAAAAAACCCCCAGATCGAAATATATTCGAACCGGGGGTTTTTATATTAATTATGTTCGGACTATTTGAAAAAATTACAGTCCTTCAATCGCTTCCGTCAGCTCAGGGATAAACTCAAGGATGTCTGCTTCAACACCGACATCCGCAACCTGGAAAATCGGTGCCTTCAAGTTTTTATTGACTGCAACAATAAACGCATTTCCCTTGATGCCGCCCAAATGCTGAAAGGAACCGCTGATACCCAACGCAAGATAGACTTTCGGCTTAACGGTCTGGCCGGATGTCCCTACCTGACGGGATTTTTCCAGCCATTTGGCGTCAACAATCGGTCTGGAGCATGAAACATCCGCGCCCATGGCTTTGGCCAGATCAAATACCATTTCAACATTGTCTTCATCTTCAATACCGCGCCCGACAGATACCAGTACTTCAGACTTGGTAATGTCAACATCACCGGCTTCGGCTTCAACCACTTCAAGAAATGTCCGTTTTGTGCTTAAATCACCCGCATCGCCGGACTTATCTTCAACCGCACCGCCGCCGGTTTTACTTTCATCCGGCTGATTAACGCCTGGACGGACATTCAACACAGCGCCACTTGAAATATCGCAGGTCACATGGGCGCTGGCCATACCGGAAAATTCCTGGCGAACGACTTTCAGTGTTCCGCCATCTACGCCTTCAATGTCAACGATATCTGCGACAAATGTGGAATCCATTTTTATGGAAAGACCGGGACCCAAGTCCATTCCAAACGTATCATGGGGCAGCAGGACAACGCTGTCTCCCGGAAGAATGTTAACTAATGCTTTACGGATAACTTCCGCGTTCGGATATGCCAGCGCGGCATTGTCAATTTTCCATACCGCATTATAAGTGGCGGCCATTTCATTGCAGACCTTATCCAGATCCGCACCGGTTCCGGTTACAACCGCAGTTACCGGAGCATCCGGCGCAATTTTCTTTGCTGCCACAATCAGTTCCAAGGCGGAATCTTCGGCAACCCCATCAGCATGTTTGATATATGCATAAACGTCGGCCATTATTTTAACCCTCCCTTGGCTTTTAAATATTCAATGAGTTTTTCGATGATTTCCTCTGTGCTGCCTTCAAGCATTTCAGCGCCTTCACCCAAATCCGGCACAAAGTAATCCACCCGTTTTACTTTTGCGGCATCTGCGCCGATGGCACCGGCATCCACGCCGAGATCACCGGCACCCAGCTCAGGAATTTCAACAGATGCGACTTTTCGAATACCACGAATACCAACGTATCGGGGCTCGTTGATACCGGTCTGAATAGACAGAACACAGGGAAGTTCAATTTCATTCATTTCCTGATTACCGCCTTCGATTTCACGACCCACCTTTAATTTGCCGTCGCCAGGCTCAATCAGGCTTACCAGGGATGCATAAGGATAGTCCAGCATGGCAGCCAGCATACCGCCGACCTGGGCCGCACCTTCGTCCGCCTGCGCACCGGTAAAAATCAGGTCATAATTGCCTTTTTCCACCGCACCCTTTAAAATCGTTGCAATGCCCTTGCCATCAGATCCTTCAAACGCATCATCCGTCAACAAAAGACCGTTATCTGCGCCCATGGCCATTTCACGTCTTAACACTTCTTCAGATTCATCATCACCAACTGTAACAACCGTTACAGAACCGCCGACTTTGTCCACAATCTGAATTGCTTCTTCAACCGCATAGTTGTCCCATTCGTTTACCGAGTAAACCAGATCGTCTCTTTCGATGTCATTGCCATCACTGTTAATTTCGATCTCGTTTTCCGAGGTATCTGGAACACGCTTAACACATACCAAAATCTCCATATCGTCCTCCAACCCTATCTGTTATTAAAATTTACAGACGTTCATTCGCCCGTTAAATTAGTGCCAAAAAAATTTATCATTCATCAAAACAAGATGTTTTAATAATCTCGTAAAAAATCAGATTCCAACGGCAAAGTATAAAAGTTCAAATTCAAGGCACGCAAATCCTGAGTAATGATTCGTACTTAGTGTACTATGAAGCAGCGAAGGATGCAGCGCAACACAGAATTTGGACTTTTTGCGAAGCCGTCATGTTTTACTTTTCAATGTGAGCGGCAATAAGTTCACCCAGATCGATTGCTTCCATTTTTCCTTCAAGTCCGGCAACCTTGATGGCATCCTCCATATTCACCAGGCAGAACGGACATGCGGTAACAATCACATTGGCGCCGGCTTCCTGAGCCATCTTCACCCGGACAACACCCATTCTTTCTTCTTCTTCCGGTTCATAGAAAAGCATTAACCCGCCGCCGCCGCAACAAAAAGACCTGTCCCGGCTTTTGAGCATGTCCACCCGCCGGATCCCTTCAATGGCATCAATCGCATCCCGGGGGTCTTCATATATATCATTATGACGCCCCAGATAACAAGGGTCATGATAGGTAAACACCTTGTCCTGCTCTTCTTCAGTGACGCCTGTCAAACGAAGTCTCCCGGATTTGACACTCTTTGTAATGGTCTGGCTGATGTGTTCAACCGGAGGAAGTCCGGAATATTCATTTTTCAATGCATTGTAAGCATGGGGGTCTGCTGTCACAATCTTTTTAACACCGGAGTTTAAAATCGCATCCGTGTTCTGATTTTTCAGGTCCTGAAACAGCATTTCCTCGCCAAAGCGCTTCACTTCATTACCACTGTCTTTTTCAGCCTTGCCTAAAATACCAAAATCCACTCCGGCGGAACACAGAATTTGAGAAGTCGCACGGGCCACTTCCTGCATCCGTTCATCAAAAGAACTCACCGAGTCAACAAAATACAACGTTTCTGCAGAAGTTTTCTTGTCAAGGATTTTAACTTCACAGTCTTCCAGTTCCTTGGTCCAGTCCGCCCGCTTTTTTTCCATCTTTCCATAGGGGTTTCCACGTTTTTCAAGTGAAGACAATGGTTTCTGGAGCGTCTGTGGAACATTCCCCTCATCAACCATGCCCCGTCTCAAATCTACGATCTTATTAATATATTCGATGCCAATGGGGCATTCCTGTTCACACGCACCGCAGGTGGTGCAGGACCATATTTCATCTTCAGTATAAATATCACCAATAAGAGGTTCCTGGGCAATAAATTCACCCGACAGAGGAAAGTGAGAGAAGGTATAATCCCTTGCTTTTATGGATATAAACCGAGGCGAAAGGGGCCGTTTCACCGTATTGGCCGGGCACTGGTCCGAACATCTGCCACAGTCAGCACAGGTATAAAAATCAAGGATGTCCTTCCATGTAAAATCCGAAAACTTTTTCACACCAAAGGATTCCAGATCATCAAGTTCTTCATCCGTCACGCCATAACGGACCGGACGCACATTTCCACGTTCAAGGCGCATAAAGTAAACATTGAACAAGGAGGTAATCACATGAAAGTGTTTCCCCATGGGCAGAAAACACAGAAAAAAGAAAAAAGTCAGGTCATGCACATAAAAAGAAACAATATGCAGGGTCTGGAGTGTTGTGGATGACGCATTTGAAAAAATAATCTTAAAAAGCCAGGCCAGTGTAAGCGGTGCCAGAAATGTCGCTTCATGCCCTGCCTGAATTTCAGCCGCAACCAGACATGCCTCATAAAGACTTTCGGAAATCATCAGGGTCCCGATGAGCGCTAAAACAAAAATGGCTTCATTGGTATGGTCATGACCATATGATTCCGGATAATGGTATCTGGCCGGACGAAAAATCCCCCGGCGCACGGCTGCAATCACAACGGCAAAGAAAACCGCGGTTGCTGCATAATCTTTGAAAAAGTAATATATATCTCCGATAACGCCGCCCAGCCCGGGCATAGTAAACCCGCCACTGATTCCCTGGACGACCAGTTCTGATGAACGAACCGAGAGGATCAAAAAACCAAAGAAAATAATGATATGTAATACTCCCGCCATCATATACCGCGGATGACGGTACTGACCCAGCCAGATTTTTAATACATTAATGACTCGTTCCCTGGGCCGGTCAAACCGGAAATCCGGGTTGGCTTTCACTATCGGCGCCAGTCGTCTGGCTATAATATAGGTGAACAACCCCACGCCAGCAATCGGTATCAACACGGAAAATAAAACGGTTGGAATAAAACCAAAAAGCTTAAACGACGCCGGAGAAATCAATACAGGTTCCATGATTTAATCCCTTTCTCCCTTCATCACAATTATGAGAATGATAAGAATATCTTAATATGTTGATTAAAAAATGACGTATTCATTTTTTAATAATAATATGAATGAACGTTCATTCGTAGTGGAAAAATAAAACCCAGTCAAGAAAAAATTATTTCCGATAATTTTCGAAAAGTGAGGAATATTAATCGTCTGCCGTAAACAAGTCAGGGGGCTCTACTGAAGCCCCCTGAACATATACTCATAATAACATCATAATTTAACCGATAAAAGAGGCTTCATCAATTTCAATGGCAGCGCCGTCGGTTGCCAGAATCGCGTTCATTTTTCCAAGGGTGGCCGGTAGAACCGTATTGCAGAAATATTGGGCGCTCTTAAGTTGACCTTCATAGAACGGAATATCTTTTTTCTTTGCTTTTTCCAGTGCTTCAGCGGCAATTTTTGCTCTCCAGAGCAGCATCCATGCCATGACCACATCACCACAGACTTCCATAAACGGATAAGAAAAGGCAAAAGCGGTCAGGACTTTTTCAGACATGGCGATTTTACCCATGTGCATGGCCACTTCACCCAGTTTATTGAGGGCTTCTTCCAGTTTCACGGCATAGTCTTTAATGCTGTCGATTTGTTTTGCCGCACCGGTGACGGCCATAATTTCACCCATGAGATCCATGACCAGCTTGCCTTTTTTCATGCCGAGTTTTCTTCCCAGAAGATCCATGGACTGGATACCGTTGGTGCCTTCATAAATCATGGTGATCCGGCAGTCACGCATAAGCTGTTCCTGAGGGTATTCCTTGATATAACCATATCCACCATAAACCTGCATACCACCATTACATACATCAAATGCACGGTCTGTGACATATCCTTTGGCAATGGGAATCAGCAGTTCGATCAGGTCGTGATATTTTTCTTTTTCTTTTTCATCATCCATTGTATCAGCCTTGTCTTCACACCATGCCACATAATACAAAAGGCTTCGCATCCCTTCTACATACGCTTTCATGGTCAAAAGCTGACGGCGAACATCCGGATGATTAATAATCGCAACACCCGGTGCATCCGGATTCATAAACTCCAGCAGATTTCTGCCCTGAATTCTTTCTTTGGCATAATTGACCGCGTTCATGTAAGACGCGGTGGCGCAAGCAAAACCCTGCATACCGACCAGCAGACGGGCTTCATTCATCATGAGAAACATGGCGCGCAACCCTTTATTTTCTTCTCCCAGCAGGGTGCCGATGCAATTACCCTTTTCACCAAAAGTCAGAGTACAGGTCGAATTTCCGTGGATCCCCATTTTTTCTTCAATCCCCACACATGACATATCATTGGGTTCACCCAATGAACCATCGTCGTTTACCCGAATCTTGGGAACCGCAAACAGAGAAATCCCCTTGGTTCCTGCCGGTGCGCCTTCAATACGGGCCAGTACCGGATGAATAATATTCTCAACCAGATCATGATCACCGCTGGAGATAAAAATCTTCTGGCCGGTAATAGTATAAGTGCCGTCGCCATTGGGAACCGCCTTGGTGGTCAAGGCGCCGACATCGGAGCCCGCATCCGGCTCTGTAAGGCACATGGTGCCGCCCCACTCTCCGGTGAACATCTTTTTTAAATAAATTCTTTTCTGTTCATCGGTTCCGAATGCTTCCACGAGTTTTCCGGCGCCATGGGTCAGGCCGGAGTACATCATGAACGCATAATTGGCACCATTAAAATATTCGGCAGCTGCCATGGTAACGGATCTTGGCATTCCCTGACCGCCATAATCCGGATCTTCCGGCATAGCGGTCCATTCGCCTTCGCATAACAGTTCGTAAGGTTTACGAAACAGTTCAGGGACAATGACCTTCCCGTTTTCAAACTTGCATCCGATTTCATCGCCTTCTGAACGAGTCGGAAGAATTTCTTTGACTGCCAGGTTACGGGCTTCTGAAACGATCAGGTCAACCGTTTTCTTGTTGAATTCCGCATACTTCTCACTTTTGCTGAATTGATCAACGTTTAATTGCTCATGGAGGACAAAATCGATATCCCGTCGATCTGCAATTTGCTGTGCCATAATTTCGTTTCTCCTTTTTAATTTTTATTTTTAATCACTGTAATTATTGTTAAATTTTTACTGAATACTCTGGGCTTTCAGCCCGATTCCCTTAAAATAAAGATCAACAAGGGGGTCTGCCATGGCAACCAGATCATACTTAACGCCACTCACAACCCATGTGTTAATCACCTCATTGACCGCCCCCAGTATAAACCGCTTGACAAGCCCGGCCTGGAAATCTTTTCGAATGCTTCCCTCTTTCTGTCCCTGGACAATAATATCATCGATCATATCCAGGTACATTTTAGCAAGAACCTTAATATAAGCATCATCGATATATCTGGCCTGGAGCGCTTCTCTCTGAAAAACAACAGCCATATTCGGGTCCCGCTGGAATTCACCAAGATGACTGCGAATCAGATTCCTGAGCTTGTCTTCCGCATGATCGGCCTTTTCCACTTGATCCTTGAACCGATCAAACACCCGTCTGGTTTTATAGCTGAAAAAATTGAACAGTATGTCGGCTTTATTCTTGAAATATATATAAATAGTACCGTCGGCAACACCGGCTTCACGGGCAACCTGAGAAATGGTTGCTTTATGATACCCCTGTTTCGCAAAGACTTTTATGGCAGCATTGAGGATCTGATGGTATTTATCATTATTTGTTTTATTTGGATTGCCCTGCTTTTTAATGACGCACCTCGCTGGACGACTTTAAAAATGAATGAACCCTCATTCACTGAATGAAAATTCATTCATTATCAAATCATCTCTGATGCTGTCAAGAAAAAAGTATATGTTCATAACCCGGCATGCTGCTTCATATCTCTAATCACATATAACCTTATTTCTTCACCCGTTCAACATATTCTCCGGTACGAGTATCAATGCGAATCATCTCCCCTTCTTCAATAAACGGCGGAACTTGAACTTCATGCCCGGTTTCAAGGGTGGCGGGTTTTGAGCTTCCCGAAGCCGTGTCGCCTTTAACCCATGGGTCGGATTTTACAATTTTCAATTCAATGAAATTCGGCAGGGAAACGGCAATGGGCTGACCATCAAACAACAGAACATTGCATACCGTATTTTCTTTTAACAACTTGATGTCATCGCCGATCTGGTCCTGATTCAAAAAAATCTGATCATAGGTGGAGGAATTCATAAAGCAATACTGTTCGCCGTCACTATAGAGATATTCCATTTCCTGCTCTTCAAGATCGGCGGGCTTGAACTTTTCACCGGATCGATAGGTACGGTCGAACTGGACACCGGTGATCATATTTTTAAGTTTGCATTTATACAGCGCCTGCCCCTTTCCGGGCTTTACAAATTGAAACCCGACGATGACATATGGATCACCATCGATTTCAATCTTACGACCTTTTCTGAGATCACCACTTTCAAACATTTGTATACTCTCCTACCAGTTTTTTTTAATATTTTGTTTATTTCCGATCAAAATTCCGCAGATGCCCGTCGCATCTCTGCCAGAAACTGTTTTACCTTTGCCATATCTTTTTTAAACCTTATAGGCCTGTCGCAGGCATCACACGCATTGGTCAAAGTACAGCTGTCCACTCCCGCGGGCCGGACGGTTTTAATCCCCGGGTATACATTATCCGGAGACAGCCCCCCGGCCAGAATCACAGGTATCCGGCTGGCCTCAACCAGACGGGCTGCGGATTTCCAGTCACAGCTTTTCCCGGTAATCCCGACAAAGCCCTCCACCGGCTGATCACCGTTGCCTGGCTGACTAACAATCAATGTGTCGGTTAAGAAGTAATCACTGACCGGCTCAAAAATCCGGGCCCATTCCAAATATGGGATACTGTCACCCAAATTATTATCCGGAATAGGGATTGTTCTCATAATTTTAATTTCCGGAAAATTTTTTCTGATTTGCGCTTGCAGCTGAACCAGAGCCCTGCAATTTGCTCCCGGAGTATCCTGTGTCTGACTGTCAATTAATATTTCGCAGAAATGGACAATATCCGGCCGGTAGTATTCCAAAGACGAAAAAACAAGGTCCGGTTCATTGTATAAAAGAATAAGGCTGCTTTTCGCATCTGTCTGAGCAACTAAATCGAGTGTTTCTTTTATCCTGGCCTGCTTCCAGTCCCGGGCTGAAACAATGACGCTTCCGACATGATCAACGCCGGCATTGACTATCAGTTCGGCTTCCTTCGGTGTCTGTATCTCATAAATCTGTGAAATTACTTTTTTCATTTTATTTTAAAACAATCTAAAACCGAAATTTGAGTTGACTTTTGCGGCTTGCTTTAACATATTAATTTTATTTTATCAAACGGTTTAACAGGATCTAATCATCCAAAATAGTTAATAAATCATTTCATTGAATAAAAAGGGACATATATGATTGTTGTCATTGATTTCGGCTCTCAGTATAACCAGTTGATCGCTCGCCGTGTCCGAGAATGCCGGGTCTACTGCCGGATTGAACCACCCGGCATTGATATTGAAACCATTAAATCGCTGCAACCGGACGGAATTATCCTCTCAGGGGGCCCGTCCAGCATATATGAAAAAAACAGTCCTAAAATAGACACCGCCATATTTGATCTGGGCATTCCGGTACTGGGCATCTGCTACGGCATGCAGTTTATGATCGATGCACTGGGCGGCACCGTAAAAAAAGCCGCCAAACGCGAATACGGGTTTGCCGAGTTGAATATCAAACAACCGAAAAACCTTTTTGGCAAAATCGACAAGTCAACCACCTGCTGGATGAGTCATGGTGATTCTATCCGCAAGCTGCCAAAAGGATTTTCCATCACGGCTACAACAGACAATACGCCGGTTGCCGCCGCGCAGAATGTGAAAAAGAACCTGTACGGCCTTCAGTTTCATCCGGAAGTAGAACATACTCCCAAAGGCAAACAAATGCTTCGCAATTTTCTGTTTAATGTGTGCGGTTGTAAACGCAACTGGACCATGAAAACGTTTGCCAGGGAATCTATACAGCAAATTCAGAAAGCCGTAGGGGATAAAAAGGTTCTCCTCGGCTTAAGCGGCGGTGTTGACTCATCCGTCACCGCCGTGCTGATCCACCAGGCCATCGGCAACCACCTGACCTGTATTTTTGTAGATAACGGACTGTTAAGGTTGAATGAAGCGGCAAAATTAAAAGTTACTTTAAAGCAACATTTAAAAATCAATATTCGATTTGTCAATGCATCCAAACTTTTTTTAGATGCCCTTGACGGTGTTACCGACCCGGAAAAGAAAAGAAAGATCATCGGTCAAATTTTCATGGATGTTTTTGAGACGGAAGCCAAAAAAATAAAGGGTGCTGATTTCCTGGCCCAGGGGACCCTGTATCCGGACATCATAGAATCACAATCCGCTTTCGGCGGACCGACTTCCATTATTAAATCTCACCATAATGTAGGCGGGCTCCCCAAAAAAATGAAATTAAAGCTCATTGAGCCGTTAAAATATCTTTTTAAGGATGAAGTCCGCGTTCTTGGCAAAACACTGGGGATGCCCGAAGAGCTGATATGGCGTCAACCATTTCCCGGACCCGGTTTAGGAATTCGGATTATCGGTGAAATTACCCGAAAACAACTGACAGTGTTACGAAAAGTAGATGATATCCTGATTGAAGAGATTAAAGCCAACGGGTATTATAAAAAATTATGGCAGTCATTTGCAGTCCTTCTTCCGATTAAAAGTGTCGGGGTCATGGGCGATAAACGGACCTATGAAAATATTATCGCCATCAGAGCCGTTACCAGCAAAGATGCCATGACAGCGGACTGGGCAAGGCTGCCTCATAAACTACTCGCTAAAATTTCAAACCGGATCATCAATGAAGTTAAAGGCGTTAACCGCGTGGCCTACGATATCAGTTCAAAACCACCAAGCACCATTGAATGGGAATAAGCATTATATATGGATGAAAATAGAGAATTCAAAATCGACTTACACACCGAAGATGCAAATGATGACCTCAACAGCACCGAAGGCACCGAAGCATTCGACAAACAAGTAAAACAAACGACCAAAGCATCGATGCTTTTTGTTGTGTTCACATTTATAGCCGTTGGCATCATTCTTTTTATCCTTTACTACAATTTAAACAGTAAAATTCAGATCATCAATACGCAGGGTTCTGCCGGCATTGCCAGTCTTTCAAATGAGTTCAATGATAAATTATCTGAATTCTCACAGCAATTTTCCGACCAACAGGAAACCACGCAGGCCCTGTTGTCGGATCTGGATGCGCACCTGAAAAAATTAAATTCTTCGGTTTCTGCCATCCAGACAGGTAAGCTTGACAAAAAAGATCTGGCCGATGCCGTTAAAGGGATCAAAAAGGAACTTTCACCACTGGAGGAATCAATCAAATCATTAAACGAGCAATTTGCCGGCATTGATGATGAAACGCAGCGTATTGCTGAGAGCCTGATGAAAGTTCAGACCGGTGTACTCAATAACAATAAAGAAATCAGTACCCTTGATGCAATTCATATTGACCGGGTTTATTTTGATCAGGAATTAAAAAAAGAAAGAGAATTCAATCAGCAGAACATGGCCCATGCGTCTGAAGCATTATTCAGCGAGATTGCAACGCTTCACCAGCTCATCAAAAATCTGGAAAAAAAACTGGTCCACACAAATATTCCTTCTTCCCAGAAATCAAATACAACAAAAGCGCCCCCGGCAAACAATCCCGCACCTCAGCCTGGTGAAATTGTTGAACAGGAAATCGATTAATAAGATCATAATTTAAATGAATTCAGATAGTTTAAAATCAATCCTGACTTCGGTCTCAACCGGTAAAACTTCTATCGATGAAGCACTTGCATCATTAAAGCATCTGTCGGTTGAAGATATCGGATACGCCCATATCGACCATCACCGGTCTCTGCGTAAAGGGTTTCCTGAAGTCATTTTCGGCCAGAATAAAACCATCGACCAGATTATCGGCATTATGGAACGAATGATTCAATGGGAAAAAATCATCCTGGTCACGCGGATTGAAGAAGAAAAGGCCGACGCTGTGATCTCACAATTCCCCGGCGCAGAATATCACAAAGACGCGAAAATGATATGTCTTGCAAAAGGCAGCATACCAGTGACCGGAAAAGGAAACATACTGGTCATTTCCGCCGGCACCTCCGATATTCCGGTAGCAAAAGAAGCGTATTTAACGGCAAAGGCAATGGGAAACCCGGTCGAAGCCATTTATGATGTGGGGGTGGCAGGGATTCACCGGTTATTCAGACATAAAGAAAAAATTGAAGACGCAACCGTGCTCATTGTGGTCGCCGGTATGGAAGGTGCATTGCCGAGTGTTGTGGCCGGTCTGGTGGACCGGCCGGTTATTGCTGTACCGACCAGTGTCGGTTATGGCAGCAGCTTCGGAGGATTAACCGCCCTTTTTTCGATGCTGAACAGCTGCAGTTCAAACGTTGCGGTGGTCAACATCGACAATGGTTTCGGCGCAGGGTATATGGCGTCCATGATTAACCGTGTATAAAAAAATTTTCATCGAGTTTTGATGATAATAGTGAAACCAATAGCTGTCTTGTAATACTCAATAAGTTTCATTGACACATTCTTATTAAACTTGATAGTAAAATGATCATTTAATCATTTATTTGAAACAAACATAATTGTGAATAACACGAACCAATTGTCAAAAATAAAAACCTTTCGCAAAGAAATACGATTTTTTATTTTTTTTATTCTTCTTTTTTTTCTGTTCCAGACATTACATTATATTGTAAGGCCTTATATCTCTCCTTTTGTTGTGCATACGCTGACAACTAGTGGCAGCTCAAAGCTTATTAATATCATTATGCCCAAAGAAAACACCAGTTCCCAAAAGGAATACCTTAGTTCCGGCCACTTTAAACTCAAAATCGCGCGGGGGTGTGAAGGAATTGAAGGCGTGATAATTCTCATTGCAGCGATCCTGGCTTTTCCTGCAGGCATAAAATCAAAACTGTTCGGAATCATCGGGGGAATTTTTGTCCTCTATATTTTGAACCTGTTCCGAATCGCTGGTCTTTATTATACCCTCAAGTACAAACCTGCATTATTTGATATGATGCATGTGTATGTCGGTCAAACACTTATTATTCTAATAGCATTTCTTTATTTTATCGCCTGGTTAAATATACAGATGAATATCAATGGAAAATACATACAAACCAATTAAGATAAAATTTCTTTCTTTCTTTTTACGATTAATTCCGGCATGCCTTTTTGTCATTTTTTTATTCTATCTCATTTCACCTTTTTTCATTAATGGGCATTTAAAACTGTTTAAAAATCAAATCGAACTTCTGCATCCCGAATACGAAATTCTCAGCCACGATATTATAAAAATTAACCAATTAGACTATATTCAATTTTATATCAAAGTGAATAAAAGCCCCACTCTGCCTGACACTCCCGCCCAAAAAGGCGCCATTATCAAAGTAAAAGGACAGGCCAGTTCATTATGTATCGCCCCGATCATTATTTTTTCACTGATTCTGGCTTGGCCGGGACTTGGCATCAGAAAAAAACTAAAAGCAATACTGATTGCCATCCCTTTGACTATGACGCTTGCGGCAATAGACTATCCGATGATATTTATCGCGGACATTGAATCGGTATATTCTGATGCACCTCTGTTAAACAGCTTTCGACAGCTATGGAAACATCTGATGAATAATGGCGGCAGACAATTTCTGGCTTTGATTGTCTTTCTTTTTGCGATTGCAGCGGCAACTTATAGTTCGGAAAAACTACTTTCCTATGACAAGGTGGGGCGAAATGATCCCTGCCCGTGCGGCAGCGGCAAAAAATATAAACACTGCTGTTTAAATTAACCCATGACTTAAAAAATTAAATCACACGCAAATATATAAGCCCCGATACTTTGCAGGTATCGGGGCTTATCTACTACAGGCGCATTGAGTTATTTTTAAAACATAAATTCAAAGCTAAGATAAAACAGTTTGTCTTCTTCATCTGTTTTTTCAGGATTCCCGTAAAGCCCGGACATCAGCGACTCCGTATAATCCCGATCAATATACTGATAACCGGTTCTAAACTGCAGCATATTTTCCACGCACGGCTGAACCCAGTAAATTTCCCACACGCTGCCCCTTGTGTTTAATTTCTGATAAGGGTCTAACGCCGCGATATTTAAGCCGACCCAGTATTCAGACCCGTCAAAATATTCCAGTCCGATTTTTGGATTCCGAAACCGCTCGGATTCAATATTATAACGAAGGCCGGTATAAAAGGCCCATCCGGAGTGAGAATCCTGGTTGTCAGGTGAAAGAAGGTATAAATATTTGGCGTAGGGTGCCAATTCCGGCGGAACGGTACTCGAGTTCAGCGGCTGACCATTTAGCATAATCTGTTCCTGATTGGGTTCCGACCAGGTCCAGGCCACAGAGGCAAAAAAATCAATCGGCCAGTCATATATCCTGTCCTTATCAAATTGGAGTGTCAGTTTATCCACATATCCCAGCTCCTTGGGAAATGTTAAATCGATTACCGGTATTTCATAGTACCTGATGAGATCTCTGATAATATCATCACCGGTTACCCGGATATTATCTACACGAAGCCATTGAATGGCAAACAAGGAGTCGTCAAGAAAAGGCAGTTTTGAATTCAATTGGGCCACGTAAAAGTCAATATCACTTAATCCCTCGGGATCACTTTTAAACTGATACATATCCGTATCATCTTCACTTCTCGCATAAACAAGATTTAAGGACTTTGCAATTTGATTATTAAAATAGCAAGTTAGCGCCACACCATCTGATTCCGCGTTGAAAGCAAGGTCCGGATAAGATGTCTGACTCGGCCGATTGTATCGGTACCGGGTCAAATATCCATCAGATGTGGGCAATCGGCCAAATGTCATATTCACATGATACCCCAGCCACTCCGGACGGTAATCTACATATACGCGTTTGACTTTAACACCTGAATCGGAAGGCTTGCTTGAATAATTAAAATCGGCGAGTCCAATGGATTCCGGTGAATTCCAGCTCCCCCAAAGTTTATACATGGTCAATGTTGCGTTAAATTTCACTTCATCAGTGGGTTCAGCCGAGAATTTCAGATCAAAATAATTGACAAAAGCATTTTCATATTCGTCACGGACAGAACCATTTCCTAAAAGGACATCATCCCGCTGGAGGTCATAATAGGAAGACTGGAAATAGACCTCGTTTCCGAGCTTATATTTTTCTATCATGCCGGTATCTTTGATTGTTTGTTTGTAAACAAAGGCGAGGTTGCTTTGAAGGGAGTCAATCTGTTCCTGCTGTTCAGCGACCGTTTGTTTGAGTTCACCGGATGTCTGCTGCTGTTCTTCAATTTGTCCGGTATCTTCAATCGTTTGCTTGTAAACCCGGGAAACATTCTTTTTCAATGTTTTGATCTGAGTCTGCTGATCTCTGACGGTTTTTTTGAGCTTGTCCGACTCTTTTTTCTGGGCTTTTATCTGGTCGTTTAATTCAGTAATCTGTTTCTGAATCTGATCAATCGGCACTGTCTGGTTTTCTTCCGCCACGGATACTTTTGAAAAACAAACAAAACAGATGATCATCCCGAACCACAAGAATCTTTTGAAAAGAAGCATGAACACCTCCAAATTAAAATGGATATTATAACCACTTAGTGCCAGAGTCCGATCCCTTCAGCCCGGTACGTGCCGGCGTTTTCGAGAAGGAATTCAAGAATCTGGTTTTTCTGATAAGGAGTTTCCCATGATATATTTTCGAAAATAGCGTGACCGTCATCCTCAATTAAACGGCGCCATTGCTTTTGAGTCTTGTCAGAAGGTGAAAAGTCATTGATGGTATGGCATTTAAAACATATGGAATTGTGAAAATCATTTGCAGAAATTTTCATGGGGCCGGCTTTCTGTTCTTCAAGAAATTCACTAATTTCATTTACTTTTTCCTGAATACGGTCAATCCCTTGACCCTGTTTCGCGGCTTTTTTGTGTGCCTCAAGAAGGTCAATTAATTCATCCTCCTTGGCAAAGAATTGTTCTTTATGTTTCTTTTCTTGAGTTTCATGCAATTGTATTTCTGAAAGATCATGAATCGTTTTTTCAGTATACTGAATTTTTGAAATACTTAAATGGCCTGTATTTTCAGCTATGGACTGGTTAATAAAAAGAATAAAACTTAAAAAAATAATCACCGATAATGTTTTTAAAAAATCCACTTCATAACCCATTATTTTAGGTTGTTGATTACCAAACACCGATGCCGGCGGGCTCAGGCTTAGAATTTCCGGCATTATTGAAAAGATAATTAAGAACAGCCTCTTTTTGCTTATCGTTCTCCCACAATATTTTGCCGAATATGGCATGCCCGTCTTCTTCAATCAGAAGGCGCCACTGTTTAACCGTATTATCAGATGGCTTAATATCATTTTTGTTATGGCATCGTTTAAAACAGATCGAATTATCAAATTCCTGATTCAGTATCTGTTCATATTCCTGTGATGAAATTTTGACTGTTTTCGGAGCTATGAGGGCCGGTGACAAATCATCCAGCTGATTTTCATTGATGGGTTGGAGATGTGAACCTGATTTGTTGTCTGATTGTTTCTTCACCAGTGATGTTGATTTTTCGGACAAGTCTTCATCATCTATTGATCTTAAAGCGCTGCTGTATTGAGGAAATGACAATGAAAACAGAAAAATCATCAAAACCAGGATATGAATGTTTCGAAAATGTACAAAATCTTCCATTTCAAAGGATGCCTTATTGAAAAATTAACTGTTTACGAAAAAAAATTCAGTCGGTTTAAATCAATAATTCTTTATTTCCTGGACCTGATAATTCTCTGGGAAATAATGATAAAAAGATTTAATTAAATTAACTTCGGAATATAACATAAAAAAACCAATAAATGTCAAAAATTAATCCAGATTAAATTGAGATATCGACTGTTCAACTCGATTCAATTATGACTTACAAAAAACAGTCCCTCCCAAAAAAAAAGCCCCGTACCTGAGATATCAGGTACGGGGCTCTATATAAAAGATTTTTCGGCGGCGTCCTACTCTCCCACACAGCTGCCCGTGCAGTACCATCGGCGCTAAAGGGCTTAACTTCCGAGTTCGGGATGGTTTCGGGT
>JABZFM010000008.1 GCA_014237465.1 Desulfobacteraceae bacterium | reverse complement strand
GGCTTTTTAAAAGATTTTTTATCAAGTAAATAAAAATAGTCCGCTACCATTTGAGAAACGGATTTACCGATAATATTTGCGTGGTTTTTTGCCGACTTGATCAACTCCTCCTCAAGTCGCAGTGTGAGTTTCGTATTCATATTTTACCTCAATATTAAATTTGACGTATTAAAACAATAATAGTATACGTCGTTAAAATTGTATTGTCAAGGATGGGTTGTTGGAGGTTAGGACTATGCAATGTGGCTAAAAACGACAGTATTGCGGAATTTTTTGCAGTGAAGCAGTCGATAAAAGTCAGCATTTTTCTATTATCGTGATTGACACAATATGTTGCTTTAAAAGAAATATCGAAATCATCATTTAAATTATGGGAAAATGCTGGAATTGTACATTTTTTTGGGGTATTGAAAACCCAAGCACAGCTTGATACTGTACAGTATTGCAGCCGCTCATTAATTCCGCGGCTTATATTCGGTATTACTCACCGATGATTTTTACCAGCACCCGTTTGCGGCGGCGGCCGTCAAACTCCCCGTAAAAAATCTGTTCCCATGTGCCAAAGTCAAGGCGGCCTTCCGTGACGGCCACAACCACTTCCCGGCCCATGATCTGGCGTTTCATATGAGCATCCGCGTTATCCTCGCCCACATTGTGCCGGTATTGGGAAACCGGCTCGTGAGGGGCGAGTTTTTCCAGCCATTTTTCATAATCATGGTGAAGACCGGATTCATCGTCATTGATGAACACGGATGCGGTAATGTGCATGGCATTGACAAGGACCAGACCTTCTTTGATGCCGCTTTGCATCAGGCAGGCTTCCACGTCAGGGGTGATATTGATAAACGCGCGTCTTGTGGGGACTTGAAAAAAAAGTTCCTTGCGAAAGCTTTTCATTTTAGCTCCTGTGATAATGACTGTTTGGGATCGGGTTGAAGCCTGAAAATTGCAGGGGATGGAAAACCTGGCCGCAACCAACAGATAATTCTATCCGTTTAAAAAGATGTAATTTCATAAGAAATACTGAAAACATACTGGATGCCTTCATACTGGATTTTTCCTGCCGGTTCTTTAAATTTAAGGCCGGATGTCAGCGCCCGGATGCCTGCTCCGAGCATGAAATTGTCGGTGATCTTAAACTCGATGCCTGTACGGCCGTAAAAGCCTGCCGACAGTTTGGACTCAACTTCCGATTTGATTGATTCATCTTCGTTTTTTTCCGGGTCAAATGCTCTTCTCCCATAAACGATCAAAGGCCCGGCACCGGCATAAAGGCGCAGGCGTTTTGTGAGACAAAAACCGACATAGCCGCCCCCAAAATAATCAATCAGCAACATTTGGTTTTCAAATTCAACTTTTATGGTTCCGCCGTCCGGGCCGCTTGAAATTTCAACCAGCCGGGTATCATTTTCCATGCTGAACATCAATCCGCCCTCTATGCCGTACTCCAGCCTGTTTTTATGATAGGGGCGCTGGGCGGCGGCGCCAAAGAGGTAAAAGTGATAATCATCGCCGTCAACATTGACATCATCTTCCTCAAGCGTCATACTCATCCCCATCGCTTGACAATGAAGGGGAAATTCGGAACCATAGGCATATCCGGTTGGATTTAAAGCCATAATCAGAAGTATTAATCCGATAATAGGGAGGCAATGAATCAGTTGAGTTGTATTAATTTTTTGAATTATATTCCTCAAGGCGTTGTTCCTGTGGTTTGCACAATCTTAACTCCTGCATCCAACTTGAACACGATGAAATGAAGTTTTACATTATATTGTGATTTTACGAAATCCGATCCCAAAAAATATCTTATCCGCAACGTGTTTGTCAAAAAGTTTATATTGCCTCCTGGTCTGTTTGGGGATATTGAAAAAAAAGTTTCGCATCATAAAATAGCTGTTGTAAAGGAATACCATGCGTAATGAAAGCTGATGAATTGTGCGAATAGAAATATACTGATCTTTCACCCTGTGGGTGTTTTAAAATCCATATATGAATTAATGAAAACAGATGAATATTGAAACCTTAACCCCCCGGCTCAAAAAAATTGAACAATTGCTGCCCGACGCTATGCATAAGACCCGGCATGCCGTGCTGCGGGAGATTAAACGGATTCGACAGAGTAAACAGGGGGCGTCAGGTGACAAGAAATTATTAAACAAAATCAATAATTTAGAAAAAAAGCTCCGGGCTTCCATTGATCATAAAAAACACCGTCTGCGCCATCGTCCGAAAATCTCCTATGATGAAAATTTGCCGATTGTGGATAGAAGAAAAGACATCATCGAAGCGATTCAAAAGCATCCGGTGGTGATTGTATCCGGTGAAACAGGTTCCGGAAAAACCACGCAGCTGCCCAAGTTTTGCATAGAGGCCGGCCGGGGCATTGAGGGGCTGATCGGATGTACCCAGCCCAGGCGGATTGCCGCCATGACGGTGGCCCAGCGGATTTCAGACGAACTGGGAGAGTCTTTAGGACAGTCTGTGGGCTACAAGATACGGTTTGCCGACCGGACCAGTAAGGAGAACGCCTATATCAAGATGATGACCGACGGTATCCTGCTGGCCGAGGCCCAGTCGGACCGGTATTTAAATGCTTATGATACTCTGATTATTGATGAGGCCCACGAGAGAAGCTTAAACATCGATTTTATTCTCGGCATCTTAAGAACCCTGCTACAGAAAAGAAAAGACTTAAAACTCATTGTGACGTCCGCCACCATTGATACGGAAAAGTTTTCAAAAGCATTTGATAATGCGCCGGTGATTGAAGTTTCCGGCCGAATGTTTCCGGTGGAGGTGCGTTACTGGAAAGCGGGGGGCGATGATGATTCGGAAGAGCAGACCATCGTGGATCATGCGGTGGATGCGGTGGACAGCATTGCCGGTCAATACCATGCCGGTGACATACTGGTATTTATGCCCACCGAGCACGATATTCGTGAAACATGCGAGAACCTTGAAGGTCGAAAATATCGTCACACGATAATTCTTCCTTTATACGCCCGCCTGTCAGCCGCAGACCAGATGAAGGTGTTTGCGTCCCATGCGGGCCGCAAAATCATCGTTGCCACAAATGTTGCGGAAACATCGATCACCGTTCCGGGGATCCGGTATGTGGTGGATACGGGCGTGGCCAGAATATCCAGTTATGATCCAAGAACCCGGACCATGTCTTTGCCCATATTATCCATTTCAAAAAGCAGCGCGGATCAACGGATGGGGCGGTGCGGCCGGGTGGAAAACGGAATCTGCATCCGCTTGTTTTCAGAAGAGAATTACAATAATCGTTCCTTGTTTACCCCCCCGGAAATTTTGCGGGCCAACCTTGCCGAAGTCATGCTGCGCATGATTGCATTAAAGCTGGGCGACATTCAATCCTTTCCGTTTGTCGATTCGCCGCCGTCAAGGCAGATCAAAGACGGGTTTGACATGCTGGTCGAGTTGGGGGCCATTGTTTTGAACTCAAAAAGAAAAAAAGACAATGCCCCGTTTAAGTTGACAAACCAGGGACGGTTGATGGCCCGAATTCCACTGGGGCCCCGGTTGTCCCGCATGCTGATTGAGGCGTGGGAGCAGGGGTGCATCAAGGAAGTGGCAGTGATTGTATCTGCGCTGACAATTGCCGATCCCAGGGAAAAACCACGGGAGGCATTTACCCGGGCGGAGGCGGTCCATGCGCGGTTTATTGACCCGGCATCTGATTTTATTACCCTGTATAATTTCTGGAATGCGTGCTTTAAAAATTCGAAAGCAGGAAAGCCGTTTATTCGCGCCAGGGATTTGAAAAAATTCTGTAAGACCCACTATATGTCATTTAAACGGATGCGTGAATGGCAGGATGTTCATGAACAGATTATAGATATTTTCGAAGAGTCCGGATTTAATTTTGATAAACAGCCAGCCGTTGCAAAAGCGGAAAATCCGGATGACGTGTTTTCAGCGCACTACATCGCCATTCACAAATCAATCCTGAGTGGATTTTTAAGCAATATTGCGGTCAAAAAGGAGAAAAATATCTACCAGGCCACCAAACAGCGGCAGGCTATGATTTTCCCGGGATCCGGGCTGTTTAACAAGGCCGGTCAATGGATTGTTGCCGCGGAAATGGTTGAAACGTCTCGATTGTTTGCCCGCCGGGTGGCCATGGTCAGTAGTGAGTGGCTGGAGGCGCTGGGCGGGTTTCAATGCAAATATACCTATACGAATCCCAGATGGCAGCGGAACCGGGGAGCCGTGGTTGCCGATGAGCAGGTGAGCTTGTACGGTCTTGTCATTGTGTCCGGCCGACCGGTTCACTTTGGCTCGAAAAATCCGGAGGTCGCATCGGAAATCTTTTTTCAAAGCGCTTTGATCGAAGGGGATGTGAAAACGGTTCTCCCGTTTATGTCCCATAACTGGTCATTAATTGAAGACGTCCGTGATATTGAAAACCGGATCCGGCGACGGGACCTTCTGGTCAGCGAAACCGAGCTGTTTGAGTTTTACCGGAAAAGATTGCCCGGTGTCTATGACATGCCCACGTTGAAAAAGCGGATCAGGGAAAAAGGATCTGACGATTTTTTGAAAATGAAGCAATCCGATGTTTTATCCGTTTCACCGGATGATGAGCAGTTGTCTTTATTTCCGGATACGATTTCCGTGGGGCAGGAAACGTATGACTGCGCCTACCGATTTGAACCCGGCCAGGACAATGACGGGGTCACGGTAAAAATGCCGGTGTCCGCCGCTTCTTTCATACCAATGGAATCAACCGACTGGGTCGTTCCAGGGCTACTTGAGGAGAAAATTACCGAGCTGATCAAGGGATTGCCGAAGTCGTATCGGAAACAGCTGGTGCCAGTGGCCGCGACCGTTAAGGTGATCATGGAAGAGATGCCGAAGTTTCAAGGGGCCTTGATTAATTGTCTGAGTCGGTTTTTATATGATCGTTTAAAAGTGGATATACCAGCCAGTATCTGGAATGAAAAAGAGCTTCCGGGCCACCTGAAAATGCGAATTACCCTGACCGATGCGTCCGGAGAGGAAATCTGCACCAGCCGGGATAAAGGCATCCTGCTGCAATCTGTTCCCCAAACATCCCGTTTTGAAGGGTTTGAGGAGCAACGCCGGAGATGGGAAAAAACAGGGCTGACAACATGGGATTTTGAGGATTTGCCGGAGGTGATCAATATCACAGCCAAAAACGGCAATGCGTTCCCGGTATACCCGGGTTTGGAAAAAGACAGTACGGGCGTTAACCTGCGCCTGTTTCGCAATAAAGATGCTGCTGAAAAAGCCCACAAAGAGGGGGTGGGGCAGCTGTATCGTCAGTTTTTTTCCAAAGACTTGAAATTTCTTAAAAAAAATATAGCCCTTCCGACGAACGCACCGGAGATGGCCCGTTATTTTGGCGGAAAAAAGCAAATTGAACAGCAAATGGTTGACCGGGTTATTCAGGATCTGTTTTGCAGAAATATTCGAACCCGGGCGGATTTTTTTGATTATGCCCAACAGCAGGTGAATCATCTTGTTCCCGTCGGACAGGTGCTGTTAAAGTCAATCCTGCCGGTGATAACGGTTTATCAAGAGGCCCGTTCTCTGTTTTATTCCATTGAAACTTCTGCTGCAAACAATCCGGTTGTGATGGGATTTATTGATGAACTGCGCAAATCCCTTGCCGGCCTGATGCCGGATAATTTTATTGAACTCTACGATATGGACCGGATGCCGGACCTGGTCCGATACATCAAAGCCATCATCGTCCGGGCGGAAAGAGGACGCGCGGATATTGATAAAGACCGAAAGAAAGCGGCAAATGTCAAACCGTTTACCGACAGTTTAAATGAGATGATCGGTAGCCTGGAACCGACCACATCTTCAGAAAAAAGAGAGGCCATAGAGGCGTTTTACTGGGTGATCGAGGAATTTAAAGTATCGTTGTTTGCCCAGGAACTGAAAACAGCTTATCCGGTTTCAATCAAAAAATTAAACCATCAGGTCAGCCGGATTCGCCGGATGATTTAAAAAAGGATTGTCTGTTATAAGGTGCGGTATCTTTGAACGATCGCATTATTGTAGGCAAGTATGTTTCTGTCCAACTATATCAATTTATCCACAAAAAAATTTGGGTTTAGCTCTAACTTAAAAGGTGGTATAGAATGTGGGCAGGTCAGTTCATATAATTAACACCATGAATTTTTGAAAAATGTTTAGGGGGAACGATGAATAATAATAAATGCTTTCAAACGTTTTCTTTCAGAGATAAATGTTTATTTCAAATCGGCTTTTATGGATTCATAATTGTTGGGACTATTGGTATCTCCTATTTGGAAAATTTTTATATCGGATTAGCGTATTTAGCATATTCATTGATCGGGCTTGTTTTGGGTGTTTTATACTTTTTATGTTCTCATTGCCCCCATGTATATATTTATAATAGCTGCCTCTTTTATCCGCCGATTATTTTAAAAAGCCTTTATCATTTTCGTGAAACACCCCTGAACTTAATAGATAAAATTGGTTTTATTGGGCTTATGGGAAGTTTTGTTATTATCCCACATCTATGGATTTGGAAAAATTTAATTATTTTAACCCTTTTTTGGGTCTTTGCACTTCCAACACTTTTAGGGCTTTTATTTTATATTTGTCGCCACTGTCAGAATTTATCCTGTCCTTTCAATCAAGTTGTAACCCATGGAGAGGATTAATCATAAATTTCTGGAATTTAACGGCAGATCTCACTTAATGGTGCTTAAATACGAAGAAGAATCTTAAAGTAATATGAAAATTGCAGATTTTCGAGAGTCAAGAATGTTAGACCCAATGTGCAAAATTGAAAAGGCGCAGGACTAGTGATGGGCCTGATAAGCTGATGCACAGGTTATGATGTGCCTTTCCTATAACTTTTTCTTACGCAACAAATCAGCAGAAAGCACACCCACCTTAAACCATAACAAAAAGATATTCTTGACAAATCCGATTGTTACATCCTAAACTATTTAGTAAATCTACCCAATCAGGGGCAACAAAAATTCATTTCCTCTACTTTTTAAGTTCTTTTAATTTGCAAATCTAATTCGACCGGTGATCCCGCCCGGGTTCAATTCTGTCATATTCTTTTCATTCAGGTGAATAAAAATGAAATGCCCGAAATGTCAGCATGACAATCGTGAAGAGGCAAAATTTTGCGATCAATGCGGCCACAACTTTCAAAGCCCAGAAACAACCTCCCCCATTGATTTCACCCAACCTCACTCCTACACACCCAAGTTTCTCGCCGATAAGATCCTTACCTCCCGAAGCGCCATGGAGGGAGAACGAAAACGGGTGACGGTTCTGCCCTATCCATACAAAGCGCCATGAAGATATACAGTGAAGAGTTAAAGAAAAAATACGGATTTGAATTTAAAATGCGGATCGGTCTTAACTCAGGTCCTGTAATTGTCGGGTCTATTGGAGATGATCTACGGATGGACTATACTGCCATTGGTGATACCACCAATCTGGCTGCCAGAATGGAAAGCATGGCAGAGCCGGGCACAGTTTTGGTTTCTCCAATCACTTACAAGCGAGTCAGTCAGTCTTTTAATTTTGATCCGCTTGGCAAGATGACAGTGAAGGGAAAAGAGAACCCTCTGGATGCGTATAAGCTTGTTGGTCAGATTGATAAATCCGGAGCAGGTATGGATCGGCAGATTTTTTCTGAAATGGTGGGCAGAGATAATGACCTCAACAAATTAGAACTTCAAATAAATAAAGCCGTTGATGGAGAAGGATCTATCGTTAATGTGATCGGAGAGGCTGGTATTGGAAAATCGAGGCTGATTGCTGAGTTAAAAAATCGGGATGTGGTGAGTCGTGTTACCTTTCTGGAAGGAAGGGCGATCTCCATCGGCAGAAATTTAAGCTTTCACCCCATTATTAACCTTTTAAAACACTGGGCACGGATAAAAGATGAGGATACTTCTACATTAGCATTGAGCAAACTTGAAACAGCAATCAGAAGTATCTGTCCGGAAGATACAAATGAAATTTTTCCTTTTGTGGCGACCCTGATGGGCATGAAGCTGTCCGGCAGGCACGCAGAAAGGATTAAAGGCATTGAAGGAGAAGGACTCGAAAAACTGATTTTTAAAAATATGCGGGACCTTTTAATCAAATCAACTGAACTGACTCCGCTGGTTGTTGTGATAGAAGACCTGCATTGGGCAGATACCAGTTCCATTGAACTCCTTGAATCCCTATTGAGTCTCGCAGAGACACAGCGGATTCTTTTTATCAATGTGTTCCGACCCAATCACCCGGAAACCGGTGACAGAATAATAGAAACCATCAAAGAAAAATTTCCAGACCGTTATGTTGAAATCAATCTGCAGCCGCTAAACGAACAAATGAGTGAAACGCTTATTAACAATATGCTAAACATCAAAGGCCTCCAGCATGCAGTGGTTGCTCAGATTATTCAGCGCGCCGGCGGGAATCCTTTTTTCATCGAGGAAGTGGTAAGGTCGTTTATTGATGAGGGGGCGGTTGTCAGAACAAACGGCGAGTTTACGGTCACTGAAAAGATCGACACAATGGTGATTCCGCACACCATTAATGATGTGCTCATGGCAAGGATTGACCGGCTAGATGATAATACAAGAGATCTGGTCAAAGTCGCCTCAGTGATCGGGAGGAGTTTTTTTTACCGGATTCTCACTGAGGTAGCTAAAGCGGTTGATGGGATCGACAATCGGCTGTCTTATTTAAAAGAGATTGAACTCATCCGCGAGCGGCAGCGGATGGAGGAACTGGAATATCTCTTCAAGCATGCCCTTGCCCAGGAAGCCGTCTATGACTCGATTTTGCACCAGAAACGAAAAGACCTTCATCTGCAAGTGGCCCGGTCAATCGAGAAGGTTTTTGATGAACGGCTGCATGAATTTTACGGGATGTTGGCACTGCATTATATAAAGGGCGAAGATTATGAAAAAGCAGAACAATATCTGGTGAAAGCAGGTGAGGAAGCCATAAGATCTTCTGCATCCAGCGAAGCGTTGAACTACTATCAGGAAGGATTAAAGCTGTATCTTCAGTTTAGCAAAGATGCCAAGGACTCAGAAAAGCTGGCCATGTTTGAGAAAAATATTGCCATTGCCCTATACAACAAGACTCGTTGGGTTGAGGCCGTGGAGCACATTGATAAAGTTTTCGAACACTGGAATATACCTACTTATCCAAATAGGATACTCACCATTATAAAGTTCATCTCAAATGCCATCTTTATTATGAGTGGTTTGGATAGTCTATTCAAAAAGACGAAACCTGCCCCCAATCAAAGGGATAACGAGATTTTTGACTTTTATTACAAAAAGGGTACTGCATTATGGTACTTCGATCAAATTCGATTGTTTTTTAATACGCTTTGGGCCTGTAACAAGGTTTTAAATGTTGATATTGCAAAATCATCTGAAGCGATTAATATGATAATAGGTACAGCTGGCTTGTTTGCTGGCAGCGGGTTATCATTTAAATTATGCAACAAATTGTTGGAACTAAGCAAAACTATAATGGATAAGAATAACATTAAAAATCTCACTGCATATGCAGTTATGTATCAAACATCGAATTTTTTTTCGGGAGATTGGGAAGAGACTGGATCTCTTGAAGAAAAGCTCATGGATGAGGCTTTGAAAAAAGGTGATTTCTGGAATGCAGCGAATTATACATTTTTATACACTTATATGAAAGCTGAAAAGGGTGATTTTCACGAAACAGAGCTCTCGATTACGGAATTAAATGACATCGCTGATACTTACGATTATGGTTATGCTCTTCTATGTGCCAGTGTTCTAAAAACTGATTTGCTGTTAAAGAAAATGCAACTATTTGAAACAAATGTGGAGGCTGGACGTTGTATCATTTTGTCTGGGCAGTATAGTGAAGAACTGAATCAATTAATGGCCTTAGGTTGGAAGGCTGAAGCGCTTATTTTGTTAAACAACATCGATGAAGCAAAAGAATCAATACTTCAAGGCGATAAGATAATTGAACAGCAAACGTATATTACTTCCTTTTTTATTGCGCCCTATCTCGTAGCTCGGTTTGTTATAGATATTCAAATGTTGAAGAAAGCCATGGTCTCTAATGACAATTCGAATCTGTCAACCCTCCATAAAAAAGCCTCTAAAAGCCGAAAAACAGCATTAAGGAAATTGAGAAAGTATGCGCCATACTGGACCAAAATCCTCCGGTTGACTGGAGAATATTACTGGCTTATCGGTAAGCAGAACAAAGCCTTCAAATGGTGGAACAGAGCAATCAAAAAAGGAGGGGAATTAGGTGCTCGACCGGATTTATCCCGCACCTATTTTGAAATCGGCAAGCACCTTCTCGAATCCAACAGCAAATACAAAAAATTAAACGGCATCACTGCAGAAGAATACCTTGAAAAAGCCCGGACCCTGTTTGAAGAAATGGATCTTCAGTGGGATATAGATGAATTGGATAAGGTGATGGCGGCGAGATAACCAGATTTATTTTCGGCATGAACAACCTCAGTCAAAGGGAATTAATATGAAATGCCCGAAATGTCAGCATGACAATCGTGGAGAGGCAAAATTTTGCGATCAATGCGGCCACAACTTTCAAAGCCCAGAAACAACCTCCCCCATTGATTTCACCCAACCTCACTCCTACACACCCAAGTTTCTCGCCGATAAGATCCTTACCTCCCGAAGTGCCATGGAGGGAGAGCGGAAGCGGGTGACAGTTCTGCCCTATCCATACAAAGCGCCATGAAGATATACAGTGAAGAGTTAAAGAAAAAATACGGATTTGAATTTAAAATGCGGATCGGTCTTAACTCAGGTCCTGTAATTGTCGGGTCTATTGGAGATGATCTACGGATGGACTATACCGCTATCGGTGACACCACGAACTTAGCGGCTCGGATGGAAAGCATGGCAGAGCCAGGCACAGTATTGGTTTCTCCAATCACTTACAAGCGGGTCAGCCAACAATTCAAATTTAACCCTCGGGGAAAGGTAGAGGTTAAAGGCAAAAAAGAGCCTTTAGATGTATATGAGCTTGTTGGTCAGGTTGATAAATCCGGAGCAGGTCTTGATCGGCAGATATATTCCGAGATGGTGGGGAGAGACAAAGAGCTGGACAAACTGGAGCTTCAGGTAATGAAGGCGATCAATGGGGAGGGGTCGGTTATAAATATCATCGGTGAAGCGGGTATTGGAAAATCTCGTCTTGTTTCAGAGCTTAGAAACAGCCCATTGAAGAAACGTGTCACGCTTCTTGAAGGAAGAGCTATTTCCATTGGCCGGAATTTAAGTTTTCACCCGATCATCAACTTATTGAAACACTGGGCACGAATCAAGGATGATGACAACACGGCAACAGCATTTGGAAAACTCGAGACGGCTGTCAGGCGTGCATGTCAGGAAGATACGGACGAGATCCTTCCTTTTGTGGCAACACTTATGGGGATTAAGCTTTCAGGCCGGTATGCTCAAAGTATTGAGGGTATAGAAGGAGAAGCGCTGGAGAAACAGATTTTAAAGCATATGAAGGATCTTTTAATCAAGGCAACCGATCTGACCCCGCTGGTGTTTGTAACAGAAGACCTTCACTGGGCAGACACCAGTTCTATTGAGCTTTTGGAATCTTTGTTTCGTCTGTCGGAAACCCGGAGAATCGTATTTGTTAATGTGTTCCGTCCCCACCATAAGGAGACAGGTGATAGAATAATTGAGACTTTAAAAGAACGGCGGACTGAATATTATGTTGAGATATCACTCCAGCCGCTGGATGAGGAAAACAGTGAAACGCTCATCAATAACATGCTCAACATCAAGGGGCTTTATCATGGCGTAAAGGATAAAATCATCCAGCGTGCCGGCGGTAATCCCTTTTTTATTGAAGAGGTGGTGCGATCATTCATTGATGAAGGGGCAGTGGTTAAGAAAAACGGGATATTTGAGGTCACCGATAAGATCGACACAATGACTATTCCGCACACCATCAATGATGTGCTCATGGCAAGGATTGACCGGCTCGATGAGAATACAAGGGATCTGGTCAAGGTCGCCTCAGTGATCGGGAGAAACTTCTTTTACCGGATTATCACTGAGGTGGCAAAGACGGTTGATGATATAGACAGCCGGTTATCTTATTTAAAAGAGATCCAGCTTATCCGTGAACGCAGTCGAATGGAAGAACTGGAGTATCTGTTTAAACACGCCCTTGCGCAAGAGGCGGCGTATGAATCTATTTTGTTTCAGAAGCGAAAACAACTTCACCTGACGGTCGCAGATTCCATAGAAAAGGTGTTTAACGAAAAGCTGCATGAGTTTTATGGGGTGCTTGCGTTTCATTACACCCAGGGCGAGGATGAAGAAAAGACCGAGAAATATCTGATAAAAGCCGGTGAAGAAGCGCTGAAATCTTCGGCATCAAGTGAAGCATTGCACTATTTTCATGAGGCATTAAATCTGTACCTGAAAAAGTATGGTGATACTGCTGACCCTGAGAAGGTCGCCATGCTTGAGAAGAATATTGCCTTCGCATATTTTAACAGGGGACAATTTATTGAGGCCGCAGAATATTTTAGTAAAGTGCTGGCATTTTATGGAGAGATCGAAATTAAACTTTCGGTCTCAGGAATATTTAAGCTTTTTTTAAGGTTTTTATATCTTCTTGCCGGACTCTACCTGCCGTTTCTTAGGTGGAAGAAAACGCCTTCCAGTCAAGATAGTGAAATTAGTTACTTGGCTTTTCAGCAAGGACAATGTTTAGCTGTAATTGATATCAATAGATTCGTTATTGAGTTGATGAATCATTCAAAACGACTTATTTTATTTGATATATCACAATTGAAAAAAGGGGTAGATTATTTTTGCAGTGTTAGTTCGCTATTTTCCTATGGTGGCATTTCCCCGATGGCCACCCAAAATCCCCCACTTGTGGCCACTTGAAAATCCCCCACCTGGCCACCAAAAAAAATGACGTAATTCTTAAAAGCAGAAAATTTTGGACCAGAGGCGACTGAACGTTAAAGTCCCCATGTATCATTTGATCATTAAATACATGGGAGACAGAAAGGATGAACGTTTTGAAGCCAGACAAGAAAGCCACGCTGGTTACCTTGCTCAAGAATAATATCAGTCAGCGTGAGATCAGCCGTAAAGCAAGGATTGACCGTAAAACGATCCGCAAGTACGGACGACAATTCGACATAATACCCTCTCCGGATAAAGGTGATTCTTCACCTTCTACCGAGTTGGTTATCACCGGCCTGGATAAAGATCAAAATCAAAATCCCCCACCCCGGCCACCGGTGATTCCAGTGGATACACAGAAGATTCCGTTTCATGCCAGATCAGCCTGCGAACCCCATCGAAAATGGATAGAGCAACAGGTAAGACTGGGTCGAAATGCTATGTCCATTTATCAGGATTTGGTGGAACGGTTCAATTTTAACAACAAGTATAACAGCGTAAAACGTTTTGTACGGGGGCTAAAGAAAAATACACCCAAGCTGTTCGACCGTCTGGAATATTTGCCTGGTGAAGAGGCCCAGGTGGATTATGGTCAAGGTGCCATGACTTTGCATTCATCAGGCAAATACCGACGTCCCCGGTTGTTTGTCATGACCCTGAAGTACTCCCGACGTTGCTTTCGCAAAGTGGTTTGGAAGTCGAGCCAGGAAACCTGGGCCAGACTTCATGAAGAGGCTTTCCGGTATTTTGGCGGCACTGTAAAATATGTGGTGCTGGACAATTTAAAGGAAGGCGTCATCAAGCCGGATATTTATGAACCGGAATTGAATCCGATTTACGCAGCAATGCTCAATCATTATGGCGTAATGGCCGATCCGGCACGGGTGAGAGATCCTAATCGAAAAGGTACCGTTGAAAGCGCCATCCAACATACTCAGGATACGGGCCTGAAAGGAAGACGATTTGAATCGATTGAAGCGCAAAACCAGTGGCTGATGCATTGGGAAGAAGTATGGGCGGCAAAGCGAATACACGGAAGGATGAAGCGTCAAGTGGAGCTTATGTTCCAGGAAGAGAAACCCTCTTTAAATCCGTTGCCATTGACCGGTTTTCGTTATTTTCAACAAGAGACTCGCAAAGTGTATGATGACGGGATGATCCAGGTGGGACATTCGTATTATTCGGCCCTTCCGGCGCCATTGCACCAGGACGTCATTGTCCGGATATATGAACATGAGATTGAAATCATTGATCCTGTGACCATGGAAAAAATCCGTACGCATATAAAAAGCTCTCGCCCGGGCGCGGTGAAAATGGCACCGGAAGACCGGATTTTCAATCCATCCCGACAGACTGTATATCTATTAGGCAAGGCGGAGCGTATCGGGCCTTTCACCAGAAAGCTGTGTGAACTTATGTTTGAACAACAAGGCCGTCCCGGACAAAGGCGTATGCAAGGCGTTGTGAACCTGGCCCGGAAATATGAAGCCGGTTGTATTGAGTCAGCGGCGGAAAAAGCCGTGGAGATGGGACTGTTAGGTTACAAGTCGTTTTGCCGGTTGGTCGAGGCTTGCAAGTCTTCAACCGATACCAAAAGCGAAATTAGTCAGGAACACAAACTGATTCGACCGTCCAGTGACTATGGTGCATTTTTTGATAAATTCGCAGCCAAAGCTGAAAATAATATTGTCCTGTCACGGGAGAATTTGCCCATGGTATGGCAAAATGCCGATTGGTTAAAGGTGATCGAAATCTTTGGTCTTGAGCCTAAAAAACAAAGTAAAAACGATGAAATCTGGATCAAGTCACCTTTTACAGGTGAGAAAGAGGCGTCACTGCATATCCATTTAAAACAGAACATATTCAATGATTTCAGCAGTGGAAAAGGCGGAGGCATCCTCAATTTTTGTCAGGATATGCTGGGACAAAAGGGACGAGAGATGAACTGCTATCAAGTGGCCGGCTGGATGTTGGAAAACCAGATTTCGGATCTGAATCAAACGGCAAAACCGGTTGATCCGAAGCCCGTCCAAAAACTGAATCATCCAAAGGAAAACAAGCCGGTTAAAGTTGATTTGCGGCCTTTTTTCAAACCCGGACATGCGGCGTTTGAGAAGCGGGGGATTTCTATGAAAGCCTGTCAATATCTGGGTTGCGGCTACCTGCCGGAAAGGCCGGACGGGGCCACATCACCATTAAACGGCCGATTGGTGTTTCAGGTGCGAGGCATCAGTTCCGATTTGAAGCCCATAATTTTAAGCCATGTCGGCCGGTCATTAACAGACCGGCAGGCAGACGCCGATGGCAGATACTGGGGATTTCCTTTTTACAAAAAATTGGAAATTTACAACCAGGACAAGTTGTTAATGGACCATTCGGCCAGGGAACAGGCTGAGCGTTTCGGCCTTATTCTGGTGGAAGGTTTTTTCGATGTGGCAGCACTTGTGTCATCCGGCTGTCTGAATGTGGGTGCGCTGATGGGTGCCCATATCTCCACAGAGCAGATCGACAGATTGAAATTTATTGCATCGCATGTGGTCATAAAGGAAATTAAACTTTTTCTGGATCGGGATGATGCCGGCCGTAAAGGGACGCAAAGGGCTATATCATTACTTACGCAAAATGGATTTACCGTAAAGGTGTTTGATTGGGAACAACAATTTGACCGTCCGGGTTGTCCGCCGGTACGAATCAAGCCATCGATCAAAGATCCGGCCGATCTGTCCGGTTCTCAAATCAAATATCTGAGAAAACAAGGGATCATTTAAGGGACGAAAAAAGGAAAATGAAAGGAGAAGCATGACAATGGTTGAAATCGAAAAACAATTGAAAGCCTTGAGGCTGAATGGGATGCTGGCCACCCTGGAGAGCCGGGTATTGCAGGCCAATCAGGGTAATGTTGCGTTTGTCGAAGGATTATCCTGGCTATTGCAGGATGAGGAGGATCACCGCTCTTCAGGTTTAAGACAGCGGCGATTCAAGGCATCGGGCATGAACGAACTCAAAACGTTAAGTGAGTTTGACTGGGGTTTTAATCCCAAACTGCCCAAAAAAGAGATTTATGAACTGGTCACGGTCAAGTTCATCCAAAACGGGGAACACGCCCTTTTGATCGGTGCGCCGGGAACCGGTAAAAGTCACATTGCCAAAACCCTCGCCCATGCGGCGATTCAATCATTCCAAAAAACAGTATACCGGGAGGCCAATGTGTTTTTTGAAGATATGTTCGAGGCTGAACAAACCGACAAGAAAAAGCGGGTTTGCAAGATGTTTTCCGAAGCAGATCTTTTGGTAATAGACGATCTGTTTCTGCGAAAAAAGATGCCGGCTGATGCCGCCGATTACCTTCTTGAGATTATCCTTAATCGATATTCAAAACGAAAAAGTACCGTCATTACATCGAATCGCCCGATTGAGGACTGGGGCCGGCTGTTAAAAGATAATGCCGCTTCATCGGCTATCCTTGATCGTCTGCTTCATCATGGCCATTTGTTAAAGTTTGAGGGAAAAAGCTACCGCCTGAAGGAAGCTGCCAATAGGCTCTCTAAAAAGAAAAATGAAAAAAAGGGATGAAAAAGAGAAAAAGATTGTCGATTTGTAAAGATTAAATTAAATTTGTAATTCTGTCGCTGGGGGATTTTGACCCGGCCACAGATGGGGGATTTTAAAGTGGCCATCGGGGATTTCATTTCGGTTAAGCAAAAAAATATTAAAGGCTGTTAAGGAAAAGGTTAACAAAAATGACGCATATTCTGTACTTGTCTATGAGTTTTTTTCACTTGTGCATAGTTATTCTTCCGGCGATTGGGAGATCTCTAAAGAATACGACGATGATTTAATAAACCGAAATTTAAAAACCATTGATATTATAGCACCTTCTTATATTCTTTATCACTTTTATACAAAAATGGAACGAGGTTGTTATGCTGATGCAAAGGATTTGGCTGATAAACTATCTGACATTGGTAACGTATATGAGCATGAATACTCTATTGTATCAAAATATTTTGCTAATGCGCCTTTTTTAAAAAAATACCGGAAACTTCGTGAGGCACTGATTGAAGTAAATAAAGGAATCAATTTTACTAATAAAACAGCTTTTACCCTGTTTCTATTTGCACTGTATTCAACAAAAGCAAGGATACAGATGATGATGGGAGATATTCAGGAGGCGGAAAATACTTTACAGTATGCAAATGAAATTAAATCTGAAATTTTTCCACCGCCTTTCTTGCTCAGGCATTTTTTGCGGAGTCATTTTGCTATTGATCTTTATCAATTGGAACAATCGATAAAAACAGGAAATGCCTCGGATATCGCAAAAAATAAGATGAACGCGTTAAAAGCAGCCAAAAAAGCTGTTAAGAACTCCCGAAAAGTTGTCTTTGACCAAATCGAAACATACAAACTCATGGGAGTATATTTTTGGCTCATCAACAAACAAAAAAAAGCCCTTAAATGGTGGAGCAGAAGTATCTCAGAAGGTGAACGCCTTGAGGGGCGTGAGTTGTCCCGCACCTATTTTGAAGTCGGCAAACGCCTGCTCCAATCCAACAGCAAACACAAAGAATTAAACAACATCACCGCAGAAGAATACCTTGAAAAGGCCCGGACCCTGTTTAAAGAAATGGATCTTCAGTGGGATCTGGATGAATTGGACAAAGTGATGGCGGAGAGGTGATAAAACTTATTTGAACTGTAAAACGCTATCTATCTTCACCTTGAGGAGCACGTCATCAAGCGCTGACTTATTGAAAAAACAGTGTTTGCGGGGAACAAATAGAAAAAATCTTGGACTGTCGATACAGTTCTACAATTCTATTTTTTGATTCGGCAATAATTATATTACCAAATATCCTCGGTTGTTTATTTTTTCTATAAGATGAAAGAGCAAAGGGATATCCGACTTCAGCGTTCGATGTTGAACGTTGAATGTTGGACGTTCATCACTTCCGCTTTCAGCCTTCGTCCATTTAATCTTCCGGACTATCCGCCTTTTTTCCTTTAGTCTCAATTTCTTCCGCAAGCCGGTAGTAGTACGTGGCCACGGTCTTTCGCCCATGTTTCATGCATCCGTCAGCATAAATCATGCATTTTTTTTTCAGCATGTTTTCCGTTGCCTGGTATTGCGATTCGGAAAGGAAATCACTCTTGAGGATTTTTTTCAGAGCGTAAATTCTGTATTTATCAAGACCTGTAGTGCTTGACAGCTGGTCTTCATGACCGCCGGTTTTAACGGTCAGCGGTGTATCGATCAGTTGAACCGGATACCGGCAGGTAATCCGGAGCCACAAATCATAATCTTCACAGGCCGGAAGGGATTCGTCAAACGCATCGATCTTTGCAAACAGGTTTTTTCGCATCATGACGGCCGACGGACTGATCAGGCACAGAGCCAGTGATGGTATGAAAATCATTCCGGACAGTTTCTGGTGTTTTTTCTTCGGGTTGACTTTTTTCCCGTTGCGTATCCAGATTTCTTCTGTCTGGCATATCAGGGCGTCCGGATTTGCATTGAAAAATTCAACCTGGGCGGACAGTTTTTCAGGATACCAGTAATCATCTGAATCCAAAAAGGCGACCAAAGCGCCGGATGAAACCGCAATGCCTTTGTTCCGGGCAGCGCTGACGCCCAAATTGGGCTGCTGGATGAATTTGACGGACTTTTCATATGCTTTGATAAGCGCTTCCGTGTCATCCGTGGACCCGTCATCCACCACGATGAGTTCAAAATTTTTGTAATCCTGTTCCAGAACCGAGTCGATGGCTTTTTTCAAAGCCCAGGCCCGGTTGTATGTGGGGATGATGACACTGACAAGGGGGGTGTTCAGGTTTTTTGGCATGATTTCGTAATCAGACTGCTTTTATAAATTATATGTTAAGGCGCTTGAAAGATAAAAAATTCAAAGCTGTTAGTCTTTTTTTTAAATTGAGCAACCTCAGGGTTGTGAGGATTTAAAAAAATCGTGCAACGCGGTATTGAGGCCAAAAGGCGACGTTTTTTATTAATCTGGATATTTGAAGGGTATTGACAGCCGATAAACCCCATACTCAAGGGTCGCCTTGACTTCGGCAGCGCCTTTTTCAAATACCCGCATCATTTCCTTGTTGGCAGGGAGCACATCCGCGGTAAATCCCTGGAGCCCGCGTTCCTTGGCCAGGCGCATCAGCTGTTTGTACAAGAAAGTCGCAATGCCGATACTCTGAAACTCTTCATCCACAATAAATGCGACATCGCCGTAAGGCCGTTTCGGATCTTTGACATATCTGGCTTCCGCAATGATGTGTCCTTTACCGGTATCTCCCACCAGGCCGACAATCGACATGACCTTTCCATAATCCACATTGACATATTCCTGCATCTTGGAATGGGGCATGGTTTTAAGGGGCGTAAAATACCGGTAATAAACCGACTCGTCGGAGAACCGGTAGAAAAGGCGGCGCATTTCTTCTTCGTCTGACGGCCGGATCGCCCGGAATCGAACAGAAATATTATTCTTAAAAGTATGTTTACATTTGGCCTCTACCGGATAGAGATGGGCATTTTCTTCAATGAAAATCTGATCTTTATAGATGATTTTCTGTACCTTGGCTTCTTCGATCAATTTTGCCCGATCCTCCGGATGGGCGATTTCAATGATTGCCAGCGCGCGTTCCCGCATTGTCCGCCCGTTTAGGTTGGCAACGCCGTATTCGGTAGCTACCAGGTCAATGGATTCGCGAACATTCAACTGGTTGGGAATATCTTCAAGAGTTAATTTGATGTTTGCTTCACCTTTTAAATTTCTGCTTGGCAGCGCAAAGATGGAATAACCGCCAAATGATATTTCAGCGCCATTCACAAAATCGATGACTTCGGCTGTATCGGTGGTGACATTGCCTATTCCCACATGCAGGGCAATGCCGCCGGTCAAATCGATTTTTCGAATGTTGATAATGGCCACAAACCGGGGGTTTTTCCCGATGCGCAGGGGATTAAACACCTTGTCAAGTCCTTGAAATTCAATGAGCGGATTGCCGTCGAGCCATTCGAGCAGTTCCGGTGTTCCCATGGCATACGAGGTAAGGGCTTTTCCCGGGAAATGTCTTTTATAACGGTTGGTGACAGCCCCGCTGTTGATTAGATCCATGAGGGCGTCTGAGAATATCGGCGAATGAACGCCAAGATCCTTTTTATGCATCAGATGCTTGGCCAAAGGTTCAAACAAGGGGCCCAGGGAAAAAGAAATACAGCTGCCGTCTTCGATGGCGGATGCGACATTGGCCGCTACCATGTCAAATACCGGATCAATGGCCCACCGGTCAAAATAGATCGGCTTTTCAGTGGCGTTGACCAGCATATCAAATTCATTGATGGAAACATAAGTATTGCCCTGTGTCTGGGGAATATCCGGGTTGATTTCTCCGACAACAATGGCTGCCTGATCCATCACCAGTTTGGCCACGTCAACAGAAACGCCGAGGCTGCAGTACCCCAGCTTGTTGGGCGGTGTAATCTGGATAAAGGCCACATCAAAGGGAATCTGGCGCGATGCGATCAGCTGGGAAAGCCGGGAAAAGCGGCTGGGAATCAGATCAACCCGGCCTTCAAATATCGCTTCTTTGGCCACCCACCCGGAGAAAAATGTTTTCAGCCGGTATTTTTGATTTTTCAGCTCTTTGATGGAGATGGCGTCTCCAAAGCTTAACAGCTGAAAAAGTTCCAGGTCCTGAAGGTTGTCCGCGTTCGAATCCATGAGATGCTTAACCAGAGTTCGGGGTTCGGCCGCGCCGGTTCCTAAAAAGATACACATACCGGGTTGAATCTTTTCAAGCACTTTTTCCGGTGTGACAATGGATTTTTTCCAATCTGTTTTTTTCTTTTGTGTCATTTTTTTCTATTCAATGCGTGGGGAGTTAATTTTTATAAATTGTGATAAGAAATCCCCTTACCTTTATTTATCGGTTAAAAGCAAGGGGATTTCATTGGATGACAATTTTGTATTATCAGTTAGTCAATCCGGATCAGTCTTTCGGATACATACTGTCGATTTTGGACTGGTATGCATCCATTGCCACATTCTTTTTAACTTTAAACGTGGGGGTCATCATTTTATTTTCAACGGTAAATTCCGGAACCAGCGTGATTTTTTTGATGGTTTCAAATTTTGCGAAATTCTTGTTCTTTTCCGCCACTTCATTGGTGATCAGTTTGACGATTTTGTCATTGGCCAGCAGCTCTTCAAAATTATTGAATTTGATGCCGTTTTCATTGGCATATTCCGCAATATTGTCCGGGTCAAGGGTGACTAGGGCGGACAAAAATTTTCGCTTGTCTCCGATTACCATGACCTGATTGATATATTTGGAGGTTGCGATGGTTCCTTCGATGGCGGACGGGGCAATGTTTTTTCCGCCGGCGGTAATAATAAGGTCTTTTTTACGGCCGGTAATGCGCAAAAAGTTTTCAGAATCGATTTCACCCAGATCACCGGTATGGAGCCAGCCGTCGGCAGAAATGTCTTTGGCGGTTTCTTCCGGCATTTTATAGTATTCTCTCATTACGTTACGGCCGCGGAACAGAATTTCTCCGTCTTCGGCAATTTTCTGTTCAATTCCCGGTCCCGGAGGGCCGACCCAGCCGATGCGGTAGTTGTCCGGCCGGTTTACATTGGTAAAAGAGGTGTTTTCCGTCATGCCGAGTCCTTCAAGAATGATCACATCCGCGCCGATAAAGAATTTATGGATGACCGGGTCCAAGGGGGCCGCGCCGCTGATACAGAACCTCAGGCGTCCGCCCAGGGCCGCATTGATTTTGGAGAATACGAGTTTTGAGGCGATTTTGTGTTTGATGCCGAGCCCCAGCGGAATCGGCTCTTTGTTCAGGCGGCAGTCTACCACCTGATCGCCGACACTTCTGGCCCAGTTGAAGATTTTCAGCTTGGCCCCGCCTGCGGCTTCCGCGCCGCTGACGATTTTCGAATACACTTTTTCATAAATTCTTGGAACACTTGGGAACCAGTGCGGTTTGGCCATTTTTAAATCATCAACGATCGTGTCCATGCCCCGGGCAAAATTGGTGGTGGTGCCAAACAGCATAGACGCGTAAATCAATGTCCGGGCAAAGATATGGGCCAGCGGGAGGAAGAGAAATCCTTCATCCCCTTCCAGGACTTCCGCGCAGCCTTCCACGGATTGGGCGGTGAAAATCACATTGTCCTGTGTTATAACAGCACCTTTGGGAACGCCGGTGGTCCCGGAGGTATATACGATGGTGGCGACATCCTGGGGCGTTACCTCTTTGACCTTCTGCTGATAATCTTTTTCAGTGACATTTTTACCCAGCGCAAGGAAATCATCAAAGCTGATAATCCAGTCATCCTGGGTAGCGCCATTGAAAAGGACTACTTTCCGGATATTGGGGATTTCATCTTTGATTTTGAGAATTTTATCCAGCTGCTCCTGATTTTCGGCAAAGATGACAACGGAATCGGAATGGTTGATGATGTATTTGCAGTCTTCCGCCAGGTTTGACTGGTAGATGCCGACAGTCGTTGGACCGGAACATGTGATGCCCATATCGGCCAATACCCATTTGTAACATGAATTACTGAGAACGATGACCTTGTCTCCTTTCTGGACATCCAAAGCCATGAGGCTTTTGCCGACCTGCTTGACCTGGTCATAAAATTCAGCCCATGTGACTGATTCTGATGTGCCTTCCGAATCCAGAAACCACCGATAAGCTGTTGTATCGGGTTTTGAATCAATAGTTTTTTTCAGCAGCTGGTGGATATTCTGGTAATCTACGATGCGCATGGTCGCCTCCCTTTCTATTGTTAATATTTCGGAAAGATAACTCTATAAATTTTCATTGGATATGGCCTGGCGGCAGCAAACAGCATTCTCCTTCAGAAAATTTTGGATTAATTATATATCATTATGAAAGATAAGGACTTATGTCAAGTCTTTTCAACTTTTTGCTTGCCTTATATGGAACGGATAGTAATTGGAGAAGTGATCAGTGAAAAAGAATCCCGGCATACCCCACAAAGGAATCCCCCGGATGCTTCTCATAACTTGAACTATATCCAATATAATGGGATTGTTTTGCTCCGAGCGCTGTTGCCGCGGCAATGGCTGCCGCTGCCGCGCCGCTGCAGCAAGCGTTCTGGTGTGCAAGCCCTTCGGCAATTAAGCCTTCAGGATTCATTTCCAGCATTCGGTCAATAGCTTTGCGGTCATTATGATCCCGGACCCAGTCAACCGCATCACTACTCGTGCCCACAGGGGTAAATCCATAATTAGAACCGTAATGGGTCAGATCTGTGGAACCCACCACTTTAATTGTTAACCCGGACTGTTGTGCCATATTTGCAAGCGATTGTGCAATGTCGAGGGTTTTGCCGGCCGGTGGCACCCCAATGGGAATTAAACGGGATGTGTTGAAAAAATATTTGATAAACGGTAGTTGGAGTTCAATGGTGTTATCCGGGGAGAAGTGAGCGGCGGTTTCAATGTTAAAGGAGAACTTTTTAGCCAGGCTGCCGGCAAGCTCGGAGTCAATTTCAATGTCTCCGAATGGCGTTTCCCAGGCGCCTTCGGTCATGATGCACGGGGTTGAACTTGGATGCATGTGCATGCCGAAAACAACAATCACATCCGGCTGTTGATTTTCGTCCGGATTGCTTAATGCGGAAATCACATGGCAGGCAAGGCTGCCGGAAAAATACCATCCCGCGTGGGGCACAATCCCGCCTATGTAGTTGGATTCCGGGACTGTTTGAAAACGGGACTCTTTTAAAAAGTTTTTGATTTCTTTTTCACAATCGGAAGCGTTTGCCGGATACCAGCTTCCGGAAAAAGATGATTTGCGGGTTTTCATGACGACCTCCTTGTTTAGATATTTAGGTCGAAGGTTGAAGGCTGAAGGCTGAAGGGAAGAAAATTGCAGTTGAATGTGTTAATTCTGTCTTCCACCTTCAGCCTTCTACCTTCAACCTTTATTTAAACTTCTCAATCGCTTTCGCAAATCCCGGCATTGCGTTGGCGATGGTATCTTCCGCCACGCAGAATGCAATTCTGAAATGACCTGGGCCGCCGAAGCCGGTGCCGGGTACGGCCAGAATCAGCTCTTCCTGGAGGGCCTGGACAAATTCCACATCATCGGCAATGGGTGACTGGGGAAACAGGTAAAATGCACCGGGCGGTTTGATAAATTCATATCCGCAGGCTTCAAGGCCGTTGCACAGCAGTTCCCGGTTTTTTGCATATTGCGAAACATCAACGGTCTCTCCCTGAAGTTCGGCAATGACACGCTGCATGAGTGCCGGTGCATTCACAAAACCCAATATCCGGTTGGCAAGGCTCATACCGTTGATCAGGTCCGCCAGAAAACTGGCCGACGGATTGACCGCGATATAACCGATGCGTTCACCAGGCAGTGAAAGGTCTTTGGAATAAGATGTGGTGATAATGCTTTCCGGATAACAGTGATAAATACTCGGGACCTTGGCCCCGTCATAGATGATTTTCCGGTAAGGCTCATCCGATATCAGGTAAATGGTCCGTCCCAATTCCAGGCTTTTGGTTCTTAACAGCGACCCCACCCGGTTCAGGCTCTCTTTGGAATATATTTGGCCTGTGGGATTGTTGGGAGAGTTGATAATCACCGCCTTGGTCTTGCTGGTGATGGCGGCCTCAATGGCTTCCAGGTCCAGGGTGAAATCTGGTTTGGTTTTAACAGGGATCAGCTTACCGTTATGGTTTTCTGCGTAAAATTTGTATTCCACAAAAAACGGGGCCGGGGTCAGGATTTCATCGCCGGGATCCAGTATGGTTTTTAATATGACATTTAATCCGCCGGCCGCACCGCAGGTCATCAGGATTTCATTTTCAGTAATGTCCGTGCTGTGTTCTTTAGACAGATACTTTGCCACGGCTTGCCGCACATAGGGGTAGCCGGGGTTCGGCATATAAGCGTGACTTCCCGGTTTTTCAGATTCAATGAGTGCTTTTAATTTCTGGTTAAAGGCTGTTGGCGGGGAAAGATTGGGGTTGCCGAGGCTGAAATCAAACACATTGTCCGCACCGTGTTCCGCTTTGAGTTTGGCCCCTTCTTCAAACATTTTGCGGATCCATGAAGCACTCGACATGTACCCTTCAATCTGTTTTGCAATAGTCATAATCGTCTCCGGAATTTAATCAATTTTTTCCACTGCCTTAATTTCAGGGATTTCCTGTTTGACCAGGCGTTCAATACCGTTTTTTAATGTCATCTGGGACATCGGGCATCCCGCGCATGCGCCCTGGAGCTTTACCGTGACAATGCCGTCAAGCACATCGATCAGTTCCACGTCGCCGCCGTCGGCCTGGAGAGACGGTCTGATTTTATCAATCACTTTCTGAACTTTTTCTTTCATATTATCCTCCGTTGATATTCCTGTAATAATTTGAATGGGTTTTGTTTTTGATGATTTGTAATTATAAAATGAACCGGTTGATATTGCAATTAATTTTGATGGCGTCGTTAAAAGTCCCATCTACTGCGTTGTAGCAGTTTTTCAGGCACTCAAGATACTACATGTATAATTTCGATCCTGAAAAACCACTACGCCTTGCCAATTTTATGGGATTGGTGGAACTTTTAACTTAGCCATCTGAATCTGAATTTTTTACAGAATTATTAATTTTAAACCATGGCTCTTTTGCTGTAAAACGATTTTTTGAACCGCTCAAATGAATCTTCCGCAATGGCCTTTCGCATGTTTCGCATCAGGTTCAGATAATAATGCAGGTTATGGATGGTGTTTAACCGGTAAGACAGCAGTTCCCGGGACCGGTACAGGTGATGCAGGTAAGCCCGGGAGTAGTTTTTGCAGGTGTAGCAGGTGCATTCCGGGTCCACGGGGTCCGTATCTGTTTTGAATTGCGCGTTGTTGATATTGATGGCGCCAAAAGATGTAAACAGCTTGCCGTTTCGGGCATTTCTCGTGGGCATGACACAGTCGAACATGTCCGCGCCCATAGAGACCAGCTCTACCAGGTCTTCGGGAGTTCCTACACCCATGACATATTTGGGTTTTTCATTCGGCAGCAGGGGCAGGCAATGATCGGCCATTTCCATCATCAGGTCCTTGGGTTCACCAACACTCAACCCACCCACCGCATACCCGGGAAAATCAAGCGCAATGAGTTCTTCGGCTGACTGCTGCCGAAGATGTTTGAACATACCACCCTGAACAATCCCGAACAGCGAATTTTTTCGCTCGGCTATCGCATTCCATCGGGTTTTGCAGCGTTCGGCCCATCGGGTGGTGAGCTCTAATGCATCTTTTGCCTGTTGTTCATCCGCCGGATAGGGGATGCAGCTGTCCAAACACATGATAATGTCCGCGCCCAGGGTGGTCTGGATGTCCACCGCGTCTTCCGGGGCGATCAAGTGCCGGGACCCGTCAATATGGGATTGAAAATCAAATCCTTTTTCCGTGGTCTTGGAAATTTTGGCCAATGAAAAGATTTGAAATCCGCCGCTGTCGGTCAGGATCGGGCCGTTCCAGTTCATAAACGTGTGGAGTCCTGAAAACTGGCGGATGACTTCCATTCCCGGCCGGAGATATAAATGATAGGTGTTGCCTAAAATAATCTGTGCCCGGCAGTCATGGAGTTCTTCGGGGATGATCGCCTTAACGGTTCCGGCGGTTCCCACAGGCATGAATATGGGGGTGCTGATGTTCCCGTGAGGGGTTGTCAGTTCGCCGGCCCGCGCCCGTGTCTCGCCTGATTTGTTATCTATTTGAAATTTTATCATATTTTTCTCATTATCAATTATTCAATAAACATCGCATCCCCGTAACTAAAGAACCGGTACTTTTCCTTTACCGCGCAATTATAGGCATTCAGTATATTCTCCCGCCCGGCAAATGCCGACACCAGCATGATTAATGTGGATTGGGGCAGATGAAAGTTGGTGATCATGGCATCAACACAATTAAACGTGTAGCCCGGGTATATGAAAATGTCACAGCTGCCGTTGCATGGTTGGATATGACCCTTTTCATCGGCAATATATTCCAGTGTTCTCACCGATGTGGTGCCCACAGCCACCACCCGGCGGCCGTCGGTTTTTGCGGCGTTGATCATTTCGGCAGTATTTTCGGATACGATGAAATGTTCCGAATGCATCTGGTGGTCACGGATATCCGAACACCGGATGGGCATGAATGTGCCGTATCCCACATGAAGCGTAATATTGGCAATTAAAACGCCCCTGTCCTTTAAGTTTTCAAGCGTTTCGCCAGTAAAATGCAGTCCGGCGGTGGGGGCGGCCACCGCACCTTTGTGCTTTGCGTAAACCGTCTGGTAACTGGTTTTATCATTCCATTTGGGATCCGCTGCCTGCTCCCGCTTGATATAAGGCGGCAGCGGCATCACGCCGTTATTGTTCATCACCTCGTCAAACGGTTGTTCACTGAAAAATTCAAGGGTACAGGTCCGTTCGTGAACCGCTGATACTTTTGCTTTTAAATCCACACCGAAATCGATGTGGGTGCCGGGTTTGGGTAATTTAGACGCCTTGACCAGGCATTCGAATTCAAGTTTGCCGCCGGCTTTGATATTTTTTGCTGCCGCCGCATAATTGATGATCAGAATTTCAAGTTTGCCGCCGGTCTCCTTGCGGCCGAAAATCCTGGCCGGAATCACTTCCGTATTGTTGACAACCAGCACATCCCCTTTTTTCAAAAGATCCGTCAGGGATGAAAACTGATGATGGGAAATTTCTCCGGAAGTTCGTTTTAAATGCAGAAGCCGGGACCGGTCTCTTGTGTTGACCGGTTCCTGAGCAATCAGGTCTTCCGGAAGAAAATAATCATAGTCGGTTAAGGCGTACATGGGAATAATAATTAATGTAATTTATGCTGTGATTGTTATCCGGGGTGGCAGTCAGTCTCTTTAGGAAAAAAATCAAAGTCAGGATGTTGATAGCATTACATCTTGCCGATATAGACGAAAATAAGCCCGGTCAGCATGAGCACCAATCCGAACTTGCGCAGGGCATCATCCGGAATTTCTATTACTTTTTTCATCATTTGCTTCATATTCTCAGGGAACCCGAAATAGGGGAGCCCTTCAATTATCATCACCATGCCGATAACACATAAAAAGAACTTCATTTTTATTTCAATCTCCCAATAATTAAACACAGCCGTTTTAATGCCCGTTTAAAAAACAAATTAATATATCTTCCATGTGAATCAGATGTCAAAATAAAAACCATCATCGGCAGTTTCAAAGCTGTTTTGCGTTCCTTATAAGACTCCCAAATAACTCATTCATAATGGTTTGAAATGATTGACAAGTTATTTGCTCTTATAGTGGTGATGAATCCCCATGAAAATCTTTTTAATTTGTCTTTGGTTTGCAAAGAAATAAAGGTTGACGATGGATGTCAATTTATCACATAAAAAAGTCTTAATGGCGCCGTAAAAAGTCCCATCTACTGCGTTGCAGTGGTTTTTCAGACTTTCAATATACTATATGTATTATCTCAACCCTGAAAAACCACTACGCCTTGTATATGGAACTTTTAACTTAGCCATCCGGCTATTCGGAATCAAGTCTTAGATAGTGGTTGAACGGAAACCCGGCCGCATGATTTGTTGGGTTACGTCCTTTCAATTTTTGTGTTGGTAAACATATGATTTTCGTAGGTTGGGTTGAGGCACGAAACCCAACATAACCCATGGGGCTCAACCCAACCTACCAATAAATGGATTTTCCGTTCAGTGACTAGATATGAAATGGTTTCTTGAGAAGAAAAAAGGGAAAATATTTTTTTCCTGAACTTGAACCCGGCAAAACAGCAGTTTCCGCCGGGCGATCAAATGAATATTGATTTAACAATGTATAGATAATTTAAGGAAAAAATAAGGAAAAAAAATGGAATTTGAACCGGTCATCGGGCTTGAGGTCCATTCCCAGCTAAAAACCAATACAAAAATTTTCTGCTCCTGCTCCACCCAGTTCGGCGGCGATCCCAATACACACGTGTGTCCCGTATGCCTGGGAATGCCGGGGGTGTTGCCGGTGTTAAACAAAACCGTGGTGGAATATGCCATGCGCATGGCCCTTGCCACCCACTGCACCATTACGCGGCAAAACCGGTTTGCGCGGAAAAATTATTTTTATCCGGACCTTCCCAAAGGTTATCAGATTTCCCAGTATGAATTTCCCATTGCCGAACACGGGCATATCAATATTACCTTAGAAGACGGCACTACCAAACGGATCGGGATTACCCGGATCCATATGGAAGAAGATGCCGGCAAGCTCATTCATGACCCGGGCCGTCCGGTCAGCCTGGTGGATTATAACCGGACCGGAACCCCCTTAATCGAGATCGTTTCCGAACCGGATCTCCGCTCAGCTGAAGAAGCCGGGGCTTACCTGCGCCAAATCCGGTCTATTTTAAGATATCTGGGCATCAGCGACGGTAACATGGAAGAAGGCAGTTTCCGGTGTGACGCCAATGTGTCCATCCGTCCCAGGGGAACCGAAACGTTCGGCACCCGGGCGGAGCTGAAAAACCTGAACTCATTTAAATATGTTGAAAGTGCCATTGCTTATGAGATCAAGCGCCAGAAAGCCGTGATTGCCGACGGCGGCAAAGTGGTGCAGGAAACCCGTCTTTGGGACAGCGCCAAAAATCGCTCCAATTCCATGCGGGGCAAGGAAGAGGCTCATGATTACCGATATTTCCCGGACCCGGATCTGGTGCCGATCGTCATTGATGACGAATGGATTGAGTCGGTTCAAAAAAGCCTGCCCGAGCTGCCTGAAGCCAGAAAAGAGCGGTTTATCAGCGAGTATGAGCTTCCCGTCTATGATGCGGAAGTCCTGACGACCGCCAGAGAACTGGCCGATTATTTTGAAGACTGTGTCCGCCAGATCAATAACCCCAAAATGGTCAGCAACTGGGTCATGGGCACATTACTGGGACTGCTCAAGACCGAAGGCAAAACCATTGAAGACTCCCCGGTGTCATCCGCCCAACTGGCCGAACTGCTGACCCTGATTAAGACCAGTGTGATCAGCGGTAAAATTGCCAAAACCGTGTTTGAAGAAATGGTCAAATCCGGAAAAAGCCCGAAAGTGATTGTGGAGGAAAAAGGCCTGGTCCAGGTGACAGATGAGTCCGCCATTGAAGCGGTGGTGGATCAGGTGATTGCAGCCAATCCCGGTGAAGTGGAAAAATTCAAAGCCGGCAATGCCAAGATCATGGGCTTTTTTGTGGGGCAGGTGATGCGGGAAACCAAGGGCAAGGCGAATCCGCAGATTGTGAATAAGTTGCTTAAGGAGAAATTAAAATAAAGGGCAGGAATATAATTTGGGGAATGGGTCATTGTCAAACAAGAGTCCCGTCTGCTGAAGGCGGTTGGTTATGTCTGCCCTTTATTTAGGGAACCTCTTTTAAAAATCCACTGGCGTATTTGTGAAGTACGCTTCCGATTAATGTCTGATAGGGGATGCCTTCCCGTGCCGCCCGTCTTTGTAAGGCGGTAAGGTCATTTTCTGAAATTCTTATATTGATTTTGCGGTTCTTTTTTAATGTGTTTTTAGCAATTGCCTGGTAATCAGCCTGTGATTTTGAGGGTTTTAGCCTCCCATTTTCGTATGCCGCCAATATTTCTTTTTCATAATCATCGAGGATTATTTTTTTTTGTTTTTTAGCCATCTTCTCCTCCAAAGTATTTCCTGGTAGCCTTTCTGCTGGGGATAATTGTTTTAAGAAAATATACGTCTTTGTCTATGACAAATAGAACTAAATAGGCATATCCTTGCACATCAATTATCAGAATTTTTTGGTTCGGATATTTTTTCTTGTTGGGATGATCCGTTTCAATAACTTTCACTCCGGATTCAATCCTCTGAACAATTTCTTCAAAGGTGATCCCTCTTTCCCGGGCAAGAGTTTCATTTTTTTCTGTGTTCCACCTGAATATTTTCATGGTCATAATGTATGACATTGTGGTTACAATGTCAATATTAATGGTGTTTTTTGGGTTTTGTAAACCCCCGTCATTCCCTCGAAGGAGAGAATCCAGTTTTTTTCAGGTGTTAAATAAATATCAGTTTTCGTTCGGGCAATAAATATTTTTGTCATTTTCAAACAGCTTTCGCATCTGGACGGGAAGTTCCAAAGTTTCAACCATTTGCGGCTCTTGTTCTTCCGGCAAATGAAACGTCAGCGAACGGGCGTGGAGTCCGAGGTGGTTAAAATTGCAATTTGTTTTCAAAAAGTTCACGGCCCGGATGGAGCCATAGCGGCTGTCTCCCACCACCGGGTGCCTGGCAAGTTTAGCATGCCGCCGAATCTGGTGTTTGCGGCCGGTGAGAAGTTCAATTTCCACCATGGTGTAATGGGCGCTTTGGTCCATGACCCGATACCGGGTTTCACAGGGCTGTTTTTTACCGCTGCCAACAGGGTTTTTTCTGCCCCCGCTATCTTTTGCAAGGGGCCATTGCCAGGTTTTCCACACATTATCGGTTTCAGACTGTGCGTCTGTTTTATATGTTGCGAGCGGGCCGTGCACAATGGCGATATACCTTTTTTTTACGGAACGGGATTCAAACTGTTTTGAGAAGAAACGAAATATTTCCCGGTTGGCCGCCAGGAGCAAAACCCCGCTGGTCTCTTTGTCCAAGCGATGGACCGGGTGGATCCCGAAATCCGTATCAAGGCTTATATGCTTGAATATGTTTGGTTTTTTTTGGATATAATTGCGGGCAAGGGTGCACAGATCCTTCCCTGTCTCATTGTGGACCGTTAAACCGGCAGGCTTGTCCACCGCCAGCCAACCCTTCCCGGAAGCAAGCACCGGTATTTGAATGGATTTAAAATTGATGGTGATCATGGTAACTAATTTTTTTAAAAAGGTTAAACAGGGTTGGGTGAAAAGCTTTTATTTTTGCCAAAATTATATTATTCGATAGATATTTAAAAAAATTATAGGTGACAAATTGAATAAAAGACCCATTACACCCAGCTACATTGTTTTTTATATACTGTTTTTACCCGACACTTGGCGGATTCTGTTCGGGATCATTTTTTCCGCTTTTTTGACTCCCCTTGCCGTGACCCCGGACATGGGAATCAGTGGCAAGGTTTTGATCTATATCATGATCGCGACCATCGGCTATGCGGCGTTCGGCATTCCGGGCCGCTGGATTTCGAAAACGTTTAAACAATTAATCCTCGGTAATAAACGACCATAGAATCCGGGTTATCTATTTCAAATCACACTTTATCCGTCCATATATCATAGAGTTCGCGCAAGGCCTGCGGATTCCGTCAGAAAACCGTCGCTTGATTCATGTTTTTTTGCCCGGTTTTTTGTCTGGGTTGTAAATCCGGCCACCGTATTTTACATAATCATTTAACACGGCGGCTGCTTTTTCCCGACGTACGTCACGGATCACGTTAATGCCCCGGTCAGCCAGGGCGTCTGTCCAGTTTTCAATCCTGGGGCCTTCATCAAAACCAATGGCTTGAGCGTCTTCTTTCCGCGCGCCGCATACCAGGCGGCGGACTCCTGACCAGGGGATGGCGCCGAAACACATGGCACAGGGTTCGGTGGTGGCAAACAGCGCAAAGTCAAATTTGCCGCCGTCACTGATGTCAAACCGGCCGAGGACTTTTTGCGTTAGGGCGATTGCCACCATTTCCGCATGAAGAATGGAGCAGTTTGACGGGATCACCATGTTGGCCCCCGGTGCGATCAGGCGTCCGGCTGCGTCAAAAACAGCCGCGCCGAAAGGTCCGCCGGTCTGGTGTTCAATATTTTTTCGGGACAATTCAATGACAAAGTCCATGCGGTCTTCGATATCCGAAAACACCTGCGAAGACTGGTCAACATATTCGGCCACCCACTCGGGAAGCTGGATTGTTAGCTCAGGTAGTTTCATTGTTAATTCAGCTTGTCCAGCAGTTCCATCTTTTTGGCATTATAGTCTTTTTCCGAGATCAGCCCTTCGTCCAGCAACTCTTTTAAATATTTCAGTTTATCTTTAATGTCCTGTTGGAGCAGATTTTCAGATGCTTGAGCAGGCGTTGTTTTTTCCGTTTCCGTATTTGCGGATTTGCTCTCTGGTGCAGCTGCCGGGGGGGCTTCTTCCTTTACTTCGCCGATGGGAACCGGTTCAGTATTGATTGCTTCTTTCAGTTTTTCAAGATCTGCGACAACCCACATCGGTGATTGCTCACCGGATTCAAATTTGTGAAGTTCAGCATAGGGGTCAGTTGGGGAAATGGTAGCGTACGAAGTTTTTATTTTTAAGGGATCGACCTTGGAATGGCTGGAGGGATAAACATTGGTTTCAGTAGGGTCTATTTCGGAATTGATGAAATTAAACGCGATATTCAATCGTTTGCCGGATTCAATAAAAATCACCCCTTCTGTTTCCCGGCTGACAGAGAATATCAAGGCTTTTCCCCGGTTAAAGGATGTGAACCGGATTCGCTGAGTGGCGTCGGCTTTTGCCAAAGTGTCTGCCAGGACAGGTGCCAGCCGATCAATTTCAACCGCCTGGAAGACAGGATTTTGTTTATCTGTGTTCATCAGCCCGATCTGCTCGACGTATGTTAAGTCTCCCATCAGTTTTTCAAGGTCCGGAAGGCCTAACTTATAGGGATGTTCGTAATTCTGCTGGATAATTATACCCTCTTCCTGGCGCTGCTCCAGATTAACGATGAAATCTCTCTGTTTTACGACAGTTGTTCGAACCCATTTGGAGCTGCTGCAAGCGGAAAAAAAGGCGGCACTTATGATTAACAGGACGGTGATTCGTTTCATGTGATGATGGCCTCCGAAGATTGGTTTATTATTTTAAGTAAATTTATTTATACTTTATTTAGGTGATGATCGTCAATCCTGCGGCGGGAATTCTGAAGAATATTCTATTTTTACTCATATGGATACCTGTGAAGTCTGTTTTTTATCTTTATAACCGTGATGCTCTCGTAAAAAGTACCCGGATGGCTAAGTCAACAGTTCCATATACAAGGCGTAGTGGTTTTTCAGACAAGAAATCATACATGATCACTCCGGTTTCAAAGCCTTTTATTTTTCGGGAAAAGACATTTAAGCCTTCCCGGATGGCGTGGCTGATTTCAGAAGGCAGCAATTCCCATAGGGGAGCCGGTTTCAGGCCCAGGGGATAACTGGATTCAACGGTTTGGGCGGGCTCTTTTTTGTGGATAAAATCCTGTATACGGCAAAAGGGCGCCTGGTATCCTTTGGCGTATTCATACTGATATGAAAAATCGGAAATTCCCAGCTCTTTTTCGATTCGTTTTTTCAGCTGATTATCATGGTATCCGGTGGGCAGCTTTAGTACAATTTCTACGTAACCCATTAGAATATATTTAGATTTTAAGTTTTTGGTAAGCGCAGGAACTTTGGTTTTCAACCGGGTCGTTATTATCGGCTGAACCGGTCATCAGATTTTCTGTCAATATCTGTTTTTTGAACATTTTCCAGCCATCCGGTCCGGACGTCCGGCTGGGTGTCAAAATCCGGCACATACGGCTTGATGTCCAGCAACGGTGTATTATCAAGCACGTCAATGTTTTCGATATACAGGATTCGGCCTTCAATCCTGTTGAGCTTGACAATCGACAGGCCGATGGGATTCGGTCGTTTTGGGGCCCGTGTCGCAAAAACGCCATGGGGCTTTTTATCCAGAAACGGGACAGTTTCCAGATGATACCCTTCGGATCGGTGAAAACAATATAACAAAATGATATGCGAAAAACCGTCCAGGTCTTTCAAGCCAGCTTCAAATGTTTCAAACACTTCCACCGTCCCTTCAATTCCTTTGGCACCGGTCGGCTGAATCGGCATGCCTTCCGGTTTGGTATATGGGGAGTGGATGATGCCGATGGGCGTGTATTTAATGTTCATTTTTTTAACTCACTGATTGTATTTTTAATTGGAGTTGGTCGAACCCATTTATACCAAAATCGTGCTTGTACCTCAATGATTATTAATATATTATAATTTCAATTAGTTGTTTGATGATTTACCTGTTTGTTTTGCCGTTGGCGGTATGCGTAAATTTTTATTTTTATTTCAGTTTTTTGATATTTTCATTATGGTTGTGTGAGGAATCATTGTCAGCCATGATATGGTAAGAAAACCGGGATCAAGTGTTCGTCAAGAGGAAATCAGATGATACAGATTGACAGAAACAGGAAAATTCACGGGCGGCAGGTTCAGATAACCACCTATGAATATGAAAAAGATTCAGTGGTGGTTGAGGGCCGGCTGACCGATAATCGTTTTATGAAAACGTATTATTTCAGCAGCGGAGAATCCCGGCCGCCTGGGGTGGTTCATGATCTGGTGATCCGGATGGTTGTCAAAGGGCCGAAACTTGTTATTGATGATATTGATGTGGACATGGAAACCGTGCCCAGAGAAGACTGCCGGGAGGTTTTAAATACCTTAAAGCGGGTGATCGGCATGAAAATACGTGCCGGTTTTACGGAAAAGGTCAAGGAAAAGATCGGCGGCGCAAAAGGGTGCACCCACCTGGTGGCCCTACTGCTTGCCATGGCGCCGGCAGCGGTTCAGGGCGCGTGGTCCGCTGTTGCCCGGCATCCCGTGGATCCGGCAAAGTATTCCGGCGCGGCATTGAAATTTCTTGAAAATACCTGCTGGGTGTGGCGGGCAGACGGGGAGTTGATGCAGGAAACCCGTGAAAAGCTGTCTATGTAATCCTGCGGCTGGATTTTGTAAGATTTCTCACCCCGTATTTCATTGAAAAAACCACTGTGCAAATACTGATCAGTGCGGCAAGACCAAAGGAGCCGATGATCCATAACCACCGGAATATGGGGATGTTCCGGTCATAAATCCCGGATATAAAGATGCGGTAGACCGGACCGGCTTCAAGCACGATGACGGCGGTGATATACACTGCGGCCAGCATCATAAAGATGAGCCCACCAAAGCTGGTGATCGCCTGGGCCGCGTTTTCTGCGTTAAAATCCGGGTACGCCGCCCCAAGACCGATACCTAAAGCAACCACCGATGGAACGACAAACAAAATCGTGACAATTGACAGCCACATCATGAACGGGGACACTTGAAGGAGGATGTTGGTGGCGATGATCAGCACTTCGGTTAAAACCAGTAGCGGCACAAAATAGATAAAATATTTGATCCATAAAAATGTTTTGAGCCGGATGGGCGAGGACGAGACGATCCAGAAGGCTTCTCCTTCTATGCTGACCGCCGGATACGCAAACCGGCCGGTGATGGCGGTCAGTACAAAAGATGCCAGCCCGATATTCAAAAATGCAAGAATGTTCTGAAGATAGACGGTCTTGATCGGGGCCCGTTCCAGGGGAAGCACCTTGAAATTATAAATATAAATAACGATTAACGCGAGGATCAGAAAAATCTGGGACCACTGGGTCTGATCCCGGAAAAACGTTTTAATCTCCTTGATGACATACGCCTGTACATGCCCGGGCAGAAACGACAAAATGCGGGGATTTTTTTTCACTTTGGGTTTGCGCAGGGTTTTTCGCGCGGTCTGGCTTTTGGATACCCCTTTCATATAAAAAGCATCCGCGATAATCAGGGACATGAATATCAGGGCGCCGGCACAGGCGGCGAGCAAAAAAAGGTTTAAAAACATGGTATGGCTCACACGGGTCAGCGAAGCCTGGATGGCATCAAACGCCCATGTGGACGGCAGATACGGGGAAGACGGTGTTTCCAGGATTTTTAAGTAGCTTAAGAAGTTCTCAAAGGCTTCCGGGTCCACCAGGCGTTCCGGCCGGACTACCCGGAATGCTAGATACAGCAGAAGAAAGAGCAGCAGGCCCAAAAAGACAAAGATGCTTTTAATGCGGCCCGGCGGAATGATGATAACGGTCACCATGACCAGCACCGCACTGAGAATCGATGCAATCAGGGACAACAGCAGAAGCACCATGATGATCAGGGCGTAAAAAAACGGGCCGGATTTAAATACAATACCGTATGAAATCAGCACCGGCAGGGTGAATATAATAATTGTCCAGGAGCTGTCCACAGCGCTTTCAATCCATCGGGCGCAAAAGATCTTATAGCTGCTGACCGGCATGGCATGTACCAGCATCAGGTCCTTGCTGAGAAACAGTTTGGACAGCGCGGTCAGAATGCTGGAAAATACCAGCAGGGAAAAATAAATGACCAGCACCATGGAGAGCAGTTTCCAGGCCAGGATATTGCCGAGTTCTTCAATGTTTTGAAAATATGATAGCAGGCGCAGGGAAACAGCAAACAGGCCGCCCCAGAAGATCACTCCGATGATGCCGAACATGAGCAGGCGTGCAAGATTGCCGCTCTTTTTGTTTTTAAACGAGAGCAGGCGCGGGGTCATCAGGGTGAGGATGTCATTCATGGAGAAATTCCCGGAACATCTTGATAGCCCTGGAGCAATGATTCTTCACGGGTGAGTTTTAAAAATACGGCTTCAAGGTCTCCGGACGTGGCCTGGGCCTGAGTTTTCAAATCATCCAGGGTACCGGTGGCAATGAGTTTTCCTTTCTGGATAATGCCGATCCGGTCACACAGATCCTGTGCAATGCTTAACGTGTGGGTGGAAATAAAAAAGGTCACACCGCTGTCAGCCAGTTCACGGAACATATGCTTGACCATTTTAATCCCGGCCGGATCCAGTCCGATCATAGGTTCGTCGACAATGATGATTTTCGGATCATGGAGGATGGCCGCTGCCATAATCAGCCGCTGTTTCATGCCATGGGAATAGGCCTCTATGAGCTCGTTTTTCCAGTCAATTAAGGAAAACTTATCCAGAATGCGTTCTGCTTTTTTATGAAAGGCAGACTCTACCACTCCGTAAAGATCTGCGGTGAATTTCAAGAATTCCAGGCCCGTGAGTTTTTCGTATAAATAGGGCCGGTCCGGGATAAATCCGATCTGCTGCTTGGCGTTTTCCGGTTTTTGTCTGATATCCGTGTCCCGGATAAGAACCGTCCCGGAGTCCGGTTCAATAAGCCCTGCCAGCATTTTGATGGTCGTGGTTTTTCCCGCGCCATTGGGCCCGATAAATCCGAAAATCGAGCCTTTCGGAACAAACAGGTTCAGCCGGTCAACCGCCAGCAGTCTGCCGTAGCGCTTGGTCAGATTCTTGGTTTCGATCATGTTTTTACCCGATTGGATTTGATTTGACGTTTTTCCGAAATTTTCATAAATGCCGGATTACGCTCTACGAGCTAATCCAGCCTACGTATAAAAAGTAGATCTTTTTGTATTGAAATTTCAAAATTCAATTTCCATAAAGTTCGTCTGTTGAGTTTTTGTTTTTAAAGCTTTCGACGTTGGATGTTGAATGTTCGATGTTCAGCTTTTACCTTCGGCCTTCCACCTTATACCTTTCCCTTAATCCCCTGCTTCAATCACCAAAATCCCCACCCGGTCAATAACCGGTATTAAATCCAGCTGGGACTGGGGGTTGCCGCTGGCGAACCGGATTCGGGCCGCGTCTGCCGGCATCAGGCCGAACACCGAATCTGCGGTGATCCATTCTCCCACGTACAGCAGGTTCCAGGCGTGATAATAAAACCGGCCCTTTAAATACAACAGCCCGGATTCGATTTTTGAAGGGATTCCTGCAGATCGTGCCAGGGCGGCCAGAAGAACCGAGTGCTCATTGCAGTCTCCGATACGGTTTTCCAAGGTGGTGACGGCATCGGGTATGGAAATGACCGGACGTTTTTCAATGTTTTTAAACACCCAGTCCACCAGTTTTTGCCCTTTAACCGGGGGCGGATCATCTAAAGATACAATCTTTGCTGCCAGTTCGGATATTGTGGGATGATCGGACTCAATAAACGGTTCGGGCCGTAAAAATGTTTCCAAATCTGACGTATGGATTTTGTCTGTTTTTTTTGAAATATCCTGCATGCTCTCTTTGGCAACGCTTAGCATATTACTTGAAAGCGTTTGCCGGCCGCCGTTTAAATACAGTGCATCTGTATCGATGCCGCTTAATTCCACCTTTAGAAACGAAGTTTTTCGGGGATTGTTGATGATCACATTGCTTTTTACTGAAGCGATTTCAGTGATATCTGGTGTCATATCTGGTGTCATGCCTGGGGCAGACGCGGTTGCTGAAAGACCGGCCAGCGCTTTTTCTCTGCTGGTTTTTTCAAGGGTCATTCCCAGCAGGCCTTTTTCCCGGACAATTTCATTGTTTTGATCCATCCAGGCGGTCTGCACTGCTCCCTTGAATGTGAGGGTCAGCTTAGTCGTTTTCGTGGGCTGCCCCATGCTGGTGATCTCATCTTCTCCGATCACCTTAACGGTCACCGGTTCCTGGCTCATGGTGGCCGGGTCAAAGATATGAAATGTAAATTGATCTTTTTGCGACAGTTTATAGTCCCTGGCTGCGGCATGCAAAACCCCGCCGGTAAGATGCGGAATGTGCGCCAGTTGAATTTCATTTGTTTTCGGGGTTCCGGTAAGATTGGTTGTAACAGACAGCTTGTTGCCGGGTTTCATCTGACCGCTGGCGGTAAAATCAAAGCGTCCGGAATGGAGTTTAAAAACAAAGGTGTCCAGGGAGAGGTCTTTTTTGAGGTCGGCGGTGGTGGTCATCTGAACATCCTGGGAAAATCCCATGATATTCATTCGCATAAACAGGGTTTCATCCATTAGAAAGCCGTTTTCCTGTTTGGTCAAAACCGAATGGGCATATCCTATTTTTTTGTCCTTGAGATACAGGTTCATCCAGGTGTCATTTTCAGGCAGTTCACCCGGAGCGATGGCGGTGGTATTTGAAGTTTCAGGGAAAAACCGTGCCCACAGATCCAGACGGATTAGCATCAGTATGACAAATATCAGGGCAAAACCGGCGGCTGCCCACCATATTTTTTTCATAATCGTTTCACACCATTTTTTAATTATTTTAACACTGTTTGTTTGAACGTCGAGGGGCCTCAGGTTCAAGGCGCCGGGGGTGAAGCCGTAGTGTGCTACTGCGATCCCCCGGCAACGCAAAAGATGAGGATTCATCGGCGTTCATTCGATTTTGTTTATAGAGTCCTTTTAAAACTCTTTTCCAACGTTTTTACCGGCCATTGCACAAATGTCGGCCGGCCGTGTGGGCAGTGAAACGGATTTTCACACTGATCCAGCTGCACCAGCAGTTCTTTCATCTCCTTGATGGAAAGGGACTGGTGGGCCCGAATCGCGCTGTGGCAGGCCATGAGTATAATGCACTGATCAAGGGCGTCTTCAAGGCCCGGAGAATACCCGAAAGCATCCATGGCCTCGGCAATTTCAAGGATCAAAGGCCTGATTTCCCGGTCCGCAATCAAGACCGGCACGGATTTGACGACAAAGGTATTACCGCCGAAATGCTCGATTTCAAGCCCCAGCGAATTCAGGTCGTCCAGCATCTGTTCTATGACGGCTGTTTCCCGGTATCCCAGTTCAAAGGTTTCAGGGATCATGAGTTTCTGGGAAGACGGGTGAGTGTTTGAACGCCTGGCCGTTTTTAGGCGCTCATAGGCGATGCGTTCATGGGCGGCATGCTGGTCCACAACGATCAACTCGCCATCGCCCTCACATAAAATATAGGTATTGTTAAATTGGCCGATAACGGTTGCGTCAGCGAATTTTTTCTGCTCCCAGAGATGGACCTGCCGGGAGGCCGGGGCTTTTGCCTTCGGTGTTGTCTGAGGCGGTGTTGTTTCGGGAACTTTATTGTCAGGTTCAGGATTATCAGGTTCAGGCGGCGGTGCTGGTGAGAAATTCTTTTGCGGCGTCGTTGAAGAAGCACCCGGCGAAAAAGGGTCAACAGGTGCTTTTGACGGCTTTTGAGCGGGGCCGGATTTTGATTTTTTTACTATAAAATTATGTAATTCCGGCTTATTTGCCGGCGGCCGGTCAAATGAAAGGGGCCGGGTTTCTTTTATTTCTGTTGTCAACGGTTTGGGATCAGCCCATTGCGCTCTTTGCCGGGTTTTCCAGATGGTCAGCACCCCGGTTTTAACGGCTTCATATACCTGTTTTTGCCGGGCAAACCTCACTTCGTGTTTGGTGGGATGGACATTGACATCGACCTGGTCCGGGGGCAGGTCGATGAACAGGACCGCCACCGGAAAGCGTCCTTTCATGATTCGTCCCCGGTAGCCTTCAAAAATGGCGTATTGAATTCCCCGGTCCCTGATTAACCGGCCGTTAATGAACAAATAGATTTTCTGGGAGGTGCCCCGGGTAACCGCCGGATCCGACGTCCAGCCGGATAAAGACAGGTAATTGTCGTTATAATCAAATGAATAAAGGGCTGATTTTAAGTCGTTGCCCAGAACGTCAACGACCCGGTCAATGGATGAGCGGACCGGCGGCCAGTTTTTAATCTCTTTTTGATTATGGATCAGACGGAATTGAATGTTCGGGCAGGCCAGGGCGCAGCAGGAAACCACATCCGCGATATGCCCCATTTCCGTGGTAACGGTTTTTAAAAATTTGCGACGGGCAGGCGTGTTGAAAAAAAGTTGATGAACGGAAATCATGGTTCCGTCCGGCGCGCCGGCGTCGGAGACTTTTTTTATTTTACCGCCTTCAATATCAATGCGGGTACCGGAAACAGAGGACTTGTCTTTGGTAATAATGCTAAATTTTGAAACCGACGCGATGCTGGGCAATGCTTCACCCCTGAAACCAAGAGTATTGATGGCATACAGATCATCGTCGACATAAATTTTGCTGGTGGCATATCGCTCGATGGCAAGCAGCGCGTCATCATGCGTCATGCCGATACCGTTGTCTGAAATCCGGATCAGGGATCGGCCGCCCTGGCCGATTTCAATGGTGATTTTAGTGCTTTTGGCATCAATGGAATTTTCAACCAGTTCTTTGACCACGGAAGCAGGGCGCTCAACCACTTCACCGGCGGCGATTTTGTTGGAAAGGATTTCCGGAAGGATTTTAATTTTTGACACGATGTCTTCCTTCCCTCATTAAGAGTGATAACATACGATTAAGACAAGTTGATCGATCGTTTTTCAATAACCTGTTACATGCTTGCACAAAAGTCGCTGAGAGTGTCGCTTGAAAAAATGATAACGTTTTGTTGTGAATCAATATTTTTTATATCAGGTGTCAGTGTTCAGGCTTCAGCTGCATTTCCCTATCTTGACACCCGACACCTGACACCTGTTATGTCAATACCTGATCCAATTCGTGAAACACCCCAAAAATAAATATCTCCGGCTAATTTTTATTCGTGAAATTCCTAAACAAAAATTCCTGATCATTGGGCGGCAGGTCAAATTTTAATGATGCTTCGCAAATCAGTTCGGAGATGGATTTATCCGTCTTGTCCTGCAGTATTTCATCAATCCATTTAATTGCTTTTCTTAAGTCTTCGCCTTCCGGTAAGATGCTCATATTTTTCCTTTCTTAAAAAATGGCGTATAGCCATCCAGCTACCTTTTAGGGGTTCATCTTAAAGCGTGCACTATATTTTCGGGCGCAGCTTATGGAACTCAGTGGCCTGTTCAAAATAGTACGCGGCATTTAAAATCGTGTTTTCAGCAAAATAGTTGCCCATCAGCTGGAGGCCAATGGGAAGACCGTCTCCGGAAATACCGCAGGGAACTGATAATCCGGGGATTCCTGCCAGGTTGGCAGAAAGGGTAAAAATATCAGAAAGATACATGGTCAGCGGGTCATCGACATTTTCCCCGATTTTAAACGCCGTCGAAGGCGTGACCGGTGACAAAATAATATCACAGGCTTCAAATGCCTGCATAAAATCATTTTTAATCAGCGTTCTTATCTGGGATGCTTTTTTGTAGTAGGCATCATAATAGCCGGCCGACAGGGCATACGTACCCAGTAAAATACGGCGCTGCACTTCCGGGCCGAATCCCGAAGAGCGCGTGTTTCGGTACATATCAATCAGGCCGGAGGACTCCTTGTCTCTTACTCCGTATTTGACGCCGTCGTAACGGGCCAGGTTGGAGCAGGCTTCCGCCGGGGCGATGAGGTAATAAGCGGCAACCGCGTATTCCGAATGGGGCAGGGAGATGTCCACCAGTTCTGCGCCCGCGTCTTTATAAAAATTCATGGCGTTTTGAACAGCGGACAAAACATCCGGCGACATACCGTTTGACGCATGGTATTCTTTGGGGATACCGATTTTCAGGCCCTTAATGCCTCCAGGCAGGGCGGCGCGGTAATCCGGTGTGGGCTTGTCGATGGACGTGGAGTCTTTGGGGTCGTAACCGGAAATTACCTGCAGCAGTATGGCGGCATCCGTAACATCTTTTGCCAAAGGGCCGATCTGATCCAGCGAAGAAGCAAACGCGACCAGGCCGAACCGGGACACCCTGCCGTAGGTGGGTTTTATGCCAACGACACCGCAATGGGATGCCGGCTGACGAATGGACCCGCCGGTATCCGAACCCAGTGCCCCCAGGCACATATCCGCGGCAACGGCCGCAGCCGATCCGCCGCTGGATCCGCCCGGAACATGGGACAGGTTCCACGGATTTTTCGTGACTTTGAAACCGGAATTTTCAGTGGATGATCCCATGGCAAATTCGTCCATGTTGACTTTGCCGACCATCACCGCACCGGCGGCGTTTAATTTCTCCGTTACCGTGGCATCATAGGGGGGGATGAAGTTTTTAAGAATTTTGGATGCGCAGGTCGTGGCAACGCCTTTTGTGCAGATCAGGTCTTTGACAGCGAGAGGGATGCCGGTCAGCGTCTTTATATTGTCTCCTGAAATGGCTTTGTCCGCCGCATCCGCCTGTGACAGAGCAATGTCCTTTGTTACCGAGATATAGGCATCAACAGACGGTTCAACGGTGTCGATCCGGTCAAAAACCGCCCGGGTCAGTTCTTTTGCGGAAATTTCTTTATTTTTTAAAAGATCCTGTGCGTCGTGTATGGTCAGTTCGTGCAGGTTCATCTATTGTCTCCTATTCAATTACTTTCGGGACAATAAAATATCCGTCATCTTCTTCCGGCGCATTGGAAACAGCCGATTCCCGGTCCAGATGACCGGTTGTTTCGTCCTTGCGAAACGCATTTGACTTGTCCACGGCATGAAATGTCGGGGGAACATCTTTTGTGTCCAGGCGATCTAAGGTTTCCACGTATTCGAGAATGTCTCCCAGCTGATCGGCAAATGTGTCAATTAACGATTCATCGATATTCAGCCGTGCCAGCGTTGCGACATGAAGCACTTCTTCTTTGGTCAGTTTCATGGGTGTTCCTTTTTAATTCATGGATATAATTAAAGAATAAACACCGGCCGCTTTTAATCGGTCCTGATCCTTGTCGGCCATTGCCCGGTCCGGATAAGGGCCGATTCTCACCCGGTGCCATGTGGCGCCGTTTATCTCCGTGCACTGGCAGAATGCCGGGTATCCCTTTTCCTTGAATTTATTCATTAATATTTTGGCCTTTTCAGGATCCTTTAGTGATGCCACCTGAATGGCAAATCCCTGGCCCGTTGCTTTCGGGGATTTTTGTACACTTTTTTCAGTCCCAGGCACTGCTTTTTTTGCTGCTGTTATTTCGGGTTTTACAACCGGCGCAGAAACTTCTGCAGGAGCAGACCGGATCTCCGGTTTCAGCACGGCCACCGCTTCTGCTTTGGGTGCCGGTTTGGACTTCACAGCCTGTTTTTCCGTTTCAGGGGCCGCCGTCTTTTTTAACGGCTTCGGCTTTTGTCTGGGCGGCGGTGTTTTCGCATACTTGGGTGTTAACACCGGCGGTACATACTGTTCGTATATTTCCGGCGGCTTGCCCTTGTCCTTGAGCTTGTCGATAATATTTTCATGCACGATGGGCAGTTCGGACATGTCGCTTATATTGGGGATATCCGTGATATTCGGGATATTCGGTTTCGGGTTTTCCGCTTCTTTTTGTTTTAAGACACTGACCTGAAGGTTTGACAGTTTTTCTTCTATCCGGTCCACGTCAAACTGGACTGGCGCGGTGTTTCTGCCCACAAGGACACCGAGAAAAAACATGCAGCCACAGACAATAAAGCAGGACATGAGCCATCCGAGCATATTGGTATTGTCTATGGTCAGAAACGTTGCCGGTTTTTTGGGCAACGCCTTTTTTTTTGTTTCAGGGGTCTTTTTTTCCATATCCGTGTCACATAATTTGGGTCACATTGAATCCGGCGCGGAAACGCCGAGCAGGGTTAAACCGTTACGAATGACTTTTTGTACCGCGAAGATGAGATAAAGCCGCCCGGCAGTCAGGTCGGGATCTTCGGTGAGCACACGATGCTTATTATAATACGCATGAAAATCCGCCGCAAGATCCATTAAATAAAAAGCCATACGGTGGGGTTCCATATACTCCGCACTGGATCGGATGGTCTCCGGATACCGGGCCAAATGCTTGATCAGTTGGATTTCTTCAGGTTCCTTGATCCTTGCCACCGCTTTTCCGTCAAAACAGATGTCCGTAATCTCATTTTCGCCAATTTGTTTTTCATCCTGGGCTTTCTTGATAATGCTGGATATCCGGGCATGGACATATTGCACATAATACACCGGGTTGTCATTGGTCTTTTGTTTGGCAACTTCCAGGTCAAAATCGAGCGGGCTTTCATAGTGCCGGGTCAAAAATATAAACCGCACTGCGTCTTTGCCGACTTCATCAATGACTTCCTTGAGCGTTATAAACTGACCGGACCGTTTTCCCATGGATACGGGCACGCCTTTTCGCAAAAGATTGACCAGTTGGGTCAGTATGACGACAAATTGGTTTTCGTCCTTGCCGGATGCCGTGATCGAGGCCCTGATTCTGGGAATGTATCCGTGATGGTCTGCTCCCCAGACGTCAATGATCCGGTCAAACCCCCGGTCCAGCTTGTCCTGATGATAGGCAATGTCGGACGCAAAATAAGTGCCCTGACCGTTGTTTCGAACCACCACCCGGTCTTTTTCATCCCCGAAAGCTTCGGTTTTAAACCAGAGGGCGTCATCTTTTTCATAGATGAGCTGCTGGTCCTTGAATTTTTGAATCACCGACGCCACCTTACCGGAATCCATCAGTGCCTGTTCGCTGTACCAGTTGTCAAATTCAATGCCCAGGGTGTTCAAGACGTTACGGATATTGATGATCATTCGATCTGCAGCAAATTTGGCGCAGAAAGCAACCGCTTTCTCCTCGCTGACGGTAAAGACCCAGTCCCCTTTTTCCTGCTTGAGTTCTCTGGCAATATCGTAGATGTAATCTCCCTGGTAACAGTCTTCCGGAAAGTCGATGCTATGGCCGTCGAGTTCCCTGCAGCGCAAAAATACGGAAAGCCCCAGGGTCTGAATCTGTTTGCCGGCGTCATTGATGTAGTATTCTTTATGTACGTCATATCCGCAGGCAGTTAAAATGGATGCCACGCTGTCGCCCACAATCGCTCCCCGTCCGTGGCCCACATGCAGCGGGCCGGTGGGGTTGGCGCTGACAAATTCCACCTGGACTTTTTGCCCGTTTCCCATATTGGAAAACCCATACGCGGTATCTTTTTCGTAAATATCACTTAAAACCGGATACCAGGCTGCCGGGAGGATAAAAAAGTTGATAAACCCGGGGCCGGCAATTTCGGTTTTTTCAATCACCGGGCTGTTATTGCCGATATAGCGGATAAGGATTTCCGCGATTTTTCTGGGAGCCATTTTCTGGGTTTTGGCATTGACCATGGCAAAATTGGTAGACAGGTCGCCATGGGCGTCAACCTTGGGTTCTTCAATGGAGAACTCCGGAAATTCATTGGCGTTTAATTTATTATTTTCAAACGCTTTGTTAGCTGCGTCAAGGATCAGTTGTCTGATTATTTTTTTCATACTTAGCTTCTATTCAATGATATTTTAAATCCGCAGGTCGATCGGCGGTTTAGATGGTTCAAAGAAGAAAATATTTTTTTAAATTTTATTAAATATCAAATGGTTTTAAGAGGCTATCCTGTAAGCCTGGAAAACAAATGTAAACTTTCTATTTATAAAATTTTTAAAGATGAAGTCAAGGACGCATTCGATTATTTGGCGGGGAGGTGGTCGTTATTTTATTGATGAAGACTTACCCATGATAAACTGGAAATGTTAATTGATTTTTCCCCATGGCAGGCTTTCATAAAAGGACTGAATCTCAGCGTATGCGATGTCAAAATCAGGCAATTCAATTATTATCTCTTGTGCAAGAAGAGGGTATTCTTTTTTTGAACGCCGAATGATTTCTTTATTTACCATGTAATATTGATTCACTTGTAATTGTCTTGATTCTGATTTTTTTATCAGGCTTTTGAGAATTTTTCGTTTTTCATTCCGAGTGGGTAACTGGTAATTGTTGAACAGGTAATACAGATCAAATATGTCCTGCCGCCGGAATCTGTTTCTTTTTTCCTGTTGCAGGATGGCGCGGTATTTTTCCGCGATCAGATCCGTAAAACTGTATGCTCAAAGCGTGCCGCCGGTTTCTAATTTTAAATTTTCTGTTTCCTGTATTATTTCATTAAAGCTGTAATCAATTTCCACCACATCAAGAGATCGTTTGGCCAGAAGTCGTTTGTGGTTGTTGCGATCATCTTTATAAGCATACCCTATTTTGAGTTTAAGCGTCGGAAATGTCGCATTTTTATGGGCTGGTTTAAATTTATAAGACTGGACACGGCAATCCAATCCATAGTCAAGGGTTTCCGTTGCCAAAATAAGGCTTTGTTCCAGATCTGATATAAATTTGGTCTATATCAAATTCCGAGGCTTTCAGGTGCGTTGAAAAATCGATATCCGTCGTATGCCTGATACAATTGTAACGAATAGCCAGCAAAACGGCACCTTTCATGATCATTGCAGCATGAAGATTTTGGGAATGAGAAATGGCAAACAGTATTACATGAAAGGCTTCCCGGTTTTTTCTGTCTATGGGATTTTCTTCGTCGGTCACCCATTTTTCGATATCGTATATTTTATCAGATTTCGACATTTATGGATAAGCACCAGCGTTCGGAGTAGGTTGAACTGTATTCTTCAGTTGGGTCAAGTTTTCGTGACCCGCCCCGTGCGGCGAACTGAAGCCATTTTTCAAAAGCCTCATGTTTGGCGTTGCAAAGTTCTTCCAGAATATATCCGGCCCTTACTTTATCTATGGGTTTTCCATGCAGATTCATTTCATCAACAATTAAGTTTAAATATTGCTGTCCGAATTCTTTGTATATATTGATTACGTGGTATATGCCGCCGCACAGGTCAGGCTTTCTGAGCATATCTAAAAATGTACGGCCAATGGTTGATACCCGTAAAGTTCTGTCCTTGATCGATTTAAAAGCCCCGAAATGTTTACTTGAAAATTGATTAACATTTTTCTTACCGATTTTTCCCATTGGAATTTTTATTAAAATTGGAAATTTTTTCTTTTGATAATCAAGCAGGTTTTCTTTCAAATCCTTATGCATTTGCTTTAATGCAAAGTCTTTCCAGTTTTTTTGAGAAGGTGTGGATATAAATAATATTTTCGGAATTCTATCAGTGAGTCCATGGTAGTCCATTGCGCTTAAATGAGAAATATATGCGAACGGATCAATCGAACACGCGATTTCTTCTTCAGTGTATATATTTTTCCCAAAAATACTGTAGGCCCCGGAAAAAGCTTGATATTTTGTAAGTATACCTGATTCAATGAGGCCTTCAAACTGATTATTGAAATGTTTTGCGGTCGGGCCGTTTTTTGGTATATTTTTTAACTTTTGACCTTTATATTTTTGGGTGATGCAAAGGTTAAAATAGATGGCAGCTAACTGGTAATTTGTAATCACCGGCTGGTTCAATTCGCCAACAGAAATTGCTATTGCGGTGTCTATTAAGTCAAGAGATTTTATTGAAAAATTTTATTCCCATCATGCTTTGATGGCGCGCAGGGCAAGCAGGATCGGTTCGATTTTTTTCCTGTGTTCCGGCGGAATCAGCAAAGCGCTTAAGGGGGAGTTTTTAAGCAGGGTCGTCTGTATAATCATTGATTTGGTGACTGGATCTGACGATTCTTTGATGATGGTGTGGGCCATGACATCTGAAAGGTTTCCGGAAAAACCGTTCTGGTCAATATGTTCAATGTATTGAAGGAATACATGGTTGACGGTGATGGTGAATTCATCGATTTCAGCAGTTCCGTTATCCGCGCACCGCTGCGTTGAAACCATGCACCGGCAGCCAAAGGGCCGGAGATGATAGACGGGACAGGCATTATCGTTTAACAGCGGGCAGGGACCCCAGGACGCGTCAACCTCTTCTTTCGGCGGGTCATCCCCGGACAGGCAGATATCGGCCAGCTGGTTGGTGGTGATTTTGGGGGTAAAACGCTGTTTCTCCATCTGCTGCTTCAGCTTGTCCAGCATGGTCTGCCTGGAATCAAGGTCCAGCGCGGAGACTATTTTGTTGGCTTCAAGGGTGGTCATGGTCACGTTGCAGGTGCAGCAGTCCGCGCAAAATTTTTTGCATACAATATCTAACGAGTCGATAAACTGATCATATATTTTATACAGCTGGTCGACAACGGCAAGCTGTCGATAAACATTTAACATTTGATGTCTCCGATAATTATTTTTGAACTTTATAAAATTTCGAAATTAGAAGGCAAGGTAAAATGACTTTGAAAAAAAGTCAACCTTGACGATTCTTTTAAAACTCGGGGATGGTTTTGTAAAACGTCCAAATCCGAGGCGCACAAATCCTGAGGAGCGAGGCGTACGAATGTACGTTGAGTGACGAAGGATGCAGGGCAACGCAGGAGGTGGGCGTTTTACGAAGTCATCATTTAAGGGTGTTGATTTCGGTAGAGGCTATAATACGTTAACACTTTTTCCACATAATTTTCGGTTTCCGGAAAAGGGGGGATATCATTATATTTGTCCACTACGCTGGGTCCGGCGTTGTACGCGGCCAGCGACAGGGATACATCGCTGTTGTATTTTTTCATCAATTGTTTCAAATACCGGGTGCCGCCCATGACATTGTCGCGGGGATCAAAGGGATCACTGATGCCAAAAGCGTTTAAATTTTCCGGCATGATCTGCATCAGCCCGATGGCCCCGGATTTTGAAATGGCGTTGGGGTTGAAACTGGATTCCGCATGGATCATGGCTTTGATTAATTCAAACTGCATGCCATGATTAAGTGATGCCTCACGGATAATATCGTCATATGCATTTATCCGGCTACCAGGGTAATAAATGGACGTATGCATGGATATTTCCGGCCCGGCGTAGCGATATTTTGACGATGTGGGGGCATTGCTGAAATGAAGCACGCCGTTTTCATCGGTATAGGAATAGATTTCAGCAGACAGATCAGCAGGAATAAATGCAGCGCTGCCAAGGATGAGGCTGAAAGTAATTGCAAACAAATATTTCGGTTGAGTTCGGAACATTTTTTCAAAATCAGGCTTTGTATTTTATGTTGATATTCCTTTCCACAACACTCTAAATATATCAAGGCTTTATATTAATTGTCAAATTTATTTGGTATTTGAACGAAAATTGCCAATTTTCTCAATTTCTGAGTTGGACTCAAATTTAAATACTCTGGGAATGAGGACTTTGTAAAATGTTCACCAATCGCATAAAATTGGCAAGGCGCGCAAGCCCTGAGGAGCGAGGCGTACGAATGTACGTTGAGCGACGAAGGGTGCAGCGCAACACAGGAGTTGGACATTTTACAAAGCCCTCAAAGTTCTTCGGGAGTGAAAGCGACCACCTCATCAATACTTTCTGCTCCGGCAAACAGCATGATCAGTCGGTCAAGGCCCAGAGCGTTTCCGGCGGCCTCCGGCATCAGGTGCAGATCGTCGAGAAATTTTTTCGGCATAGGGTATACGTCCTGGCCGGTGTTTTGTCGCCGGGCAAGTTCTTCGGTAAATCGCTTGCGTTGCTCATCCGGATCCGTTAGCTCGGTAAACCCGTTGCACAGTTCAAGGCCGCCGATATAGAGCTCAAACCGCTGGGCAAGATGCGGCAGGTCCGGACACGGGGCGGCCAGGGGGCAGGTGACGGCCGGATAATCGAATAAAAGAACCGGTTTAGCGATACCAAGACGAGGTTCAATTTCAAACGCAATGGTTTCATCAAATTTGTCTGTTTTAATCGCTTCTTTCATGGTGAGTGATGAAAATCGAATAAAAGCGTCTGCAACAGACAGCCGTTCCCATGGCGGCGCAATATCAATGCGATGGCCCCTGTAACGGATGCCGTCATCAAGCGGCAATTTACCGCAGATAAATTGAAACAGGCTTTCACAGCGATCCATCAGGTCATGGTAGGTGGCGTCGGCTTCATACCATTCCAGCATGGTAAATTCCTCTAAATGCCGATTTCCTCTTTCTTCCCGGCGGAAGCACTTACAGATTTGGAATATTTCAGGATATCCGGCAGCCAGCAACCGTTTCATGCACAGTTCCGGCGAAGTCTGAAGATACCAGCCTCCGGTCGGATGTGCGGCAAGAAAGGGTTCCGGGGCTGGTGCGGGAATTCGGATGGGGGTGTCTATTTCAAGAAAATGGTGTTGAGTGAAAAAATCGCGCACTGCCTGGAAGACTTTTGATCGGAGGACAAGATTTTTTGTTATTTGCTGCTGTCGGTCAATCAATTTAATTTTATTTCCGGCAATTTAAGGCTTTTTCCGGATCTGGTAGGTGTCATCCACGCGGTTCTGGAGAATGATCATGTCGTAGTTTCGTTCACTGGCAGAATCATACCATTCAAATCCCTGTTCCCGGCATGCACGGCATGCTTTTCTGGGGACATGGACGGCTAAAATATGCTGCCCGATATCGGATGTTGAGTCAATTTTCAACACCCCGCTGCAGTCCGAGCAGATGCGGATGGTCTCATTCTGGTGCTCATAGAATCCGTCAGTATCATACATGACACTGCGCCGCCGCTTGTCAAACTTTTTATTCCCCTTCATCCGCATCCGGATAAGTTCCCGGGCATTCCAGTTAGACATGACGGTGTCACAGGTTTTTTCAATGACTTGCGTGATCTGGGTGGACTGGCGCAGTTGGCTGTGGTCATACCCCGGTTCCTTGACGTTACTGTAGTCAACACCGGCCATTGCCAGGATAATGCCCACATTCACATAGGGCAGGGCGCCTTCGATGGAATATCCACCTTCCAGCACGGCAATATCCGGCTTTAAAAGGCTGGTTAAATCCGCATATCCCTGGGCGGAAAAATGCATGTTGGTCAGCGGGTCGGTGAAATGGTTGTCCTGACCTGCGGAATTGATAATAATATCCGGTTTGAATTCATCAAGAATCGGGAGAACCAGTTCCCGGATCACATACAGAAATCCTTCCTCGGACGTATAGGGCGGCAGGGGGACGTTTAAAGTGGAGCCTGCGGCCATGGGTCCTCCCAGCTCTTCCGGAAAACCGGAACCCGGATAAAGGGTGCGGCCGTCCTGGTGAAGGGAAATAAACATGGTATCCGGGTCATGCCAGTAAATATCCTGGGTTCCGTCACCGTGATGGCAGTCCGTATCAATGATGGCCACCCGGTCGACATTATAGGCGGACCGGAGGTATTCAATCATGATGGCTTCGTTGTTGACATTGCAGAAACCTCTTCCGCCATGAACAATCCGCATGGCATGGTGACCCGGCGGCCGGACAAGGGCAAAACCTTTTTCAATATTTTTATTCATGACCGCATCAGCAATGGTTTTGGCACCGCCGGCACTGATAAAATGGGATTCGGTCATCACCGTTTTTTCGTCCGGTGCGCAGAAATGAACCCGCTGGACATCTTTAATGTTTACTACATTGGCTTTGTATTCAATGATTCCTTCAATATCCAGAAGGCCTTCTTCAAATACCTGGTCCTGGGTATACAGCAGGCGTTCTTCCCTTTCCGGGTGCGTCGGACTGATGGCCCAGTCAAAGGCCGGGAAAAAAACCAGGCCGGTTTTATGTTTTGCACTTAGCATGGTGTGCTCCAAAAATATAAATTCACATGGCGGCAATTTTGTCGGTGATCATTTTGTAATTGTGGATCAAGCCCGGTTTGACCTGAAGCTTGACGCGAATATTTTTGCCGGTTAAACGAAACCCACGGACCATATTAAATTCCAGGTCTTCTAAAACATCCAGGTCCAGGTCGTCAATATCTGCGCCGGTCTGGAGCGCCTTTTGCCTGAGCAGGTCATATCCCAGTTCCATGGCATCTTTCTTGGTGAAGTTTGACTTCACCGGTTTTGAAAAAGACTCTCCGGGTGCCATGGCGACCCCTTTCTGGGTGTCCGCAAATAAGGTCACTTCGCATGTGGTTCTTGAAAGGGCGGCGCCGATGGCATTGGCAACCGACCACTGGGGCACCCGCTGAACCGTGAATTCGGAGATCTGCTCCATGTGTTCGGCAAAATATGATGCGGGTCCGCCCAGCACCATGATATGTCGCGGTTTTAACTGGTATCCGGTCAACACTTCCTTGATGGTGTAGACCGGCTTGCTGTTGATTCGTTCGATCATTTTTCGGGCATGAGTTAATATGTCCTGGCACGCCAGGTCAAAAATTTCAAAAGCAGCTTCTTCAACCGTGATTCCCAGTTTTTCCGCAATGGGGGTAAGGCCGTTAATGGATTTATTTTTGTCCCCGTTGACATCATCCGTTTTGTCCAGGACAAAGAGGGCGTCCGTGGGGGTGGGCACCGGGCCGCCATAAGCCATTGCCGGCCCGATACGGTCCGGGCCGATTTTCAGAGAATCCCCTTCAATTCTGACGACGCTGTCTCCGCCCATGCCGATGGAGTAGCTGTTTAACGCCCGGATCAGGGTTTTATATTTTCCGATTTCAATGCCCAGCGGCGAAAGCAGGGGGACCTGGTTGATTAATACGGCCATGTCGGTGGTGGTTCCGCCGATATCCATGACAATGGTTTCTTTGTCTTCCGGCGCAAACGCCACGGATCCCATGACACTGGCGGACGGCCCGGACAGAACCGACTGGCCGGGAAAGTCGATGGATGCATCAAAATGCATGGTGCCGCCGTCGGCTTTTAAGATGTAGATGGGAATGGATATCCCTTTTTGCTTTAAGGTTGATTTGACGGCTTCAAAGAACTCCTTGTGAATCGGATACACAGAGGCGTTTAAAAATGTGGTGGCAATTCTGCGGGGGAAATTGAGATGTCCTGAAATCCGGTGGCCTAAAAATATTTTGTCAAAATAAGGGGCTAAAATTTTTTCGATTTCAAGTTCATGGTCCGGGTTTCTTGCTGAAAATTTTCCCACCACCCCCACATGCCGGATTCCTTCTGATTTCAGGCGGCGGGCAATCTCTTCGATCTGGTTTTCGTCAATGGGTTTAATCTCTTTTCCGCTATGATCAATGGAACCGGAAACCGTAAAATAATGTTCGTTGGTGCGGAATGCCTCGGGATCAATTCCAGGACCGCCGGAAACAATCATTGCGGCAGGTGATAGCTTGTCCCGGACAATGGCATTGGTTGTGAGGGTTGTGCTGAGGACCGCGTGTTTGATTTTTTCAGAAGGGATGTTTGCAGTGATTTTTTCGATGCCGGTTAATACCGTTTGAAAAAGAGCCGAGGTATCTGTCGGAACTTTGATCTTTCTTTCCAGACCGCTTTCTCCGACAAGGACGATATCCGTATGCGTGCCGCCAACGTCCAGTCCAATGATCATATTTTTTCCTTGTTGATAGTGCGCTATGGGGCGAAGAATCTATACTGTAATTGTTTTATTAAACAATTATAACAGAATAAATCCAACAAAAAGAGCGCGTATATTAAAATAATAACTATTTTAACTCTTTTAACCATTAACCAAAAAGATCTTTATTGTCAATATTCCTCTTAGCTTGCCATTTTTTACGAAATCATTGTATTTGTATCTTTACAAAAAAAGCATGACTTGATACTCATTAAAGTAGAAAGTTGCATATTATTGGCTGGTTAGGCAATAACATGGCATTGTAAAAAGTCCAACTCCTGTGTTGCGCTGCATTCTTCATCAATTCAACATACAACAAGTACGCCTTATTTTTGAATAATTTGCGTGCCTGGCCAATTGTTATAAGAATGGTGGATCTTTTTTGTTTGCCATTGAATTTTGAGTTTTTACGAGATTATCAACGATGACTGATGAATATTTTATGAAAAAAGCATTGGTCCAGGCTGAAAATGCTTTTTCGGCCGGGGAGTTCCCGGTGGGATGTGTAATTGCAGATAAAAAGAATATCCTTGCCATTGGTTTTCGCCACGGCACAAGCGGACAGCATTCAAATGAGATCGATCATGCGGAAATCGTGGCGTTAAGAGCCCTTTATGAGAAAACGGCTGTTGAAAATATGAATGAACTGACGCTGTACTGCACCATGGAACCCTGTCTGATGTGTTTGGGGGCCATTCTGATCAGCGGCATACCCAGAATCGTATATGCGTATGAAGACGTGATGGGCGGTGGAACGAGATGTGATCTGTCAAAAGCAGCACCCCTATACAGTGAATGTGACGTTTCGATTGTCCCCCATGTATTGCGTCAGCAAAGTCTCGCGCTTTTCAAGGCATTTTTTTCACAGCCGGAAAATGATTACTGGAAAAACAGTCTGCTGGCGGAATATACGCTGGCCCAGAAGATTTAACCCAACGAATACACATAAATAATGGAACGATCGATGACGATGTCTGAAACCAAAAGCAAAATCGAAAATCATCCAATGATGAAAAAAGACTGGTATTACAGTATTGAAATTCAGCCCGGAATTTTTACCCCGGGCCGCGAACACAGAAATGTCATCCTCACCAGGGAACTGCTAAAAGGAATTCAGGTCAAAGGGAGAAACTGTCTGGACATTGGCGCAATGGAAGGCATGATATCAATCCTGTTGTGGCGACGGGGAGCAGCGAAAGTGACATCCTATGACCGGATTGATTTTTCTGAATGGATCAGTTTTATTCAAGAGCGTTTGGGGGTTCCTTTTAATTATATAAAGGGAATAAGCCTTAATAAAATAAAGGAGTTTACTTCTCCTTTTGGTTTGTACCCCTATGATGTAGTAATCTTTTCAGGTGTGCTTTATCATATGTTCGACCCCCTTTCCGGTCTGTCTGCTGTTCGGGGACTGACGAGAAATGGCGGCATCATGCTCATGGAAACGTCAGCGGTCCTTACTGAAAAAGATGAATGTCTTATGTACTTCAATAATGCCGGCCGATTTTTTCCCGGAACAAATTACTGGCAGATTTCATTTTCCTGCCTTGATTACCTGTTGCGGTTGCTCCATTTTGAACTGCTGGATGTATCGTATTACAAAAGTTTCAATGTGGACGGTATACAGCAGGGTCGTATCGCAATTGTCTGCAGAGCGGTTGACGGACCGGTTGTAAGTACCGGCGATGAATGGATGCCAAAGACCATCAGTGAATCCTTCCTTCCTGACTTTGAAGAATTTATTGACTGGGAAGAATTAAGAATCAATAAATCGGGCGATGTGCCTTATGAATCTGAGAAACAGGCAGGCGTCTTTCATGACGGAACATCATCCTTAAATGTTTTTGAATCAGTAAAAAGTATACCGGAAACAAAATTCACCGATCCTGATGCTCAGGTAAGACTTAAACTCGACGCAATGTTTTGATTACAAGGGTTTTCGTCCGGCAAATTGTTCATATCGATAATTATGATACGAAACTTATTAAACATAAGCCCAGTCCGGCCTGAGTGCAATTTTTCCGAAGAATTGCAAGACGCCTTTGTGGAAAAATGGGCGGCGTTTGCAAAAGCTTGCGAGAAAAGTACCCTGGCGTTGCCGGGTGAAGCAGAAGTGGATGAAGCAGACGTGTTTGAGACAGCAAAAAAGGTGTTTGTTTTTAGTGAGTTTGTGGCAAAGCGGTGTGCCCGGAATCCTGAAATGTTTTTGAATTTAATTGCAACGGGAGATTTAGCCCGGTCCTATGATATTGCGGAATATGCAGGTAAGATAACAGAAAACTGCCGCGTTGCTGATGATTTTGAGACGTTGTCGGTCATGATCAGAAGGACCCGGACACGGGAGATGGTTCGCATTGCATTTCGAGACCTGGCCGGATGGTCTGATCTGCCGGAAACCATGAATGAGATCACAGGGCTTGCGGATGCATGCCTGGAAGGCGCGCTTTCCAGGTTGTATCAATGGATGATTGAGGAACATGGGACTCCTGTGGGAAAGAGTGGAAAGCAGCAGCGTCTTGCGGTGATCGGTTTTGGAAAACTCGGGGGCCGGGAATTGAATTTTTCATCAGACGTTGATCTGATGTTTGTTTTTCCGGAAGCCGGAAAAACACAAGGCCGTGAAAAACCCATATCCAATGAAGAGTTTTTTGCCCGTCTGTGCCATCGCCTGATTGATGTGATCGGAAAGAACATGACGGAGGGGTTTGTTTTTCGTGTGGACGCCCGGCTCCGGCCGTATGGAGAGTCCGGGCCGATTGTCATGAGCTTTGAGGCAATGGAATCCTACTACCAGGAGCAGGGGCGTGATTGGGAGCGCTATGCATTGATAAAGGCAAGGGTTGTTGCCGGTGATAAATCTTTGGGCCGGGTATTGCTGGGACGTTTGAAGCCCTTTGTATACCGGCGGTATCTTGATTACGGTATATTTGAATCCCTGCGGGGGATGAAGCGGAAAATAGAGCGGGAAGTTATCCAAAGAGGGATAAAGGCAAACATCAAGCTTGGTCCCGGAGGCATCCGTGAAGTAGAGTTCTTCGGACAGATTTTTCAGCTGATCCGGGGCGGCGTTAATATTGATTATCAGAAGCGCAGCATTCTGGTTATCCTGCAGACCCTGGCCAATGACAACAATATTCCCGAATCTGTGAAAGATGAACTCACGGAAGCGTATGTGTTTTTGAGGTATATCGAGAACCGACTGCAGATGTTTGATGATCGTCAGACCCACAGCCTTCCGGAGGATTTACGCGGCAAATGCCGTCTGGCACTGTCAATGGGCTTTACGGACTGGCAGGGGTTTTCAGAATCCCTGGATGCGCATATGGGTAAAGTGCATAATCATTTTAGCGCCCTGCTGCTCAGGGATGATTCGGAAATCCGTATAGATGAGCAGATGATACGCATCAATGATGTATGGATCAATTTGTCAAACATCGAGACCAATCTGGAACTGCTCAAAAAAATCGGCTTTGATCCTCCGGATGATGCCCTGTTGGTTCTTCAAAATTTTTTAGAAATAATCAAATCAAGTGAAGTCAGCCTGCAGGGCAGTAAGCGGGTTAATCTTCTGGTACCGCACATTATGAAAGAGTCTGCCGCATCAGAAAATCCCGTGCGGGTGCTGAGGCGGATTTTTGAATTAATTAAAGCCATTCGCGGTCGTTCCTGTTATGTTTCCCTGTTAATTGAAAATACGGATGTGCTGATACATCTGGTTAAGCTGGCCGAAGCCAGCCCCTGGATTATGTCATTTTTATCATGTCATCCGCTTTTACTTGATGAACTGCTGGATCCCCGGACACTTTATGCGCCGGTTGAAAAAGAGGATCTAAAAGAAGAGATCAAGCTGCGGTTCGACCGGCTGCCGGAAGCGGACCTGGAGTCCCAAATGGATGGCCTGCGCATATTTAAGCAAATCAATATCCTTCGCATTTGCGCGGCCGATGTGGCCGGCCTGATGCCGTTGATGAGAGTCAGCGATCGGTTAACCAACCTGGCGGAATCAATCCTTGACCGGGTGATGGATATGGCATGGGATCATATGGTCGAAAAATACGGGGTTCCGTCGGGAGTGATTGATTTTGATCAAAAAGGGTTCGGAATCATTGCTTACGGTAAGCTGGGTGGGTATGAACTCGGATACGTGTCTGACCTTGACCTGGTTTTTCTGCATACCGGTGAAAAAGGATATACGCAGGGCGGCCTCCAGAAGCCTGTTGATAACGCCCAGTTCTATGTCCGTTTAGGTCAGCGGATCATCCATTTGATGACTGCCATGACCCAGACCGGAAAATTGTATGAAACGGATATGCGTTTAAGGCCAAGCGGAAGTGCCGGTATCCTGGTTACTCATATTGACGGATTCGAGGAATATCAGAAAAAAAGGGCATGGACCTGGGAACACCAGGCAATCATCAAGGCCAGGGCGATCACCGGTGATGTTCATGTCCGGGAACGGTTTGAAAAAATCCGTGAAGAGATTCTTTCAATGAAAAGGGAAGAATCCAAACTGCGTGAAGGGATTTGTGATATGCGGACCCGGATGAGAGCTCAACAAACCGTGCCGTCAGGTGAACATTTTGATATAAAAAATGATCCGGGCGGTATTGTGGATATTGAATTTATGGTTCAGTTTCTTGTTTTGTTAAATGCCAGCCTGTTTCCATCTCTGATAAAATGGACGGATGTCGTGCGGCAGCTGAACAGCCTGGCCCTGGCAGGTATTTTTGATGATAAAACTGCCTATATCCTCAAGCAGGCATACCTGGTATTTCGTTTTTACAACCACCGGCTGACATTGCAGGAACGGCCGGCAGTGCTTTCAGAGGATCAGTTCATTGAAATACGTGATCAGGTAAAGCAGATATGGAAGCAGTATTTAGGTTAAAAAACTATTGCGCTTGCCAATACAGCGTTAAAATTCGGCTCAAAATGCTCATTTATGGGCATAAACTCCGCTCTTTCGCCGAATTTCGCCTTGTCTTGACTACGCTCATGACGTTTTTAAACAACCTGTTAGAGGCACAGTTCCTAATTAAACAGATAGAATCCCAGAACACTGTCGTGGTTTTGCGGAGAAGTATATGCAAGGCCGGCACTGAGACCTTTCATATTTTTGACGAGCACTTTTTTTTTGATTTGTGATCGGTTGGTATCATCCAGGCGGAATTCAACATAAAGCGTGTCTCCGACTTTGAAACGCGGCATCATTTGTATTTTGATACGAAGTCCGGTATAAGAAATATCCTTTACCGTCATCGAACCAATATATTCCTGGGTGTCGGAATTGTTTGCGCTGAATTTGTATGTTCCCGGCAGGTTGGCCTGCTTTCTGAATTTTTTCCGTTTTTCCAGAAATACCCCATAAGAATACCCGCAGGCGCATTTGGCTTTTAACCGGGTTGTTTTTTTTTGCTGGAAATATTTGGTTAAATCCTTAATGCCTGTTTTATGGCACTTCGGACATTCAAATGTTGCTGTATTGTCATCGTTGACATAAATTTTCACTGTCATGGACTATCACCAGAAAAAACACATAAATAGAGAAAGAATAAACAGTTATGGACAGACGTGTTAATTCCTGCTATATTTTTAAAGTTAACAATTAGTTTAAAAAAAACTATTCTGTATCATTTTGTATCAAGGGGATTTATTTAGTTCATAGTATAAGAAATAACTAAGAAAATCAGATTAATATGTCAAGAAAATAATGATTTTGCCCGTTAAAAGCAAAATACAGCACAGAAGGAATATCTGTTTGCGGAATCAAAAATTGTTTTTGCGGGATAAATCGGAATCGCATAGTTCAAAATCAATCTACTTTTTTAATGATGAGGCAATCGCATGAAAAAGATTGAAGCAGTTATTAAACCATTTAAACTCGATGATGTAAAAGAGGCATTAAATGATGTCGGTATTCAGGGAATGACGGTTTCAGAAGTCAAAGGATATGGTCGTCAGAAGGGGCATACAGAGATTTACCGGGGGGCTGAATATGCGGTTGATTTTATTCCCAAATTAAAAATTGAGGTCGTTGTTGAAGATGGTAGATGTGAAGAAGTCGTTGAAATTGTAAGAAAATATGCATCTACCGGTAAAATCGGCGATGGCAAGATTTTTATAATCCCCATAGAAGACGTTGTCAGGGTCCGAACCGGGGAGAGAGGCGTCGATGCATTATAAGGTTAAAAACGAATTAACGCCGAACCAATAATGATGGATTCGTAAAAAGTCAAAAATCAGCTATTTCTGGGCTATTGCTATCAATAAATTCAATAAGGTAGAAAGGCTATTTTCCAAAACACCGACTTTTTACGGAGACATCATCAATGATACTGACGCGGATCAACATCATACTTATTGGCTTTGTAAGAAAATTTCCGTACGGTGGTGTTTAATGTCTGGGCCGCCTGGGAGATATTCCCCCGGGTGTGTTTCAGGGCATCGATAATCATTTCCCGTTCAAGCTGGCTGACCGCTTTTTCAAGGGATACATTCGGCAGGGTATTGGATACCTGGCCGGTCTGGAGTGTGGGCGGCAGGTGATAACTGTGGATCACCTGATCTTCACATAAAAGCACTGCCCGTTCTATGCAGTTTTCAAGTTCTCGGACGTTGCCGGGCCAGTGGTAGGCCATCAGCATATCAATGGACGGTGTTGAGAATCGAAGAATCTTTTTATTGTTTTCCATGGCATATTTTTCAAGGAAATAATCTGACAGAACCAGAACATCGGTTCTTCTTTCTCGAAGCGGCGGCAGATAAATCGGGAATACATTGAGCCGGTAATAAAGGTCATCCCTGAAGAGCCCCTCGGTTACCGCGTTTTCAAGGTTTCTGTTGGTTGCCGCAACAATACGGACATCCACTTTAATGGTCTTGTTCCCGCCGACCCGTTCCAGTTCTTTTTCCTGTAAAACCCGTAAAAGCTTGACCTGCACTTCCGGTTCAATGGAGCCGATTTCATCTAAAAACAGAGTCCCTTTGTTTGCCAGTTCAAACTTGCCTGTTTTCTGGTGAAGCGCGCCGGTAAAGGCCCCTTTTTCATGCCCAAAGAGTTCACTCTCAATGAGATTCGCCGGCAGTGCCGCACAGTTTACCTTTACAAAAGGATTTTTGCCCCGAAGGCTGTTGTAATGGATGGAGTTGGCAACCAGTTCTTTGCCGGTTCCGCTTTCTCCCCGGATGAGAACCGTGGCGTTGCTTGCCGCCACCTGGGAAATCATTTGATACACTTCCCGCATTTTATTACTGTTGCCGATAATATTTTTCATGCGGTATTTTTTTTTTAGTTCCGCCTGCAATCGGTCATTTTCGGAGCTGAGTTTTTCCTTTTCAACCCGGGTCCTTTCAAGATAAATGACCTGGGTTGCAATCATCGCCGCCACAACAGACAGCAGTTTTTCCCCGCCTTTCAGTGAGTATGATTCATCATATGGCCTGTCAACGCTGAGAGCGCCGATCACCTGCTTCTCTTTCTTGATCGGTACACAGATAAATGAGATCTCATGGTCCTGAAATGCTTTTCGGGATGCCGTTCGGTTGAGAAATCGGCTGTCTTTGCTTAATTCAGAGATGGTGACCGCTTCGCCGGTTTGGATGACCTGTCCGGTAATTCCTTCGCCCAGTTTATACTTTCCTTTTTGCAGTGCGCTTTTGGAAATTCCGTGGGCAACTTCTATGCTGATTTCATCGCTGAAAGGATCTAAAATGGTGATTGTACCGCGGATCATGTTTTGAGATTTAGATAATAATTCCAGCATATTATACAATGACTGCTTGAGATCGGCGGTTTTGTGTAAAATCTGGGTGATTTGGTATAGCAGGGAAATTTGATCAGTTTTGTCTATGGTCATTATATTTTCGTTTGATATTGACAAATTATAAAGAATTAAAAGTTTGTTTTCCGATTCATATATCTGCCTGGCACTTATTTTACTAGAGGGAAGAAGCAAATATGTCAAGTTATTTATATTTTATCCAGAGGGTTAACTGTGTCCGGAGTACAGGTTTTCAATTCAGGTTCAGCCCCGCAAATGCCAGGCAGATAATTGAAAACAGCAGAGTTTCTGTTCGGGTCTGTTCCAGGGTCAGGACAAAAAGGGACAGAAAGGTTGCCGTGATCAGTGTCAGCAGCGGCGGGAGACCATACGGGACGATTCTGTCAATGATGTATCCGAGGCTGAAATCCCGGCATAGCCAGATGCTTACGGCAAGTAAATACACATAAATAATGATCAGCACGGATCGTAAAATTCCGGCGAGCATCTGTTTGTCTGTGCATGTGGTGAAAATTTTGTTCATTAATTATTTTTGAATTGTTATTCGATGTTTATGTTTTTTTGTATCAATAAATAGTTGCAATGTAAAAGAATATATTAATTGATCCATTACCGTTTAGGGGATAATTGATTAAGTTATTTCGATTATTCTATTGATAACTCGTTTTTGACCAGTTATCATATGTTTTCCATAGCTTTAAAATGAATATTATGCAGGGCTTAAAATAAGGAAAGGATTGATTATGAAAAAAATTGGTTTATTTATTCTTTTAATTAGTATTTGTATGCTCGTCGGTTGTGCTAGACCTTATTCTCCTGGACTATTGATATCAAACTATGATTATCCGGCGAGCACTCCGGATGACGCCAGTGGGTTGCAGTTAGGTGCAAAGACCGGAACTTCTCAAATGATTAACTATCTTGGGTGGGTGGCAATTGGAGATGCCAGTATCAAAACTGCAGCTAAAGATGCTGGTATTACCAAAGTTAAAACAGTAGATGTTCATTATGACAGCATTTTAGGTATTATAAATACCACCACTACTACGATTACCGGTGATTAACGCAATATAAATCTTTGCCCTGCTTTCCGTGATAAAAGGAGCTATTACATTGTTTTGTTGTGATAGCTCCTTTTATCTTTTCACAAGTATTTGAGCAGAATTGAAGTCAGTTGGTCAGTATATCCGAAAAAGAAGTGATCCGCCCCGTTGATGACCGTGAAGGCGGCGTCCGGGTTCCACGTATGAAATAGCTGTTCAACCACATCCGGCGGCGCAAATTCATCGTGGCTTCCGGTGACCACCAGTTTCAGATTCGGGATGGGTGTAGTGGATTCAAATTGCATCATGGCTGCCGGCGGTGATACCATAATAACGGAATCTGCCGGTGTTTTATCAATCATTTGGGCAATTACCCAGGAGCCAAACGAATACCCCGCAAGATCAATGACCTGCAGACCTTTTTTTCTTAAAAAATTAAACGCAGCCATGACATCCGCCTGCTCACCGTTTCCGTCATCATAGTGACCACTACTCCTGCCCACCCCCCGGAAGTTAAATCTAAGGGTTGTGTGCCCCTTTTTTCGGCAGGCTTTTTGAATGGTTTCCACGACAATATTGGCCATATCGCCGCCATAAAGCGGATGCGGGTGGGTGATGACTACGCCCCGGCCGGATGATCCTTCAAATAGTAGACCTTCGAGGACAATACCATTGTCGCTGTTAAATTCAACACGTTGTTCGGCCATTAATTTGTCTCCGGTTTCCCTAAAGTCGCTGTGATTTCTTTCCCCAGTTCTTTCTTTTGCCAGTTTTTGAGTACAGGAATTGCATCAAGGTCTTCAGGTTTTTGAGGATTTGATTCGGCAATGGTTTTTAATACCGTGTTGTTGATAAGCACGCCTGGGTCAATTTCAAGGTCCAGCGCCTCTTGCTCACGCCACTGTTTAAGCGTTTTGAACCTGGCGGATACGTCATTGCTGATTCGCCGGGGGCGTGTATAGGGATATTGGGGGAGGTTGCCTTCGGGCATGGCCAAGGCTTTTTTGATATGTCGGAGTATGGGGTTGCCGTACATATTCAGCTGTTTTGCGCTCAAGGCATTGGTTTTAATTAATTGTTCCATTGTAGCGGGCCTGGCAACGGCAATTTTTGTCAAAGAGGCATTGCCGATCACTTTAAACAGGGGGCGGTCTTTGGCTTCCGCTATGCTCAGCCGGAATTCCAGCAACGCTTCAAGAACTGCAAGGCATCGTTTGTCAAGGCGTCCGGCGCCTTTCATTTTGGTAAACAGGGGGCGTTCGTTTAAAGGACCGGACCGGACCAGGGTCAGGTCCCGGCATTCTTCTGAAACCCACTCAAGTCGTTCTTTTTCAGCCAACTCTTTTTGTTGAATTTTATAAAGCGGGATTAAGTATTGAACATCTTTGGCCGCATATGCAATCATCGGTTTCGGCAGGGGGCGTTGGGACCAGTCTTTTTTCTGATATTTTTTTTCAAGCGTGATGCCAAACCGGTTTTGCAACACAGTATTCAAGCCGGTCTCGGCATTTCCCAGAAAGCGGCTGGCAAGTTCGGTATCAAACAGGTTATGAATGGCGATCTGATAATCCCGGTATAAACTCCGGACATCGTAGTCGGCCCCATGGAAAATTTTGGTAATATCCGGATCAGACAAAATCTGCGATAATGGTGACAGATCCGGGATGGACAACGGATCAATAATATAGTTTAATGACGCGGTGGCTACCTGAATCAGGCAGACCTTTTCTTTAAAATGAAACATCGAATCCGCTTCAAGATCAAATGCGATCAGGGTTTCCTTACGCAGATCCTCAATGATATCATTTAAACCGGATGCGGAATTTATATAAACAAGTGTGTCAGGAACTGAAATTTTCATATCATTTTATTATCGGAGCATTTTGAAGTATATTTCCCCTTGACCTTGATAGCCATTTTTCATAAATTTTAAAATTGTTTTTTTAAAAATCATTAATCACTATTAATTTGAAACGGATGAATCGTCAATGATCAATATCACTTTTCCGGATGGAAATGTAAAGCAGTTTGAAGCACCCACAGATGGATTTGCCGTTGCCACCTCGATTTCCGAGGGTTTTGCGCGTAACTGTGTGGCAATGGAAGTGGATGGAACACTTGTTGATCTGAGCACACGGGTTGACAGGGATGCCGGTGTCAGTTTTCTCACCACAAAAGATGAGCGGGCATTGGAAATTCTGCGGCACAGCGCGGCGCATGTCATGGCCCAGGCGATCCTCAATCTTTACCCGGATGCCAAACTGACAATCGGGCCGACCGTGGAAAACGGGTTTTATTATGATATCGACATGGAACCGATATCTGAAGATGATTTTTCCAAAATTGAAACGGAAATCAAAAAAATTATAAAAGCCAGGACGCCCATTGTCCGCCGTGAGGTTTCAAAGAAGGAAGCTGTGGAGTTCTACAAAGACGAACCCTATAAGCTTGAAATGATATCGGATATCGACGACGGAACCATCTCATTTTATTCCCAGGGTGGATTTACGGATTTGTGCCGGGGGCCTCATGTCCCGAATACCGGGTATATAAAAGCGATTAAGCTGATGAAGGTTTCCGGCGCCTATTGGCGCGCAGATCCTGCAAACCCACAGCTTCAGCGGATATACGGCACCGCGTTTTTTGATAAAAAGGAATTAAAAGCATACCTGAACCTGCTTGAAGAAGCCCGCAAGAGGGATCATCGTAAGATCGGTGCAGCCCTGGACCTGTTCAGCTTTCACGACGAAGCCCCGGGCATGGCGTTTTTTCATCCCAACGGAATGGCCATCTGGAACGCGCTTTTGGACTATTGGCGGGAAGAGCACCGGGCGGCCGGGTATGTGGAAACCCAGACTCCGATTATTTTAAACCGGAGTCTATGGGAGCAGAGCGGGCACTGGGAAAATTACCGGGACAATATGTATACCGTGGTGATAGATGAAACCGAAGCTGTCATCAAACCCATGAATTGTCCCGGCGGCATGCTGCTGTTTAAGCGGCGGCGATATTCGTATAAGGACTTGCCGTTAAGAGCGGCGGAAGTCGGTCTGGTTCACCGCCATGAACTCAGCGGCGTATTGTCCGGCCTGTTCCGGGTCCGGGCGTTTTACCAGGACGACGCGCATATTTTCATGACACCGGATCAGATTAAAGAGGAGATTCTGGGGGTCCTGCGCCTGGTGGATCGGATGTACAAAACATTCGGCTTAGGATTTCATCTGGAGCTTTCCACGCGCCCGAAAAAATCCATTGGCAGTGATGCGCAGTGGGAAAGCGCGACAAACGGGCTCATCAGGGCCCTGGATGAATATGGACTGGAATATATAATTAATGAAGGTGACGGGGCATTTTACGGGCCCAAGATTGATATCCATATCAAGGATGCCATCGGCCGGACCTGGCAGTGCGGCACCATCCAGCTGGATATGTCGCTTCCGGAACGCTTTGACCTCTCATACATCGGGGCGGACAATGACAAGCACCAGCCGGTCATGATTCACCGGGTGATTTACGGGTCCATTGAACGGTTTATTGGAATTCTGATTGAACATTTTGCCGGTAAGTTTCCTTTGTGGATGGCCCCGGTCCAGGTGGTTATATTACCCATCAATGACGATCTGGCACCCTTTGCCGAAGAACTCCACCGGACATTTGAAAAAGCCGGCCTGCGTTCGTCAGTGGATGACCGCACCGAAAGCTTAAAGAAAAAAGTCAGAGAAGCCCAGCTGTCTCAGATTCCGCTGATTATCACCGCTGGTGAAAAGGAACGGGAAAATAAGACCCTTTCAGTAAGGACGCTGGACGGCAAGGTGAGGTTTGGGGTTTTGATAGAGGAATTTATAAAATTAGCGAATGAGAATATTCAAGATAGAAGGCTGGAACTGGATATGTTTGACGATTGATGAATTTTTTCAAATTCATTTTTTTTGTGAAATACGGATAAAAACCCCAAAGCAGAAATGCTTTGGGGTTTTTTATGTCCGAATGGGCTGCAAAAAAATCTTGAGTTGTGTGGCCCATTTGGGTATTATTTTTTCGGAGGTGATAATTATGGCAAAAACAGCGACAATAAGAGCAAGAATAGAACCTCGTTTGAAAGAAGACGTTGAAAAACTTTTTCAAAAAATGGGGCTTACCACGACAGAAGCATTAAATCTTTTCTATCGGCAAGTTAAGCTAAGAAATGGGCTACCCTTTAACGTTGTAATCCCCAATAAGACAACTGAAAAGGTATTTAAAGATACAGACGCACAACGGAATCTGGTCCGTTGTGATAATGCGGATGATATGTTCGATAACTTGGGGATTTAAATGCGAAGACCATCTTATCCACGGCAATTTGCAAAAGATTTGAGAAGAATGGAAAAGCGCGGAAGCCCTCTGGCGTTGATCAAGAAAGTCATCTCAAAACTTGTAAATGAAGAGTCGCTTGATGCTGTTTATAAGGACTATAAATTATTAGGCAATTATAAAGGCAGGAGAGAATGCCATATAAAGCCTGATTGGTTGATGATTTACAAAATATCGGGTTCTGAAATTATTTTTGAAAGAACCGGTACCCATTCTGATTTATTCGAGTAACACCTTGTGCTTTTTTTATGTACCGCCTTTTTTCCGTTTCTTCAAATCCAGGGCCGCCTTCACCCCCTTTTCCCGGATCACCTTGATTTTCAACCCGAATTCCGTGAGCTTGAAAAAACGCCGGCCGTATTTTTTCAGCATTTTACGGTTGATTTCAAATCCCAGTCCCGGCCGGGTAAAGGGCTGGAGCTGACCGTTGGTATCCGGCAGAATCGGATCAATGATGCCGTCGCGGAATTCCGGTATCCATGAGGGTTCTTCCAAAGGGTATTCCAGTGGATGACTGTCCCGCGGATCGGCCAAAGCAAGATTCCAGTTGATGTAAAACCCGATGCCGTTGCTCCATGTATGGGGGCTGAATGCGCGATCCGTTTCAATGCATTTGTCAATCACCTGCTTGACCTGGGCAATACCACCGGCAAACGTGGCGTCCGGCTGGTAAATATCAAAACAGTCTTTTTCAAACATGATTTTCAGCTCATCCCACCCGTAGTTGAGTTCCGCACCGGAAATTTTAACTTTTGATTGTTTCCGCAGTGCGGCATTTCCATCATAATCTCTGGAATCTAAGGGTTCCTCCAGCCATTTGATCCCGTTATCATGGCAGGCAGCCGCAAACTGGACGGCCCGGTTCAAATCCCAGGCCGGCACCCGGTCCACAATAGAGACCAGCCAACCCTGGTTCACATCCACGCCTAAGTATAATTTGTCGCCAACCCCTTTGCTGATCACTTCAATGTGGCGGATGTCCTCTTTTAAGGTATTATTTTTGACCCTGATTTTCGCTGTTTTATAGCCTCTTTCGGACATGGCAAGCAATTCATCCACCCGTTTTTCCGGTTCATGCATTTCGCCGGTGGAAAGATATACATCGATGGACCGTACTCTGCCGCCTAAAAGCTCATATACCGGTTTATTTTCTTTTTTCCCGATAATGTCCCAGCAGGCGGCTTCAATCCAGAAGTTTCGCCATCCCAGAAATCCGGCCTGCTTTAATAGACTCTGGATTCGGTTAATGTCCGTGGGATCCGCGCCGATCAGGTATCCGCCCAGCAGGTCGCCTAGGCCTTCGCGTTCTTTACCCATGCAGGTGCCGGCGGAATACCCGGTAATCCCTTCATCCGTGATGAGTTTGATTAATGTAAACCGGTTATGGGTCTGAGGATAGCCCGGAATCCATGAAGGCCAGAAGGTTTGTTTTAATGGAATGGACACATGGTAGAGTTCGATGGTCTTGATTTTCATATTATTTTTCCCCCTTTATTTTAAAGACGATTAACATTTTCGGGCAGTTGATAAAAGAAGAAAATTTGAGGGAGAAAATTATAGCAGGGGGAAAAATAAAAAAAGGGCGCTGAAAGACAGCGCCCTCTGATGATCTTAAGATGATAATTATCTAATTACATTGCTGTTTCCGGGTGAAAAACGTTCACTTCTTTGAGATCGTCGCCCAGGTATTCCCGTTCATTTGGCCCGAGAATGCCAAGGGAAAGACAGATCAATGTCCACAAGTGAACAACCGGATAGTGACCACCATAGTGTTCGCTCAGTTCATGGATTTGCGCATGGCAATTATGGCATCCCGCAATACAATAGTCCGCGCCTGTGGCTTTAATCTGTTCATCTTTTAACCGGCCATATTCCAGACGTTCGTCTTTATATCCTGCCTGAAGGAACCCGCCGCCACCGCCGCAGCAGAAATTATTTGAGCGGTTAGGGGTCATGTCGATAAAATTTTCTTCTCCCACAACCGATTTGACAACAAACCTCAGATCCTCTGCGATGGGATCACCAAAACTTTTTCGTACGATCTGGCAGGGATCCTGAACCGTAAATTTTACTTTCAGATCCTTGTTCCAGTCTGAATTAACTTTTAATTTTCCTTCACGGATCCATTTTGCATAGTATTCATAAATGTTTTTTACTTCAAACTGATGATCGATATTAAATTTTTGCAGTCCGAACCGGACTGAGAATGTAACGTGCCCTCATTCGGTATTGAGATATGTTTTGCACCCCAATTCATGGGTCTGATCAGTTTGTGTCTGGACAATATGTTTCCAGGCATCATCATCGGAAAGAAACATACAATAGTTCTCACCACCCCATCCCTTGGAGCCGTATGTCCAGTCAGCACCAACCAAATGGAGGATTTTCCACAGGGGCAGCATTTCATCCGGTTCGGTGACCGGTTCTCTAGAATTCTGGTTTAAAAAGAATTCAGCACCCTTTTTGTCAATGGGGGCCTGCATATCCTTGAATTCCGGCTGTGCTTCCTGGTATTCTTCAAGAACATCTTCAACCACAAATGTAAAATCATCCGGGGCGGTGCCCATTGCGCTGCAGCTTTCATTTTTCAGCGCCATGTCACATGATCCCAATATTCCCTTGGGTCGTTTCTCTCTGGGCCAGGTCGCACGGGCATTGTAAACCAGTTGGGGAATGTTGATTTTCATTGGGCAGACATACACGCATCGCTGGCACATAGTGCACATCCACACCCATGGCGTGCTCATGATTTCTTCATCCATTCCTAATGCCGCCATGCGAAGAAATTTTCGTGGATCCATTCCTTCAAGTCCCGTTGCCGGGCATCCTGATGAGCAGGCACCACAGGTCAGGCAAAGATTCAGGTTTCCGCCTTCCGGCAGAATTTTCTTTACCTTATCTATAAATGTACTTTTTTTCTTTCCGCCAAGTTTGATAGCAGGTTCAGCCATATGAAACTATCCTCCGTTCTTATTTCAAAAGATCCGGTACGTAACGTTTGAATCGTACCAAAAAAATGAGATTTCAATCATTGTCAGATTAATGATCAATCCTTCTTTTGACCGATTCTTTTTTCCATGTCAATAACAATTCTTGCAAAATCATTTGCCATATTCGAAGCAAGGGTTGCAAATTCCAGACAGTCCTTTTCAATTCCGATTTGTGCAAGTTTCCGATATGCATCATTAATTCGCCATTGCGCATACGTGTTGCCGGATTCGGATTTACAGTTTCCATGATGACAGGCCAGAACCAGAACACCATCCGCACCTTCAACAAGTGCGTCAAGAATATAATGGATATCGACTTTCCCTGCACACGGCACTTTTATCAGTTGAAGACCTGCCGGAAGCTCATAATTAAATGCTTTGGCCGCCATACCCGCTTCATAAGCAGAGTTCTGGCAGCAGAATGCCACAATTTTAGGTGCGTTTGGCGCCTCAACCGCAGCCGCCTCTTTGATACGCTCTGTCATTTCAGCATCTGTAAAATCAATGAGCTGGATGGCCTCCATGGGACATTCACTGGCGCATATGCCGCATCCCTGGCAGGCGAGTGAAGATATAATCGCTTTATCATCCCAGGAAATTGCACCATGGGGGCAGCAGCGGTAGCAGGTCAGGCATATGGTACATTTTTCACGGTCAACCACAGCCTTTGTAGAAATCGATTTCGTTCCGTCCCCGATGAGTTGTTTGACGCGCAGCACCATATTATCAACATCAATCCAGGATTTTGATAAACCCTGAACGTCCCGGGCCGACCCAACAACAAAGATCCCTTCACGGTTGGAATTGACCGGCAGCCGGTGGACATTTTCTTTTTGCAGAAAACCCATGGGCCCCGGATCGATTCGCAAGGTTTCGGCCAGGGAAAGATTTGTTTTATCTGCGATCAGGCTTTCCTCGTAGACAATGATATCCGGATTGAGTTCGATGTCATTGCGGATCACAGGATCATGAAAGGTGACGCTTAAATTTTCATTTTCCTGTATAATTGTCGGCGCTTTCTGCAGTTTGAAATAAATTGTGCCGTTGTCTCTGCACTGCTTGTAAAGTCTTTCCAACCCGTCATCGGCAACTTTAATATTGTTCACATAAACATAAGCACTGCACCCGTCCATGCCGACAAGTTCAGATACGCTGTTTAAAACGCGTTTCATTAACAGCGGACTGCCTTCATGGGCAAAGCCCACGAGAAAAGCGACGGTTTTTTCGTTGTTTTGAATCTCCTTTTTTGTCTCTTCTGATGCCAGAAGATTTTCAAATTCAGATAAAGAAACGACATTCGGGGCCGGGTTCAGGCCGTATATGTGATTTAAAGGATTGACAGCGGTGTCCGTGGCAACAACAACAGCACCTGCTTTTTTTTCTAATACCGTGTCGGCGGATACAAATTTTAATGTGAAATCTCCGGGTACGCCCTTGGCTTCAACCAGGGTGGACATGGGTAATATTTCCACATTCGTGTTATTTGCAACTTCGGTTTCAAGGGCTTTTATCCGGTCCATTTCTGTTAAGGGGACATCCAATATGGAGAAATTTAAGTCCGTGTCATTATGCTGCGGTGCCAGGATGACATTATACCCGCTTTCTGAAATTCGGGAAGCTGCCTTGAGACCAATATAGCCACCGCCAATAACAGCAATATCAGTCGCCATGTCTATTTTTTCCATATCCGTTTGTAGTTTTGTATTTGTATTCATTTGGTCACCCCCAGATATTTCAGGACTCCGCTGGCGGCCTGACCGGCGTGCGCCATTGAAGCGGCAATATTTTTCGGACCCTGTGCGGTGCCGGCAATAAATATATCATCATTTGAGGTTGAAGTTTTATTGAGTCCTTCAGAGTTTTTGAAAAAACCGTCCGCGTCAAGGGCGATATCCATTTGCGTGGAAAGTTTTTCATTTTCTGAATTCGGCATGATGCCGATGGAAAGTACAACCAGATCAAATGTTTCCATTGTTGTGGTGCCTTGGGCTTCATCAAAAAGACGCATATTCAGGTTGTCATTTTCAGCCGGAAAAATGTCGACCGGAATACTCCGGATAAACCGGATGTCATTTTTGCATGTTTCATAAAATTCGGGAAAGCTTTTGCCGGTGTTCTGGATATCCATATAAAATACCGTGATATCCAGGTCAGGGTTTTTGTGCTTGAGTGACTCTGCGGTTCGGAGTGCGTAAGGACAGCAGACCTGAGAGCACCACAGATTGCCCAGATTTTCATCCCGGCTGCCGACGCACTGGATAAATGCAATTTTTTGTGCTGCCTGGCCGTCTGATGGTCTGGCCGGAAATCCGCTTTGACGTTTAATCCGTTCAAGCTCTAGTCCGCTGATCACATTGGAAAATTTTGCGTATCCGTAAGTGCCCTTGCGTTCAGGGTTAAACGGATCAAAACCTGTGGCAACGACGATGGCGTCTGCAGTTAGATCTTCATAGGATGCTTTATCAGATACGGATATCGCCCCTTCCGGGCAGACATCTTTTAAAGCAATTTTATTTTCATCAATTTTTTCCCGGTTGACCGCATACAGGGGCGCGTTATTTTTTGAGTATCCCTGTATGATGACTTCATTCTCTTTTAGTTTGTCAAAGCAAATACCGCAATTGGTACACTTTTTACCATCAATGAATGCAGCGCTTTTTTTTATTTTTATTGAGTATCCATTATTTTTTTCAATATTTTCGATTTCAGTGGATAAAAGAACATTTATTTTGTCGTTTCCGACAACGTCTTTAAGCATTTTTTCCACGGAACATGCCCCGCACTGCAGACATTCAGCTGTCGCTTTGCAGGTATACTGGATGGCATGGCCGCCCAGAAAGCCGCTTTTTTCAACAAGATCTACATTTAATCCTGCTTCGGCAAGCTCCCAGGCAGCTGTCATCCCGGCGATTCCCCCGCCGATGATCATGACATTTTTCGCTTTCATTTGTTTTTAACACTCCTTTATTGTTTTAGTTGCGTATGCCGCAGGGTCTATTTGTTAAACAGGAATGTTATACCTGTGGCCTCGGGAGTACGCCTGCCCGCTCAGCAATTTCAGGAACTTTGTGCTCCCATTCGATTGCCATTAGATGAACGCCGGCAACGCCCTTCATTTCCTTGAATTCTTCAATCTGTTCACAGGCAATTTTGATACCCTCATCAGACTGCTTTTTCTTGTCCACACCCTTGAGGCGGTCGATAATATTGTCCGGTACATCCATTCCCGGTACTTTGGCCTTCATATACCGCGCCATACCAAGGCTCTTCATGGGGGTGACACCGGCAAGAATATACGTTTTTTCGGTTAATCCCATGTCATTGGCGCGCTTGATCCATTCCCGCATTTTTTCCATGTTGAAAACGCACTGGGTCTGGATAAAATCAGCGCCGGCCTGGATTTTTTTGGCCAGCCGGAAAATCCGCCATTCAAAGGGCTCTGCAAACGGGTTTGCCGCAGCGCCGATAAACATTTTTGGCGCGTCATCAATTTCCTGTCCGTTTAAAAATGTTCCTTCATCCCGCATGTTCTTGACCATCTGGATCAATTGGGTGGAATCAATATCAAAAACCCCTTTGGACTGGGGGTGGTCACCAAACTGCTGGTGGTCGCCGGACAGGCACAGCATATTTCTGATCCCGTGGGCATATGCGCCCAGGATATCACCCTGCATGGCCAGACGGTTTCGATCACGGCATACCATCTGGTAGTTCGGCTCAAGTCCTTCGGAAATGGCAAACAAAGAAGCTGCCCAGCTGGACATACGCACAACGGCAGTCTGGTTATCAGTAATATTTACCGAATCAACCATCCCTTTTAAAGGCGCTGCCTTTTTCTTGATGGCTTCAATATTTGAACCGCGGGGGGGACCCAGTTCCCCGGTGAAAGCAAAGTGTCCGGCTGTTAATATCTTTTCAAGTGTGCTTCCTGATTTCATAATCTGTTCCTCTTCTTTAAATTCTCATATTATCGTTGGGGTTTTTAAAAAACCGGATCGATAAAGATGGTATATAAAAGGTTGCTATTATAATTGGCTACTCTGCTGATGCTTTTCGTTCCTCATAACCCGGTTGAACCAGTGTCTGAGGCTTCTGATTGCGCCAGTCATTTGCCGGACAAATTTTTATGATATTGTCCAGGCGTCCCTGTTTGGCAAGCCGGGTATAGATCATATGCCACGCGCAGGGCTGATCAGAGTTAATCTCGCAACTTTCATGGTTTGTTCCGCCGCAGGGACCGTTAAACAGGCTTTTGGCGCACATGGTTACCGGGCAGATGCCGCCGGTCATGCCAAGAACGCATGTACCACAGGCTTTACAGCGTTCTTCGTACCAGCCGACATCCTTGTTGACACCGATAAAAGTAGTGTTCACAGCTGGAAAAACCGGGATTTCCGGGTAGCGTTCAGCTAAAAACTGGATACCGGCGCCGCATGCCATGGAAAGCAGGGCATCATATTCACCCACGATATCCTTGATCTCATCTAAAAATTCAAAGTCGCATTGTCGTTGAACCGTGGCTTCCCCAAACGTTGCCGGGGCGGATTCTGTTTTATTGCTTAATTTAAGCTCAGCGCTTAAAACGCTGACTTCTTTTTCACCACCGGTCAGGCAGACCGCAACACACGTTCCGCACCCGACGACCAGAACTTTTTTATAGCCGTGAATCAATTCCTTGATTTCATCAAAAGGTTTTCTTTCTGCAACAATCACGAGGCTTCCCTCCTTTGTAAGCGAAACAAACAATATCTACCGTTTTAGATTTCTGTACGATGCGGAAGATCTTAAACAGAACCGGAAAATATGTTATTTCAAGTGTATATCATTAGTTTCTTTAATATTAATTCATACGGGCATTTTTTATTAAGGTGACCAACAAAACAGATCAGGCATCTTAAAAAAAGAAAAAGATATAAAACATGAAAAAAAATACAAAGTCAAGGAAGTTCCGGCCGATTTTTTTATAATTATATAAAATGATGCTGTGATAATTTTCATGTCGGTATTGCAGATATTTTCGAGCTTGTTCTTAAATAGTTGAAAATACACATTTTCCCGCCGCGTCAGGAAGGGTTAAGCTGCCGGCGATGTTCCAGCACCTCGGCGGCCAATATATTAAGGGCCCACTCAAAAATAACTTCACATTTTGATGCGCCGATCCATCCCATCCGGCTGCGTTTCTCGGCGGTTAAATAGCCAGCTATTCGCCCTTCTCGTGCCTTGACGGCCGGGTGCCTCGACTTTAAGAAAATGTGTATTTATTTCTTCGTGAACCCTAAGCTTCAAACCGGTTATTTTTGATTTGATTAATAGTTCATATGAAAGGAAAAGTTTCAATGCGCCGGAGTTTTATTAACACCGAAGTTTTATTAAATTGACAGAAAAATTTTACTTGCATAGAATACGTTGATTTTAATAGCAGGTTCATATGATGCTGGCGTGGAAGAATGATTCATAAAGTTTGCGTTAAAAACAAGCATGTACTGATTATTGCCGGGATGGTCTGCTTATGGCTTTTTTCAGCTGTTGATTTACACGCAATTAATGATCCGGTAAATAACCGGAAAAAAAAGGAGCTGGCGGAAGAACAGGTTTTAAAAAGTTTCTCTGACTCTGCGGCTGATTTTCCGGTATACCTGTATTTTGCGGACAATACGAATCAATATCTTCTGGGAGAGGAAAGACCCGGTCTTGGGTCCGATGATCCGGTTGTATTTTGCCGGCAAATTATTAATGCATTGATTCAGGGCTCTTTAAGCGGTCTGGCCCGGACGATACCGGCAACCACAGAACTAAGGGCAATATATATTGATGATAAAACAGCTTATGTTGATTTAACCCGCGAAGTCACCGCATCGCATCCGGGCGGAATTGTTTCGGAATTGATGACCATTTATGCAATAGTGAATACACTGGTACTTAATGTTGACGGGGTGGATCAGGTCAAAATATTAATAGAGGGCCAGGAAGCGGAAACATTATCCGGTCATATTGACATCCGGTTCCCTTTAAATGCGGATATGCTTTTAATCAGATGAAAAATAAACAAATCAGTCAAATCAGAAATATTGGGATTATCGCTCATATTGATGCAGGAAAAACAACCGTTACGGAACGGGTTCTTTATTATACCGGCCGGTCTCATAAAATCGGGGAAGTTCATGACGGCGAAGCGGTGATGGACTGGATGCCGGATGAGCAGGAACGGGGGATTACAATTACTTCTGCCGTGACCACCTGTAACTGGAAAAACAGTGAGATTCAGATTATCGATACCCCCGGGCATGTGGATTTTACCATAGAGGTGGAGCGATCACTGCGGGTTCTTGACGGCGCGGTTGGTGTTTTTTGTGCAGTGGGTGGTGTTGAACCGCAGACTGAAACGGTTTGGCATCAGGCGGATAAATACCTGGTGCCGAAGATGGTGTTTATCAATAAAATGGATCGCATCGGCGCGGATTTTTTCAGGACCGTTGACATGATAACCCTGCGGTTGCACGCAACACCGCTGCTACTGCAGCTGCCTATCGGGCATGAAGATAGTTTTGAGGGGGTGATCGATTTGCTGGAAATGAAGCAGATCTTATGGGAATCTGATGATCCCAATGCAGAGATTCATACCACTGATATTGATGATGACTATTCTGATCAGGCCAGGGAGTTCAGAGATAAGCTGATTGAACGTGTCGCTGAAGTTGATGACGAAATTATGGAAGCATACCTGGAGGAGGCCCCCATACCAGAGGAGCAGCTGAAGACAGCTATTCGAAAGGCCACCCTCCAGCTCAAGCTGGTTCCGGTTTTTTGCGGAACCGCTTTGAAAAACAAGGGGATACAGCCGCTGTTAGATGCCATTGTCAAATTTTTACCCAGTCCGGCCGACGTGACGCCGATTCAGGGGCATCATCCGGAAACAGGAGACCTGGTGGAATGCACGGCAAGAAAAAAAGCACCTTTGGTGGCTTTAATTTTTAAGGTCTCAATGATGGAAGGGCGAAAATTGTCGTTTGTCCGTGTCTATAGCGGACAGCTGAAGGCCGGGGCAGACGTATACAATCCTTCCCGAAGGAAAAAAGAAAAAGTTTCCCGGATTTTAAGGATGCATGCCAATAAGCGTGACCGCGTGGATACGGCGGATGCGGGCAGTATTGTGGGGGTTGTCGGTCTTAAAGACTCATCCACAGGTGAAACCCTTTGCGAATCAACGGCGCCTGTGTTGCTTGAGCAGATGGAATTCCATAAACCGGTTATTTCAATTTCAGTGGAGCCGAAAACCCATGCGGACCAGGAAAAACTGGACCAGGTGCTGGAAAAATTGATGGCTGAAGACCCAACACTTCAGGTAAAGCAGGATGAGGATACCGGCCAGACCATTTTGTCCGGGATGGGCGAGCTTCACCTTGAAATCATTACCAGCCGGATGCAGCGGGAGTTCAATACAAACGTGAATATTGGCAAGCCGCAGGTAGTGTATCGTGAAACATTGGCCAAAGAAGCCTCCGCGTCAGCCATATTTGATAAAGAAGTGGCTGGTCAACGGCACTTTGGTGAAGTTGAATTAAAGGTACACCCGTTGACCCGCGGCAGCGGCAACCATTTTCGATCTGAAATCGGCCCGGAGATTATTCCGGAAACCTATATAGCCACCATTGAAAAAGGGGTGAAGGATGCCATGGAGTATGGGGATTTGATGGGTTACCCGGTGGTGGATATTGAAACGGTCCTTACCGGCGGCAGTTATAAGGAGTCCCTGGGAACAGAGCTGGCGTACACTGTCAGTGCGTCAATGGCCTGCCGTGAAGCATTAAAAAAAGGAGCGCCCTTTTTGCTTGAGCCGATTATGGATGTGGAGGTTTTTGTGCCGGAAACTTTCATGGGAGAGGTGATCGGTGATTTGAATGCCCGGGGCGGTAAAATTGAATCCATCTCATCAAAAGCAGACAGTCAGATTATTGCAGCCATTGTTCCGCTGTCGAAAATGTTCGGATATTCAACGGCCTTGCGATCTTCTTCTCAGGGGCGCGGAAATTTTACCATGCAATTCTCGCATTTTGATAAAAGCTGATGGCGTCGTTAAAAGTCGGATTTCTACGGCAAAGTATAAAAGTTCACCAATCTCAATATCTTGTATGCCTGAAAATCAGATAATGTTGATGAAAGTTATCGACATTCTTCACTGCGAAAAACTTTTGCAATACTGTCTTTTTTGGACCTCCGGTATAATTTCGCTCTTTAGTTAGTCATAGAATTGCCTTTTTTGAAAAACCTGATCCCTGCAATACCAGCTTTTAAAATATTCGTTACTATAATCAATTAATTTAAAAATAGATATGTCCTCTTTAAATATTCGAATTCAGTGTATTTCGAAAACATTATATTATTATTTCATAGTATTTATGATTTTTAATTGATAATATGCTCAAAATTTTGATTTATGGGACACAAAATATTTATTTTTGGTTATTAAGAGTGTTGATCGCAGTATTCATGATAGTATTGAAAAGCTTTTAATGCCGATAGGTAATTGAAATCATAATAAAAAATCGTATTTTTTCAGTACTCAAAGCAGATAAAACAATATTTTTAATATTTAAATAGGAGATTTTATGAACAAAAATTTCATAAAGGGAAATTTTCTAATCACATTATTGGGCATTTTATTATTAAATACAGCGTATGCACAAAATATTTCAAACATCATAGATACTGATACAGTATGGAAGACAGAAAATTCACCGTATGAACTCCAAGGGGTAGTGCAAGTGGCCGAAGGCGCGAGGCTTACAATTGAGCCGGGATTCAAGGTTGTTGGGAATTCCAGTGATTATATCAAATTCTTTATGGGGGCAGAGTTAATCGCTATAGGTGATGAAAAAAACAATATTATATTTGAAAATGTTAGAATATCAGGTGCGACTGGAATTCCGCCAAATGACGGAAAAATCCAGCTTGAACATTGTATATTAAAAGGAGGCGGAGTACTTCACGATGAAGGAACAAGAACAGTAATAGTTAGAAATTCAAAAATATATAATTATTCCTTATATATTGGTTGTTGTGAAGCTGAAGGTATAATAAAAAATAATATTTTCGTCCAGTCTGACCACATAATATTAAATTCAACGACTAATTATACGATTGAAAATAATGTTTTTATAAATCCGAATAAGCATGGTGCAATTTTCGATCACTCAATTGTTCCAAATTACAGACATATACTTCAATATAATAGCTTTTTGAGTTCCGACCAAATTGCAGTCAAAAGCTGTGAAGAAGCAAAAAATAATTACTGGGGAACAAGTAATACAGAGACAATCGAAGAAATGATTTATGATAAAAAGGATGATTTAGACATACACCTCTATACTGAATACGAACCTTATTTGACAATGCCCCACGCAGAAACGCCTATAATAGAGGTTGTTGCTGATGCTGGTGGTAATTTAACAGCCAGCGAGGGTGAAATTGTAACCCTAAATGGTTTCAAAAGTCATTCAAATATTGAAATTGAAGAGTTCCATTGGGTTCAAACTTCAGGCCCGGATATTACTTTAACAGATGCAAAAGCATTGAGCCCTTCCTTTTGGGCTCCCGATGTCGGGCCGGATGGTGAATCTTTGTCTTTTAAAATTACAATTACAACGATAGGCGGGATATCAGATAGTGCCAGTTGTAGCGTTAATGTAATATGGATCAACCAGCCACCTTCTGCAGACGCAGGACCGGATCAAATTGTAAATGAAGGTGACATTGTAACTTTAGATGCAGGAGCATCAAATGATAATGATGATGGGGTTGCGCAGTACCAGTGGACTCAAATAAACGGACCTTCAGTGGTTTTGTCAGGGGACACTAAAGTCAAGCCAGAGTTTATAGCGCCTTTGGTGGATGATCAGGAAACTTTAACATTCCAGTTGAGCATCGAAGATAACGGTGGCCTCATCCATTCAGATGATGTGATAATAACAATTAATAATATTAACGAAAATTCTTCAAATAATGATGATAATAACAAAGAGAGTGACTCTGGAGGGGGTAGTGGAGGCGGTGGATGTTTTATTTTAAGCATATTTTGAGCTTAGAAGAACATATATTATTTTTTTAGATGAATAAATGAATGCTATATGGATTTTGGTTATAAAATTATAGTGTTGCAACATGATAATAATTATTCAACAAATGTGTTGTGCGACATAATAAATAAGTTCGGATTAAATTGGCATGAGTACATTCTTTATTAATGGCATAGAGTTTGTTCTTCCAGGGATTTTTAAAGCATATCCCCGAGAATGGGCAGAGCAATTCCTTAAAAAAGGAACTATATATTTTACAAACCTGGTGATATTTCAACGGGATGAGGATTTTGAGCGGGGTGACCCATTAGAAAGTACAAGTGTTACCATTCGTCAGGGAGTAAGATGCACCGCCGATTATCTTAATCCTATATTTGTTTTTTGCTCAACTATGGAAAGCGACCCCAATATTGTTTTAAGCACGTGGCGTGACCGGGACACAGTTCTTCAAATCACAGATACTCTCTCATTTATCAATCGAATAAAGGATGCTGTTGTAGAAAGAAAAATTGACATTAGAGGTATGCAAGTCGGCCCGGTTACTTATGACAAAGACGCTGGAAGTCGCAGGGAGTATCATTGGGTTGAAGGCATATTTCAAAAAAGCATGTGCTATACCGGTCAAAAAGAATTCCGGATTGCTCTTGTCGGTGACGTTCGAATTAAATGTGAAGAACATATAGTGCTTACCCTTGGCGATTGTTCAGATATTGCCCGCATAATGGAATCGCCAAATCCGAACCATGCCATGCACCCGGGCGGGAATTCCGCTGCGCACCATTCTCGCCGGTGATGGCCACGAGGCTTCAAAATGATGAGCTTTACAGACAAATTTATGTATTACGGCCAGAAACGAACGGCCTGGTATTCTTCCTATTCAGACTGCTTCTGAATTTTCAAGGGCTTGGAACCGTTCTACCCGTAAATTGGTCTGCTTACGCTGCCGAGATTTCTACGCCATATGAATGAGGCATTTACGGAGATTTAATATGGATGTGTACGAATGGATTGAATGGATGCATGGTCGGCCAAATAGAAAGGCTAGACAACGAAGATTATTCGGTGCGATCGATCACGCCATGCCTAATTGGGAAAAAGCCCTTAAACACCCAGCCTTCCAAACGTGGGCAAGTTGGAAGCATCCGGTCACCAATAAAACCAGACTAGAAATTTTAATAACTCTTTCCTTAGATAATTTTGATGGCCTGAACACTGCTCGATTAATCAAGATTTCACAGCAAGAAATAGATTTATTGCACCGCTATGGCACTTTGTATCTCAGTCCTAATGACTTTCTGGGGCATAGCTCTATCATTGACAACCGATATGAAGTAATGCGATCTCTTGGTATGGGGGGATTTGGTATTGTCAGCATGGTTTATTCGCATGAGATAGAAGAATTTCTTGCACTTAAAACCATACGAGACGAACTATTAACAGACCTTCATGCTCGTACCCAATTCATTCAGGAAGCAGACCTATGGGTCAACTTAGGCCAACACAAACATATTGTGCATGCTGAATTTATAGACAAAATTGGCGATGAAGTTGTAATCCTGATGGAGCTTGTCGAACCAAATAACAATGGCCTCACGTCACTTCAAGACTATATTTCCAACTCGGCGAATATTCCAATTGAACAGATCGTCAACTTGTGTGTCGGTATCTGTGAAGGCTTGTCTCATGCGTATTCTATGGGGATCAAGGCACATCGAGACCTAAAGCCCGACAATATATTGATTGAGAATGGGAGTGTCGCAAAAGTAACGGATTTTGGCATTTCCAGCTTAACGCAATCCACTTTATTCTCATCAGATCTTGCAGGACGAAAAATTGAAATTAACCAAACCACTGGAAACGCCATTATGGGAACCCTTCCATATATGGCTCCTGAACAATTTTTGAGCGCTAAGGATTGCGATGAACGTTCGGATATCTATAGCTTTGGTATTATTCTCTATCAGTTGATATCCAAAGGTCGTTGGCCATATGGGGATATTTCTTCGCTGATGAAGAAAGTAGCGAAAGAAAATGTTCTATCCCAATATTTCCACCTTCACTCACAGGCGAAGCCAAAATTCTTATTCCATAAACTATTCAAGATAACCAAGGATTGTTTACAAAAAGAGCCTCATGATCGTCCACAGTCATTTCAGCACATAAAACGCATGTTACTTGAAGCGATCCATGCGAAAAACGAAATTGACACGCCTATTGAAGAAGAACCTGTTTTTGATCCTTGGGAGACAGGAAGGAAAGCAGCGAGCCTACTGCGATTGGGGCGATACGAAGAAGCTCTTGAATTGTTTGACGAAATACTGAAAAAGTTCCCTTTGGGAGTACAGTGGGAATTTGATAAAGCACTCACTCTTTCAAAACTTGGTCGAGATGATGGGGCTTTTGATTTATACAGCAAGATTCTTGATAGAGACCCTACAGATCTAGGCGCTCTCGTTAATAAAGGATTACTTTGTCAGAAATCAGGGGATCTAACTCAGGCAGCTCAACTTTTATCTACAGCCTTGGAATATCATCCTGATGATATTAATACTCTAATTAACTTAGGGAATATTGCCTATAAACTGAAAAAGTTTGAGGCCGCCAGTCAATACTACACAAGAACGGTTGATTTAGACTCAGGATATGCCACTGGTTGGTACAACCTAGGGCTTTCATTCCGGGCGCTTGGGCTGGTAGGTGAATCCAATCAGAGTTTTACCAATTTCCTGCAATGTTCCGATCCCTTGGACTCTCGCAGAGAATACGTAATGAGCGCTCTAAATCAGTCAGGGTGACCCCTTAGTAGAGACAATACATTTACCAATGTAGCTTGAAGTATATAGTGCTATATGTGCCATTTTGGTCTATCAAGTAGAGCCTGAGCAGGCTATGGATAACATACCGACTAATAGATACTTTTTTCACCTATCACGGTTGAATCTCATACACCCATCTAATATCTCACCTTTTTTTAAGTAATATCGTACATATCCTGTTATGCCTGACAAAAAAATGCACTCGGACAAGTTGATGCTTTGTTCCTATCGTCACAAGGCTTAAATTTGCCGGTTATTTTGGCGTTCAACAGTCCTCACCATCAAAATTCACCCCTCCAGTGAAGAATGCAATAGCAAGTCGTCACTTCAAAAGAAATTTGACCGACGCAATATATGGTGGTTCTCCTCATCCCATCACGGATATTTTACTAAAGGAGTGAAGAAATACGGGTAAAATATAGCTCTGATGCCGGTTATCTTTTCTTTTCGTATTTCAATCCTAAATTGGCTGCCGCTGACATAAGCCTTTTGTCAGCCGTCCATAATTTCACCTGGCCTAATTGTGAGGATGCCAAAAGATGTATGTCAACAAAACCAATTCCCCGGCCATTTAATTGATGTCGCTCAATGAAATATAAATATTCTCTGAATTCAACTTGAGGACTCATCGGTAAAGCCAGCAATAATGATATAATTTCTTTCCGGTTTTTTATATTGCCACAAGCCAATTCACTAATAATGAAGGTATGAGACCATACCTCACCATCAAGAAGCAGCTCCTCCAAGTACCGGTCACCGTCGCGGAGATGGTTGATCCATACGGAAGTATCAACAAGAATCATCTTTTTCTTTCGTTGATCTTCGCCGGGGGATGGGGCGCAATTCTTTTTCAGAGCCACCTAACACGGCAAGACGTTTCATGCTTTCACGCGCAATTAAAGCCTCAAGGCCAAGGCGTACCAGCGATGTTTTTTCTTTGACACCGGTCAGTAAAGACGCTTTCTTTAATATTTGATCATCTATGTTTAATGTTGTTCTCATATGTATATATATGCATTGTTTGTATGCGCATGTCAATGGCTTTGCTATAAATTGATTTTATAGATAATGTATGGGTGTGAACCTTCCATTTTCTACCTTCAGCCTTAAACCTTCCACCTTCAACCTATTTTTTATCTGTTTCCTTTTCCTTGTCGATCCCAAAAAAATTGGTGGGGGGATCCAGATCTTTCAGCAGCTGTTTGATTTTTTCAATTTGTTCCGGATTTTTTTCATACTCCAGGGCTTTATTTAAATGAAATCTTGCGGTTTGCAGGTTTCTGTTTTTCAGGTAATACTGCCCCAGATTGTAATGGGCACTGGTTAATTGATTCAGTTTCCCGTAAGTCTCCCCGAGAAAAAAGTAGGCATCCACATTATCCGGATCGTCTTTTATAAGCGTGTTAAATGTATCGGCAGCCTCCTCATAGCGGCCGAGCGCCATCAGGGAGCGTCCAAGATATATATGTCCGATCGTCGTGCCAATGGCTGATTTTGATGTTTTTTCTAGTATTTTTAATGCGTTAAGATATTCACCGGCCATAAAGTAAGCTTTGCCCAAATCGATTTTAAAACCGGGGTCGGTTGGATTTTTTTGTAAAGCTATTATTAAGTGGTCAACTGCGGCTTTCGGGTTGCCCTCTCTGTTAAGGATAAGACCGTATCCGTATTGCGCCATGAAATTGTCCGGATTTTCTTCGACCAGGCCTTTGAAAAGGCGCAAGGCGGTATCCGGATCTCCATAAAGCGCGACTATCCGGGTATGCGCTCTTTCAAACGCGTAATTTTTTTTCGCCGGAGGGGCTTCTCTGTTTTCCAGCAGATTGTCAAGGTACATAATCCGTTCTTCAGTGGCCGGATGGGTTTTGAGGTAAGTCGGGATTTGTTCGGCATCAAACCAGTCCACCGACCGAATTTTTTTCAATATGGAAAGAAGGCCGTTCAAGTTATATCCGGCTTTTTGAAGATACGTTCGCCCGATCTGGTCTGCCTGCATTTCATTTTCCCGGCTATAGGCCAGGGCTATGGACTGACCCGCAGCCATGGATCCGATGGTCAGCGCAGTGCCCACGGTGCCTGCCCCGCCCAGGCCGATAAGAATCCCGGCAACTACACCGGCCATGGTTGCCATATTTGTTTTTTTGGATTTCTTCATCATTTCCGAGATGTGGCGGCATGAGACGTGGGCGATTTCATGGGCAAGCAGCGCTGCAAGTTCATCTTCGCTTTCCAGTGCGCAAAATAAACCGGAAAATATGAAGATATTTCCCCCGGGACCGGCAAACGCATTGTATGCATCCTGCCGAACCGCATAAAATTTATAGGCCAAGGGCTGGGGGGGCATTGCGGATATGATTTTCTGCCCGACCTCGTTAATATAATCATTAATCACAGGGTCTTTGATGATGTCATAAGCTTCAAATACGGCTTTGAGAAATTCAACAGACAGCTCTTCTTCTTCTTTGATCGTCAATGAAGATGCCGTTTCAGGTATTATCAGGCCGCAGGAGAAAATAACGGCGGCGGTCCATGCGGCAATAAATTTTTTAAATTTACACATAGGGTTATTCAATGTATTAGTTAGCCATCGATTTTTTTAAATATTTCTGAAATGGCCATTTGTTTGGCCTAATATCAGTGTTGATCATAACATTATATTATGACACAGTGTTATCCACTTTTCAAATATGGATTTTTATGGTAAGGCTTAAACTATTATGGCACATACAATTTGTATCGCAAATCAAAAAGGCGGGGTTGGAAAAACAACCACTGCGGTTAATCTGGCAGCAGCGCTGTCAGTTGCAAAGAAAAAAACCCTTCTGGTGGACTGTGACCCCCAGGCCAATGCCACAACCGGGCTGGGCATTGATAAAAGAAACATTGATAAATCTTTGTATCACGGGTTAATCGGACAGGTGGATGCGGCGGGTATTATTTTTGAAACGGGCATCAGTAAATTGTCGCTTATTCCGTCTAAAACCGAGTTGATCGGGTTTGAAATTGAAATGATGGCCGATGATGCCCGGGATAAGGTGCTGAGCCGGCTCCTGTCCCAGTGTGCAAACGATTATGATTATATCATAATAGACTGTCCGCCCTCATTGAGTTTGTTGACATTAAATGCAATGACCGCTGCAAACTCCATTCTTATTACCCTGCAATGCGAGTTCTATGCATTGGAAGGTCTGGGCCAGCTGATGCAAACCATTAAGCGTATCAAGCAGGGGTTGAATCCGGGCTTAAGCATCGAGGGCATTGTGCTGACCATGTACGATTCTCGGACAAACCTTTCGAACCAGGTGGCGGATAATGCGGTCAAGTATTTTAAAAATATGGTTTTCAAGACCCGTATTCCGAAAACGGTTCGACTGGGTGAAGCGCCGAGTTACGGTAAACCGATAATATTTTATGATCCATCGTCAACCGGATCAAAAAGTTATCTGTCACTGGCAAAAGAAGTGCTCAATGGTCGTCGGCGTAAGGACAAGTTTGTTATTATGTAAATAGTGCCCGACCGAAAACCGCCAATTTTTCCAATTTACGGCTTAAATTTTGGGTTGGGCTTAAATTTTGGGTTGGGCTTAAATTTTAATCCTCAAAATACTTAATGTATTCCTCCGGTTAAAATTTTCGCCCGCCTTGAACTTGAAAAAATTTTCAGGTTTTCGGTCAACCACTAACCATTTAAAATTCAGGTATAGGTTTGCGAATGGGGGATGGAAAGTCAAAATCAAAATCCAAAGATAGCGGATCAAAACAGAAAAAACGGAGAAAAACCGGCCTTGGTAAAGGATTAGACGCTCTTTTCCCGGACATCGTCGTCAGTCAGGAAGAATCATCCGGGAATTTGCTGGAGTGTGATGTAGATAAGATTGTCCCGAATCCGTATCAGCCGCGCCGGGATTTTCCTGAAAACGAAATGGTGGAACTTGCCGATTCAATCAAGGTTCAGGGAATTCTTCAGCCGCTGCTGGTCAGAGAGTCTTCATCAGATGGATATGAACTGATTGCCGGCGAACGCCGTCTACGCGCGGCTAAGATGGCAGGCTTGTTTAAGGTGCCGGTTATCATAAAGAATATCGGTGACACCGAGCTTCTGGAACTTTCCATTGTTGAAAATATTCAGCGTCAGAACTTAAATCCCATGGAAGAAGCGGAAGCCTATTTAAGGCTGCTGACCGATTTTAAAATGACCCAGGAGAAAGTTGCCCGGCAGGTGGGAAAGAGCCGGTCCGCAGTGGCCAATTTTTTACGCCTGAATCAACTTCCCAATGATATCAAGTCATCCATTAAAGACGGCCTGATCAGTATGGGGCATGCAAGGGCGCTGCTGGGGGCGGAAACATCCGCGCTTCAGCGCCGGGCCTGGAAAATTGTCATACTTCGGGGGTTGTCGGTTCGAGCAACGGAAGCTCTGATCCAGCGGTTAAATTCGGAAAAACAGCGTGTCAAAAAATCGGAAAAGCGGCCGGCGGATGTCTATTTTTTAAACCTTGAAGAGGATCTTGCCCGGTATTTCGGCACCAAAGTGATGATTAAGCGGCGGGGGCAAAAAGGTAAGGTTGAAATTGAATTCTACGGCAACGATGACCTTGACCGGTTGCTGGGCCTTTTAAAATCTGATTAAATCTGAATTTTTATCGGTTTATTAAATATGTCCGTTCATATTATTGTTGACGGCTACAACGTCATTCGTCAATCTCCAGTCATCGGGCCATTGGATCGCCAGGATTTACAGTTGGGTCGTGAGGCGCTTGTCGATAAACTCGCTGCATATAAACGGTTGAAAGGCCACAAGATTACGGTGGTGTTTGACGGTACCGGGGAAGCGGTTTTATTTGAAAACAGGGACCATGAAAAAGGTATTTTGATAAAATTTTCACGTCATGGGGAAACCGCTGATTCGGTGATTAAGCGTATGGTCACCCGGGAGAAACAAAGAGCCCTTGTGGTGAGTTCCGACCGGGAGGTGGCTGATTCCTCCGCTTCACAGGGAGCGGCCACGATAAGCGCCGTTGAATTTGAAGAAAAAATGGAAATGGCGGCATTTATGGATTTAAAGGGGATTTCCCCCGAATCAGGAGTAGATGACGGATGGGTGCCGACCACCAAAAAAAAAGGCCCGTCAAAACGGCTGCCAAAGAAAAAACGGTTGAATAAGAAGCGACTGAAAAAATTATAATGATTAAAATTTGTGTTATCGACGGACAGGGCGGCGGCATCGGTGCCACCATTATTAAAAAGCTCAGGGGAAAATTTGGAGAGTCTTTGGATATCATCGCTCTGGGAACAAATGCCATTGCGACATCACAGATGCTGAAGGCAAAATCCAATCGCGGGGCATCGGGTGAAAATGCCATCGTACAGACCGTCAAACAGGTGGATCTGATTATCGGGCCCATCGGCATTGTAATGGCAAATTCAATGATGGGTGAGGTGACGCCTAAAATGGCTGAAGCCGTAACATCCAGTCCGGCAAAAAAAATCCTGCTGCCGCTTTCCCAGGAGAATGTGGAGATTGTCGGCACGGCGGCCATTCCGTTGCCGCACCTGATCGATGAGCTGATTGAAAAATATCTAAACGGGTTTTGATGAGACCGGTGTTTGCCCATATTTCAGCGCAGTCTAATGGTGAACCGGTAAAAATAAATAATTTAAAAATAATACAAGGAAGTAAGAAAATGTGTGAAGCCAGTGCGTATATAGTTGACGGAGATAATCAGGAATTGATTATGGAAGCGGTTGACAGTGTTGAACCTGAAGATGGCGGGTATAAACTGATTAATATTTTCGGTGAACAGAAATTTGTTAAAGGGACGATTCACTCTTTGTCTCTGGTTGATCATAAGATATTTTTAAAAAAATCGTAAATGTTGATGGCTTCGTAAATCCCGCCCGGGCGGGACTGCGTTACGCTGCATTTTTTTGCCGCGGTATCTGTTTTGCTGTTATAAGTTATAATAGCGCTTGTTCCCCTGCGCTCTGTTGCCTTGAAGAAATGCCTTTTTCAACCATCACGGAATGAACACATATAATAATATCGTTCTAAAATTATTATGAAAATTACGATCGCCAAAACAGCGGGTTTCTGTATGGGCGTCCGCCGGGCCGTTGAGTTGGCTTTAGACGCCTCCAACCGGACGGATGACCCCATATATACCTATGGGCCCCTTATCCATAACCCCCAGGTTTTGAATATCCTTGAGGAAAAAGGAATTTCCGTAATCAAGGAAATCCCGGAAAAGGGTTCCGGCACCGTTCTGGTCAGAGCCCACGGCGTCCCCCCGGAAGATCTGGAAAAGTTGCGAACCGCAGGGTTTAACGTCATTGATGCCACCTGCCCCAAAGTCATCAAGGTGCAGTCAATTATCGCCAAACACTCAAGACAGGGGTATGCGGTTATTATTGTCGGTGACCGCGTGCATCCGGAAGTGATCGGCTTGCTGGGCTATGCCGGTGAAAACGGTTATGTGGCGGAAAACATGGACGCCTTAAACGCATTGCCGAAATTTGACAAGGCGATTATCGTCGCCCAGACCACTCAGAATAAGACTTTTTTTGAAGAAGTTACCGCGTGGGCCGAAACCCTTCATCTGAATTACCAGGTGTTTAATACCATCTGTGACTCCACCGAGAGCCGGCAGGAAGATGTCAAGAACCTGGCCGAAAAAGTTGACGCCGTGGTCGTGGTCGGCGGGTATGAGAGCGGAAATACGAAGCGCCTTTTTGATATCGCCAGGGATGCCGGAAAACATGCTGTTCACATTGAAACCGAAGCGGAACTGGATATCAATCAACTGGGAACCCCTCGGCATATTGCCATCACCGCGGGCGCATCGACGCCGAACTGGATTATCAAGCGTGTTTACCGGGAACTTGAAAATCGTATGATGTATAACAGGAGAGGCTTTCTGCGATGGCGGTTTTTCATCCATCGAAATCTTCTTCTTTCAAATATTTACCTGGCAATCGGTGCCGGATGTCTGACGTATGCAGCGGCCATGCTTCAGGGGATTGAGCCTGCTTTATCCAGTATATTGGTGGCGGTTTTATACCTGCTGTGTATGCATACATTCAACAACCTGATTGATATTACTTCCGACCGCTACAATGATCCGGATCGGGCCACTTTTTATCAACAGAACCGGAACCTGCTTTCTGCTTTAACCGGTTTATTCGGCCTGGGCGGTTTGCTGATCGCCTACAAGATGGGGCCGCTGTTTTTGTTGCTCCTGTTGTGCATGAGCTTTATGGGGATTGTATATATCATCAGCCTGGTGCCCCAAAGTATTACCGGCGGGTTTAAGCCGAAAATTAGAGATATCCCCGGATCCAAAACCGTGCTTGTGGCCATGGCCTGGGGAATCGTAACGACAATTGTGCCGGCCCTTGACGGGTTCGGCCAGATTAGACTGGTCACGGTGCTGATTTTCTCTTGGACGGTTAGTCTCGTTTTAGTGCGGACCGCTTTTTTTGACATACTTGACATGCAGGGAAGCCGTATTGTGGGCAAGGAGACAATCCCCATTCTGCTGGGTGAAAAAAAGACCATGGGGCTGTTAAAGAATCTGGCCGGCCTGATGATGATTGTTCTGTGTATCGCCAGTGCCGTTGGGGCTGTTTCAACACTCGGGTATTTGCTGAGCATCTGCCCGTTGTCCATGCTGATGTTTTTGTCCGCCTATGAACGGGGCGGGATCCCGTCCGGGTTCCGCCAGGGTTTTTTAATGGAAAGTCATTTTATTCTTGCCGGGCTTTTAGCTGGCCTGTGGGCATTGATATAGTTGGCTTCGCAAAAAGCCCAATTTCGGCGTTACGCTTCAGCCTTCGTCACTCAACGTACATTCGTACGCCTCGCTCCCCAGGCTTTGCGCGCCTTGCCATATTTTAAGATTGGTGAGACTTTTTTCTTTGCCATCAAGTTCTGAGCAATACGTAGGACGGATTAGCTCGTAGAGCGTAATCCGGCATTTTTTGTAATGAAATAAATGGCTATCATTTTCTTTTTCCTCTTCAGCCTTATACCTTCAGTCTTCAACCTTCAACCTTCCACCTAATCCCTTCCAATCGTTGGTTCCGTTCCGGCGAATAATCTTTTGATATTGTCTTTATGGCGGAAAATGATGGCCAGAGAGATAAGCAGCGCGCATCCAAAGAGCATTAGTGATTGATTCAACCAGAACACGCTGATGGGAAGCGTTGCGGCCGCTGCCAGTGAACCGGCGGAAACACGGTTTGAAATGCCGGCGGCGATTATAAATGCAACAATTGATATTGCCAGTGCAATGGGTGAAATGACCGCAAAACAGCCCACAGCAGTCGCCACCCCTTTACCGCCTGTTTTAAATTTTAAATAAACGGGAAACAGGTGTCCGCAAAATGCTGAAATTGCGGTCAGTGCAACCCATACTTCTTTTAATCCATTTTCATTCCCCTGACTGATAGCTGAGGCAATCAGCACTGGAATTGTCCCTTTTAAAACATCACAAGCCAATGTGGCAAGGCCCAATCCCCACCCACCGGCTCTTCGGGCATTGGTCGCACCGATATTTCCGCTTCCGATTTCTCGTAAATCCACGGATTTAAATGTTTTCGCCAAGACCAGCCCAAAGGGAATGGAGCCGATCAAATAAGCGAAAATAATGATATATATTATAGCGGGTGTCATTTTTTATTCCATTAAATGGCATTCAGTAGGATTATAGTTATATTTCGTTTCGCAGTCATCCCTCCCTCAATGACAGGATTGATTATATAAGTAATTTTTCGTGTCTGTCCCGGTAAATTATGATATCGATTATAATAATTAACCAATCCTTACATAAAGATCAAGAATCATGGAATTATTTACTCAACAGCCTGTATAAGGAAATCTTTTGGAACCAATTGAAATACCCATTGACGGAGTTCTGGACCTGCATACGTTCAACCCCAAAGAAGTCAAACTGTTGCTGTATGATTATATCACCGCATGCCGTGAAAAAGAGATTTTCTCCCTGCGGATTATTCATGGCAAGGGAACCGGGGTATTGAAAAAACGGGTACAGGGGATTTTAAAAGCACATCCGGATGTGCTTTCTATTACAGATGCGCCTTCGCACGCCGGGGGATGGGGGGCGACACTGGTGGCACTGAAAAAGTCCTAATTTCAGTTACTTATCTCTTTCTTTAAAAGGTGCTTGTCAGTGTGCCATGGCGGTGATATCTGAAGGTTCTGGATTTTATTTTAACTTAAAAAACCTGCCTCTCTGGGTCAGGTCAGAGATATTTGGCTATGCCTTGAAAAATCCATAATCATAATCTTTGGTGCTAAAAGTCTTTCATTAAAAGACAGATTACGATTATGATTAAGATTATGAAAATTGAGTGTCGGTTATCATCAATGCAGTAAACCATGCCCTCTGGCTAACCCAAAGCCGGGCTCTCTGGACCCGGATCTTTACTTATGGAAACAATCGAAAAAATCGATAAAAAAATATTTACCGCCCTGTTTTTTTCCCTGTTTGCCGCCGTCACCGGCGTTGGCATTGTTGTCCCCCTGCTTCCGGTATATGCCCACAGCCTTGGGGCCAGCGGATTCTATATTGCGATGATTTTCGGCGGATTCTCTTTAACCCGGACATTTTTTCTTCCCTGGTTCGGAAAATTATCCGATCAAAAAGGCCGGAAACCATTTATCACGTTCGGGCTTTTTTCTTATTTTATCATCTCAGTGGCATTTATTTTTTTTCAGGATATTAAAGGACTGGTCTTGCTCCGGGCGATTCAGGGAATTGCTTCGGCCATGATCATGCCCGTGGCCCAGGCCTATATCGGGGACATTACCCCTAAAGGCAAAGAAGGCATTTCCATGGGAATGTTTAATATGTCGGTGTTTTTAGGGCTGAGTATCGGACCGCTGCTGGGGGGTGGCATCAAGGATTATTTCAGCCTCCAGGTCGCATTCGGTGCGATGGGTGCGTTGGCATTTGGGGCGTTTTGCCTGAGTTTTTTCTTTTTGCCGCCCACACGGCAGGAACGAACAGTGATCCGGGGCTATTCACCCACTCCCTGGGGTCGCCTGTTGCGGGACCGTGACATTGCCAGTATTGCTTTTTTCAGGTTTGTATATACCACCTGTATTGGTATTATCTGGGGGTTTCTGCCGGTTTATGGTGATATGAACTTTGCACTGTCGAGTTCATCCATCGGTATACTTATTGTTCTGGGCGTTTCAGTCAGCGGCATATTGCACCTTCCCATGGGCGCGCTTGCGGACAGAATGGATAAACGGATTTTTGTAATTACCGGCGGGATGATAACCGTTGTTGCCATATTGCTGGTGGGAACGGCAGAAGGTTTTTGGGGGCTGTTTGTTGCAAATGCCATATTCGGCATCGGCGGCGGAATTTCCATGCCCGCCTTGATGGCCCTGGCCGTGATCTCCGGCAATAAATCGGAAGCTATGGGAGCGGTCATGTCCCTGATCACCGTTGCACACAGTATGGGGATGCTGTGTGGATCTTTGTTTGCCGGAATCATAATGGATATTTTTAAACTGCAGTATGCCTTTTACCTGGGATCTGTTATCATGCTTGCCGGAACCATCGTGTTTATTTTAGGGACAGGCACCCGCAGGGGAACTGCCGGTAAGGTTCCTTGAGCTGTTATGAAGATTGATCTGTTATGAAAGTTGACCCGAAACAAAACCATGCGATAATTACCGGTGATTTTATCGGTTTTTCAGATTTGCCGGTCGAAGTGCGGCAGGGCATGTATTTTATCCTGAAAAAATGTGGGGTTGCCCTGTCAGAGATATTTCCCGGGATCATGCCCTATGAAGTGGACGTGTTCCGGGGAGACGGATGTCAGATCCTGTTGACGGACCCGGTTTTTTCTTTGCGTGCCGCCCTTTATTTCCGGGCCTACATTAAGGCCCATTCTCCTGAAAAAAACTCTGAACAAAAAATTGATTCCCGGCTGGCAATCGGTGTCGGCTCTATCGATTATGTGCCTGACAGACGGGTGTCTGCCGGAGACGGCCCGGCTTTTCGGGTGTCCGGGAAAATGATTGAACAAATGATTTCTCCCAAGTCCGGAACCATGCGGTTTGCGATGAGCGGTTTTGATGAAGCGCTTCTCCTTGACGGTATTGTCAGGATGACAGGGGCGCTTGCCGATCACTGGACGGATAAGCAGTCGCTGGCCATGACCGGGGCATTGCAGAAATGGACCCGGAAACAGATTGGCGGTCTCTGGAAAGATGCAGTTTCTCCCCAGGCTGTTGGCAAGCACCTGGAACGGGCCAACTGGTATGCGGTGGATCACGGGTTGCGGGTTTTTGAAGGTGCGATGTCGAAGTTGTTTAATCCTTGGTAACAATAAAATAAGAAAAAGCGAACCACACAATTGTATCTGACGTGAAGGGTCGGCGGCTCAATTTCTTATGCAGAATTCGGTGTTTCCTTGGATTTTTGGGGAAGCCTTGTTTGCCCTTTACGCAGCACCATTGTTTTATTGACCTATTTGAAATATAAAACGAAAGTATGTAAACAGTAATTTTGAAATCAGGAAAAATATTTTTAGGGAGAAAACCCCATGAAGGTGCTTTTTGCATTAGGTGCAGCGGACATCAAAGAGACAAAAAACGGAATAAAATCTGTCGTCAAAACATTGGGTCTGGTTGAAGGGGTAAAAGCAATAAACTATGCCTCCGGAAAGCATTTTGCAGATATCATCAGGGGGGAGGGCAATTATCCCGAGACCGGGAAAAAACGCATCTGGTTTAAACTAAACTATTTAAAACATCTATATGAATACTTAAAACGCAAAGATTCATCAACCGCGAATCAAAAAATCGCAGAAATCATCAAAGCGCCAACCCTGCAGTTCATCGGCCAGATGATTCCCGATGCGCGGCTTTTTACTAAAGAGTTTATGTTGAATCATGTCTGGCAGCACCTGGTTGACCATGATTATAATGTTGAAGGCAGTGTGATGTCGCCAAAGGGGAATTCCGTATCCTTAAATGTAAAAAGATGTTTTTATAACGAAGTGGCACGGGATGTCGGATTAATGGCCATTGCGGACCGGATGTGCTATGGCGATTATGTATTCTGGGAAACCTATCACCCGAATGTCAGGTTCTCTCGCACCAAAACATTAATCGATGGGGATGATTATTGTGATCATACCCTTACCTGGGTTGAATAATTCGATCCCTGTTATTGCGGTGCGCAAGGCAATTTGTATCAGAAATGGACCCGGAAACCGATCGGCGGGCTCTGGAAAGACGCGATTTCTTCTCAGGCAGTGGGCAAGCACCTGGACGGGCCAACTGGTATGCGATGGATCATGGGTTGAAGATTTTTGAAGATGCGATGCCCACTATTTATTAAACTTCTTCCGGTTGACGGACGTCATCACCAGACGAAATCCAATATAATTTCCTTTAAAATCCTGGTTCACGCTGGCGCGATAAGTGCTGCGCATTTCATGGGGCGAGTTGCTCCAACTGCCGCCGCGAATTACCTGTTTTGTGCCTTCGCCGGTAATCAGCGGGTTGTTTTTTTTATGTCTTTTGTAGGCCGACTCACTGTATTCGTCCAGGCACCATTCATAAACATTCCCGCTCATGTCATAGAGCCCGAGTTTGTTCGGCAGTTTCGTGCCCACCGGCTGCGTGGCCATGCCGCTGTTGGCTGAATACCAGGCGAGGGCGTCCAGGTTTTTGCCGCCGGCATATTTTTGGTGCTTGCCGCAGCTTCTGGCCGCATACTCCCATTCCGCTTCCGTGGGCAGCCGGAAAAGGTACTTGCCTTTGTTAAAGGATAGTAGTTTCTGGATGAATTCCTGGGCCTCATTCCATGAAATCCGCTCCACCGGATACTCCTGTCCCGCTTTAAACCAGGAAGGGTTATAGTTGTAGAGGCTGACTTTTTTCCAGAATGTACTGGCCATCACTTTTTTCCAGTTCGCCTGGGTAATCAGATATTTTCCCATCCAGAACCCGTCGATATAAACGGTATGAGCCGGAAATTCATCTTTTTTACCATCCCCGTCCCAGCTTCCGGAACCCATCCGGAAAGTCCCGGCGGGAACCCATGTAAATTCCATGCCGGTCACCGGTTCCAGCCAGGAGTCCCCGATCTGATGTCTTTCAAACGGTGATTTGCTGTCAAGTTCCAGTTGCTCCACGGCAATGTCGACGATGTTTTCTTTTTTGACTTTTTTCCGTTTGATAGATTCGGCGGACTTTTTATGTTTTGATTTTGATCCGGTAGGCCTGATTTTGGCGGATTTGGAACCGGAAATTTTGGAATCGGCTGATAATAATGGGTCATCAATAATCAAGCGTTTATTACCGCTTAAGATTTTAATGATTTCATTAAAATTCTTGGGGCGTTTTTTCGGGTCGAATTTCAGACATTTTTCTATCATCCCCTGTATATAATAAGGCATATCGCCACGGGAAAAGACAAGTCCCTTGTCCTTGATCAGCCGAGTTCTTTCCGTGAAATCTTTTTTGTCATAGGGAAGCGTGCCGTACCATATGAAATAACAGACAAGGCCATAAGAAAACAGCAGGCTCGGGATATTGGCAGTTTCACTGTTGATGATCAGTTCGGGGGCCGACCAGTTAGGCGTGAATTGTGCTTTCGCGGCGGTTGAAATGCTGTGTAAGCGCTGCAGTCCCCCAAGATCGCCAATTAATAACCGTTCGTTTTTATTTATCAAAAGGTTGGAAGGTTTTAAGTCTTTGACAATGAAAGCGTCTTTGGTTCGGTTCGACAGCCGGTTTAAAATTTCCGCCAGTTCCCGCATCAGATTTTTTGCCTGCCGGGGAGAAAGCGGGTAATGATCGATTACATGGTCTGACAGATTTTCAGGGCAAAACTCCATTAAGATAATGAGATATGCTTTGGCCTCCTGCTTGGAGACCTTCTTATCCATGAGATGGAAATCATGGATTTCAATCACTCCGTCTCCTTTGATTTTGCCGTAATATTCCTGAACAGCATAAAAGTCGTGTGATATTTTGGAATCCAGTTCTTGCTGGGTTCGAAAAGACAGGGATCTCTCAACCATGATCGGAACAACTTTAACCGCTCTTTCCTTTAAGTTGTCTTTCACATGAAAAACAAATCCGTAAACACCTTCTCCGATTCTGCTCAACACTTCATAAGTTGGAAGGCATTTTTTTATTATCTCTTCCATTCAATCTTCCCCAAATATTGATTCATCTTACCCGGAATATCATTTTCGGTTGTCCCTTCGGCCGGGAAACAGGATTCCTTCTTTCAATTCGCCTGTAAGATGATGAAGCTGGTATTGTCCTTTAATTCTTTTTTTTGCAAGGCCTGTAATAGAATAGTTCCATTTTCAATGGGAGACGGCATCAAAAGTTCATGTATTTCTTTTTCATTCATCAGGTCATTAACGCCATCGGAACAGAGCAGGTACCAGGCATCTCTTGAAATGGATTCTTCAAAAATATGAATATCAAAATTTTCCCACACATCATTAAATAAAGGCCCAATACCAAAATCAATGATGTTTTTTAACGGATGGTACGGCGCCGTATCCTTCTGAATAAATGATTTGTCAACCAGGCCCTGCACCAGTGAATGATCATGCGAGATATAATCCATGCCGGATGTTGAAATTTTATAAACACGACTGTCTCCTGCGTTAAATACAATCGTTTGACCGTCCATGATCATCAGACCGGCAACAGTCGTCCCGCAGTTTTCGGGCAGGTGTTTTTGTGCAGAATTCTGGATTTCAGTTAAGAGTGTTTTGACTTTTTCAGCGCTGAACATTGTGCGGTTAAATTTATTTTTTATTTGTTCGCACACAAAGCGGCTGGCAGTTTCCCCTTGATCATGGCCGCCCATGCCGTCACAAACACCAAGCAGCAGGAAGTCCGTATCAATTATTTTTTTTTCATTCAATTGATTCGACTGAAAGAGATCAATCCCGTCAATGATACAGTCTTCCTGTTTGCTTCTCGGGCCCAGCAGCATGGCTGAAAATACAGTGTATTTCATAGGCAGATATCACATGTTTGGGTGATAAATTATATAAAATTAATTAGTTAATAGCCAAAAGGATGATTTGCAGAACCGTACCCAAAGACAAATAAATAAAGAGTATGCTGACAGAGTTAGCTGAAATATTCAACCCGGTTTTTGGTTTAAGGTGTCAGGATAAAAAATATAATTTTATTGCTGCGGACAGACTTGAAAAGCGGAAGGAATTTCAATGACGCGCAATGTCGGCAGTTGTTTGAAGTGTGGTGGGCTTTATACGAAGCCATCAGTGTGCAGCCATCAGGGACGGCCCTGGAAAAAACAGGGCCGTCTCTGACAGACATTTATGGTTAGCCACCGATGGTAATCGGCATGCCCATGATGGGCCACAGTACAAAAACAGCAAAACCGACGACAACCATCAGCAGAATACTGGCCGGGATGCCGTAAAGGAAGAATTCACCAGTGGTAAACTGTTTGGAATCATAAGCAATGGCGTTGGGCGCCGCACCGACCAGCAGCAGGAACGGCATGCCTGCGGTTACCAGGGAAGAAAACAGGATAACTTCTCCGGCCACGCCCAGATAAGGCGCGATAACCAGTGCTACAGGCAGAGAAATGGCGATCGCCGCCACGTTCATAATAAAGTTGGTCATCATCATGACAAAAAAGGCAATGCTCATGATAAACACAAACCAGTTGGCTTCCTTGAACATGACCAGCCAGTTGATGGCCAGCCATTCGGCCGCCCCGGTTTGCCACAGGCAGAAACCGATACTCATGGCCCCTGCAAACAGCAGGATAATATTCCATGGGATTTCTTCCAGATCTTCAATGGTTAGAATACCGGAAATGAAAAACAGGACGGTGGACAACAGGATCACGGCTGTTTTATGGGGCGGATGAAAACCGGGAATAACCGATTTTAATACGGCAATGACACCTAAGGAGATAACACAGGCGCCTACAATCAGGGCGGCAATAATTTCCTGGCGGGTGATCGACCCCAGTTCAGCGTTTAATTCTTTGGCTTTTTCCCTTAAACCCGGGATGGTCTTTTTTTCGGGCTTGCACACGATCATGAAAAATCCCCACAGCAGAAATGTCATCAGCCAGCCGATGGGGAGCATATAATAGGTGAGTTCGAAAAATCCGATATCCTGGTTCATCACATCCTTGAAAAAACCAAGCGCAACCGCACCCCGTGCGGCGCCCAGCAGGGTGACAATACTGCCGGCACCGGCCACATAGGCCATACCCATGAAAAGGCCTTTCCCGAATTTGGTCTGATTATCGCCTTCACCATACAATGCATAGATTGCCATTAACAGCGGATAAATAGTGGCTGCCACGGCAGTATGGGCCATAATATGGGAGAGAGCGGCGGTTACCAGAAAACAACCCAGGTAGATCATGCTGGTGCGCTCTCCGACAATTATGAGCATTTTGTAAGCCAGTCGCCGTGTCAGTCCGGTTTTGGTGAACACTAGGCCGATGACGATGGAACCGAAAATAAACAATACCGACGGGTCCATGAAATCTTTAAACGCCACATTGGCCGGCCGGATCAGAAACAGTACCTGGAGAACACCGATCATCAGGCTGGTCACGCCGATGGGGACCACTTCAAATACCCACCAGGTACCGGCCAGTAAAAATACGGCCAGCGCCCCTTTTCCCTCCTGGGACAAGGCAAAGTGTTTACCCATGGGATCGACCGCGTCAAACCAGGGGGGAGAATAATAAACAATGGCAAATAAAAAGACGCCCCCGAGCAGGGCGATGATTTTAGTCCAGTTTTTTTGATTTTCTTCAGGAACTTGTATGCTATCCATTAAGAGATTCCTCCTTGCGGTGTTGCCGGGCGGTATGGGTTTAAAAAGAAAAAAATTTCACCCGGTACAGCCGTTTATTCAATGCCGCATTCATGCATGCTTTGACAAATTGTTGAAAATACGTCGGTGAGTCGCAAAATCCCGATAATGTCCCCTTTTTTATCGGTAACCAGTAACGACTGATGATGCCCCAGAACCAGCTGGTGAATCGCTTCATTGATGGAGTCATCCATATCCACAAATTCACCTTCAGTGGGCGTCACCACGAATGAAGTGACTTTTGTTTCACCGGCTTTTTTGCAGATATTTGCCATCGCGCCATCAAGAAAACGATAGTCTTTCAACATTGATTTCATGAACTGTTTGCTGAACCCCAGGCTTTTCAAACCCTGACGATCCTGCATTTCAAAATATTTTGGTTCAAGGGCTTTTAGAATATCCAACTGGCCCAGTTTACCGATTATTTTTCTGGTTTTGTCATAGATCAGGATGCCGCGATGCTGGTAACGATCCTGCTTAAATTTTTTCTGGGCATCCTCCAATGCTTTAACCGCCTCGTAAAGGGTGGCATCTTCGGAAACAGAGGCGTAGTCTGTTGCAGGTACCATTAAATCTATTACTTTGTAAGATTTCATATGAACCTCCTCAAATTATCTAATAAGTTAAAAACTTTTTTATTTATTATTTAAAAAATATATCCATTTTTTGAAAAAAATATATTTACTATGAAAAAATGCATTAATCAAGCGGAACCGGAAATGTAAAAAATTACTTGAAACGAGCTGCGATTTTAATTTTTATTTTTAGAAAGAGATATAAAAACATATTCTTATAAATTTTTTTTTCGCATTTAAAATTGGCGATTTTCGTTTGGGCACAAAAAAACGGCCCTTCTGCCGAATAAGCAGAAGGGCCGTTTTTAGTGGGTTACCTCAAAAAAATGAATTTTTTTTTTGTTATTACGGTTGAATCAAAATTGTTGGAAACAATCCTTCCTGGTCTCCTCGGGGGTACGGCTGTATTGTGTTAAATGACATGTTCTGGTTTTTTTGCGCATGACCCGGTCCGCTGTTGTCTAGGCTGTTGAAGAAAGCACCGTTGGCTTCAAGGATGTGATGAATCCGTCCCTGAAACGCGGAAACAAAACTCGCCCCGCTACCTTCAAAAAACATGTTGCCTTTTGAGTAACGGGTATTTATTTTTGACAGTTCAGAAATGGAGATGCTGTTGGTTTCAAGATCATCCCGGTTCGTTATCAGCCCCCATACAAGCTGCCCCGGCGGAATGGTCAGCGGTTCGGCGATATCAACGATGGTGTGGGGCATGATAATGCTCTCCTTGTCGATGGTCAGCCGGCTCTCCGGTTGCCCCCGGAGAAAGCTGTTGAATCCTACAAAAACGTTCTGCCCCAGATCTGCTTCAATAATTTTAGCGCCATGGGCTGTGACATTGTAGCCTTCCAGCCGGGAGTTGATGATAAAGCAGTTCTCCTGGGCATTGGCCCCTTTACCGAGATATGAGTTTTCAAGATAGGCCCGTTGAGAAATTAACACATTTTCGCCGATATCTGTTTTGGGTTTGATGACGGCATACCGGTCCAGTGAGGCGGTTGTTGGAACATTGGTGTAAGGTTCAATATTGACCACATCAAATACCCTCTGGAAATCTTCCTTCCGGCTTTCCATAAAATCAATGAAAATTCCTTGCGGCAGGCTCTCGGCCTCAAAATAAATATAATCTTTGAGCTTTTTCAAAGGATAATGGTAAAGGAAATTAAACGAATCCGGACTTCGGACCCACACGGTTCCCGGGTCAATATTTAAATGGCTGATTTCTCCGGCCTGAACATAGGAAAATGTTCCGATGATGCAGTCCCTCATGGTGGTCAGGTCCACGGTTGAAAAGGGCCCAAGGAAACAACCGGATGACGGGGCGCCGTGGATATTGGCATAATGCGTGGATATCGTGTCCTTAATAAAGAATTTTTCCAGGGTTTCCGGGTCATGGGAATAATTATGGATCAGTGTTTTGACAAATGCACTGTCTTCAATCACGATTTCTTCATCCTTGGAAACCGGGATATTAAAATTTTTAAACTGGAATTTATCCCCCTTTTTTTTAAGTTCATCTCCCCGGACATCGCACTTGTAAAGCAGGGAATTGGAAACGCGGCACTGGCCCAGAAAATAACTCCCGGCCAGGCCGGAATGCCTGAACTGCAGGTTTAACGGATGGTCAGGGGTAATACCATAAAATGCATAGAACTTGGTCATCTGGTTTTTGGGGATAAGGTCCCAGACATATGGTCTAGCGTCAAATTCAAGCTCCCGTAAATTAATATTGACCCGCTGGACAATTCGGATGAAAAGCTTTTCAAGTGCGTTCATAATATTTAAGTTTCCTTATCAATATTCTTATCAATATCAGAATCAATGTCTAAGCCACATTCCTTCATGGTGTGGAAAATCGCCGCAAAAACATCCGTTAATCTTAAAATACCCACAATTTCATTTTTCCTGACTACCAGCAGTGCCATATGAGAGCCGCGAACCAGTTGATGGATGGCGATATTTAAAGAGGTATCTTCTTCGACATACTCGCCTTTGGTCGGGGTGCGCATTAAATCTTCCACTTTGATTTGAGCCGTCTTTTTACAAATATCGATCAGGGGTTCATCCTGCATCAGGTATTGCTCGCGCAGGCTCATGATAAAGTGTGAGCTGAATTTGAATTTGCTGATATCCTCGAACATTTCAAATTGTTCATTTTTTGGTTCAAGGGCTCGCAACACATCCAACTGGCCGACCTTGCCAATGACCCGATTATTTTTATCCAGGATCAGAATCGCGCGATGCCGGTACTTGTTATGGTCATATTCTTCCTGGGCTTTTTCCAGGGCCAGATACGCTTCAAACAGGGTGGCCCCTTCGGAAACCGTCGCATATTCCGAAATGGGAACCATTAGATCCTTAATGAGATATTTTTCCACAATAAAACTCCGATTACAGGTTGCTGACAGGTATTTATAAAGTGCCGTACGGTCACAAATTTTAAGTGTCAATACATTTAAAAAAATTCCTATATCATTTACAAATCGCAATATCAAGTTTGATGTCTCCGTAAAAAGTCGGATTTTAGGAGCGAAGCTCGTTTAACGCATTGAATTTATTAATGGAAGAAGTCAATAAACAGCCATTTTATGACTTTTTACGAATCCATCAATTTTGAGGTTTGTTTTCCGAATTTCTGGGATAACCCATTGATTACGTTGCAAAAAATTAAAAATAATCAGGTGGTTTTTTTTCCCCTTGGGCAGACGTATTATTACAGAATGCGGTTTTTATATTCATTATACTTTTTGGAGGATGAATCGTTTGGAGAACTCCGGGTGTGACAGGTGGGTGACGGAATATTTTGTATATAAATCAATGCGTTCTTTATTAATAAATTTTTCCGGAAAATTTATTAAAACAACGTCATCTGAACCGGCCCCTTTTTTTTCTTAATGGGGGGTTGGATTTCATTTTTCAAAAGCTTGTTTTCAATGTCGGCAACAAACGGGGAGATGTCTCTGGTATCTGTTTTTCCGTATATTGTCCGTTTTTTTGTCCGGGTGAAAAACAAGTGATCTTTTGCCCGGGTCATAGCCACGTAAAACAGCCGGCGTTCCTCATCCATATCACATAATGCCGCACCTTGACGGATAAAGGGAATCAGGCCGTTTTCACATCCGGCGATAAAAACAATCGGAAATTCCAGCCCTTTAGCAGCATGAATCGTCATCAACGACACTTTCTGGCTTTTGGTGTCAAAAACATCCGGATCACTCTGCAAAGCGGCGGTTTCCAGAAACCCGGAAGCATTTTCGCCAAACGTTTCAGCAACCCGGACGACATGGTCAAAGGCCTCGCGGCTTTTGGTATCTGATTTTAAGCGGTTTGCGTTTCGGGCCTGCTTTGCAAGATAGACCAGTTTGTCTTTAACGGACAATCCGGAGATGTGCCTGGCATAACCGGCGATAAATTTCAGCATCACGTCCAGGCGCCGCCGGCCGGGTTTTGTCAAATTGTCAATTTCCAGCCTTTCCGCTTCAGCCATAAGCCCGCTCAACGGGTAACGGTTGTTATACCCCCATGTCTTGAGGGCTTCCAAATCCTGTTTTTCAATCCCATGATCAATGACGGCATTGACCCGTTCAAAATCAATGTAAGCGCCGTATCCTTCAATAATTTTCAGCAGCGAGAGAAGTTCTATTATCCCTTTTTTGCAAAAAGCGTTTTCCTTGCTTGCCGTCTGGCAGGGGATGCCGGCGCTGCCCAGGACTTCAGCAAAGATTTTTCCCTGGGCGCTGGTCCGGTAGAGGACCGCAAAATCCGAAAACGCCCGGTATTCGCCGTGAAGAGCGTCCGGATTGGTATTGAAATCATCAAAATGAAATCCAGTGCCGCCCACCATCTGTTCAATGGTTTTACCCACGGCGACGGCTTCGGATTTTTCAGATTCGGTTTCAATGATACTGATGGCTTTCAGGCCGGTTATTCCGGAATAAACACGGCGGGTAAAATCGTTTAATGAGTGTTTTTGAATGATCTGGTGGGAAGCTGCCAGGATGGTCTCGGAAGACCGATAATTTCGTGTCAGCCGGATTTTTTGGGCAGACGGAAAATCATCTGTGAATCTCTGAAAAAATGATACATCGGCTCCCCGGAAACCGTAGATGGACTGATCCGGATCTCCGATCACGCAGATATTGCCGTCTACCGGGGCCAGGGCCTTGATGATGTTGTACTGGCCAAAATTCAGGTCCTGGTATTCATCCACAAAAATATACGGAAAACGGGTTTTGTAGAAATTTTTTGACTCCATGTCAGATTCGAAAAAACTGACGGTTTTAAAGATCAAATCTTCATAATCATAGAGATACTGACCGTCGAGTAAATGCTGATAAACTTCGTAGACTGCTGCAAAATCCTTTGTGTTGAGCCCGTCAGTAACCGATTCGAGGTCATCGGAGGGTGCCAGCAAATGCTGTTTGGCGCAGACAATGCGGTCAACCGCTATATCTGTTTTTATGTTTAAATCGATGATGTATTTTTTGACGCTGTGGATGGCCTCTGCAACCAGTTCTTTGCGGTCAAAATCATCGATTACGGCATGGTCTTTGCTACGATTATGATGAATCTCTTTTAAAAGTTTAAAACAAAATGCATGGAATGTCGCCGTAAGCGGCAATGGCGTCTTTTGGCCCAGCATCCCGGACAGCCGGGCCGCCATTTCCGCGGCCGCTTTATTGGTAAAGGTGACCGCCAGAATGTTTTCCGGGTTCACGCCTCTGTTTTTGATGAGATGGGCAATCCGGCAGGTCAGGGTCCGGGTCTTACCGGTTCCCGGTCCGGCGACGATCAGCAGCGGGCCTGTTTCATATGTGACAGCCTTTAACTGGTCATCATTTAAACCAGCCAGTATGTCGGATTCTTTATCCGTCTCGGCGGTCTGTGTTTTACCCGTTTCCTTTTGTTTGTCTTTTTGATTGCTTGGGGCAGCGGTTTGTTTATCTGAAGATTGCCGGGGAGCTTTTGTTCCTTTTTTGGGTGGCGGACCATTTTTTTTCGGAATTTGAAAAAGGGATTTTTGCCCGGTCAGCCGGTCCTTTTCTTCAGGGTTTAAAACTTTGATCCGGCCGTATTCACCGTCATAACCCGGGGTGATATGGACCAGTCCCTCACGCATCCGCCGGATGGCTTCTCCCAGAAAAGGGACGGGTGCGGTTGCAATTTTTTCAATGGCCATGCGGTGGAGGATGTTCAGTTCCGGCCCCAGTGTTTTAATGGCTTTATTGTAGTGATAGGCTACTTTTTTGGTTTTCGGGCCCATACCCACAATTTCGGATATGATTTCCGCCAAAGGGATGACACTATAATAGGGGTGTGTTTTTTCCGGCTTTTCCCCTTCTTTTCGAGTGGCCAGTTCCTCAACCCGGTGGAGTACGCCCAGGGTCATGGGTTTGCCGCATACCGGGCACAGGTCATTATACTTTATGGATTTGTTGGGCGTGATATTGACTTCACATTTACGGTGGCCGTCATGGTGATATTTTCCTTCTTCCGGGAAAAATTCGATGGTCCCTAAAAAACGGTTGGCATCCCCTGATTTTAACGTGTCCCTGATGGCCGGGTATGACAGGTCGGTGTCAAACAGGTTGGCTTCCCTGCCGAGATTGGCCGGGGAATGGGCATCTGAGTTGGACACCAGGGTGATGCCGTCAATATTGCCCACCCGCCAGTTCATGGGCGGGTCTGATGACAGTCCGGTTTCCACTGCAAATATGTGGGGGGTCAGGTCCTCAAAGCATTCTTCAATGGTATCAAAACCGGATTTGGAGCCAAACAAAGAAAACCAAGGGGTCCAGATATGGGCCGGGATCAAAAAACCATCGTCCGATGTTTCCAGCAGGATTTCCAGCAGGTTTTTTGCATCCAGACCCAGTATTGGCCGGCCATCGGATTTAATGTTCCCGATCTGGTCCAGTCTGGCGTTAAACCGGGTGGCGGATGCAATGTCCGGGAGAAATACCAGGTTATGGTTTTTACGGGTGGCCCCTGATTTTTTATATATACTACTGATTTCACAGCTTAAGAGAAACCGAACCGGTGCTTTGTCGGTAAAAGGCAGCTGCTTTTCGCACGCCGCTTCCAGCTCGTCTTTGAGCTTGAACAGTCCGGGCTCTGCCGGAACCAGTTTTTCGGAAATTTCCGCAATCCAGCCCGGGTGGGTGAAATCTCCGGTGCCGACCACGGTGATCCCTTTTAAGCGGGCGGCCATATATAAATTCTCAAAATCAAGGCTTTTGGCGGTTGCCCGTGAAAACCGGGAATGAATGTGCAGGTCGGCGATGAATTTCATGTAATGGGTTCCTGATTAATTTAATAACAATATGTTCATATCAATTCTAATCTGTTTTTTACAGGAAAAAATTCTTGCCTGTCTGGGGCATTGCGGTTAATGAGAGGGCTTATCTTTTTGTTTTTTTACTGAGTTGATTCATCTCAATAACCCTGGTGAGGAGTTAACGTTTATGGGCGTATTATCATCAAGTGTTTCAATTACACAGTACCGTGTGGAGGGCACCATAGAGGATTCGTTTCTGGAAACCGTGGCAGATTCTCTGACTAATAATGCCATCCGGGAGATTGACAATGAGCCGGAGGATAAAAGTGTCGGCTGGACCGGTTTTGAATCTCCATTTAAACCGGATTTTAGCGGGTCTTCGTATATCTTCGGCACGCATCTTATTTTTTCATTGAGAATCGACAAAAAGAGCATTCCGTCAAAAATTGTCACTAAACATCTGAATATGGCCATTGCCAAGCGGCTTGAACAGTCCGAGCGGGAGGCGCTGCACCGGAATGAGAAAAGCGAGATCAAGGACGAGGTCATCCGCCGGCTTTATATGCGCATGCCGGCGACACCGAATATGTATGATCTGATCTGGAATTATGAAGCGAAAATCTTATGGTTTCTTTGCAATCAAAAGGGCGCCAACGAGGAACTGGAGACCCTTTTTTCAAAAACCTTCAAGTTGTCTTTAATCCGGATGTTTCCATATACGGCTGCGGTCCTGACCGGCGGTCTGAAAGATACGCAAAAGGATCAACTGGAAAAACTTTCACCCACTACATTCTACAGGGGGCAGCATGCTTGATGTATCTGTTGCATATAATCGATATAAGTTTCTCGGACATGAGTTTTTAACCTGGCTTTGGTACATGATCGAAACCGACACGCAGAAATTATTGGACCCGAAGGCGGAACTTGATGACATGTTCATCGGAAACCGGATTGTGCTGGAAAACAGCAGCCACAACCGCGATGAGATGATTACCATCAAAGGCGACGGTGCAGGCCTTGAAGAAGGGGTGATTGCCCTTCAGAAGGGCGCAAAGGTTACTGAGATCAACCTTGTGGTCAAAGCCGGGGAAAATGAATGGCGGTTTAACCTGAAGGGGGAGAGCCTCAATATCGGGGGGCTGAAGTCGCCGGAAACCGGCCGTGTAGAATCTGTCGAGGATGTTGAAGGCGCGGTGCTTGAAAAAATTTACCTGTATGAGAAAGCGGTTGACCTGACAAATTATGCGTACCAGCAGTTTATCAAATCCAGGGTAAGCCCGGAGTGGGAGACGTCCATCGTTCAAAACATTTCAAAATGGATTCAGCAGGCTTCAAAGGGGTAGCCCGCTTTTCTCACAAGTTTGATTCGCCTTTTTGCTGCATTATAACAGGATCGCGGTAGCAAGGCTACAGCTTTCCCCTGATGCCTTGAAAAAATCAGTTGTATTATTTTTTTTTCGTTAATACGATATCATCCGGCAATTTTCAATGTGATAAATATGGTTGATGAACCAATACAAAATGTTTTGCTGTTTCATAAAAAAGAGATTAAAAGGAGGATGAACATGAAGGAAGTGGTAATTGTATCTGCCTGTCGTACAGCGGTTGGTGCTTTCGGCGGGACCATGAAAGACTTGAACAGCGCGACCCTTGCCAGTGTGGTGATGAAGGAAGCGGTGAATCGTGCGGGGATTGACTCGGCGATTATTGATGATGTCCGGTTCGGATGCTGCATGGATCCGAGTGATACGTTGAACGTCACCCGTGTGGGGGCACTGCTGGCCGGAATACCGGATAGTATTCCGGCCGTCACCATCAACCGGGTTTGTATTTCCGGTATGGAAGCCGCGCTTTCCGGCATGGCAATGATCCAGGCGGGTATGGCGGATGTCATTCTTGCCGGTGGTGTGGAACATATGTCCAGCGTCCCCTATGAAGTGCCGAAAGCCCGCTGGGGTTGCCGGCTTCAGGATCAGGTGTTTGTCGATTCTTTGATCAGGGCGCTTCATTGCGGTTCCTATGTGATGCCCCTGCCGGAAGACGGCCCGGTGGATTCCAGCCAGGCACCATATTCCCAGTTTATCGGAAAACCTTATATCATGGGACAGACGGCTGAATTTATCGCGCAGAAACATGATATCAGCCGGCAAGCAATGGATGAAGTGGCATTAAGAAGCCATAACAATGCGGAACGGGCAACGGTTGAAGGTGATTTTAAAGATGAGATTGTTCCGGTTTCCGTGCCCCGCCGTAAAAAAGATGCGTTGATTTTTGACAAGGACGAACATTTCCGACCGGGCATCACCATGGAGGCATTGCAGAAACTCCCGGCGGCATTTGTTCCCAAAATCGGTAAAGTCACGGCCGGTAATTCCAGCGGTTTAAATGACGGTGCCACCGCCATGGTGATCATGTCCGCGGACAAAGCCAAAGAACTGGGATTAACACCCATGGCCCGAATCAAGGCAACCGGTAAAGGCGCCTGTCATCCGGCGGTTATGGGACTTTCCCCGGTGCCGGCGGTCAATGATCTGCTGAACAAAAGCGGAATGGAACTGGATGATTTTGAATTGATCGAACTCAATGAAGCATTTGCCGCCCAGTACCTGGGATGTGAAATTGAACTGGGCCTGAACCGGGAGATCACCAATGTGAACGGTTCCGGTATCGGGTTGGGGCATCCGGTCGGTTCCACCGGCGCCCGTGTTATGGTAACCTTGCTTTATGCCATGAAAAACCGCGGAAAGAATCTCGGAATGGCCACCCTTTGCGGCGGTGGCGGGGTTTCCATGGCAACGGTGCTTGAAATGATCTAAAAGTCGTATTTTTTTCTGACTTTGTTTTGACAGGCAGGGTGTGTTGCATAATCCGGGTTCAGAAAATATTTGATTTCTTACGAAAATTTGTTTCTTATTTTCGAAAATTGATACCCATCAAAATTAACCGATAGCAGGGAAAAACCAGGAGGACAGTCCGATGAACGCTTCATTGGCTCAGGCTGCTGTTCATCAGCAGGAAGAAAATCAATTTTTTAAACAATTTCCTTCTCTTACCACCCCGAGCATGCGCATCACAGCCATCCGGGAAGAATTGTTAAGCACCCGGTACTCCATCTGCCTGGAGCGGCCTACGCTGCTGGAAAAATTTAAAAAATCCCGGCAAGGCCGGCAGGCTAAATCAGCCCATCCCTTGATCCGTCGTGCCATGGCCATTGCCTATATTCTTTCCCACAGGACCCCGAAAATATATGATAATGAATTGATTGTCGGCAATATGACCTCAAAACGGGTGGCCGGCAATTATTACCCGGAAGGGGGGTCAATTAATATTTTAGAAGATCTTTTTCGCCTGGGAAAACGTCAGATTCCCATATATCTTACACCCCGGGAAAAATTCCAGCTGGCCGGAATCGGAATTAAAACCAGCCTGACCAGTGTGGGCGGTAAAACCCTGCTTCGACCCGGCCGTTTCTCCCATTTTCTCGATTTCTTCAGGGCCAAAAGATATTTTATCACCGAGGAAGCGGGCATTGCCCATCAGGTGGGCAATTACGGGGATGTGGTGCATAACGGGCTGGTTCGGGCCGATATGAAGGCAAAGCAATCTCTGGATGAAAGGAAAATAAAAGACGGTACGCCCCTGTCCCCGGATCAGGAATCGTTTTTTAAATCCGTGCGTATTGTTATCGAAGGTATCCGTCAAATGGCGGCCAACCTGGCGGATACAGCGGAAAAAAAAGCCGGCCAACCGGGAATTAGCGATGAGCGCCGGCAGGAACTCCTGACATCAGCGGCGGCCTGCCGTCACGTGCCATACCATCCGGCCCGGAGTTTTTTAGAAGGACTGCAGTCCTGCTGGCTGGTCCATGTGGCCATGAATCTGGAGGATTTTGAACAGGGGATGTCGTTCGGCCGGCTGGATCAGATTCTCTATTTCCTGTACAGCAGGGAAAGAGAAAGCGGGCAACTGAGTCCGGAAAAGGGTGCGGAAATCATGGCCTCATTCCAGTTGAAAACCTGTGAAACCATGCCGCTTTATTCAGAGAGAATTGATCAATATTTCAGCGGTAATGCCGTTGCCCAGGGGATCACCGTGGGAGGGACGGATGCTGAGGGCAATGATGTGACCAACGAACTGTCCGGTTTGATACTTGACGCCTTTGCTCAGATCCGAACCCGGGAACCGGCACTGCATGTGCGGGTCCACAAAAATACGCCATCGTGGTTCCTGGAAAAAGCGGTGGAGACCCTTCAACTGGGGTGCGGGAAACCTTCCTTTTTTGGGGATGCGGCTGTTGTCCGGGCCCTTGAAACAGCCGGGATGACCACCGAACATGCCAGGGATTACGCAGTGATCGGGTGTGTGGAAATGGCTAGCCAGGGCCGGACCTATAATTCGTCAGATGCCTGTTTGTTTAATCTTCCCATTTGTCTGGAGCTGTCGTTAAACGAGGGCCGGCGATTCCTGGGATGGAATCCGGTCCGTAGGCGATTCGGAGCGGTCACACCACCGGTAACACAGATGAAATCATTTGACGATGTGGTGTCCGCGTTCCGGGCGCAGGTCAATGATTCGGTCAGTGAGATGGTTAAGGTAATTTCCTGGCTGGAAAATACCTACCGGATTTCACGGCCCACCCCCATTAATTCCATTGTCACCGAGGGGTGCCTTGATAAGGGAAAAGATGTCACCTGGGGTGGCGGTTTTTATGACCTGACTTCCATTCAGGTGGCGGGGCTGGCCGATGCCGGGGATTCGCTTTATGCGATTAAAAAACTGGTTTTTGAAGAAAAACGGATGTCGTTATCCGCCCTGGTGGATATTCTGAAAAACAACTTCTCCGGCCAGGAGGCCCTGCGACAGGAACTGGTCAATAAATTCCCCCATTACGGCAACGGGAATCCGGAAGTTGACCGCATGACCCAGCTTGCCGCAGACGTCTATTCAGATGCCATCACATCCCACAAAAATACCCGGGGCGGCAAATATGTGCCCGGTATTTATTCCATGACCTGCCATATCGGGTTTGGCAGAAAAACCGGCGCACTTCCCAACGGACGCCTGGCCGGTATGCGACTGTCTAACGGATTGTCTCCCATTGACGGCCTGGACCGGTGCGGTCCCACGGCAGTCCTGAGGTCAGCCGCATCCCTGGATAGCCATAAGTGGACTAACTGTTGTGCCCTGAATATGAAATTTGATAAAAAAATCGTTGCCGGGAAAACCGGGAGAAATGCATTGACCGGTATTTTCCGTACCTATTTTGATCAGGGCGGCATGCAGGTCCAGGCCAATGTGCTGGATGCCGAGATGCTGCGCGAGGCCCGCCGCGATCCGAGCGCCCATCCTAGCCTGGTGGTCCGGGTGTCCGGTTATTGTGCTTATTTCAATGACCTTCAGCCGGATGTTCAGGATGAAATCATTGAACGGACCGCCCATGGAATCGGGTGATATGGGGCACTCAAAAGATCCGGCTGTTTTTTCCATCCAGCACTTCTGTCTGCATGACGGCCCGGGTGTCCGCAGTATTGTGTTTTTTAAAGGCTGCCCCTTGCGATGTTCATGGTGCCAGAACCCGGAATCATGGCGTACTGCCCCGGAACTGGCATTTAAAGCGCATCTCTGTATTGATTGCAAAACCTGTGTTAATGCCTGTCCGCAACAGGCCATATCCGCGCCCGGCCACCGTGATCTACAAAAGTGCGGTCAATGTTTTACATGCGTTGAAAACTGCCCGTCCGGCGCTTTGGTATGTTTCGGGAAATACTACACGGTGGAAGATGTGGCGGAAGCACTTCGCCCGGAGTTTCCGTACTTTGAAAATACCGGCGGCGGGGTGACCTTTTCCGGCGGCGAGCCGACCCTGTTTCCCTCATTTATCACCGGATTATCAAATCGCCTGCATAAAGAAGGGATTCATACTGCCATGGAAACCTGTGGATATTTTGATCCGGAAACAGATACACGGTTTTTATCTGATATGGACCTGGTGCTGTTTGATATTAAATTGTTTGATGAACCGGCGCATCTTAGATTTTGCGGCAAATCAAATACTTATATTAAAAAAAATCTCACCCGTCTGGCCGGTATGGCATTTGCCGGAACCGGACCCGACATATGGCCGCGGCTTCCCCTGATTCCTTCAATTACCGACACAACCGAAAATCTGACCGGATGGGCGCAGTTTCTTGACAGTATCGGCATTCATTATCTGACGCTGGTGCCGTATCACAACCTGGGCGGATCAAAGCGTCAGTGGCTGAATTTGCCGCCCGCACCGGAGTTTTCCGCTTTGACCGATGAACGCCTGGGAGATGCGGCGAAACTTTTAGAACAACATGGCATTTCCTGCTTTGCGCCCGGGGAAGAAGACTGGGTGCAAATCGATTTTAAAACCGCTTCAGGTAACCGGAAAGTGACTTAACCCCTGTTGGGCGTTAATTAAAAGTATAATTCTTGATCATTTGATCTGACAACAAAAGGTTGCTTGATGTCAAAGGTACGAAAAGACAAAGTTCGTGAGAATCGTATATCCATGGAAATTGTTGTAGATGCTTATGGACCAGAAGAGCAAGCAATGGGGTGGTACTATTACCTTGATGATACGCTAAGTTTCTCTTTTTTTACTAAATGTATTACCAAAAGAACAATATCACCTCTAAGAATTGGAGATGAAGTCGAGGTGATCGGTATGGCTCCAGATGAAGAATGTGAACATGAGATGTTTGTTATGATACGGTGGGAAAGGAACGGACTATCGGTTCCTTTGATGCAGCTCGAGGTAATTCATGGAGATGATCAAACTCGGGAAGCTGTCGAAGACTGGCATTATTGGGTTAATAGAGGGTACCAATTTTGATAGAAAAACTTGTCTATTCAGCCTGTTGACCCCATTCCCCAAGTACCCGTTTTATCATCCCATCCTGGATTTTTTTGATTCTTGCCGGATAATTGATGTGAATGTCCATGGCCCCCTCCTTAAACTCTCTTTTTCGCCATTAAAAGTTGGCTTTAAGATGGTTTAAGACCCCACTTTTTGCATTTATATCTTTTCCTTTCAGTTGCTTAATTTGGTCCGACAAGAATTCGAGAATTCGTGCAAGAATTCGCTATGTATTTTATTCCGGAAGAAATCCTTAAAAATTCATTGCGGATGCCGGGACTTTTCACAACCGATCGATCGGAAAATAATGTATCTCCAGATACATATTCTCGACAAACAATTCACCGTCATGTATAAAAGATAAAATATCAATGATCATTCAAACCATTGTGAAAGGAGCAGTTCATGGAACAGTTACAGGGAAAAAAAGTAATTGTAACCGGCGGGGCACTGGGGATCGGGTTGGCGACATGCCGGCGCCTTGTTCGCGAAGGGTGTGATGTGACGATCTGGGATCTGAGCAAAAAAGAACTGGATGCGGCTGAAAAGGAACTTACGGCAATGGGCGGAAATGTATTTGCCTATTTGTGTGATGTTTCAGACAAAGATCGCGTCCATGAACTGGCTGCGGCTGCAAGAAAAGACATGGGACAGGTGGATATCCTCATCAATAATGCCGGTTTTGTCAGACACGGCATGTTCTGGGAACAACCGGTGGAAAATGCCGTGAAACAGATGGATGTCAATGTAAATGCCCTGTTTTACAGCATCCATGAATTTCTGCCGGAGATGATGGAGCGAAACTCAGGGCATATCGTGAATGTCTCTTCCGGGGTTGCCATATCCAGTGCGCCGGGGCTGGCCGCCTACACAACATCTAAATGGGCGGTATGGGGGCTTACCGATGTACTGCGCCTGGAAGTCATGACTGCCGGTAAAAAAGGGATCAAGTTCACATCGGTCCACCCGGGAAATATTGTCACCGGCATGTTTGAAGGGTTTTCCTTAAATGTGCTGGGCCGCTTGCTGGCACCGCCGGTCAAGGATCACGATGTGATTGCCAAAGGCATTGTTGAAAAAGCACTGAAAAAAAAGCGTCACCTGGTGGTTATCCCCTGGCAGATATATATCGGGATGATCGTGCGCGGTCTGGTGCCGAATTTTATACTGGCCAGAATCGCCCTGCTCATTGGTCTGGGTAGTTGCGTGAAAAACTACACGGGCAGAAAAGGATATATCCACAGTACGTCAGAGGCTGAAACGGAAAAATAGCCGGACAAATCGTTTGATTGCCCGGCTATTATAAAAAGCCGACAGATGCGGCTGAAAATTTTAAATTATATTTTATTTATTTGCATTCAGTTCACTTCAGCCGACAAAAGCTCAACCGATGCCGCCTGTCTGACAATCCAGTTCCAGTTGCGTTCCACATCTTTCTGGAAAGCATCCACAACATCGCTGTACTCCGGCTTGTTCAGGTGTTTGAACCTTCCCTGGAGAAACATCCATTCGGTGACCGGCACCTCTTTTTTAGGCGTATAATTAATTTTGTACTCGCCGTCAATCACTTCATACAGGGGCCAGTATTTGGTCTCTACCCCCAGCCGCGCCAATTCAACCGCCATGTCCGGCGCGATTTTCCAACCGGGAATACACGGAGACAGCAGGTTGATAAAGGCCGGTCCGTCGAGTTCAATGGCTTTTTTCAGCTTTTCCGACAGGTCCACCGGATCATGAATGCTGGCCTGGGCCACATACCCGATATTATGGGCCACCATGATCCGCGAAAGATCTTTCCGGTTGCCCTGGCGTCCGTAACTCTGCTCGCCCATAGGGGTGGTGGTGGTGGTCGCACCCATGGGGGTTGCGCTGCTCCGCTGAACACCGGTATTCATATAGGCGCCGTTGTCGTAACAGATATAGACCAGGTCGTGGCCTCTTTCCATGGCTCCGGAAAGGGACTGAAGACCGATGTCGTATGTACCACCGTCACCGCCGATGGCGATAAACTTATAGGGTTTTGTTATTTTGCCGCGTTTTTTCAAGGCCCGGTACATGGTCTCCACACCGCTCATGGAAGCGCCCACGTTTTCAAATGCCGTATGAATCCATGGAATTTTCCATGCGGAATACGGAAATATTGAAGACGCCACCTCCAGGCAGCACGTGGCATTTCCTGCCACAATTTCATAGCCGTCGGTTACCCGTGTGAGCATTTTGGTAAATATGGGCACCGGACACCCTGCGCACATGCGATGCCCGCCGGCAAATGCGCCCTCTTTTTTCGCCATTTCCTGTAAGCTGGGCATAATTAACCTCCCCTGACCTTCAAGTAATCAAACATCTTTTCCACCTTGCCGGTTTCAAGATATGTTTTGTTTTCTTCAAAAATATCATGGATATCAGACATGAACAGTTCCCGGCCCCCCAGGCCGAATATCCGGTTATAAACCATCGGTTTTTCCGGCGCATCAAACAGCGCGGTCCGTATTTCAGTAAACAGCGGGCCATATGCGCCCATGCTTTCCGACCGGTCCAGAACAGTGACAATTTTGACTCTTTCTAAGGCTGCCGCGATTTCTTCGTACGGAAACGGCCGGAATGACCGGATTTTTAAAAGACCGACCTTATCACCGGCTTCCCTGCGCTCATCAATCACCTCTTTGATTTCCCCGCAAACCGAGTTGATGGCAATGATTACCCGTTCGGCATCATCTATGCGGTAGGATTCAAAAAGCTCGTATTTTCGTCCGAAAATGTCTGCAAATTCCTCGCTGACTTTTTTGATCGCATCTTTTGCATTTTTCATGGCTATATGCTGAGCCCGTTTATGCTCTATGTAATAATCCTGGAGATCCAGCGCCCCCCATGTTGACGGGTTTTCTGTATCAAGAACCGGGTATGTGGACTCAAATCCCCCGATAAATTTTTTAACTTTATCATCGTCTTCCAGCTGCATGGTCTGGACACAATGGGAAATGATAAACCCGTCCATGCAGACCATTACGGGCAACCGGACATCCATTTTTTCCGCGATCTTAGGGGCCATAATCAGGTTGTCATAGGCTTCCTGGTTATTTTCCGCATACAGCTGAATCCACCCCGCGTCCCTTGCCCCCATGGAGTCGCTGTGATCTGCGTGAATATTGATCGGCGCGGACAAGGCGCGATTGATCAGCGTCATGACTACGGGCTGTCTCATGCTGGATGCAATATAAAGCATTTCCCACATCAGGGCCATGCCAGCGGAACTGGTTGCGGTCATCACCCGGCCGCCGGCTGCCGCCGCGCCGATGCACGCGCTCATGGCACTGTGCTCACTTTCTACGGTAATCATTTCAGTATCTACTTTGCCGTCCGCGACAAACTGGGAAAAATCCTCGATGACCTGCGTGGACGGTGTAATCGGAAACGCGGGAACCACGTCCGGATTGATCTGACGCATCCCTTCGCTCATTGCCCCGGCGCCCGTTATTGCTAATACTTTACTCATGACTGTCTCCAAAATCCGGAAAATTTCCGGTGAAGTTTCTTTATGTTAAGATTAATGATTTAACGGTCAACTTACAAAAAGAACATTCAACATCGAACATCCAACGTTCAACGTCCAAGAAGGAATTTAATCATTTTTATATTTTTAATTTCTCAATTATACAAAAGCACAAAACGATAACCGCCTTTAATGTTCAACGTTTTTTATTTCAATGTTCTTCTTTGACATAATCAATGGCCGTCTTCTTGCCTTTTTTATTCACCGGGCACTCTTTTGCACAAAGGCCGCATCCCTTGCAATGATAATAATTGATGCGTTCAATCTCTTTTCTGGGCGTGCCTTTTTTCGTTGTACCGTCTTTTAAAATAAAGGCGTCTTCCGGGCAGAATACCCAACAGTTTAAACAGTTGATACAGTTTTCCGCATTCCATATCGGCCGCGAGGTTCGCCATGTTCCGGTTTCATAATCCACGGAATTACCGCCGTCAGGCACAACGCCGCCAATGGCCAGTTCCTGCCAGTCTTTTAATCTGTATTTATCTTTCATATCACATCCCCTGATTCATATCCCAGCCGCATGGCCTCAAGATTTTTTTCCACCAGCTCGGGCCCGAGCATTTTTGCAAACACATGTTCCGCTTCTTCAACGAGCTGGTCAATGGAGATAATGTGGCCGGCGGCTTTTGCAAATGCCCCCATCATGGCGGAATTGGGGATCTCCTTTTTAAAAAGTTCTCTTGAAATACGGTTTGCCGGAATTGTAAACACTTTCTGGGTATCGGCTTTTAACAGCGCTTTGATTTCTCCTGCCGGCCGCCGGGTATTGACAATATACTGAGTTTCCGGTTTCACTCCGGCAATAATCGCACCGCTGCCGATCAGCGTGGGATCCACCACAATCACGACATCCGGATTCTGGACCGGTGTGTGTATCCGGATTTCATGGTCTGAAAACCGGTTAAACGCGCGTAGCGGCGCCCCGCGTCTTTCAGGGCCGTATTCCGGAAACGCAACCACGAATTTTCCCCCTCCCTGCACGGCTTCGCCCAGGGATTTTGCACCGGTTACCGTCCCCTGGCCGCCGCGGCCATGCCATCGGACCTCATAAAACTTTGACATCTTTTCCTCCCAAAACATATTGTTTCGCCCGCCAGGCACAAACCTGCCGGGAATTTTTTTAAACAGCCCGTTTTTGTATAATAATTTGAAAAAAGAATCAAGTCCCTATTTAAATACTTAAATATATTAGATTATTATTCAGAAAAGATATTTTCGAGAAATTAATATTTCCAATTATATTGCAAGAAGCAGCCCCTGCACAAAGTGCAGACACGGCAAGGAGGAATTACGGAAAAAAATTTTCCGAATACAGTGGGTGGGGATTTTGCTTAATGAGTTAACTCTTGAGGGAAAAAAAGTTAGACAGAATTTCTCGTGAGAAATCCGGCTAAGTAGTCAGTGAACGAAAAGTCCATTTAGTTATGAGGTCCCGAGCTGTAATGCCGCTTCAACCAGGTACAGAGGCCGCCCAGGCCCGGCAGCAGCACCCGCTCGGTGATATTGCATTGATCCAGCTTGTCCCGGCATTCCCACTTGAGCCCCGCCGGGATAATAATGCACCGAAAGACTTCCGGGTGCGAATTGAGCCAGTCATCGATCCGGCGCCGGGGATTGGGCATGACCGAAAACAGGGCAAACTGGTTGATGATCCGGTCGTCAATGGAGGGCGGCTCAAAAAACAGCAGAAAATCTTCCACTGCCCCCAGCCGGTCAAATTCGGTCAGGGTTTCCACAAATTCGTGAAAAGAGCTGCTGTCTGAGGTTGCGCATTCGGTTGCCAGCCGCAGGCTTGCCAGGAGTTCCACGGTAAATGCCTGCGCGCCTTCGGATTCAAGAAGGTTGCGCAGTTCATCCGGCAGAAATTTATGGACCTCATGGAAATTCACGACCCAGATCACCCCGTCCACATCAAACCGTTCAAGATTTTCGGTGGCAAAATGAAGGGCGACGTAAGGGGAATAGGTCCAGTCCATCAGCCGGGTGGGCAGACCGTAATGCTGGGCTACCGTGAGGAGCCGCCAGAAAGAGCCGAGTTCGCCGGCCATGGACTGGGCATACTTTCGAAAATTCCTGAGCAAGTGCTTTTCAAGCTCGCTGTACGGCCCCCCAAGACGCATCAGGGAAGTGTCCATAGGGTATGTTTTGTCCGAAAGTCCGCGAAACACAAATGAAGATCGGTACCTGCCGATTCCCTCATTCCAGGAACCCCGAAATAATTCATCCTGCAGTTCACTCCACGAGTTGACCCGTAAGTCCGACATGTGCCCTCCGCTTTATCCGTTCCCGAATGGAATCCTGTTTTTTGAAAATCTATTGGTGCATGAAATGCACCCTCATAGAGAGAGGATTTTGCGATCTGCATACCTATTCAATTTTTTGCAGGGCAAAGCCCTGGGCGTCTCTGATCAGCACGAATATCACGTCACGGTTTTCTCCGGGCATGAAGGAAAAATCCAGAATATCTTTTGATAGTTTTTCAGATTCCCATGTCTGCCGGATATGCTGACCTGTCCATTTGACCGCAACCAGATTGTCTTGGGCTTTTTGATTTGAAAAGATATTCTTCAGTCGGTTCATATTCCAGTAAGTCTTACGCTGTTTGTTAATTGTAAAAATCTGACTGTCATAATTTTGTTTCAGGAGAAACCGCCGGGGCGCAAACTGCTCTGCAAATGTTTTTTTATCATTAAATCCGCCGATAAATTCCAACTCTTCGCGCCTGATCGGATAGGGAACGATGTTGAACCTGCCGAAACTTGTATCTGTTACAGCCGCTATTTTCTTCGTGTCGCCATGATAGACGGTTATGAGGTCGGAAGGTTCGAGGATCATGATATTGTCGACAAATTCAGGAATGAAACTAAATTGATATACAGAATAGATCCCGGATGCGGGCCCATATACCTCGGTAGATATATCGCCGCCACTTTTTAAGCAAATTTCAAAAATATCTCCGGAATAAGGTTCATATTCCCCTTTTTTCTGACCGAGCAATATTGGTTTGCCCGCACTGTCGCCAATTACCCGCAGGTAATAGGGCAGCTTTCCGGCCAGAAGCGTAAGACGGTTTTCCTTAAAACTCAAAATCCGGGAGCTAATTTTCGTGGTCCGGGCATCAAACTCAATTGCCTGCCGACCCATGGTCACAATCAATTCGTCAAGACCATCTCCGGTCAGGTCCATGGCATGCAGGTGCAGGTCGATAAGTCCTTGTGTTTTAAATTCATACGCGTATGCCGGTTCCAGCTCATCTGCGCGATAATGAAATATCTGAATTTTGTCATTATTGAGTAATGCGAATTCCAGTTCTTCGGTAGGGTCTATCTGGCAGATGACCAATCTGTTAAAATTTTCCGGAAGCCTCAGGATCTGCCGGGCCAAGTCTATATTCGGGTCCGGATCGGCTTTTTGAAAATTTTTTGCATCTTTGGTCTGAGCCGGAAAATCCTGATCTTGCTGCGGCCGGGACGTGCTAACCTGACAATCCGGCTCGATTGATTGAGCTTCGGAAAACATTGTTGCCCCGGAATATAGAGACTGCAGCTTTGTTGTCAGGCTGAGATCTGAGCCTTCCAGACGCAGCAAAACGCCATATTTATCTTCGGTCGCAGCAAACTCAGGTGAATCAATTTCCTTCACCTCATAATTTTGCCTGATCAATTCCTGCAGCAGTTTCCGGTATGGCGCAAATCCGTCTTTGGCTTTAATATTGGTATAAAGATAGATGGTTGGAGAGGCGGGAATGACAATCGGATCTCCCTGCCCCGGTTTTGTTTCGCCCCATGCCGCGATCTGTCGGGCGACATATGAATGATCGACCAGACCCTCTATTTGCAGAACACCGATTACCGAAAGCAGGTAAACAGGCGTTTCAGCCTGTTGTTCCAATACCAGCAGTTCCTGTCCTTTTGCCAGGGAAAGATCATTTTGGGGAAACACAAATCGATCCCGATTTTTTGCCGAAATATTTGCCAGCACCTGGTATTGATCCGGAAAGGATTGATTTAAAAAATCCATAAGCAGCTGGTAATCAGGAGCCTCCGCATAAGCCGGGTTGGCCGCTGCAATTAAGCAAAAAAACACAAAAATTCCGAAAAGCCGCTTTTTTAACATGTTTGTCCGTCCTGTTAATTACATTAACTTTGATGGGCTCGAAAAAAGTCGATTTGGGATGGCAAAGAAAAAAGCTCCACCAATCTTATAAAATTGGCAAGGCGCACAAATCCTGAGTGATGATTTGTACTTAGCGTACTTAGCGTACTTTGAAGAAACGAAGGATGCAGCGCAACACAGAATTTGGACTTTTTGTGAAGCCATCACTTTAAGTTACGAAAAAAGGCCGGACATTCCGGCCTTTTTTCGTACATAAAAAAACTCAGCATGATTTCAGGTTAAAAGGTCCACTTGAGTTCCACAGTGTTGAGAATCGCCATTTGGTCATAATCTTCTCCACGCAGATCCTGGACCCCGTCGCCTGGATCGAACAGAGCAAACACATTTCCCAATGAAAAATTCTTGGAGAAATGATAGGTGACCTGCAAATCAAATTCCAGGCCCACCGCATCGTCTATGCATTTGCCTTCAACATCCTCAAGCGCACCGGTTTCTGCAAACCAGAAATACACGAACTGCGCCTTGTAGGACCACTTGTCCATGGCGCCCTTGGTTCCGATGCCCAGGTTATACATACCCGGACTGTTGGCACTGGAGGAATTACTGATGCCGCCATAGCCCCCAGCGGTGCCCAGGGTATCAAAGGTGTTGCTGTAAAGGTGGGTGCCCAGAACCGGGACATATCGGTAAATAAACGCATTTTCCATAGCAAAAGGTCCGGCATAACGGGAGATATTGGTGATCGGGTTAAACGCTTCAATATCCTCGTCACTGGCATCATCGTCACCGGATACAAAATAACCGCCGAAATAGGGATTAAACATGTCTTCAACAGACATTTCTATGGAGGCAAACCCGGCAAAAGCGGAAATGTCACCCTCGCCGCCGGTTGTAGTAAAATTATCCTTTTCCCCTAAAGCATAGACAAATTCGGCTTTTGGCGAGAGATTGCCCATTTTACCAAAGGTCTGTATGCCAAAGTAATGAACGTTAGCATCCCTTGCATTGTTATCACTGAAAGCATAAAAAGGGCTGACTTTCATATCCCCTGCCGGAAAAGCCATTTTTGCGGAATATACCCGCCAGTCAGGGGATTCACCATCTAATGGATCTGGTGGACCTGGTGTACCTGCTATTCTGTCATATATGATTAAATTCAGGAGTTCCCAGCTAATTCCATTTGAGGTCCCTTTAAAGCCAATATAAGGATGATCATCCCCGTATAGCACACCACCTGTTTCTATATCAAGCCATTTAGTGTTCCAGCCGGTTTCAACAGTAACCGGCAGGCCGTGAGCTGAAAAATCATAACTGAAGTCCAGTTTTTCAACGGCAAAGTCTTCGCCGGTCATGCCAAGGTTGGTGCTGATCTCTCCTATACGTGCCCCGCGATCTGCATTTTCTTTATCCAGGGCAAAATCCGATTCCAGGATCACCAAAAATTTCCAGTTTTCACCGCCGCCTTTCATACCAACACGGAGTTCATTTCTAACCGTCATTTCATCATCGTCAATAATACCACTTTCATCAAGTATCCAGTTATAAATGGTATCGTCTTTATTGAAATCCAAATTGTCCACAAAATGCGGAAACGTTTTTAAGCTGCCGAAAAGTTGAATGTTTACACCGGGCTTCGCCGGTGTGACCTTGCCCATCTCCGTTCCGGCTAAAACCGGGCAGGATAAAAAGAGTAAAGCTGATAGAATTAAAGACATAATGACTGAAAATTTCTTCATTGGTCCCTCCTTTTTCTATTTAGAAATTCCTTTCATAAAGACATCTCTTTCTATTCAACCAGTTTTTCCCATAGGCAGTTCTCCTTGTAAAATTTGAGTTTAGGTTCAACAACCTGTTAATTAATCCGATATCGTTCATATACCAGTAAAAATTAACTCTGTCTATACTATTTGTTTTGTTATCCATAATTTAAGGGCGTTACACCATGCTGCAAAACGTTAAAATGACCAATATACCTTGACGTCTGGCGCCTTGTTTTGCTAAATACAAGCTAAAACTGGCTGAAAAATTTTACTGGGAGTTAATCGATGGATCTGAACGCATACTGCCCGGATAAAATCCTGTCCCCGGAAAAAGCAGTAAAGAAAATCAAGAACGGCAGCAGGGTTTTTATCGGCACAGGCTGCGGGGAACCCCAGCAGCTCATCCGGGCCATGATTGAAGATGCCGCTATCCAGGATATCGTGATCTACCAGATGTTTTCCTCGACGTTTTCCCAGTATGTCCATTCTCCGGATTTTTCGGAACGATTTTCCCTGAAGCTCTTCTTTATCAGTCTGCATATGCGCCAGGCGGCCTTTGAGGGAAAAATCGATTATGTTCCGGCGTATCTTTCCCAGATTCCCGATCTGTTCGATTCCAAACAGATCGGTCTGGATGTCGCCCTGGTGCAGGTCAGTCCGCCGGACCGATACGGCTTCTGCAGCCTGGGCATTTCCGTTGATATCACCGTTTCCGGTATGAACAGTGCCCGGACCGTGATTGCCCAGGTCAACCCCCGCATGCCGCGCACGTGGGGCGACAGCTTCGTCCATGTTGATGATATCGACTACATCGTCCCTTATGAAGAACCGCTGGTAGAGGCCCTTCCTGAAGCCAAAAACCAGGCCATCGTGGAGCGTATCGCCAAATATGTGAACCAGCTTGTCGATGACGGGGCCACACTGCAGGTGGGTTTCGGGCACCTGCCGAACTCCATTCTGCCTCACCTGAAAGGCAAAAAGGACCTGGGCATCCATACCCAGGTGATCACCGATGGATTTTTGCCCCTTTTTGAGCAGCGTGTCATCACCAACAAGAAAAAATCCTTTCTGCCCAACAGAGTGGTCACCTCCCTGTGTATGGGGTCGCAGCGACTGTACAACTTTCTGGACAATAACCCCATGTTCTATTTTCGGGGTTCGGATTTCGTCAACGACCCCAATGTGATTGCCAAAAATGACAATCTTATTTCCATAAGCTCTGCTCTGGAGATCGATCTCACCGGCCAGATCTGTACGGACTCCAAGGGCTACATTTTCTATAGCGGCATCGGTGACCAGGTGGATTTTATCCGGGGCAGCAAGATGTCCAAAGGGGGATTCTCCATTATTGCGCTCCCTTCCACGGCGCAGAACGACCAGGTTTCCCGGATTGTTCCCCACCTGAGTGAAGGCGCCGGAATTGCCACCACGCGGGGCGATGTCGACGTCGTGGTGACCGAATACGGAATTGCCGAACTCAATGGCAAAGGCATTTATCAACGGGTTATGGAGCTGGCCCAGATCGCCCATCCCAAGTTTCGGGAAAAACTGATCAGTGAAGCTAAAAAACGACATTACATCTTCGGGGATCAACTGCCGCCCAGCAATCAGGACCTCATGTTTCTGGAGAACTATAAGGACCACATAGAACTGAAAAGCGGAAAGATCGTTGAATTCCGTCCGCTTCTGCCGTCCGATGAGTTCGCTACCCGGAATTTCTATTACTCTTTGCAGGAGAGCACCGTCTTTTATCGTTTTTTCTATAAACGCAAGGTCTTCTCCAGGGAAATGCTTCAGAAACAATGGGCTGCTGTCGATTACCATCAGAACATGACCATCATCGGTATCGTTCAGCGCGGCAAGCATAAGGAGATTGTGGCCATCGGTTCCTACGGCATTGCCGAAGAGACGGATCTGGCTGAAGTGGCTTTTGTGGTCAATGAAGACTATCAGGGTATGGGGCTTGGAAGCTATATGCTTCAGATGTTGGAAAAAATCGCCAGGGAAAATAAATACAAAGGCTTTACAGCCATCCTGCTCAGTGAAAATAAGGCCATGATCCGGGTTTTCGAGAAACACTACCCGAATGCCGAAATAAAAAGCGGTATTAGTGAAGAAGTGGAAATTTACATGCCGTTCGATTAGACCACCTCATTACCCGTCTTCGTTTTTATTCCATTTGGAATTATGACTGTCCATAGAGTTTTTTGATCTTTTCCCTATCCGGCATGCCGTCGGGTTTTAAAGGCAAATCGGATACTATTTCCACATAATGGGGCTTCTTGTAGCGGGCGATGCGATCGCCCACAAAGGCGATGAGTTCCGCGTTGCCTAACGATTCGCCGGCTTTGAGCTGACAGACTGCTTTGATCCCCTCCTTCCACTTAGGATCCGGTACCCCGATGACTGCTGTCTTTTCCACTGCCGGGTGCTGAAGAATTATTTTTTCCACCTCTGCGGGGTATACATTTTCTCCGCCGGGCTTAATCAGCTCCTTTTCCGGCTTTCTTCCAGCATAAAATAAAAATCCGTTTTCATCAAATCGTCCCATATCACCGGTATGATGCCACCCGCCCCGGAAAGTATGCGAATTATCTTCGGGCAGGTTCCAGTATCCCTTGAAAACCAGGGGCCCTTTCATGACGATCTCACCCGGTTCTCCCGGAGGAAGCAGCCTGTCATCGTCATCGACCGTTCGGACATCGGCAAGGATGACAGGCTTACCGGCCGACCCGGGGGCATCGTTGTAACGTCCCATGGTCGCCAGCATTGCGGTTTCAGTCTGCCCGTATATGCAATAATACGTTCCACTGGTCATTTTTTGATATCTGTCAATATCTTCGGGCGTGCCGAGCCCCACCACCGACCGGAGCGTGGGAAGGCTGCATTTTTTTTCCCCGGCGGCTTTCAGAATGGAGGCGAGAATGGGCGGAAAATCGAAAAATAATGACACACCGAACTCTTCAATGAGCCCTACGGCTTTGTCTGCATCGAACCGGCTGATATTCACGTTTAAGGCACCGGCCTGAAACGCGGAAACGGCCATAAACAGTCCGCCCACATGAAACAGGGGCAAAAGGCTCAAATGAACGTCTTTTTCGGACAGGGCAAAGTAATAGTCAAGATGCAGACACGCACACAGCATGTTTGCGTGGCTCAGAAGCGCCCCCCGGGGCCTGCCGGCAACCGCTGCCGTATGGATGATCACAAAGCCGTCGTCACTGTTCACCCCGGGCGTCTCAATCATTTCATCAGCATCAAGCAGGGAGGTGAATGCATCCAGGCTGCCGCTGTCGCCTTTCAGATTATAATACTTCTCTATCGACGGCAAATCCGGGCGGCGCGATGTGATCATATCCTGAAACTCCTCATCCGCAAACAAAAACCTGGGGGTACAGTCGTTGAGAATATAGCAGATTTCGTCGGCATTAAGCCGCCAGTTGACCGGGAGAATTATCGCACCCACTGCGGCGGCCGCGCCATAGAGCAGGAAGTACTCGATGCTGTTTTTCCCCAGCACCCCCAGCCGATCGCCCTTTTCTATACCTGCAGCTTTCAACCCGCCGGCGATCAGATCCACGCGGTTTTTTACATCACCGAATGTCAATGAGAGCCTGTCATCGACTTCGTACCATGCCATCGACCTGGAAAAAGCAGCGGCATTGCGCTGTATTAGGTCATAGAATGTAAAATCATAAAGTCCCATTGGATATCTTCCTGTCTGACGGTGTTGGGTTCAGGCACTATTTAACAGCCACAACCGGACAAGGCGCTTTCAAAATAATATATTGGGCTGTTGAGCCAAGAATGATTTTCTGGGCTTTTGATTTTTTTTTAATCCCGACATATATCAAATTGATATCGTTATCCCGGGCAAACTTGACAATATCTTCACCGGGCGACATGCCGCGCGCGAGTTGATGGGTTTCGCACGAGACTCCCTGTTCCTCTATTAATTGTCTGGCCTCGTCAAGCCCCTTTTCTATCTGCTCAATTTCATTGAGCTTCTCTCCGGACCCGCCTTCCCTGGAAGTCAGAATAAAAACTCTGGCGTTGAATATCCGGGCGTGTTCCCGTGCCAGAGACAGGGCTTTATTCGAGATCCCCATGCCGCTATACCCCACTAAAATATTCATTATTTTTTCCCTCTCCGGGCGTGTTTGGCCCCCCGTGGGTCTCTTTTTAACAGGCTGTCAAACCGGCTACATCCACCGTTTCCGCCGTTTATACGACTTGATTTCCTTAAATGACTTTCGGCCGCCGCCCTGGGTCACTCCCATGTAGAACTCCTTGACGTCGGGGTTGTTTTTCAGCTCCTCTGACGGCCCTTCCAGCACGATTTTGCCTGACTCCATAATGTAGGCATATTGTGATATTTCCAGGGCGATCTTTGCGTTTTGTTCTACCACTAGAATCGTAGTGTTCATCTCCTTATTGATCAGCTCGATATTTTCAAAGATTTCCTTTACCAACAGCGGCGCAAGGCCGAGCGATGGTTCGTCGAGCATGAGCATCTTGGGGGCAGCCATCAACGCCCTTGCAATGGCGATCATCTGCTGTTCACCGCCGGAGCAGTATCCGGCCAGCCGGTGGGTGATATCGGACAGCCGCGGAAAATGCCGATACATCAGCTCGTGGTCTTCGCGGATTTTTTGATGGCCGTCTTTTCGGATAATGGAACCGACCCGGATATTTTCATCCACCGTGAGATGTTTAAAAATACGGCGGCCTTCAGGAACCATCACCGCCCCGAGTTTTACCACCTGTGTGCCCAGTACATTGGTAATGTCATCACCCATGAACTTGATGAAACCATCGCGGATAAACCCGTTTTCCGGCTTGAGCAGCCCGCTGATGGCCCGCAGGGTCGTTGTTTTGCCCGCCCCGTTGGTGCCGAGCAATGCAACGATGCCCCCCTTGGGAACATGCAGACTGACCCCCCTTAAGACCTGCACGATATCGTTATAAACAACTTCGATGTTGTTGACTTCCAGCAGCAGTTGCGTTTTATTTGTATCCATTAGGCGCTTTTCTATTGGTTATGATGATTGGATGATTCCCGAATAACTGGATAATCGGCACCCGGTCAGCCCTTCCCCGCTGTCCGCTTATGCGTCCGGCGGGGAGGAGCGGCTGCTTTGGGTTAACCTTTCTATTGTGCTTCGCCGGATATTCGAATTATTTAATTTTGCCGGTATACTCCGGAATAAACGGCATGCCCACAGACTTGAATTGTCCGTTTTCAACAGCATACAATTGCAACGTGTCAACCCCCTGGTGGTCGTCTTTGGAAAAGGTCACCGGACCGACAGTGGTGACCGGGTAGAAGGCGTTCATTCCGTTCATGGCCAGCAGTTCCTCATAAAGCACTTCCTTGGTAATTTCCTTGCCCCGGGTCTTGGCCCGTTTGATCGCTTCAGCGGCGACCTGTGCCACCATCACCCCGTTGGCATAGTTGTGAGAATTGGCGAACTTGTCATCACGGCCGTATCTTTTGGCCAGGGCAAGCTGGGCATCTGTACCCACGCCCGGCTCGGACGTAATGATATAGGAGGTCGTCCAGTAGTAATTTTCAGCTGCATCGCCGGCCAGGGCGACCAAATCATTGCCGCCGGTATAATGACAGCCCATGAACGTGATCTTCCCTTTTTCGCCGAACGTCTTGGCCACGAGTCCGAGACGGCTGGCATCTTTTAGCATTACGGCCACCGGGGATTGAACCGTCTGGCTGATGACATACTGGACGTCTTTGCTTTTAAGGCGTTGGAGCATGGCCGTGTTGTCAAGATCCTTCCCATGTTCCACCACTTCCACAATTTCCATGCCCAGACCTGCGGCAACGGCTTTCTGAACGTCTTCCACCGGTCCTCTGCCGAATGCGGACGGATGGACGAACAGGGCGACCTTAGGGGTTTTGCCCTTGTGGTTCTTGACGACATATTCGGCCAGACCGATGGCCTGTGCCGAGTATGAGGCGATCGGCAGAAAAATATAGTTCGAGTCTTCTAAATTGCCGGCGTGAAACGAGGCGGGAATGACCGGCATTTTTACCTCTTCGAAATCGCGTTTCAGGCCGAGCGTACTCCCTGTGGAATAATTGAGGTAAAACACGATGCCCATATCCAGGTATTCTTCAAAATTACGCTTGGTGATGGCTGTTTCGTATTTGTCGTCTCTGATCGTACAGTCGATGGTATCATTGCCAAGAAGCTTCATGTCGTTTACGTATCGAAAATAGTCTTCCACGCCCTTTGCGTAAGGATTACCGGCATCGGAAGTCGGCCCGGTGATGGCAAGGGAAAGCCCCAGCTTGTAAACCTTGGCACCGGACGACGCAGGCATCGCCAACATAAAGGCAATCAGTGATACGAGCAACCAGATGCTGATTTTGTACGTTTTCATTTATTCCTCCTTGTTTTGGTTAGTTTAAACCGGCTTTCAACGGATTCATGAAAACCAGAAGCCGAAATCAATATCGAAACGGCCACAATTTTACATACGAACGCAGGATTCGCCACCAGTTGGCAATACCGCGCGGTTCGAACATGAGAAAAAGAACGATAACCAAACCGAAACTCAAAGGCCGCAGTGCTGTGGCCAGGTTCATGCCGGGTGGAAGAAAATGAACGGCCCATTCGGCTAATTTTTCCACCTGCAGATCCAGCATCATGATTGCCGCTGGTCCGAAAAAGGACCCGCTCAATGACCCCAGACCGCCGACGATCGTCATAGCCAGGTATTGTATGGAGTGATGCAGCGTGAAGGATTCCATGCCAACACCCCGATAGAGATAAGCATGCATGGCGCCGGCGATACCGGCAAAAAATCCGGCCAGTGCGAAAGCATAAACCTTTGTAAAACCCGGATGCATCCCCATGGCGTCAGCCGCGCGGTCATTGTCACGCACAGCAACCAGACACCGCCCGTGACGTGTGCGTAGCAGGTTTCGAACGGCAAATGCGCAGAGTACAACCGCCACCAAAAGGGCATAATACCAGAACAGGTAATGCTCTTTTCGCCCCACCTGGCCAGTAAACCAGAAAACCCGCCCCACGAATATGGTCTGGCCCTGGTTGAAAAAATTCATGAAACCGATGGTCCACTCAAATATCATCTGAAAAGAAAGCGTGGCCATGACCAGGTACAAATGCTTAAGCCTCAGGGCAGGCAATCCGACAATACCACCGAAAATCGCGCCGACGCATCCCGAGAGCATAATCATCAGGGGCCAGGCATGGGTGATCAATACATGCTGATCGCCGATGACCCGGGACAAGCAGGCCACCGTATAGGCGCCGACACCCACAAAAGCGGCATGCCCCACGGAGATCAGGCCGGCAAACCCGGTGACCAAATTCAATCCAAGGATGGCGATTACCGCCACGAGGATATTGTCAATGACCAGCATATCCTTGCTGTCGAGTTCTATAAAAAAAGGCCAGATAAAAAGAGCCGTCAGGAAAAAAGCGCATATCAGCCGGTCAAGGGCTGTGAAAAAAATTCGCTGCTCTTCTTTATAGGTGGTAAAATAATTACCGGTCGCCAACCAGCGATTTGCTGACATAATTTACACCCGCTCGATTTCGTGTGTACCGAATAAGCCATGAGGCTTTAAAAGAAGCAGGACCAGCAGAAGAATATACGGCAGAACCTGGGCAGTGCCGTAAAGGCCCCAGTTTCCGTCCAGATATCCGCTGGCAAACTGCTGGATAAGCCCCATGATGATTCCCGCCACCACCGCACCCAGCAGTGAATCGAGCCCGCCGAGGATGACGACCGGAAACACGATGATCCCGAAAGCATGAAGCGTATCAAAATTTAATCCCGTAATATTGCCGATCACACTGCCGGCGGCGGCGGCGCTCAGACCGGCGGTGGCCCAGGCCAGGCCGAACACTCTGGGTACGGAGACACCGATGGACATGGAAGCCAGCTGATCGTCGGACACGGCCCGCATGGAAATGCCCACTGTGGATTTTTTAAAAAACCATGAGAACACACCGATAAGGACAAACGTGATGATCACGCCCATCAGCTGTGTATAGGAGATGGAAACGCCGGCATAGGTAATGGGCTGCTGGGGGAGAAAGGGCGGAAAGGAAAAATTTTCAGAACCAAACGGGGTGAGGTATATCAGACCGTCAATGATGGACATCAAGCCGATGGTCACCATAATAACCGATATGATCGGCTCCCCGATCAGGCGCCGCAAAAATATTTTTTCCACACTCATGGCAAGGAAAAAGGTGATGATCATGCTCAGCAGAAATGAGATATAGATGGGAACATTGGCCCACACCGTAAGCCCGTATGAAATAAAGGCGCCGGTGGCAATAATCTGCCCATGGGCAAGATTCAGCACCCGGCTCGACTTGTAAATCAGCACGAAACCGAGTGCGGACAGGGCATAGATGGAGCCCACCACAATACCACTGACTACGAGTTGAAAAAAATAGCTCATCGGTTTTCTTCCATTGTATAAAAAAGGAGTTTAGTTTTCACGGTTGACGTCTGACCATCCTGGTACTGGTAAAATGCTTCCACTTCTTTTTCCGTCACGGTTTTGTCATAGAGGGCTTCATAGAGGTCCATGTATTTTTCCTGGACGAATTTTCGGCGAATTTTTCCGGTTTTTGTCAATTCCCCGTCATCCACGTCAAGCAGCTTATACAAAATGGCAAACCGGTGGATCTTAAAATGCGCCTGCTCGGCGTTACGGTTGATCTTGCCCACCTCGGCCTCGATCAGTTCGGCAACTTCAGGTTTTGCCGACAAATCCATGAATGTTGAAAAGGAGATCCCCCGATCTTCGGCCCATTTTCCCACCACAATGGGGTCGACATTGATCAGTGTGGCCACGTATTCCTTTTGATCGCCGAAAACCACCGCCTCTTTGATATATGGGCTGAACTTGAGGCGGTTTTCAATAAACATAGGGCTGAACATCTCTCCCTCATTATTATGCATGACATCGGAAATACGGTCAATGACCACCAGATGCCCATTTTCGTCTATATACCCGGCATCTCCGGAATGAAGCCAGCCATCCTCGATCAGTTCAGCTGTTTTTTCCGGCTGCTTGTAATAACCGGGAGTCACTGAATCGGATCGGGAGAGAATCTCCCCTTCTTCAGAAATCCGGCACTCGGTTCCGGGAAGTGGCTTTCCCACGGTGTCGGGTCTCACATCGCCGTCGCGATGCATATAGGCGATTCCAACAATTTCGGTCTGACCGTAAATCTGCTTCAGGTTGATGCCGATGGCTTGATAAAAGGTGAACAGTTCTGGGCCTAATGCCGCTCCCCCCGTATATGCCCGGCGTAGTCGGAGAAAACCGATCTGATTGACAAGGGGGCGGAATATCATCTGCTTTCCGAACCATGCCTGAATCCGGAGCATCCCGGGCAGGGTTTTACCGGTCATCCGGTAATTGGCGGCTCTTTCGCCGATTTTCATGAAATAGTTATAAAGCAGTTTATTCAACCAGTAGGATTCATCTATTTTCAGCCAGATCTGCGACCTTATGGTTTCATAAATTCTCGGGGCGCCGAACATGAAGTGCGGCCCAATTTCTTTCAGATCCGACATGGCGGTTTCCACCGACTCCGGAAAATTGATGGCGATTCCTGTGGCCATGGCCACACCGAAAGAATTCATCTGTTCGCCGATCCAGGCAAAGGGCAGAAATGATACATATTCATCGGTGGAATCCAGGGGATCGACTTCTGTGAGTTGTAGTCCCATATTAATATAATTGCGATGGGTCAGCATGGCACCCTTGGGCAAACCGGTCGTGCCTGAGGTCAGGCAGAAATGACAGATATCGTCGGGATCGCCTTCGCTCACGAGCGAATCAAACAAGTCCGGTGACTGATTGTGGGCTTCGGCACCCAGGGCATAAAGATCCTCTATGTACATGAACCAGTCGTCGGCCTGGTAGCTGCGCATACCCCGGGGATCTTCATAAATGACCTTCCGGACTTTCGGAATCCGGTCACGGACCTCGACCACTTTATCGACCTGCTCCTGGTCATTGCAGAAAACAATGCTGACATCGAGATAATCAAGAATTTGGCCGATTTCATCCGGCAGGCTGGTCTGATAGAGTCCCGCTGACACGCCCCCCAATGCCTGGGCGCCGATGGCAATATAGAGCATTTCCGGTATATTGTCACTGATGATGGCAATTTTGTCTTCTTTTCCAAAACCGATCTGCCTGAGGCCGAGTCCTGCTCTGCAGGTCAACTCATAATACTGCTCCCAAGTGTAGCTGATCCAGCGCCCGAAATCCTTTTCCCGCAAAGCCGTCCTGTCTCCGCTTGTTTTTACACGCCAGCGCAGCAGTTGTGGAATGGTATACTGAAGTAAATGATCTTTATTTTCCATGGACAATTTACTCTTCTCCGATATAGGCTTCGATCACCTTTTCATTGGAAGCGACTTCTTCCGGACTGCCCGATCCGATTACTTCTCCGAAATCAAGGACATAAATTTGGTCCGAAATATCCATCACAACCCCCAGATCATGTTCCACCAGAACAGCCGTGATTCCCCATTCGTTTTTAATATCGAGAATAAATCGGACGATGTCTTCTTTCTCTTCGATGTTCATTCCCGCCATGGGTTCATCCAGTAAAATCAATTTTGGCGACAGGGTCAGAGCACGGGCCACTTCCACCCGTTTTTGAATCCCGTAACTGAGATTGCCCACCATGTTTTTCCGATACGGCTCAAGCTCCATAAAATCAATCACATCTTCGACATACGCCCGATTTTCCGCTTCCATGTGGGAGGCTTTTCCGAAAAAGACAACAGCATGAAGCAAGTTGTATTTAAGTTTTTGATGACGCGCCAGCATGAGATTGTCGAGCACCGACAGCCCCCGGAATAATTCCAGATTCTGGAAGGCCCTGGCAATGCCCATATTGGAAATTTGATGGGGAGATGCATGGGTGAGGCAGTTGTCGCCGTATTGAATTTCTCCGCGGGACGGATGATAAAAGCCGGAAATGCAATTGAGAAGACTCGTCTTTCCTGCACCGTTGGGTCCGATGATCGATGTGATCAATCCCGGCTTGACTTCCATGTTTACGGAAGAAAGGGCGTGCAAGCCGCCAAAAGTGAGGGTAACATCTGAAACGGTTAGATTAAACATAGACGTCTCAAAAAGTTAAATTATTGGAAGGATCTTTTCGTATAATGTTTATGCATAATAACAAAAAATATTATAAAGTCAAGGGTATGGAATAGTGGTAAAATAGTAGGTCATTCCCACTATTTTTCAAAAGACAGTAAATGCGCCCGCAAATTTATCTTCTTGTTTTTTATATTCAACTTGCTTCGTATATTGTGCCGGTGGAATAAAACCGTATTGTAAGAAATCAAAAGCAGCCCGGCAATCTCCTTGTTGGACTTTCCCGCCTTGATCAGATCTGCAATCCGGATCTCCATGGGTGTGAGATTTCCCATATGGCCGGTAAGCTGGTTGATAAACGGCGAGATGATATTTTTGAGATTGGTCTCCAGAATCTGAAGCAGCATCCTTTGACGCGTATCGAGATTGCTGTTAAATACCTTTTCCAGGTAAGGGTTGACGAGCTCTTCAACATTACGCCGGACCATTTTGCTCAATTTATGCTTGTCCTCTTCCCGCTGTTTTAGCAGGACCCGGAGCGCGGTATTGACTTCTTCGAGGTGGTGGGACTGGGCCCGCAATTCCTTTTGATGCTCGCGGAGAGAGCGATCGGCGAGTTTTCGCTCTTCGATCTGCTGTTCAAGCGCCAAATTGGCCTTCTCCAATTCAACGGTGCGTGCGGCTACAAGTTCTTCTAAGTGATCATGATACATTTGCAGTTCTTTTTTCGCCTGTTTCTTCGCACTGATATCCCGAAGTATCACGATGTTGCCGGCCGGGCGGCCGTCTGCGGTTTTATAGAGCGTGGAACTGAGCTGCACGTCCAGCACCCGTCCGTCTTTGGTCATCCGTCGGGTTTCAAAAAGATTGATTTTCTGGCCGCTTAACATTTTTTTAATGGCCGCTTTGGTTTCCGGCCAATTTTCATTAGGAACGAAATCAATCTGTTTACCCAGCAATTTTTTGCGTGTCAGGCCGAAGGTCTGTTCAAAAGCCGGGTTCACATAGGTGGCCACCCCCTTCATATCGTAAACAACGATGGGGTCGGGTGACGATTCCAGCAGCGTGCGGTACCGTGCTTCGCTCTCGCGCAAAACCTCCTCGGCATGTTTTCGTTCAGCGAGCTCACGCCTGGCATCCGCATAAAGCCTTGCTTTTTCGAGAGCGATCATCGCCAGGGTGGCAAAAAGCTCCAGCGCCATAACATCTTCCTGATTCAACTGTCTGTCCGTATCCACATGGGCAAGGCCGATCACGCCCAGTACCTGTTGATCGGATTTCAAAGGTATCCCCACGATGGACCTGAGCTTGTCGAGGCTTTTATCCGGAATGCGTTTCGGCCAGCACTGATAATCATCCACCAGAAGCGGGGCTTGCTTTTCCCATACACGTCCGCCAAGGCCTTCACCAATGGAGACCTTTCTTCCCAACTGGCTTTTAAAAAAGCCCATTCCCATCTGCATCTGCATCTGTTCGCTGCCGGGTTCCCGCAAATAGATGTAGCCGTGCTCCGTACCGGTTAGTAAAGCCGCCCGATCAAGAATGTTTTCAAGCAGTTCTTCTTTGTCCAGCTTATCGATAAGCCCCAAAGCCGTTTCGTGAAGTGCTTTCAGATAAGTATTCTGGCAGTGAAATGCGGCCTCGGCGGTCAGGCAGCGTTGTGACTCCCGGCTCAACACTTCTATCTGCCGCTCCAATTCATCATACGTCGCCTTGCGTTTCATTGGGATTAAACCTTTATTGGATTATTTGGTTGTATTTATGAAAGCGCCATGAGAACAATATCATAAAAATTGATACTTTTATATGAATTGACATTATTTTTTAAAACATGCCATTACCCCGGTTAATTTTTTAAGAGAATATAACAAAGCAATCCCCATACCATTCTCACGCAAAAAATCTGATTAATACTTCGGTTTTCCGCTCTTCAATTATTGCAAAAGAATAGAGCAAAGCGCTGATAACACAACCACGGGCGTATCAGGTGATCATCCGCGCTTGATTCCCGGCGTGACCGGGGCCCCGTCTTTTTGCCTGTCCGGATGGTCTCTTTCCACAAACCGCCGAACGCCTTCCGAAATTTCAGGTGTGTTATGCAGCCGGTTAAAACATTCCGCTTCGATGCGCAGGCCTTCGGCCAGCGGCAGACCAAAGCCCCGCACCGCCGCTTCCTTGTCCGTCAAAATGGCCGGCTGCGGCAGCTTGCAGATAAATTCAGCCAGTTCAACAGCCCGCTCCAGCGACTTGCCGGAAGGCACCACTTCATTGGCCAGCCCGATACGCTCGGCTTCTTCTGCGTCAATGACCCGGCCGGTGATGATCAATTCCATGGCCCGCCCCATGCCGATAATCCGGGGAAGGCGCTGGGTACCGCCGTCCGCCAGTCCGATATTCCATCTCCTGCAGGTGACCCCGAATGTCGCGTGTGCTTCCGCGATCCGGATATCGGCAAAGCAGGCCCATTCCAGGCCGCCCGCATAAGCCACACCGTTTACAGCGGCTATTACGGGTTTATATATGTCCGTCCAACGACTGGGACCGAGAATGCCGGGGCGTTCTCCGCGGTTGTGCGCGGCAATTTCCCGGGGCGTGGTGGGAACAAGGTCGGCCCCGTCCTTGATGTCTCCGCCCGACGAAAACGCCTTATCGCCGGCCCCGGTAATAATCGCCACCTTTGCGGTGTCATCCTCCCGGAAATCATCCCATGCGGCAACAAGCTCCCGGTGCGTTTGTGGCCCGATGCAATTAAACACCTCCGGCCGATTAAACCTGATAATACGGATCTCTCCTATGGTTTCGTAAACTATCTGTTCAAACGCCATGTCTTCCTCCTTTTCATAGATCAATGCTTCATGAAACCAATATCACAATAAATGACACCATCATCTTAATTGACATTATTTTTTGAAGGTATACTATTAAAAGATCAAAGAAAAGATTCATCTTTATAGTACCATATAATGACACCATAAGGATCATTTACGAAAGGAACCCATGAGCCGGACATCTGAAATTCTCGATACTCTCAAAAAATACTTAAAGGCCAAAGACATCACATACCGTCAACTGGCAGACGAAATGGGTCTCAGTGAAACAAGCATCAAACGCCTGTTTTCTAAAAAAACGTTTTCCCTGAAACGACTGGAAGAAATATGCCGGATACTTGACCTGGATTTATTCGACCTGACAGTGATGGCCCGGCAGAAACACCGGGAGGGGGAAAACAGCCTGAGCATTGTCCAGGAACAGGCACTGGCCGAAGACCCGAAACTGATGTCGGTATTTTATTTCCTGATCAACGGGTGGTCCGTTGAAACCATCGTGTCGGAATATGAAATTTCAGCAGACGAATGCGACCGGCTGTTGCTCCGGCTTGACCAACTGGCGCTGATTGAGCTGCACCCGAAAAACCGGGTTCGGCTGCTGGTGTCGAAAAATGTTTTCTGGCAAAAAGACGGGCCGTTGTGGCGGCTTTATTATCACAGAATACTGAAAGACTTTATGGATCACGGGTTCGAGCTGCCCAAAGACCGTCTCCTGTTCTCCCCGGGGGTCCTGTCCGAGGCGTCCATGAAAATCATCCTCAAACAGATAGACCGCCTGTTTAAACAATATAATGAACTGGCGGAAATGGACACCGCCCTTCCCTTAAAAGGCCGCTACAGCGCCGGACTGTTCATTGCGTTCAGGCCGTGGGTATTTTCCATGCTGTCTGAACTCCGAAAACAGAAATCATCCGGATAGATGGGATACGACCGTGCAATACAAAAAAGTTGCATGATTGAGATAATGCCATTTAATATACTAATTTAATGTCGAATTACGAAGTCTTCTTCCTATTTTGTTTAGCAGTACCTATACTTGTGACAAAAATCGAGATCAATTGATTGTTTTCATCTGACAACGCATCAAGTTTTGACACTGGTTTTATCAGCTTTGCTTTCATAATTATAAGTAACCATATTCTGGTCTCCCGTAATTCCTTCAGCGCTACTCCCATTTTATGAATAAAATCAGCTCTTGATTCCGCACTTTGGGCTTCGCCGTAATTTGAAGCTGGTGATGTTCCGCTACGGATAAGCTGCCCGGAAATATGATTTCCAATTTTTGTTTTCGGCAGCGACTCAGCCGTTCGAATAACACGTACAGCAAAGTCGATGAGCCGTTCTTCAAGGTCAAATTCTCTGCATTCCTTCGACATTCATTATTCCTTGTTCGACATTCGAAATTCAAAAAAGCAACCCGTCTAATGTTTTTATCTTTTCTGTTTCGCACCCGATACGACCAACCAAAGGTCCAAATATTAATTCCACGCGCATAAACAGCTCACTATCCCCGGCAATGCATTTTACTGCGACTGCACGATTCTATCTGCCACAGCATTTCTTATATTTTTTCCCGCTGTTACAGGGACAGGGATCGTTACGGCCTACTTTAGGGCTGGCTCTTACGAACTGCTTCGGGGGAACAGCGGCACCATCCGTAAAATACCAGACATCATCATGTTTGATAAACGAAGCGAGTTCATGGTGTTTGTTTTTTTCTTCTTTGACGGTGTAATACGCTATAAATTCAACCGTGCCGCTCGAATCATCTTTCCCGCCGTTTTCAGTCTTAACAATTTCCAATCCTTCCCAGGTGGAATTGGCGGCCCACTCCCGGGTCTGGTTGTCGTCATGTCCGTTGCGGTGGTCCGGATGAAGGGATTTAAGCAAAAAATCCGTCTCCACTTTTGCATAAGCACAGTATCTTGCACGCATAAGCTGTTCAGCCGTTTCCGCTGAGATTTCGCCTTTGATTACTGGTTCACAACACTCTGCATAGGCAATGCCGGATCCGCAGGGACAACTATTCATGAAAACTCCTTATATATTATTATTTTAAGCCAGTTTGGATTCTTGCAACGCTGATTAATTCTTCCGTATTATTTGTTATTCTATTTTTTTGGTTTAAAAAAAACCTGACGATTCAGCGCTGCGGTCGCCGCGAACCCGACTCACTGGACGTCTTCCGGACCCGGCCGTACCGGAGAAACAGGCGGTCAAATATTGTCAGCTGAATCCACGACGCCAGTGCCATGATATACGAAAAGGGTTCGGGCAGCCGAAGGGAAATCAGAGTCTTTAATATCCGGTGTTTTATTTTTCTTAAAACCGCCACATTGTCCATGAGTTTTAGAATCCTCTGGTTTTGCGTATATGTGAGCACCAGGGCGAAACAGAGCAAAAGACCCCAGAAAACCATGGGCGAGATTTTAATAATCAGATACAGCGTCAGCAAGGTGATGATCACGGGAATCGGCAGCAGGATCACGTACGGCATGGCCTTTTTGAGCAGGAACACTTTAAACATCTGGCGGGAACCCACCTCCAGGTGATGCAGCAGGTCCTTTCTGCGCTCATCATTGTTTAAAAACCGGTCCCGGATCGCCAGAAACCGCCAGTTCCGGGTGGCCGGCATCGAATCCCGGGCCAGTTCAAACCCGTTGTTTTCCATTACCCTGCGACTTAACTGGTACCCGTAGTACATGAGGGTGTCGGCCTCCCGGTCCGAAAAGGAATCCAGGTCGGTTCGAATCCGGGTCAATGCGCGGACAATTTTTTCAGAGTCTGCCGGGAAAATATGATTCCGGGTCGCATGATCCCCCTGGCCAAACAGGGCGTGGCGCTTAGAATCAAATTTAAAGAGTTCATTTAAACTTTTGCTGCGAATCCGGTCCATGAGAATATCGTTTGCCCGCAGGGCCACATTGAGAAATTGCGCGGACGGGTGATTTTCTGGTTTTAGAATATCCGATGCGTCACTGCAGATGATATGGGTACAGTTTTCAACAAACAATGACGCCAGACCCTGGTTATCCACCAGCCCGCCGTCCACCAGCCTCACGGTCAGGGGCTTCCCTCCCGCTTTATAAAGGTTCCTGATCTGCAGGGGTTCGAAAATACCGGGAACACAGCAGGATGCCGCCACAGCCTGACCCAGAGTGATATTATACAGGATTTTCCGCTGTTCAATAGTCAGACGGTCATCGTCGATCCGGAACTTTTTTAAAAATCCAATGGGGTCATCACGATCGCGTCTTGCATGCTCGGTTTGCTGCTCGCCGACTGAAACGCTTGTAAACTGCCACAGATTGCCGGTATTAAGCGACGTGGCATTGATGATCAGAAAAGGGACTCTGGTTTCAGGGCAAAGATTGGCAGCAAGGGGCCGGATGGGGATGTTTTTCAAAGGGATACGGTTCTGTTTTGCCCCTGTTCCCTTCTGTTGCGGGATCGGCTGGTAAAAATACTCAGTTAAAAGCTCGGCCAGACGCTCGGTATTTGAAAATTCAGTGGCCAGCATCCGGGCATTTTTGACCGGATCCAGGAAGGTGCGCAACATCATGTTGTTCTGAACAGCTGCCAAAAAATCGGTTTCGATTTCCGCCACTATCCGAATATAGGCTTCCCGGCCCGGTGGCTTCTGTCCTTCTGCCGGCGCTTTTTCAAGCAACGCCTTGACCTTGAGATAATAATAAGCGGCAATAATCGAACCGCCGGATACCGAGGAAATCACATCGACCTTGCGGAGCAGGTCCAGTTCGGCCAATCGGGCCAGCATCCCCACGTGGAACAGGGCGGACCGGAAGCCGCCCCCGGACAGCGCAAGGCCTAATTTAAACTCATTACGGGTTTCCATGCGATGTCGTCTTTTTCATGAAAATCGGTTGCGTGTTTGTCTTGATGGTGAAATCCCTTCCGGATCAGTCCATTACTCCTTAAATACACTGGTTATATCTTCCCCTGTGAGTATTCAACATAAATTTTTTCCCCATTTCAGGCATATTTCCATCTGACCATCAGCTTTTTATATTTTCAGTCAATTCCTTAAATACAACATTCGGCCCAAAGAATTTTTACATGATCATCAATACCAGGTACGTATATCATGTAATATTGGAAAATCCTTATCAGTTGTGTTAAATTGCCGGATAGACTTATTCGTTGTCCTTCATATAAGATTTATCGAATTCATCACAGTGCCAATTTCCTGACCACTATAAGGAGGCATATTATGCATCATATCAAAGATATACAGAAACGGGTGGTCCTGATTACCGGCGCGTCATCCGGTTTCGGCGAGGCCTGTGCCCGCTATTTGAATCAAAAAGGATATTGCGTATACGGTACCAGTCGACGGGCAGAATTTGGGCAACCGCCGGATAAAGATAATTCCGGCACTTCCGCTTTTCATATGATTCCAATGGATGTGCGGGACCAGCAATCTGTAGAAGCAGGAATCAATCATATTTTAGACCGTGATGGCGCCATTGACATTGTGATGAACAATGCCGGATACAGCCTGTCCGGGGCGGTTGAAGATTTTACGATCGATGAGATTAAAGGCCTGTTTGAAACAAATTTTTTGGGTGTGCTGCGCGTATGCAAGGCGGTTCTGCCGCAAATGAGATCCCGGAACGCAGGGTACATCATCAACATCAGTTCCATCGGCGGGGTTATGGGGTTGCCGTACCAGGGCGCGTACAGCGCGTCAAAATTTGCTTTAGAAGGGATCTCGGAAGCTCTCCGGATAGAGGTCAAACCATTTGGTATTCATGTCGTGCTCATTGAACCGGGTGATTTTAAAACCGATGTAACAAAAAATCGCGTCCGGGCAAAAGGGGCGGTAAAAGATTCAGTCTATTACAAACGGTTTAATTCCACCGTGGCGCTGATGGAAAATGAAGAGCAAAGCGGCCTGCCGCCGGTTAAGCTGGCGGTGCTCGTGGAAAAAATAATCAATAATCCCAACCCCAAAGTAAGGTATACCATTGGAAAACTGGAACAGCGGCTTTCCACGCTATATAAAAGATGGGCCCCGTCATTAATGTACGAAAAGTCATTCATGAAGTATTACAAGCTGATTTAACCGTAAATTCTCATTAGGAATCATTCATATGATTTGATCCGGCCTAAAAATTTTTTTGACATTAAAAAATAATGAGCATATGCTCTTTATCTGAAGTTTATATCTACCCCGGGTGAACATGAAAATTTTTCAAACTGATCTAAAGAGATTGTATTTGTTATGAAAAACAACATCAAAATTTCAATTATCTACGACAATACCGCGTTGGATGAAAATTTAATTTCAGACTGGGGATTTTCATGTCTTATCGAGGGGTTCGGAAAAACCATACTCTTTGATACCGGGGCCAAAGAAAATATACTTTTTGCAAACATGAAAAAAATGGATATTGATCCATTGATGGTAGATGTAATTTTTATTTCCCATAACCACTGGGATCACACCGGGGGACTCTCAAGCTTTCTTTCCACAAACAATGTGCCGGTTTTTGCGCCGGCCGAATTCATGACATCCAGCCGGAATATCAATTTGATAACGTGCGGCACAAGGCAACAAATCTGTGAAAACATCTGGTCCACCGGCACTTTAAGCGGTATCGAACAATCTTTGCTGATAAAACAGGAAGACCGGGTGACCGTCATTGCCGGATGCTCCCACCCGGGGATTGATGAAATCTTCACGGCCGGGAGGCAGCTGGGCCATATTTCAGCTCTGATCGGCGGGTTGCACGGGTTTAAAAATTTTGACCTCTTAAAAAATATTGATCTGATCTGCCCCACGCATTGTACACAGTACATCGATGAAATTAAATCCATTTACCCGGACAAATACATTAAAGGCGGTGCCGGCAGAATTATCACAATCTGAGATGGGTGCGACTTCGCGCATTTTTTCAGTTACATCTTCTGCAGAATCTCTTTTACCCGACTGCCGTCGGCAGCGGATCCGAAATGACCCATAATATCCTTCATTATGTTAAGGGATCTTTTCGATAAAATTGCCTTAATTCACCAAAATATCCGTAAAACAACAATAAATATTCCCGTTTTATAAAAAATTATGATAGTATTTTGACAATTTAGGCGACATGATGCTACGCTGTGACACCGAAATCCCGTTTCAGGCATTTATGGATGATTATGATTAATACCTGAAAAATCACTAAAAGATGCAGCGTTTTCAATCGGTCAATTGATGGATAATTTTTGAATGAATATTAAAAAGCTCAAACGCGGCGCGAAGTTATCGCTTATCAATGATGGCGAGTTATCTCTTTTTTTTGTGGGGGTCGGCAGTGCATTTACTAAAAGACATTATCAGACAAACCTGATTATCATCAAGGGGAACGACCATATCATGATCGATTGTGGGTCAAAAACCCCGCAGGCACTGTATGAACTTGGTTTAAACGTAACCGATATAAAAAATTTTTTAATCACACACTCTCACGCAGACCATATTGGCGGTTTGGAAGAAGTCATGTTAACGGGCCGGTTTGTCACCAAAAAAAAACCGACCATTTTTATTGATAAAAAATTTCAGCAACTTTTATGGGACCTTTCCTTGAGGGGCGGTGCGGCTTACAACGACGAAAAAGACGGATCGGACATCACCTTCAGAGATATGTGGCGCACCATTCGGCCTAAATGGCTGCCGGCGTACCCCCGGGAAACTCACGAAATAAACATCGGCGATATCAACCTCAAAACATTTCGCACCATGCACACACCGGATAGTGCGGCTGACTGGGAAAGTTCTTTCTGGAGCTGCGGTATCGTCATCAACAACCGGGTCATGTTTACCAGTGACACCAGATTTGACCCGGATTTATTTGAAAATTACTGCTCGCACTTTGACCTGGAAATCATTTTTCATGACTGCCAGTTTTTTACCGGCGGAGTGCATGCCGGTATCGAGGAATTAAATACCCTGCCGACTGAGATAAAAAAGAAACTCATTCTCACCCATTACGGGGATACCTGGGAAGACTACCCGCAAACAGTTAAAGACTACGGATTTTACGGCCTTGCAAAGCAATGGCATTATTATAATTTTGCTTAAGCTTGCTGCCTCCTCAAAATGGACAACCATCAAGGTTTAACCCGGCCCTTTTAAAATGATCCGTCAGGAACAGTTTATTGAGGCAGCTCAAAACGGCAGCCTTGAAACCATCAGAACATACCTTTCGAAGCCTGGGGCGGATATTGAATGCCGGGGCTATCTGAATATGACCCCCCCTGCTGCTTTCCGCCCGGAACGGGTATCTCAAAATTGTTGCATTTCCTCGTCAGTATACCCTAAGTGATTTTGTATTAATCTGGTTGTTTCATCCATTTTAAAACCCCTTTCTTTTTAAATTTTTTGTTTGACATCAAACCTTTTGCCGAAAAAAAATCAAAAGTTTTGATAAATTTTATCCAGCAATTTCATTAACACCGCCTTGTCTTTTTCGGTCAGCCCCTGATAGGCTTTTTCCCGCAATGCTTCAGAAATGGCAATTACGTCATCTTTTAGTTTCAGCCCTTTTGGCGTAAGGGAGATAAGGTTCACCCGGTTGTCATTAATATCTGTCCTTTTTTTTACATACCCGAATTTAATCAGCTTGTTCACCAGGGCGGTCACCGTTGATTTATCCCGGTTGATATTCTCAGCCAGATCTTTCATGGATAGCTCACCACTGAAAAGGAGCGCCCACAGGATATCTCCATGAGAGGGGGATATCCCTTTCATATGATGTTCTTCAAGCTGCCTTACAAGAAACGCGTTGGCTTTGTCCCGGATCCTGCTGATGTGATTTACAATGAATTTTGTTTCCATGCCTCAAATATAGTTTGACATCAAACTTTTGTCAAGATAAAATAATCACATTTATTTCAAACAAAACAAAGAAAATGTTCAGGCTTTAAGGATGTTATCAGGAAAAAATTTAATCATGAATAAAACGAATTTGGGCATTATTGACTGGTTATTGTCAGAGAGCAGATCAATGGTAACGAAGACTTATCCGGATTTTGATTCCTTTCGACAGGCTTTTTACACAGAATCAGAATCATGGGAAGACCCGGTGGACAGGGCAGTGGTTGGCGGGTTTGTCTCGAACTGCATTGCTTTTGCTTTTGCGGCAGGCTATTGTTCCGCCCTGCAAAGCCTTGTTCCGGTTCTCCCTAAAAATGCAATTACCTGCTTTTGTATTACAGAGGAAGGAGGCGGACACCCCCGTGTAATCAAATCACAGCTTGTGCCTTTGCTCAATGATGCTGATCAGGGGAAGACCTTTACCCTAAATGGTAAAAAAAAATATATCACCTGTGCAAAAGAAGCGGACCTGTTTCTGGTGGCAGCATCAGACGGGATCAGAGACGATGGCAAAAACAGTATCCGGATGATAAAGATAGACAGCAAAACGCCGGGGATCAAGATAGTGCCCATGAAAGACATCCGGCTGGTGCCGGAAATCAGTCACGGTGAGTTAATATTCACTGATGTTACCATTTTTGAGACGGATTTGCTTCCGGGTGACGGCTATATAGATTATATCAAGCCGTTTCGAACAATTGAAGACCTGCATATATCTGCCGGTATCCTGGGATATTTATTCAGGAATGCATGCAAATATGACTGGGACCGGGACATTAAAGAAAGTATCCTGAGCCGTATCGTATCTGTCAGAAACCTTGCATTAAGCAGTTCCAGTGCGCCTGAGGTTCATATTGTCATTGGTGATGTGTTAAAACAGATAAAGGAGTTGTTTAAGCTTCTTGAACCTTTCTGGGAAAAGGTTGGCGGAGAAGCAAAGCAAGCCTGGGACAGGGATAAAACACTCATGAATATCGCTGATAAAGCGCGGACCCGGCGTTTGCAGACCGCATGGGAATTTTATGAAAAAAAAAGGACCGGGAATGCGTAATCTATATTTTATGGAAAGGAGCATATGATGACATTTCAGACTATACAGACTGAGGTAAACAATGAAAAAGTAGGCATACTTACCTTAAATCGGCCGGATAAGCGGAATGCTCTCTCAATTCAATTGAGGCAGGAAGTATCCGAATGCTTGAAATCCTGGGAGAACTCACCGGAAGTGGGTGTTGTGATCATTACCGGTTCCGGGACAACATTTACCGCAGGATTTGACTTAAAAGAATTCAGCCGGCCGGAGCTTATGGAAGATGTGTTTAATTCATCTGCCAGATACCACCGGGATGTCTGGAATTTTTCAAAGCCGACCATTGCCGCGGTAAACGGTCCGGCATTGGGTGGCGGGTTTGACCTTGCAACCCTTTGTGATTTGAGAATCTGTTCTGAATCATCTCTTTTCGGACACCCTGAAATCAAATTCGGAGCACCGCCTCTTTTTACACCCCTTCGGTGGATTGTGGGTGAAGGGTTGGCACGGGACCTTTGCCTGACCGGAAGAAGGATTGATGCGAATGACGCGCGTCGCATCGGGCTTGTGAGTGAAATAGCAGGTGATGGGAACTTAATGGATCGGGCCATTCAAATAGCGAAGATTATCCTTGAAGCCCCCCTTGCCACCCTTCAATATACAAAAGGGTATATTGCGGGAAATTCAGGCCTTGGATTCGAAGAATCGTTTGCCATTGAGCATGACAAAGCATTTAAAGATCTTTTGATAAAAAAATGATTTTATCAAAGAAAGCCTTAAGTATCAAAGCTTGAATTGTGAATTAAAGCATAAAAATACGACTGAAATAATTCACAATTCATGACATCATGAAAAGATATATGCTACAAGCGGATTGAAAGATTTCATCATTTATTCATTAAGGCATTAAGGCATCCCCCGGATTATATTTTTATTTGATTTTTTTTCTTACCGAATCCGGTGTCCACCATCTATTCTCGATCCTTCGTTTCAAGCCTTCCTTTGTAATTAAACAATTAATATTTTTTCTTATTTTATTCAGGTAGGCATCATCATCATCGATATTTTCAAAGCGATTCACAATATCATCAACAGGACCAATCTCAATGCCGACCCATTGGCGATTCTTTATTTCCGATACCGCATAGGTCGTACCGGACCCGCCAAACGGGTCAAAAACAATATCTCCCTCGTCCGATGCCATCTCAATAATACGATCCATCAGTTTAATTGAAAGCTCATTGGATCCATTTCGTTTTTTTATTGCATTTATTATAATACCTGAGCCTGTCCACCGGTATTCCAACAGCACGTGCAAATCGATGCAGCGCCAGATTATCTGTTGATTTAATTTCAAGGGCATCAAAAAATAAATTTTTCATATCGATCATATCACCTGCATAAAAGACACATATTTTTTTACGAAAAAAATACAGGTTAAATCTATCCAGCCCCGGGTTCCACGCAGGAAATCCGTTTTGAAATGGAGTTAAAAAAATCATTTGACCAAGGGGCCACGGCAGCGGGGTCATTGATAAAGGGAATAATATCAGCTTTCGCCTGTTTGAAATCCATTGAATTGAACTTCACTTTTAATAAGTTAAGCAGCATTTCCCGGGAAAGCGCCTGGTTGTCTTCAAGGTGCCCGGTCTGTTTCATGCGCTCTTCAAGGTGGGCCAGATTCACCGGTGTGGCGTTAGATATATACCAGACCATATCATATAGATCTCGCCCCTTCATGCGCCCGCTTTCCCATCCCCTGCATAACACCGCATGAAGCTTTCCCGCGAATAAAGAGGAAAGTGAAAAAATTCGGATACTGTATGGAATGGGCCTCAAACTGTATTTCACTTCAAATTCAGCACCGGACGGCGGCAACACATCAACCTCAAGCTTGATTTTTAAGATTTCATTTTTATGAACACCGGATATCGGTGGGGTCATGGCGTTGATATTCAGCAATTGCACCAAAGTTTCTCCTTTAATGAATGCGGATTCGATATTGGATTCCACTTTTTTTTGTTTTTTCTCAACCGTCATGTCAAAACCATATGCTCCCAGCTCATTGCGGATCGCCGTACAATAATCGGAAATGTCAAAACCTTTGTTTTTTTCAAGCAATGAAAAATCCAGGTCTTCTGAAAACCGGTCAAGCCCGTAAAAAATCCGCAAAGCGGTTCCCCCGTAAAAAGCGGCGCTGTCAAAAAAATTTGACCGCGATAATCCTAACAGCGCAATTTCCTGTATGATTTCTTTTAACGCGTGTTTATAATCATCAGGAGTTTTTAAATGATAGCTGTCAAGCATCTGTTCAATAGCGCTGTGCAAAGATATCATCCTCCTCTTTTCATATATTCGCTGACCAAGCTGATAATTTTTTTCCCATAAATTCCTGCCAGAAAATTTACTTCTGCTGTATCAAGCCTTGCCAGCTCATTTTTATCGATTCTTAAATCATCAAAAAGCAGCGCCTCAAGTTGTTTGATGGAACCGATGCCTCTGATCTTTGAAAGTGTATCGCAAATTGCTTTTTCCCGGGTGGCAATCAGGAAAGGAGACCCGTCTTCTTCCATCCTGACAATGCCATATGGATAGACGGCGGGATTTGTATATCGATAAATAAAAAACCCCACCGGTGTCTTGAACTGTTTGTTTTTATTTTTATTATAACTTGCGGAAGTCAGAGCCTGAACCTTTTCCGGGATCAGATTATAATGGGATAGGGCATATTCAAACGAAAGATAGGATGGGCCGTATAATTTATTGGCCAGGGTTTTCTGGGAATACCATGAGCCGCCCCCGGGTAAATACAGGCCCCTTTTTACCTTAATAACCTCTCCGGATTTTATCATCTGCGTGAGTTTTGATTTTGGCGATGCATACTCCTTCAGGGAATCCATCAGATAAATATAATCAAGGTATATATTTTTTTCATCCTTCTTCATATTTTTCTCCAGAAAGTATGATATTTCCATACTTTCTGGAGAAAATCAATAATTTTTTCCTGTATTTCTCCCATGCCGAGTTTGTCGCAGATTTAAGGCGCAGGATATGACTATGTCACAAGCAAAGAATGGACGGAATTATATTTTCACCGCCATACAAGTTGCGCTTCATCTCTCTTCATTGCGACGTACAATAAGTACGACTCATTCTTCGCGATTCGCGCACCTTGTACGGAAAGATGGGAAAGATGGGAAAGATGGGAACGTCTTTAAGTAACTAAATAACTTATTAAATACATAAATGACGGCATGTTAGGAAGCGTTAACGCTTCTTTTAAATACCTTTTTTTGCTTTTAAGGAGTTTTGGTGTTAGGTGTCGTTTTTTCATCAATTTTTCATTTTGCCTTCATCATTGTTTCATCATGCGCGTGCATGATCGGAAAATAGGCGACGAGTTTAACGAAAAACATATTTAATAGAGTTCATTAATTCATTAAACCAAAGTCTTACATAAAAGCCCGGCTTTTAGCCGTCCTCACAAAGGCTTTGTTCGCAGTTATGTTATTTAATATCAATTAGTCTTTTTAATAGAATATCCTCGATGTTTCGTCTTGAATCCAGAACAGATAAAACGTAAACTTTTATTTCTGCTATTCTGAAAATAATCCTCCAGGGTGGTACAATTAATTCTCGATACTGCATAATACCCTGGTCTTTAAGCTCTGGAACTATGCGGCATCTTTCTGGCATAGTATATAGACTTGATGCTTTTTTTTTGATTTTTTGAAAAATTTTTAACGCATTTGCTGGGCTATCAATTGCGATATAATCAATTATCTCTTTTAAATCATTTTCTGCAACACGAGCCCATACAACTTCATAAATTCGATTCATTAAAGCTTACCTTTCAGTGAGCTTTCTATTTTTTTAAATACTTCCTCTTGAGATTTGATTTTTCCATTTTTAATATCTGATTCGCCTTGGGAAAGAGCCTTTAATATTCCGATTGCATTGCGCATATTCTCATAACTTTCGGGGTCTTGAAGAACAGCGCGCGGTTCACCGTTTTGGGTTATAATAACAGGACGATGGGTATCATTTATTTGATTTAATAAATCGGCTGCTTTTGATTTTAAGTATGTAACCGGCTTTATATCACTTGTAATATGCATTTTTCACCTCCAGTCTGAATATGATACTATATATGGACCGGTTGTCAAGAAATATTTTAGGCTATACGGCTGCGTTTTAGGAAGAGGATCGTGGGGTCTGCTCTTGACTCTTAAGGTATCATGGGGCATGTTGAATTGACAAATAATGAAAAGTTCCCCCTAAATCAGAAAAACTTTTAAGCAAAATTATTATAGTCGGCCTAATTAGCATATGTTTAAGACAAAAACAACAATAAATTTTCAATGGGTTATGTTCCGTTGTTGACAAATTGTACAAACTAAATCGTGCAAGCAGGAAGAACTCCCGTTCAGGCGCTTCGATCGTATGGTTGGGGCAACATCCCGTCAAGATTACCTCATTTTTGGACCAGGTCTGCGCTTGAGTCATAGTCAGATAAAGTTTCTATCTAATATGTTTACCGAAATACAATCCGGAAAGTTGTATTGCATGGCTTTATGGTAAAATGGTTGTCGCATTATTGGTGGAAAGAATGCACCTGGAAGCAGAATCTATTTCCCCCTAGGGGTACCCATTATAAGAGCACCAGGGGTAAAGACGAAGTCCAAATGGTTCGTGGAGTTAGAAACCCTTGGCGGGAGTACGAATTCTGGTTTATGGTTGTTCAACATGCAATAGTTCCGAGGCTGTCAATAAGTTAAATCTGCTTATCCCCCTGAGGGGCGCGGATGGACCGTTGCTCAAGCTGCAGCATCTAAGACGCGCCCTTCTTTTTTATTGCATCATGAACCCCCCGACTTTTTCGAAGCTATCGGAATGGTGGTTACCGGAACCGGAGAATTTTTGACAACCTTTTCCGCAACACTGCCGAAACGGAAATTCCCCTTTTCGCCATGGCTGGCCATCACCACCAGATCCACTTTTTCCGTATCAATCATTTTCAAAATTTCCTGTGCCGGATCCCCCACGGCAATATGCCTGAAATACAAGGGACAGCCATCCATGTATTTTTCGCAAATCTGCTCCAGATGTTTTTTGGCTTTTCTGTGGGTCCATTCCATCAGTTCTTCCACCCGTTTCTTCCCGAACTCCCCATACCAGGACTCATGATGTGCAATATCTTCAACTACATGGAGAACATGTATATCAGCCCCGTATTTTTCGGTTAATGACTGGATATACGGCAAAGCGCTCTCAGCACTGTTTGAAAAATCGGTCGGCCAGAGGATTTTATTTACTTTCATAATGATGCCTCCTTTTATTCAAAATATTGATCATATCATTAATATAAATCATTTATTTTATATGGCGAATGCGAATGGTGTTTAATGGTAAAAAAAAATTGGTCTCCTGAAAAAAACGGCTGTAATTTAATGATTTATTTTGCAGGAAAATATAGTGTATATATACAAAACGGTTTTAGCGCAACGGGCTGCATTGAGCACACCCGAAAAATTGCTCATAGAGCTTGCAACCTTGTTTGGTCATGAATCCCGATATCTCAAACAATAACCAATTATATAAATGGGTTAGAACATCAGGCCACATAGGGATAAAAGTTGATGAACCGGCAAAAAGTCAGATTCGGACGGCAAGATAACCTCAATTTGAAACTGTCTTTTTACCTTTTCCAAACAACGCATACAGCACCGGTAAGGCCAGGAGCGTGAGGCAGGTATCTGAAAACACACCGCCGATAACGACCGTGGCCAGCGGCCGCTGGACCTCGGCACCGACACCGGTATTAAACGCCATGGGAATAAAGCCCAGGGCGGCGACCAGCGCGGTCATCAACACCGGCCGGATTCGTTGCAAAGCGCCTTCCATGATGGCGGTATAATGATCCATCTTTTTTTCACCAGGGTTTTCCCTGTTTTGTTCAAAGGTTGCCACCATCACCAGGCCGTTTAGAACAGCCACCCCGCAAACGGCGATAAATCCGATGGCGGCTGAAATGGTAAACGGCATTCCCCGCAGCCACAACGCCGCGATTCCTCCCACACAGGCAAACGGGGCGCCGGTAAAAATAATCAGGGAATTCCGTATCGAACCGGTACTAAGGTGCAAAAAGAATAAAATCAAAAACAGGGAAAGGGGGCCGGCAATCATCAGGCGCTTTCTGGCCCGCTGAAGGTGTTCAAACTGGCCGCCATAGTCAATATGAAATCCTTTGGGGAGTTTCACATCGGCTTCTATCCGCTGCCGGGCCTCGCGGACAAATCCGTCCAGATCCCGACCGCCGACATTGCATTGAACAACGATTCTTCGTTTCTGCCATTCCCGAAAAATCGTCGAAGGCCCGCTGACTTCACGGATTTTGACCACCGACGACAATGGCAGCTTTTTCCCATCCGGCGCGAATATTAAAAGGCCGGCTAGCAGTTCGTGATCTTGACGAAATTTCTCGGGAAGGCGGACCATCAAATCAAACCGCTTTTCATTGTCAATAATCTCACCCACTTTTCTGCCGCCCAAAGCTTCCACAAAAGCCAGCACGTCTTTTGCGGCAATGCCGTAGCGGGACAATGCCTGCTGGTCAATGGTAAATTCCAGGACCGGCTGACCCGTCACCTGCTCTGTGTAAAGATCTTCAGCGCCGGATATGGATTTTAACACCTGCTCCACTTCCACGGCTTTCGCCTTTAAGAGTTCAAGATCGTCCCCGAAAATTTTAATCCCCAAATCCGCCCGGATTCCGGCGATCATTTCATTAACCCGCATTTCAATGGGTTGGGTAAAAATCATTTTCATGCCGGGCAGCACGGACAGTTCGCTTCTTATGAGTTCCGTGAGTTCCCCCTGGCTTGCGGCACGTTTCCACTCAGACCTTGGCTTTAAAGAGATAAAAATATCAGATACCTCCATCCCCATCGGATCGGTGGCCACTTCAGCGGTGCCGGTTCGTGTCCAGACACGGCCCACCTCGTCCGGATATTTTTCCAAAATCAGTTTTTCAATCCGACTGCCGTAACGGATGGATTCATCTAAGGAAACACCGGCCAGGCGAACCGTATTAATGACCAGGGACATCTCCGAAAGCTTTGGAATAAATTCCCACCCGATCTTAGACGCCACCCAACTGCTGCCGGTTAAAAGAATCAGCACCAGCGCCACCACCATCCACTTTAGCCGAAGCACCCGGCGAAGAAGGGGCTGATAGATGCGTTTTAACGCCCGGCCAACCATATCCGATTGCTGACTTATTTTTTTCGGTAGCAGATAGCTGGACAAAACCGGTATTAATGTCAGCGAAAGTATCATGGACGCGGCCAGGGCAAAAATCATCGTCAGGGCCATGGGCTTAAAAAGGCGGCCTTCCACCCCTTCAAGAACCAGGATGGGAATAAATACGACCATGATAATCAGTTCACCGAACATGGTGGGTTTTCTGACTTCCAGAGAAGCGTCTTTCACCACGTCCACAACTGATCGGTTCTGCGTGTTTTGGGCCAGGTGCCGCACACTGTTTTCCACCATAATCACCGAACTGTCCACGATCAGCCCGAAGTCAATGGCGCCAAGGCTCATCAGGCTGCCCGCGATTCCCGCTTTCATCATCATGTTGAACGCGAACATCATGGAAAGGGGGATGGCGCAGGCCACAATCAGGCCGGCGCGCAGATTCCCCAGAAAAATAAACAGGACCGAAATAACCAGGAGCGCGCCCTCCATCAGGTTGGCGCGAACGGTTTTCATGACCTGGCCCACGAGTTCGGTGCGGTCGTACACCGTTTCAATGGAAATGCCGTCCGGAAGATTTTTTTTGATATCATCCATTTCGGCTTTCAATTTTTCAGTCACATCATAGGAGTTGGACCCCATGAGCATGAATCCCAGGCCCAGCACCACCTCTCCTCCACCGTGGGCAGTGACGGCACCCCGGCGGATTTCATGGCCGATCTTCACTTCACCGATATCCTGGATGCGGACTGCCGCACCGTTATATGCGCCGATCACGATATTTCCCACTTCAGTTATGGTCGTTGTCAGGCCAATCCCCCTGACCGCATGCATTTCACCGCCGGAAACCGTGTAGCCCCCGCCCACGGTCAGGTTGTTATTTTGAAGGGCGTCAATAATCTCATCCATGGTCAGCCCATATTTCACCATCCGCATGGGGGCTACCCGCACATGATACTGGCGCTTTTCCCCGCCCCACGTATTGACTTCCGCCACACCGGGAACCGACCGCAGCCGGGTTTTGACAACCCAGTCATGATACGTAGTCAGTTCCTCCAGGGTTTTCCCCTGGCCGGTCACCAGGTAATGATAGACTTCGCCCAGCCCGGTGGCCACCGGGCCCATTTCCGGTCGGGCAATGCCGGGAGAAAGTTCAATGGTCTGGAGCCGTTCCATGACCAGCTGGCGGGCAAAATAAATGTCCGTGCCGTCCTCAAACAGCGCCGTGACCTGGGACAGGCCCAGCTTGGAAACAGACCGCACATTTTCCAGGCCCAACAGGCCGGAAATGGACTGTTCCACGGGAAGCGTGATCAGCTGTTCCACTTCCAGCGCCGACAGACTGGGCGCCACGGTGTTTATCTGCACCTGCACCGGGGTCGTGTCCGGAAACGCATCCATCTCCATATTTAAAAAAGAATAACTTCCGGCAACAATGACCAGAATGGCCAGAACAATAACTGTCAGCCGGTTTTCCAATGACCAGCAGATTATTTTATTTAACATTGATATCTCCATAAAAAGCCGAATTTTGAAAGTATTGGCTTTAACCGATTGAATTTATTTATAACAAAAGTCACTAAACAGCCGTTTTTTGACTCCCAAATAACTTCATAATGACGATAATACAAAATTAATCGTAGGTCGGGATTCTTTCCCGACAAATGGGACATGTCAATTTGCAAATTTTGGCGCCGGGTAAGAAACCCAGCCTTCTATAGAAGTTATTTTTTGATACAGAGGCGCGTAGCGGCGTCATATAGCTTTTTACGAATCCATTAATAATACACCCGTCATGTCGCGGAGAACTTCACAACATATCCCGTTCCTGATTCTTTTTTTTTTGCAAGGCTTTCCGGGTGAAGCTGTAGCTCCGCTACCGTGATCCCGGAATAACACTGCAAAAGGATGTATCAGCTTTTTGCATTTTCTGAGTTTGATTTGTTCATTTGCAAGGCGCAAAAGGATGAAGCCGTAGCTCGCCTACTGCGAATGCTTTTTAACGCAGTAAATGGGCAAATCAAACATCAGGACAGCATCCGGCGCCGATGTTTTTTTTAAGTATTTCGGTTTTTAAAATAAAGCTCCCCTGGGTCACCACCGTCTCGCCGTGATTGACACCGGACTCCACCGCGTAATAATCGCCATTCCGAAACCCGATTTTTACCTTACGGGGGGCGTAAACCAGATCATTGGTTTTTACAAAAACCAGGTTGCAGCACCCGTCCCATTGAACCGATTCAACCGGAATCCCGATAACCGGGGAACTGTTTTCCAGAAGGATGCGCGCATTGCCGAACATGCCGGCTTTGATCCGGCTGCCGGTATTATCAACGTCTGCTCTTACCTGAAGTGACCGGGTAACAGGATCAATCGCTGTGCTGATCCAGGAAACGGTCCCCTCATACTGGTTTCCTTCCAGGCCGGAAAAGGTTATCATTACCTTCTGGCCCAGCTTGACCTTCGAAAGATCCGGCTCATAAACATTGAGCAAAGCCCACATTTTATTAACCGCAGCGATATCAAACAGGGGGCGTGACGAAGAAACAAGCTCACCCGTCACACCACTTCGTTTGACAACCACGCCTGACAGCGGGGATATGATCGACAGAAGAGATGACGTGTCATTTTCCTTTTTCACTCGGCTGATAAGCTTTTCTGAGAGCCCTAAATTTTTTAAACGCTGTTTTGCGAAGGCTCGCTGAATACGGCTTTCCTCCACCCGGGTTTTTGATTCCAGCATATCTTTATGGCTGATAATTTTTTTTTCAAAAAGCCGCATAACCCGGTCATGTTCAAACGCCAGCTGGCCGGCCCGGATATCTGCTTCCAGAAACGCTGCCTTGGCGGATCCGAATTCCTCTGAATCGACCACAGCCAGCACATCTCCTTTATTCACTTTTTTGCCAAGATCTGTGTTCACCTGGCTGAGAATGCCGGAAGCCGGGGCAGAAACCCGGGTGTAGGAACCCCGGTCATAATCTGTTATGGCGTCACATTCCAGTTCCGGTGAAAGCGAAAGCGCGATGGCTTGAGTTGTTTTAATGCCAACCTGACCGGGGATTTCAGAATCGGGAAATATGACCCTCAAATCCTGGGTCGTGCATCCGATGGATGGACTTTTTTTGTAACGGGGAAACGCTTCCGGATCATCAAAATCATCAAAAAACGACGTATCCCCTGCCCCGGCCGGAATTCCGGCCGACAACCCTGACGGATCAGTCTTCCGGTATTTGTCGTTTATATCCGTTTGTCGCAGCTTCCGTTCAGGCTGAACATACTTGTCCAGAATACTGGGGTTGCAAATTTCACACTGGGATTCCGGCACATTATGCCCGCCGCACCAATCGCCCTGTTTGCGGAAAGCGCCTTCCAGTTCCGGACGGCATCGATGACACAGTGCTTCGGGCACGCCGTGCCCTGAGCAGAAACCCTGGGTTTCAATCAGGCGGCTGTCACAAAACGGACATTGGCCGGGTTCAAGTCCATGTTCTTCGCAAAGAACGAATTTCCCGGGTTCTGTTTCGGTATTCGGAGCTGGACTGAATAGGTCAAACGCCCGGATTCCGACCGGAATCGCCGCGAGCCCCAATACGACCAGCAGAATATATATACGCATCGATTGCATATTGAATTTTCCTTTTCTAAAAATTTTATTTAATTATTCAGACGGATATCAAAGGACTGCAGCCAGCTCCCGGATATTCTGTATATTATCCATGATAGTCCGGCAGTGCCGCAAGTCCGCACGGCACCGACAATCAGTTTATAATTGTATGCTTCTTAACTTATTGAATTTTTGAGTTTTTGAAAAGAAAATCAATCACAAGATCAGAACAACGGACCGGAGGGATACAAGGGAAGGCGGTTTTTCTGTAACACTGTTAAGGGGAAAACCGTTTGAAGTAATAAACGGTTCTATGAGGTCCCAAAAGGTAACGATTTCGAGAACATGGAAATCTGAAAAAGGCAGACAGACGACCCCTTCATGCTCGACGACCAGGGAAATACAGCAGCTGCCTTTCTCATTTTCACTGGAAGATGAATGATTTTGAGAATCGGCTGGTGATTTTTCTTTGCATTTTTTATTGCAGCAGTCCGCCTCAGCGATTTCATCTACGACCGGTGGAGGTGGAGATGACCAAAGGGATCGGCATTGAATGACCCGGTTGCCTTCTTTTAAACAAAAAGCCGCACCTGGGGAAATCACCTGAAGCAGCAAAAATCCGGTCAGCACCAGACAGACGGTTCTGAACAGATCAATATTGCCAAGTCTTCTTAATTTCTTCTTATTTTGGGATGTATGAGAAAAAATATTCATTGCCTATTTAAAGATCTTTATAGCGAAAGAGTTCACCCGATACCACATTGTGGTATTTTAATAATTATAATCCCGAAAAAATAAAATTCAAGTTATTTGTTTTGATTTTGTAAAGGATTTCTTCAATTGTCTCATTTGCCAAACGATGGTAATAAAAAAATTTGTCAGTCCGAACAGACTTTCAGCGAATTATGCATTCAAAGGAGGTTTAAAATACGTGGATTCCAATATGTGAGTCGCCCGAACTTTTTGAGAGCATACATAAATCCGCAAGAAAATTTTACATGTTCATGGAAGCCTTGACCTCCTCCTCAACCAGGTCCCAGATTTTTCGCTTGATTTTGAGATATTCATCTGTCAGCTGAACATCAATTTTTCGTGGCCGTGAAAGATCAATATCATATACGGCCTTCACCTGTCCGGGCCGCGCAGACATAACAACAACCCGATCACTTAAAATCAGCGCTTCATCAATGGAATGGGTGATAAAAAAAACGGTTTGCCCGGATCGGCTGACGATATTTAACAGTTCCTGCTGCATAACCTGACGGGTCATGGCATCCAGCGCTGCAAACGGCTCGTCACAGAGCAGGATATCCGGTTTGTTCGCAAGCGCCCGGCAAAGTGCAACCCTTTGCCGCATACCGCCTGAAAGTTCACCGGGATACGAATCTGCAAACCCTGTCAGACCCACCATTTCGATGTAATTTCGGGCCAGGTCTTTTCTGGTTTTCCGTGAAATGCCATTTACTTTTGGCCCGAACTCGACATTTTCCCGAACCGTCAGCCAGGGAAACAGGGCGTAAGACTGGAAAATCATCCCGCAGCGCGGCTCTACACGAGATACAGGTTCTCCTTCAAGAAATACCTTTCCGGATGTCGGGGCGATGAATCCGGCGACCATATTTAAAACCGTGGTCTTTCCACAACCCGAAGCGCCAACAAGGGTTACCACTTCACCTTTACGGATGGAAAGAGAAAATCCGCGGACCGCTTCGACATCCACTTTTCGTGAAGAAAATACTTTGCTTACATTGTCAAGTTGGATTAATGCCATGATTATGAGGGCTTAAGTTTTTGTTTAATTTTCTTTATGAGAAATTCGGGTTATGTGCCAGAAACCTTCCGCTGCCACGGCAGCAGAAGCCGTTCAAGCCCCCTGAACGCAATGTCTAAAATCAGAACGGTGACACTGATGCTGATCATCCCGACCAGAACCTGTCCTGTATCAGACCACTCTTTGGCCGTCCAGATTCTGAATCCAAGGCCGCTGTTGGCCCCCACCATTTCAGCAGAGATGACACAGGTCCACGCAATGGCAAGGACAACCTTAAGACCGCTGAGCAGATCAGGCAATGCGCCGGGAAGTATCACATAACGAAGCACCTGAAAATCAGATGCACCCAGGTTGCGGGCGGCTCTTCTTAAAACGGGATCTACCCGCATGGTGGCATCGGTGGTGTAAACCAGGATTGACGCAAAGCATCCCATAAATACAATCGCATATTTCTGCTGCTCATCAATACCCAGCCAGAGCATGGACAGTGGAATCCAGCTTAAAGCCGGCAACGGACGTATGATTGAAATAATGGGATTTAATGTCGCACGCACAACCGAACTGACTCCCATCACCAGCCCGAAAGGAACACCAGCCAGCACGCTCAGGAAAAAGCCTGTAAGTACCCGGGACGCGCTGATCCTGATATCACTGAGCAAAACGGCATCCGTTCCGGTGGTCATCCGGATAGCCCGGGTAATGATCTGGCTTGGCGGCGGGAGAAAAAAAGGGTCAACCAGATGGAGCCGAATTGATATTTCCCATAATCCCAGAAAACAGATTAACCCGAGAGAGCCGTAGACCGCTGCACGCCAGAAAGTGAGATCTGTATCTTCCAATAGAGGTTTCCTGCTTTTGCTTTAATTTTCAAACGGCAAAATTTCCATGTTCACCCACTGCATAAAATCCGGCTTTTTCGGGATCACCCCCATATCTTCGTGAAGAATGCGCACCACATAATCCGCCTGACCAAAGATACCGGTATCCGACATCACCCGTTTCTGGGCGTCAATGTCATGCCAGATAAATTTTGCCATGTTTTCCTGAATCAGTTCGATATCCTGAAGGATATAGTTTCCGGCAACCATCTTCACGGCATCGTCAGTGTTTTCCTTTACCCAGCGCAGCGATTCAAAATAGGCCCGCATGAAATTTGCTGCACGTTCCGGGTCTGAATCGGTCCAGGCTTTGCCGATAATAAGGACATCGGGTCCGGTCATGGTGCCGAACTTTTTGTATACATCCGTATCCGTATCCAGTCCCAAAACCGTTGCACCGTCAACCGCTTTTAACTGGGAGAACCCGGGTTCCCATATCAGGGCGGCTGCAATATTTCCCGCCTTAAATACCGCCGGTACATCTCCTACTTCCAGGTTCACCAGCTGAACGTCTTTTAACGGATCAAGACCGTTTTGCTTCAGGAGCATCCGGCAGGTCAGGTCCACCGATGAACCAAAAGGAAATCCGATTTTTTTCCCCTTTAACTGTTCAAAGGAGGCAATCCCCTTTGCCGCGACCAGTCCTTCAAACCCGGGTGCAATGTCCTGGTTGCCCACCCAGTAAAACCGCTTATTGCCCTGGGCCATGGCACTGAGCATGGCAATCTCTCCGATGCTTGCAAACTGGGCCTCTCCTGAGGATATGGCATTTAAGCGGTCCATGCTTTTTCCGATAAAATGCCATTTTACATGAAAGCCGTGTTTTTCAAAAATTTTCTTCTCCATCCCGCACCAGACAGGAATATGCCCATACCATTGGGAACCAACCGCTGTCACTTCATGGACAGACGCGGTTTCGTGTTTCGACAGTTCATCTTTACAGCCGGCAATGCCAATAGTCAGCACCACAACAAAAACGATCAGTATATATTTCATCGTGAAAATCCCGGGTAATATTTTTGTTTGGTATTCGTCACAAACAGAAAATGAAAAACGCACATTTTTAAGTTCACCGAAAAAAAGAATTCAATATGGCGGATTCATAATAATATTTTCAAACGATTACATCTTTTCTATATGCTGCCGGTATAAAAAGCAAGTTCATAGCCCGAATTGCTCATGAAGAAAATTAAAAAAGTTTGAAAAGCATATAATTTCAATAAATTATGCTATTCTTAAGCACAAATATAATAAACCGTACGGGCCGGTCCTGCTTATGGAAAATTTTAATTTTCTTCAGCAAAGGCAAGCCGGGGCAGTTCAGGAACCGCGTTATTCAGCCATTGAAGTAAAAAACTACGTCTTCAGGCTGAAATGCCTTGTTCCTGAACCGCTCCAACTCGTGAGAAATCCGGGCTAATTTTCGAAATCAGTGAGTAAATGGGATCAAACAGTGATTATTACAGGTACGGCTGCCCCTGGTCTGTTTGAATTGCCTTTTTATGTGTCAATGAACCCCAATCCGGAAGTCGGGCTTTTTTTGAAGTGGCCTGTCTGAAAACATGAAATTATAATATAATAATCAAGGTTTGACCCCATTCCCCTTCATTCCCCTTATGGGTTGACACACAAGTCGAATCATGTCATACATTTTGATATGAAAAGCGAGTTCTTATTCCTAATCGTGTACTAAGGCTTACGAATTAAAAGATTCAGAATCAGGGGCGCCTTATCAATCATCGCACCTGAGGCAGAATGAAGTGACTCCATTTTACCTTTTTTAACTGGGAAGGTGGTAATATGACGACAAACGGTCATCGCATCGAGTTTAACAGCAAGGGTGTGGTATGCAGGGGATTCCATTACGGTCCTGAATCAGATGATCTGGAAAAAGAGAAGGGGTCTCCCTGTGTAGTGATGGCGCATGGTTTCGGCGGTACTATCGAAATGGGACTGCGGCCATTTGCGGAGCGGTTTGCTGAAGCGGGCATGCATGTTTTGCTGTTCGATTACCGACATTTCGGAATCAGCGACGGCGAGCCGCGGCAACTTATATCCGTCAGGCGCCAGCATGACGATTATATATCGGCGATCAACTTTGCACGCACCCTGGAAAGTGTGGATCCCGATCGCATTGCTCTTTTCGGAACTTCCTTTTCCGGCGGGCATGTTGTGAAAGTTGCGGCCAGAGATGGCAGGGTGGCGGCCGTAGTTTCCCAGTGCCCCATGATGGACGGGTTTGCGGCGCTTAAAACTTTTATCTCTTACGCAGGGATGGGCGCGGTGATGCGTTTGACCCTGGCGGGTATTTATGATGTGCTGCGCAGCGCGATCGGAAAGGATTCTTATCGGCTGCCGGTTGTAGGAGAACCTGGAACACTATCGTTCATGTCGACTCCTGACGCCATGCCGGGGGTCAGGGCAATTGCGCCGCCTGATTTTCTAAACGAAGCCTGTGCGCGTATCGGGCTTACATTAGGGTCCTACCGTCCGGGCCTGAAGTCGAATCGGCTGACCTGTCCCATTCTGATCCTAATCTGCGAGAAGGATAGTGTTGCGCCGGCTGAACCTGCCAGATCCGCCGGCCGCCGTGCTGGAGGCAATGCAGTGGTCCGACAATATCCTATCGGACATTTTGATATCTATGTGGGCGAGGACTTTGAACGGTCTGTTGCCGAACAGGTCGAATTTTATACGGAACATTTGAAATAAAATATCACTTATCCTGAAGTTTGACCCCCAAGAAGGTATTATCTATAGCTCCCTTTGCTTTTCATCCTTCTTTCTTTTTCTAGTCTATACCATTCTTTTAATTTTTTTAATTCATCTTGTCCGAGTACATCGTCTTGATCAAAATAAAAAAAGATTACATTACCCAGATAATCAATCAAACTTTCCCACCGTTCAAAATAAATATAAGAAAGCCGCCGAAAATAAGCTCTAAAAAAACTTTCTAACAATTTTAACCTGTTCCCTTTCCATTCTCTTTTACTTTTATATAAAAATTTTATGACACCGACTGCTGAAATCACATCCCTTATCCCGATATGAGTCTCTTTTATTATCTCAAAAAATGGATCAACATATTTAATTTCATTCTTTTTGAAATAGTCTTCAAAGGTGTACATCTCTTCACGATCACATATCTGGCCGCCCATATTCACATCTTGTTCATGGAAAGTAACATGAAACAATTCGTGGTTTTGTTTCCGGGCCGTACCTATCCCTATCTCTTCAGCGATAAACAGCAAATAATTTTCCAAGGGTATAACTTCTTCCCCCGAATCAAAAAACCTTTTTAAAACCGGCATACGTTTTTTCCCTGAACGTTGCCTTTTTATTGCCAGATCTCTTAATAACGGAGAAATCCTTTTTCGCAGCCTAAGTAGTCCTGGATCATCTAGCTGGGAAATTTTTGATATCCTGTGTGGACTGATTGCACAATTAACAATTAAATATGGTAGCGCTTGTTTTCCATCATTTCCGTATTCAGCTTCTTCAAAATTACCCTTTCCATCAGGTAGGCTATACAATGGTTGATATGCCAGGAAATCAATAAACCCTTCACTGTAAGGGCCTAATTTTTCAAATGATGTTAAAGCGTTATCTTTTTCTATCTTACCTCCAACGCCAGTAAATTTTATTGAATTCTTACTATAGGGTTTAGAAACCGGATCATGAAATAAACCGGATGATTTAAATGTTAAAAATCTTCTATCAGGTAAAGGAATATAACATTGACGTAGATTGGCAACCGAATACTGCGCCTTGTCATGATGTCTATCCGTCATCGCAACAATAATTTTACCCCCTCTTGTCAATATTTCATTTGCCACCTTGGGCTTACCACAGAGAAAAATTCCTTTGTTTTCCATGATATAATCAGCAAGAGTCTTATCCCCTTTTATCTTTTCTGCAGCTAACTTTTTATTGCAAATTTCCATCTTTCCTGTTTTCTCTTCAGGCAGTACCTGCATAAACACCGGTCTTAATACTCGATCATTTAACAACGCCTGTTTAACGAACTTAATCGCTTCTGAATCAGAATCGAATAATTTCACAATCTCCGGATATTTATCCAATCCTTCCTCTTGCAAATACTTATTCCATACCATTTTTTTAATCATGCTTTTTGTTTCTCCGCATTCATTTCTAATTAGTGTCTGAACGAAAACCTGAAAATTTTTTCAAGTTTAAGGCGGGCGAGAATTTTAACCGGAGGAATACATAGAGTATTTTGAGGATTAAAATTTGAGCCCAACGCAGAAATTGGGGAAATTGGCGGTTTTCGTTCGGGCACTAATTAAATATATCGCAATGTCCATAAAAAATCAAAAGGGCAAACCCTGTCAAATGGATTTGCCCGAATTGAAAAACGATATCACACGAAATTTATGGACATGAAACGTGTGTTTAGGTGTCAAGCTTTGATGCCATATTTGCTGCCCGGACTTATTGAGAAGTTACGAATTTAATAAGTTATTGAGTTGTTTAAAGACGTCCCCATCTTTCCTTCTCGAAGCCATCAGATTATAACCCGTTGAAAATTAAATGTTGTTTATATTTTAAGGACATGCTAAATAGGCCGACTATAAAAATGTCGCAAAAAAATATTTTCTGGTTTAGGAGGGGCTGTTAATATTTTTCAATTCGAGGTGTCACTCAAAGCCTCAAAAGCCAAGAGCAGATCCCAAACACTTGTGAATCAAAAAAAGTATTATCGCATCGATTAGAATTTAGCGGAGGTGCTTTAATCATTAAATCAAGGTTTGACCCCAATTTCGCTGATCGGACCAATTATTACACGTATGTGCGGAAAATTGTAAAAAAATATAATGTTTAATTCATAATTCAATGACACTGTTCAAATGGAAAACCGAATGAAAAACAAAATACACGCAAACATAAATTATGGGGATATCTGGTTAGGATTAAAAGATAAAGAATACAACCAAAAATGGGCTTTAGAGACAACACAAGATGTGATTTCAGTGCTTAGTTCTATTCCATTAAATTTAATCTCATTAAAAAAATTGAAACGATATAACAAATTTTACTCAGATAAATTACAACATGATTTTAATGTAATTAAGCAAAATAATTATGAAACATGTTTGAAATATTTGAACGAAAATTGCAAAACCATGAATGCATTTTCTAAATCAAACAAATTATTTTCCTTAACGCCAAGCAGTTTTGAACACCCCTTAATTGAAGCTTTGAACACATGGGATTATTGGCGGGCTTTAAATAATTGGTTCTGTATTTCAAATTATGAAATTTTTAAAGATGCTGAGCACCTTAAAATAAATAAAATACAACATATAATTCCAAGATTTAAATTAGCCTATACAAAAATAATATTAAATTCACATTATGAAATTATAATTACTGGTGGTCCTTTTTTAGACGAGGATAGTTGTGATTCAGACAGCTTGATTCTTAGCAAACTTGACATGCTTCAGATAAAAAAAGACCTCGAGAAACTAATATTTAGTATCCCAGATACACCAGTTTGGATTCCAAATTTAATCTGGTTGTATGCCTCAGCCAGGCCAGTTTCATATACCCAAAATAATTTTGAATTAGCGGCTAAATCGATTGAAAGAGCTATTAATGTTAGATGGGTTGGTAATTGCCGCCCACCAATTTTAGAAAAGAGCACATGTGCATTTATTTCTAGAATGGCATGGTCTAAGGAAATTGAACAAATTTTAAACAACGATAAAGATATATCAAAAAAAGACAACTTTAAAATTACTATAAAGCAAAGAGACCATCTTCAAAAAATAAAACTGCTAACTGAAAATAGATGGTATGGAGATATATATTTATTTACATCTAATATAGGTGAATGGTGTATTACGAATAAAGAGAATTTAAATGAACACAATAGCAATGTTGAAATAAAATGGTTAAAAAGAACTTATGATTTGGAAAGACGAGTTGAAACACTTAGACATGAATATCTCTATGGAAAGATTCTAAGATTAAGAGATAGAATCCAAAGAAGAATTGGTGTAATAACTGGAAATACTGAACCAGAATCCGGTGAAAATGATTCGTTTACCGAAAAATACTCAGATCAATATATCGCTGAAGAAATTGGTCTTTTATTACGTGCTAGCGCTGTAATAATTGACACCTACAATTTTTCAGACAAATCACTTTATCTCAACGCGATCTTTGTAGAAAACCAGCCCAAAATACTTGAAAAGCTTGATTTAAATGAAATGAAAACAGCCAAAGATGATTTTAAAAAAAGGAAAATATATATTTGCTATAGAATAATTGATGACAAAATTCCTCATTTTTGTCGAGCTTATGGCAGAAAATGGTCACATGCCGATCCTCCTGGACAAGAGTTCCAAATTCCATATAAAAATATTAAAAAAGACATTAGATCGTTATTAGGTGTTCCTTTGAGAATCTATGGAAGAATTTTTGGAACAGTAATAATTGGAGGAACTTGCCCTTATCAATTTAGCCAATCAGATTTAAGATTATTAGGTTGGGTATCAGAATCACTTGGTTATCATATTTATAGGCGTGTATGCTTTATGCATATTCAAAATATGATTTCTAAATCATTAAAAGAAAACATTAAAGAAAAAAAGAAATATCATGAAATGTGTAAGTCCCTGTCAAGTATCTTTTTGGCATATTCTTCCACATTCTGGCAACCTCGAAAAGATTGGCCATCAAGATTCATTCCAATAGGCTGGCATAATAGAGATGACTTGAATGATTTAATGATAGCAAAAGAAGATCAAATCTATGTCGACTTGGATGACAAGTCGAGTACAGTTGTTCATGCAATAAATAATTTAAAACCAGGTTTTTTATTTCATTGTTTCGAACTATCCAATTTATACTCTGATATTGGTAAAGAAAAATGGGCAAAAGGCCACCCTCACCGAAAATGGTTGATCGATAAAGGAATAAAATGGGTTTCAGTAATATTTATCCAAAATGAAAAAACTAATAATTCTCCCAAGAAAAGTGGCCATCCTTATCTGTGTCTTTACTATAAAGACGTTGAAAAATCAACACCTCTAAGCTCCTACTGGGAGCCAACTGTAAAATTTGTTGCAGAACAGGTTGCTTTGTTAATTGAATCTATTAGGTCTATAGCAGATAAAGAGAAGCTGAATGCAAGGTATTACAATCACGAAATCAAACAAGCTGTGGATAGTATATTTAGACAAACAAAAAAAATTACTAGCAGGATGAAATTTATATTAGAAAAAGAAAATTTACAAGAAGATTTATATCTAAAAGATATAAAATCCTATACTAAATGCCTCAGAACTTTAGTGAAAACTTCCCAAGAAAAGGCTGAGTTGTCAAAAGAAGAAGCAATTGCTACTCATGGTAACCCAATATTATTAATAGCATTTAGAGAGAAGAAAACTATAAGACAAGATATAGTTAATATCAGAGAAATGTTTAGCCTAAGCTTGGAACATGCTGGTGAAAAAGCAGAAAAAAAATCCGTTACCTTCAATTATGATAAGGTGAATGATTATCATATAAACATTCCTAATGATACTTTAACGCGTATATTGAGGAATTTAACCGACAATTCAATTAAATACTCTATTGAAAATTCAGAAATAAAAGCTGAAACTGAAATCAAAGAGTTTGAATTCATTTTTAGGTTAATCAATATATCTGAAAAGTTGGATCCAAAAGAAATTTATGCCGTTTGTGATGAAGAATTTAGAGGCGCAAATAGTAAGGATATAGAAGGAGAAGGCCTTGGGCTATTCTTGGTTAAAGGCATTTGCGATATGTATTCAATCGCTCTTTCGCCTTGTGTGACTGAAAAAACCTATAGAAAAAATAATTATCATGAATTTATAGTAGAATTATCCTTCAAAAAGTAAAGGGGGTTAGATATGAATAGAATAATTTGGCTCGAAGATAACAGTTCAAACATAATCGAAGAAATTGTTGTATGCCAAAAATATAACTATACTGTTAAAATTTGCCAGCAACCCAGGCAACTAATAAGTAATCTTATAGAATATGGCAATGAAGTTAGATTAGTAATTATCGATATTATGTTAAGGGGCGTTATTGGTTTGGATGATATAGGTATTACGGACTCTGATACAGATAGAGGATTTAGAGCTGGATGGAATATTATTGATCGTGTATTAAGACCCAATTCAGTTGCTTACTTACCCTCTTCCATTAAATCGATAGACAGAAAAATACCAGTACTTATTGTCTCAACCAAACCAATTAGGGAAAAAGATAATAAAATTATTAACTATTTTAATGAAAGGTACCCAGAGTCCCCAAAGATTATTTATATCGAAAAAAACCAAATGGACGATAGTAATGAAGTAGCGATTGAAAAATTTGAACAATATATCAAAAACTTATAGATTGATCAAAAACCTATTTTTTTGTTATCTAATAGATATTTTCAGGAGAGTGTTATGAAGGCTATGTCTATCGGGTTTGGAATGTTCGCAATCATTGTCTTATCAATTTCATTTCTTGCCCCATCTAATTTATTAATTAAAGAAAATGTTTTAAATCATATTAATTTAACTATAACTTTACTATCTGTGACTGCGCTAATTGCATGTATATCCTTGCCAACTTTTACTTATCTTATTTCTAAAGATCTTAAAAAAGCTGAACATGAATTTAAAAAAGAATTATCTGAAGAACAATCCAAGGTGAAACAATTTATTCATGAGGAAAAAAAAAGATTAAACGAATTAGAAGCGAAGTGGGAAGATCAAACAAAAAAAAAAATTGATAAATATATTAATTTTTTTACAACCGAACAAGACCTTTTAAGGCAGAAAGAAAACATAAATAAATCTCAGGAGCTTTATGAAATAAGAGAAAAAATAATTAATAATAGTGAAAAATTTAAAAGTTTAATTAAAACAGAGCACGACTCTTTTAAAAGCATTTGTGATAAATATATTAAAAATTTTAAAAATGAAATTGAAAATAATCGTAATGATTATCTGCTCTATATTAACTCTGAAAAAACGAAAATCAAAAATAACTACTTCAAAACAAATTTCAAAATTTCGAATCTTGGAATGAAACTGTGGGCTTCTCTCTGCAGTAGTGATAAATACAAAATTGATAAAAGTTCCGACGCTGTAGACATTCAAAATATGCTTACGACATACAACAAACTGATATTAAGTTATAATCAAATGCTATCATCAAATGATACTGATAAATTTGAAGGTTTAGGGTATATTGAAGAAATTTGTGAAGATGGATTTATACCAAAATCAACAACTCTCAAACTAATAATTGATCTCATAGATATGAAACATTTTCCATCAGACGAAGGATTTGAGGAAAAAATTAAATCAATAAAATTAAAATTGGAAAAAGATCACATCGATTTGAGAAAAATTTCAGGTTTTAACTATAAAGAAACTATGATTTAGGCAAAATGGGGTCTGACCAAGCGAGTGCTTGTAAACATTTATTAATATAGGCAATATAAAACTGACATGCGGAAAAACAGCTCTTAGAAGGCTCTTTTTGGTATCAAACACCCCTTCTAAGAGCCCTAAAAAGCAACGCACCTAAAATTTTAATAATATAATCAGTAAATTAAGAAAAAAGCGTGTCACCCTGTTTTATTGGTTATCTCCCCAATGGCCTTTTTAATATAGATGTGAGAAAAATTCTTCGAGAAATTGAAAAAGATATTGCCGGGATCATTCAAAGCTATAGAAATAAACATAACACAACTAATGAATCATGGTGACATGGAGTCTGACCATAGGACTAACTGATAATTAATTTAAGTTTTTAGAATAAAAGTTAATTAATATGCTTAAGGTGCTGGTATGAATAATGAAATGCTCATTGATGCATCCCCAACCAAAGAACTCTTTCTTGATACGCTTATCAAAGATGTGAACATATCAGATGCCATTTTAGATCTGGTTGACAATGCAATAGATGGCTATATCAGGAATAATATTGAAGGGCGTAGAACAATTAACCTGGAAATATCAAAAAATAAATTTTTAATTCATGACACTTGTGGCGGTATTGATGTGGACTCCGCAAGAAAAGAAGTTTTCAGGTTCGGTGTTGTAAAAGGAGGGAAGCACAGCTTAGGTGTTTATGGAATAGGGCTTAAGCGGTCGATATTCAAGATTGGCTCAATGGTGGTCTTTGAATCTGACAATGGAGACAAATACTTCCGAGTTGATATAGATGTTGAGGAATGGAAGAAAAACAAGGATTGGAATTTTCAATTTTCAGAGATCAAAGACTCGAGCAATGGAACCTTCACAAGTTTGCAAATCGGTCAACTCAAAAATGAAGTTAAAAGAGAGTTTGAATCGGATCGGTTTATTAATGAGCTCAGCAACAGGATAAGCAAAACCTATTATATGTTTATCAAGGATAAAGTAGATATTACTGTAAATGACGTTAACGTCCCACAATATGAATTGGAAATTGCATTTTCAGAAGAAGTTGAACCTGCGTTTAAAAGAATATCGTTCGATGGTATCGATGCCAAACTTATTGCTGGGGCCCATCCTGATTATAAAAAACCAGGCTGGTATATATTTTGTAATGATCGATTGATTGTTTCGGGAAACACGACAGAAAAAACTGGTTGGGGAACCAGGGGGGTGCCAAGGTTTCATCCAAAATTCAATCGCTTTAAAGGGTTCTTATTTATAGCGTCTGAAGACCCAACCAAATTGCCCTGGACAACAGCAAAGAATGATTTGGACGTTGATTCTGAAGTTTACACACAAATCCTTCCAATAATGAGAAATTTGACTACACAATACACTAGATATTTAAGCAGTTATTATCCTACTGAAAAAGATGAAACTATTGGTGTCGAGGGTTTAGGCAAACTGACAGCAAAACCAATACTTAAACTTGAAAAGGAACAAAATTTTAAGGCTCCGCCAGTGCCCAAACGTCCCACCTATTCAACGATTTCTTACAAAAAGAAGAAAAGTGAAGTTGATGCTTTAAAAAAATGCATGGGAAAAATTTATATGTCTAATAAGGAACTGGGAGAGAGGACATTCAATTACTATAAAGATATGGAGTGCTCTGATGACGAATAAAGGGAGCTCTGATAAAATAAACTACCTGGTCAGACCGGCAAAACAGGTCGAAAGAAAATTGATTATTGAGGCGCTTCAATGTCTAAGCAAAACCTATGATATTCCCAAGTATACATATATTGGCATGGGTTCAAGATATTTTGTTGACTTTCAGATGGTACACAAGTTTTTAAGAATTAGTGAAATGATTTCCTTTGAAAAGGAAGAAGATAAAATCAAAAGGTTTGAATTTAATAAGCCATACAGCTTTATCGATATTCAACCGGGTTTTTCGACTGATATATTACCTTCCTTACCATGGACCAATGACTACTTTATCTGGCTTGATTATGATTATAAGATTTCATCCTCTATTATCGATGATATAAAGATTGTATGTGACAATGCCCGGCCTGGCGTTATTCTTTTGCTTACTATCGATGCAGAACCAAAAAAGTTTGATGATGGTTTCCCCGAAGATGAAATGCAAAGGATGAATGTTCGTCTCGCTAATCTGAAAGAAGAAATTCACCCTCATTATCCTCCAGATATTAAGACGTCTGACATGTCCAAAAAAAAATTCCCAAAAATTCTGCTTAAAATAATAAGCGAAATAATAAGGGATTGTTTACGTTTTAGGGATTTAAACTTTTATCAAATCTTCAACTTTATTTATGAAGATACATCTCAGATGTATACCTACGGCTGTATTTTTGGAAAAAGTAAGAAAAAGATCAGTGATACAGGAATTTATGACCTAAAGTATATATCAAGCGACGACACTTTTGTTAAAATAAAACTGCCAATTTTAACTCCGCGTGAAAAGATGCATTTTGACAGCTTGATACCTCAGATCGATAAAAAGTTAGACGAGTTTGAAATTGCCCCTGAAAAACTTAAAGCTTATGAACAATATTATAGGTATTATCCTCAATATTTTGAATCGTTTATATAGTTCATTAATACCAGAATACATAAGTCTAAGCCTGCAAACGTTTCAACATAACAATATATTCATTTCTCATTGTATTGGCGATTCCGGAAATCTGTCGTGAAAGCATCCTTATGGGTGAGAAGCCGTGGTTTGTGGCAAGATCTATGATAATTTTGTGGAGCCCATTTACTTGATCTTTGGGAATACCGAGTGCCTTGCTCAATTGATTGTCATTTGTTCCGATAATAATCGTGCAAAAACAAGCGGGTTTTAATACGCGGGCGCATTCTGAAAGAACCCTGCCCATGTCTTCGATATACAATTTATATTTTTCTTTGACCGTTTTCCCACGAAGGCCCACCATCTTTTCTTTTAGCTGATCAATATTCACGCCCATAAAATTAAGATGATATTCGTCATTTTCTAAATAATTGATGGCAAAGCTGTATGGCGGTGAAAATATAATTCCGTCCATACTTTGATCATCAAGTTCCATTGAACGGGCATCTCCTGTTAATATTGCGGAAGTTGCGATATTGGATTTAGAATCTTGAAGCACATGCTGAATTTTTTTTACAACAAAAACATAGCGTTCAAGGATGGCCTGAAAGAGTGTCAATGGAGATTTCCGCTTGCTTCTTTCCGAATATCCGACACTATCCAGATAGGCCAGTATTAGAAAATCCAGGACTTCTGATTTGTCAGTGCCGATAAGATCTGCCAGCTGATCCATAGGTGATGATCCGGAACCGGTTGTAGATTCATGAATAACGGTTTTGGGGGCTGGGTTGGACGTCTTAGCAATTTTGCTGTCCGAGCCAGGCCGACCGGTAACATGTGAAAAAAGCTCAAATATCTTTTCAGTTTTTTTCAATGCCAGATCAAGGGGTTTAATCGGGAGTGTAAGGGCATTATATTTCACTTGAGTCATGAATCGACAGAAAGGGCTTGCATCCAGCCCGATTGATTTTACGCCCATTAGACTTGCTTCAACCGGAACAGTTCCTGATCCCATCATTGGGTCCAGTACCGTATCTCCGGGCTTTAATCCCATGACATTTATCAGGGCTTTAATCATTTGGGGATGAAACTTTCCACGATAAGGGAACAGGCCATGGGAAGCATACCCTGTGCGGAACTGGTTTTTTTCAAAAAAAGATTTCAGGCGGGATGAAGAATGCTGTGGCAGTCGAACCGATTCCCCTGTACACATGAGATAATGGTTGGTGAACAGATTCCCCACCCGGGCAAAATAAGCTCCGTTTTGAACGAGTTCTGCTTCGGTTAATATCTTGCTTTCATAATAGGCAAGCGCAAGTTCATAAACTTCATTCAATTGGGGGGTGAGAACCAGATTGTTCGGGAAAAGGCGATGGAACATGCCTTTGGAAAGAATCGTTTCCGGGTTTATACTATTTTCTTGAGGGTCTTGCATTTTTTCGATTATTTTTTACCTGAGCGCTCTGCCGTCAGTCCCTTTTTTAATAGGTGGGATATCAAGGGATATCGCGTCATGTTCAACTTCGATGACAGCAAGAACGCCTTTATTGATCGACAAATTTCGCCACACAGGAAAATAAGGTTCAATTTCAGCGTAATTGCCGATTCGGTCTGTCAAATATTGATACATTTCCCGTGAGGGAAGGATTAAAATACCACCTGCCAGCACGCCGTCTAACAGGCCGACGGCCATTTTGTTTATCGCCCGGTGGCTTGATGAAATATTGCCGGTCTCCCATTCAACGGCAAAAAATTGCCCATTGGATAATTTTTTTACCGCATCAATTGGACCCGGTCTGATCCTTGAAGCGATTGACATTCGATGTTCCAGCATCCAGTCTTGCTGAACCAGAACACTCATGAATTCTTTTTTAATGGGAACAACGCCGCTGGCATTTTTTTTGGGATAGAGTGTAAAACGATTGCTTCCCAGAGGCCAGACAACTGCTTTAACAGCGGTTTTGACTTCATTTAAAATATTTTCAAATTCATCAGAATGACTGAAATTTCCTTTTTGAATAAGGAAATCAATTTGTTTTATTTTCACTGAGCAAGGCCTCTACTTTTGAAATGATAGTTGCAGATGAGATTTTGAGCGCTTTTGATAGTTTCAGAATGCTGGTCAATGAAGGTTGTCTCAGTCCTCTTTCCAGGAGTGAGATATAGCTCCGATCAAGACCACTTTCTTGGGAAAGCTTTTCCTGGGAAAGATTTACTTTTTTCCTAAAATGACGAAGTGCCTGACCAAATGCATTTTCCGGCTTCAAATGAAGATCCTCCTTAGGTTAAACATATATACAAGATAAAATACGATTTAATCTACAGACTATAGTCCGCAAAAAAATAATTGATTGAAAGAGGGGATTGTGGTACTCATAATCAGATGGCTTCTTAAAAAGTCCAATTTCTTCGCTGCGCTGCATCCCTCATCACTGCGGATGCAGGTGATATGATCGATATGAAAAATTTATTTTTTGATGCCCTTGAAATTAAATCAACAGATAATCTGGCGCTGCATCGATTTGCACGTGCTGTTGGAATACCGGTGGACAGGCTCAGGTATTATAATAAATGCAATAAAATCCCCACCGGAAATGATCTGAAATTGATCCGTGATGCCACTGGAATAAATGAAGCAGAATTAATGATACAAATGGGGGTAATGGATAACCGTATTACATCTCTGATTCAAAAAAATGCAAAACAGATTTATTCGCTTATCAAACCGCAGATCGAAAATCCGGATGAAATGCCTTCCATGCCTTCTCTGGTTTATGAAACAACATTAGGCAAATTATACCAGGGGGACTGCCTCTCTTTGATGAAAAATATGGATAGCGACAGCATTGATCTGATATTTGCAGATCCGCCATTTAATTTAAAAAAGCTTTACCCATCAAAAATCGATGACAATTTAAAAGCTGATCAGTATCTCAAATGGTGTACAAAATGGGCTGATGAATGCATTCGAATCCTGAAACCGGGAGGAAGTTTCTTTAGCTGGAACCTACCGAAGTGGAACACTCACATGTCGGGATATCTGAACGGGCGATTGACATTCAGGCATTGGATTGCGGTTGATATCAAATATACGTTGCCCATAAAAGGGAGGCTTTATCCGTCACATTATTCACTTTTATATTATTGCAAGGGTGAAAAACCTGCCAGATTCCACCCAGACCGGTTGCCCATGAACATATGCCCCCATTGTGTGGGCGATCTGAAGGATTATGGCGGATATAAGCATAAAATGAATCCGGACGGCATTAACATTACAGATGTCTGGCTGGATATTCCCCCTGTCAGGCATAAAAAATATAAAAAACGAAATGGATCCAATGAGCTTTCAATTAAGCTTCTGGATCGTATTATTGAGATGGCATCTGACGAGGGAGATATCGTCTTTGATCCCTTTGGCGGGTCTGGTACGACCTATGCGGTATCGGAAATAAAAAATCGCCAATGGGTCGGCGTTGAAATTGGACCTGTTGAAGATATTGTGAATCGTTTTGAAAATATTGGAGATGATGCCGCCTACCTGAAAAAAATAAGAAAAAATATTAATTGCTTAATTACAAAGGAAGACTTGAAACGAAGGATCGAGAATAGATGGTGGACGCCGGATTCGGTAAGAAAAAAAATCAAATGAAAATATAATCCAGGGGATGCCTTAATGAATAAATGGTGGAATCTTTCAAGCCGCTTGTAGCATAAAATCCACATGCACGGTATCAAAAGGAAATTCGATTTGGCCCTTATCGGTTTTTGCAGTATTCCAGCATTCAACAGCACGTGAACGTCTCGAAATTCCGGAAATTCCGGCAATTCCAGGGACATCCATACATAATTATTGGGAAAATTTAGGATGTCGCGCTAATTGCTGGCTTCGTAAATCCGCCTCAGGCTGGCTGCGTTGCGCTGCTGCTAAATTTTCTTCGAGCCAGCCAATTAATATTTTCACTTGACTTGTATACGAATTATCTCTTTCCCAAACTCTATAACATCTCCTGAAAAGATCTTTTTCCGTTTTCTGGTTTCGACCTTCCCATTGACTACAACTTGACCTTCCGAGATTACAAATTTCGCTTCGCCGCCACTACCGACCATATTTTCGAATTTCAAGATTTTATAGAGTTCAATGGGCTCTTCTGAAATTTCAACTTCTCTCATTTTACAGACAACTCATTCTCGATGTCATTTGAATACGTATAACGCCCTGGTATGGAGCGCGCTGTCTTTCGCGCGTCTCTACCAGCAGCATGCTATGGACTCGATGCTATTGATGGGCTGTATATTCATCCAACAGTCTGCGAATCATTTTCTGATATTGAGTATTATATTTTTTTGCCTCTTTTTTAAAATATTCAACGCTCGTTTTGCTGAGAGCAATAGTGACCTTAACTGTTTCGTCTTTCAGGGCAAGCTCTCTAGGTGAAGGAAGGAAGTCGGGAATAACCTTCACCTTTCCGATAGGTTCATCCGTGTATTTTATTTTCTCTTTCATATATCTTCTTTCCCTTCCGCCAATATCCGGCACCAATGATTCTGATTTTGTTTTTTCGATAGGTAAATCTTACGGTCATAATTCCACCCGTGACTTTGCCAAGGCAATAATATCGTTTTTCATCATCGCTGTGATCAAGATCCTCCAATATGACACGATAGTGATCCAGAAAAGCAAACTGCGCTAATGCAAAGGAGACATCATGCTTTTTTTGATTCAACTGGTCCTTAGCGGAATCCCACTCAAAATCAGATCGTTTTGTCATATGATTAAGGTACGGCAGATTAAGATTTAAGTCAATATATTTATATGGCTATTTATATGGCTATTGCATGCTTTGACACCAATTTCTTTGAATTCTGGTCGGGCCAAGTTAACAAATTAACAATTCCGGGAACACCATATACATTTTGATATCAATATAACCCATTGAATATTTGAAAATAAATATCCCAAAAATAAATAAAAAAGAAAAATGTTGACAAAATATTTGATATAGTCAACTATTGTATTAAACAAACAATAAGGATAATATGATGGATGACCGATTAATATTTATGCTGTCCAAAGCTCAGCACAAGTTTTCAAATTACCTGAAGAAAAAATTTTCCGAAGCGGGCGTTCATATTTCTCCGGGCCAGATGGGGATACTCTTTCTGCTTGGGCAAAAAGATTTAAGGCCGATGAATGAACTGAGCAAAATACTTGATATTGACAATTCAGCAATCACGCGACTGGTGGACCGGCTCGAAAAATCAGGGCTTGCGTTCAGGCAGATGAATCCTTCAGATCGTCGGCAATACCTGATCGGGATAACAGAAAAAGGATGTGAACAGTCTGAAAAAGCGAAAAATATCTCAAAACAGGCAAATGATAAAATCAGGGACGGATTTACTGAAAGCGAAATTAAGAGTTTTAAGACCGTGATTGAAAGCTTTTTCTATAAATTTAAGTAGGTAGGATTTTTTTTAAAGAAATATTTGACCCTATCCAATATTGTAATTTGCAAGCAAATAAACAGGAGGAATGTAATGAACAAACTCATGGATGTTTACACCAAATGCACAAAACTGCCGGGCGGAAAACGCATCTTCTCAACCCTGGTATGTATGAAAGCCCCTTATTTTAAGACAATCCGGCCTCTTTTTTGCGAACTGAGGCCCGGGTATTGTGAAATTACCATGAAAAACAGAAGATCGGTGCAAAACCATATTAAATCAGTGCATGCGATTGCCATGTGCAACATCAGTGAACTGACCGCAGGATCAATGCTTGAAGCAACGCTGCCGAAAACCATGCGATGGATTCCCAAAAGCATGCATGTTGATTATATAAAAATTGCGAAAACAAACCTAAAAGCGGTTTGTGAAATTTCAACACACGGTCTGGAAACCCCCCAGGAACTGCCCATGACGGTTCATGTCACAGATACAAACGGAACCGAGGTGTTTCGGGCGGTTATAATGATGCATATATCAGCCCGTTAGAGGGGGGAAGTCTGTTTTGGCGGGTTTTATTTCAAATGACGGCAACCTGCAAGCAGCTGACGCCGTTGATGTTATTTGTCTGGTTCTTTGTTTATAGATGAGATCTTTTCAGATTCACGTATCGTTGTTTCAACCGTTTTAAATATGTTTTTTAAGAATCCTTAAACCGGCTATTTTGCCCTCAAAAAGGTTTGTTTAAGACCAAATTACGGCCATTTTTTTAGCTCATTTACCAAATAATCAAGAACTTATCATGGCCCGACCCCATTTCAACCATTTCAATCCCGGCCGTCATCCATTCAGGCCTGTCGCGAAATGAATTTCGAAAAAACTGGGCGCGCCTGATTCAAAAAATATATGAGGTTGACCCGCTACTCAGCTTTTAAAAAAGCAAAGTCTTATCCCTCGTTTCTGTTTGAAATTATGCTATACTGTGATTTTTTTCCCAATCACGAATATTCAAATGTAAGGTTCCGGCTGGAAAAAATTACCGGAGCAGAATTTTTTGATTGACATTGTTCGATATCGGACTAATAATGTTGATATGAAACATGAAGTCGATTTAATCATATACTTAATTTCTAAAATACGCGAAAATGCCAACCGGTTCATTGTTGCTGAATTAAAATCTCACGGCTTGGAAAATTTGGCACCAGTTCATGGCGATATCCTGATGGTCCTTTTTTCGCATAATGAACTTTCCATGAAGCAGATTTCCGAATTTGCCGACCGTAAAAAATCAACGGTTACGACACTCGTGGAAAAGCTGGTAACGCTTGGATATGCCAGGAAAAAAACAGATATTTATGATAACAGGTCCTCCATAGTCTCTTTAACCGATGAAGGAAAAAATCTGCGGGGCTCTTTAATCGAAATATCTGAAAAACTGATCGAAAAAGCTTATAAGGATATGCCCCTGAAAGAAAGGAAACAGCTTGTGAAAAGTTTGAAAAAAATTCTCGACAACTGGTAATTTTTTTGCCCGAATAGTTCGATATCGAACTACTTGGAGGTTTTCCTCTGCACCCTTCATTAAAGAACAAAACGATAACTGGTTTCAATCAAAAGGAGGTTCCACTATGAATGAATACCTTGTCGATTTCAGAGATATTCAGTTTTGCCTGTATGAGCATCTTGAGTTTGAAAAACTCTTAAAATTTACCGCCTATCAAGGACTCAAAAAGGAAACATTCGATTTGATGTTAAAGGAGGCCTTAAAACAGGTGAAAGAAATTCTTGCACCCCTGAATTCTCTTGGGGACAGGAAAGAAATAACATTCGAAGACGGCCGCGTGAAGCTGCTCCCGGAAATTGTGGGCGCTTTCAGGCTGCTTGCCGATTCCGGCTATGCAGGAATCCTTGCCGACCCCGAATGGGGAGGTCAGGGTTTGCCGGAAGTCTTCGGAGCTGTCGGCGGCGAATTTTTTAATGGCGCCAGTACGTCTATCTGCAATACCATTGGAATGACAACCGGAGCGGCAAATCTTATCCGCAACTTTGGAAGCGGCGATATGAAAACTATATATCTGGAAAAAATGTATGCCGGAAAGTGGGCGGGCACCATGTGTCTGACAGAATCCCATGCAGGGAGCGCCTTGGGTGATCTGTCGTGCAAAGCAGTAAAAGATGGAAATCACTATAAAATTATCGGGACAAAGAATTTTGTCTCCGGTGGTGACCACAATCTTACAGAAAATATTGTTCATATGGTGCTTGCCCGAACAGAGGGTGCACCGCGCGGAATCAAAGGTATCAGTCTTTTTCTTGTCCCAAAATTCCTCGTCAACCCGGACGGATCACCTGGGGAATTGAACGATATTCATGTGACAGGACTGGTAAAAAAGATGGGCTTTCGCGCCTCCCCCACCTGCATCCTCAGTTTTGGAGATAAAAACAATTGTAAGGGATACCTGATTGGTGATGAATGCCAGGGTATCCGGTACATGTTTCAGATGATGAATGAATCGAGAATTTTAATCGGTCTCCAAAGTCTGGGTATTTCCGGAACGGCCTTTCTCCATGCGCTCCGGTATGCCCAGGATCGAATACAGGGAACAGAAATCATGAAAATGATGGATGCCGATGCACCTCAGGTTCCCATTATTCACCATCCGGATGTTCGACGAATGCTGCTCATGATGAAATCGGTTACCGAGGGGATGAGGGCCCTCATCTATTCAACAGCCTTTTATAAAGATCTTTCCAAATTGGAAGAGAACCCGGAAAAGCGGGAGTTTTATAAAGATTTTGTGGATCTTTTTACGCCGGTTTGCAAAGCATGGTCCTCTGATATGGGGTTTCGGGTCTGTGAGTGGGCGATGCAGTGCTACGGCGGATATGGCTATTGCTGTGACTATCCTGTTGAGCAATATCTGAGAGACATCAAGGTTTCCTCCATTTTTGAAGGGACCAATGGCATCCAGGCGCTGGATCTTCTGGCCCGAAAAGTGCCGAGGAAGAACGGTCGATTGTTCATGAACTTCATATCCATGCTGAATGAATTTATCGAAAAACACAAATCACATTCGAAACAGGGAAAAAACATCGCCAGGCTGGAAAAAGCCAAAGACGCGTTGGTGCATGTTACGGGGATGTTTGGCGATATAATGGCTGACGGAGATATAAGTTACCCTCTGATACATGCCTGTCCTTACCTGGAAATGTTTGGTGATGTGGCGGTTGCACATCTTCTTTTGGAACAGTCTCTGATCGCTCAAAAAAAGTTCGATCATATCTGCAAAGATCGATCTGCCGATTCAGAGGATGAGAAAAAAAAGATCTGCATAGAAAATCGTGAAGCCAGATTTTACTGGGGAAAAATTTGTTCCGCTGACTTTTTTGTCATAAAAGATAGAGAATGAAAGAGTCTTATGGTGGAAGATTTAGCAAATCACATCAGCCTCGAGTCATGCGGCAATTGCAGTAATGCAGTGGCTGAAGCGTTGACAGAGGGAAGCGCAGGCGGGCTATTGAGCTCCGAAATCACTAGCTCTCGGGTGCCGACCACGTGGTCCGATGGGGAAGGCAACACGTGCTGTAGCGTTATTATGCGAGCGACAGAACGGCCCGGCGGAGTCTTAGAACCTTGCATGCGTGGACATCTTTTACACGGGAATCGGGAGATCCGTGAATTTTCCTCCAACCTATTAGTGGAAAGGAGGAACGGCCAGTGAAAGAGAAATTCTGTACCCCTGGCACGAACGATTCACGGAAGTCGGACAACAACATAGTACCTGAGAAGCCGGCGAACAAAGGGGCTGCAGCCTCAGCGGAGCAGGTGGAGGGAAGGACGTTGACCGAGGGGAACACCATGAATACTGCCGCAGTCCGCACACAGGGGCGGGAAGCTGCGTCGACCGGTCTTGATGGTGTACGTAGAAAAGCTCAGCAGGATAAGGAAGTCAGATTCAATAATCTATTCCATCACATTACACCAAAGCTGCTAACGGAAAGTTTTTATGACTTGAAG
>JABZFM010000045.1 GCA_014237465.1 Desulfobacteraceae bacterium | reverse complement strand
TCGCGTCCGGGTTTTGCCTAAGGCTTCCTCCAGACCTTGCCTCGCGACAACGCCCTTGCCATCGGCTAACGGTTCCGACCACTTCGGCCCGTAGAGGACTTCCACCTCCAAGATTCACGCCATGCCTGGCGCACTAAAAAAAGGGCATTTTCGAAAAATCCGAAAATGCCCTTTTAATTAATTATGCAGGTCAATCAGTTAGACAACCGTAACATTAACTGCTGAAGGACCTTTGGGCCCCTGCTCGATATCAAATGTTACACTATCTCCATCATTAAGGGTTTTAAAACCGCTTGCATTGATACCTGAATGATGAACAAATACATCATCTCCAGTTTCAACTTCAATAAAGCCGAAACCTTTTTTCTCATTAAACCATTTTACTGTTCCATTCGCCATAGTGACATCCTCCTTTCATAAAGTTTTCTTAGTCCCAAACTTCAGGTTGCCACTATTACAATGGTTGTGCCCTTGGAAAGAAACCGGCCTGAAGATCAATCCAGACCATTTAAAGATTGGCAGTAAATATAGTCCCTATTAATTTAATGTCAAGCAATTAAAAATTTCAGCTATTTATTATCAATTACCGGATAAACTTAGCCGACACTATTGTGAATATGTTAGACCGTCATAAAAGACCTTCTCTGGGATCAAATTTAAAACGATCAATTGAGGTTTTAATGATTGGCATTGGTTATTGTGTTGAAAAAAAAACTGAATTCAGGGTAAAAGTGGAAAAAAATCGATCAACAATATCTTGACCATATAAATCCCACATAGAAAGGAAACACCATGAACCACCAACCGGATAAAATTATTTGCTCAATGATCCGATTGAGCAAATATTACGATAAAAAACCAATCCTTGAAAATATTTCCCTGTCATATTTTTACGGCGCTAAAATCGGGGTTCTGGGCTTAAACGGCTCGGGCAAGAGTTCTCTGCTGCGCATTATGGCCGGCGTGGATAAGGAGTTTAACGGCCAGATGACCTTAAGCCCCGGATTTACCGTTGGATTTCTGGAACAGGAACCCGCTCTGGACGAGACTAAAACCGTCCGGGAAACTGTTGAAAAAGCAGTTTCCGAAATCGTTGACCTGATGAAGGAATATGACCGGATCAATGAACAGTTCGCAGAGCCCATGTCGGATGAGGCAATGGATCAGCTCATCCAACGACAGGGAGAAGTCCAGGAAAAACTGGATGCCACTGATGCGTGGGATCTTGACTCCCGGCTGGAGATGGCCATGGACGCGCTGCGATGCCCGGATGGGGAGACTCCTGTGAATGTGCTGTCCGGGGGTGAAAAAAGGCGAGTGGCCCTTTGCCGGCTTCTGCTTCAAAAGCCGGATATTCTGCTTTTGGATGAACCAACCAACCATCTGGATGCGGAAACCGTGGCCTGGCTGGAGCGTCACCTGCAAAAATATGAAGGAACGGTCATTGCCGTGACCCATGACCGATATTTTCTGGACAACGTGGCCGGGTGGATCCTAGAACTGGACCGGGGTCACGGGATTCCCTGGAAAGGGAATTATTCTTCCTGGCTCGAACAGAAACAGGAACGTCTAAGACGGGAGGAAAAAACGGAAAGCCATCGGCAGAAAACCCTTGAGCGTGAGCTGGAGTGGATCCGAATGTCCCCCAAGGCCCGGCAGACCAAATCCAAAGCCCGCATCAGCGCGTATGAAAAACTGCTTTCAAGGGAAAGCGCTTCCCCGTCTAGGGAACTCACTATTTTTATCCCTCCCGGCCCCCGTCTGGGCAATGTGGTTGTTGAAGCGGAAAATGTATCAAAAGCCTATGGCAAACGTCTGCTGGTCGAAGACATGTCATTTTTGCTCCCTCCGGGCGGCATTGTCGGCGTCATCGGCCCGAACGGGGCCGGCAAGACCACCCTGTTCCGCATGATTACCGGTCATGAAAGCCCGGATTCAGGAAGCCTGAAAATCGGCGAAACAGTCTCACTGGCGTACGTGGAACAGAGCCGGGAAAGCCTTGACCCGGAAAAATCCATCTGGGAAGTTATTTCAAACGGGGATGATGTGATCCAGCTCGGGGACGTGTCCGTAAATTCCCGCGCCTATGTGGCGAGATTTAATTTCACTGGCGCGGAACAGCAGAAAAAAGTCGACATGCTCTCGGGCGGTGAACGCAACCGGGTGCACCTGGCCTGCATGCTCAAGCAGGGGGCCAATGTCATTCTTTTAGACGAGCCCACCAATGACCTGGACGTGAATACCATGCGGGCACTGGAAGAAGCGCTTGAAAATTTCGCCGGATGCGCGGTGATCATCAGCCATGACCGGTGGTTCCTCGACCGGATTGCCACCCATATCCTGGCATTTGAAGGAGACAGCCGAGCCGTCTGGTTTGCAGGCAATTACTCGGATTATGAAACTGACCGGAAAAGAAGACTGGGCGCGGAGGCAGATCACCCGCACCGCATTAAGTACCGACAGCTGACCCGGGATTAAAATCCATGAGGGATGAGGCGTGCTTTACTTACGCTGCAGTGAAGAAGAATGCAGCGCAACCCAAAGCTAAAATTGAAGTTGGGCTTTTTGCGAAGCCATTAATATTGTCAACCCGGCAATAACTCCGCAGATAAATTTGTTCTAATCTGTAAATTTTAGAAGGAATATATAGATTGGCGAACCTAATTTATTTTTTGAGAGGCTCAGAAAGATAAAGCCTGATTAAATCGCGTTTATCTTCTGTCAGCCATTATAATGAACGGTGAATGATTGGAGGTAAAATACGGCGGGTCATTATTGATGATGGCTTTTATGGAAGGTGGTTTTTTAAACTCTTTTGTCAGAAACTGACGGACCTTATCCCGGTTCCAGCCATGGGGATGAACAAATTCTTTATACAGCGAAAGATCTCCCCGGTAAAATTCAACAGTATCGAGTGATTTGGCGTCTTCACTGGTTGCGGGCAGATTAAATACCGCCAGATTCAAAAAATCAATGGCATGGGCATGGGCCAGTGTAAATTCGAGGGTTTTTTCGGCGCTCATACGGGATTCCGCCGGTGTTCCGAACAACAGATACACATATGCGGCGATACCGGCCTTTTTGAGATTCTGCAAGGCTTTGGACACCGTATTAAGATTAATCCCCTTTTCAAGGGCATCCAGCACCGCCTGATCCCCGGACTCCACCCCCAGCTTCAGCATCACACACTCCGACGCTTTGAGCCCTCTTGCAAAATCCGGATCTGCCAGATGGTCTGTTATTCTGGCAAATCCATACCATGGCGCTTTGGGCGGATTTTTGATCACATGTTTTAAAAATTTCGGCGAAAGCGCATTATCCACAAAATGAATCAGGCAAGGATCGACCTGGGATTTCAATCGTGCAATATCCCGGCTGACGTCCCGAATATCAGCGGGTTGATATCCGCCTTTTTCTGATTTTTCAGGGCAAAACGCACATTTTTGCCAGTAGCATCCCCTGGCGGTGCTAAAGGGAATCACCGGACCGGGGGAAAGGTATTGTTCCATCTCAAACAACGAATAATCATAGCCGAGGCAGCCAGTCAATGCCTTGTTTCCCGCTCCGCACATCTCCAGCAGAATGTCCTCTCCAGGACCGCATACCAAGTCATCAATCAAACCGACAAATGGATTATTAAACGCCGGTATACTCATCCATGAAGTGACAAGTCCGCCTCCGAAAACAATTCGTACCCCGGGAAAACGGTTTTTGATAAACCCGGCCATGGCAAAAGCGCAAAGTGCCTGGCTCATAAAATTAACCGAAAAACCGACAACTTCAGGCTCTTTTTCAGTAAAATACGCTGTCAGCCTTTTCTGGAAGCTTGAAAAAAAAGGATTTTCATCAAAACTTTCCGCTGCCTGCATTAAATCATCACTGCGAACCGGCGAAAGTATTGATGACGTATAATTAGAAAGGGATATGTGAACACCTGCACGTTGACCGGTAACATGGAGTACCCGGTTGATGTCCATCACTGCCCGCTTGTAACGGTCTATGCCGGCATATAACTCCTTTGTTCTCAAAGCCTGGAGGTTTTTTTCAATATTCCCGGATGCCCTCTTTGACCATGTATCTTTTGCCTGAATCGGCTTTTGTAACAGATCCAAAATCCCTGCGATATTCGTATCATATACCCGACAGTCAATACCGGCAGATTTCAGTGCCCCTGCCAGTTTTGCGATACCCGCCGGAGGTTCACAGGGCTTGGATACCGGCGGATGAATCAGAAGTATTGATTTTTTATCTGACACGTCATTTATGCTCTGTATCCAAATAAGTTCATATATTCCTCAAACCGTTCGATAATGTGAGCGTCCGTCACCCCAAAATCATTGGCACTGTTGTATTTGTGTTTTCCATGTTTGTGCTGGGGATTTTTATTGATAAACGACTTCATTTTTTCCTCGGTCTTGCGACACAACTCGATCTCGAATTTAGCATAGAACTTTTTAACAACGCCTAAGGGATCGGACAGGATTTCCTCGTACATAATATCATGGACATCAATGGCATGATATTTTCTGGAAAACAGGTTACGCTGCATATCTCCTGCCAGAAAATTCAAATTACATTCCATTGTTTTTCTGATATCAATACGTTTAACGACATTACAGTGTGCACTGTAGACCAGACTGTTTACACTGTTGCATACGTCCACGGGATGGCGATGGGTTTGAATCAGCATAGCATCCGGGATAAGTCTTTTTATTTCATTTGTTGAACCCGTATGGGCCGGCGCTTTCAGGGTCAGGCGTTTATTCGGGGTTTCTGATTGATAAATTTTTAATAACTGGAAATACTCTTCATAACCTTTAAGCCGGTCCGCCTGAAGACACCATTTCACATAGGCGTAAACAGGCGCCATCATGTAATACGCAGCGCTTTGAAACGTTAAGGTAAGCAAAAGTATGCATTCTTCATATTCATTGTCTTTTACAACATGAATATGATCAAACTGCTTTGATAGATGCCGATACGTGTTGTATTCAATCTTCGCCAGCATTTTCCGAAAATCTTTTCCTTCAATCGGTGGAATGGGACGGATAAGCTCCCAGAAATAAAGCCCCCGATTTTGCGGATCCTGGGCCAGTAATCGATGTAAAAACGTCGTTCCGGTTCTGGGCAGACCCAGTATGATAATCGGCGGATTAATGGTTTTTATAAAAACTTCAGGTCGTTGTTTTTTATATTCCGAAAATTTCAGCCGGTTTTCCAGGCCTCTCTCAATGGCAGTCCGCTGCAGCACTTTTCCAAGAAACGTTAAATCCGTATCTTTTTTCACTGAATCGATTAACTGCCTTAGCCCTTCTTTAAAATATGAATCGCCATAATCTTTAAGCGAAAGTCGATGGGAAACCTTATCCAGCAATTCTTTTTCATCCAGATGAACCATTGGTTCCACCTGCTTCTTAAATCTGTCGCCCAACAGATTGATCAAACGAGCCAATCCCGGCATGGCCTGATGGTCCGGCAGCATTTTTGTCTCCCCACAGAATAAACAGATTAATATAATGAAATTTCAATCAAATGGATCAGCAATGAACCCGTCATTAATTACATTCAAAAAGCATTCTTGATGATTCTGTAAAAAATCAGACTTAACACTTTTTACGATCAGATATCAAGGGCATATGGGTATTTTACACGCTCTTGATTCTATAATAGGAATTTAAAAAGATGCATGACATGGATACTCTTTGTTAATATTTATTTGAATGTTGAAAACCTGGTCCTTTGGGCCAGGTTTTCAACATTCAAATAACGTTTATAGATTTCGTTTGTGTTCTCGTGGGGTGACATAAGTTCGATATCCTTCCCATTCCTCCTTTTTCAGATCCAAATAATGGGTGAAAAGCATATCGCCCAGAAAGTCTTTCAGAAAGGTGCTGCCCTCAGCTTCCACAAGGGCTTCGAACATACAGCCAGGCAGAAAACGTCTATCCCACAAGCGCTTTTTTTTATCCAAATCATAATTGCTGCCGGTATCAGGGTCTCCACAATCCAATTTCTCGCGAATTCCCTGGAGCCCCATTCCGATTAACGTGGCCATCTGCAGGTAGACATTTCCGGATGGATCCGGGGAACGAATCTCGATTCGCTTGTTTTCCGGTGCATCCGAGTAAGGGATCCTGACCATGGAACTGCGGTTTTTCAGCCCCCACCCCCTGACAATGGGAGCCTCTTTGCCAATTACGTATGCCTTGTAGGAATTGAAGGTCGATGCCATTATAATCGAAGTTTCTCTTGCGTATTTCACTATCCCGGCAATGAATTGACGGGCCAAGGTGCTTAGTTCGTTCTTTTCGCCGGGGTCAAAAAATAAGTGATGACCGTCTTGGTCCTGGGCAGAAAGGTGTATGTGGAATGCGTTTCTGTTTTGACCATTGAAAGGTTTGGGCATAAAGGTGGCGTGTAAGTCGTTTTCATGTGTGACTCGTTGCGTGATATACATAAATAAAACCGTCCTGTCCGCAGCGCTCAACGGATCGAGGCATCCCAGATTGATTTCGTGCTGCGAAGGGGTAACCTCATGGTGCATCTTCTCAAATTGAATGCCGCATTTTTCTAAAACTAAAACGATTTCCTTACGTACTGATTCACCTCGGTCGCGAGGATCGGCGTGAAAATAACCGGCCTTGTCGCTATGGATGTCTTTGTTGTATTCATCTCCCATCAAGAGGAAAAACTCGTGCTCCGGTCCGGCAAGAAATTGAAAACCAAATTCCTCCCTTGCTTGTTCCAGCACATTTTCAAGCAAGGCTCTGGGGTCAGAAAGTGACCGATCTCCTTGCTCTTCGTCTATTCTGCCGATAAAGAAGCCAAGCTTTTCGTTGGAAAATTCAAGAGCACGGAAAGTGTTCGCCAATGGGATGAGTAGTTTGTCACTATTGTCAACGCTGCCGTACCCCGACACGGAACTGCCATCAAAGCCGACTCCCCTTTTAAAGAACGCTTCGATGTTTCCAGGATTAACCTGGAGCGTTATCGCCCTTCCATTTAAATCGGTTGTAAAGACCTGGACGATGTCTACTTCATTAATTTTTTTCTCCAACTCTTTTATATCAAGCATGTGTTCTGTTCTCCGTTTTTTCGCCTCAGTCTTATCTGCTTTAATGTTGCTGAGTCATTATTATTTTGGTTCTTGATTTATTCCGGAATATTGGGAAGCGTTGTTGTTTCTCCTTTGAAATTACGCACCACATATTCCTCGTCGTTTTTCTCAACATAGCTGTAGTAAGGCATGAGCATTATCTTTCCGATGCGCGTGGCGACCACATACATGGGTTGAGCCATACCCGTCGTATGCCCCCGAATCGCGTCGCGAATCAATTCGGCGCCTTTTTCCACTGGCGTACGAAAATGATCGATCCCTGGTGCCGGTTCACAATAGAAAAGGTAATAAGGCCGGATGCGAATCGTGAGCAGCTTCTGGTGCAATTCCTTGAAAGTATCAATGTCATCGTTAATCCCTTTAAGCAAAACAGCCTGATTGCCGATACTTATACCACAAGAAAGAAGATCATATACCGCCTTGGCGGTTTGCTCGGTAATCTCCTTCGGGTGATTGCATTGGGTGTTGATCCATATGGGAACGCGATGGTTTCCGGACAGCACTTTCTTCAAGCCCGGTGTTATTCGTTGGGGAAGCACGATGGGGGTTCGCGTGCCGAAACGGATCATTTCGACATGGGGGATTTCACGCAGTTTGGCAATAAGGTATTCGATCTTGTCGTCTGAAAGCACAAACGGGTCGCCACCAGTGACCAATACATCCCGGATTTCGTGATGCTCACGAATCCATTGTAATCCTTCCTCAATATCAAAGCGGAACCTTAAGCCACGAATTACCACTAGTTCTTTGCGAAAACAATGACGGCAGTACATCGCGCAAACATCCGTTACCAGAAAGGCGATGCGGTCATGGTATTGCCGGGCGATACATTCCGGGCGATCCTCGTCGGTCAAACGATTTTCCTTCCATTCCAGATAATTTTCTACTCCATATCGATTTTCGTTTTCCAGTACAGAAGGAATTACTTGACGGCGAATCGGGCAATTCGGATCTTCCGGGTCCATGAGGGCGACAAAATACGGCGTTGTACCCCATCTGACATTTCTCTTCGCAGCTTCTTCAATCCCTTCTTTTTCCCCCGGAGAGACATGAATATATTTCTTAAGTTTTTCAAGCGTGTTTACACTTGTCTCAAGTTGCATCATCCATTCTTCCATTTCGTATTTCCTTTAACTTGTTTTCAGTTTTTCAAGCCTGATGATTTTCACTGTCCTCTTTTTTGCAAAAAAACATGGAAGATTACCGTAAATATGTATTCTGTTCAAAATATAAATGTATTTGTAACACAATTTAAATTAAATGTACACAAAATAGCTAATTTAAATATAACTATCTGTTTTGAATATAAATAATATTAAAATATAATATTTTATTGTTATTATTGGCTTGACATTTGCTTTGAGTACAATATAATCTTTATATATTTTAAGATTTAATTTATTTGGATATAAACTATTTTTAGGAATTAGAAGGATGCCATTAATATCACTTTCTCCAAATATCGATATTAATATTGATAAGTTGGCGACCAGATTGGGTGGAAAAAAGCAGCAGGATTTTTCTTACGCTGTTAGCGAGAAAATAACGATGTTCACGGAAAAAATGAGCAGGATGCTGTCTCCTCATTTATATTACCAAACGATCAAAGTAGATTCTGTGAATAATGGAGAAATAGAACTTTCAGGTGGCATAACATTTTTCAGCATCAAATTATCAAAAGTCATGAAGGAGTGTTCGGAAGCAGTATGTTTTGTGGCCACCATTGGAAAAGATATTGATCGTGAAATTATACGCATGATGGAACAAAAACACTTATCAGATGCTTTTGTTCTTGATGCGATCGGCTCTCTTTTGGTTGAGAGTATTGTCAATGATTTTTGGAAAAAAATGAAAATCAAGCACCAGAAAGCCGGGAGAGTTGTTTCTTTGAGGTTCAGCCCTGGCTATTGTGACTGGTCGATAGAAGAACAGAAAAAGCTGTTTCAATTTTTAGATTTAAATCCCGTCTTCGTTAAATTGAGTCATTCGTGTTTAATGTCTCCCCGAAAATCCATTTCAGGAATCTTTGGTATCTCTTATCCCCACACTACGCATTTCGTAGAAGCATATAATCCCTGTAAAAATTGTCATAAAAAGGATTGTAACGAGCGAAGAGTTTAGCTCAATTCGTTTTTAAAAATAGTTTTACGTAGAAAAGGAGATGATGTAATGCAAATTCGATCCGGTCTTTCCGGAGGCCAATATAAACCACTTACCAAAGGCGATATCGCCAGGATTCATGAGGCAAGTTTAAAAATATTTGCAGAGGTCGGGATTAAAGTAAATTGCCCTGAGGCGATGGAATTGTTTCGCGAAGCGGGTGCCATCGTTGATGAGTCGACAAATATCGTAAAAATACCACGCAATATCGTCAAGTCGTTGATCCGTAAAGCACCGTCCAAAATCACATTATACAGCAGAGGCGATGACAGTGCATATGACTGTGAAATCGGGGGGACGAGCGTTTATCTCGGCACAGGTGGGACTGCATTAAATGTTCAGGATCCCGGTTCTGTTGAATCGCGCCGGTCTGAACTGAAAGATGTGATGAATATGGCGCGGATGGTGGATGCTTTGGATAATATTCATTTTTACATGTTAAATGTATATCCAAATGATCTTTCGGAGAAAAACGTTGATGTCAATCGGTTTGGCGCAGCGTTAAATCGGACCCGCAAGCACATTATGGGCGGGGTTTATACGGTAAAAGGCGTTAAAAATGTGATTAAAATGGCTGAAATGATCGCCGGGTCTCCGGCCAAATTAAGAAAACGGCCATTTATTTCCATGGTTACTTGTATGATCAGTCCGTTTATTATTGATGAAAGATACGGTCAGCTGGCGATAGAGGTTGCCAGAAAAGGAATACCATTGGTCGTTCCTTCTGAACCGTTATGCGGCGCAACAGCACCAATAACGCTGGCCGGTAATTTAGTTGTATTAAATGTAGATACATTGGCTGGAATCATGCTGACTCAACTGGTTAATCCGGGGACGCCGGTGCTCTATGGTTGTGTGTCTTCAATCACGGATCTTAGAAGCATGAAATACCTTGCAGGCGCTGTTGAAATGGGGTTGCTGAATGCGGGTGCTTCCCAACTTGCTCAGTCTTACAACATTCCCATTTACGCCACCGCCGGCATGTCTGATTCCAAAGTAAATGATGCGCAGGCAGGCTATGAATCTGCGTTGACGAGTTTAATGGTCGCTCTGGCCGGGGGCAATTTTATTCATGACGCAGCAGGATTTATTGAATTTTGCATGACTGCTTCCTACGATAAGCTTGTCATTGACAATGAAATTATCGGTATGGTGATGAGAGCTGTTGAAGGCATACGGGTAGATGATGAAACCCTTGCTTTTGAATTGATCAAAGAAACCGGGCCCGGGGGGCATTTTGTTTCCGCCCGCCACACGCGGCGGCATATGCGCTCTGAACAATACATACCGCAACTAAGCAATAGGGATGAGCGCAGTATCTGGAAAACCGGTGGCGCCAAGGATACACATGCAAGGGCCACTGAAAAAGCGACCCAGATACTTTCTGAGCAGCTAAAATCTTACATACCAGAAGATATCCGTAAACGAATTCATGATAATATCCCGGGTATTCAGCCATTTATCATGGAATAACTGTAATCAGGAGAATTATTACAATGATTGTTATAGGCGAAAAGATCAATGCAACGGTGCCTGAAGTAAAAAAGATTTTTTTAGCTCAGGACAGGGAGGCATTGTTAGAATTGGCCATAGAGCAGGCTGCGGCAGGATCTACCTATATTGATGTCAATGTCGGTACCGGAGTTGGAGGTCAACAACATGAAATGTCAGCCATGAAATGGGCTATTGAGACAATTCAGGATGAAATTGATACACCGATTTGCATTGACAGCGCTGATCCTGTGATACTTGAAGAAGGGCTTAAAGCAAGGGAGGGTCGCCCCGCGCTTATTAACTCCGTCAAAGCAGGTGATAAAAAATCAGAAGAAATTATCGGTCTTGCCAAGCGATTTAATCTGCCTCTTGTGGCGCTTGCAATGAATACCTCCGGTATTCCGAAAACTTGTGGCGACCGCCTGCTGGCTTGTCAACAAATAGTCGATCAATGTCACGATATAAAATTTCCTTTGGATCATCTCTATTTTGATCCATTAGTCGTCCCGATAAGTACGGATAGTCAACAGGGACTGTTAACCCTTAGGACCATCCGGGAAATAAAGAAAAAATTTCCAGATACCAAGACGATTATCGGGCTTTCCAATATTTCATATGGATTGCCGGCAAGATCAAAGATAAATTCCGCATTTTTACATATGGCCATTTATGAAGGATTGGATGCAGTTATTTTAGATCCATTGGATGAAGAAGTTGTACAGGCAGTAAAAACTGCTGAGGCAATATCAGATAGAGATTGTCATTTCAGACGGTTTATGCGTTCTTATCGAGTAAATTAATTACCCGGAGAAAAAAATGAGTAAAAATGAAATTCTGGAAAAAATTTATTTTAATGTAATTCAAGGTCGATTCAGAGCTCATGATGAAGGTATAGATGAAGGACTGAAAGGCCAGGAAGCCGTTAGTGATCTGGTAACGAAAGCCCTTTCCGATGGTATCCCGGCAAAAGAAATTGTTGTAGATGCCCTGACTAAAGCTATGGGAAGAGTGGGAAGCAAGTTTGAGACCGGTGAATATTTGATTCCTGATATGCTGGCCTCTGCAGATTGCGTCGGCGGCGCAATGGATATTTTAAAACCTTTTCTGATTAAGGATGGCGTTGAAAGTAAAGGAAAATTCCTAATCGCAACCGTTGCCGGTGATCTTCACGATATTGGAAAAAATATCGTCAAAATTATTCTAAAGGGTGAAGGATATGAAGTCATTGATTTAGGGACGAATGCGTCAGCAGACAGCATTATCGACGCCGCTAAAGAGAATAATGTCCAATTTATTGGCCTGTCTGCGCTGCTCACAACAACAATGATAACAATGGAAAAGGTTGTTGAAATGAGCGTTGCTGCCGGAATTCGGGATAAGATTAAAATACTCATTGGCGGGGCTCCCACATCCCACGAATTCGCCATGCAAATCGGGGCGGACGCATACTGCAGTGACGCTTTTAAAGCAGTGATATTTTTGCGTCAGAATTCAGTTTCTTAAATCTGATTTTTTTTTGTTTTTAATGATGATCATTTTCAAAGAGGAAAATTCAGTGAATTTACTTCAGATGGAAAAGTCAACTGCATTGCTGGGAAAAGATACTGTCAACATGCTATTTCAGGTTCATGAGGATGCGCTTTGGATTTTAGAAAATTTGGGCGTGGGCTGTAAACATCCTGAAATTCAAAAGGTTTTTCAGGGTTTTGAAAGCACCGGAGAAGCGATTGTTTATGAAGATCGGATATATATAACATCGAGTCTTGTTACGTCTTGTTTAAATTCAACGCCAAAGTTAAAAGACTTTTTCGTGCCCGAAAATAGCTTCTTTATTGGCGGTACTGCGCCTTATGTCTATGATGATGAGAATGGTATAGGCGGTCTAATGCCAATATCCGATCATGCGAAACAGATTGCTCAGATTGCTCAGAAAAATCCACTTGTGGCCGGTATGGGGCGGGGCATTAAGCTTAAACATGAAATCGAACAGATGAACATCATGGCGGAAAACTGCACTAAACCGCTTTATTTTGCAGTGACAAATGAACTGGCCCTGGTTAGAGCCAAAAAAATATATGAACAGCGAAAAAACATCATGATCGTGTTTTGCCTCACCCGTCCACCCTTAGAAGTTAATGAAAATTTTTCCGACAATTTTGTTAAGGTTGTGCAGGCCGGTTTGCCGGTTTTTATTTCAGCCATGCCCATGGCGGGTATCAGCGCCCCGTTTTGCTATAATGGCGTACTTGCCATGACCCATGCGGAAGTCCTATTCGGTATTTGTGTGGCCCAGTTGATAAAGCCCGGTACAACCTGTATTCATGCCGGATTCCCCACCATTGCCGATCCTCGAATAGAATATAATCCCAATTATGGCTTGATCAGCCATAATTTGCTCAATATACTCATGTCCCATCTTAATCTCATACTGGACCTGCCTACCTGTCAGAGCGCAGGGACGACTCATGAGGAACATCTAACAGAGAGGGCTTATGCGGACGCTAAAATGGGGCAGGCGCTTTGCCATAAATACGGATTCCATATGATGCGTCACCCGTTTGCATTTCTCAGGTATTTAATCGATTTTTCGTTTGAAAAACTCGAAAATGCTATCCGTATTGCTGAGGAAGTTACAATAGAAGATGCACCTGACGTTGAAATGCCTGTATATGATGAGAGAGGGATGGAATCGATTCAGCGCGTGGGTCTGGGTAATTACATGGATGATCCATTGACAACAGTGAACTTTGGAAAAATTTTTTTTCAATAAATTATAAAATTAAAAGAAAGGGAAAAAATGGCAAGTATTGCGGGAATTATATCACAATATGGAAAAATCGATTTAAACAGCACAAAGCAGCTCGGAAAGATGTTGAAGTTGATGCGTCATCGGGGCTCTGATAATACGGTAATTCGCACTTTAACAGATGACAGAGGGGCAATGGGGACTAATGAAATTAACCTCACACCTAAGACAACCTACAGCACTTCCATGAATGAACCTCCGTATATCCTGTTTGATGGCGAACTGTTTAATGAAAGGGCTGATGACCAGTGCGACGTGGAATTGTTCAGAGAATATTATGAAAAATATGAAAAGGATTGTTTTAAGCACTTAAATGGAAGTTTTTCCTGCGCGATTGTTGAAAAAGACGAAGAAGTCATCCTTGCCCGGGATCATGTGGGCGCGCGGCCTATTTTTTTCGGGTCAAACAATGGTGTATTTTATTTTAGTTCGGAAATGAAAGGATTAAAGGATCATGTTCAGTTCGATATCCAGGAACTGCCGCCAGGATGTATTTACAGCTCCAAAAAAGGAATGAAAAATTTTGATCCGTTTGTCCCACAGTTGCCTGAACTTAGCGATATTCATCAAACGGCCAAAACATTAAGGGAGCTGCTTATTGATGCCGTGAAAGTCCGAATGGACGGGGTTGAAGCTGTATCATTGAGTGGAGGGCTCGACAGTTCAATCATTGCAGCGATTGCCAAGGAATATAATCCGAATATCAAACTTTTTACCGGCGCGGTCGAAAAAGCGCCGGGACCGGATCTGGAAAATGCAAAGTTGATGGCTGAATATCTGGGATTGGAACATCATATCTATATGATCACGGATGACGATATTAAAAATTTTCTTTCCGATGCCGTGTGGTATTTGGAAAGTTTTGATGAAGACTGCATTTCAGGTATTATTTCGAATTATTATGTCTCAAAGAAGGTTAAAGAATATAGCAATCTTGTTTTTGTGGGTGAAGGCGCGGACGAACTCTTTGGCGGGTATCGGATGGTATTGAAAAATCCAAAAGTAAAAAGTGAAGAACAAAGAGAGCGTCTGGCTAAAAAATTACTGGAAATTGCATACAATACTGCGCTCAGAAGACTGGATCGCGCATGGATGGCAAATGGTGTCGTATACCAGACACCTTTTTTGGATACCAGGGTCGTGGCATTTAGCGAGAAAATTCCTATGAAATGGAAAATATATGGTGAGAAACAGGTTGAGAAATATATTTTACGAGAAGCCTTTCGAGACATGCTTCCTGAAAAAATTGCGAATCGTGAAAAGCTGAGATTCGCAATGGGAACCGGAATGGATGATGTGATGGATGAAATTATTGCAGATATTATTGATCCCAATGAATTTAAACATCGGCCAAAAGCTGCGTATGGTCTACCCTTTGCCTCGTTCAAAGAGCTTTATTATTACGATGAATTTTTGCAGCTTTTCCCGCCGTCTTATGAAAAGCAGACGATTCGGTGGGATCCCTTCAAGTAAAGATACTGATTAGAGGATAAATGGAACTGACAATTATAGGATCAGGGGGATGCATGACCATCCCCAAGCCGTTGTGTCAGTGTGAAATTTGTACTGAAGCGCGTGAAAAGGGGGTGCCTTATGCCAGATCCGGGCCAGCGATCTTTATTCATGATATTCAATTGTTAATCGATACGCCTGCGGAAATCTCGATTCAGTTAAACCGGGAAAATATTCAAAAACTAGATTACGTCATGTTTACACATATGGATCCGGATCATGTAGAGGGTATTCGTGCGCTTGAGCAGATCGCGCTCGATTTTCGGACATGGAGGGCTTATCCTGAAAAAAAAACGACACTAATTGTGCCTGTAAGTTTATTGTTTGAGCTAACTAAGCTTCAGACCGTTTATGGTAACATTATTGATTATTATATTGCCCAGGGATTTATACATCTTGTCGATTTTGTAAGCCAGATTAACATTAAAGGCTTTACAATCAGCGCTTTGCAGATAAATCGGCAACATGAAGTTTCCTATATTTATGTGTTTGAATCAGAAGATAAAAAAATTGTTTATGCGCCGTGTGATGTCAAACCTTTTCCCGAGGAAAATGAAGCTGTCCACAATGCCGATCTTCTGATCATCCAGCCTGGGATCATTGAACACGGACTTAAACACGATTACGTTTATCCCCAAAATCATATCTCCAGAAAAACACTATATACTTTTGATGAAACCCTGAGTCTGGGAAAGCGAATCAAAGCGGATCAAATCCTTTTTACCCATTTGGAAGAATACTGGAATAGAAGCCACGACGATTATCTGAGGCTGTCTAAAATAATTCCAGATATCGCGTTTGCGTGGGACGGAATGCATGTATCAGTCTAATACGGAAAGAAAGAGAGAAATGATGAAAATAGATATTCAATGGCTCCAGCAGGTACACGAGGATGCAGTAAAGGTTCTGGAAGAGGTGGGGGTCCACTGCCGGAATGATCGCGTGAGAAATATTTTTGAAAAAACGGGTTTGGCTGCATTTGATGAAACAACCGGTCATCTGCATATCCTGTCACCGCTTATCGAACAGGCCATCAACATGATGCCGAAACGAGATCAGTTTTTTGTCCCTGAAAATGCTTTTGGTGTTGGCGGCACCGCACCGTTTGTATATGATGACACAACCGGAGAGCTTATCACCCCGACATTGGATCATATTGCCAAAATCGCAAAGATTGTCAATGATACAGATGTTATTCAGTTTATGGCACGCGGCGTGCTGGTACCCAAGCGCGAGGTTGATGTGATGAATACCATTATTGAAAACTGTGATAAGCCGGTATACGTGGCAACGATCACTGAAGCAGGTATTGCCCGTGCTCTGGAAATCCATAATAGAAGAGGGGGGTTGACAATACAGTTTTCTATTTTAAACAGTCCGCTAAGCCTGATTGAAAGTATGGTTAACCCTTTTATCTCGGTTGTTGAAAAGGGAATTCCCGTATATGTGTCATCGATGCCCATGGCAGGCCTGTCAGGGCCTTACAGCATGTCGAGTCTCATTACACTGACCCATGCAGAAGCGCTGTTCGGCATTACTCTGGCTCAGCTTATTTGTCCGGGAATCATGGTAGTGCACGCCGGACTTCCCTCAATCGCCAATATACAAAAAAATTACGCCGTTGATCTCGGCCTTGTTTCTCACAACATTGCCAACCTGCTCATGGAAAAAGTCAATCAGATGCTCGACATCCCGTCGATTCAGACCGCCTGCACCACCAGTCAAGCAGCACCGAACAAAAAGGCAGAGAAGGAAGCGATTAACGGATTTGCAATTTGTAAAAAATACGGATTCCACCAGATGCGGCATGCATTCGGATTTTTAAAGGAACTGGTGTCATTTTCCATTGAAAAACTGGAACGGCACATTGAGCTATGCAGGCAGACCGGCCCCGGTCAAGCGCCGGATTTTTCAGTTGACCCGTTTGATAAAGAAGGTTTTGAGGTTATTAAACGTAACGGAAGCATTGCAAATTATATGCGGGATGATCATACGCTTAAGCATACAGGCAAAGCGTTTTTATATTAATTTAAGAGGAGTGATAAGATGAGGGTTGCCATACACCAAATGAGTCCGGTGCTCCTGGATCTAAAGGCCAACCTGGAAGAAGTGATTGAAAAAATCAATCAATCCAAAGAAAAGGGTGTTCAATTAAATGTTTTTCCCGAACTTGCCCTGACCGGTTATTTTGTGGGTCCCAGATATCATGAAGTATCCTTAAGGCTTGATTCTAAGGAAATACAAAGTTTGAAAGATGCTACAAAGGGGACAGGCGCGATTGTGGGATTTATTGAAGAATCACCATCAATGAATTTTTATAACTCGGCTTTAGTAGCTATTGACGGTGAAATTTTGTTCGCATATCGTAAGCTGAACCTGCCAAACTATGGAGTATTTGAGGAACGCAAATGCTTTGCAAACGGCAAACAAGTGAAAGTTTTTCAACACTGCGGCTTAAATGTCGCTGTCTTTATCTGTAATGATCTTTGGCATCCTTCAATACCTTACCTGGCAGTTTGCCAGAAGGCCGATGTCTTTATCACGATTATCAATTCCACAGAAGAAGCGATGGCGCCTGAATTCAGTAATATGGAAAGCTGGGAAATAATTAATAAGTCATACTCCAGAATTTACGGTATTTTTAATATTTGTGCCAATCGTGTCGGCAAGGAAAAGGCCAAGGACTGGGGAAATTATATTGAAAAGACAACCGATGTTGAGTTTTCATATGATCTTTTCTGCCATATGGAAGAAGGACCTGTCTTTGAATTCTGGGGCGGAAGTGAAATCATCAATCCATACGGCCAGCAGGTTTATAAGGCCGCTTATTATGAACCGGATGAAATTTTTGGTGAAATTGACAGAAATGTTTTACGCCAAAAAAAGATCTTGTTACCGTATTTAAGAAATGACGATCCTTTTTTTACACACAGAGAACTCACCCGAGTTTTATTTGATAAGGAAAAAAATATTAACTGACTTTATTATTAAATTTTAAGGATATACGTACATGAAAAAAAAAAATACGGATCAGTCGTTATCAAATGAAGTTTTAATCGCGCTTCGAAGAATTGTTCAGGCCATCGACCTTCATTCAAAATCGCTTGTTAAAAATTATGGCATCACCGGTCCACAACTGGTTATCTTACAGGAGCTATGGAAACACAAAGAATTATCTGTCGGCGAATTGGCAAAGGCCGTCAGTTTAGGGCAGGCAACGGTTACGGGTGTTTTGAATCGTCTTGAAAAAAGAGAATATATTACCAGGAGCCGTAGTGAATTGGATAAGCGGCGGGTCCATGTCAAGGCTACTGATGCATGTAAGGAATTACTCGACGAGGCGCCTTCCCCACTTCAGGAAACATTTTTAAACCAGTTTGAAGGGCTTCAGAACTGGGAACAGCATCTTATTTTAACCGCCCTTCAACGCATGGTTGCCATGATGGATGCCAGGGCATTAGAAGCAGCACCCATACTTGCAACAGGCCCGGTGGATAATTTTTATCAACAGGATGAATAATAGTTGGGAAAGGAAAATATTTTAGAACCAAAATTTTATTCAAGATGGTGAAAAGCATGGGTAATCCGCATGAAAAAATCAACGAAGCACTCAAATCTATTTCTCAACCTAAAACTACAAAAGGCTTTACGAAGGAAATTACAAATGACGCATTAAGCATTGTTGTTGATGCAATTAATTCAAGTATTGGAGGGATAATTATCACAGACTTGGAAGACATCATTCGTTTTGCGAATCCTGCCTTCTGCAAAATGTTTGATTATGTCTTGACTGAAATAATTGGTAAAAACGCAGCTGAACTATTTTCTAACAGAGAAATAAAAAAAATCATTGATGTTCTCTCAATAATTGAATTCAGTAGAAACAGTACAGAAGATTTTATTGTAGAAAGAAAAGATAGGGGAACTTTTTTTGTTGAGGTCTCTGCTTCAAGTGTCACATCGGTTACCGGTGAACGCATTGGGAGAATGGCATCCTTCATTGACATAACCAAACGCAAGATTCTCGAGGCCGATCTGGATAAAAAGCTGAAAGAGGCACTCGACCAATTAAAAATTCTGAGGGGTGTCCTCCCGATATGCGCCTCATGCAAAAGAATCCGAGACGACAAGGGCTGCTGGCATCAAATAGAGAGTTACATAAAAAAGCATTCCGAAGCAGATTTCAGCCATGGAATATGTCCTGATTGTGCTAAAAAACTTTACCCTGAATTCCATAAATAGACAGCACTAAACAAACGGTTGAAGAGGAATTGGCAAATTTAACGGCCATACATTTTTTTTAAAAGAAAGAGCAAAAGAAATAGAACTGGTATCCGCCAACCAATAGAAATTAGGCTTGCTTGATAATCTTTTGCCATATCCGAATAAATCGAAAAATATTGATTCGCATAAATATTTGATAAATTCTGGAGATTTCTAAGTTTATGCCTGCTAAACGATCAAACAAGCTTGATAACAAATACAAATCCATTGTGTTGGCCTATGTTAACTTTTGTTTTGATTCAACAATAGCAGCTCAATTATTGGATGAGGTAGATGAATGTGATGTTGATTTTAACAATTTAAATTCTGAATTATTGTCTTTGAAGATATTTCTATTTGATTGTTTAACTTGTTCATTTGTTGGCAAGAACTTAAAATTGCAAAATAAGATATTAAATTTTTTTTATAACGTTTTAGAAAACAGAATAAAAAATATCGAGGATGATTTGATATCAGATTTCAATTATTTGCTTGATCTTAGAAAAAAATCATATGCCGGAAAAATAATCAATTGGGACATCAGCGACATTGGCGAAAAAATCGCTAAAAAATTTGTGGGGATTCTCAAGGTTGGTAATGACGAGTATATTCTTAATCTAATTCATGAAAAAATTAATTCTATATGTGACAAAATAGCGAGCGCGTATGAACGTGTTGATGCAAAAAATAATCATTAAAACTTTACATGTTAATACGATTTTTTCCTAATTTTTTCATGCCATATCATTCAGAAAACAATATTAAAGCTGATTTTGATGCCATCTATACCGCACCAACCCCCTATGCATACATTAAAACAATGGCAATGCTTGGATATCAAATCGGCGAACAAGCCAAGCCCTTTTGTAATGCAGCAGCAGAACTACTCATTAAAAAAAATCCTGGAGACCATCCGGTCCGGATGCTTGACGTAGGATGTTCATACGGCATTGGAAGCGCTTTTGTTAAATTCGGACTGACGTTCCAAGAAATAGTCGATTTTTATGCATCTCATCCGAATCTTAATTATTCCTCATGCACAACGGAAACCCGCCGGTGGCTGTCTAAAAAGCACACTGTTTTAGACCTTGTCACTATCGGTCTGGACAATTCAAAACCAGCAATTCGGTTCGCATTGGATGCTGGATTGATTAATGTTGGTATTACAAGGGATTTTGAAAAATTAGACATGTCAACCAGTGAGGAATGTGAAATATTTCAAAAGTGCAATCTTTTGATTTGTATCGGATCAATCGGCTATGTGACAGCATTGACACTTTCAAAAATTTTGAAACATTTTGGGCAAGATTCTAAACAAGGAGTTGGACCATTTATTGTAATAACTGTCTTGAGGATGTTTGATCCAATACCTATTCTACAGGTATTCGAACAGTTCGGATACCATGTTGAACAGGTTGAAAATATCCGTTTACCGCAAAGAGCATTTATAGATAGAAAAGAAAAGAAAAAAATACTGCAACTTTTACGAAAGAAAAAAATAGACACCCGGTATTGGGAGGATAAAGGAATAATGTATGCAGATCTGCTTATTGCAGCGCCTCACGACCAATTTAATGAATTGCTTCAAAAAATAGTCTCGGTTCCTCATAACAATAGGATGTCATGATAGAATATCAAGAAGTTTCAAAATCCTATGATAAGGGTCACACTTATGCGGTTCTAAATATCTCGTTTGACGTCCGGGAAGGAGAGACTCTGGTTTTACTGGGATCTTCCGGATGCGGAAAAACAACCCTGCTGAAACTAACCAACCGGCTGATTGAACCGACATCCGGCAGCATCGAACTGAACGGAGAAGATATTTCTCAGCTTGATCCGATCCTCCTTCGTCGCAGAATCGGTTACGTATTTCAGGGGATCGGCCTTTTCCCACATATGTCCATTGAAGAAAATACCACTATCATCCCCCGTCTCCTCGGCTGGCCGTATGATAAGCGTAAACAAAGTTTTAATGACCTGATGAACCTTGTGGGCCTTGATCCTATAAGCTACGCTGACAGATACCCCAAGGAGCTTTCTGGTGGACAGCAACAACGCATCGGCGTGGCAAGAGCTCTGGCGGCTGATCCGGAATATCTGCTTATGGATGAGCCGTTTGGCGCGTTAGATGCCCTGACCCGGGATACGCTGCAACAAGAATTGCTCTCCCTAAAAGAAAGGCTGCAAAAAACCATTATCTTTGTTACGCATGACATTTTCGAAGCGCTGACACTTGCGGATCGCATCGCAATTCTTCATAAGGGCAATCTGGAACAGATCGGAACGAAAGATGATATTCTTGGTAATCCTCGGACAGATTTTGTACGGAATCTTTTTGAAAAGCCAGCAAGGCAACTGGCCGCATATAAGGATTTGTTGTGATGACTGGCATGTCCTGGTTTTTGTTTGTATTCGATCGGTTCCCCGAATTACTGCTCAGAACCGGCGAACATCTTATGCTGACCGGCGTGTCAACCGCGTTCGCTATTCTTATCGGTATCCCACTCGGAATCTGTGCCGCACGGATGACCTGGTTACGCGGGGTTGTTACCGGCAGTGTCGGTATTTTGCAAACCATACCCAGCCTTGCCATGCTGGCTATTCTTTTGGCGCTTCTTCATAAAATAGGTGCCCTGCCTGCAATTATTGGCTTAATCCTATATGCTTTGTTACCTATAGTACGAAATTCACTGGCGGGGTTGGAAGGAATTTCGCCGGAAATTCAGGAGGCTGCAAAAGGGATCGGCATGACAAACCGTCAACAGCTCTGGATGATTGAAATCCCTCTTGCCATGCCGGTTATTATTGCCGGTATTAGAACCGCTGCAGTCGTGGGTATCGGTATTGCGACTCTTTCAGCATTTATCGGTGCTGGCGGACTTGGTCAGTTCATTAACCGCGGCCTGGCGCTTTCTAATACATCATTAATCCTGCTGGGTGCCATACCAGCAGCGATCCTCGCACTGATTGTGGATGGCATCATTGCGTTATTTCAATGGGGGGTTCAGCGGAAAGGTTTTCATGGTCGCAGGTTTGTCCGCTATCTTACACTGTTTATGCCGGTTTTATTGTTATTATCTGGTTTTTTTTCATATCATTATGGGAACGCGTTTTATGCGAAGCAGAAGTCTTCTCATACGCGGTCAATCGTCGATACGAGGGGAAAAATACGGATTGGAACCAAGAATTTTACTGAACAGCTCATACTGGGAGAACTCATGGCGCAGGTCATTGAATCACAAACCGGCATGCCGGTTGACCGCGTATTTAATCTCGGTGGCACAATGATTTGCCACGAGGCATTGATCAGTGGAGAAATTGACATATACGTTGAATATACGGGAACCGCATTAACTGCAATTTTAAAACAAAACGTCATTTCTGATCCTAATGATGCCTATGAAATCGTTTCTCGGGAATATCGGAAACAATTTAACGCGGAATGGCTCGAACCATTTGGCTTTAACAATACTTATGCCATTACGGTGCGAAAATCAGATGCTGAGCATTGGAAACTGAAAACAATTTCCGATCTCGAAGAGAAGTCCTCGTCTTTAAGAGCTGGATTTACCGCTGAATTTAGTGAACGTCCGGATGGCTATCCCGGACTAAGCCGTGAGTACGAACTTCAATTTAAAGAAATTCGCGATCTTGATCCTGCGATTATGTATCAGGCCATTGTAGGCAATGAAGTTGATGTGATTTGCGCTTTTGCTACAGATGGAAGAATTAAGGCTTATAACCTTTTTCCACTGCATGATGATCGCAATTTTTTTCCGCCTTATTATGCAGCGCCGATTATAAGATTGGAAACATCGGAAGCCTTTCCTGAAGTCAGGCAAGCATTGCTGAAATTTGGTGGGGCATTAAATGATGAAACCATGCAGAAACTTAATTTTGCAGTGGATGAAGAAAAACAGCGAGTAAAAGATGTGGCTTTTCGTTTTCTAAAAAATTCCAACCTGTTGAAGTGAGAAAGATACATTAAGCATTGCTACTGGCAATTGATAATTGATAAAAAGAAGTGCTATCGATTTTTTCAAAGCCTAAAAAATTTGAAACTGAGCTTTTGAATGAGGGCAGATTTGCAGCTAATACAGTAAAAACAGCCCCTTTAATAACAAAATATCTATGGGCACAGTGCTTGATAGAGCCGCATAGGCGCATAGTAGGCGCATAGGGTCGGGCCAAGATAACATGTTGTATTTTTAAGATTTCAACCCCAAGCATAGGCGTTTTCAGGCTCTATTTCGCTCTTTTTGGCCCCAAAATGATCGCCATAAGGGATTTGAGTTTCTCGAAGTTGATATGATTCTCCAGCTTCAATGCTCTTTCGCCCCTGGGCCGAAACCCCCATCAAAGATTTTACGTTATCAATAAAGATTTTACTTCCTACAGCGATGCTCCTGCTCCATTTTTCATCGCGGCAGTTTTCACCATTTGTCAAACAACTCTCAACCCATTTTTTGTGACCGGCTTTCACTCTATCGTAGGTATCAAATCCAAGCAGTTCCCTGAGTCTTTCATAGTTTATCAGAACGTTTTTTCTTCTTGGTTTCTGGATTTCGCTATAACCGCAATAAGACCATTCGGAAGGATGCTTTATAACGCCAACCCGCACCATATTGAGATCAATGTATACAAGGCACTGTAAGAGATGATTGCCATCCTCAATAGCTGTGGCATGATAACGATCCTCCCAGAAAGCTCCCTTTCGGCACTTGCGCTGATTATATTCCTGCCCGGTTCTCCCTGCGATCAGTTTGATTGAATTTGGTATTACGCCACGGTCTTTATCATCGACAACAAGAAGATGGATATGGTTCGATGTAACTGCATAATTTAATATTACCAAGCCATAACGACTCTTTGCTTCAAAAAGCCACTGCAACCACCTTTTACGATCCTTTGCAAATTTAAACAAAAATTCTCTCTTATGGCATCGGTGGGTGATGTGCCATACCTGCCCGGGTATATAGTGCCGCTTTGCTCTCGCCATGGCTATAATGCTATTTTTACCATCAAAAAGTTAAATATTGGGCCTAAAACAAGGCTGATTTAGGATATATTTTCTTTTATTCTAAGCCGTTAGCTTGTCACGGTAGGAATGCCGGTTACCCGGCACCCCCCGTACAGATCCGTACGTGAGGAACTACCTCATACGGCTCCTACCTCGGGTAAGAACGCTTAAATCTCTGGCTCGGATAAGGATGTGCAACTCTGACTCTTGGTATCAACCACCTGATTAATTTTTCAGAGCGCTTCCATGTGTATTTCTGCCCTTTGTGGCTCCTGCGTCTCAGTGTATGCAACCATGCTCTTGTTGTTTGGTCATAGAAACTTCTCACCAAATCCATATTTCCGGGAACTGCATAATAATTCTGAAACCCCCTGATCACTGAATTCAACCACTTACCTGTTTCCTTTACATCATCATGCATACGTTCTTTCAGTTCCTGCTTCACTTCCTTGCACTTCTTGACAAACCGCTTCTTTATCATCTTGCGGCGTATCGTAAATTTTCCATTTCTTGTCTTGGAGCAAGAGTGTGTGAAACCCAGGAAGTCAAACGTTTCGGGCTTGCCTTCGCCTCTTTTCCGGCGATTTGACTCTGCAAAACGCCCAAACTCTATTAACCGCGTCTTGACCGGGTGCAATTCAAGGCCGAATTTACCCATCCGCTCGATTAACTCCTTCAAAAACGTTTCTGCATCACTTTTGTATTGAAAACCCACAACTGTGTCATCGGCGTAGCGTACTATAATAACGTCTCCGACAGCATACCTGTTTCTCCACTGATGCGCCCACAGGTCCTGTGCATAGTGAAGGTACACATTTGCCAGCACTGGCGAAATCACCGACCCTTGCGGTGTACCAATTTCTTGTGGCGAACGTTTGCCTTCTTCAACAACACCGACCTTGAGCCATTTTCTAATCAGCCGCAGCATTCTGCGATCTGCTACCCGATGCCCTACGAATTTCAGCAACCATTCATGATTTATCTGGTCGAAAAAACCTGAAATATCCGCATCAAGTATGTAGTTGATCTTACACCTCGATATGCCTATATATAAAGCATCGAGGGCATTGTGCTGGCTGCGTTTTTCTCTGAAACCATAGCTGAACCCCATAAAATCGGTCTCGTAAATTTGATTT
>JABZFM010000044.1 GCA_014237465.1 Desulfobacteraceae bacterium | reverse complement strand
AATGGTTCGAGGATATTGGTCTTATAAGTCTGACCAACAGGTATATGACGTTAACCAACTAAGGAAACCGCCTGGTACGTAGCACGTACGCCCGGTGGTGTGAGAGGGGGAGGCCGTGAGGCCCCCCTCTACTCGATTTTAAATCTTTAAAATGACGAATCCTTATTTATGATACCCCTCCGCCTGCTGCGGGTTAGTATATTAATGATGCTTTATTTTTTTGACTTCAGCGCGGATTGAAGTTTTTCCCCGAGATCGCCCAATGTTCCTGAAGATGGCGGCTTATGTTCGGGAGCAAATTTTTTCCAGTCATCCCCACTGCCTTCAATGCCGAGGGTTATTTTTCGATTGGTGGTATGTATTTCTTCTACTTTAACGGCAATTATATCATCAATTTTTTGTTTTTCGATTTCTGACGCATTCGGGGCGCTGTTGATCTTTGATTTTGGCAGCAGGCCGACTATACCGGGTTCAAGGTTAATAAAGTAGCCGAACGATTCTTTTTTTTCAATTCTTCCGGAATAAATTTTTCCAATAGAGTATTTTTTATCAATATTAATCCAGGGATCACCTTCAGCATCTTTCATGCTCAGAGAAATTCGTTTGTTGATAGAATCAACTTCTTTGATAGTGACTGCTACCACATCGCCGGGAGACACAATATCCTCGGCACGATGGACACGTTTTAAGTAACTCATTTCACTGACATGAACCAACCCTTCAATGCCCGGCGCGATTTCAACAAAAGCACCGAAATCGGCACACCGGGTCACTTTGCCGTCTGTTTTATCGCCGGTTTTAAATTGCTGGTGAACCGTTTCCCATGGACTTGAAGTTGCCTGTTTGGCGGACATGGAGATTTTGAATGTCTCAGGGTTAATATCGAGTATTTTGGCTCTGATCGGGTCATTTATTTTTAAAATTTCATCCGGGTGTCCTATTCGTGACCAGGAAAGTTCCGAAATATGGATCAGGCCCTCAACACCGGGAACAATCTCAACAAAAACGCCATACGGCTTAATGGTGTTAACCGTAGCGTCAACAATGTCTTCTGCTTTGGCGCTTTTGAAAAATTCTTTTTTAGCGGCTTCCTGTTCCTGTTTCAATAATTCACGCCTTGAAACAACGATATTTCTGCCCCGTTCTTCAAATTTTGAAATCAGAAAATCAAAGCTTGCACCAACATATTCGTCCTGGTTTTCAACATATCGGGTGTCTATCTGGCTGATGGGGCAGAATGCTGTTTTTTTCATTATACTGATCCTGAATCCGCCTTTACACGTCTCGGTTACCCTGCCTTCAACCGGAATTCGGTTTTTATATGCATCATACAGGAGACGATCTCCGCCGGCACCTGATATTGATTTAGACAAGCGAATTTCCCCATCAGAGATTGATACCACATAAAGATCCAGCACATCGCCGGTTTTGCATTCTAATTCTTTCTTTTCGTTCAATAATTCGTTTTTTTCGACTACACCGTCTGTTTTTGTGCCGGTATTGATAAATATATTTTTGTCTCCGACAGCAATAATCTCGCCTTTGATTTTATCGCCGACTTGAATATCGTTTTGCTCCGTCATATAGGATTCAAAGAGATCAGCAAAATTTTCTTCATTATTGGTATCTGATTCAAAAACATCATCCGGCATGATTAAATGCTCCTTGTTAAAAAATTCTTGTTTAATTTAGTTTTGTAAATCATATAATCTATTGATAAACAACTTTTACCAGTACACTTAAAAGGTTGCAAGAAATACGTTTTGGATTTTATAATTTAAATCATTGCCCATGTTCGCCATGATATTTATAAGTGTCTATAAAAATCGTATGAGGATAATTTAAAAATTTTTTTCAAACGGTTGATCCTAAAAATACGGGAATAATAGAAATGACGGATAATTTAATTTATGGACCGGTTCCATCCCGGCGTCTCGGGTTTTCCTTAGGGGTAGATCTTGTTCCTTATAAAATTTGTTCATACAACTGCATATATTGCCAGATCGGACCAACCCCTGAAACGACAATAGAGCGAAAACCGTATATATCCTCGGAAAAGATTTTGTCGCAACTTTTTGATCGACTGAAAGAAGGTATTAAACCGGATTATATTACCCTGGGAGGTTCCGGGGAGCCGACGTTAAACAGTGGGATTTCAGATGTTATTAAAGGGATTAAATCATATACCGATGTGCCGGTCACGGTTTTGACCAACGGATCTCTGTTGATGAACGAAGAAGTCAGAAAAGATTTATGCAGGGCCGATGTTGTGCTGCCTTCTTTTGATGCCTGTGATGAAAGTACTTATTTAAAGATCAACCGACCACATTCAAGTTTTGTTTTTGAAGAAATGGCCAACGGATTGATCGAATTTCGCAAGATTTATCCGGGTGAAATATGGCTTGAGATATTTATTGTTGAAGGTATCAATGCCACTGAATCCATGATAAAAAAGTTTAAACAGTGGACTGACCGGATTAATCCAGACAAAATTCATTTAAATACAGCTGTTCGGCCGACCGCAGAAACATATGTTTATTCAGTGCCTGAGGAAAAGCTGGCATATTTTTGTGAGATACTCGGAAAAAAAGCAGAAGTTATCGCCCCATTTAAAAAGGAAGCAAAGAATAAAAAAATGAGTGATACGGGAAATGAACTTTTAAGTATGCTCAGCCGTCGTCCCTGTACATTGGCGGATATTTCAGCCGGGCTTGGCCTTCATCAGCATGAGATACTCAAATATGTTGAACCGATGATTACGGATAAACATATTGAAGTTCTGCATATCAACGGAAAAATGTTTTATCAAAAAAAGGATAAAACAACAGCGGATCAGAGTTAGTGTATCCGGAATCAAGGATAGATCGTCACGGAAAGATGCTGTCGTCCCCACTTTCTGGCTGCCGAGTGCGAGTTATAATATAAGTCCAGGCGTGTCGGACCTTTAATTGCGCTGCCGCGATCTTCGATAACACCGAAGCCGTAACCCGGCACATAGAGCCTTGTTCCGAATTTATAATATCGTGTATCTGCTGCAATCGTGCCGTCACGGGAAAACCACAGCCACGGAAATATGATTCGAAAGGGAATCATCCATGGTTTTTTAATACTGTCAATGGAAAAGAGTCCGGGTCTGGGTTCATGCGGTTTGGTGCCGCTGGCAGTCAGTCCGGAGTAGGGACGGCCTTTACTTTTTCCCTTATTGATATATTTATTCCAGAAATCAAGTTTTAAATATTTCCAGCTCCCTCGTTCCCAGCAGCAGCATTTACCGCATCCACAGTATGCGGTAATCTCCATTTTTTTGACAACTTTGTGACCGCACCCGTTAAGCCCCGTAATCAATCCGGCCAGAATAAAACAAATGATGGTATATTTCATAAAGTAATTTAGTAAACTTAAAGTATTTGTTTAATTAATTAGTGTAACATAGTTTAATGTTAAACTAAATCCATTTTCCTGGAATTGTGGATTTGCAGAATCTGCATTTATTTTTTTCGATATTGTAAGTGGGAATATGATAGCCTTTTCTTTCGATCAACAGTTTACCACACTGATGGCAATACGTATGGTTACCTTCATGTCTCGGGACATTACCCACATAAACATACCGAATCCCTGTATTCATAGCGATTTTTCTGAAATTTGTCAAAACAGACACCGGTGTGGGGGGAAGGCGGTCGAGTTTATATTGCGGGAAAAATCTTAAAAAATGCAACGGATGATCGGGTCCCAGGTTGTTTACAATCCACTGACACATTTTTTTTATCATCTTGGGGTCATCAACGTATCCGGGAACAACAAGTGTTGTTATTTCAAAGTGCACTCCTTGTTCATGAAGTGTTTTAAACGTGTTTAGCACCGGATCCAGCTGGCCGCCGTTTAACTTTTGGTATGTTTCATTATTAAAGGATTTTAAATTTACGTTTGCGGCATCCAGAACCTCACAGAGCACTGATAATGGTTCAGGATTAATGTAGCCATTGGAAATCCACAGATTGGATATGCCCTTTTGCTTTGCCAGCCTGGCGGTGTCCATCATGTATTCAAAATATGTGATGGGTTCTGAATACGTATACGCAATCGAAGCGGCTTTTTTCTCCATTGCTGTTTCAATTACCTGTTTTGGGAAAAGATCTTTAAACCTGACATCTTCCGGTTTTACCTGAGATATTTGCCAGTTTTGACAATTTAAACATCGAAAGTTGCATCCGGTGGTGGCAATGGATAGTGCCCTGCTTGCAGGCTTAAAGTGAAACAGCGGTTTTTTTTCAATGGGATCCGTGTTCACAGAACACGGGTTGCCGTAGGCAAGCGTATATAATTTCCCGTTGATATTGACCCTGGATCGGCAGATGCTTCGATCTCCTTTATCTAAAACACAGCTGTGCGGACAGATGCCGCATACCACCGCATCTCCGGGAAGCGTCATATAATAATCCGCTTCACGGGACCATTTCCAGAGTTTGCGCGGTGCATCATTTTTAAAAACTTTCCCGGAAATATTGATCTGATCGGATTTTTGGTTTTTCCCCGATAAAGCACATAATGCCTGCACGGGAAGTGTATTACTTGCAAGGGCAAGCGCGCTAGATGTTAAAAATTGTCTTCTGGAAACGGTTTTCATGACTAATCTTTAGAATTATTAAACTGATTATTTTAAGTAAAATCAATGCGACCGCTGACCATAATATTCCGACGAACGGGATCAATAAAATACTGGTCAAAATTGTCCCAAAGGCTGCACCGATGAGGTCTGCTGAAAACACTTTAACGGCTGCCGGTTTCCCCCCCCCTTGAAGATGCAGCGCAACCGGAAATTGACATCCGCAGACGGCTGAAACTGCAAATCCGAATAAAAGAAAAGCATATTCGGGCAGATGATGAGCAAACAGAGTGATGGCACCGATGAATATAAGCATCAGTGCAATCATCGTCATATCAGTAAAAATCAGTATCTGTTTTCCGCGTTTGCGCAGATATTCTCCGTAAACAGCACCAGGGAGAATTCCTGCAAGAAAAACAGTTATAATCAATCCGATCTGCAGATAAATATATCCAAAAAATATCTGGAACGCAAATATAACCAGAATTTCAGCCCCCATTGTAAAACATCCGGTGGTATAAAGTACAAACTCTTCCTTTGAGATGCAAAAAAAATAGACAATATTTATTACGCATAATATCAATACAAAAATTGCCGGAGACGTCGAAAAGATTGAAAACCATTCTTCTAATAAAATCCGCACCAGATGTGGCGACAAATCCCTGTTTAATGGGGCGGATGATATTAGCTGCTGATTTAGCCGGTTGATTCTTTCCGGGGTGATGTTGCCGTAATAATACCCGCTGATATATGCTGTAGAAATATTTTTATTCTCGAGTAGACCTGGAATATCAGTTTCTATTGGATCATCACTGCACAGAAAAAATATCCGGCTGCCCGGTATCATCAGAACATGCGGAAAAACCAGGCGAGTGGTGCGGTAAATAGATGAAATTTTTTGAAGTTCATTGTCACTGATATAATTATCAAATCCTTTCACTGAAAATGACAGAACGCCGCCCTTAGTCAGATGCAGACCGGCAATGGAAAAAAAACGGTCTGTAAAAAATCGGTTGATTTGAAATGTGTCAGGTTCCGGAAGGTTTATTATAATGGCATCATATTGTTTTTTTGTTTTTTTTAAATATTGCCGCCCGTCCTGATGAATAACTTTCATTTCCGGAAATTTTTTCAACAGCCCAAACCGAAATTCAACCTCCGTGATCGCCGGATCGATTTCAACATAGTCAATGGTTTCCGGATGATGTTTTTTTACTTCCACCATCATCAGATTTTCCGCGGATATCATCAGAACATGCCGGATGGAATCTATTTGCGAAAGCGGATAATGAACCACTTCTTCTGCAGCGGTTAAATTCTGGGAACTGTATACCGGTCGGCCATTTTGAATGAGCGTATACTGTTCCTCATTTTTAATAATCTGGATACGTCCGTAGGGTGTCTCCTGATAATAAGCGAGTTCACCGTTTTTGGGAGTAAGGGTTGGTATTTCAAAATTTATTGCGACAATCAGTGCCGTCAGCCCGAGAATGGTTCCGATAACAGGCATTGATTTATTTTTATACGCAGATGCATAGAGCCGGTACAGGGCAATAAGTAACGGCAGATGGGCGATAAAGACCGCCTGCAGGGGTGTTGTCAAGTATACCAGGACAAAGGAGAACAGGGCGCCGCCGGAAATGTCTCCGATATTATCAAAAATATAGATTTGTGTTCCGGGGTATTCTGTAATCCGCCTTTTGATTACAATCAGGCTGTAAGGCAGTATAAAACCGAGTAAAAGGGAATAGGGGGTGATTGAAAAAAAAGTATAGGCAAGTGTAGGGTAAAATCCGATCGAACTCCCGGGCATGAAAATCAGATCATGAATTTCACGTATTGCAATCAGCTGGATCGGGGCCAGGATCACCAGACAAATTGAGATCCAGTAGAATTTCCGCACCGACGCATTTTTGCTTAAGGGTCCGGCCAGAAGGGTTCCCATGCCGCCGATGAACAGCCAGTTAAACAGGATAAGTGCGATGACAAATTCATTTCCGTTCAACTGGGAAAGAAATTCACGGATGGTCACTAACTGTGTGGTAATTGATCCAATTCCGGTAGCGATAACAACATTCCGAATATGGCGATCATTTTTATGGTTAATGATCTTCTTCAAAATACTGAACCTGATACACCATGACTTCTAGTCCGGGTTGACGCCATTCATCTGATGAAAGCCCGGCCTTTTGACATAAATGTTCTAGAAAAGATTTTTTATCAGGCAATTGTTCCCATACCTGGGGCAGAAATGTTGCGCTATAGACGCCTTTTCGAATAATTACGCCATCAACATTCGGGCGCAGTTTATCAAGAAGATCATTACCGTCCTTATATTCAAGGGGTTGTGGATCAGTGAGGAGACTGATTTCAATGTCAACATTATCGAGTTCTTTTTTTGAAAGGGACGGAAACCGGGGGTCATGAAAAGCGGCGTTAATGGCGTTATCTTTTACAGACTCTAAGATGGATTTATCAGCGGACAAATTGCCGATACATCCTCTTAATTGATTATTAATTTTAAGTGTCACAAAAGTGCCGCGATGTGAATTGAAAATATCATCTGCCAATGCCCTGCTCAGCTCATCTGACTCTGCTATCTCGATATTCAGGCTGTCTGCGATTGTATTTCTTGCCAGTCTGAGAAGAATGTCTCCTTTTTCCTTATCCATCTGACTTAATCCTTTTCGGTGGTTAATGGCGGATGTTTCATAAAATGCAATGGCCGCATACCCCACTACTTTTTCGCGGGTTCCGGCGGTGTCTCCGCTGTTGGAATAGTGGAGAAGCAAAGGTTGCCAATGATGTCGTACGGCTAGTTGTGTAAGTACCTGAATAGGAATGATTCCGCAGGCGCGGTGATTTTTATCCGATAATTTTTGAGTGTTTAACTCCAATATGTGCCGGATGGTTTCGTGATCTGTTTTAACAGCCTGCGCATAGGGCAGATAATGGGAAAGGTCAGAGCTGACAACAATCAGTGTTTCCGAATTAATCACTGTATCAATGGCATCTGCATATTTCTGAATGTCTCCGGGACCCATTACAATCGGAACAATCTGAAAGCCTTGGAGGTAATGCTGCAAAAACGGAATCTGAACTTCAATGGAGTGTTCCTTACTATCAGATGTTTTGATGGGGCGGAATAGTTCCTTGTATTTCTGACACAAATACAAACTGTCCGGATGGATATTAACCTTTCCAAGTGGGGTTTTAAAGGCCGATGCGTTACTGATGGCACAATTTGTAAAACCGACATGATGGTCCGGCCCCATGATAATAATTTTGTTAAACTTTTTGCCGGTGAATACTTTTGAAGAATGAGAGGCGGTGAAGCCTGAATAAATATATCCGGCATGTGGAAGAATCAGGGCTTTAAGTGCGACTCCGACCGGAAGGGAAACCGGGGTGTTTTCTGCAAGTTTTGTGTAATAGTTTATGAGGGCAATAAGATCATCCCGATTTTTTGGATAAAAACTCCCATCATAAACCGGTTTTCGAACTTGCTGCGCGAGTACGGGGTGAGTACAGAGAAATAGTATTCCAACGAGGAAGATAAATAATTTAATTAATTTACAAATCAAGGGTGTCATGAAAAGATCACAGTAACGGAGTGAAAATGTTTTTATAGTTAATACAATACTATGGTGAAAAATTACTGTCAAACAAAAGATTAAAGTGATATAATACAAAAAGTAGAAAATTTTTTAATGTTTATTTAATCTATCGGTAAAATTTCATAATGAAAAAATTTCTGATCATAGTTAAAATTTCATCAGTCCAAGATTTTTGTCGTTTTTACGAACAATTCTTAACCGGTCGGGTTTTCCTGCCTTCAACCAATGCACTGCCGGATCATTCAAAAACAATTCTTAAATTAATTGTGCCCCTGCTTGAGGATCCATTTCTCATTAATGGCAATGTTGTTTCATGTATAGATGATACGGAAAGTGGTTTCGGAATGACAATTGACATTAAAGATGGGCTGAAAACGGTCTTGCCTGAAATAATCCGGAAGTTGTCAGTCTATGAACAATATCAGGATATTTTTTCAGATCAGCCGGCTGCTGAAACAGCTGCAATGAAGGAAATTCCGGAAGAAATAACAGGGCTGGAGATGGAGATTGATGAAGATGAAATTCAAATTCTTGAAGATAATCATCCGATCGAAAAGAAAACCAGCCTTTCCCAGGATGATTCAGTGATACTGGCAGGTGACCGGGATGATAATTTAATGAATCTTAAAATGGAAAATGAATCCGATGATTCGCTTGCGAAAGTTGACCTGGCGCATCTGCCGGATTTTGTTTTTCAGGATAATGATGCTGCTGAATCAAAACAGGAGGAAGATGCCAGAGAAACTGTAAGCGAAGATTCCTCTTCCGAACCTGAACCGGAGGCTCCTCAGGAATTTGCTCTTCTTCCGGATGATGAATCCTTATCTGAAGGATTTACCATGGATTTTGATACAGCAGATCCTGCTTTTACTTTGCCGGAGAATCAAGGAGTCTCCGGGGTTTTATTTGAAGACTTAAAGAAAATGGTGGAGCAGGGGGAATTTGAATTCGAACTTGAAAAAGAGCCTGATGTAACCGGAGAAAAAATACCGGAAAAAAAAGACCTGACTCCTGAAGAACGTGAAAAGGCGGAGCCTGTCGGCCAGTTTTTCATGAACCTGACCAAAGCAATGTTAAGAAGCGGGTATTATGCGCCCGGTCATCCCGGCGCTGATTCGGCAAAATCCGGCCTGTATGATGAGTTTATCAGCGTCCTTGGAGACCAACGGGAAATTATGATAACAAATCATAATTCAAGGGACGGCATTGACTTAATGCTCACCGGAATCCTTGATGAGCCTATAAATATTCGAGTTCTAGTCGGCCCCGGTGTTGCAGAACTTTTTGTTCCCAAGCTCAGTGAATATTGCGAACGGAAAAAATTGCTCAGTTTTGCGTTAAAAAAAGATATTAAACCGGGTCATTTTTTCCAGTTTATTGATATTATGAGTGATCCGAAAGTGGATGATCATAAAGGCAAAGAAGCGGGGAAATACCTGACAGACGCCTTTATCGAACACGGCATTACTGAAATTTCAACGGTTTTTGTTGATGATATGGTCGAACTGGAATCGGAACTTCCCTGGCGGGTTGAGATGGCGATTCATCGGCTGGCAAAAGACCTCAAGGTTGTGCCCATGTTTAAAGGTGTCTCCGATGAAGCAATCAAACAGATGAAACTCCAGACGGTTCAGGATATTATCCGGCCGTTAAAACACCCCACTTATCTTAATGACTTTCTGGTCAATTGCTATCTTATCGCAAAATACGTTAAGCGCATGGCCTCCGAGGATATCGAAGAGATTGTCGTGGAAGCTTTTTCAATTCATCTGCTGCTGCCAACATCCTGGTTTACTTTTAAAGAATTGGATCACCTGAAACAGCTTAAAAAAGAACGTCCGGACAATATTCTGATCGACCGAAGACTCAGTGGAATAAAACGGATTTTAAAATTAATTTCCAGGCGTGTGGTTGTAGAAAAAGAATCCGGCGCCCAGACTTTTCTGGAGCATTTGTATCAAAATGAAATTTTGAGCTTTAATGAACTGCCCGCAGATGTTCAGTATGTGATTAACTCCATGAAGCTGGCTGATGATATTCGAGAGAATTTCAGCAAATATTCAAACGCTATCGGTAATATCAAGGACCCGGATGAAGCCCTGATTTATTTGAAGTGTTTCAGGCGAACCGCACCTGTTTTAATTGATTCCGGCAGCTGGGAGATGCTTAAGCGGATCACGCTCCTGATTAAAAGCGTTTCATCACAAAAGCCGATTAATACGGACAAAGTCCACTCCGGTTTAAAAATCATAAAGTCAAATGAGATTGAAGACTTTTCAGATTCAAAATTATTCAAATCTCTTGATGTTTCAGAACGGCCGCTGGGGTTTATTTTTAAGGATGTAACGGACAAAATTATCAACTCCTATGAACACGCAGATTCAAAGCAACGCAATTTAATAGATAAAATTATTAATGAGCTTGGATCTTTCGGTGTGGATATTACCAGCAAAATGCTCATCGACAGCAATGATCGTGAAGTTAGAAAACTTTCATATGAAATGATGATAAGCAAAGGCGATCAGGCCAGAAAATGGGCAATCAAAGTTTTAGATGAAACGAGTCGACCCTGGTATATTCATAGAAATGCAATGATGATTCTGGGAAAGGTAAGTGATAAGGAGGAGGATTTTGACTGTGTAAGAAAATTTCTGGAACATTCAAATCCGAAAATGCGGGAAGAAGTTATAAATGTTGCTGTTTCATTAAAACCTCACGACGGGGAATCACTGATTTTGAAGTCGATCGATGATGATGACCCGAAAGTGAGATGGCTGGCCTTGCGTACAATTCAGCATTTTTCACCTATTTCTGAGTCAGCCATGATGGAACTGTTGAATATTATTTCACTGCCAATTCCCAAAAATAATGAAGCGGCTGAAAATCAGATTAATAAAACAGTTAATATTATCAGCGCCATTAATGCGATGACATATATTCCGATCTCCCGGAAAGTCGAATTTGAAATTTTAGAAGCATTAAAATCGATTTCAGGCGGAAAACAATCATTATGGAACAAAGTAAAACGAGCTGTCGGTAGTGACCATGAAACCCCCGTGCTGAAAGCAGCCATCCCTTTACTCGGAAAAATCGGTGGCAGCCAGTCAAAAACATTCTTAAAGAAAATAATCCGTTTACATCCGGATTTTTCAGAAATTATCAAAAAAGCGCTGCTTCAGATAAAATCATAGTTAGGAATGCGAATTAAATAACTTGAACAATCTTACTTGTCTTTTGTTTCGTCTTCGGTTTTGCAACCTGTGCAAATTTCAAATTCAAAGTATATCAGCGGTATTTACTTTAATTATAAGGTGAAATATATAGTTTCATTGAGCTTTTGCAATGATTGTTATTGGTTTAACAGATATTCATGGTGATTCAGCGATTATTGAAGATATGGGGGATATACTGGCCAAAGCTGATGTTGCGCTTTTGGTGGGCGATATAACCAATTTCGGAAAAGAAGCTGAAACCTGCAAAGTCTTAAGTCCAGTCATTCAAAGGGCACGAAAGGTGTTTGCCGTATCCGGTAATTGTGATTACCGGGAAGTCGATTCTTATTTAGACGCTCAGAAAGTCAACCTTCATGGCAGGGGAGTGGTCTATAATGGAATCGCGTTTTTGGGGTTGGGCGGATCATTGGTTACACCTTTTCAAACACCCAATGAATTGACTGAAGACGAAATCGAACATTATCTGGACCAGGGGTATTCTCAGATTCCTTCCGGCATTCCCCTGGTTCTTGTTTCCCATCAACCGCCCGTAGAAACCCGTTGTGACCGCATCTCTTCAGGAGAACATGTGGGAAGTATCGCTGTCCGACGTTTTATTGAAAAGCATTGCCCGGTTGTATGTTTTACCGGTCACATCCACGAATCTACCGGTATTGACAGAGTCGGAAACACGCATATCATTAACCCGGGAATGCTGACTCGCAGGTATTACGCATATACAAATATCGATGAAAATAGGGAGACATTTGAAGTGAGAGGGTTTTAGTCGTCGTTCAGGTAAAATAAGCAGGAATTTATTTGTTGTGCATGATAACAATACTTCCTTTGGGATGACCCGTATTTGCCGCAACCACCGGGCATTTAACCATAAAAATAAAAAATATGTTTTTATCCGTGTCAGATAAAGATTCATAATTTCCCTGGCCTTTGGATATGATTAAATCCGCCTCGGAAAAAATGTCACAAAATTCATTTGAACATTGATCAAGTAATGTTCCCGGTGCATCCGATCCATTATCAACGACCTTGACAAGACCTGTTATCCCGGTTGCATCTGCATCATCCATTGTCACATCGTTAATTACCGGATATCCCCGGACTGCATAGGTTATTTTTTCACGGGGAAGCTGTTCAATCAGCAATCGGTCAAACACAATCTCCCCCGAATTGTCCCCCAGGTATAAAATTTTATTAGCAGCAGTTACTTCATGTTCAAATTTTTCAATGCTTCCGACCAGGTCCTGTGTGATCGATTGATTGACAATATCATATATGTCAGCAGTCCTGATATCTGAATCCACGCCAAAATCAATGATATTCCCGGCAATGGCAAGACGCACGGCAACTTCAATTGGTTTGTCGGCAGTTAAAATGATTTTTTGAAATTCAGGATACAGGCCCAGTAGGAATTTGTTGAATTTGTCCTTGATTGGTTTATAAGGATCATTGTTTCCGGATATTTCCCTGATCATTTGATAAATCAGACGTCCCATTGCCGGAGGTGGTTGGTTAAGGTCCATTTCAGCTGTTTTGCGCAAAACATTTCGCATAACAAGCTCGTGAATTTTTTTGTCTGTTGAAATAAGCCGTGCTGCGCTCAGTGCCTGGCGAAGGAAACAGGGGATGCAGTCAAAATAGGTATTCATCAGTAGAAACTTTTATCTTCAATCCATTTAATGAAATTTGGTTTTTCGGAAAATTATTCCGAGCTGAAGTTTTTTGAGCATAGTTTCAAAAATAAATTTAAATCACTTCTGATCTTTCCTGTCAAATTTTTTCTATTGTTGAAATGGGGGTATTGATTAAAAACAAACTCTGTTCAAATGTTTTATAAAATAGAATTGCGGTGCTGATCGCTTTGGCAGTGTGCGGACGGTTTGCTTGTTAAAGATTGTCCGGATGGTTGAATAACATCAGTAACGGCCGGCAATCGTCGGGAGTATCGGCCCGGTGATCACCGTTATTATCGAAGATGATATATATGTAATCATCATCCATGCACAGGCCTTCTGCTTTGCCGAACTCCATGTCCACATATCTGTATGGTGTGATTGTCTCAATATGACGGTATGACCATCCAATGGTTTCAACCAGTTTATTGTTGTCCCGTTTAAGCTGACTGATTAAAAAAGCGTTTCTCTCAAGAATATATAAATCGTTCTTGTAACGGCACAGCCCAGAAAAATCCTTTCTTTTGCCTTCAGGAAACTCAAATTTACTGTATTCTGAGGGATAGGCATTGATCTGTATGGGGGTTGCTGCAAGATTGATTTCCACAAATCCCCTGGATTGGCGTTCCGTGCACAGAATAAATTCATTGGAAGAAATACAGCAGATGCCCTCCAGATAGGCGTTCTTAACTTGAAATAAACCTGCTTTTTCACCTGCCGGCTTTAAATCCGGGGTGATCCAGTCCGCATTTTCACCGTCCGGAGATATGCGCAGAATCCGGCACTGTGTCTCACTTGCCAGATAAAAATTACCGGAGTCATCATGGGTGATGCCTTCAAAATCATATGGATGGATAAAAGATAAAATCGGCAGCGGTATTTTTACCGCCGGTATGGCTGCAGCAGTAACACTGTTCAGTTTCAGGCGGTAAATCAAATGATCATGTTTGTCAGAAACCGTATACAGTCGACCGTCAATAATCGTCAGGCCGGAAGGCTGAAAATTGTCCGGCCCTTCAACAAAATAGACTTTATGCAGATTCAAAGCAATGACAGTGTCTTCTGAAAATGCGCGGGTGATCATTAATAAACAAATCAGCAATGCCGGAAAAATGGCCATTATCAAACCAGAGTTGAAAGTAAAATTTCTCTCAATGGTCATTTTTCGGTAAACCCTTGTAAATGTCGGCATTGCGGTGTTTTAAGAACCTGGCGCCAGGAACCGTACATGGGGTTTGGAATGATAAACCATTTTGTTCCCCAATAGGCATTGAAAATTGCAGCCATTTCTTTTCGTTTTTCCGGCGTAATTTCCTTTTTAACTCCTGGAATAAAATCTCCAAGATCGTCGCCGAATATCATGATTACCCGGTATTTTTCGACAATATATTCTCTGCGGCTCTTTTTTTCTGATCCCCAATCTATATATTCATGTTTTAATAACACATTATTTCCTGTAATACCCGTTATTCCCAGAGCGTTTAAATTTTCAATCGTATCGGATTCCTGGGGGCACGGCGATGATCTGTTATCTCTTTTTTTACATTCTCTGTTGGTTATAAAAATCACTTCAATTCCTTGATTCTGAGCATAATTTATAAAATCCACGGCACCGGCAATACTTCCGGCCTTCCGCATCCGCACCCATTGATCCCAGCTTGAAAGCTGAAATCCGGATCCATCCAATGCCAGTTGCGCCTGGTATGCAGAATTGTCAAAAACGGTTTCGTCAAGATCAAATATAACAGCCGGCGGCAGATCGGAAAAATCGTTTGTTTGTTCAAGTGCACCGGTCCATCGGTTATCGGCAAGTGCCGCTTCTACGTATATGAATGCAGTGTGGTATGCCTGGTAACAATTTGCCTGATATTCGGCAGCTGTCTGAACCCAGAGCACACTGTTTAAGTTATGGTTCGTTTTTGATGAACACGATACCATTAACAGAAGAACAGCAAGATAAATAAACTGCTTCATTGCAACCCCATGTCTTCAAATCTTTTCATTAGAAGTCATAAAAAAAGTTCGTCAATACGATACTGATTTTTTAGCATAATTTAAAGTCAATTTAATGATGCCTTGTTTTTTGCATAAATGATTTGAAACGGTCACAGCTGGATGTGACCAGGCATTAACCGGGTTTGATGTTTCAATGAGATTGGATAAATTCACGCCGGGGTCCCTTTCATATTGACACTGGCGACGGTTATTGTAATAAATTGATAACTTAAATCTGCCGGGAAAAATTTTTAATTCATCTAAAATTTGTACAATCAGAATGCTTTTCAAAAACATCAACAGTGAAAAGTGCATACTGTTTTAGTCATTTTCATAATACACCGCTTGCCAGGCGATTTCATTTCTTTTTTATCCTAAAATCAAAGGGGCCGCGTGAAAATCAAACCTTTCATCCTCATAACGTCCATCCTTGCCCTATTTTTAATTTCAGCAATCATCATTACCAACTGGAATAAACACCTTATTTATTTGTCAAACGGAGAAATTATAGAGGCGGATAAAACCTGGGTTGTTTTTGATGAAGTGTTTTATGAAAAAGGAGAAGGAACGCTTTATACGGTCAAAACAAATGCCGTAGATGAAATCCTGAGTGCCTCTTTTTCCAGTTTTTATGACTGGAAAGTCATTCTTGTCCATGCAATGGAATCAAAACAGGGTGTTTTTGAAATTTTAATGGATAGAACAACCGGGTTTATCTGCCTGGCGATTTTTTGTTTTTACGGTGCTGTGACCTTAGTCCATTTTATTTTATCAAAAAAAGCACGAAAAAAAGAAAAAGCAGATGATGATGAATTAATTACAATTCATATACCTCCCCAGGCTTCTGATTATGAAAAAATCGTTCTTTTTTTTATGAATTTATACCTGCTGCAGGTCAAAGCGAAAAAGAATGATAGATACCACTATCGCCGGACAGATATCAGAGGCCCCTTAAATACAACGGTTTATGAGTTCCGGGTTCTTATTGGCGGTCTGTGGCAGTCACGGAGAATATCAATCGGACGCATCGGCGAAGACAGCGGCGCAAGAAGCAAATGTTTTTATGTCATCTATGATGATCATTTTGTGGTGAAGCTTCCGCCGGAACCGCTGACGGACATCAATGAATATACTAAAAGTATTAAATCCGACAGGCGCATTGCAGATATCCTTGCGCCCCGTGAATGCCTGGTGCCAAAGGTCTCAATAGTTCTTAAAAAAATCCCATCTTTTATAAACGCCATTGATGGAAATGCCGGGGCCAATGAACAAAAATGTATTGACGGATTAAAGAAATTGCCTGAGTTCCGGAGATTCCTTAAAATTGGAGAAAATTTTGCCTTTTATCTCGATCTTTCAAAACACTTTTTTCTGGGCCAAATATTAAATGAATGCCATGACGCATCTAGTGAAATTGCAAAAGAAAAATATAAATATCAGGATATGATCTGGACACCGCAGGTATTTGCCGACAGATATGGTGAAGATTCTACAGAACTTTGCGTCAAACTCCAGAATGTCTATGAACAATTTGACAAACAGTTTAACGACCCTGCCGTTCCGTCTTTTCAGAAAAAAGCCTGGTTTACCGGCTCTTTTTTGGTTGGTGAAGACGTTGGCATCTCAAGCAAAATCCCCGGCAATGCTTTGACGATCATCAATATTTTAAAAAAAGACAAAAAAGCAATTGTAGATGAATATAAGGTTCTTTTAAAAAATTACGTACAGGTAAAATTTTTCAAACAGAATATTTCCAAAGTCCAGTGTATCTGTTCCCGGCTAATTGAATTATTGTCATGGCTGTATTTGAAAAATATTGCCATACGGGATTTGAAGCCGGATAACCTGCTTGTTGCCGGTGATCCTTCAAAATATCCCCACTTTTTAAACTCTGTAGATGGTTTTGAAATCGGTTTGATTGATGTTGAAATAGCCGCTTATATGGATCCTGAAAACAATAAATTTGAAAATAAAAAACCTGAAAACAAAAAAGTGGTCCAGCCGAAACTTGGATGGACGCCTTTTTATGCGACGCCATCCCACATGTTTGTGAATGAAGTGCTTGAACAGCTTTATGATGATATGATTTATATTTTCTTTCTTCAGGATTGGTACGCAACTGTGGCAATGATTTACCAGTCGGTTACCGGTGAAAAACTGTTTGTTAAAACTGCTGACACCCTGGTGAGTTATTCTAGAGAACTTTCCCGATATTTTAGTGATCTATCGAAAATGATTTTTTTTGCAAAAAAAGCAAATGAAAAATTCTGGAAAGATGCTGACAATGAATTTGAATTAAAAATGAAAGAAAAAGAGACGCTCTTAAGGTCGGTTCACCTTGAAATTTCCCGAAGCGCAAAAAAAATGTTCAAAAAAGCAGCAGAAAATACCGAACAGGTAAATATACAAAAGACGCTGTTCGATATGAAATCCCATATTTCAGCTTATGATTTACTTGAGTGTTTGTTTGCGCATATCGAGGAAGTCATGACCAGAAATTAATCGGGAAGTAATACCCACCTCATGATCACTGTATAGGAAAAAATTTAATCTAACCGATGATTTGGACTTGCTAATAGTTTTTTTTGTGGTATTATAGAAAAAAAATAATTTCATAGCGGTACGTTGGCGGCCAATAGACCGGATCACGGTGATGAGAGTCTACACAATAGACTTTTTTCCTGTTACCGAGCAATGATCCAACCCCAATGAACAAAACAAAACCAGTCTATCTATTAATCTTTACGTTTTCTACGCCTCTTGTTGTCTGGTAGGTAGACAGAATTCCTGAAATATTGTTAGGCGCTTTGGGCTTGAAAGCAAGTTGTTATACAATATTTTGTTTTTAAAGCACATTATCCCTGAACGCGTTTAATAACTTTTCTAAAAAGGTGAATTATGAAAAAGCATTTCATCGGTCTGATAGTTATCGGTATTACGTTGTTCTCAGCCGCAACGGGTTCTGCGGCCACTTTGTTTGGTCCTAATGAATACATCCGAACCACCGGGGAACCAAATGTCTATTCAGAAACGTTTGAAGCAATCCCCGGAGAATACTATCTGGTTGTCACAAATGGCGATGAAAATGAAAATAACAGAGTTTCAAGTGCCAGTATTTATATTAATGATGTTTTGATTTTTGAGCCGAACGATTTCCACCACTACACAGATATCTTAAGAGCACCGGTTGAATTGTCAGAAATTAATACGATTATATTGAATCTCAACAGCACACCCGGGTCTTATCTGACCATTGAAATCAAAACTTACTGTCCATTGATATTCGGGCCCGGCCAATTTGTCAGGACCACCGGCAAACCGAATGTATATACGGAAACGTTTATCGCCACCCCGGGGGAAGGATTTCTGACCGTTATTAATGGGGATGAAGACAGCAACAACAGGGTCAGCAGTGCTTCGATTTATGTAAATGACTTGCAGGTTTTTGAACCAAAAAATTTTAAAAATAAAGACTATATTCTTACAACCGCATTAGATTTATCCCTAACCAACTCAATCACAGTGGAGCTTTCCAGCAACCCGGGGAGGTATTTAAATATTGAATTTTGTCAGAAACCGCCCACAGTAGATTTGAGCTTAACACCGGACACCATCATTGAAGGGCAGTCCGCTGAACTCTCCTGGGAAACTGATTTTGCGCTGAATGCATCGATTGATAATGGCATTGGAGAAGTCGGTTTAAACGATTCTTTAACGGTCTCCCCGACAGAAACCACCACTTATGCGATCACTGCGACCAATGTCGGCGCTTCCGCATCCGACAGTACAACTTTAACTGTTATCCCTTTACCGCGAGTCAACCTGACAGCGACCCCCGCCACTATTATTGAAGGGCAAAGTTTTGATCTTTCATGGACATCCCTGCATGCGGATACGGTAATCATAGACAATGGCATCAATGAAGTCGAATTAAACGGTACAATGCCGCTTTCGCCGATTGTTAATACTACCTACACCATCACGGCCACAGGGCCCGGGGGAACAACCACGTCAAATGTAGCAGTTATCGTCATACCACTGCCGAGAGTGAGCATTAACGCTTTTCCAGAAACGATCAATTATGGTGATCCGGCAGAATTATCCTGGATAGCTGAGCACGCAGAAACAGTAACTATTGATAACGGTATCGGTGATGTAGAATTAACTGGATCGTTATCTGTTTTTCCATTGGAAGATACCACTTACACCATTATCGCTACCGGTCCCGGTGGACAGGCCACAGGCACGATAACAATTATGGTTATCAACCCTCCGCCGACAATAACGCTTTCAGCAAATCCGTTGATCATTGACGCCGGTGAATCATTCGAACTCACATGGGCGACAACAAACGCGAATTCAGCTATCGGACAAAAGGCAACGGCTGGGGAAGTGACATTTGATGAAATTCCTGTATCCGGCAGTAATATTCTATCTCCCGAAAAAATCACTACCTATACTGTGATAGCCAGTGGCCCTGGCGGGACTACAAGTGAAAGCATTACCGTTGAAGTCATATGGCCTAATCCGACAGTCACCATATCAGCTGACCATGAGGAAATCTTTTTGGGTGGCGCGACCGTGCTTTCATGGTCATCAAGTTTCGTTGAATCATGCAGCATATCTTCCGGCGTAGGGAATGTTGAATTTGAAGGAACAATTCAGGTAGCGCCTGCAGAAACAACAACATATATTATTACAGGCACAGGTCCCGGCGGAACAGCGACAAGCGAAATAACTGTTTTTGTCACTTACCCGCCCCCCGGCGCGATCATATTTGCAGATCCGGATACAATCTTTTTAGGAGAATCTGTTACTTTGTATTGGGAGTCGTTTCATGCGCATACATGCGAAATTGACCAGGGCATTGGCCAGGTTAATGCAAACGGTTTTATCGATATTACACCAGATGAAACAACCATTTATTCAATCGTGGCAACCGGCCCGGGTGGCGTTGTTTCAAAAAACACAACCATTGAAGTACTGGAAGTTGATTTAGAGCCGGTTGGCATCGATCTTTCAGAAGTATTACTTGAACCGGCAAGTATGATGTTGAGCGGCCCGGTTAACGTTGAATTAAAAAATAACGGAAGTTCAGGTTTTAATCAGTCCTTTGGTGTAACGCTGTTTGAGGATACCAATAATGATGAAATTTTTGATCCGGAATCAGACAATATTTTAGGGTCTGAATTGATATCCGGATATCCCGACAATTCGATAAATCTAAATGTCCCGGTTGAACTTGAATCAAATGTCGTCTTTAAAGATAATCGCGTATTTGTTTTTGTTGATTGTGACCACTCAATTAAAGAAACAGATGAAAAGAATAACATTACTCATAATATGCTCAACTGTGAGCATATTCCGCCGGTGGGAAGTTTTAATCCGGTGGTTGAATGGAGCTGGAGTCGGACTAGCCCAGGAATCAGTTATGTAGATTCAGTCCCCATGGTCATAAACTTAAATGATGATAATGGCGATGGGGAAGTGAATACAGATGATATTCCGGATATCGTGTTCATATCTTATTATAAGTGGAGAATTCAGGCAATCAGTGGAGACGGAAGCGGAGAATTGTTCACCATTCCTTTTTCAACTTTTAGTGCAAGGATATATTCTGATCCTGTGGTGGGAGATATTGATAACGATCTTCTTCCGGAAATTATAGCTATCGAAAAAACAGGCAAAAAAATTGCCGTTTTTGAAAATGACGGCACTTTAAAGTGGATCTCCCCCACTTTGGAAAATCTCACGCTGAGCATAGACAAATCTCCCAGAATTTCCCTTGCAGATATTGATCAGGACGGCAGCCCGGATATTGTTTATGCGGATCATGTTTTAAATGTCGACGGCACCATCAAATGGATAGGGGCAAACAGTTATGGACGAGGCGCACCATGTGTGGCTGACATTGACCAGAATGGAAATCCTGAAATTATATCCGGAAATACGGTTTACCGTTCGAACGGTGATCTTTTTTGGACCAATCCGGCAATATCGGACTGTAGTTTTTGCGGTATTGGTAATTTTGATGAAGATTCTTTCCCGGAAATAGTCCTGGTTTACAAAAAAGTCTACCTTTTGGAACATACCGGTCAAATAGTCTGGTCAACGACATTGCCTGGCGGAGGCGAAGGCGGATCACCCTGCATCGCGGATTATGATAATGACGGCATACCAGAAATCGGTGTGGCCGGTAAAAAATTCTACACGGTCTTTGAGCCGGACGGAAGTATCAAGTGGCAAAGTCAGATTAGTGATTATTCATCCCACAGAACCGGTTCTTCCGTATTTGATTTTGAAGGCGACGGCAGTGCCGAGGTGGTTTACGCAGATGAGAGATATTTCAGGATCTATCGGGGAAGCGATGGAGCCGTGCTGTATGAACTTCCCAACACTTCCCATACCGCATTCGAGTACCCGGTGGTGGCGGATGTGGATAATGACAACAATGCCGAAATAATAGTTCCCGCCAATGGGGCAAATAAGGGCCTGCGTATTATCGGTGATGCGAATGACACCTGGGTCAATACCCGTAAAATATGGAATCAGCGATCATACTGCATTACCAATGTCAATGATGACGGCACGATCCCACAATATGCCGCCAACAACTGGGAAACATTTAACAGCTTTCACCAGAATGAAATGTTAAATCCGTTTGGATGTGTTGATCTCTCCGCTTCTATGATCCGGCTGGATCGATCCGGATTACCCGAAATAGCGAATCTTATCGTTCGTGTTGGAAACGGCGGCGCGCTTCATGTGTCTTCCGGAATTCCGATTTCGTTTTATGATGGTGATCCAAATGACGGCGGTGTTTTACTGGGAACAACCTTTACACAAGACAGAATTTATCCGGGCCAATATGAAGATGTTTTCGTTCAATGGTTCAATCCGCCTGTTGAGATAAAAACCGTTTTTGTCCGGGCAGACGATAATGGTGCCGGAACCGGCACTACTAGCGAAGTTGATGAAGAAAACAATCTGTCATTTGCCACGTTTAATTTCGGAAACATTGCCCCCATTGCTGATGCCGGAACCGACCAGGCCGTGATTGTGGAAGAGCATGTAGACCTTGACGGGTCCCAATCTTATGACCCGGATAATGATCCGATAACTTATGAATGGTCAATGATTGCATGGCCTGAAGGGAGTCAGACGCTGCTTGATTCGACAAACTCGGTACAATCCGGTTTTATGCCTGATGTTGCCGGAGACTATATGGTTCAACTCATAGTTAACGACGGCATCCAGGATAGCGGAGTTGATATTATCATTGTTAATGCGAGCCCTCCGATTAGTGTTCCGGATGTCACTTCTATTTCCTTAGAAGGCGCAGAAATACAAATTCTTGATGTCGGCCTTGTTGTGGGGAACATGGATACGGACTACAGTATTTCAGTTCCGGAAGGTTGTATTACCAGCCAATTTCCGGTCAGTGGTACGATTGTTGCCTTAAATACACCCGTTGACCTGATTGTTTCATCCGGTGTCCGGAAAGTCGAAGTACCGGATTTAACCGGCATGCTGCAACTTGACGCAGAATCTGAAATCACAGATACCGGGTTAACAATCGGCACTGCCACGGAAAAATATATCGATACCCAGCCGGTCGGTCATGCTTGCGGACAAAGTCCTGAGGCCGGGAGGTCAGTCCCGATTGACACCCCAATCAACATATCACTATCACTTGGCACCTGGAGTGGGCCGGACACAGAACCGCCGAATTTAACCATTACACCGGATCATCAACGTATAGATCTTGGCGGGACCGTTACGTTAACAGTTCTGGCAAGTGATAATGTCGGTGTAACAAATGTTTCATTAAGCGTCGACGGCAACCCGCTTGCCTTGGCAGAAAACCAGGCCCAGTATTTAATGGATAGACCCGGCTTTATTACAGCAGAAGCAACTGCCGAAGATGCAGCCGGTCATCTGACTTCCAAAACCACAATAATAGAAGTATCCAATCCTTTCGACACCATCCCGCCCACCGCCATCCTGTCCGAAACCGACTGTGTGGATGTGACGGATCTTTACGATGTCATGGGTGAGGTATCCGACACCAGCGGGGTGATCTACTCCCTGTCCGCACGACCCAGCGGATCAACGGCCTGGAAACAGTTTGCCCAAGGATCTGGAAACAGCATCTACGGCGCACTCGGAACATTTGATCCGACAGTCCTAAGAAACGGGGTGTATGAAATACTGTTATCTGCCGAAGACCTTGCCGGAAACACGGCTTCTGATACGGGCTGTGTGCTGTTGGACGGTCAGCTGAAAGTTGGTCATGTGATCCTGCCGGGAATGGATGCCAATATTCCAAACAACGGGTTTCCTTTGGCACTGGAGCGCGAATATGACAGCCGGGATGAAGACGGTGATTTCGGGCCGGGCTGGAGCCTGCCCGCATCAAAAGTCAAACCCCAACCCACCCGGGAACTGAACGCCGGATGGGCCGAAGAAGTGGGCGGCAGTTTTATGACCACTTATTACCTGATTGAAAAATACAGTCATGTAGTGGTGATCCGGTTCTCTGATGAAGAGATGCTGAAGTTCAAGATGGACGTTACCCCGAAATCCAGCGTCCTAACACCAATCGCTTATCATTCGAACTTAAAGGCAACATACGTGCCGATTGACGGCACTGTGGGAACGCTTGAAGCATTAAATGTCGCCAATAACAGCCTGATGCTCATCGGAGACCAGCTCCGTGAATGGGGAACCGACCTTTACGAACCCAAACGATTTAAATATACCCGCCCGGACGGAACCTGCTATGTGCTTCATATGGAGAACGGAATTGAGAGCATCGCGGACGTGTACGGCAATTCCGTGAGCTATGATGATGCGGGTATCCATCACTCATCCGGTGCAAGTATTGCCTTTACACGGGGAACCGGCAACCGGATCGAAACAATTACCGATCCGTTTGGCTTAACCATTGAATATCATTATGATGAAAACGGCATGCTCGAACAGGTGGTCAAAACAGGCACCGAACCTTTTGCTGTGAGAAAGATGGACAAATACGGATATGCGCAGGGAATTTTTGAAAAACCGGTGTTAAAAGATATCAAAGCACCTGATGGCACAATTTTGGGACAATTTGAATACGACAGCCAGGGCCGGATGACTGTCTTGATTGATGCGGACGGCAACAAAATAATATACGGGTTTGATCTTTCCAATCACACACAGGAGATCACGGATCGTAACGGAAATACATCCACTTACGAATACAATGCCAAGGGGTATGTGACCCGTAAAGAGGACCCGGACGGGAATGTCACCCTCTGGACCTATAATGTAAACGGGGATAAGTTAACTGAAACAAATCCCCTGGGGATAACGTCTGCATGGACGTACGATGAATCAGGCAACATGCTCACGGAAACCGACCCGCTTGGAAATACCACCACGTATACCTACAACGAGCGGAATGACGTGTTGACGCAGACTGATCCTAACGGGAACATAATTGCTAATGTTTATGATGCACAAGGCAATCTTTTGGAAAAAACCGATGCCCTTGGCAATGTCACGGCATATACCCATGATACCAAAGGCAATGTGCTCACGGAAACCGATGCACTGGGCAATGTCACAACATTTGAATATAATTTTTACGGCCACCGGACCAAGGAAATCGCACCCAGCGGCAAGGTTACTGAATGGTCCTTTGACCGTTACGGCAACGAGCTGAGTGAATCCGTCACCCGAACCACGGAAACCGGTGAAACGGTGACCATGACCACTACCAATGAGTATGATATCCGCCATCGCCTGACAAGAACGGTGGATGCCATGGGCAATGAAACCCGGACCGAGTATAATTATCTGGACAAGGAATCCGTGGTGATCGATAAAAACGGGGCGTGTACGGAATTTGAATATGATGTCAACGCTAATCAGACGGCCATCCGTTACGCGGACGGCACGTCCATGGAAACCGTTTATGATGAAGAAGGCAACCGCACATCCACCACAGACCGGGCCGGGCGCACCACGGATTTTGAATATGATAAGAACAATCAAATGACCCGTGTGATTTATCCGGACAGCAGTTCATCTGAAATAGTGCTTGACGAATCCGGTCGCATGATCGCTACCATTGATGAAAACGGCAATCAAACAGATTTTGTGTATGACGTAGCTGGCCGACGAATGGCAGTTATTGACGCATTAAACAGCACCGTATTCTTTGACTATGATGCAGCCAGCAACCAGACAAGCATGACCGATCCCAAAGGTGCGATCACATATTATGAATATGATGCTTTGAACCGCCAGGTCAAAACTGTTTACCCGGACGGCACGTATTCTGAAACCGAGTATGATGCTTTGGGCAGAAAGGTTTCTGAGACTGACCCGGCAGGGAATTCTACTTATTTTGACTATGACTCAGCAGGTAATCTCACATCGGTTACCGACGCCCTGGGCAATATTACACAGTACTCATATGATGAAATGGGCAACCGGCTGTCCCATACAGACCCCAATGGAAACACGGAATATTGGGCTTACGATGATCCGGGTTGGGTAATTTCTCATACATTGCCTTTGGGTATGACCGAAACTTATACTTATGACCCAATGGGTAACGTATTGACCCACACGGATTTTAACGGGGATACGATTACGTATGAATATTCCCCCTGCTGTGGAAGGTTGACGCAAAAAACAAATCCGGACGACACTTCGGTTGAATTTACTTACCTGGGTGACGGCAAACGCGAAACAGTGACTGACAGCCGGGGTGTTACCCGGTATATTTATGACGACCGGAGCCGTTTGGAAAGTGTCACAAATCCGGACGGCAGCGTTATCTCCTACATGTATGATGCCAAAGGCAACCGTACGTCCGTGACCGTGCCGTCAGGCACCACGACCTATACGTTTGATGCGTTAAATCGGCTGGCAACCGTGACTGATCCTTCCGGCGGTGTCACCGCATATTCCTATGATGACAACGGGAACCGGGAACAGGTGATCAATCCTAACGGCACAATTGCCGAATATACTTATGACACGCTAAACCGGCTCATCTATCTGGAAAACCGGACTTCTGCCGGAGATGTGATCTCCTGTTATTTTTACACCTTGGGACCCACCGGCAACAGATTGAGCGTGTCTGAAAACACCGGCCGGGTGATGAATTATACGTATGAT